>DAIPMW010000018.1:0-73969 GCA_036768475.1 Hyphomicrobiaceae bacterium | reverse complement strand
TCCCTCCGCCAAGCACCGCCGATGGCCCTCTATGGTGCGCCATTGCCGCCGATAACCGCACCGCTACCGGGTGAGATAGTAAGCCGCCGTTTCTACGCTACAGCCCGATATGTTTTGAAGATGGGCGAGGTAAGCTTCCGACCTTATCTCAGTCACTGACCAATTACTCGCCCGATCCCGACAATCGACCTTCATTGGCTCTCGCGTTTCACGGTTGATATTATTGTACTCTCATAATGAATTTATGCCGGCGGATAGCTCGGCGAGGGCGGCGTCGCGAACGTAATCAGGTTACCGTCGGGATCACGCACCTGCGCCAGCGTCGAATAGTCACCCGCAATATCTTCGCCCAGCATGATCCCTAGGCGCCGCAGCCTATGACGCTCGGCCGCCACGTCGTCCACGACAAGAAATATCGCTCCTCTGCTGGCGATTTCATCGTCCGTCGAAAGCCCGACGCCAGCCTGATCGAAAGGCTCCCATTGGACTAGGGTATCCATCGGTTTGTTATCCGGTCCGCGACCGAATAATTTCGTATACCAAGCTTCGGCGGCCCCGAGGTCTGCGACCAGCAAAAAAGTGTAGATCTTATGCAGCGACATTCGTCTTCTCCCAGTCAGCCAAATGGAAATGCCATCACGACCAGCAAGGTTATCATGCCGTCCGGCCATGACCGTTTGTCCTTCCAAGCCACGAGTCCACCCCATGGAAGCCATTGGTCCTTGCCTCAACTTTGGAGGGCTATAGAGTAGACGTAGTTCTCCGTTTCATCGGCTTCGGTCCGCCACTTAGTCTTGATCTTATTGATATTTTTTCAGATCAAGGCTGATGTTTCCATAACCGCTCCCCGATAGCGCGTTTGCTTCAAGCCGGACGCCACCGGACAGATCGGCTTCCAAAGCAGCGGGTATGTGCGCCAGTCGCCCGCCAATCCGGGGATTGAATGACTGCGCAATTGCAGCGACCCAGTTCGGGCGGCATTTCCGGTCCCGCTGGCTGAGTAAATAACCCCACACCGTACGCGACAGATCGCAGCCCCAAAGCAGCAATTGTGCGCCCTTCCGGCAATGGCAGCTTCTCCGTCCAATTTGACTTGGCGGCTGGAGCGCTCGTCACATGCACGGAATTGAGACAGGAAAGCCCAGAATGTCGCCATTTTTGGGCCTCGCAAAACACCCGGACAGGAGAGACCCCCTTCCCTGGCTGAGACCAGTAAACGTCAGCGTGCGATAAATGATCGATACCGGACGCGTATCAAGTTCGTCATATCCAGACTGTTCCATAGCGTTGCGACGCTCTCGCTGATGTGACGAGGCGTGGGGCTTGCGCATCGGTATCGGAATATTATATGACTGACTGGTCAGTCATTTATTGAGTGCTGGTCGATGGCGCGACGCAAGACGAAACCCGAAGCACGGAAGAATGCTGGGGCGAAGTTGTCCGGCGCGGACGCTGTCGCGGAAAGAACCCCTGCCGCGGCGCGGGCCAAGGCAGCCCTCAAGGCCAGCGATGCGGCCAGCGTGAAGGCAAAGGCCAGTCCGGCGGGCGCGCGGTCCAAAAAGGCGCGTCATGGCAAGGGCGGCACTGCTGAGACGGGCCGCGGCCAAAAAAAGCGCGGTGGCAGGCCGCGGCGTTCGCAAGCTGACGCAGACGCAAAGCGCCAGAGGATCCTGGGGGCGGCGTTGCAGGTCTTCTCACAGCACGGCTTCGAAGCCGCGCGGCTCGACGAAGTTGCGCGCAAGGCGGGCGTCGCTAAAGGCACCCTTTATCTCTATTACCCTAATAAGCAGGCGATGTTCGAAGCACTGGTCCGCACCTCTGTCGACCCGCTTCTCGACGATCTGTCTGCTGTCGCGCGCCAGCAGGCATTGCCGCCTGAGGAGGTGCTGGAGAACATATTCGAGCTGTTCCGCCGTGACGTCCTCGAGACCGATCGCAAGCTCATCATTCGCTTGATCATTGCGGAGGGTTCGCGGTTTCCGGAAATCGCCCAATTCTATCATCGTGAAGTCATTACGCGTGTCTTGACGACGCTCCGGGCAATTACTCGCGCGTTGAATGATCAAGACCGGCTGGCGAGCGATGCGCTCCTGCGATATCCGCAACTCATTGCGGCGCCGCTGCTCTTGTCGGTTGTCTGGGACGCACTTTTTGCGCGGATCGATCCTCTGGACGTGAAGGGGCTGCTTTCAGCCCACGCCGAGTTGATTACGACAGTGAGGCGGAGGAAGCGGCGGTGATGAGGAAGGTTGTGCTCATCGTGCTTCTCGTTCTTGTCGCGGCCGGAGCCGGCTGGACATGGGACCAGTATGCGCGTGCCCCACAGCGTGTGACGTGGCAGGGCTGGGTCGAGGGCGACTTCCTATTCGTCGGCCCCGACGAATCTGGGCGTCTGACGACATTGATGGTGCGAGAAGGCGACGCCGTGAAGCGCGGGGATCGTCTCTTTGCCGTGCAGAACGAGCTTCAAACGGCGGAGATGCAGCAGGCCGAAGCAGCCTTGAGCGAGGCCAAGGCGCGGCTTGCGCGAGCAGAAGCCGCGCAACAGCGGCCGGAGGAGATCGCCGTCCTTGAGGCGCAGAAGGCGCGCGCCGAGGCAGCGCTGGAAAAATCGCGACCGGAACTGGCGCGCGCAAAGGACCTCGTCGCCAAGGGGGCTGCGCCGCAGTCGCGTCTCGATGAGGCTGCCGCGACGTTCGCGAGCGATCAGGCCGCACTGGCGGCGGCGCAATACCAGATCGACGTAGGGCGGCTCAAGGCGCGTACAGAGGATATCGATGCTGCCCGCGCCGTCGTCGAGCAGTCACAATCGCGTGTGGCAGCAGCGCGTGTCAGCCTGGATCGCCGCGCCATCGTTGCACCGGCAGATGGTATCGTGCAGGAAATTTTCTACCGCAATGGCGAGGTCGTGGCGGCCGGCCGTTCGGTGCTCTCCCTCTTGCCGCCGGGCAACGTCAAGCTCCGCTTCTTCGTGCCCGAGACCGAACTTGCAAGTGTGTCACCCGGACAGAAGGTCGAGGCTTCCTGCGACGGTTGCGCCGAGCCGATCCAGGCGAACGTTTCGTTCATCTCGCGGGAAGCGGAATACACGCCACCCGTCATATTCAGTCGCGAGGAGCGGACGAAGCTCGTCTTCCGTGTCGAGGCACGACCGCGGGACGGCACGCACTTGCGGATTGGTCTGCCCGTCACCGTCGAGCCTGTTAGCAGGGATATCGCCGATGTCGGACCACAGAAATAGAAACGGCGAAGTCGCCATTCGCGTGGAAGGTCTGACGAAATCGTTCGGCGGCAAGGTCGTCGTGCGCGATTTGTCGATGAGCGTCAACAAAGGCCAGATCTACGGGTTTCTCGGTCCCAACGGATCGGGCAAGACAACGACGATCCGCATGTTGTGTGGACTCCTGACGCCCGATAGCGGCGAAGGGACCTGCCTTGGCTATGACATTCGAACCCAGAGCCGCCGCATCAAGGAGCGCGTCGGCTATATGACGCAGCGCTTCAGCCTCTATCAGGATCTTTCGATAAGGGAGAATCTGGAGTTCGTTGCGCGGATCTATGGGTTACGCTCGCCGTCCCGCGCCGCAGACGAGGCGATCGAGCGACTTGGCCTGAAAGGGCGCGAAAATCAGCTCGCCGGCGAGTTGTCGGGCGGCTGGAAGCAGCGTCTTGCTCTTGGCGCGTGCATCCTGCCCAATCCGGAGCTGCTGTTGCTAGACGAGCCGACGGCGGGTGTCGATCCCAAAGCGCGGCGCGATTTCTGGAACGAGATTCATGCTCTGGCTGCCGATGGCCTGACCGTGCTCGTGTCCACCCACTACATGGACGAGGCGGAACGCTGCCATGAGATCGCGTACCTCGCCTACGGTCATCTTCTGACACATGGAACGGTCGATGAGGTGATTGCCAGATCGAATCTGGAAACGTGGACGGTTACGGCTCCCGATCCTCATGCGCTGGCGCTGGAACTTGAGAAGGTGCCCGGCGTCGACATGGTGGCTCCATTCGGCAACAGCCTCCACGTCTCGGGTCGCGACCGGCAGGCGCTGGAACAAGCGCTTGGCGCTTTCAAGGCGCGCAGCGGTCTGACTTTGGAACGTAGTGAGCCATCTCTGGAGGATGTGTTCATCGATCTTATGCAGCGCAGCCGCGACAACTTCAATCAGGCGCAGCCATGACAAGCGCGACAAAATCCATCGGCTCGACGGGCTTCTCCAGGTTCGTGGCCATGTTTGCAAAGGAGTTCATTCAGTTGAAGCGCGATCGGGTCACGTTCGCGACGATGATCATCGTGCCGCTGATGCAACTCCTTTTGTTCGGATTCGCCATCAACACAAATCCTCGCCACCTGCCAACGGCCGTTTTGCTCCAGGAGCAAAGCGACATCGGCCGTGCGATCATCGCCGCCCTGCAGAACACCGCCTATTTCAAGGTGACGCATGTGGCGCGCACGTCCTCCGAACTGGATCACTGGATCAAGTCGGGTGAAGTTCTGTTCGGTGTCGAGATCCCCGCCAATTTTGCCAGGAGCGTTCGCCGCGGAGAGACGCCGTCAATGCTGGTGGTTGCCGACGCTTCCGATCCCGTTGCGGCTGGAACGGCGCTCGGCGCCTTGGATGGCGTTGTTTCAACGGCACTCAAAGGTATTCACGCTCTGCCTGACGATCACGACGTTGCGCCGCCGTTCACGATCATTGCGCAACGCCGTTACAACCCCGCAGCAGTGACCTCGCTCAATATCGTGCCGGGCCTGCTGGGAACCATTCTCACCATGACGATGCTGATTTTTACCTCCTTGTCGGTCACGCGAGAGGTGGAGCGTGGCACGATGGAGAGCCTGCTTTCCATGCCGATCGATCCGCTTCAGATTATGCTCGGGAAGATCACGCCCTATATCGTTGTGGGCTTCGTCCAGGCTGCCATCATCCTCGTGGCGGGCGTCACAATCTTCTCCGTTCCGATCGAGGGAAGTCTCGGCCTGCTCGTTGCGGTCACCGTCCTGTTCGTCACGGCAACTCTATCGGTTGGATACACGTTCTCGACGATCGCGCGTAATCAGCTGCAAGCAATCCAGATGTCGATGATGTTTTTCCTGCCCAACATTCTGCTGTCGGGGTTCATGTTTCCCTTTGCAGGTATGCCGGGCTGGGCGCAGGCAATTGGACAAATGCTGCCGCTGACGCATTATCTGCGAACGGTTCGTGGCATCATGCTGAAAGGCGCCGAAACCGGCGATCTTACGACTGAGATCATCTGGCTCGTTGCGCTGATGGTGGCTGCGATGGCGATTGCGGTAACGCGCTTCCGGCGCACGCTCGACTGAGCGCATAGTGCAGGTCAGGTTTTGATTGAATCACGTCTGGCCGTTTTGGCTGCTCTATCTTTTTGTTCGAGAGCCTCAATCACGGCGTTGATGGAGGCAATCGTGCTTCCATCGAGGCCGATCAGGCTCTAGCCATCGGGTGGCGCTTGATTGGCAATCCCGCACGAAACATGTTTGTAGTCTGCTCGATCAGAGCGAACTTGCAGTCACCGCGGGTCGCCAAAACGCGATGTCAGTGGGCTTCCGATTTTCGGCGCTGCCACCGTCATTTTCGCGACGCCATCCTGCGGCGGTGACGCAAACCGGTAGAGATATTTCATCGAGTCCCGGAGTGCCTTCCTCCACATCGCCCAATTGTGCCCGCCATCGACAATTCGCAGCTCGGTGATATCGGGCTGGTATTCAAACAGTGTCTTGAAGAGCAGGGCCGCCTCATAGGCAATTCCCAACCGGTCGCCGTCGCCCGACACGAGATAGAACGGCACGCGCACATCTCTGGCAAAGTAGCGAGCTTGCAGACTCGGATAATTGGCAGCCATCCACGCTGCCTGACTGAAGCGTCCGTCCGATCCACGAAATGCCGGCTGTGTTCTTGCGGCTGAGCCGGCGGGGGGCGCTGTCGCGTATATTGCGGGGCTGATTGCCGCCACGGCAGCCACACGGTCAGGATATTTCAGGGCGAACCTGACCGCGCCGAAACCTCCAGCCGACAGCCCAGCGATGACGAGGCCGCTGCGAGACTCGATCGTCCGGTAGCGTTTTGCGAGGGCGGGAATGAGATCGTTCCATAGGGCGGATTCCGCCTTGTCCTGCTTGCCGTCGATCCACCAGCACGCTCGGCACCCCGGCATCACGATCAGTGTCGGCGGTATGGTACCGCTCGATATGAGTTCATCGGCCATTTCACTGATCTTGGCGCGCTCAATCCAAGCCGTCTCATCGTCTCCGGCACCGTGCAACAGCAGGAGGACGGGGTAGCGCCTCGTGTTGGCTTTGTATGTGTCGGGAACGTAAACAAGGGCTTTCATGTCGCGCCCGAGCGCCGCCGACGCAATCACTTCCTGTCGGACATCTCCCGCGTACGCCGGAGTGTTGGCTGCAAGCAGGAACGCGATCCAAGCAAAACTCAACCAGCGCACGACCTGTTCCCCGTGGCCTGCCGACACAACATATTGTCGAGAATACTAAAACGTGCCGACTGCGACAATGGCGTAATATTCCGTCGGGTTCTCGACATGGCTGCCGTCACCAACGTTCCTTAACGTCATGGCCCTCAAGGAGAGACAATGCCGCCGCATATGGGCACTTGCGTATGCGGGGGCCGCTTTCGCGCCGGGTTTACATTTCTCGCGCCGAACTTGAGTCTGTCGGCCACAGAGGCATTGCGAGCACGCGTCCACTGTGGGCATACTCTTTCAGTGCAAACAGACAACGTGCATGTTGTGGTGCGCGGTACGTTACTGCTGTTTACTGCCGTGTTCCGTCATCCTGCGTGGAGGAAAGAAGCCTCACCGCCTCGCGGATCTCCTTCCACAGAATCTCAGTGTCGTGCTGGCCACGCGCTACGAGTTCCGCAATGCGCAAATCGACCTCGGCCATTGCGTTGTCGCCGTAGCGTTCAATCATGCTGCGGGCGGCCCGCAATACCATTTGCCGATTTTGGTGCATTCGGAATTCAGCTAGGGAGCCGGTCACGTTCATGTGAGTTGGATCAGCAAATCCGTCGGAGCGCCTTAACATGGGTCAAGTCTGCAAGGCGGACCCGAGCATTCGAGGGGTTGACGCGCACACCCTCGCAAAGACAGAATCCAGTTGTTTTTTAAAGTGCTGCACCGATGATTAAACATTCAATACATAAATGTGCAGATTGTTCTTCTCGCCAGACGACAGAATGGCAAGTCCTGACGCCGTGCGAACTGGCGATGGTGGATGCGGCCAAGCGGACGCGCGCACTTGAGCCGGGTGCAATTCTGTATCGTCAAGGTGACGACGCAGACGGTGTCTACTGCATCCAGTCGGGACTTATCGGTTTGCGCCGGGTTATGCCGTCGGGCGATTCGGCGCTACTTCGACTGTGCACGAATGGCGTGACGGTCGGCTATCGAGGCTTGTTGAGCAAGAGACCTCACCGCAACACGGCTGAAGTGCTGAGTCCCAGTGTCGTCTGCTTTATCGAGCGTTCCTATATCAGGCGGTTGCTGGAGGTGAATCCGCATCTGGGTGAGCGTTTCCTGGAGCATAGTTTCAGCGACCTGGATGAGACCGAAACCGAGCACGCGAAGAGCATGACGCTGAGCCTCAAAGCCAGGTTCCTGCACGTGCTGCTGATCTTCTACGAGCGTCAGGGATATCGGGATGCGACGGACAATCACTTCGTCGAACTTCCAATTCAGCGGGTCGAATTAGCTTCCCTGGTTGGTGCGCGGCCAGAATCGATTTCACGATTGGTTCGCAATCTTGAGGACGAAGGCATCTTGCAGTTCGATAAGCGGCGCGTCCGCTTCCGCGATATGGATGCCGTGTTGCGCCAGGCGGGAGCGCAGTTTTGAGCTTCATTCTCTGTGTCCCGCCGTCTGCTTCGCGCGGGCCAACGCCTCACCTCATCAGAATGCGATCGACGAGGACCGGGCCTGCCCCCTGGCATTAGAGGGTGGTGCAGGGCGGGTCTGGTCGTGGTGAAACCACTTTGACGGTTGTGGCTCTGTTTCCTGGATCATTGTTTGAAAGACTGATGTACGCGCGCTGAAAGCTCAACCGCTTCCATCTCAGGTGATCAGGTTCCAGCTTCTGCTCTCGCGCTCTGATCTGCCGAAAACGATCACGTTCCCTGTCTTCTTGCACCTATTGGCAATGGCTTCCTTCCCTGTATTCGCTCAAACATAGCTCGTGCTGTATTTGCCACGATACAGGTGGCGGGAAATGCTTCCAACGCCCTGGAGGAGCTCATGATCGAGAAGACGCTAGCCGGACTCGGCAACCAGATCCGTATCCGCCCTCGCTACGATAATTTCATTGGTGGGCAGTGGGTTGCGCCCGTAAAGGGGCAATACTTCACCAACCTCACCCCAGTCACCGGTAAGCCCATCTGCGAAATCGCCCGGTCGACTGCGGAGGATATCGAGCTGGCGCTCGATGCCGCCTACAAGGCCAAGGACAAGTGGGCACGAACGTCTCCCGCTGAGCGGGCGGGTCTGCTGCTCAAGATCGCCGACAGGCTGGAGCAGAACCTGAAGCTCGTCGCGACGGTCGAGACGCTCGACAACGGCAAGCCGATCCGCGAGACAATGGCGGCGGACATTCCACTCGCCATCGACCACTTCCGCTATTTCGCCGGCTGCATCCGTGCGCAGGAAGGTGCCATATCGGAAATCGACCACGACACGGTGGCCTACCACTTCCATGAACCACTGGGTGTTGTCGGCCAGATCATTCCATGGAACTTCCCGATCCTCATGGCGGCGTGGAAGCTGGCGCCGGCGATTGCCGCGGGCAACTGCGTTGTCTTGAAGCCAGCAGAGCAGACGCCGATGGGCATCATGGTCGTGATGGACCTCATTGGCGATATCCTACCGCCCGGCGTCTTGAACGTCGTCAACGGTTTCGGGGTCGAGGCCGGCAAGCCGCTCGCGACCAACAAGCGTATTTCCAAGGTGGCCTTTACGGGTGAGACGACGACGGGTCGCCTCATCATGCAATATGCATCGGAAAACATCATTCCGGTCACGCTGGAGCTGGGCGGCAAGTCTCCGAACATCTTCTTCGCCGACGTGGCGCTTGCGGATGATGAGTTCTTCGACAAGGCGCTCGAAGGCTTTGCCATGTTCGCGTTGAACCAGGGCGAGGTCTGCACCTGCCCCTCGCGAGCGCTGGTGCATGAATCGATCTACGACCGGTTCCTGGATCGTGCAATCGCGCGCGTCGAAAAGATACGTCAGGGCCATCCGCTCGATCCCACGACCATGATCGGCGCGCAGGCTTCGAACGATCAGCTTGAGAAGATTCTTTCCTATATCGACATCGGCAAGCAGGAAGGCGCCAACGTGCTTACCGGCGGAGCCCGCAATGTGCTCGATGGCGAGGCGGCCGAGGGCTACTACGTGAAGCCGACGGTTCTGGAAGGCCACAACAAGATGCGCATCTTTCAGGAGGAAATCTTTGGTCCGGTGCTTGCGGTCACGAAGTTCAAGGATGACGAAGAGGCGCTTGCCATTGCCAACGACACACAGTTCGGTCTCGGTGCGGGCGTGTGGACACGCAATGGCACACGGGCATATCGCTTCGGGCGCGCCATACAGGCGGGCCGTGTGTGGACGAACTGCTATCACCTCTATCCCGCGCATGCGGCATTCGGCGGCTACAAGCAGTCCGGTATTGGCCGCGAGACCCACAAAATGATGCTTGACCACTATCAGCAGACCAAAAACATGCTGGTCAGCTACAGCCCGAAGGCGCTCGGGTTCTTCTGAGTGCGCTGACGGTCAGGATAACAGGCTCCGGAACATTTCGACGCGCGGATGAACGTCCGCGCGTCGATCCGTTAATAAGACGGTGTCGATCACATGATCGGCGCGCCCGTGGATGTCACAACGACATGATGCGTTGCGAAAAGCCAGCGACTGGTCATGGGCCGGTGTGTTAGGCTAAAGTTTCATGAACGCCCGGCAGCCAGAGTGCGGATTCGGGTGCCTCAGGTGCAGCACATTTCGCCTCAGCAGATCCATAAGAAGTAATAAAAGCGAGATTTATGAACGCCTTGGTTTGGATGATTGCGGGCGGGTCCCCGGCTGGATGCGCGCCGTTGGCAGCATGTGTGCTGTCGGCTGCAGGAGCCGTGCCGGCATATTGCCGTGCCAGGCAACTCGGGGCGGAGTGCTAGACTGGCAATGACGATGCATCCGGATACGTCGTGCGCCGCAGTTGGCGGGCGCCCATCGGTGGTCATTGCGGATCGCAATCCGGTGGTGCGGGCGGGGCTCCAGGATTTTCTGTCAAAGGATGGCCGATACAACGTGGAGCCGGCCGTGGACACCGGCAATGCATTCCTTGAGATCTGCCAGACGCGTCCGGTCTGTGTCGGTGTTGTCGGCTGGACTCTGCCTGACATGACGGCGCTCGATCTGCTCGAGGTCATCAAGCGGCGGCAGCTTGGGGCGCGTGTCATCATCTATGCGAGTGATGACGGCGCCGAGACGCTGCGTCAGGCGGTGCGTGCCGGTGCGTGGGGCTTCATTTCGAAGAACGAGGACCCGGCGGCGCTGCTGGAAACGATTGCGACGGTCGCTCGTGGACGACTTTGCCTTCCCTACATCGACATCGAGCGGCTGACGAGCGATCCGATCGATCTCCTGACCAAGCGCGAAAAGGAGCTGCTGGGTGCACTTGCGCAGGGCTGGACCAATCTGCAGATCGGCTCGCGTTTCGGCATCTCGGGCAATACGGTCAAGTATCACCTGAAGAACCTTTACGACAAACTCGGCGTGAAGAATCGCGCCATGGCGGTGGCGCTCTACATGTCATCGCCATCCGCTCCGCCCGTCAACGGAACGATAGCCTCCGACGAGGATTGGTAGGGCGCAGCACGCGTATGTGCCTGCGACCCATTGGCGATGTGACGGCTTGCCAATCTGCGACGCCAGCAAGCGCGTGACTTCCTTGCAGCATTGATTGCGCCCGCGCGTGTCTGTTGCAACGCCACGTGCTCCACCTACATCGACGAAAGAGCGATTGTGCGTCGTGCTTGCGCATGCGAACGTTGTTGTGCGCTGCGAAATGCTAAGATCGCCGCGACAAACACGCACATCAAAGCATGCATGAAGCATGCACTGGCCCACGCCGCGTGCACTTGACCTACCCATAAGGGTGGGCCCTCACCCACGCTTTCCGGTCAGTCCTATCCACTCGGGTACGATCTGCCTACCCGAGACGGGTACAATCGTGCCCGCGCGGGTGTTGCTAGGGCCGGTGATCCGGGAGATTGTGCCGCCGGTTGCTCATGCGCCTTTCGCCACATCGCGGATCCGCCGCACAGAGCCACCGCGGGTGCCTGCTCGCGGAGGCGACTGTCGTTGCGAAATGCGCAGGCAGGTTCTTTCACGCAGCCCAGCGAATTACGAATGACCTCTGGAGGAGACACGATGCTGGTTCAGCCCCACCTGTTCATTCCCGGCCCGACGAACATCCCCGAAGCTGTCCGTATGGCCATGAACCTCCCCATGGAGGACATGCGCTCTCCAGAGTTCCCGAAGTTCACGCTGCCGATCTTCGAGGACCTCAAGAAGGTCTTCAAGATGAAGGATGGCCGGGTGTTCCTCTATCCGTCGTCGGGAACGGGGGCGTGGGAATCTGCGATCCAGAATACGCTCGCGGTCGGCGACACGGTGTTGATGAGCCGGTTTGGCCAGTTCTCGCTTCTGTGGGTGGACATGGCCGAGCGACTGGGACTCAAGGTGATCCTGTGCGACGAGGAGTGGGGCACGGGCGTGCCGCTGGAGAAGTATGCTGATATCCTCGCCAAGGATACGGCGCATGAGATCAAGGCGGTCTTTGCCACGCACAACGAGACGGCAACGGGCGTTACCAGCGATATCGCCGGCGTTCGCAAGGCGCTCGATGCCGCTAAGCATCCCGCGATGCTGATGGTCGACGGCGTCTCGTCGGTCGGCTCGCTCGACATGCGCATGGGAGAGTGGGGCGTCGACTGCTGCGTGTCGGGCTCGCAGAAGGGCTTCATGCTGCCGACGGGCCTTGGCATCCTCGCGGTGAGCCAGAAGGCGCTCGACGCCAACAAGTCGCTCAATGGTCGCATGAACCGGACGTACTTCTCGTTCGAAGACATGATCAAGACGAATGATCTTGGCTATTTCCCTTATACGCCGGCGACGCAGTTGATCCGTGGCCTGCGCGCGTCGCTGAATCTCATCGAGGCCGAGGGTCTGGAGAACATCTTCGCCCGTCATCACCGCATGGCGGAAGCCGTGCGCCGGGCTGTCGATGCATGGGGCCTGAAGCTGTGCGCAAAGGAGCCCAAGTGGCACTCCGACACGGTGAGCGCGATCCTGGTGCCCGAAGGGATCGACAGCGCGGATGTCGTGAAGACTGCCTACTACCGCTACAACACGTCGCTCGGCGTCGGCCTGAACAAGGTCGCCGGCAGAGTATTCCGCATCGGTCACCTTGGCGCTCTCGACGAGGGGATGATCGGCGCGGCACTGTTCAACGTCGAGATGTCGCTGCTCGATTGCGGCGTGAAGATCAAGGCCGGGTCGGGCACCGGTGCCGCCGCCGAATACTTCCGTTCAACCACCACGAAGTCCGCGATAAGCGCGACCACATCGGCAGCCAGGAAGGCCGCCTAATTCCTGGGCGGCGCCACAAGCGCCGCCCTTCATTCATTTGGATCGCGTTCAACGCAGCCGCGATCGCGAGTGCATGCCGGCCAATCAGCGCTCGGCAGGAAACATCCTAAGGATCACCGCTATGAGCTTCACACTCCATCCTCTCCGCAAGCAGCGCCTTCAGCGATCAGAGCTGGCCTGCCCCGGCTCCAATCCGTCGATGATCGAGCGCGCGTTCAAGAACGCGGCCGACTTCGTCTTCCTCGATTGCGAGGACGCCGTGGCGCCGCCCGACAAGGAGCAGGCACGCAAGAACATCATTCAGGCGCTGAACGATCTCGACTGGCGCGGCGCAGGCAAGACGGTGTCGGTGCGCATCAATGGCCTCGATACGCACTACATGTACCGTGATGTCGTCGATATCATGGAGCAGGCCGGCAACAGGCTCGACACGATCCTGATCCCGAAGGTGGGCACGCCGGCAGATGTCTACACGGTCGAATGCATCATGAGCCAGATCGAGATGGCGAAGGGCTACACGACTCCTGTAGGCACGGAAGCACTGATCGAAACGCCGCTCGGCATGGCCAACGTCGAGGCAATCGCGGCGGCACCGAGCCGGCTTGAGGCGATGCACTTCGGCGTTGCCGATTATGCTGCCTTCAACAAGGCGCGCACCGTCGTTATCGGTGGCCTCAACCCCGACTATCCGGGCGACCAATGGCACTTTGCGCTCTCGCGCATGACTGTTGCCTGCCGTGCATATGGCCTGCGTCCCATCGACGGGCCGTTCGGCGACTTCTCCGATCCGGACGGCTACACGGCCGGCGCCAAGCGTGCGGCAGCTCTCGGCGTCGAAGGCAAGTGGGCGATCCATCCCTCGCAGATCGAGCTTGCAAATGCTGTGTTCTCGCCACTTCCCGCCGAAGTCGAAAAGGCCGAGCGCATCCTTGTCGCACTGAAGGAAGCGGAAGCTCAGGGCAAGGGCGCCGCCTCACTCGATGGCAAGATGATCGATGCTGCATCGGAGAAGATGGCAAAGAACATCCTGGTCGTTGCCGATCAGATCAAGAAGGCTGCGGCAAAGCATGGGGGCTGAGCCGCGCTACGCCGGCTTTGCAATACGTGAACCCAAAGGAACGCTCTGCCAAGGAGGTCCCACATGGACATTCATGAATACCAAGCGAAGGAACTTCTCGCGAAATTCGGCGTGCCGATCCCGCGCGGCGGTCTGGCCTACAGCCCCGAGCAGGCAACCTATCGCGCCAACGAGATCGGTGGATCGAAGTGGGCCGTGAAGGCGCAGATCCACTCGGGTGCGCGCGGCAAGGCTGGCGGCATCAAGTTGTGCCGTAACGACTCGGAGCTATGGGAGGCGGCCGACGAACTCCTTGGCAAGCGTCTTGTCACGGTGCAGACGGGGCCACATGGCAAAATCGTCTCACGCCTCTATATCGAGGAAGCGACCGAAATCGACCGCGAGTTCTACCTCTCCTACGTAATGGACCGCGGGGCGGAGCGCATTGTGGTTGTCGCTTCGGCAGCGGGCGGCATGGATATCGAGGAGATCTCCCACAAGGAGCCCGACTCGATCCTGCGCGTGGCGGTCGATCCGGCCGTGGGCATGCAGGCTTTCCAGGCACGTGAGCTGGCGTTCGGTCTCGGCGTCGAGCCCGATCTGGTGCAGCGTCTGGAACGGATCATCCTGGGTGCCTACCGTGCGTTCCGCGATCTGGATGCGACGCTGGTGGAGATCAATCCGCTGGTGATCACGAAGGAGCGTGGCATCGTCGCGCTCGATGCGAAGATGTCTTTCGACGAGAACGCTTTGTTCCGGCGCCCGCAGATTTCCGAGCTTCGTGACAAGAGCCAGGAAGATCCGCGTGAGACCTACGCTTCCGATCGCGGTCTGTCGTATGTCGGTCTGGATGGCGACATCGGCTGCGTGGTGAATGGTGCGGGCCTCGCCATGGCCACGCTCGACATGATCAAGATCGCGGGCGGCGAGCCTGCCAACTTCCTCGACATCGGCGGCGGCGCCAGCCCGGAGCGGGTTCAGAAGGCGTTCCGCGCGGTTCTCAAGGATAGGAACGTGAAGGCGCTGCTGGTCAATGTGTTTGCCGGCATCAACCGCTGCGACTGGGTGGCTAAGGGTGTCGTCGAGGCGATCAAGGAGCTGGACATCAAGCTTCCGGTGGTCGTCCGTCTCGAAGGGACGAACGTCGAGGAAGGGCGCAAGATCCTGGAGCAGTCGAGCGTGTCGATCATCACCGCGGAGACGCTGGGCGATGCCGCACAGAAAGCTGTCGCAGCTGCAAAAGGCAGCACGCAGGCAGCGGCGTGACAAGGAGGAGCTGAGATATGGCTATCTTCATCAATGAGAATACGCCGATCCTGATCCAGGGCTTTACCGGTCGCATCGGCACGTTCCACTCGCAGGAGATGATCGACTACGGCACGAACGTCGTCGGCGGCATCACCCCGGGCAAGGGCGGTACGACGCATCTCGGCCGGCCGGTGTTCAACACCGTGAAGGGCGCTGTCGATGAGACGGGTGCGGAGGCGTCCATCGTATTCGTGCCGCCGCCGTTTGCCGCGGATGCGATCATGGAAGCTGCGGATGCCGGCATCAAATACTGCGTGTGCATCACCGACGGTATTCCCGCACAGGACATGATCCGCGTGAAGCGTTACATGCGCCGTTACAAGAAGGATACGCGCATGCGTCTGACGGGCCCGAACTGCGCGGGTACGATCAGCCCCGGCAAGGCGATGCTGGGCATCATGCCTGGCCACATCTATGAACCGGGGCGGGTCGGTATCATCGGGCGCTCAGGAACGCTCGGCTATGAAGCCGCCTCGCAGATGAAGGCGCTGGGTATCGGCGTCTCAACCAGCGTCGGCATCGGCGGTGACCCGATCAATGGCTCGTCGTTCCGCGACATTCTTGAGGAGTTCGAGAAGGATCCCGAGACGGACGCGGTGCTGATGATCGGCGAGATCGGCGGTCCGCAGGAAGCGGAAGCCGCGCAGTTTGCCAAAGAGCACATGGCAAAACCGGTCATGGCTTATATCGCAGGTCTTTCGGCGCCGAAGGGCCGCCGCATGGGACACGCCGGTGCAATCGTATCGGCCTACGGCGAATCGGCTGCCGAGAAAGTAGAGATCCTCAGGGCCGCGGGCGTCACCATCTGCCCGACCCCGGCCGAAATGGGGGCGACCGTCGCCAAGGTGGTCGCAACGCTCAAGAAGGTCGCTTAACGACCCGCGTGCTGCAACTCCCGTTGCGGCACACCAGGAGGCGGCGATGCCGTCCTCTTTCCTGCTCCGGGACGCTCGCGTCCCGGAGTTCTCCATGTGGCCTCTCCGGCTTCGCGAGCCAATTCGCCTGACCGGAGATGGCGAATATGCGTGCGCCCCCATTGTCCGATCCGCAGCCGTACGAGAACAGGAACACGCCGATGCAGTCTGACGCCGTCAACGAATTCGCCCTCCGTGACGAACTGCGGCGGTTGCGTGCACAGGTTCCGGATGCTCCGCAACTCAACCCGATCGTATCTCTCGCATTCGACATGTCACGCAAGCTCGAAGCAGGCGAGGTTTCACTCGACGAGCTGAAGGCGCTTGCGAGCCGGCTTATGGACCGGGCGTGCATCCACAGGGCGCGAAGGCTGCGCGAGCGCATTGGGTTCAGCGACCATACGGACACGCTGAAGGAGTTCAGCGCCTTCATCGAGAGCCGCCTTCCCGATAACGCCGCGGACGATGACGCCTTTGCGGCGTTCGCTGAACGGTGGGCCAGGCCACGCAACGGAATCGTTCTCACGGCGCATCCAACATTTGGCCTGTCGGAAGCTCTGACACGACGGATGGTGGAAATAGCTCTGGCCGACGACAACGCTGCCGACGAGAAGCTCGGCGTGGCGCACCGGCCCGACGACAATATCGATCTCACTTACGAGCACTCCCGCGCGATGGAGGCGGTGCGTAACCTGCGCAGCGGATACTATGAGCTGCTCAATGCGTTCTTCAGCGTGACGGCACAGCATTTCGGCGACCGTGCGTATGCGATGAAGCCGAACTTCGCAACGATTGCGTCATGGGTCGGATATGATCTCGACGGGCGCACCGATATCCTGTGGAGTCGTTCGTTCGTTCTCAAGCTTCAGGAGAAACATTCTGCGCTGAACGACATCCGGGAACGCTTCCTCGCGATTCGGCACCGGATCTCCAATGACGAAGGCATTATGCGGGTTGCCCGGCAGATCACCGGGAAGCTGGATCTTGCCATCGCCGCGGTCGACGAGCAGATCAAGGCCCTTTCGAACGCGCTGCAGGATGGAAGCGGCTTGGCGCGAGCTGCAAACGTGATCACGCGCGGCGACAGCTACAACCTGACGTCGACGCGCCAGGTGACCTCGCTCATTGACGAGATGATCGAGACCGTCGAGACGCCGCAGATCAAGCGTCAGCTTGCCGCGCTCAACGGCCTCATCGGCGCAACGGGGCTTGGCACGGCGCATATCCACGTGCGTATCAACGCCAGCCAGCTCAACAACGCCTTCCGCGCGTTTGTTCATGAACCATGGACGAGGGACCTGTCGGAGCGGCAGGCGCTGCAGCGGATCGTGGAAATGATTGCCGGCGTCAACGAGGAAAGCGTTAACTTCCAGACGCTCGAGCTGGAGACGGCGACGGCGATCCGGCAGTTCGCGCTCATTGCGCAAATCAAGAAGTATGTCGATGCGGATACGCCGATCCGGTTCTTGATCGCGGAGTGCGAGTCGCCGGCAACGGTGCTAATCGCGGTGTTTTTCGCCAAGCTGTTCGGCGTGTCGGATATTGTCGACATCTCGCCATTGTTCGAAACGCCGGATGGCCTGGAGACGGGCGCGCGCCTGCTGGAGCGTCTGCTCGAAGAGCAAGCCTATCGCGATTATGTCAAGGGTCGCGGGCGGATGAGCATTCAGACCGGTTTCTCCGATGCCGGCCGCTTTATCGGACAGATCTCGGCGACACTGGCGATCGAGCGCCTGCATTTTGCGCTGGCGGAGATGCTTGCTCGTGCGAACCTGGGCGAGGTGGAGGCACTGATCTTCTCCACGCACGGCGAATCGATGGGCCGAGGCGCACATCCCGAAGATCTCAAGACGCGTTTGCGGTATGTGTTCTCCGACGAGGCACGGCGCCGTTTCGCGCGTTATAATCTGCTTCTGAAGCATGAGACGAGTTTCCAGGGCGGCGACGGCTACATGTGGTTTGCAAATCGCGGCCTCACGACGCGTGCACTGGCGACGATCATCATGGACGGTTCGCAGCCGGCCGAAGGCGAGGATGCTCTTTATGATCGCTCGAGCCTGACGCTGGATTTCATGCTGCGTCTCAAGGCCTATCAGCAGAATCTTTTCGCACATCCGGGCTATCGCACGGTACTCGGCGCGTTCGGCACCAATCTGCTGTTCAAGACTGGCAGCCGCGCGGTGAAGCGGCAGAGCGACCAGGCGACGGCAGCGGACCGTGGCGATCCCTCGCGCATGCGCGCCATCCCGAACAACGCGATCCTGCAACAGTTCGGATATATCGCAAACGTGGTTGCAGGTCTTGGTACGGCAGTCGGCTCGGATCGGGAGCGTTTCCTCACTCTGGCGCAGAAGTCACCGCGGCTTCGCATGCTGCTTGACATGATTGCGCACGGCAAGCGGCTGTCGAGCCTCAATGCGCTTTCGGCGAACGCAGCGGTTTTCGATGCCGGCTTCTGGGCGTTGAGGGCGTCCTGGGGGCGCGAGACGCATATTGAGCCGGCGCTGCGCAGCTTGTCGACGTTCCTGCTCAGCGATACGCGTGCTGCCGCAATCAACGGATTTGCACATCATCTCCGGCTTGATGCCATCGATCTGCATCAGATTCTGGAGACGCTGGGGATCGAGGGCGGAAAGGTGCCGGATGACCACCGGCTGGAACTCGATCTGCTGCAGGCGGTGCGCCTTGCGGTCATCATGCGGGTGTTCGTTCTGGCGGCGCAGTTGCCGCGGTTCGCGCAGCAGAACGACACGACGCACAGCCAGATCCTCAATCTGGCGCTGGCGCTCGACGTTCCTGACGTGGTGGCTTTCATGCGTGAAGCGTTCCCCCACAAGGTCGCGGGCGGAGCAGACGTCACGGCTTTCGACGAGGTTGCGACATACCGGCCGCACGGTATTGACGACTATGGACGCCTGGAGACCGAGATCCTGGTTCCGATGGAGAAGGCCTACGAACTGATCCGCGAAATTGGCACGGGCATCACGCACCATTTCGGGGCGTTCGGCTGAGGTCCAAATGCTGAACCGTTACAGACTTCAACTAGAGCAGGTGAGGTTTTGATTGAATCACCTCAGGCCGTCGTGGCCTGCTCTATCGCTTTGTTTGAGAGACTGATTCACGGCCTATATGGAAGCAGGCGCGCTTCCATATAGGCCGATCAGGCTCTAGGCAGGTTCTAAATCTGACGGGCTGCAGCGGCCTTGCGCACGATGCGGAAAATGCGGCGTGCCCGCCGCGCATCGGACGGTCTGAGACACCAGCAGCCGCAGCAGAAACATGGCCGCCGCGCGAGCGTGACGGCGAGGCGGAAGCCGTTGCGGCGTCTTCCGCCCGCTGGATTGGATCGCGGCGAATAGTCGGGGATGTTGCTGGCCATGGTCTATGAGCATGCCAGCGTGTTGACACTCCGGCAAGCCAAGTGCGTGTTCGTCCGATGCGGTAATGTCTGCTGCAGGGTCAGCGGCCACGGTAGGGTCCATGCTTCAGGCCCTGAATCTCGATCGAGCCGGAGCCCGCGAGGCTGAGCTTGGAGCGATACTTGAACGTGATGCTTTCGATGAAGCGGTCACGGCCCTTCAGATCGTAAGGTCTGGAGGTCTCGCCACCGCGGATGATGCCGATTAGCGGAACATCTTCCGTGCTTCCATTCCCGTACTTGATGGTCATGGAATAGAAGCGAACCTCCGGGCCACGCACAACCGCACGGATTGCCCGGAACGTACCCATCTCGCGGCCCACCCTGAAAACGTCGGTGTCGGCTTTGAAGAGAGCAGCGCGCTGACGACCGAGCATAACCCATTCTTCACGCGGGCCACCACGGTCACCCATGCGGCGGCGTCCTTCGTTCTCCTTGCCGAGCAGAACGAGGGTAGCGTCGCGCTCGCCGCGGGCCAGCCGACCGCGAACCTGCACCTTGCGGATCGCGCGGCTCTCGCCGGCCAAGTCAATCGTCTCCGACAGCTCATCCAGGTTGAGCCGGTCGCGGATACGCGCGCGCTGCGTCTCACCATTGCCAAAGACGACGATCACCTCGCGAATGAAAATGTCGCCGTCCTGGGCGAGGAAGCGCAACTCGCTGAAGCGGCCCTCTTCGCGGCCGACTTCGAATTCCACGAGGCCGTCATCGCTGCGCCGCGTGATGCGCTGCTTGGTGATCGGCATGAAGCCGCCGAGATCGGGGCGGCGCGGTGGCGTCGCGTCCCTCTCGCCAAGTAACACGAGCGTCGCGTCACGTTCACCACGAAGCGGGCGCGCCTCGACATGCACGGATCGAATGAACCGGCGGTCGCCTTCGAGGTCGATGACACGGCTCAGCTCGTCATCGTCAAGGCGATCCTCGACGATGACGCGTCGCGTTTCACCGTTGCCGAAAGTGATGCGCACGTCGCCGATGCGAACGCCACCGTTGCCAGCCTTGAATCTGAGCCGGACATAGCGGCCTTCTCTCCGGCCGACGTCAAACACAACGGGATCTCGGTCGCGACGGCGGATCGACTGGGTATCGATCACTTCAAAGCGGGTGGTTTCGACGAATCCGGGGCGGTGGACAGGCCGCAATTCGCCATAGATGCGGACGATGGCGCGGCCGCGGAAATCGGGCCGCGCACGGTAGACCATTTCGATCCTGCGCAGGTAACTACGCTCGCCCCTCAAGTCGATGGGAAGGGCTTCGAGGCCCGCTTTCAACGCGCGGTCGACGCGGAAATCTTCGGCATAGCCGTTCTGGTAAACGAGCCGCAGCGAAATGAGATAGACGTCGTTGCGCTCAGCTTCGATGCGGAGTTGCGAGAAGCGAATGCCCTCGCGCGCGACGTTGATGACATCGCGGTCGACCAGGAAGCCCACTTCCTGCTGGCCCAGCAGGACCCAGTCGCGGTGTGCACGCTGCGCAGAGGCGGGCAGTGCGATCATCAGCGCCAGCATGACCAAAACGGCGGATCTCAAGATTGCCAACACGGTGGTTTCCTCCAACAAGGTGCGGATCAGAGCCTCAAGACAGCAAACGTGTGGCTGCCGGCAGAGAACGTTTTTCTTATGGGAGCAGGCCTCCGTCGCGCTCCGAAATGGAGGAGGCTTGATTCAGGAACTTTGCTCGCGGAGAAACTAGACGTCCGAGACGACTGAAAAAAGACGATTATGGGACGAAAAACCGGATAATTATTTGCCAATTCAAAGAAGATCGGCTGCATCGGAGCGCCATAGCCGCCATGCCCGGTGGGCGCAGCTGGCGGCTTCAAGGCCTGCGAACCTATAGAAAAGCGAAGTGGACGGTTCAGGGAACCGCCCACCGCGCATTCTTGCCCAGATGCACCGGCTTATGCGGCCGGCCTCCGAGACCTTGCATCAGCGCTTTGCCCAGACCTCCACTGTGGCACGGTCGGCTCCTTTTGCCTCCTTGTCGAAGAAGCGAGAGCGATAGCGGGCTTCGACTTCTTTGACGCGCTTGGGGCCGCCCTCGATCTCGACGGGGCCATAACCGACATTAGGCTCCACTTTGGCACGGTTGGCAGCAATCTTCTGCGAGGTGCCGTCCTCGAAGAACAGCTCGACATAGTCGAGCGTAATGTCGCGGTCGTGGGTGACGACGCGAATCTTGCTGAAGCCGCGCTTGTGGGTACGGACGGGCGTGCGCTCCGTGTCGAAGCCGACGAAGCCTGCGGTCTGTCCCGATGTGAGGCGAACCCAACCGTCATTGAAAAGCTCGGATTCCTCATCGATCCACTTCTCCGAGACCTCGCCCCAGATTTCGACGTTGGCAAACGCGGTAATGCCTTCACGCTTCTTGTATGTGATGTCGATGGTATCGATAAACCGATCGCCCTTGAGGCTCATGGGCTGGGTGCGGTTCCCCGCAGGGATCAATCCCGCGTAGGGCAGCTCCAGGGGATCGCCTTTTGCAAACGTCACCTTGAGGTCGACCAGGTCGATGTCGTGGCCGAACACGCACAGGCGGATCTTATCGAATTTGCCGGCCTGGCCGCCGATCTTGAGGCGGTCGCGGTCATTGCCGAAGCCGACGTTGGCGCGGCGCAAGAGAAGGCTTCCTTCACCCACGCAACGCGTTTCCGAAGCTGCCTTGGTGTATTTGATCGGCACCTTTTCGACGGCAGGCGGTGCGGTCGGGGCGGCGGTGGGCGGCGGTTGCTGCGCGGGCTTGCGCGGGTTAGCGGGGGTGGCGACAGCTGTGCGCGGGCGCTCTTCGCGTGCGGCGCGCTTGTCCTGCATGCCGTAGACAACAAGGTGCGCGGAACGGCGCGAGTTTGCGACTTCCTTGTACGTCACGACGATCTTGTCGACGAACTTGTTGGCGCGACCAGGATCGATCGGCCGTGTCCGCTCGCCGCGGAGTAGATTGATCGTGCGGTTCTCGTTGTGCACGCTGCCGTCGGAATAGTAGACCTTGACGTTGTCGATCAGGATGTTGGAACCGTTGTTGTAGAGGCGCAGCTCGCCGAACGAGCCCGGCACGCGCGACGTGTTGATGGTGACGCTGCCGGCGCTCAGATCTGCCTCGGTGTCGGCCATGCGGATGAGGCTCGCCCGCTGTGCGCTTGCATCGGTTGAGCCGATGACGGTGGTGAACAAGATTGCCGCGAGCGCGGACGCAAGCCACCTGAATTTCATGATGAAACCCCCTCGGGTTGGGATACGATTGACCCGGTATTTCTAGAGCAAGTCCGGGAATGTAAGAATGTCGCTCGACTGCTGGCGTCACGATGGCATGAGTTGGAGGTGCAATTCGGCAACAGATGGGGAGGCGGGCATGATGCATACGGGCTGGCGGTGGCGCAGCGTGTTTGCAGTGCGGAAAGTGGTGCCAAATATCGCAGTGTTTTCGTTATCCTGCGAAGCCATGTTCTGCGAAACCGCAAGAAAGGTGTGCGGGCAATGAGCAAGCCAGAGCAGGGCACTGCCGATACGGTCATCAATGTCCTGAAACAACGCTTTCCTGGCCGTGTTGAAACTGGTCGCGAGATGCGCCGGCAGCACGCCAACACGATTACGTGGCTCCAGAACCAGCCGCCCGACGTGGTCGTGTTCGCCGAAACGACTGAGGACGTGGCGGATGTCGTCGGTATTGCGGCTGCGTATGACATGCCGGTCATCGCTTTTGGCGGCGGTACGTCGCTGGAAGGTCAGATCAACGCGCCTCATGGCGGGATCTCGCTCGACCTGTCGCGTATGACGCGGATCCTGGCAGTGCACGCGGACGATCTCGATGCCACGGTGGAAGCCGGCGTGACGCGCGTGCAGCTCAATACCTATCTTCGCGATACCGGCCTGTTCTTCCCAGTCGACCCGGGAGCGGAATCTGCAACGCTCGGCGGGATGGCGGCGACGCGGGCCTCGGGAACGAATGCGGTGCGGTATGGCACGATGCGCGAGAACGTCGTGTCAGCGACGGCGGTACTCGCTGATGGCAGCATCGTCAAGACGGGGGGCCGGGCACGCAAGTCGGCGGCAGGCTATGACCTGACACGACTGCTCGTGGGTTCGGAAGGCACGCTCGGTATCATCACGGAGTTGACGGTGCGCCTTTATGGCCTGCCGGAGACGACGGTCGCTGCGGTCTGCGCATTCGCGACCGTTTCGGCGGCAGCGACGGTGACCATGCAGGCCATGCAACTCGGCGGTCTGGGTCTTGCGCGCATCGAGCTTCTCGACAGGCTGCAGATCGAGGCAGTGAACACATATTCCAAGCTTGGACTGGAGCCCGCGCCGACGCTGTTCGTCGAGTTCCACGGCACGGCTGCGGGGCTCGATCCACAAGTCGAGATGTTTCGCGATATCGCGATGGAGAATGGTGCGCGCTCGTTCGAAACGGCGACGGACGAGGACGAGCGGCGGCGGCTCTGGAAAGCGCGACACGACGCCTATTGGGCGACCAAGTCGGCTTGGCCCGGGCGCCACACGCTGGCTACGGATGTGTGCGTTCCGATCTCGCGGCTGGCCGAGTGCATCTCGCAGACCGAAGCGGATATCGCGCGGCTCAATCTCATATCGCCCATCGTTGGCCACGTCGGCGATGGCAACTTCCACGCCACGCCGGTCATCGATCCGGACAATGCCGATGAGCGCAGGGCATTGGAGGAGTTTCTGGGTCGCTTGGCAGCCCGCGCCATCGCCATGGAGGGGACGTGCACAGGCGAGCATGGCATTGGACAGGGAAAGATGCGTTATCTCGAAAAGGAATTCGGGGAAGGCGGCGTCTCGATGATGCGGGCGATAAAAAATACCCTCGACCCCAAAGGGATCCTAAATCCAGGCAAGCTTTTCGTTTAGATCATGTTAATGAGCGGATTGACACGGTCGCTGGAGGCGCATGGGTTACAGCGAAGGCGAAGGGGCATTCATACGCTTCAAAAGCGGTTGATGATCGTCCCATTCTTGAGCGTGCAGCAGGCTCGATGAATTTGACCCCATATATTCGATCGGTATTTTGGGAACTTTCGTCCGAATTTTCCAGATAATTCGACGTTTCTTACAATTGTCGCGTTTCGCATAATTCTTTTGCAGCCGAGCCGACGTACGATCTTTGCTCAAGGGCGACAATGTGCTCGGGGACCGGTGTTATGAGCGACATCGTTGGGACGGCGGGGGACGACACCCTGGTCGGCACGACAGGCAACGACGTGATGAGCGGCGGGGCAGGCAAGGATCGCCTCAATGGCGGTGACGGCGACGACATCGTCAACGGTGGCGAGGGTAATGACTACGTCTATGGCGATGCTGGCAACGACACGCTCTATGGCGGTACAGGCAACGACGCGCTTGTCGGCGATTCCGGAAACGATGTGATCTATGGCGAAGATGGCAACGATGGCATCTTCGGTGGCGGCGGCAACGACACCATCTTTGGCGGCGCCGGTGTCGATACAATTTATGGCGATGGTGGCAATGACGTCATCGACGGCGGCAGCGAAAACGACAAGCTTTATGGCGGCGCGGGCAACGACACGCTTTACGGCGGAATGGGGGACGACGTCCTGGATGGCGGGGCGGGCGACGATACGCTCATCTACCAGTCCGGCACCGGCTCCGACAGCATTGTTGGCGGACTTGGCATTGATACCGTCGCCTTGCAGGTCGAAGGGGCCGATCTCGCCCAGTTGACGGATGATCTGGCAGACTTTGCCGATTGGCTCGACGCGCAATATGCCGCCGCTGGTGGCAACGTGAACGTGCTGGCGGAAATGGCGACAACCGAAAGCTTCACGTTCGAGTCGCTGGGTCTCACCGTCTCTTCGATCGAGGAACTGAAGCTGGACGTCGACGGCGTCGAGGTGGACTGGAAAGATCTTCTGAACTCAGCGCCGCAGGCGGAAGCTGTACAATCCGTCAGCATCAACGAGGATCAATCGGTTTCGGGCACGGTCGTCGCTATCGATCCTGACGGCGATACGATGGCATATGGGATTTCGTCAGGGCCAGCGAACGGCACTGTGACGATCGATCCGGAGACTGGCGCGTTCATCTATACACCGGCGGAGAACTTTTCCGGCGCCGACAGCTTCGAGGTTGTCATCACGGATGCAAGCGGCGTGAGCGTCAATCAGGTTGTCAACGTGACCGTCAACGGTGTCGCGGATGCCCCAATTCTAAGCGTCGCCGATGTTACGGTGTCCGTTAGCGGCAAGGTCATCGAGGGAACAAGCGGCGATGACGTGCTGTACGGAACTGCCGGGTCCGATGTGATTTCCGGTGGCGCGGGCAATGATATCCTTTATTCTGAAGGCAACGACGAGGGGAGCTACAGCGTAGCGCTCGACATCAAGGCAGCGCTCGAAGATCTGGATGGATCTGAGACGCTGGTGGTGCAGATCTCCGGCATTCCAGCGGGGGCCACTCTTTCGGCCGGTCAGGAATCCAGCCCCGGTGTGTGGCAAGTCAACGCGGCAGACCTCGACGGGCTGACGCTCAATGTCGGATCGCCGACGGACTTCTCGCTGATCGTGATGGCAACAGCGCACGAGCAGAATGGCTCCACGAATTCCTCCACCGGCACCATAAACGTTAGCTTCGATGGCGTTGACGGCATGGGCGGCGTGGACACGCTGAGCGGCGGTGCCGGCGATGACCAGATGTACGGCGGCGCGGGCTTCGATTTCATCGACTTCAGCACTTCGGGCAGCGGCGTGTACGTGTCGATGTCGAGTGGCATTGCGATCGGCGAAGGCCACGATTTATTCAGCGGGATCGAGGGTGTGATCGGCTCGGCATTCGCAGACCAGATCGTCGGAGACGCCGACGACAATGTCATTATGGCAGGTGCAGGCATGGATGATGTCAATGGCGGCGCCGGCAACGATGTGATCTACGACGGCAGCGGAGCCGACAAGATCGATGGCGGCTCCGGCAATGACGTCATCATCGCCGCTGTCGACGGTGACAACGACAAGATTTTCGGTGGCTCCGGGTTCGACGTCGTCGATTATTCGGACGCATCAACTGGAATGAGCGTCAGTCTCAGCAATGGTCAGGTGAGCGGTGCTGTGGGCAAGGATAAGCTGAATGGGATCGAAGGCGTCAACGGTGGCTCCGGTGACGATCAGCTTCTCGGAAGCAAGGGCGACAACCTTTTCGACGGCGGCGCAGGCGACGACGTCATCCAGGGCGGCAAGGGCTACGACGTACTGACCGGAGGTGAAGGTAACGATACGTTCGTGTTCCAGCAGGCCGACGTGCAGTTGGGTTCGAATTATTACGGTTTCGACACGATCACGGACTTCGGTGCGGGCGACAAGCTCGACTTCTCCGACTTCGGCTCGAATAAGGACGCGTTGGACCTTTTGCACGACGTGCATCTGACCGAGACATTGGACGGCACCATGATCTCAATCGATTTGGGCGGGCAAAGCGGTTATGTCGACGTGGTCTTCCTGGACGGGGTTCATGGTCTCGATATCGGTGATCTCATCGGCGGCGCCCACTTCGTCGTTTAGGAATTGGCAGACTCCAATCGTGAAGGCATCAAACGGGTGAGCAGCAATCGGCCGCTCACCCTACATTTTCCGTGGTCGCGCTGAACCTAGAGCCTGATCGGTTGAGATGGAAGCACGACTGCTTCCATCGAGGCTGTGAATCAGTCTCTCAAGCAAAGAGATAGCGCAGGTCGCAACGGCCAGACGTGATTCAATCAAAACCTGACCTGCTCTACAGGCGAGCACATCCGGCGTTAGGTGTTCCTTCAGTCTGATTTGGTAACCATGAAAGGCTCGTCCGGCCGGTTTGATCCGGGCGGTAAACGTATTTGCGTGGGTAGTTTCCGGTTGGCCGAGGCCTTCCAGAGTAAAGGTTCAGGTGAAATGCGTACGTCGCGGCGGATGTTGAAGCGGGCACGCAGCGCCTTGGTCAAGGCGTTCGTGTTCAGCGGCTTCATCAACGTCCTGATGATGGCGACGCCGCTTTTCACCCTCCAGGTGTTCGAGACCGTCGTTCCGCTCGGCTCCATCGAAACACTGGTCATCATCACCTCAATTACCGCAGTTGCGCTCGCGACGCTGGCAGGTCTCGAAATCGTGCGGGACCTGATCCTCGCCCGAGCGGGCGGCTGGCTCGACCAGGAAATGGGCGAGTTCATACTGGAGAACGGGCTCAAGGCAGGGCAACCGGGCAGCGAGTTGCGGCAGGACGTGCGCGCACTCGAGACATTGCGCGGGTTTGTCTCGAGTTCCGCAGTCATGCCTTTCTTCGATGGCCCCTGGGTGCCGATTTTTCTCATAGCCCTGGTGCTCCTGCATCCCCTCATCGGCCTTCTGGGAGCTGTATCGGTCGGCGCACTGTTCGTCGTCTCGCTGCTTCAGGCGGCGCTTACGGAACGTTTGCAGCGAGAGTCGCTGGAGGTCCGCGAACGTTCAAGCCAATGGTGGGGGCTCGCCACATCCAATGCCACCCTGGTTGCGGCCCTCGGCCTCGCGGAGGGCGTTGCAAGACGCTGGCGCATGTCCAATTGCAGCCAGATCTCCGGCAACTATTCCCTTCTCAAGCGAACGAGCTTCGTTAAGGCACTCGGACGCCTCGTGCGCGTAGGCGCGCAGGTGGCAATCTACGCCCTTGGCGCCTGGCTCGTTATCGGCGAACAGGTAAGCCCGGGTGTGCTGGTGGCATCAGCAATTCTATTGGCGCGCGCGCTGGCTCCGATGGAGCAGCTGGTCGGCGCTATCAAACCGGCAATCTCGGCGTGGCGCGCTTACCAGAGGCTCAAAGCCATGCCCGACAGCGTGCGCGCGGTGAACATCGCCGATGGTGATGATCCGCTCGCCGGGCAGATGAACCTGAAGAATGTCACCGTTTACCTCCCGGGCCGCAAGGTCCCAGCACTGCGTGGTGCGGCGCTGGAGATCGGACCTGGCGAGTGCGTGGCGCTCGTGGGACCCAACGGTTCGGGCAAATCAACGTTCGCGGCGGTGATTGCAGGTGCCATCGTCCCGACAACGGGCAGCGCTGATCTCGATGGCGTTCCGGTTCATCGCTGGCAACGCGGTGGTGGTGAGCCGCGGGTCGGCTATATGGCGGACGATCCGATGCTGGCCGAAGGAACAGTGCATGAGAACATCGTACGCTTTTCAGATCAAAGCCTGATGGCGGCTGCGCGTGCCGGACTTCGCGCCGGTGTGCATCAAAGGCTGCAGGAGCTTCCTAATGGTTATGAGACGGAGGTTGGTCCGGGTGGAAGGGCACTGTCGTTCAGCGAGCGGCGAGCGGTTGCACTGGCGCGGGCCATCGTATCGATGCCGTCAATCCTCGTACTGGACGAGCCCGAAGCGGGTCTCGATGGCGTGGGTATGCGCGAATTAGTGCGCGCGCTCGGAAAACTGAAGGCGGATGGCGTGTCTCTCGTCATTGCCACTCAGGATCCGCGACTCCTGACCCTGATGGACAAGGTGGTGATCCTGGCTGGCGGTGTGATCCAGAGCGTGAAGACGCCAATGGAGATGCGGCAGCCGGGCCGCCCTCACGTAACGCCGGACCGAGCCACGATACCCGAGGATATCGACGCAGAGAGTGCGCGCCTTCCGGTTGCGGCTATTGCAGGAGGCCGCGCATGAGTTTCGAGATTGGTGCGAAAGATGACCGGCATGAGCGTCCGGTCCCATCGCTGGACGTCCGCAGTCCGGTCAGGATCGGCATCTTGATCGTTCTGGCGTTCTTCGGGGTCGGTATCGGCGCCGCGGCCGTCGCGCCGATCGAAAAAGGCATCGGTATGCCGGGTACAATCATCGTGGAAGGTCGCGTCAAGCAAGTCCAGCATGAGCAGGGTGGCACGGTTTCAGCAGTGCTTGTTACTGAAGGCCAGCGCGTTGCTGCGGGTGAACTCATCGCCACCATGGACATCAAAGGCTTGTCGGAGCAATTGAGGGCGCTGACAGCGCAAGGGCAGGCGGCGGACCGCCAGCTGACCCTGGCGCGTCAGGAAGCCAGCACGATGCGAGACCTTTACCAGCGTCAGCTTTCATCCCGCTCTCGTCTTTTGACGCTGGAACGGCAGGTCGCTGAAATCGAAAAGGAGATTGCGGCACTGCGCTCGCGCATTGAGATCGTCCGGCGCGATCTGTCGCGCGCAGAGATCCGCGCGCCCGAGGCTGGCCGCATTCTCTCGCTTGCCGTCAAGGGCTCAGGGGGGGTGATCCAACCTGGAGCGACGGTCGCCGAGCTGGTGCCCGACGATGACCGTCTGGTCATCGAGGGCCGGCTCAATCCAAACCAGATCGAGAATGTGCGGCCGGGCATGCCCGCCAAGGTGTGGCTGACGGCTTTGAGCTGGCGCGAGCAGCGCCCGCTTGCTGCAAAACTGGCGTGGATTTCGCCTGACAGTATCGAAGACCGGCGCACTGGCACACCCTACTTCGCAGCGCGCGTCGAGCTGGAGGGCGGCCAAAGCGCGATTGCGGCGACGATGACGCTCCAGCCCGGCATGCGCAGCGAGGTTCTGCTGATGACGGGTGAACGCACCTTGCTCGATCAACTGATCGACCCGCTGATGCGCAACGTCAACCGCGCCTTTCGCGGCTAGATCCGGAATGAACCAAGAGGATTGCCATGGCTAAGAAAACATCGGCCGATCAGATCGTACAAATCGGCGCGGGGCTCGCCGCGGCGGTGCTCGTCGGGTATCTGGGCATATCATACAAATTCTTCAGCGATGTGCCGGTCGGCTGCATGTCGAACTATCCGAATGCCGTGCGCTTCGGGTTGCAGCACGGCGACGGCCTGCCCTTATCGATGATCGAGCTGCAGGCCCAGGCCGGTGGTGAAGAACGGGGTCTCATGCGGAACGCGCGCATCGTCAACGCCGACCGTGGACCCGTGGCACGCGTTCTTGAGGTCAAGCTCGGTCGTGCAGATGCATCCGATCCGGACTCGGCGGTTGGCATCCACTTCCCGTGGCGTCCTGACGGCAATCACGACGCACGCTCAGGATGCCTGCGCTATTCCGTGTACCTGCCGGAAAATTTCGATTTCTCGTCAGGCGGCATGTTGCCGGGCCTGTTTGGCGGTTCGACGCCGGAGCGCCTGGAACTGACGAACGATGACGCCTTCGCTTTGCGGACCCGCTGGGGCCGTGACGGCGATACGCAGGTCTTCGTGCAGGCGAAGGCTGCTCCCGACAACGGCCGGGTTGTCAGCCGACCCGGCAGCGTGCGTCTCCAGCGTGGACGCTGGGTCACGCTCGAGCAGGAGTTGGTGCTCAACACCGCGGCTGCCAGTGACGGCGAGGTGCGGGTCTGGCTCGATGGCGAACAGGTGGCGGAGAAGAAGGGGCTCAAGCTGCGCGAAGGCGATGCTCCCGGTATCGATGGCGTGGCGGCGACTGTCGGCTTAGCCGGCAAATCGCGGGATGTGCCGGCCAGCGACGAAGCGCGCCTGCAAATCACCCCCATCGACTTTGGCTGGCGTTAGAGCATGTTGAGCTGAAGTGTGCAGCGGTTCAGTGTGAAAGACATGCTCTAAGCTCATTTGAATGGTTGTCCGCAGAAAGGGACGCACACTGCGTGCGGTTGCGGTGCTGCGGCTCGTATCGACGTTCAGACATTATTCACAATTTGGAAACGCTGTTTTGCGGATTTCTTGCTCATCGGTAGCGTGCGCAGTATAGTTGCAACATGTCGTGGCGCCGTCCCCTCCCTCAACACAGGCACACGACCCGATGCCCGCGGTCCGTCCCCCCGGCCGCGGGCTCTTCAATTTTGGGGCTCAACGGTTCGCTACTCAAGTCGCGCCGGAGGGCCGCCATCCGGCCTGTCGGGCATCCTCCTCGCTGCAGAACCAGCGCTCTCCACGAGACGCGCGAATTGTGATGCGCTCGTAGCCGTCCATCCAGGGCATGACGTACAATTTGCCGCGCGATGCCACACGCCCCTTGATCGGACATGAATCGGGGGCCTTTTCCCGCGCCGCCTCCCAGGCCGCTGTGCGAAATGTCTCTGGTCGTTGCGCTTCTCCATTCCACAGCCCGCGGTGGTTTTCCCGTGCTTCGCTCTCGAGGCTTGCGTGACGTGCGAAAAAGCCGGTCTCGGCGAAGACGTGGCCATCGCGGACAAGTGCGGCAGCGAGGTCCGTGTCGCCCTTCTTGCAATCCCCTCGTGCAACGCTGCCAGTGCCGCGACCGGTGAGTGTGCAGGTGATGCGCGCGCCGGCCAGTTGGCGGGCCAGCGCAGAGCGGGCCGCATCACCGCAGCGCCAGTTGCGGCCGTCAGAACGTGTGCACGTCTGGGCGATTTCGGGGGCCTCGATGTGGTCGAGCTTCACGAGCGTGCGGCCAACGCGCAGCGTGTCGCCGGAGATGGCGCGGGCACGGCCGCGGATCGTGCTTTCGGGGTCCGGTCGTACAGGAACCGGCGTTGCTGCGGTGTGGGTGATGGCGGACGTCGAAGGAAGCGGCTGGAAGCCTTTGGGGTTGATCAGGGAGCCAATGCCGAAAACGACGAGCGCCGCGAAGCCGCCCCAGGCGACAACCGGGCGGAGTAATTTTATTGAGATCGGAGCTGGCGGCGGGGCTGCCGAAGTGACGTTCGCCTTGCGCAACGCTGGCCGGTGGGTGACATCGTCACGCCGGCGTTCTGAAAGCAGTGCCGGCCCGAGCGTCATCAAAGCGAGCAGCGCTGCAAACACGGCGCGTGTGTCGAAGCCGACGGCCCATGTGCGGTACGCCACCGCGAAAAGGGCTGCCACGCCGACCGCACCAACAATCGTGCGCGTGCGCCGGTCCGAAAGGCGTTCGATGAGCGGTGCCGTCAGCATGGTTGAGCTATGTGCCGTGCGCGCCGCAAGACTGCGTAGGCCTGCAGAGCCAGAGGTCCGAACCACGCTCAGCAAGTGCCGGATGGTGGACCAGAGCCGCTGCATCAGGGCGGCCGTAGCGCTGATGCCCGATGCGCCGATCGCCTGTCCCATCTCGCCGGCGCGACGGAGTCCCTCTGCCGCCGCTCCCTTGGCTTCGTCGAGGCCGTGAGCAGCCGCGGCACGCGCATCCTTGAGGCCGTGTACGGCAGCGGCGCGTGCGTCATCGACTTTTTGCCGCCGCTTGGCACGTCGCACCAGAATGGTGGTGCGCACGTAATCGTGCCACTCGAAGCCATCGCGCTTCTTGCGCCATCCCAGCATTGGCGTTCCTCGTATCTTCGTCCCAATCGTGTGGGTCTGCCGGTTCGAACGGCGTCGAGCGGGCCACATGCTCCGTTACCCGCTGCCGGCTTGCTTTTGGCCATTCGGCTTGTAGCGGCCACTCTCGGGATGGCCGATCGGATGGCTCGCCCGAAGGTCCTTCTCCGTGGCTGCTTGCCGCCACGGTGGCGCACGCAACCCTTGCGAAGACGGCCCAAACCGGTTCCACAGTAGCCATCTTGTGCTAGGTTGGCGCCTGTTGCCAGCGGTACCGGGGGGTAGAAACGGCCTGAATTGCGTTTGCCCACAACCAACCGGGTGATCGGCCAGAGCATAACGTGATCAAGAACGAAAAGAACAAGGGATGGCGGCGATGATGATCGGTTTTGGAAAACTGGGCTCCGTTTCGCGTCGTGTTGCAGGACTTGCGATGGTGCTCGCGCTTGCGACTGCGACGGGAGTTTCGGCGGGCAAGGACATCGGGCCTGCGGGCGGGTGCGACGGGTTCGCCAAGGGCACGTCGGCATGGAGCGATTGCATCGGTCCGGCAGCGCAGCAGCTCTCCGATGCGGATCTCTTCTACGCCGGCTATTGGATGGCGCGGCTCGGGCGCTACGATCAGGCGATCGCCTATCTCAGTGCTGCCAAGGCGCCCGATACGCGGACGTTGACGTACCTGGGCTTTGCGACGCGCAAGTCCGGCAATGTGGGCAAGGCATTCACCTTTTACGAGAAGGCTTTGGCGCTTGATCCCGACAATGTGGTGGCGCGATCCTATCTCGGCGAAGCCTTCATCACGGTCGGCAATACGCAGGCGGCGCGTGATCAGTTGGCTGAGATCGCGCGGCGCTGCGGCGCCACCTGTGCGGCCTATGATGAACTCGCCCGGCATCTCGCGCGCAGCGCGGCAGCGCGCGGCTGAGGCTTTTTCAGCGCATGTTGGTGGCATTTTGAGACGTCTGGGTCGCTGCGGTCCAGATGCGGATCGTGCCATCGGCGCCTGCCGTGGCGATGCGCGTGCCGTCGGGCGAGAACTGGGCGGCTTTCACCTCGCCTTGATGACCCGTGTAGGCGCGAATGGCGCGACGTCGCTCGACATCCCACAGTCGGACCGTGCCATCGCTGCCTGCCGAGACAAGGTGCCGGCTGTCTGGAGCGAAAGCGATCTGATTGATAGCGCCCGTATGGCCAGCAAAGCGCCGTCGCTGGGAGCGTGACGATGTCGACCACACACGGAAGCTGCCATCGAGGCTGGCCGCCGCGATCAGCTTGCCGTCGGGCGAAATGGCAACCGAGGTGATGAAGTCTCGTGCTCCGCGATAGGTGCGGACGAGATTGAGGTTCGACAGGTTCCAGAGTTTCACCGTCCGGTCGGCGCCTCCGGAGGCAACGAGTGATCCGGCGGGGGCATAGGCGAGCGCCTGGACCGCGTTCTCATGTCCGTCGAACACATGCAGCGGCGCGGTCTCGCGCGAAGCGTCCCACAGCGTCACCTTCCAGTCGTGTGTTGCCGCCAGGAAGTGCATGCTGTCGCCGGCAAATGCGAGCGACCAGACGTCTGCCTCGTTGCGACGATAACTTGCGCGCTTGCGGGCTGTTGGTGTGTCCCACAACGTTATATGGCCGTCCGCATGTCCGGTCAGAGCGCTGTCGCCATGGATGGCCAGTGCGGTGGCGGGACCGGCTTCGAGCGGGATCGTGCGCACCAGCGAGAGGTTGTTTGCGGACCAGATTTTCAACGTTGCGTCTGCGCCGGTGCTGAAGATGCGGTTACCTTCGGCGCTGTAGCGCAGAAGCGTGGCGCCGCCGTCATGAGCGGCGATGGACGTGATCTGCGGCGAAACCGGTTCCGGCGTTGAAGAAGGTGTTTGCGCGGCGGGTGAGGCTTGTGCATTGCGCGCAGGCTCAGTTGGGATTGCCATAGTCTCGATGCTGCGCAACTTGCCGAGGATGTCGGGCAAGCGGTTCTGCAGCATGACGGCTGCAGTCGCGACGCAAGCGCCGATGGCGAGCTTGGCAAGCAATGGCCGCAGGCGAGGACCCGATTTCGGTTTGACCGGTTTTGGCGTGGTATCATGGGTGAAAAGTCGAGGCACCCGGCGCGGCGGTGCCGGCACGATTTCGCGCGCGGGCGGAGTGCTGTCCTTTGCCGCAGCGGGTGTTTTTACAGGATCGTCAACCGACTTTGCCGCTGCTTTGGCGGCGGGTTTCTCCGCTGCCCTGGGCTGTTTCGCGGCCCCGGGCTTCCTGATTTTGAGTGGCGCGGGCTTTTCATTGGTGGCAATCGCGACGGTGGCGCCATCAGCGGCGCGGCCAGCATTGCCCGCTGAAGGCGGGGCGGCGGCCTTGTTTGGCTGGTTCGGATTCTCCCGGGCGCGGGCCTTTGGTGCGGCGGCGGATGCGGCGACGGCCTTGCCAGCCTTGGCTGCTTTTTTGCCTTTGGCCGGCGCACGATCATCGGGTGAAGCTTTGGTATCGTTGCCGCTGCCGGCTTTGACGCCGCCCAACCGATCGAGGAAATCGAGCAGGCCCCCTTGCGGGGCCGGCATGTCAGGCGGTGGCGGATGTGCCGAGGGCGCGCCCTGGGGCTTCGCAGCGTCCCGCTGCTGCTCGAAAAGCGCGGCCTCGTCCTCGCGTTTTTGTTCGATCGCCTTGGAAAGCCAGCCCTGGCGTGCGGGTTCGGGCGCCAGCAGGTCGCCACGCCAAGCAGCGACAGATTGTGGGCGGTCCTTGATCTCCAGCGAGAGGGCCCGGTCAATCGCATTCAGAAAACCCGGGCGATACGAACTCAGCGCCGCATCGCGTGCTGGGACGATTTCGTCGTGTACCATGCGCGAGGGCGCGTCGGGCGCACGCTTGCCGGTGACGGCGTGATAGAGGGTCGCACCCAAAGCGTATATGTCGGTCCAGGGACCTTGCTGGCGACTCGTCTCAGCATACTGTTCGTAGGGGCTGTAGCCCGGTTTCACCAGTGCAGAGACAGTTTTGGAGTGGGCCGCGATCTCGCCGCGCGCCGAGCCGAAGTCGATCAGTACCGGCGCACCGTTCTTGCGCACGATGATGTTGTCAGGGGCGATGTCGCGGTGCAGAAAGTCGGCCTTGTGAATGATCTCGAGCGCGTCGAGCAGCGGTGCGATGATCTCGTCAAGTTCCTTCTGGCGCGGCGCCCGTTTCAGTTCCTTCAGCCACGTCTTGAGGCTTTTACCCTCTTCCCATTGCAGCACCATGTATCCGGTGTTGTTGGCGCGGAAGTAGCGGTAGACGCGGACGATGTTGGGATGGTCGAAGCGGGCGAGCGTCTGCGCTTCCTCGATGAAACGGTCGAGGCCCCAGCGATAATCCTTGGAGCAGTCTTTGGAGCGTGGGACGGCCTCGTGGCTGGAACTGCGCGCGGCGAAGTCGGACGGAAAGTACTCCTTGATCGTGACGGCACGATCGAGGGCCATCTCGTCTGCGAGATAGGTAATGCCAAATCCACCCGCGCCGAGCACGCGCTCGATGCGGTAATCGCCAACCAGTTCTGTTCCAGTCGGTAACGCGATAAGATTTGTCATGTTTCTCGTCGGTAGCGCCCGAAATTACTCGGTGTGAGCGCAGCCCCGCTCCAAGACGAGACATCGATTCGTGCCGCCCTCGCCGCTTTTGGCCCACAAATGTGGCATCGTCGCGGGCGATGAACCCAGGATGAACAAATCTTCTCTTCGCCCGATGTTGGCCACGGTGTTGCCGCCAACGCGCCGCACGGTGAAGGCGATGAGGCGAGGGCGATTCGGGGAGCGTGAGCGGTGCCGGGAACGGGGGACATGGAGCAACCGGACCATGTGCGCCGTGTACGTTGTGGGCAAATCCCGGGCAGAGATCCGGTTCGCCATCGGCCAGTGCAGTGGCCATCGAAGGCACGGATATCTCTTTCCTTTTTCTTGCTGATCTTTTCTTGGGCAGGCCTTGTCGCGACATGCGCAGCCCATGCTGTGTCGGCCGGCCCTGATCCACAAACATGGGCCAGTTCCGGGGTCCTCGATGCGATCAGCTGGACGGGCGGGCAGCTCGTCGAAGCGGCTCGCGCATTTTATGCGCGCGCGCCGGCGCTGGCGCTTGGCATGCTGAGCGTCGCCCTGTTGCTTCCGCTTGCCGTTGTGACGCTCGGCGTGCGCGCGGCAGTGGCGGCGCGACGTTCCGCTGGGGAGCCCGAGGTTCAAAGCGCCAGTGAGCGGACCTCGCTGGTCACGGGGTTCTCGCGGCCAAGACGAGCCTGTCTGGAAGGTTCGGAGCTTGGCGAGGCCGGCCCGTTTGAGATCCGTCGTGCGCTGACGCGAATCGGGCGTGCGGACGACAACGAGGTTGTCATCGACAATGCCGGTCTGGAACCCTATCACGCGGCCATCGAGCGCACGCCTGAATGCGACATCTATCTGTGTGACCTGACGCGCGGGGGACGTCGTGCTGCCCGCGTCAATGGGCGCCGCGCGCCGCGCCAGCGGCTCTGCGACGGCGACGTCATCACGTTAGGGCGTGTCACGCTAACCTATCGTACGTCGGCACTTTGACGACTGTTTGTGAATCGCGAGTTCGAGGCGGCCTTACCGCCGATTGAAATTTTTCGAGAGGAGGGATCTCCGATGCCGGAGAACGCAAAGACGCCGCAGTCAACACCGCGTGTGTATGGATTGTTCGGATCTTTGAAGGATGCGCTGGCGGCGGCAAGCCGCGAGGACCATGAACCGGTTGCAATGAAGGTTCTGGCAGCGCCTGCCGAGCGTGCATCGAAACCCGTTGCGGCCATTGCGGCGGCGAAGACACTGCCGGCGCTGCCACCGTTGGCGGTCCATGAGGCAAAGAGCGTAGCCAAACAGATGGAGGATGGCATGGCGTCAGGTGCGGCGAACAAATCGGAAGAGCAGGACAGTGCTGTGGCTGCGGTGCCCAGTGCCGAGGAAGCAGCGCGCGCCGTGCGCGGCAGCGTAACGCTCAAGCCGCAGGAACGTCATGTCGAGTTCAACGATCCGCCGACGACGCGCGTCGTTCGCAAGCCCGCTGAAGCGAAGGTCAAGGAAGGGCGCGAACAATCGAGCGTCAAGGAGGCTCGCGAGGTCACCGAGGAGGCGCGCACGCAGTTGGTGCGTGGACGCCAAAGGCTCGTGCGCAATGACTTCGCGCAGGATCCCGTTGTTGCCTGGCTCGTCGTTGTCGGCGGCCCGGGGCTTGGCGCCTACCGTCCGGTTTTCGAGGGCAACAACACGATCGGCCGGGCGAAGTCGCAGCGCATTCCGGTCGATTTCGGAGACGATGCGATATCCTCCGAAGAGCAGGCCTATATCCGCTACGATTCCACCGATCGGAGCTTCCTGTTCGTTCCCAATCTGGCAAAGACGAACGTCGTGTCGGTCAACGACAAGCGGCCGACGGGGGCGGTAGAGCTTGCCCACATGGATGTGATAACGGTGGGACGTACCCAGCTCGTGTTCGTGCCATTCTGCGGACCCGATTTCGACTGGGCGGAGCTCGCAGAAGTCAAGGACTGATGTCGGACTACGATTTCGCTCGCGCCTCGACGCAAGGGGCGCGCAACTATCAAGAGGATACCGCGGCGGTTTGGCCGGGAGAGACGGGCGGGCCCCTCTTTCCCGTGCAGCCGGCTGCGGCGAGCCATGACGGCAGCATCGTCGCTGTTCTGGCCGATGGCATGGGCGGTCACGCCGGCGGGGCGCTGGCGAGCCGCATGGTCTGCGAGCATTTCCTCGATGCGTGCGTGTCACGCAACGGGCCGGTGCCCGACCGGCTGATCGCGGCGCTGCGGGTTGCCAATTCGGCGGTGGCGCGAAAGGTGGCGGAAAACCCGATGCTGTCGGGCATGGGCTCGACGCTGATCGGCGCGCGGTTCGGCAACGAGGGCGTCGAGTGGGTCAGTGTTGGCGACAGCCCGCTGCTGCTCTATCGCGCAGGCGAGATCGCGCTGCTCAACGAGGATCATTCGCTGGCGCCCGAGCTCGACCGGCTGGTTGCTGCGGGGCGCATGACCGAGCAGGAGGCGCGTCATGATCCGCGCCGCCACATGCTGCGTTCGGCAGTGACGGGTGACGAGATCGACTTGGTCGATGTCTCGCGCCGTCCTTTGAAACTGGAGCCGGGTGATTACGTCATTCTGGCGAGCGACGGCCTGCATACGCTGGAGACAGCGGAAATTGCGCGGCTCATTTCGGCGTACGGCGGTGAGGGCGCGCAGGCGGTCGCCAAGGCGCTGATCCGTGAAGTGGAGCTTTTGCGCGAGCCGCATCAGGACAACGCCACGGTCATCGCGGTCCGATTGAAGCCGCAGGAATAGTCCGCGCGCCGCGCAAGCGTTCGTTTCGGTGCAAGGCATTCCTTTACGATGCAACCTTGTACCGCGATCTTGTGTCACTTGGCGCAGTGCGCATCGTGAAGCGACAATCTTCGTCGCGCAGCGGTCCGCGGTCTGCGATAGTGGACGGTATACCGCCGCGACGTCATTCCAGCCGAGGTCAGACTGTCATGCCGATCTATGGTTTCTCCTGCAACTCATGCAAGAAAGAGTTCGAGACGCTGGTGCGCGCCTTCGAAACACCGGAATGCCCATCGTGCGGGAGCACCGATCTCACGCAAGATCTCGCTTTGATTGCTTCGCCCAACAAAGGCGCAGAGGATGGAAGTTCGTTTTCCGGCGGTGGCGGACATACATGCGGCGGGGGATGTGCCTGCGGCTGAGCGCTAGAATTTGATCGGCTGGGATGGAAGCGCAACTGCTTCTATCCCAGCCGATCAGGCTCTGGTGTTGTCATACGTCACGGCCGGTTACACGTTGTGACCTGCGACTAACCTCAGATCTTCCAGCCCGAATGCATCGCCGCGATGCCGCCGGTGAGGTTACGGTAGGCCACGCGTTCAAAGCCGGCGTCGCGTATCATCCGGGCGAAGGCGTCCTGTTTCGGGAATTTCCGGATCGATTCGATGAGATACTGATAGGGCTGGTCGTCACCGGCTGCGATCTTGCCTAGCCGCGGTATCACCTGGAACGAGTGGAAATCGTAGAGCCGGTCGAGGACCGGCACCGTCACATCGGAGAACTCCAGGCACATGAATCGTCCACCGATCTTCAACACGCGATAAGCTTCGGCGAGCGCGCGATCGATGTTGGTGACATTGCGGATGCCGAAAGCGATCGTATAGGCGTCGAAGGATCGGTCGGGGAAGGGCAGCGCTTCGGCATTGCCTTGCACGCATTCGATGCGGTGGGCCAGACCGGCATCATTGACGCGGCGCTGGCCGACGTCGAGCATTTCGCGGCTGATGTCGCAGATGACGGCGGTGGCGCCCTCGCCGGTGGCGGCTGCATAGCGCAGCGCGATGTCGCCGGTGCCGCCGGCCACGTCGAGCAGGCGGAATGGCCGGTCGGCCCTGGGTGGGGCGAGCCAATTGATGAAGTCGCGCTTCCACAGACGATGCAGGCCGCCCGACATCAAGTCGTTCATCAGATCGTAGCGCTCGGCGACCCTGGCGAACACGTCGTTGACGAGGCCCTGGCGTTCGCCCTTGGGCACCTCGCGGAAGCCGAAGCTGGTCGTCTCGGGGTGCGGCGCGTCTGACATTGGGCAGCTCGTTTTGGGTTCTTGCATGGCATGGGTGGATGGTGCGACCGGGGCGCACCATAGCCCAGGGATCGGTAGGCGGCCATGGCCGTTGGTGCCGGGGTTAGAGCCGGCGGTTGTGACGGTCCCTGATGCCTCAAGCGGCATTTTGTGGCAAGAGCATGCCCGGTTCGGGAGCGAAATGGCGAGGAGAGGGAACATGATGAAACTCGAACAGGCCGAAGCGATCGTCCAGGCGGCGCGGAAATTTGCGCGGGCGAACAACCTGAAGCCGCTGACGATTACGGTGCTCGATCAGCGTGGTGCGATCCGTTGTCTCGTCAATGAGGATGACACGAGCCTGCACCGTGCCGACATCGCGATTGGCAAAGCCTATGGCGCGATTTCGCTCGGCATTTCGTCGAGGAAGCTCGGCGAGCGGGCGGAGAAACAGGCCTACTTCATTGCGGCCGCGGCGCAAGCGGCGGGCGGCAAGCTGGTTCCTGTCGCGGGCGGTGTGCTGATCCGCGATGCGCAGGGCGCGCTCATCGGTGCCATCGGCATCTCGGGCGATACATCCGATAACGACGAGGCGGCGTGCTGCGCGGGCATTGCAGCGGCCGGCCTCGTCGCGGAGACATGAGGGCGCCTGTGATGGTGGGCGCGACCCTTTCGGGTCTATTTTACTTGATGTGCTCCAGTGAGAAGAGGTGCTGAGTCTCCTTCAGCGGAGCGTGGCAGGCGCGGCAGGTATTGTGGTCCTTGCCGGCATCGGTGCCATCCGGCTTGAAGGCGGCGAAATCCCAGCCGTCGTTTTGAAGCTCGGCTGGCAGGTCCTTGCCGAAGTCGGCGCGCTTCTCCATCACGGCGATCACGGCCAGTTTGTCCCTGATCCTGCGGCCCAGCGTGCTGACGACGGGATTGCCGTCTTTGCCCACTTCAGCTTTGTAGATTTCGCCGACGATAATTGATCCGTCAGGCAGTTCCTTGCCGGCGCGGGCAGCTTGGATGGCCTTGTCGTTGGCGAACAGGCGGATGATCTGATCGGGGTTCTGGGTCCTGTCGAGGCTGAGGTAATTAGTGAACTGTGCCTTGTAATCCTTGGGGAACTTAATGGCGTCGGCAGCCAAGGACGGTGCCGTCGATGCGGCAAACGGCAGTGCGAGGCAAATTGCGGCGGCGGCTGACAGGGCGGATCTGATCGGCATCATTGGCGTGCTCCTCCTCATTATCGATTGTTGGTCTGGTTGGCGGTTCGTGCCGCGAAGGTTCTAATGTGATCTTGGTAGAACAATAATAACAATACAAATTGTTGTTATTAAACCGCAGGGTGACGCAAGATAATACCGCCGGGGTATTTCGCCGAGGTAGCCGAGGTAATTAACGTCGGGTAGGCAGTGATTACGCCGGCTGGCATCCAACTCTCAGGAAAGGCCGCTTCAATCCCGTGACCGCATCGACCCGACGACAAATCCTCGATCTCATCAGCCGACGCCCGCAGACGGTGGCGGAGCTGAGCGCTGAGCTGGATCTGACGCGCAACGCCATCGTGGTGCAGCTTCAGCAGCTCGATGCGGACGGTCTCGTCCGGCGTGGGCAACGGCAGCGCAGCCGGGGCGTCGGCAAACCAGGCTACGAATACGAGATCGTACCCGGCACGGAGGATAGCCTGTCTCAGGCGTATCGGCCGTTGCTCGAGCAGTTGATAGCCGTGCTTGGCCGGCGGTTGCCGGCGGCCACGGTGGCGGAGATCCTGGAGGATGCTGGGCGGGAATTGGCACGCGGGGCGGGTATTTCGAACTGCGACGATCCGCGGTCGCGTCTGAAGCAGGCCGTGGCAATCGTGAACAGCCTGGGTGCGTGCGCGGAGATCATCGATGACGGCTCCGGCGCGTTGGTGGTCGAGAACAGGCGCTGTCCGTTTGCCTCTGCGGTGCGGCGCGATGCCTGCGTGTGCGTTGCCGCGGCAGCGTTCTTCCGCGAGGCGACCGGGCTGGCGTTCGAGCAGAACTGCGAGCGTGGCGACAGGCTGACATGCCGGTATGTTGTAGTTGGCGGTGTTGCACCGGGCAAAACCTGAAAGTGCGGAAAGATGCCTGAGCTTCCCGAGGTCGAAACGGTGCGGCGCGGGCTTGAGCCTGCGATGGTGGGACGGACCTTCACGCACGTCGAAGCGCGACGGCCCGATCTGCGTTTTCCGTTGCCGGAGCGGATGGCGGAGCGCCTGCAGGGCCGCACGCTGGAGCATCTGGGGCGGCGTTCGAAGTACCTCATCGCGCGCGTATCGGGCGGCGACGTGCTGATCATGCATCTGGGCATGAGCGGCCGTTTCACGATTTCGCAGGCAAGGCTGGGCAGCGATATGCGGCCCGGACGCTTCATGCATGAGATGGGTGGCGATGCCAAACACGATCACGTCGTGTTCGAGATGTCTGCCGCGGGAGCGGGCGGGAAGAGGCGCGATACCGCGGCGGGTTGTGCGGTTGCAAGCCGTGTCGTCTACAACGACCCGCGCCGGTTCGGCTTCATGGTGATGGTGTCAGAGGCCGAATTCGAGGCCCATGCGTTGATCCGAGATCTCGGGCCCGAGCCTCTGGGCAACGCCTTGACACCAGCCTATCTCGCCGGGCGGGCAATGGGGCGGAAGGCCGACCTGAAGTCCTTCCTGATGGACCAGCGCAACATTGCCGGGCTCGGCAACATCTACGTCGCGGAGGCGCTGTTCCGTGCCGGGCTGTCACCCAATCGTTGCGCGTCGTGTCTCGCAGACAGCAAAGGCCGACCGACCGCGCGCGCGCAGAGGCTGGTGCCTGCAATCCGTCAGGTGCTGGAGGATGCAATCGCGGCGGGGGGCTCAAGCCTGAGAGACTTTCGGGCGGCGGACGGGGCGCTCGGCTACTTCCAGCATCGGTTTTTGGTCTATGGCCGGACCGGAGAGGCTTGCGCGCGGCCCGGTTGCCAGGGCATTGTGCGCCGCAGCATCCATGGCGGGCGCTCGACCTTCCACTGCAGCAGCTGCCAACGGTGAGCCTTTTTGGCTTGCAGGCCGGTCAGGTGTAGCGGCGGTGCGATGGCCGCAGCACGCCCCATAAGGCGCGCAGGCCCAGCAGGCCCATCGCGAGCGTGATCGCGGCGTAGGCGACAGGGATACCCATCGGTGCTGCACGTTCTACGGCGGTGGCGCCCTCGGTGAAGCAGAGGCCGGAGGCGTCCTTGCAGGCGAGCCAGGCAAGGTAGTGCTGGTTGAAGAAATAGGCGCTCAGCGCTCCCACGGCGAGAAAGGCCAGCAGAAGGACTAGGTGAAACAGGCGGCGGAACATCAGCGGCTCCCGGCAGAACGCGTGATCCGTTGCGTCGGACTTGGACAACCGTTCCGGCGCGCCCGCTCAACGAGATCGACAACTGGAGAATGAAGCATGTCCTTTGAGAACATCATTGTCGAGACGAAGGATCGCGTCGGTATCATTACGCTTAACCGGCCGAAAGCCCTCAACGCCCTCAACAGTGCTCTGATCGGCGAGCTTAATCAGGCACTTGATGAGTTCGAGGCGGATGCGGCAATCGGCGCCATCGTGATCACCGGATCGGAGAAGGCGTTTGCCGCCGGCGCCGACATCAAGGAGATGGCCTCTAAAAGCTACGCGGAGGTCTATGCCGAAGACTTCATTTCGAGCTGGGAGCGGATCACGCGGATGCGCAAGCCGGTGGTTGCGGCGGTTGCGGGGTTCGCGCTGGGCGGTGGCTGTGAGCTGGCCATGATGTGCGACTTCATCATCGCGGCGGATACGGCGAAATTCGGCCAGCCGGAAATCACGCTCGGCATCATGCCGGGCGCAGGCGGGACGCAGCGTCTTACACGTTTCGTCGGCAAGTCCAAGGCGATGGAGATGTGCCTCACCGGGCGCATGATGGACGCGGCGGAAGCCGAACGCGCCGGGCTCGTGTCGCGCGTGGTGCCGGCTGACGAGCTGATAGCGGACACGCTCAAGGCGGCGGCCAAGATCGCGGCGATGTCGCTGCCAGCGGTGATGATGACAAAGGAAACCGTGAACCGCGCTTACGAGACGACGCTGGCAGAGGGTGTGCGCTTCGAGCGGCGCGTGTTCCACGCAATGTTTGCGACGGAAGATCAGAAGGAAGGCATGGCGGCGTTCGTCGATAAGCGCAAGCCGGACTTCAAGCATCGCTGAGGCACTGTGCATGCCGCGCACCATCAGCGCGCCAGCTTGCGGTATGTTGCGTAAGCCAGCAGCGAGATAACGACGATTGCCAGGCCGCCTGCCACAAAGATGTGATTGGCGGCCCAGTCGCCCTTGGTGGTCGCAAGCTTGCCGCTGGCCACGAGGATCGCCAGGGCGAATGCGGCCGCGAGGCCATGCACCAGGGCTAGAAGGGCCGAGATGGCGCGTGCGCGGAGCGTCGCGAGCGGCGAGGATGGTGCCGCAATATTGCTAGCGTAAACGTACAGACCGATCGCGATGAGGATCATGCCCGATCCGTATTGCCAGCCGTGGCGCCAGTAGAGGCCTGAGAACAAGTAGACGGCGAGCATCGACAGCCCGCCCCAGCCATAAACCGCACCGATCAGCTGCGCGTTGATGCAGCCTGCCGTAACGGCCGCGGATGCAGCGGTCGCGGTCGTGCCTCCGCGGTCCAATCGGTAATTCTCGGAGACGGCTGTAAAAATGAACACGGCTGCCGCTAATGAGGTGGCTGCTAGCGATGCAATCCGCCAATCCATGGCGGCGGCGAGCGTCATCGCGCCGATGCAAGTGAGCAGTATCGCGCTCGTGCGCATAGACAGGATGAAGGTTCGCATCGCAATGCCTTGTGCTGTCGACAAACGAATGGCGCCCGGCCTGCAATGACCGGGCGCGTGTTTCATAGCAGAAGTCGGCGTGTCAGGCTGTTGCGCCACGACGGTCGTTGCGCGACGCCCACAGCGCGTAGGCCGACAGGATCACCAATCCAAGCGCGCCAACGAAGAAGGTGTTCTGTGCGGCCCAGTCCATCAGCTTGGGGTTCTGATATCGCGTGAGCTTGCCGTCGACGAGCATGCCGACGATGGCAGCCAGCATGCCAACGAGCTGAATCCATGTCAGCTTGTTGCCGATCGACAGCATCGTCTCGTCGACGCGACCTCCGGCGGCATCTCGCGCGAGCGTGTTGGAATAGAAGACACAGGCCACACCGATCAATGCCAGGCCGATGAACCAGTGCCACCATTCATGCCATGACAAAAGGGTCAGGTAGGTAACGGCGATGATCGTTGCCGCCCAGACGTAGATGAAGCCCATGTTGCGCGCCGTGGCTGAGGCAATTGCCGCTTTGCTCGCGCCGTCCTGGCGCAACCTCTGGTTTTCGAGAATGCCGACGAATGCGATGCCGAGGCAGATCAGGACCCCGAGGCTCAAGTGGAGGATCGGCATGCGCGCACCCGCAGCCAGCAACATTCCCGCGAGGCCGATTAAAAACACAAGTCCCCAAAGGAACATGGAAGGCATGGTTCGGATCTCCAAATCTTCGCCAGACGTGACGCCGGCACGGCAGCATTATTGGCGCCGATCGTAGACTGATTCAGGGCCGTTGGAGCAGGTCTGGTCTTGATTGAATGACGTCTGGCCGGTGTGGCCTGCTCTATCTCTTCATTTGAGAGCCTCAATCACGGCTTCGACGCGAGCACGACGGCTTGCTTCCCAGCCGATCAGGCACCTTGTTTCGGGCATGTTTTTCACGCTGAACCGCTGCACCCTTCAGCTCAACATGCTCTGGATCCGTTCTCGGGGACTCGACTTGCATCCTGCATGACCTGAAGGAGAGACCGGAAAACCGCGATATTTCGACGATGGCCGTTGACCGCACTTGTCGCGGCAAGTATACGTCTGGCACCTCGCCGCTCGGGACATGCCGTCCCGGGCGGCAGCCGTGTTTGTGCCCCGGCTTGGTCTATCGCGATGGTTCAACCCGTTGATATTCCTGGCGAGGAGGCGAGGATCATACCACGCAAGGAGCCACACGATGGCGAATACCACGTCGGCCAAGAAGGCCGTCCGCAAGATCACCAAGCGCACTGAGGTCAACAAGGCGCGCCGTACGCGCATGCGCTCTGAGGTCCGCAAGGTCGAGGAAGCGATCGCTTCAGGCGACAAGTCTGCCGCCGCGACCGCTCTCAAAGCCGTGGAACCGGTGCTGGCGCGGACCGCGCAGAAGGGCATCGTCCATAAGCGCACCGCCAGCCGCAAGGTCTCCCGACTGACGGCGCGTGTCGCGGCAATGGCCGACTGATTTTTGCGCACGATTTAGCCTGCGGCAGACGTCGGTCAAGGCTTCGTGTGTGCTATGTTCGCCACTATCAAGAGTCGCTGAGTATTACGCTTGTGTAAATGGTGAACGCCCCTAAGTGCCCGATTCACCGGCCTGGTCGGAGCAAGTGATGCAGTCCGCGAAGGTCAGGGCCGGCCGATGGGCCTGAGGTGGATGGCAAAAAACGACACGGGCGGCAGCCTCCAGATGGGGTTGCCGCCCGTCTCGTTTTGGGCCTTTGCAAGCCGAGTTTTCCCAAGGCTCTCAATGAGATTCTCCACAGAGCTGTGGATTCTTTTGGAGTCGCTTTCACTATCAAAAAGGCCGGTTTTCCGGGCATTTTCGTGGGTGTTCAGGGCGCTTGCGCTGGGGAGGGTTAAGGGTTTATTAATCTCCCTAGCGCGGTCCTGCGGGGACATCTTGAGAGCTTCTCAAATGAAGCTGGGCCGTGCCGCGAGTATCGCGTTCGTGTGTTGCGTTACCAATCAGTAAATGAAGAGTATCAAGTCGCGGCGGGTCGGATTTTGTCTGGACTGTCGGACGTAGTATCTCGCGATTGTCTTGATCAAGCTCGTGCGGATGCTTGGTCATGATCGAGTTTCGCTGGGTACTTTATAGTTTGTTTGCGGAATGTGGAGTGCACGTGTGGCGAAAGGGGTAGGGCGTGAACTCCGGTAGTGCTGTCCAGATAGAGAATGTGCCCGTCCTGGAGGTCTGGGCGCGTCTCACGGGCGACCCGCAATCGGTGATGATCGATTGCAGGACGCGAGCGGAGTGGGCGTTCGTTGGGCTGCCCGACCTTAGCGGGATCGGCAAGCAGCTCCTCACCGTCGAGTGGCAGACATTTCCCGACAACCGGATCAATCCTCAGTTTGTCGCGGAACTGTCATCGTATCTCGACGCAGTCGGTGTGAAGAAGGATGCGGAAATCTTCTTCATCTGCCGGTCTGGTGGACGCAGCCGCATGGCAGCACAGGCAATGGCAGAGGCGGGGTATGAGCGCTGCCGCAACGTGACCGAGGGGTTCGAGGGTCCGCTCGATCCACTCCGTCACAGGGGAAGAGCGAGCGGCTGGAAGGTCGCCGGGCTTCCCTGGGTGCAGGGATAACCGCCGCAACGCAAGTCCAGATTGGCACTGCAACGCCGCCCGAGGGTTCGGGCGCGAAGGGGTTGCTTTTGTCTTTCGGGGGCACGGATGCGGGGTTGCGAATTGAGTTTAAGGGGGCACGTGAAATGGATAGCATCGAGAAATTCGGAGCGGAGATTGTGGCGAAGGCGGCGGGCGAACGGATGCCTGCCAAGACAGAAGCTGGTGCGGCCCAGCAGGCGGCCGAGGGGCGCGGCCACAAGGTGCGGGCGATGCTGCGCGCCCAGCTTGGTGAGGACATCTTCACGAGCTGGTTCAATGCGATGGAGTTCGAGAGCTTCGATGGCTCGACGGTCCAGGTTTCGGTGCCGGTGAAGTTTCTCAGGAATTGGATCCAGTCGCACTACGAAGATGCGCTGCTTGCCTGCTGCAAGGCCGAATTCAAAGGCGCCGAGCGTGTCGAGGTTCTGCTGCGCCAGCCGGGTGGCGGCGCGGGCAAGACGCCACCGGCGCATGCTCATGCGGCGCAGCGCGATGTGGATGCGGCCGGAGGCGCCAAGGTGCAAACCGCGGAAGGTCAGCGTGCGCTCTCGGCCGCTGCCATGCAGGCGATCCTACCACCTGCACACGGGCGCACGCAGGTCGGCGGCTTCGAGGGCTCACCGCTCGATCCGCGCTACACCTTTGATACGTTCGTTGTCGGCGCCTCCAACCGGCTCGCGCATGCGGGGGCCACGCAGGTCGCCGAGACGGTCTTGACCTCGATGCCGGCGTTCAACCCGCTCTACATCCACTCGTCGGTAGGTCTCGGGAAAACGCATTTGCTGCATGCGATCGCCTGGGAGGTGAAGAGCCGCAATCCCGAGGCGCAGGTGCTCTATCTGACGGCCGAACGCTTCCGCTATCAGTTCGTCGAAGCGCTGCGCAGCCAGGATCCGCTGGCATTCAAGGAGAAATTCCGTTCGATCAACCTGCTGCTGATCGACGACCTTGAGTTCATGCACGGGGAAAAGACCGAGCAGGAATTCGACCACATCATCAACGCATTGCTCGATGGCGGGCGGCAGGTCGTGGTGGCCTCGGCTCGTGCGCCCAACCACATCGACCGCCTGAACGAGCGTATGCGCTCGCGCCTGCAGCGCGGGCTCGTCACCGAACTCGGCGGGCTTGACTATGATCTGCGCGTCAAGGTTCTCGAGAAGCGCATTGCCGAGAAGGCGGCTCTCGACCGGTCCTTCCAGCTTTCGCCGGATGTGATCAACCTGCTGGCTGAGCGGCTGACGGAGAACGGCCGCGAGCTGGAAGGCGCCATAACGAGGCTGTTTGCCAACTGGCAGTACATGCGAACGCCAATCTCGCTCGACATTGCCGAGACGGTGGTTCGCGATCTGGTCCAGGGCATCGAGCCCCGGCGCATCAAGATCGAGGATATCTTGCGCATCATCTCGCGCCACTTCGGCGTGTCGAAGGGCGATCTGCTGTCGCAGCGCCGCCACCGCTCGGTGGTTTGGCCGCGTCAGATCGGGATGTACTTGGCCAAGCAGCTCACCGCGCGCTCGCTGCCTGAGATCGGCCGTCGTTTCGGCAATCGCGATCACACAACGGTTTTGCACGCAATTCGCAAGATCGAAAACGAGATTTCAGGCAATCCTCGCCTGAGAGACGAAATCGACGAGTTGAAGAAGCTCTTGAGCCATTAAGGGCTCAGGATCTCTGGGCTGGTGGCTTCAGGCGCATCAGCCCGGCCACGAGGTTCGTCTGCGACGACAAGGGGGCCTTTTGTGCCGTCGCGGACACTAGCGGGGAAGAGAGCGGCGACTGCGGCGGTCGCCGCTCTCTTGAGCGCTTTGTCCAGGTACCACGCGTCGAGCTTCGTGCCGAGGCGACCACAGGCACGTGCCCGCAAAAGCATGTTCATGAGCCGCCAGCCGCTGCCCGAGACCCCTTGAAAAACAGGCGCGTATGGGGTGAAGTGCGAGCCCCGATTCCCGTTTCGCAGGGCACATTCCATAAATTCTATGTGCCAATGCCATACCGGGACCCCCCAAGTTGGGGCAGCGGCCCGCCGCCTGCATCTGGCGCCGGCGGCACCTGGTCTCGCGAATTCTCATGGAACCTTTTGAGGAACTGAGCATGCGGCTAGTGATCGAACGAGGTGAGCTTCTCCGGGCGCTCGGTCATGTCACCAGCGTCGTCGAACGTCGTACGACCATTCCGATCCTGTCGAACGTGTTGCTCAGGGCGAAGGACCAGCAACTGTCTTTCAAGGCGACGGACCTGGAACGCGAGGTTGTGGAGGGTGTCGGCGCCGATGTCGGCGCGGCAGGCGCGGTGACGGTTCCCGCGCACATCCTGCATGACATTGTGCGCAAGCTTCCCGACGGCTCGGAGGTGGAGATCAAGAGCGAGGGCGAGAAGGAGCGGCTGACGATCACCGCGGGGCAAGCGCGGTTTGCGCTGCAAACCCTTTCTCCGGAAGACTTCCCCGATGTCGCCGCCGGTGAGATGACGCATTCGTTCGACATGGCTGCGGCGGACCTGAAGCGGTTGATCGAGAAGACGCGGTTTGCGATCTCGACCGAAGAAACCCGCTACTATCTCAATGGTATTTATCTGCACACCGCCAAGAGCGGCGGCAATGAAGCGTTGCGTGCGGTGGCGACCGACGGGCATCGGCTGGCGCAGGTGGAACTCGAATTGCCGAAGGGCGCTTCGGGCATGCCCGGTGTCATCGTGCCGCGCAAGACGGTGCACGAGCTGCACCGGCTGATCGAGGCTTCGGGCGACACGGTCCATGTCAGCGTGAGCCAGTCGAAGATCCGCTTCCAGATCGGAACGGTGACACTCACCTCGAAGCTCATCGACGGCACGTTCCCGGACTACGAGCGTGTCATCCCGCAGGGCAACGACAAGGTCCTGAAGGTGCCGAACGCAGAATTCATGAGCGCGGTTGATCGGGTTTCGACGATTGCCAGTGAGCGCGGGCGCGCGGTGAAACTCAACATCGCGCCGGACAAACTCGTGCTGTCGGTGAACAATCCGGACGGCGGCAGCGCCACGGAAGAGATCGGCGTCGAATACGGCAACCAGCCGTTGGAGATCGGTTTCAACGCGCGCTATCTGCTCGACATTGCCGGCCAGCTCGAAGGCGATGAAGCGAGCTTCATGCTCAACGATCCCGCCTCGCCGACGATGGTGCGTGACGCGGGCGATCAGAGCGCACTCTACGTGCTGATGCCGATGCGGGTTTGAGCGATGGCGGCGGTTCCTTATACGCCAAGGTGATGTGCCGGGCTTGGGTGCTGGGCATGCCCGCCGCGATAGACGACAGTGGCCGCAGGCGCGAGATGAGGCCATATTGCGGTTCATGAATCACTTCGACCAAGGCCCACCGAAACACATTTCGTCCGCTGCGGGGGATGACGTTGGCGCACCGGCTCATGTGCCGGCGGTGACCGCGCCGATGCCGTCCAACGCCGCCCGCCTCTGGATCGAGCGGGTGCAGCTCACCAATTTTCGCAGCTACCAAAGCGCTGTTGTCGAAGCTGGCGCGGAGCCGGTCGTGCTGGTCGGGCCGAACGGAGCGGGCAAGACCAACTTTCTCGAAGCAATCTCGCTGCTGGCGCCGGGCCAAGGCTTGCGGCGCGCTCCGTTCGCCGATCTGGGCCTTGCCACGGGGGATGGCAGCTGGTCGGTTGCCGGGCGCGTTCATACAGCGCTGGGCACGATCGATATCGGCACGGGGCTCGCGCGCGCAGGTCATGGCGAGAGCGAGGGCGGACGGCAAGGCCGCATCGTGCGCATCGATGGGGAGACGCATTCAGGTTCAGGCGCACTTGCCGATTATGTCGAAATGGTCTGGCTAACCCCGGCGATGGACGGCCTCTTTACCGGGCCTGCCGGTGAGCGCCGGCGTTTCCTGGACCGGCTGATCCTGTGCTTCGATGCGGGCTATCGCACGCGGGTCGGGCGCTTCGAGCGCGCCATGCAAAGCCGCAACAAACTCCTCGCCGACGGCGTACGTGATAATGCGCTGATCGAAGGTTTCGAGATGGCGATGGCGGAGAACGGCGTCGCGGTTGCGGCGCAGCGTGCCGAAGCCGTAGCATCTCTGGCGCAGGTGATCGGACGGCGGCGGGCGCGGGATCCGCAATCCTTATTCCCGTGGGCAGACCTTGCCATCGAAGGTTCGCTGGAAACGGCGCTGGCTGACCATCCCGCCGTCGAAGTCGAAGATCTCTACATGCGCGAGCTGCGCAGCGTTCGCGAGCGTGACCGGGCGGCGGGCAGGGCGCTTTCGGGGCCGCACCGCTCTGACCTCGTGGTCGGTCATGGGCCAAAGGCAATGCCGGCGCGGCTATCGTCGACAGGCGAGCAGAAGGCGCTGCTGTTCGGTATCGTTCTGGCGCATGCCGAACTCGTCGCGGAGCGTCAGAGCGGGCTTGCGCCGATCCTTCTTCTCGATGAGGTGACAGCGCATTTCGACGCCGAGCGGCGGTCTGCGCTGTTTCAGGAAATCCTGCGGCTGGGGGCTCAGGCGTGGATGACGGGCACCGATGTGGCAGCCTTCGAGGCGCTTCAAGGCCAGGCGCAATTCGGGGTTGTAACAGAGGGCGGCGTGACAGCGCTCCAGGGGAAATAGGTAGGCCGTAGTGTCGCAGCGGTAACATTATGTTTTCGCATATTTATTCTGATCCGCCTGCGCGGTCTGGACAGGCTAATTTTGGTGCGGTCCAGGGACCGATGTGATATATATTTTCCAGCTTACGGGGCCGTTTCGAGCGGCCCGCATTCGGTCGGGTTCCGCAACGCTGCGGATTGATGTTCCGGCCACCATCCAGGGTTCGACCACGAAGGTTCGACGGTGCGCTCACCAAGACGTGTCGTCGTGGCGCGCGGTCGATCCCGGTGCGCCGGCTGCGAACGGGAAAACTAAGGACACCGCATGAGCAAGAACAGGGGCGCCGAAAGCTATGGTGCCGAGAACATCAAGGTGCTCAAGGGTCTCGATGCGGTGCGCAAGCGCCCCGGCATGTACATCGGCGATACTGACGATGGATCGGGTTTGCATCACATGGTCTACGAGGTGGTCGACAATGCCATCGACGAGATCATGGCGGGCTATGCCACCAAGGTTCTGGTGACTCTCAACGCAGACGGCTCGTGTACGGTGCTCGACGATGGCCGAGGCATCCCGACCGACATCCATAAGGAAGAGGGCAAGTCGGCGGCCGAGGTCATCATGACCCAGCTGCATGCGGGCGGTAAGTTCAACGAGGGTGGCGACGATGCCAATCCCTATAAGGTGTCGGGCGGTCTGCACGGGGTCGGCGTCACCGTCGTCAATGCGCTGTCGACATGTCTTGATCTGCGGATCTGGCGCGGCGGCAAGGAATACTTCGTCCGATTCCGCAACGGCGAGGCCGAGAAGCCGCTCGAAGTCGTAGGCGATGCACCCGAGGGCAAGCGCGGTACGCAAGTGACATTCCTGCCGAGCACGGAGACATTCTCCAAGACGGATTTCGATTATCAGACGTTGGAGCATCGTCTGCGCGAGCTGGCGTTCCTCAACTCAGGCGCAGAGATCGTGCTGGTCGATTCCCGTCATGCGGACGAGAAGCGCGACGTGATGCATTACGAAGGCGGGCTTGCGGCCTACGTGCGCTATCTCGACCGGTCGCGCAATGGTCTCATCTCAGAGCCGATCCAGGTTACCGGCGAGCGGGACGGCATCGGTTGCGAGTTGGCCCTGTGGTGGAACGACAGCTACCACGAGCACATGCTCTGCTTCACCAACAACATTCCACAGCGTGACGGCGGTACGCATCTGGCCGGCTTCCGCGCCGCGCTGACCCGCGTCATCAACAAGTATGCCGAAGAGAGCGGTATCGCGAAGAAGGAGAAGGTCTCGTTCACGGGCGATGATGCGCGCGAAGGCTTGTGCTGTGTGCTCTCGGTGAAGGTGCCTGATCCCAAGTTCTCATCCCAGACCAAGGACAAGCTGGTTTCATCGGAGGTGAAGCCGGTCGTCGAGAACGTGACGGGTGAGGCGCTGGCGCAATGGTTCGAGGAGCATCCAAAAGAGGCCAAGTCGATCGTCGGCAAGATCGTCGAGGCGGCAGCGGCGCGCGAGGCGGCGCGCAAGGCGCGCGAGCTGACGCGTCGCAAAGGTGTGCTGGACATGGCCAACCTTCCGGGAAAGCTGGCCGAATGCCAGGATCGCAATCCGGCGAATACGGAAATGTTCATCGTCGAGGGCGACTCGGCGGGTGGCTCGGCCAAACAGGCGCGCAACAGAGAGTTTCAGGCGGTGCTGCCGATCCGTGGCAAGATCCTCAACGTGGAACGCGCGCGCATGGACAAGATGCTGTCCAGCCAGGAGATCGGTACGCTCATTACGGCACTCGGCACCGGTATCGGGCGCGGCGAGGATGGCGGGTTCAACCTTGAGAAGCTGCGCTACCACAAAATCATCATCATGACGGACGCCGATGTGGACGGCGCGCATATCCGCACGTTGCTGTTGACGTTCTTCTACCGACAGATGCCGGAGCTGGTCGAGCACGGGCATCTCTATATCGCGCAGCCGCCGCTCTACAAGGTCGCGCGCGGCAAGTCGGAGACGTACCTCAAGGATCAGAAGGCGCTTGAGGACTATCTGGTGGACAGCGGTAGCGAGGATGCCGTGCTGGTGTCCGGCACGGGTGCGGGGCGCGCGGGCCGCGACTTGAAGGATATCGTCGACCAGGCACGCGGCATCGTCCGTGTCATCGACGAAATGCATTCGCGCTATCCGCGCGCCATCATCGAGCAGGCGGCGATCGCAGGCGCGTTCAATGCCGCCTTGCTGGACGATCCGGTGGCGGCGCAGCGCGTTGCCGACGAGGTGGCGCAGCGTCTCGATAGAATCGCTGACGAGACCGAAAAAGGCTGGACCGGCACGTTCGGAGACCAGGGCTACCTGTTCCGTCGCGAGGTTCGCGGCGTGACCGAAGCGCATGCGCTTGACAAGGCGGTCATTTCTTCGCTCGAGGCGCGGCGGCTGAACGAGCGGCGCGAGGCGTTGGCCGAGGTTTATGGCTCGGCCGCTTCGCTGAAACGCAAGGAGCAGTCGGTTCCGGTCAACGGGCCGCGCGATCTGGTCGATGCGATCTACGAGGGTGGCCGCAAGGGGCTGTCGCTGCAGCGCTACAAAGGTCTGGGCGAGATGAACCCGGAACAGCTCTGGGAGACGACCCTCGACAAGGAAAGCCGCACACTCCTGCAGGTGAAGATCGGCGATCTCGGCGAAGCGGACGAGATCTTCTCCAAACTGATGGGCGATGTCGTCGAGCCGCGTCGCGAGTTCATCCAGGACAACGCGCTCAATGTCGTGAATTTGGACGTGTAAGGGGCGGGCGGGCGCTTGCCTGCGCTGTCGACTCTTCCCGTCGTTGCCAATCGATGGTTAATTCGAAACCATCGCGCGGTGCGGGCTGACGAAAATTTGGCTTTATCTGGCCGACGGACAGGCGTACAAGCCCGCGCCAATCTGCTGCTCTGCAGCGTCACCCGTGGTGGATCCAGTGGCTGTATCCAACGTCGCCGGCGGCAAGGCCCAGCCCCCTGCAGACGAGCAATCCCAGCACAGATTCTGGCCCCTGGTCCTCGGTTCCATCGGTGTGGTCTATGGCGACATCGGCACGAGCCCACTTTATGCGTTCAAGGAAGCGGTTTCCACAGCGCACGGGCAGGGCATCGACAATCGCGAAATCGTCCTTGGCGTTCTGTCGCTTATCGTGTGGGCATTGTTGCTCATCGTCACGTTCAAATACGTCTGGCTGTTGCTGCGCGCTGACAACAAGGGGGAAGGCGGCACGTTTGCTCTCATGGCGCTCAGCCAGCAGGCATCCAAGCGAAGCACGAAGCTGCTCTTGATGCTTGGCATTGCGGGAACCGCGTTCTTCTACGGAGACGCCGCGATCACGCCGGCGATATCGGTCATTTCCGCCGTTGAGGGATTGAAGCTTGTCCATCCCCAACTCGGCAATATCGTCGTCCCGCTATCGATTCTGATCCTGTTCGTTTTATTCTGAATGCAATCACACGGGACCGAGCGTGTTTCAAACCTGTTCGGACCGATAACGGTAGTCTGGTTTCTGGCTCTCGCGGCTGGCGGTTTCATCCATATTTCCGACGATCCGAGCGTGCTGGCCGCCATCAATCCGGTATATGGCGTTGCGTTTCTCGCATCGAACGGCTTTGTCGGTCTTACCGTTCTCGGTCTCGTCTTCCTTGCGGTGACAGGTGCGGAGGCGCTTTACGCGGACCTCGGCCATTTTGGCCGCAAGCCAATTCAGTTCGCCTGGATCGCGTTCGTGCTACCGGCCCTCACTTTGAACTATTTCGGCCAGGGAGCATTGGTACTGGCTAATCCACATGCGATCGAAGGATCGTTCTTCAAGCTCTATCCCGAATGGGCATTGGTGCCGATGGTGTTGCTGGCGACGGCCGCGACCGTCATCGCAAGCCAGGCCGTTATCTCCGGGGCGTTCTCGCTGCCGCGCCTCCACATCCGGCACACGTCGGAAACAATGAGCGGGCAGATCTATATGCCCAAGGTCAATTGGGCGCTGTTCGCTGTCGTCCTCGTGCTCGTTCTGACATTCAAGACGTCAAGCGCACTCGCTACCGCCTACGGCATCTCCGTTACGGCAACGATGGTTATCACATCGCTCATGACTCTATTCGTCGTCTGGAGGGTGTGGGGATGGAATCTCTGGGTCGCAATGGCGGTCATATGGCCCCTCATTGTGATAGAGCAGGTCTTCTTTGCCGCGAATATGCTCAAGCTCCCGGAAGGTGGGTGGCTGCCGCTACTGATTGCAGGCATGATGATTTACGCAATGATGACCTGGCTGGCGGGTACGAAGGTCTTGGCTGGCCACGACCGTAAGAGGGAAGGCGATCTTGCATGGCTGGCGAACAAGCTACAACAGAGCCCACCGGCACTTGTGCCTGGTAGTGCTGTCTTCATGACGGCTACTCCCGACATCGTGCCGACGGCACTCATGCATAACCTGAAGCACAACAAAGTGCTGCACGACCGTAACATCGTCATGGCGATCAAGACCGAAGATACGCCACGTGTGCCGCGCTATGAGCGGGTGGAGGTGAAACGGATCTCGGAGCGGTTCTACGTCGTTACCGCGCGCTACGGTTTCATGGAGCTGCCGAGCGTACCGAAAATCATCGAGCATTGCCGTCGTAAAGATTTGAATATCGAGATGTCAGCAACTTCATTTTTCTTGTCGCGCCGGTCGCTTAAGCCGACGCGTCATAAGGGGCTGCCAATCTGGCAGGAGGGCATGTTCATGTCGCTTACTTCGATTGCGGAGGATGCGTCTGCGTATTTCCGCATTCCGACAGATCGGGTCGTCGAGATTGGCACGCAGGTAGAAATCTGATCCAACATGATTGCCATTTACGTCGATGCGGATGCGTGTCCGGTAAAAGAGGAAGCGACAAGGGTGGCGGTGCGGCATGGGCTGGAGATCCACTTCGTCTCCAATGCCTTCATGCGCCTGCCGGAGGGGGAGAATGTGCGTCGCGTCATCGTAAGCGACGGCCCGGATGCTGCCGACGACTGGATCGCCGAGCGTGTCACCCCTGGCGACATTGCGGTGACAGCTGACATCCCACTCGCCTCGCGGTGCCTTAAGGCCGGTGCGAAAGTGATCGGGCCGACGGGCAAGCCGTTTACGGACGCCAACATCGGCACAGCGCTCGCGATGCGCGATCTGCAGCAGCACCTGCGTGAGACGGGGGAGTCGAGGGGCTATAACGCGAGCTTTACCAAACAGGACCGCTCACGCTTTCTGCAGTCGATGGAGCAGGCCGTGCAGGATTTGAAGCACGGGCGGTGAACCGATCAGCGCGGCTGCGATGTATTTGGCCGGCAGGTTTCTGTCGTTCTTTCAAGAGGCTGACGCGGGAAGTTACTTCGTGCGCTCTGGCACATTATTAATGCACGCCGACGGCTGATGGTTTTGCGGCCAGATCAAGTCCGATTCGCTATACAGCCGGTGTCTCTGGCCTGAGCATCGTTTTTCTCCAACGAGCGAGACCATTCTATGCCCAACTCCTTAAATGCTCGGGCCGCTGCACTCATGTAGCGCCCCTGATGCCAAATCAGACTGACTTTGTGTCGGGGCAGCGGGGATGTCACTTCGAGAGATCGAAAACCTTCACACGAAATGACAAGCTTGTTGGGCAGCACAGTCACGGTTGAACCGAGACGGACGATTTCAACGATCGCATTCAGTGAGTTCGACTCCATCACGACCTGTGGAGCTATGCTGTGGTCGTAAAAATATTCATCAAGCATTCGCCTTAATGCGAAATCCGAATTGAGCAGGCCGAGCTGCAAGCCACCCTGCTCTTCGGGGGTTATGGGGAGTTCCCGGGAGGCCAAGTGGTGGCGTACGCTGACGGCCAGCGAAAGCGTATCTTCGAACAGTGTGAACCATGAGATGCCGTTCGATTGCTTCAGTGAGGATGTCGGTTCACTGAAGGCGATACCGATGTCCACCTTCGAGCATGCGACGGCTGCCTCAAGTTCGATTTGCGGCAACTCGGTTGCCGTCAGCGCTATACCGGGAAAGCGACGCTTGAACGCTGCCAGCAATGAGCAGGTGAGGCAGTTTGTAATGGGTGTCCATCCCAGTCGTAGCAAACCACGCGAAAGGTCTTGTACGTCTTTGATCGCTCTGGTTCCGGCACTCAATTCGCTGAGCGCGCGGCAGACGTGTGAGAGATAGATTTCGCCAGCGTCTGTAAGACGTACGTGGCGACCGGTGCGATCGATCAGTTGTGAATCGAGCGCTTCTTCGAGCTGTTTGATTTGTTGCGATAGCGTTGGCTGGGAGACGTTGAGTGCTTCTGCCGCTCTGGTGAAGCTGCCGTGTTCATGAATCGCCCGCAGGTAAAGCAAGTTGCGAGGCATCATCTCATTTCGATCCATAGTGGCAACCTATGCGAAGCATCGAAACAACGTCTTAGACTAATATCTCATTTCGTACGACTATCAAGTTCAAGGATGCGCTGCCCCGAATATCAATTGGCATCATCTATGTAGCTATTGGCCGGCCCTTGGTGGGCGGCGATAACATGTCGAGCGGCTCAACGGCTCGACTTGAACTGGGAGGACGTGAATACGATGAGTTCGTCCACGCGAGACAAGGTGATGCGCCACCTTGACCTGGTCGGGTATCTCCAGCCGGCGCTCCATATGCCTCAACATGCGCCGGCGCCCGACCAAGTCGATAATGAGCATTTTCGTGCCTACACGCGCAGCTCCCATGACGTCGGCGGCGAGTACGATGTGCCGATCCACTACCACGAAAAAGAAGAAGAAAAGTGGGAGCTTAACACGTTTGCAACGTGTGAGTGCCTGGCGTGGCGCGGGGTGTGGAATGCCGAAGAGCGCCGCCGCCGGCAGAATGTAGATGTAGGTCAAACGATCTACCTGGGCCTGCCCTACTACGGTCGTTGGTTGATGACCGCCGCGCTGATCATGGTCGACAAACAATATGTCCGGCTCACCGAGTTGATCGACAAAATCGAAGAAGTGCAAAAGCGGTACGACAACAAGAGGCAGGCATCCCAATGAGCAAGCCGCACTACGATAGAGAGCACCACGCAAAAATTGCGAGCGGTGTAGGCGATCCCCAATGCTTCAAGGGGAAAGCTTCCAAGCCCAAGTTCAAGATCGGCGACAGGGTTCGGATCAAGAACTTGCCGGACATCTTCTATACGCGCTGCCAGATGTACACGCGCGGTGCCGAAGCCACAGTCGTGCGCCTCGTTTATGAGAGCCCGCCGGCGGAGGACGAGGCCTGGGACAACACAGAAAACGTGGAATGGTTTTACAGCCTGGTCTTCAAACAGTCCGAACTATGGCCCGAGTATCCCGGCGCATTTGAAACCGACACACTGGAGACCGAGCTTTCCGAGCGCTGGCTTGAACCCGCATGAACGCAATCCATTCGACGATATAGGGCAGGGAAATGAGCAAGGATAAGAGTCACGACCATGGCGAGCACAAGGCGGCGCCCATGGTTGAGGAAGTCAGCATGTTCGAGGTTCTTGAAACCGCGGTGCGTGAGCTTGCGATTGAGAAAGGTCTATTCAGTGCCGACGATCATCGACGCTGGGTTGAGTACATTCATACGCTTGGGCCATTGCCGGCGGCACGTTTGGTCGCAAAGGCTTGGCTCGACCCTGAATACAAGAAGCTGGCCATTGAGGATGGTGTAAAGGCCAGCCTTGCGGTTGGTGTGGACTGGATCAACGACATGCCGACAAAATTCGGCACGCCGAGCGACTACTGCAATTTGCGTGTGATGGCGGATACGCCGACGCTTAAGCATGTCGTGGTTTGCACTCTGTGCTCATGCTATCCGCGCCCGATTCTTGGGCAATCTCCCGAATGGTATCGCACACCCAACTATCGCCGGCGGCTGGTGCGTTGGCCACGACAGGTTCTTGCGGAATTCGGTTTGATCCTACCTCCTGAAGTCAACGTACGTGTCGTCGATTCAAATCAAAAGACGCGATACATCGTAATGCCCGTTCGACCTGAAGGCACCGAGGGCTGGACGGAGGATCAGCTTGCAGAAATCGTGACGCGAGATTGTCTGATCGGCGTTGCGGTGCCGAAGCCGGGCATTACCTCGAACGTAAAACTTCCCGTCCGCAAGGCAGTCAATCCAGTTGAGCATCATCACTAGTGGGAGGGAAGGCAAATGGTCAGCTCCAATAAGGATACTGAACTGCAATCGTTGGTGATGGATGCCACTCCAATTCCGTTGCTTCAGAAAATCCAGACAGAGGGTCGGGTATGGGCTGATTTGGCGGCGCAATATGGTGTTACAAATCCCGACCCTCCCTGGAAGGTGAACGTCGACGGTATCTGCGACGCTCTGGCCGAAGAAAGCTGCGCGCTTCCTGCACTCGAACGGCGTTGGGAGGAAGATGAGCTATCCGAGACGCTATTCACCGAAATGCCATTCCCAGAGAGGCAGCTTCTGGCTTTGACCCATTCGTTGATCAAACGTGGATTGTTCAACGAGGACGAACTTCGGGCGCGCATGGAAGTCGTCGAGCAGCGTCTCAACATGTAGGCAAGGGATAACGGGTAGGGGAGTTGCGCTCTATGGAGCAATTTCGTGGTGGGCGGATCGAGGTGAATGACGTCACACATCGATATAAACGCCAGCATATGAATGCGATCGAGAACGTAAAACTTCAAATTCAACCCAACAAGACGACAGCACTGGTCGGTCGTTCTGGCTGCGGAAAGTCTACGCTTTTAGCTTTGATGGCAGGTCTGGTGCAGCCATCGCGGGGCGAAATTCGTATCGACGATAAGGTCGTGCGAAAGCCATCGCCCAAATGGGTTGTCATGTTCCAGCAAGCATCCCTGTATCCGTGGATGACGGTCCGCCAGAGCGTGTCGCTCGGGCTGCGTTTCACGGGCCGGATGAACGAGGCTGCAGAACGCGTGCCCGAACTTCTGGAGCTGGTCGAGCTCGGCGAATTTGTCGACAGAAACGTGCAGGACTTGTCTGGCGGCCAGCAGCAACGTGTAGCGCTTGCGCGATCACTCGCTGTTCATCCGGAGGTGCTTTTCCTGGATGAGCCATTCTCTGCGCTCGACAGATTTACGCGTGATGCTCTGCAGAGGGATATGAGGCGAATCTCGCACGAAATTGGAATCACGATCGTGCTCGTTACGCACGATATCAAAGAAGCGACGATCATGGCCGACCGGGCAATCATTATGTCGGCCAATCCGGGCAGGGTGTGTGCCGACATCAATATAGACTTGGATGAGAAGGATCGTCTCAGCTCCGGAGAGGAGTTCGAGTCGGCGGCACGCGGGCTTCAGAAACACTACGAGGATGTCGTGGGCGGGATTCTGGTCTAAGGCGGCCCGGGCCAAAACAAGAAAAAGAAGTCGTAAATTGAGGACTGATTAGGAGCGACCGGTTGGGCAAAGCCATTGTCCGTGACCGAAACGATCTGTGAGGGCCAGCGCTTGGCCTTAGGTGAGGTTTGGGGAAATGGGAGTTTAATCGTGGTTGACCGAAACAAGGAAAACGCCGTTGCCGACGACCTGGACCTCAGCTGGGACGACGACTATTTCCGCACCGATTTCACGCGGCGGCAAACACTCGACATGATGGCGGCCGGTGGATTGGCCGGGGCGCTTTCGCTGCTTCCCGGCTTTGGAAGCCGAGCATTTGCGGCTCCAGATGATGAGGTCGTTCGCATCGGTTATATCCCGATTACCGATGCTACTTCTCTCCTGGTTGCGCACGCGATGAACTACTTCAAGGATGAAGGCCTTGAAGCCGAGCGCCCCACGCTCATCAGAGGCTGGTCGCCACTGGTCGAGGCGTTTGCGGCGGGCAAATTCAATCTGGTTCATCTCCTGAAGCCGATCCCGATCTGGATGCGCTACAACAACAATTTCCCGGTCAAGGTCATGGCCTGGGCGCATACGAACGGTTCGGGCATGGTTGTTGGTGGCCACACCGGAGTGACCGATTGGCCAGGTCTTGCCGGCAAGCAGATCGCAGTCCCCTACTGGTACTCGATGCATAATATCGTGGCGCAGTATGCGCTGCGTACCGCAGGTCTGATACCCGTTATCAAGCCCGAAGGCGAGAAGCTTGGGCCCAAGGAGGTCAACCTTCAGATCTTGCAGCCACCGGATATGCCGACCGCGCTCGCTGCGAAGAAGATCGATGCGTACATCGTTGCGGAACCCTTCAATGCAATGGGTGAGCTCCGCGCAGGCGCCACGATGCTGCGCTTCACCGGCGATATCTGGAAGAACCATCCGTGCTGCGTGGTCTGCATGCACGAGGAGGTCACGAACAAGAAGAAAGAGTGGACGCAGAAGGTCATCAATGCGGTTGTGCGTGCGTCGGTCTTTGCCTCTGAGCACAAGAAGGAGGTCGCCCACATGCTGTCGAGAGACGGCAAAGGCTACCTGCCGATGCCCGCGCCGGTGATCGAACGTGCAATGACACTCTACGACACGAAGACGTACGAGCAACCCAATGCAATCCACCATCCTCAATGGCATAACGGTCGCATCAATTTCAACCCGTGGCCTTATCCATCCGCAACGCGGTTGATTATCGACGAAATGAACAAGGCTCTCGTGAGTGGCGACAAGACGTTTCTCGCCAAACTGAGTCCCGACTTCGTCGTCGATGACCTTGTGTCGTACGAATTCGTCAAGAATGCGCTCAACAAGTACCCCGACTGGATGAACGATCCAAGCGTTGATCGCGCTAATCCGTTCAATCGAACAGAGGTGCTTGAGCTGTGACGATCAGTGAAAATATCCCCGCTTATGTCGGTCATCCACGCAGCGCTGAGGGAATAAATCTTGTGTCAAGCCTACGTTCGCTAGGACCCACGATCATCGGAATTGTGGGTTTGCTCGGGATTTGGTGGGTCGGCGCCTGGTTGATCTCGAGCAATCCCTCAACAGCGTCGTTTTCGGATTTTGCCCCTTATCCGACATTGAGACGTTTCTGGCAGGTCATTGTTAGCGGCGCCGTGATCGACATGTCGATACCGAGCCTGTACCGAATTGGTGTGGGATTGTTATGGGCATGCGCTGTAGGGCTGCCGCTGGGTATCTTGATTGGCTCCAACAAGCTCGCCCGCGCTACAACAAACGTTCCATTCCAGTTTTTGCGCATGATTTCGCCGCTGGCATGGATGCCGATCGCTGTCCTTGCATTCGAGACATGGGATGCCGCGATTATCTTTCTGGTTGCTGTCGCTGCTGTATGGCCAGTGACATTCGCCACGGCCAATGGCCTCCGGAAAGTCGATCCGTCATGGTTCAAGGTGGCGCGGAACCTGGGTGCAAAGCCCTGGCACATGCTGTTCTACGTGGTGCTACCCGCGATTGCACAGGACGTCCTGACAGGTGTTCGCCTCGCGTTGGGAGTGGCATGGATCGTTCTCGTGCCTGCAGAGTATCTGGGTGTCACGTCGGGGCTTGGCTACGCCATCAACGACGCTCGAGACACCATTGAATACGACCTGCTTGCTGCAGTTGTTCTCGTCATCGGTGTGATCGGATATGCGCTCGACTTTACGTTCATGAAGATGATCGAACGCTACAGCTGGGTGCGCGAAGATTGAGCCCCGGTAACAATGCCCACGCATGTAACACGGGTGAACCAGGATGGAGGCCCACATGGATGGCGGCTGCGCAGTTCAAACGATGGCTTCGATTGTACCGGGACTAAGCGAGTTGGGTGTCATGCCGGACATCGCAATACGCCACATGATCGTGTCTGCCTGTCTCTAGTGTCGGAGGAACGGTTTCATGGTTTTTGATCGGCTACTTTGGGCGGCGATGGTGGTCGGAGTCATCGCAGGGCTGCTTTACACCGGCGTACAGCATGTGCAGGTAATCCCAATAATCCAAATTGCAGAAGGCTACGAAAACAACCCTGGCGGCGGCACGGCTGCCGACGCGCAGCACAATCACGATGCGCACGCGCAAGACGAGCATGGTCACCACACACATCAAGGCGGAAGTTGGGAGCCGGCTAATGGTTTGGAGCGCACAACGTTTACGTTGCTGACGAATACTCTGACCTCAATTGGTCTCGCCATGGTTCTCATCACGCTGATTGTTGCGACTCGCAGCAGATCGGACCTGCGCGAAATAAACTGGCGGCAGGGTTTGTTTTGGGCGCTTGCTGGCTATCTCGCCTTCTTTGTTGCCCCCTCTCTAGGTCTTCCTCCCGAACTGCCAGGTGCAGCGGCCGCACCGCTTGAAGATCGACAGATTTGGTGGATGCTCGCCGTCGCCTCGACTTCGATAGCGCTGCTTGCCGTCGCTTTCCTCAAGTCGCCCTGGCGGTGGATCGCCTTGCTGCTCATCGTGGTTCCGCACGTGGTCGGCGCCCCGCATCTGGGTCCGGGCGAGCCGATGTTCCCAACCGAGGAAGCCGCCGCTGCTGCGGAATTGATCCAGCTCGCAAAGAAGTTCGTCGGAGCGACAGCCATCGCAAACGGTTTTCTTTGGCTCATCCTCGGCCTTGCGTCGGTATGGTCAATTCGCCGCTTTGTCGTGCCTGTCGATATGCAATCCCTCGCCGAAAAATCACATTCCTAAACGAAAAGGAGCAGACGCCATGCAGTACGAATCACAAGTTGTCGGATTGAAGCAGAATCTGGAATCGACGAAGTCAGTGGCCCGTCCAGTGCAGATATTCGCGGCACTGATGTTGGGTATGTCGATGCTCTACATCGCGGGTTTCATGCAATCGTCTGCTGTGCACAGCGCGGCGCATGACATGCGTCACACGATTGGATTCCCCTGTCACTGACCTTGCGGTGAGAGTGGACTGGACCGGGTGCCTGGGAGAGCGCCAATACAATAATTGGCTCCCAGGTACGCAGCAGTCGGGTTCGTGTACGAGCAACCAAATCGGTGCTTGCAACGGGTCATCCATACGCCGCGGCGCAATAGCAGCAAGCAAGGCATCAAATGTCCAAAGAAATGTTCATCGTTTGCGTATCTGGATCTCATGAGAAGCTACAAATGGCGGCGATGTTCACTTCTGTTGCTGTTGCGTGTGACATCCCGGTGACCGTGTTCTTTTCCATGAATGCGCTTGCGCCATTTGTGGCCGGCCGTGCAGCGAAACCATCTGCAGAAGGTGCCTTTGGTGCCTTGCTCACGCAGGAAGGCGTTCCGCCCTTCAAGCAGCTTTTCGAGCAGTCGGTGGAACTCGGTGATACGAAGCTTCTGCCGTGCTCGATGGCAATGGACGTTCTCAAGATCGGGGAGGAGGATCTGGATCCGTTCTTTGGTCCCCCGACTGGCCTCACTCACTTCATATCCCTATCGGAGAATGGCCAAATTCTTACGTTCTGAACAATCAAGAACAACCTCATCCGGCAGGAGTTAGATGGCGATGAGCGTGACCAAAACCGTAGACGCCCGTAACACGTATTGCCCGGGTCCACTCATGGAACTGATCCGCAATATGAAGCAGGCCAAGGTCGGCGATGTACTGGAGCTGCTGTCCACCGATAAGGGAACGGCGACGGATGTTCCGCAATGGGTCAACAAGTCGGGGCAGGAGATGGTGAGCAGTGAGCAGGTGGGCGACACCTGGCACATCAAAGTTCGCAAGGTCAAATAGCCGGGTCCAAACTGGGCTGGCCGTAAAGCATGATGACATAAGCCCTCGGCAATTCAGGGAGAGTGCTGTGAAAATTCTGGTGGTTGGCGGCGGGACAGGCGGCACCATTGTTGCCAACAACCTGGCTCGGCGCCTGGCAAAAGAAATTCAGGCGGGCAAGGTGAGTATCACGATGCTGTCCGCGTCCTACCGGCACATGTACCAGCCGGGCCTATTGTACGTTGCCTTCGGTCAGATGATGCCGGATGAGCTGTATCGAGACCAGGCAACGCTCCTTGAAAGTAACATCGAATTCCAGGTCGACCCCGTCGAGCATTTCGAGCTCGACAATTGCCATGTGATTACAAAGAGCGGCAAGAGGTACGACTACGACATCATCGTGATCGCCACCGGCTCTCGCATGGTGCCAGAGGAAATCCCTGGCATGAACGAGGGTGCTGACTTCTTTTACACCGAGGCCTCAGCGCTCAAGCTTTACAAGAAACTGCGGGAGTTCAAGGGAGGGCGCGTATGCATCACCGTAGGTGTTCCGCACAAGTGCCCGATCGCGCCTGTCGAGATGGTATTTGCGCTGCATGACTACTTCAAAATGCGCGGCATCCGCGACAAGGTGCATATCAAGTACTGCTACCCAATCAACCGCATCCACAGCATCGAAAACGTCGCCAAATGGGCACAGCCCGAATTCGACAAGATGGGCATCGAATACGAGACGCTCTTCAATGTGAAGGAGGTGGACGCCAAGAACAAAATTGTACACAGCGAGGAAGACACACAGGTCGAATACGATCTGCTGATTTCTATCCCGGAGCATCGGGGCATGCCTGTCATAGAACAGGACAAGCTTGGCGAGGGGGGCTGGATACCAACCGACAGGTATCAACTGAAAATGGAAGGGCGAGATAATGTTTATGTGGTTGGCGACACGACCAACCTGCCCGTCAGCAAGACCGGTTCGGCCGCACACTTCGAAGCCGAGGTGATCTCCGAGAACATCGCTTCTCTGATTAAAATTGGGATGCCCGTTCGTGACTACGATGGAAAGGTCTACTGCTTCATAGAGGCGGGGCACGACAAGGCGACGTATGCGATGTTCAACTACTACAACCCGCCAGATCTTAAGCCGCCCAATAAGTCAATGCACTGGTTCAAGACGTCGTACAATCAGATGTATTGGACCAGCGTTCGCGGGCTCTTGTGAGGGCATGATATGAGCACACAGTTGGAATCGGTCGAGACAGGCGGCAAGCCGGCTGACGACCTCAGCGATTTGACGGAACTTGCGTCGATCGTAAGCGCCGCTCGCGATGCACTTTCCGACGACATGGTCACGCGCCTGTCGTCGGCTCTAAGCGAGGGGATGGTTCTATTGGATCGCCTGACCCGAAATCAGGGTTTCATGCGATTGTTACAGGTGCTTGATAAGCCCGAAAGTCAGAAGTTTCTGCTGAGCTTTGCGGATGCTCTGAGTTCCATGAGTCGTGAGCTTGCAGTTACCGAGCCAGCCAAAGGAGGGATTGGTAACGTACTGAAGCTGGCGACCGATCCGGGAACTCAGGAAGGTCTTCGTTCGCTGTCAACGCTGGGTAAGTATTGGAGCGCCAATCTGCGCGAATTGAACCGCCAAAATGGGTGAGTGATTTCCTCACCCTCGGCAGGTGTTCGATTTGGGATAGAGCCCGTCTCGGCGATGAGGAGGCGGGCGATGCGCAAGCAGGTTTTCATAAATGCACAGCATCAAGTGCGTGTAGCGGTGTTATCGCCACGCTCAAGAATTCGAACCCGTATCCAGCCATACAAGAGCATAGGTCGAATGATCGACCTTCCGCGTGTTTTCGACGATTACAATCGTGGCCCGTAACATGCTCAAGGTACTATTGACCGGGCTGCGGTGCAGTGATTTCCGAAAGTGCGAGTAAGTGATGCCGGAAAAGCATGCGACATTGTCTCGTAGAAACGCGTGAAGGGTGGGTAACGTAAAGCGCCACTGCTCATTCGAAATGTCGAAGGACGAGTTTTCACGCAATTTTCGCAGAAGCGTTTCGTCCTTTTCTGCCACTTGCGCGAAGAATTGAATCAAAGCGTCGACCGTCGCGTCGATTGCGAGGTCGGCTGGCTCATAACGCGGCTTTTTTGCAGGCACTTAGATAATCCTTTGGAACTGCGCACAGCCCGCGTGACTTGTTCCTGGAGAAAGCGATATCTCGTCAATTCGTGCGGCGTGTCAGAAACGTATAATAGACGCACGCGCCGAAAAATGTGCCGTTTTCCATTGCTGTTTGTTGGGCCACGTGCCATTCGCGAACCTTGTCGGCTGGTTCCAGGCCGGCATCGATCACGTAAGGCACATATGTATCTGCGAATGACTTAAAGAAGCTTGCGTTGCCGATCTCCGTTACGGCGTCCCCCCAGGCCTCGACAATTTCAAGGCCGACTCCTGGTAAGAGGCGCGGCAGATCGCGCATTATGCTGATGTTGTTAAACGTCGCCGTCGCAAGAGCTGCATCCATGCGCCGGCCAAATTCGTGATCGGGATGGGCATAGGTCATTGATGCGTAATCGCCATCAAAAATAGCCACCGTGCCGCCCTTGCGCGTAACCCGTGCGGCTTCGCCAAGCACATTCGTGGGCTCCCGGACATGACTGATGACAGTATTGATGATCACTGCGTCGAATGACATGTCAGGAAATTCAAGCTTGTGCGCGTCACCGACGTGGAAATCAACGCGATCGGCTAGACCTTCTTCTCTCGAGAACCGTCTTGCTGCATCGACAAACGCTGAACTTTGATCAACGCCGATGATCGTTCCAAAGAAGTCGTTTCGCTTTGCAAGCGCGCGCGCCATGGAACCAGTGCCCGAACCGATTTCCAATATTTTTGCTGGCGCCTGTGCAATAATCTTGCTGGCGTACTTGTCAAAAAGCCGGGTGAAGACGTCATCTTTTGCGCGCGCCTCCAGCCGTGCGATCAAGCGATCGATCGCTTGTTGTTCAAGCTCGTTGACAAAACGGTGGGGGTCACGTGCCATGCGAGATACCTGCTTTCAAGCGTTTGGACATAACGTCGCCGGCAAAACTTCGCACGCATTCGCCTTTGCATTCGGCCGTTTCTCGTCCGATTGCCTTCAGGCGGTCTACAATGAAATGGGGCGCATGCGTGTGCTGGCGAAAGAGCGGCGTCACCCTTTATCCGACGTCCAGTGCCTTCAATCCAAGGGGAGGAATGCCTTGCGTCGCTCCGTAGTATTTGAAGGGTAGGAATTTTCCCGACATCGTAATCTTGACCCGGTCACCTTTTTCGTCGGGAAGCCGCTCAAGTTCCATATCGAAATCGATGGCGGACATGATGCCGTCACCGAACTCCTCCTCGATCAGCGCCTTCCACGCAGGGCCATTGACCAACACCAGTTCATAAAAACGGTATAGCAACGGGTCGGTCGGCGGCATCGCGATGCCCTCGCCTCGCATCGGCACCTCGTTGAGCATGGCTTCCTCAACGTCAGTCAGACCGAATAAAGCAGCAGCTTTGCGAGCCAACGGTTTGACGAGCCGGTGTTGACCGAGCAAGGCACCAACGATGAGAACGGGACTCATGCCGCCAATCTCGTCAATGATGTGCGACCAAGTCCATCCATTTTTACGCTTGATGTCGAGGATCTTTTCTGTGAGGTCTTGGCGTTTCATGCGCTAATGTCCCTGATCATTGCTGGCAGCAGAAGTGTTGTCGGTTTTATCTCGGTCTATTGACCTAGTCGGTTGCTTCACTGGACTCATGCAGGTGAAGTGGTGGTTATGCCGGTAGTCTGTGGTTTGTGCCTGCTCATTGGGCTTCGGTGCCGCTCGACCAATCAAGAGATGCTTTATGCAGGTGTATTCCATTCAAGTGATCTGCACGATTGGCAATAACTGAAAAGTTTCTCGTCATTACCCCTCTATCTCGTTTTCTAAGATTTGCGGCGCAGAGGTTTTTATTTGCTGTCGCGACATTTTCGCGTGACATGCAAACCAGCAAACCTGAATGGCGGCTGGAAATGAGTTTTGCATAATTTTTTTATCCTGCCTAGAACAATAGAATTATTGGATTTTTCTTTCGCTGACATAGGCATTTTCAATGGAGGCACGTGGCTGCGCCGCGCGCCGTGGCGTTGAGTCGTTGCACGGATTTCGGCTGAGCGTACTTGCTGCAATCAGGCGTGGTTCGGCAGGGATGGCAGACGGGTGCGGGCACGCTGCATATTCGTCGTGTGCGTAGCGCCTCGCGGCGCCGTTGATCGTGCGGTGGCTGCTCGGCCTTGTCAGCAGATCAGTGTGGCATTGCGCGGGAGATGATGGCGTCGAGATCGGCACTGGAAGGCAGCGTGCCGTAGGCACCGGTCCAGTGCTCGCCCAGTCGCGAGGAGCAGAACGCATCGGCCAGCGGTGATGGCGCATGGCGGACGAGAAGGGCCGCCTGCCAGCAGACCGCCATCGCCTCGGTTATGCGGCGGGCACGCGATTCGATGTCGCTGTTGCTGGCGATGTCGCCCTTCAACCGGATGAGAGCATGGTCGAGCGTTGCGTTGCCGCCGCGGGCTGCCTCGCACTCGGTGAGGAGCGCGTCGAGCGCATCGGGCTCGCGATGCATGGCGCGCAGCACATCAAGGCACATGATGTTACCCGAGCCTTCCCAGATGCTGTTGACCGGTGCTTCGCGATAAAACCGCGGCAGGGCGGATTCCTCCACGTAGCCCGAACCGCCGTGACATTCCAAGGCTTCAAAGACGTGGCCCGGCGCGCGCTTGCAGATCCAGTATTTGGCCGTTGCCGTGCCGATGCGTGCAAGGGCGGCGGCTCCTTCATCGTGCGGGGCCTCGTCGAGCGCGCGGGCCAGCCGCAGCCAGAGCACAAGGGCAGCCTCCGATTCCAGTGCGAGGTCAGCCAGCACGTTCTTCATCAGCGGCTGGTCGATCAGGCGTTTCTGGAACGCGGAACGATGTGCGGTGTGATGCAGTGCCTGAACGAGGGTCTGTCGCATGAGCGAGGCGGACCCCACGGCGCAATAGATGCGGGTGCCTTGAACCATGTCGATGATTGTGCGGACGCCGCGGCCTTCGTCTCCAATCATCACCGCGTGCGTATCGGCGAACTCGATCTCGGCGGAAGCGTTAGAGCGGTTGCCAAGCTTGTCCTTGAGGCGCTGGATGAAGAATGCGTTGCGTTCGCCATTCGGCGTCCAGCGCGGAATGAAGAAGCAGGACAGTCCCGCTTCGGTGTAGGCGAGGGCGAGGAAGGCATCCGACATCGGCGCGGAGCAGAAGAACTTGTGACCCGTGAGACGGTATGGCGCGCCAGGGCCGGTCATAGCCGTTTCAGGCACGCCGCGCGTTGCATTGGCGCGCACGTCGGAACCGCCCTGTTTCTCGGTCATGAACATTCCGACCGTCGCGCCGGTCTTTTCCGGCCAGGGGATGTCGCGCGGGTCGTAGGCGTTGGACAGCGTCTTGTCGCGAAAGTCGGCGGGTGCGCCTCTGCTGTTTCTGAGAACGGGGATTGCGGCGTAGGTCATCGCCATCGGGCACATGACGCCGCCTTCAGCCTGGTTGAGCATATAGCTCAGGGCCATGTGTGCGACCTGTGCGCCCGAGCGCGGGTGACGCCAGGCGAAGTTTGGAATCTCGTTTGCAATCGCCAGCGACATCAGGTCGTGATAGGCGGGATGGAAGGTCACTTCGTTGATGCGCATCCCATAGCGGTCGAAGGCTTTCAGTTCGGGTGCATAGCGGTTCGCGTCATTGGCCTTTTCGAATGTCTCGGCGCTACCGGCGAGCCGGCCGAACGCCTCCATCCGCCCGCTGGCCCACGCTGCGCCCTCGCGCGTTACACCCTCGCGCAGAGCTGCGTCTCCCGACCAAAGATCCTGGCTGCCCAGGTGCGGGGGCGTGTTCACGACGTCATGTGTCGGCAGCTCGGCGCGTGGTTTCAATGGTGGCATGGTTCGGGCTCCCCTGCGTTTGCACATGCGTCGTTGAAACTTGCAAGGCGGCGAGGCGAATGCTGGCGGCGGGCCGGATCGCTTGCCGGATCCCAGCAGGAGCCGTCAGGGTCGCTTTGGGAGGGTAGCACCAAGGAGGGCGGGCGCAATCGCCCGGTGTCAGAATCGATAACCGTAGCGCACGCCGAGCCGGTCGAGGCCCTCGTTGAAATCCTGGGTGTTCGCGTTGGAGGTGTGCTCGAAATGGACCGAGAGCGAATTGTGCTGATCGAGGCGAATACCAATTTCGGCCGGGATGTGGAACAGAACCCGCGATCCGAGAGCCTTCATGTCGGGCGCAACAGGATCGGTTTCTCCGTCGTGAATGGCCGCGCCGAGGCCGATGGCGAAGAACAGGCCCGATGGACCTTCGATCTGCCATCGCGCGTCGAGATACGCATGACTTGTGCCGCCGCCGGTGTTGATGGAGGCGCCGAGGGCGGGCTGAATGCGTCCGCCAAGAACGGGCAGATAGGGCGCGAAGATCAGCTCGACATTGATATCGGGTGAATCGGTTTCAAGCTGAAAGCCGCTCCAAAGATCGGGCACGTCATGAGCGAGGACGCCAGCCTTGAATTCGGAGACGAGTTCGCCGGCCTGCGTGGTCGCGGGAAAGGCGGCAATCAGAGATAGGAGCAGTGCGCCAAGACGTGTCGCTGATCGGATCAAACGTTTGAGACCAAACCGGTAATTGGCCCGGAGGCGAGACTTGCGCATGGCCCAATTCAATTTCCATGAGAGCGGTGGCAGAGAATGGGGTGACTTTTGTGTCCGGGCAATGGCCGTCCCGGACGTGCTCGTGAACGCCAGTCTGTTGTTGCGGGCAAGCCACACGTTCAGGTCTGGCATTTGCGCACACAAATCGAAGAACCGCCGAATCCCGCGCGGGGCCGGCGGCTCAAATTGGTTTCCGGTCAAAAAATCCGGCCGTCATTCGCACGGCACTGAGATCGTCAGGCCGGCCGAAGGGATGTAACGCTTGCAAGTGATCTCCTTGCCCGTCGGCGCGACAGTGTCGGTGCGGATCGCGGCGAGCGCCACTGTCGTCGCGGGCTTCTTTTCCGGAACGGGAGGCTTGATGTCAGCGACGTCCTGCAATCTCTCCTTGGCCTCGGTGGCCTTGGCGGCGCGCGCGCGTTCTGCTTGGAGCCTGGCGGCAAGGGCGCGCCGCTTCTCCGCCAGCCTTGCTGCAGCGATGGCGCGCGCCCGCTTGCGGGCGTAATAGCTGCTCGAAGGTGAACTGAAGCGATGGCTGAAGCCGTACCCATGGCCGAAACCACGGAAACCACCGCCGCATCGGCCGGCCTCAGCAGATGTGGAAAATGTCGCAGAAACCAAAGCAATCACGGCGGCGATCGCGAGGGTTGGCATTCTCATCTTTTCTTCTCCAGTTCTGGGCTCAGGACCCAATGGTTCCGGTCTGTTGAAAGACGACCTTGCCGCAGCGGGCGCGCAGGCGCTGTATCGTGGGGAACAGGTGCAGGGTCGCGGGCAAGTCCTCGACAATCCGACATCGCATCGGGAAAGACTGTCTTGCGTAGGGGGCGACAAGCGCGCATGCATTTGTCCTTGCACATTCAAATTTGAATTATGTCGGCGTTCGACCGGCATGCAGGGGGCTCGGCCCAGTCATAACTGCGGCTCGGTGCGGACTTCGCCAACCTAGCCATCGTGATAGCCACGACGAGTGTCCATCGGTCGCGTTCGTTCAGCGAGAAACAAGGATCTGTGCCGTGACGCGAATCTTCCTATCGACCGGAAATATCATCGTATCGCTTGTGCTGGGTGCGATCCTGTTCGGATTTGTCTTCATCAAGTATCCCGAAGCGATGTCGTCGATTCTCGATGCCGCGGCGAACTTCAAAGCATGGCTCATAAGCCGAGGGATCTCGACCGAATACAACAACTGGATCCGCGTGCTTTTGGAGGAGCGTCAGCTTGTCTTCATGGGGTTCACGATCCTCGCGCGCATCGGACTTTCGATCATCACGTATCCGATCGTGATGTGGCGCGAGCGGGCGTGAGGTCTGCGCGACCGATGATCGATGCGCGGTTTGGCACGCTCGTCGCGGATGGATGCCATGCGTGGCCGTCGCAATTGCGCGGTCATGCTTGTCATCAGTATTATGGTTAAGGAACCTCTGAACAACCCGCCGATCATGGCATGCTGATGCCCTTGATTCGA
>DAIPMW010000002.1:0-398726 GCA_036768475.1 Hyphomicrobiaceae bacterium | reverse complement strand
CGAATCAAGGGCATCAGCATGCCATGATCGGCGGGTTGTTCAGAGGTTCCTTAGCCATTCATTCCCTCATTGCGTTCTCTTCACTCGTTGGCCTTCCTCCCTGAACCATTCGATTATAAGCGAGTCGGGGATGATCATCCCAGGAACTGCCTTTGTTTCTGCCGCCTGCCAAATCACGTCCCACGGTGACCCTGGTTCGTGGGTCAGATCTGAGAGCTTGAACGCATGAAAAGGGGCGTAGTAATCGAAGATGTTATTGAGAAAGTGAGCTGCTTCGCCGTTTACGTCGATAGTCGCATCCACATATCCACAGGCATTTGCATCGAACGCCTGGAGCCGTCGGTGAATGGGCTGCGCGCCCCATTGCTTGATTTGGTCGTACACCACTCGATTGACCGGGCCGTGCTGCCACGCCTCGAACGGTTGAGCCACCAAGGGGCGCCCGTATTTAGCAAGATGCCATCCGTGGGCGAAGTAGAGCACCTTGAGAAGAGTCATCGACGTCACTTGCATACCGCGCTGTCGGGCGCGATCTAGGAAGTAATTGGCGACTCCGCGAGCATCATGCATGAAGCGGCCCTAGAACATAAATAGAACAACGTCAAGGTAGGCCACGGACCATTTCGCTTAGCAGCAGCTTGGCAAGCTGTTCGGGGTAATGAGTGTGCCCGCCAAGCTGAGTGGACTTCTCCGCCAGTTCATACTGTACGGTGACGCAGCCGTGCTCGACGTAGTAGCTGCCCCGGTACTCTTTGCCGAGGTGCGTGATCGTCACTGGGCTAGATGCAGGCCGATGGCGTGTCTTCCGAGCCATGTGGCACTCCTTGGAGTTGCTACGCGGAACTCGGTTATCGATGCCCACCAGAATGTTTGCTACTGGTTTGCAGGGGGTATATGGGGCGGCTAGAAACCATCTAACCCCTTGTAATTATTGGTCGGAGCGGGGAGATTTGAACTCCCGACCCCCAGTCCCCCAGACTGGTGCGCTAACCAGGCTGCGCTACGCTCCGATTGAGACGCCTCTTTTGCACGGCAGCGCCGCAGGGGTCAATCACCAATCCCACGGCTTACTCATTGCTCCTGAAGTTGTCTGTCGAACCAGATTTGAGCGGCAGGACGGGATTTCAGGGCGTCAGACGCGCCAGGTCTTCAGGTTTGAGCGGCAGCGGGCGCACATCTGGGCCCCTCGGCTGCAAGAGCGCGGCGGGCGCGGCCAATGCCGCATACCAGGGATCGCCCGACGACGCATCGGCGGGCAGAGCGAGGTCCACAACCGCAACGCCTGTTTCGACCAGCTCGCCTGGCCAGTCCGGCGTTGCAGAACTGGCCGGTGTCGCCGACCTCGCGTGCTCCCCGGCGCTTTCGCCCCCTATCCCGGCGCGGCGCCCCAACACGCCTGCGGCAGTCAAGAGCCGCCCCATGCCGACCCCGTCCAGCTTCGCCAGCGCCTCCAGCCTCACCCAGGCGCTAAGAACGGGATCACGTGCCGGCACGTTACCCTCGTGTTGCGTCCGCGTGTCCTGCCGCACCGCGGCGTTGGGGACGAGCGGCAAGGCGCGTGCGGCCTCGATCAAGTCTGCCTGCCGCCGCGCCGGCATGCGCAGAGTACGCTGCCGCTCGATATCGACACCGACAGAAGCTCCCGATGAGAGGGCGATGAGGGCGCGTCCCGCGGCATGCGAAACGCTGAACGAGACGGACGCACCCGGCAACACCGGCTTGCCACCGGGCAGGCGCACGAAGGGGGCGCGGGCGACGCGGTCGCTGCCGGTGAACGCGGCGATCAGCACGCGCAACGCAATCATCGACAGCCGCCGCTGGAGCCGCAGCTCATCGTGGTTCAATTCCGCAATGCGCTTCAGGTCATCGGGATCTAGACGCGGCCGCCGCCGTTCTTCGGCCTCGAGGGCTGCTGCGGCCTGCTCCAGCTCGACCAGCCAGACTTCAACCAAAAATCGCACTCCCCTTGCGGTGAGGCGCACGACGAAACCGCCAGCGAGGAGACTCAACCGGCCGCGCCCACCACCCGCTTCGACTTGGCGGCCTCAGTATCGCCCGATTGCATCGGCGGCGCACCCATCAGGATGGCGCGACATTCCTGCAATTCGGCGATCACCTTGGCAATATCCCTGGTGCGGCTTGCCTCAGCCGACGTGCTTATCGAACGGGGCGATGGCGTTGCGGGCACACTTGCCGGCGCCGCCTGGGTCGCATTGCTGACGTGATCCGCCTTTGCCGGAACACGCGATGGGGAAGCCGGACCGGCAGCACTGTCGCCGCGCTCGCGCGATGATAACGGAGCAGGCGCCGTACCCGCCTTGGCGCCGGACTCCACCTCGGAGCCGACGCTCTTGACGGCATCGATACCGCGTTCACGCAAGATCTTCTGCACGCCCTTGATCGTGTAGCCCTCAGCGTGAAGCAGGTGGCGTATGCCGCGCAGCAACTCCATGTCCGCAGGACGGTAATAGCGTCGCCCACCGCCACGCTTCATCGGTTTGATCTGCGGGAATTTGACTTCCCAGAACCTAAGCACGTGCTTGTGCAGGTTCAGTTCCTCGGCCACCTCGGAGATGGTCCGGAATGCTTCTGCCGCTTTCGCCATTGCCGCCCTCTTGCGCTCTGACTTTTGATGCTTCGCTGCTGACTGACCTCTCGATGCTAACCCTGATTCAGGACGGGGCACTTTTCGTCGATATTCAAGGCCGTTGCGCCTCTCCCCGCGTTACCGCCCATTGGCGATCATCACCGCTTCAAAACCAGCTCTCTTACAAACGGCACCCGCGTCCCGCCCGCACGGCTGGAGGCAACCGACAAATCAAATGCCTAAAAAACCGCCCCGCGCCCGAGACACCGGAAACATGCGCCCGGTGCTGCAACTATAAACCGCAACATCTGCCAACTGTGCAATGTCGCTCCCCCTCCCATGATGCGCCGCCGTCAATGAAGAGTGTGGCTGCAGCTAAAGTCTGATTAACGCCCTTCGCCGGGACACTTGAGCGCTTTAGTCTCAGCCGGTCAGGCTCCAGATCGTCATGTTTGATGGAAACATGAGCACGACCCAACTCTTTGTTTTGAGCATGTTTTTCACGCTGAACCGCTGCACACTCAGCTAAACATGCTCTAGGCCGGCCCGTTGTCTGCAGGCGAACCCTTGGAGCGGCCCTCGTTGATCTTGTCCTTCATGATGTTCGAAGCGCGGAACACAAGCACACGGCGCGGCGTGATCGGCACTTCCTGCCCGGTTTTCGGGTTGCGGCCAACGCGCTCGCCTTTCTCGCGGATGCCGAATGATCCGAACGACGACAGCTTGACGTGCTCGCCCTGTGCCAGCGTGCCGGAAATCTCGCTCAGGACAAGCTCCACCAGTTCCTGAGATTCATTGCGGGGCAGTCCCACCTTGCGCACCAGGGCTTCAGCCAGATCGGCGCGTGTCAACGTCTTGCCACTCATCCTCGTCCGCTCGCTCCCGAAAAGTCATTTTTGCCGTTATTCTCAGCCATGCTACCGGCGGCTGCGGCGGCGGTCAATCGCGGAAACGGTCAACTGACTGAAATTCAAAGCATAATCTTTAAGATCGCGCAGTTTTGGGGATTTCCAGTTCGTAGATGGCGGCTCAAATCTACCAGCGCGCCAGCACCGCACCCCAGGTGAACCCTCCCCCCATTGCCTCCATGAGCACAAGGCTGCCCTCTTTCAGCAGGTGATTTTCGAAGGCATGGTTCAGCGCCAGCGGGATGGACGCTGCGGACGTATTTCCGTGCTTATCGAGCGTCACGATGATCTTGTCGGGGCTGACGTTGAGCTTCCTGGCAATGCCGTCGAGAATGCGCTTGTTGGCCTGATGCGGCACGAACAGGTCGATGTCATCGGCCGCGTATCCGGTTGCCAACAGCGTTTCCTCGATGACGCCGGAAATCTTCTGCACGGCGTGGCGGAACACCTCGCGGCCGTTCATCCGCAGGTGCCCGGTGGTCTTTGTCGAACCGGGGCCGCCGTCGACATAGAGTAGATCCTCGTAGCGTCCATCCGAACGAATTCGCGAGAACAGGATGCCGCGGTCCTCGCGCGCGCCGTGCGTCGGCTGCGCCTCGAGTACGACGGCGCCGGCACCGTCTCCGAACAGGACGCACGTGCCGCGGTCGCTCCAGTCGATAATGCGCGAAAATGTTTCTGCACCGACGACAAGAGCGCGACGGAATTGCCCGGTCTTGAGCAGGCTGTCGGCGATCGTCAGCGCGTAGACGAAGCCGGAGCATACCGCCTGGACATCGAACGCGGCGCCCCGCGTGATGCCGAGGCCCGCTTGGATGCGCACAGCCGTAGCCGGGAAGGTCCGGTCCGGTGTCGCCGTGGCGCAAATCACGAGATCGATATCGAGGGGATCGATGCCGGAGCGGACCAGCGCCTGCTTGCAGGCGGTGACACCAAGATTGGACGTCAACTCGTCTTCAGATGCAATGTGTCGGGAATGAATGCCGGACCGCTCCACGATCCACTCGTCCGACGTTTCGACCAATTTGGCCATGTCGGCATTCGTCATAACGCGCTTGGGCACGCAGGCACCGACACCGCGGATCACCGATCGAATTACTGCTACCACTCTCGTCTCGCTTTCCGGTCGGGGGCTGCGCCGGAATAGCTTTCCGGACACGCCGCCAAGACCCGTTTCTCCATTGCGGTTCCCGCATGGCGGAACCGATTTGTGCGGCCTTTCATCGCCGCTGCTCAGCTCTTCCTGTCGATCTGCGCACCGAGCGCCTCGTGGAACGTGTCGAGATCGGAGGCCAGACGATCGACGAGGCCGCTTTCCGCCATCTCAAAGCCCAGATCGACGGCGCTGGCAAAGCCGAAAGCGTCGGTGCCACCGTGACTTTTGATGGCAATACCATTGAGGCCGAGGAACGTGCCGCCGTTGACGCGCCGCGGATCCATCTTGTGCTTCAATACCTTGAACCCGCCGCTCGCAAGCAGGGCTCCAAGCCTGGAGAACAAGGTGCGGCTCATCGCCTGCTTGAGGTACTGGCCGACCTGCCGCGCGGTACCTTCCGCTGTCTTCAATGCGATGTTACCGGCAAAACCCTCGACGACAACGACGTCGACGACCCCCTGACCGATTTGGTCGCCTTCGACGAAGCCCTTGTAGACCAGTGGCAGCTTGGTGTCCTTCAGCCAGGCGTGGGCCTGCTTGACCTCATCAACTCCCTTGATCTCCTCGACACCAACGTTGAGCAGCCCGACGGTCGGGCTCTCGATGTGGAACAACGCGCGCGCCATCGCTGCACCCATCATGGCAAAGTCGCCCAACTGTCGGGCCGTCGCGCCGACGTTGGCACCGACGTCGAGGACAATGCATTCGGCATTGATTGTCGGCCAGAGCGCCGCAATACCAGGGCGCTCGATGCCGGGCATGGGGCGCAGGATGAGCTTGGCCATGGCCATCAGCGCGCCCGTATTGCCAGCCGAGACGGCGACGTCAGCCTCACCGTTCTTTACCGCCTCGAGTGCCACCCACATGCTCGAACCCTTACCGCGTCGCAACGCCTGGCTGGGCTTGTCATCCATGGCGACGACGATGTCGGTTGGCAGAACGCGGCAACGCTCCTTAAGGCGCGGATGCTTGGCGAGTTCAGCCTCGATCTCGTCGGCTCGACCGGCGATCAGGAACTTGAGGCTCGGATGGCGCTCGAGCGAGATGGCTGCTCCGCCGATGATGACGGAAGGACCGTGGTCTCCGCCCATGCCGTCGAGCGCTATGGTTTTGGAGTGCTGCATCAGATCGCGACGCCTGGGAATTCTCTCATCGGCAATTCGGGCCTGGCATCAGTATGTGCGACGGAGAGGCCCCCACATCCCCGACAAACGGCCCGGAAGATAACCTTTTGCCGATGCCGCACAACCGCTTTCTTCGATTCCACCGGGCATACCGGTGCATGACGACTGAAAATGGTACGTTACCCGTCTCAACCCGCCTTTTGAGTTGTCAGGTTTTATCCTTCAATGCCGCCAAGGAGGCGAACGGATTGTCGCGCTCGCCCGCGCCAGCGTCGCTGCCGGGCTCGCACCACGCGAAGGTGGCGCCGGGCGCGCGCGGATACGGATCGATCGCGGTGGACAACTGCTCATAGATCAACCGCCCCACGTCGATCATCCCCTGCCGGATGGCCTCGGGAGTAGATTCAGCGAGTGCCTCGCGCTCCTCGGTTTCCCCGCCTGGACGGGACGCCGCCGGCAGCAGATCCTCGGGCCAGAACTCTTCCTCGAACGTCTCGTGGATGTTGGCATGCACCGGCGCCAGTGTGAGGATGCATGCTTGCGTGGCGGCCGCCGACAACTCGCCTTTCACTTTGTAGCGGCCATTACCCAATGGGCGAACCCGGTAGGAGACTTCCAAGTGCAAGAGTGCGGGAAGATAGAGCGCTGCGGCCAGCGCCGCAAGCTCGCTGGGCGTTGCCTCGCGCTCGATATCGAGGCCGTGCTCGGCGATCTCGGCGGCCCGGTGACTCCATTTCTCGAGCGGATCGGGTGCATTGCTGCTTGTCGTCGACGTCGGCATGACCAATCCCCATTCTGGTCGCATCATCATCGCCGGAATTACACCGGAAGCGGTGTGGCGAACACCGTGCCCGCGACAACCGCTTCGGCGTCCGCAGCAGCCAGGGCGTCGCGCTGGCGGAAAGCGTGAGCCGCCAGCCCTTCAAACCTGATCGGCACGTCGGATAGCGACACGCGCGGCGATACGGCTGCCGGCGCGGCGCCAACGGAACTTGCATCCGCCTCCTCAGGCTCTGCCTTCATCACGTCCTGTCCCGCAATGAACATTTCCAGCGCCGAGGCCATCGCGGCCGGATCTTCGGCATCGAGCGCCGCGCGATACGCCCTCGCCCGCTCGTAGAAACCGGCGGCCGCCTTCTTCATCTTCTTTGGTACAGACAGGTCTCCGACGCCGATCTCGCGCAGGCAATCATCCATATCGGTAAAAAACGCCTCCAGCACCAGGCGGCTCGTCGTCTCGGCAGCCGGGCCCTCGGAGCGGAGCCGTTCCAGGACCTGGAAAAGCGCCAGGACAATCATTTCGTAACGGCCGTTCAGCGTGTCTGGAACGCCATAGTCACGGTAGAATTCCGGTTGTCGCGCGGCGGCCACGACGGCGCCATAAAGCTCCTTAGCTTTACGCGCGTTGCCGCCGCGGGTTCTGAACCATTTCAGCATCAACCGTCCGTCCTCGTTATTTCTCGTCGTCTCGTGTGCATCCGGTGTAAATGGCGGGGAAGAACCGGTCTAGCGCGTTGCATGAGCCCGTGTCTCGGGCTAATCGGCGCAAAGGAGACTGATGATCGCGATTCCCGCGCTGGCGACCGGTGGTGCGCCGCCTCGCACATCGACGATGCCGGGCATCGGTGGTGGGAAAAATTGGGTTGTGCGGGACACGGGAGCACCCAAGTGGGAACATGAGGCCACGTTATAAGGCATCTGGGTGCACGTTGGTGTCTCGCAATCTGGCGGGCAGAATGTGGGGGCTTACAGCGCCCGAGGGAGGAACCACGCGATGAAGGCAGGATGCATCACCGGCGTCGCGCGGTGCGGTAGCAGACCGCTCGCCACCGCGGGCTCTTCTCTGCTGGCTCTTGGTTGCGCCATCTTGCTGGTTCCCGCACTCGCCGGATGCAGCCCGCAGATCATCAAGCATGGCCACCAGTTCCGCGATGCAGACATCCAGCAGATCCAGCCCGGCATGTCGCAGGAGCAGGTCAAGCTGCAACTGGGTACGCCTACCACGACGACCACCATCAACAACGGGCAGGCCTACTACTACATTGCCTCGACCATGAGCCAGGCGGCGTTCCTCAAGGAAAAGGAAGTTGATCGCAAGGTGCTGGCTGTCTACTTCAATCCGATGGGATCAGTTGATCGTGTCGCCCATTATGGAATGAAAGATGGGAAGGTGTTCGACTACATTTCGCGCACCACACCGGCACCCGGCGGCAAGGACGACGGCATCCTGAAGCAGCTGTTCCGCAATCTCGGCACGCGCCAGCTTTACGGCGAGTGAGCCCATCGCCTTACGTCGGGTCGTTGTGGCCTGCTCAATCGCTTTGTTTGAGAGACTGATGGACGGCTTCGATGGCTGTGCAGATGGATTCTGCCGGAGATCGTCGGCGCCGGCATGTACTACAGTCTCCAGGTGATCAACGTCACCGTCACGCGCGGATATTTCCGAAAGGCCGAAGCTCTTCGGCTACGCCGTCAGGCATGCCGCGGCGACGCAATATGCCAAATTTCAGAAATGTGGTCTCAAAGGCCGAGCAGCGACAGAAGATTGCCACCGGCCGTCGCGGGCGGCGCCTTGAACTTCGACATTTCGCTGGCGACCTCCATGTAGAGGCCCGACAGCCAGCTTGGCTGGTCCGCCCGAATGGTAGGGATGGCATTATCGCGGAAGTCGGTCGGAGCGATCACCAACTGGATGTTCTTCACGCCGATCTCGGCAGCCAGCACGAACAATTCCTCTGCCGCCTCGTCGCCCATCGCGAGGCAACCGGCCGAGGAGCGCTTGCCGTGGATCATGATGTCGCCACCCAGATCCCTTCGGCCGTCCTTCCTGGCCATCTTGCGATCGAATGCGTTGGGATAATTGACGCGCATCGAGACGTGATAGCGGCTGTTCGGGTTCAGGAACGAGATGCGATAGATGCCTTCGGGAACCTGCTTGTCGCCACGCGTCAGCTTCGGTCCGGTACCGCCGCTTGCGGCAAGAACGGGGTAGGAATGCACGAAGGTCCAGGCTCCGCCCGGCGCTTGCGCATGAAGCTCCAGGTGCTTCTTGTCCTTGATGGCGACAAGTGCGATCTCGGCGGGCGGCCAGGGGACTTTTACTGATTCGAATCTCGCGGCGATACGCTTTGTGGCTGCAGGTCCGATCTCGGCGAGCCGCTGTGTCAGCGAGCTATAGCGGCGCGGAGACGCTGCGCTGCTGCGTCGTGTCGGGGTGGAGGATGGCACTGCGGCGCGGAGCGAATTCTGTACGCGCGCTGTGTGTGTCTCCGTTGACCAGGAGTTCTGATCCTCGCTCTGCAACGTCACGACAGACGGCCATTGATCGGCCGAAAGGTCGAATGCGCCATCAGGTACGAATTCAAAGCGGGAGACTTCCGGCTCGGCGAGGTCTGAATCCTCAGGGTCCACAGGGAGCTGTTCAGGGAACAAGGATTCGCGCGGCAGTGCACCGGTCTCGATTTCGACACCAGGGGAGCGCGCATCGACCATTGAGACCCGTGACTCGTCGGGCAGTTGATCGATTGTCAGCATGGCGGCAGCCGTCGTAGCCGCACCGACCAGTGCGACCGTTACCAGAGCTGCGCGTTGGCTCAATCCCATTCTTCACCCGTGTTACATCATGCTGCAGTTGCCACTGCACGCCACAACATGACTGATTCGTGTCCTACGTTGGGCCATTGCGGCAACCAATCACGCAGATTGGTGGGGACTCGCGGAGCACAAGTCCCTACGCATGCCGTCAAATTCGGAACAGTCGTCGTTTGATCGCGTTGTTGGGCCCTGGCAGATCTGTGCAGGCCGGACGCTATGCGTCAGGCCGCCCTGCGCGCTTTTCCCGCAATGTCGGCCAGTTCGGCAACGAACGCGCGCACGCCTTTCAAGCGCTTCTCGGGGAGATCCCAATCGGCCTTGAACACAAGGCGATGATCGGGTTGCAGCTTCACCAATCTCCGCGATGCCTGCATCAGCTGCACGAGACCTTCGGGATTGGCAAACGTATTCCTGCGGAATGCGATCACAGCGCCTTTCGGGCCGGCATCGACCTTGGCTACGCCGGCCGCCCGGCACAGCCCTTTGATCTCCATGACGTCGAGCAGGTGCTTCACCTCCTCGGGCATGTCACCGAAACGATCGACGAGCTCTGCGGCAAAGGCGTCGATATCCTCGCGGCTTTCAAGGCCGGAGAGGCGACGGTAAAGGCCCAAACGCAGTTGCAGGTCGGTGACGTACGTCTCAGGGATCAGGATCGAAGTGCCCAACGAGATCTCGGGCGTCCATTGCTCCGCGCCTTCGCTCATATCGCCGCCCTTCATTGCGGCGACCGCTTCCTCCAGCATCGATTGGTAGAGTTCGAAGCCAACCTCGCGGATGTGTCCCGACTGCTCCTGGCCAAGCAAGTTGCCGGCGCCGCGAATGTCGAGATCATGGCTTGCCAGCGAGAAACCTGCGCCAAGCGTATCGAGCGAGTGAAGTACCTTCAGGCGTTTCTCCGCACCTTCGGTCAGCACCTGGTTGGCAGGCGTCGTGAAATAGGCATATGCCCGCGTCTTGGAGCGGCCGACGCGGCCGCGCAACTGGTAGAGCTGGGCCAGACCGAACATATCGGCGCGATGCACGATGAGCGTGTTGGCATTCGGCACGTCGAGACCCGATTCCACGATCGCTGTCGACAGAAGCACGTCGAACTTGCCCTCGTAGAAAGCGGTCATGATGTCCTCCAGCTCTGTCGGCGTGAGCTGGCCGTGGGCACGCGCGATCTTCAGCTCAGGCACGGATTCGGCGAGGAACACGGCAACGTCGTCGAGGTCGGCGATTCGAGGGACGACATAGAACGACTGGCCTCCGCGATAGCGCTCGCGGCGCAGCGCCTCCCGGATAATCACGGGATCGAAGGGCGAGATGTACGTGCGCACGGCGAGGCGATCGACGGGCGGGGTGGTGATGAGCGACAGCTCGCGCACGCCGGTCAGCGCCAATTGCAGCGTGCGCGGAATAGGCGTCGCTGACAGCGTCAGCACATGCACGTCCTCACGCAGTTTCTTCAGGCGCTCTTTGTGGACGACGCCGAAGTGCTGCTCCTCGTCGATGATGATGAGGCCCAGGCGCGCGAACTGGATCTGCTTGCCCAACAGCGCGTGTGTGCCGACGACGATATCAATGGCACCGCTCTTGAGACCCTCCTTGACCTCCGACAACTCCTTGGAACCGACGAGACGGGAGGCCTGTGCAATTTTGACCGGCAGGCCAACGAAACGCTCAGAGAAGGTCCTGTAGTGCTGGCGTGCGAGCAGCGTGGTCGGCACGACGACGGCAACTTGCAGACCATTCAAGGCCGCGACGAATGCGGCGCGCAGGGCGACCTCGGTCTTGCCGAAGCCGACGTCACCGCACACGAGTCGATCCATCGGCCGCCCGACGTTCAGGTCATCCAGTACAGCATCGATACTGGCGGCCTGATCCTCAGTCTCGTCGTAGGGGAAGCGCGTAACGAACTCGTCGTACATGCCGGTCGGCGGCGCAATCGCCGGAGCCTCACGCAACTGGCGCATGGCAGCCATCTTGATCAGCTCGGCAGCAATCTCGCGCAGGCGCTTCTTCATGCGGGCCTTGCGCGACTGCCAGGCGACGCCGCCCAGCCTGTCCAATTGTGCGTTGCCGTCGTCGGAACCATATCGCGAGAGCAGCTCGATATTCTCCACCGGCAGGAACAGTTTGTCGCCGCCGTGATAGGTGATCTCCAGGCAGTCGTGCTGCGCGCCCAGCGCAGTGATCGTCTTCAAGCCGGCGAAGCGACCAATGCCGTGATCGGCGTGGACAACGAGGTCGCCGATGGACAGGCTAGTTGCCTCGGTCAGCACGTCGGCAGCGCGCTTCACCTTGCGGCGCGGGCGCACGAGCCGGTCGCCCAGGATGTCCTGCTCGGCGACGAGGGCGACTTCCGGCGTCTCGAAGCCCTGCTCGACACCGACGACAGCCAGCGCGGTGATATCTGCAGGCAGCGCCTTCACCTCGTCGAAATTCTCGACCTTGCGCATCTCCTTCAGGCCGTGATCGGCAAGAAGCGTCATCAATCGCTCGCGTGCGCCCGCCGTCCAGGCTGCGACGACGACACGACGGTTTGCCGCGTGCAGCTTCAGGATGTGCGCGACGACCGTATCGAAGACGTTGACGTCGCCCGACTGGCGCTCGGGCGCGAACGAGCGGCCGGCACGCCCCCCCCAGGTGCGCACGTTCGGCGCCTCCGGCTCATCGAAGGGTGTCAGGCGATAGATGACGTGATGCGCAAGCGCGGCTTTCCAGGCCAGCCCATCGAGGTACATGCGCTCGGGTGGAACCGGCTTATAGGGTGCGGCCCCGAACGTCTCTGTCTCGCGGGCCTCCACGCGCGCCTCGTAATGCTCCTTGATCAGGCCGAAGCGCTGGCGGATGGCGTCTTCGGCCAGATGATCGAAGCTCAGCGTGACACCCGGCAGATAATCGAGCAGCGTTTCCAACTCTTCGTGGAACAGCGGAAGCCAGTGCTCCTGGCCAGGATAGCGGTGGCCAGCACTCACAGCCTCGTAGAGCGGATCGTCGCCGGTATTTCCGCCAAACAGTTCCACATAGCGGCGGCGGAAGAGCGCGACGGCCTCTTCGCCGAACGCCACCTCGGACATCGGCATCAGCACCAGCTTCTGCAATGGCTTTATCGTGCGCTGCGTCTCGGCATCGAACGTTTTGATGCTTTCCAGCGTGTCGCCAAAAAAATCGAGGCGGACCGGGTTTGCACGCGCGGGCGGAAACATGTCGAGAATGCCGCCGCGCACCGCATATTCGCCGGGTTCCATCACGGTGCCGGTGCGCTGATAGCCGAAAAGCTGGAGCCGCTCTGTCAGCCGCTTCATGTCGATACGCTGGCCGGGCGCCATCTGGCGCAACGACTTGCGGATGAAAGCGCGCGGTATCACGCGCTGCAGGATGGCATTGACCGTGGTGAGAACGATCGTTGGCTGCTTGCCGGCGGCGACCGTCAGCTTGGCAAGCGCCGCCATGCGGTCGGCGATGATGTCGGCGTTGGGTCCGATGCGGTCGTAGGGCACGGTGTCCCAGGCCGGAAAGGTGATGATACGAACGCCGGGGGCGAAAAACGACAGCTGCTGGCTCAACGCTTCGATGCGGCGATCGTCGCGCGCAATGTGCAGCAGCGTGCGGGCGCCGTCAGCCTCGACGGTGGAGGACACGAGTTCGGCCAGCACGAGGGCATCCAGCCCCTCCGGCACGCTCGAAAGCAGGATGTCTCGGGTCTCGGCGGTGCCCAGTGATCTCGACACGGTCAGGCGTTGCTCCTTGTCCTGTTTTATGCTTCTCGTCGGCTGCTCCGGAGTGGTCCTGGCGACAGGCGACAGCTCCAATTCGCGACTTCTCAGCCTTCAGTGGCGGTTGTCAGGCCGTGAAACGCGCGAATATGCGCAACGAGCCCATCAAAGTCGCCGCCGGCCGCCAGAGCCGGCTCGAGAATCCATTTCTGCAACTCGGGATCGGGCATCTCAAGGAAGCGCTCGAACTCTTTCAACGCGGGATCGGCGAGGTCTTCCAGGTGTGCGCCGGCAAAGCGACCGAGCAGCCAGTCCATTTCCTTGGTGCCGCGATGGTGGGCGCGATAGGCCGCACGGCGGCGGCGGATTGCAATATCGCGGCGCCCAGCGCTGTCGATGTCCTCTGTCACTTTGATCGCCCTGTCCACCCAACCCTGCGCGCAGACACACGCAGGGTTTGCCAAATAGAGAACGCGCCCAGCATTCGGGATAACCCCTGGGCGGCGCTTGACGCTGAGGCAGCGAGCAGGTTTGCTCCTCGCCGGTTCAGCGGCTCATATAGCGCCCCCGGCCCGATCCGCAAAGCCGGTGCGGGCCGAAAATCGAGCCGTTCACAGCCTCTAGAGCAAAAGTCCGTCGAAACGCCATGCGCCCGGCCGAACTCACACCGCTGTTCGCCTCCGCCCAGTCGCTGACGGGAATCGGGCCACGGCTGGCAATCCTGATGAAAAAAGCGCTGCGGTTGCCTCCGGGCGTTGCCGAACCGCGCGTGGTGGACGTGTTATGGCATCTGCCGTCAGGGGTGATCGACCGGCGTGCGGAGCCGGCAGTGGCGGACGCCACACCGGGCACGATCGTGACGCTGAAGGTACTGGTCGTGAAGCACAAGGCGCCGCCACGCGGCAATACAAAGGCGCCTTACAAGGTCGCGGTCGAGGACGAAACGGGCAGTCTCGACCTGGTCTTCTTCCACGCCGAGCGCAGGTTCATCGAGCGGCAGTTGCCGGTTGGAGAGGAGCGCTACATTTCAGGGCGGCTCGAGAAGTATGGCGAGAGCCTGCAGATGGCGCATCCCGACTATATCGTCGCACCGGAAGCACGTGGCGACCTGCCATTGCTGGAGCCCGTCTATCCGCTGACCGCTGGATTGTCGGGCAAGGTGCTCGTAAAGGCGACGCGGCAAGCGGTCGAGCGGGTGCCGCATTTTGTCGAATGGCAGGATCCCCAGTGGGTGCGCCAGCGTGCGTGGCCCTCGTTCACGGAAGCCTTGCGGCGACTGCATGTCCCCGAAGACGCGGCCGATCTGTCGCCGGGATCGAAACCGTGGCAGCGGCTTGCGTATGATGAGTTGCTGGCAGGGCAACTGGCGCTCGGGCTCGTGCGCCAGCGCACGCGCGCTCAGAAGGGGCGTGCGGTGTCAGGCGACACGCGTATCCGCCGGCGGATCGTCGATGCGCTGGCGTTCGTACTGACGGGATCGCAGGTGAACGCCCTCAAAGAGATCGCCGACGACATGGCCGCCCCGCACCGCATGCTGCGCCTGCTACAGGGCGACGTCGGGTCGGGAAAGACGGTCGTCGCACTGATGGCGATGGCGATCGCGGTGGAGGCCGGCGCACAGGCGGCCCTGATGGCGCCGACCGAAGTACTGGCGCGCCAGCACCTCGAAACGATCCAACCGCTGGCGGATGCGGCAGGCCTCAGCTTGGCGATCCTGACGGGGCGCGAAAAAGGCAAACAGCGCAACGCTATCCTGGAGCGTCTCGCAGCCGGCGAGATCGATATCCTGATCGGGACGCATGCGCTGTTCCAGGAGGACGTCCAGTTCCGCGATCTCGCCTTTGCGGTGATCGATGAGCAGCACCGGTTCGGCGTGCATCAGCGGCTTGCCTTGCAGGCGAAGGGCAAAGAGGGCGGTGCCAACGTTTTGGTGATGACTGCGACGCCCATTCCGCGCACGCTGTTGATGACGCATTACGGCGATCTCGACGTATCGCGACTCACCGAGAAGCCGGCAGGGCGCAAGCCGGTCGTCACCAAGGCGGTGCCGGTGGATGCCATCGAGAAGCTCGTGGATCGCATCAAGGCGCAGCTCAAGGACGGCGCACAGGTCTATTGGGTCTGCCCACTCATCGAAGGCTCGGAGACATCCGAACTGGCGGCGGCCGAGGAGCGGCACGCCTATCTCGTCCAGCAGCTCGGCCCATGTGTCGGGCTCCTGCATGGCGCGATGTCGGCGCCAGCCAAAGACGCCACAATGGCCGCCTTCGCCGCCGGCAACCTGAAAGTACTGGTTGCGACGACGGTGATCGAGGTCGGCGTCAATGTGCCCAACGCCAATATCATGGTGATCGAGCACGCCGAGCGGTTCGGCCTTGCGCAACTGCATCAGCTGCGCGGGCGCGTCGGGCGCGGCTCACGCGAAAGTTATTGCATGCTGCTCTACAAGCCGCCGCTGGGCGAGACGGCGGAAGCGCGGCTGCAGATGATGTGCGAGACCGAGGACGGGTTCGTGATCGCCGAGAAGGATCTGGAACTCCGCGGCGGCGGCGAGGTTCTGGGGGCACGGCAATCGGGCCTGCCGGAATTCCGCGTCGCCGACGTGCCGGGCTTCGAGATGCTGTTGGCGGCTGCACGCGACGATGCGCTGCTGGTTCTCCAAACCGATCCCGATCTAACCGGCCCACGCGGCCGTGCATTGAGGCCCCTCCTCTATCTGTTCGAATGCGACGAGGCGGTGCGGCTGTTCCGGGCGGCGTGATCGATCGTCACGAGAAACCGCGACACAGCGTGTCTTCGTCGGCCGGCTGACGACCTTCCCACATGACAAAGGCCCCGAAGACGTGTCCGGGGCCTTTGCGTATTGCCTGAAGCGCTGGCGGCCATTAGCCGCCCGGCGTCAACCGTGTGCCAGAACTGCGAGCAGCAGCAGGGCGACGATGTTAGTGATCTTGATCGCCGGGTTCACGGCAGGACCGGCTGTATCCTTGTAAGGATCGCCGACGGTGTCACCGGTGACGGAGGCCTTGTGTGCCTCGGTGCCCTTCAAGTGCCTGACGCCATCCTTGTCGACGAAGCCATCCTCGAAGCTCTTCTTGGCGTTGTCCCAGGCGCCGCCGCCCGAGGTCATCGAGATGGCGACGAAAAGGCCGGTGACGATAACGCCCAGGAGCATCGCGCCGACGGCCGAGAAGGCAGCACCCTTGCCCGCGATCATGTTGACCACCACGAACAGAACGATCGGCGAGAGCACCGGCAGCAACGAGGGCAGGACCATCTCCTTGATCGCCGCACGAGTGAGCAAGTCGACCGCCTTGGCGTAGTCCGGCTTCTCGGTGCCCTTCATGATACCGGGCTTGGCCTTGAACTGGCGGCGGACCTCCTCGACGATAGCGCTCGCCGCGCGGCCGACCGCCGTCATGGCAATGCCGCCGAACAGGTAGGGGATCAGGCCACCCAACAGCAGGCCGACCACGACGTAAGGATTGTCGAGGCCGAAGTTGATCTTCACGCCCTTGAAGAACTGGAAGGCGGTGGAGCCCTCCTTGTTCGCCTCGGTGATGAAGTGCTGCAGGTCATAATTGTAGGCGGCGAACAGCACCAGCGCGCCGAGACCGGCAGAGCCGATCGCATAGCCCTTGGTGACGGCCTTCGTGGTATTGCCAACGGCGTCGAGTGCATCGGTCGCCTGGCGCACTTCTTTGGGCAGACCCGACATCTCGGCGATGCCACCGGCGTTGTCGGTAACAGGGCCGAACGCATCAAGCGCCACGATCATACCTGCAAGACCAAGCATCGTCGTTGTGGCAATGGCGGTGCCGAACAGACCGCCCAGGTTGTAAGTCAGCAGAATACCGGCGACGATCGCCAGCGTCGGCAGGGCGGTCGCCTCAAGAGAGACGGCGAGGCCCTGGATGACGTTGGTGCCATGGCCGGTCACGGACGCCTGGGAGATGGAGCGGACCGGACGGAAGCCGATACCGGTATAGTACTCCGTGATCCAGACGATGGCGCCGGTCAGCGCCAGGCCGATAATGCCGCAGATGAAAAGATTCTGGCCGGTGATGACGAAATCACCGACTCGGCCGACCTCGCCGAAGCCACCCAGCACGTAGTACGTGGCCAGCCAGAGACCGCCCAGCGACAGGACGCCGGTTGCGATCACGCCGCGATAGAGAGCGCCCATGATCGAGCCGTTCGAACCCAGCTTGACGAAGAAGGTGCCGATGATCGAGGTGACGATGCAGGCCGCGCCGATCGCTAGCGGATAGACCATCATGGCCTGGAGGTTCGACTGGCTGGCAAACAGGATGGCAGCCAGCACCATCGTGGCGACGACGGTCACCGCATAGGTCTCGAACAGGTCGGCGGCCATGCCCGCACAGTCACCGACGTTGTCACCGACGTTGTCTGCGATGGTCGCCGGGTTGCGCGGGTCGTCCTCGGGAATGCCGGCCTCGACCTTGCCGACGAGGTCACCGCCAACGTCCGCGCCCTTGGTGAAGATGCCGCCGCCGAGACGGGCGAAGATCGAGATCAGCGAGGCGCCGAAGCCCAGCGCGACCAGCGCATCGACGACGGTGCGGTCGGACGTCTTGAGCCCCATCGGACCGACGAGGATGAAGTAGTAGACGGCCACGCCCAGGAGGGCCAGTCCAGCGACCAGCATGCCGGTCACCGCACCCGCCTTGAAGGCGATGTCGAGGCCGCCGGCCAGCGACTTGGTCGCCGCCTGCGCGGTACGGACATTGGCGCGCACGGACACATTCATGCCGATGTAGCCGGCAAGGCCGGAAAGCACCGCACCAATCAGATACCCGACCGCGACAAGCGGGCCGAGCAGGACCCATGCGGCCACGAAAACAACCGCCCCGACGATGGCAATGGTTGTGTACTGTCGATTGAGATAAGCTTGCGCACCTTCCCGGACCGCAGCAGAAATCTCCTGCATGCGCTCACTTCCGGCATCGGCGCTCATCACCGATTGGATCGTGTAGACAGCATAGATGATGGACAACGCCCCGCAGGCGATGATCCCCCAGAGTAATTCGGTCATTTGGACGTCCCCTTGTTGGGCCCTGTGCTATTCACGGCTATCTGAACGCGGCGCCGGTCCAGAAAGTCCAACGGCAGGAAAAGCCCAACCGCTGGCGACCGTCCCCCAACCCTTCTTGCGTGATATGCGGACGGAACATGCCAAATGTGCCGTACCGTGGCAATGACGGCACAGGCCGCTTTTCGTCGCAATCAAAAGAATCGTCGTTTGCGCATATTCGCGATCTTGCACCGACCATTTGCAGGCAGGTCAAACAAATACCCCCAGAGCGGCTGCCCCGGGGGCTTCATGTGTGATGTGCCGCAGGCGCTTAAAGCCTCTTGCAGGGACGCGCCTCGATATCGCATCCCCAACCGCTGGGGCCCTTGCTGCATTTGACCGACTTGGAGGCCGCGTTGATATAGGACGCCCAGTCGGTGCCGTATTCAAGGGCGGTAAAGCCCCGCCAGGAACCAATCGCTTCTGCCATCGCCGCCTTCTTGCTGGCAACCCCGGCGCTGGTACCGGCATGGAAGTGCCCATCCTGGCACAGCTTACGGCCCTCACGCTTCAGTTCGTGAATGGTCGCGGCAATGCCATTGTCATCCGCCTGGACCGACACAGACCACAGCGCCCCGGTAAAAACGAAACCAGCGCCAGCCAAAAGAAGAGCGAACTTGTTCATCATCGCAGGGAGCCTTCCACGATTTGTTGAAATAATTCGTGCGGAAAACTGCCTGATTCAAAGTTCCTCAGCGACTGCATAGATCAAGGCTTGCAAAAAAAGGTGATGATCGCTGCAATTTAGCCACATGCACGTGCCTGCCCGATGGGCTCTGGCGCGAGACGCAGCAGCAGGCTCATCAGAACAGCGGCGGCATGTCGTAGCGTGTCCCCGCCACCGTCAGTCCCTTCAATGCGGCGGTACCGTCGGCGGCAACGGCAACATGAGCAACGACCTCGTTGGCGCGCACGTCCTTTTCGATGTCACGCCCTGCGCCTTCGGGAACAAAAAATTTCTCGATCCCATAGCTGACGGAAATCATGCTTGCATTCGGCGGTGGCGTCGACGGGGGAGCGTAACGCACGCGTGCTTTCAGGACGATTTCACCCTCGCCCACGCGTCCTGCCTCGGCGCGCGTGCGGCCGGCGGCAACCGCCTGCCAGTTTCCTTGCCGTTCGGCGAGGCGCACAAGGATCTGTTCCCCCCGGCGCAGCTCACCATCGATGAATACCCGCGGCACGCGCGAGATGTCATAGGACAGCGTGACGAAGTCGCCGCGGAAAAGGTCACGCGGATCGACGGGCACGACGCGCAGATCGACGACGCGGCCATTGGCCAGCAGCGCTTCGCGATCGGCCACCATGTAGACCAGTACACCGGCCTGTGCGAGCGCGACGATTGCGAGAAGCACATAGCGCCAGCGTGCTAACACGGATGCGGCTGCCGCGAACCTGTCCTCCAACATCTCCGGATGCGTGCTCGACGGGCCGGATGTTCCTGGGGTCATCATCATGACGTCTTCTCCCACGCGGCTTCGCCTTCGACGCGATGCAGGCGCCACGCGAGGACGGCCAGCGCGATCACAATAAGGCCGGCGATCAGGAAGAACACCGACGAACCGAGCAGCGAGCCCACCGTTTTCACATAAAGGGCGAAAATCTCGACGGAGAACCCGGCGTAACCCAGCCATACGGCGCCGCGGTATCCGAAGGCCAGACCCTGATGTATCGCCACAACAAGCAGCGCGATCGTCACCGCCGCGAACAGGACCAGCCCCTGCGTTCCCATGCGCTCGATGAACTGCAACGCCCATAAACCGGCAAACGCAGCAATCATGCCGTACCCAAGTACCGTTGCGGCCACATCGGACACGGCGGCGGAAACAGTCAGCGCTCGGCTACGGTAAGAGACGAGGATCGCAGCAGCCGCGATTGCAAGACCAAGGGCGACGACCGCCCAGTGACCGGCAGTCCCCTTCACAATATATCCGGTTGCGACCAGCCAGCCGGTGAGCAGGATGCCGACGATATGCAGGCCCGGCCACCATCGGTTGAACGCGAAGGCCGCACCCAAGACGGCTGCGGCAGGCAACAACGACCAATGGATCTGATCAGAGAGGCCCATTTCCCAGCCGCTCCAGATGCCGAACAGTAATGCGGCGGCTGCTAGTGCCGGATTGGACCTTAAAAGCACGCCGGCACTGAGCGACCCCAGCGCCCAGACCAGGATCGCGCCGGGAGGATGGCCCTCGATATGGTACATCTGCGCAATGAGCATGATGCCGGCGCCGAAAACCGCTACACCGAGCAGGATGGCAGCATGGGCGAAACTGACCATGCCGCGGTGGAAAAGTCCCGCTGCGGCCGCGTAAGCCCCGGTCAGTCCCGCGAAGATGATCGCCAGCCGGACAACGCGCGGCATATCCTGCCAATTGGCCGCGACAAAGCTCATGGCCGCGAAGCCCAGGAGTACGACGCCCAATATGGCGAGCACGGCCGGCAACCCCGGCCCGTGGCGCCGCTCGAGAAGGTCCTGACGAATATTGGCTTCACCTTCCGGCGTCACCCAGCCTTCCAGCCGCCAACGCTCGATATCCTCGGCAAGCCGCCGTCGCGCTACCCACATTGGAGTCGAACTCCATTTCTGAACATTGTTTTATAATAATTGATCGCTGTTCATTGTCAACTGCGGCAGCGACTTCAGCCCTGAATATTGCGCTGGCGTCGTGGCGGCGCCGAGGCAGCCGCAGGCGCCGACGACTAGCATTTGCGCAAATCAGCGAAAGGCTTCAGGGACACGCGCACGCACAGCGTGCACCTGGGCGCGGCACCTGGGCACGCCGGATCTAGCGTGTCGAGCCGGGCAGGTTCGCCAGATCGGAGATGTACCACTTCTCCGTATCGACAATAGCCGGGTTCTCGCCGTTGGCGTAGATCCAGCTATCGACCGCATATTTCCGGTCGGAGTCATTCTCCTTGAGCACGGCGGTCCAATGGGTCCATCCCGAAACGCCACGCCAGAGTTGATCCTTCGCGAACGGCGTTCCGACGGTATGGTGCTTCAAAAGCCCGTTGTTCTGAAGAACCAGAAGGTAAGCTGTGGTGTTGGTCGCTTCGTCAACGCAATCCTGCTGGGTGGGATCGCCGGATGCCGCAAAGTCCATGCCGGCACGGTCCTTATCGGTGCCGATTTGCTTGCCGACCCGGGTTTCAATCCACCCGATTGCATACGCGACTGCGCGACGCTCCTCGACGGCGCTGTCGTCCTTGGCGGCTTTCTTCATGACCGCCTTTATCTCTGTGATATCGGCATCGGTGAAGCGGTAGCGTGTCTGCGTCTTACATCCATAGGCCGAACAGACGTAAACGACGTTACCCTCCGGCCGCGTGACGTGAAAATCGTCAAAATGGCCCAATGTCGGCCCGTTGCGCTCATGCGTGCACGCGGCCAGCGTAAGTGCGGCAGCGAGGATCGAAAACAGCGCAAGGGAACGTTCAGCAGACATCCTGCCTCGCCAGAAGGTTCTGAGGACAACGAAATAGGTAACACAACTGCCGCCAGGGTACAGCCGACCCGACGACGTCTTCGCGCTTAACACCGCTTTGATTCGCGGCCAAACGCCGGAATTGAGCCCGTCCCCGTAATACATTAGCGTGCGGGGCCTCAACGGAGGAATGTGTGGGCCCGATGAGCAACACAAACAAAAGAATCGAAGCGGTGCATGTCGTCGGCGGCGGGTTGGCCGGTTCGGAAGCCGCCTGGCAGCTGGCTTCGGCCGGGGTGCCTGTCGTGGTTCACGAGATGCGCCCGGTTCGCAAGACGGATGCACATCAAACGGACGGCCTTGCCGAACTCGTATGCTCAAATTCGTTCCGTTCCGACGAGTGGTCGACGAACGCCGTGGGTCTCCTCCATGAGGAGATGCGCCGTTCCGGCTCACTCATCATGGCGGCGGCCGACAGGCACAAGCTGCCGGCGGGCGGCGCGCTGGCCGTCGACCGCGATGGTTTTTCGGCGGAAGTAACGCAGCGGCTTAAGGCGCATGCACTGGTCTCGATCGAGCGCGAAGAGATCGCCGACCTGCCGCCTGCCGACTGGTCGAGTGTGATCATTGCAACGGGGCCGCTCACGTCGCCATCACTTACCGAAGCGATCCTAAAACTCACTGGAGAGGATTCGCTCGCCTTCTTCGATGCCATTGCGCCCATCATCCATTACGACTCCATCGACCTCGGCATCGTCTGGAGACAGTCGCGCTACGACAAGGCCGGGCCTGGAGGCACGGGCGCGGATTACCTCAACTGCCCGATGACGAAGTTCGAGTACGAGGCGTTCGTCGACGCGCTGCTCTCGGGCGGAAAGACCGAGTTCAAAGAGTGGGAAGCCAACACGCCCTATTTTGACGGCTGCCTGCCCATCGAGGTGATGGCGGAGCGCGGGCGCGATACGCTGCGGTTCGGACCGATGAAGCCGGTCGGGCTCGCCGATCCGCGCAAGGAAAATTCGCGGCCTTATGCCGTGGTACAACTGCGCCAGGACAATGCTCTGGGCACGCTGTGGAACATGGTCGGCTTCCAGACCAAGCTCAAATATGCCGAGCAGACGCGCATCTTCCAGATGATCCCCGGCCTGGCCGATGCGCAGTTCGCGCGGCTGGGCGGGCTGCATCGCAATACGTTCCTCAACTCACCGGTGGTGCTCGACGGGCTGATGCGCCTGAAGGCCGATCGACGATTACGCTTCGCCGGTCAAATCACGGGTGTGGAGGGATATGTGGAGAGCGCGGCGATGGGGTTGGTCACGGGCCGCCTTGCAGCGGCGGAGCGGCTCGGGCGCGAACCCACGGTGCCGCCAGCGACGACGGCACTCGGCGCCCTCGTCAATCACATCACGGGCGGCCATCTCGTGCATGACTTCGCGGATGAGGCCGGCACCGATTTCCCATCCTCATCGGCCAAGCGGCGCTCGTTCCAGCCCATGAACATCAACTATGGGCTGCTGCCGCCTGCTGAAGCGCCAAAACTCGACTCGGAGGGCAAGCGTATCAAAGGCAAGGACAAGGCGTTTGCGAAAAAGCGTGCTGCCTCCGAGCGGGCATTGCGCGATCTGGCCAAATGGCTCGAAGCGAACGATTTGCAAGCTGCGGCAGAGTAGTCATTCCAATCGCCAATATTGGCTCGGCCGCGGTCTGCATGAGAGCCGATGGTTTGGCGCAATCGCTTCTACTTGCACATGCGGCTCATCATCGGTTTATCAGGCACGTTCCTGCAACGGAAACGAGCGGGCAGAGTATCAAGGCACGATGACAGACGGCTTGCATCGTCATTTGTGGGCGCAATCACACCAATCTCGAAGCGGTGCGAACACGACTTGATAAAGTCGTAGGCAGCAACGCACACAGAGAAGCTCATTGTGCCATGCTCGGCATCGAACGCTTTTCTCTGGGAAGCGGAAATCACTGCAATGCGCGGTGCGTTCATGACCGCCAGCGCCGCGTCCTTGCCGTTCGATACGCGTGTCGTTTCAGTGCCGAGCTCGAATACGGTGCTCGGCTCGCTGTGACCGGCAATGATGACGTCGGCCCGACCACATGCCCTCAATGGCTCTATTGCTGCGCGTAGCTCGGTTGCTACCCAGACCGGGCGCAGGCCGGCGAACGTCACCGGGATCGTAAGGTTGTTGAAGGCCACCGACATGGCGAGGAGCGATGTCGCCGCAGCGAGTCGGTGGCCTGCGAGCATCGCCTTGGTGGCGATGAAGGCAAGGCCGATGGCGGCAACACCGAGCACGATGGCAAGCGGACTGACGGTCATCTTCAACAGCAACGGCAATACCCACAGCGCGATGACGAGACCGGTAACGAGCAGCAGCCATGCCAGCGTGCCGAAGCGGTACCAGGAGCGCTCCTGGATTGCGGCTTGCGATTCGGTATCGCTGCCTGTCTCCGCGGCGCGATCTGCGGTGCGCATCACCCACACCGCGAACAGGACGGCCAGCGGAGGCAGCATGGCCTGCACCATGTAGAGCGGCGTCTTGCGGGTGAAGATCTCCAGGAACAGCAGATAGGGGATCACCCAAGCGACAAGAAATCGGATCGCGGGCGAGGTCCGCTTGCGCCAGGCTGTCAGCATCGCAGGGCCGAGGAACAGACCGGCGGGAAACATGCCGAGCAGGAGGAACACGACGAACAGCCCCGGCACCACGCGCCATTTCATCTCCTGCGGACCGAGCAGAAGATGCAAACCTTGCTCACGCCACTGTGCGAGCGCTGGATCCAGCGTACCGCCCAGCCAGAGCGCCAGTGGCCACAGTGCTGTGAGCGCAACGGCGATCAGGAGACCGGGCAGTGACCACAGACGCCTCAACCATGCGGCTCTGCCGCGATCCCAGATGACGAGGGCCAGGGCGGTCAGCAGTGCAATCAACGGAACGGTCACGACATTGACGAGAACGCTGAGACCCAGCGCCAGCCAAAAGACAAAGGCATTACCACCCCCGGCTTCTGCGCCCTCCCGAGCGGCATAAGCGCGACCCATCGCGAACAGCGCCGCACATGTCGCCGCCAGCATCAATGCCTCGGGCATCGCCAGTGTCGCCTGCACGGTGACGACCAGCATCGTGCCCAGCAGCGCCGCGCCGACCAATGCCGCGCTCGGGTCGAAGAGGTGCCTTGCACCCCAGAACGTCAGCAGGACCGCAAGTATGGTTCCTACGATCGAGGGAATGCGATAGCCGCGTATCTGATCGGCCGCATCGCTCGCCCACGCGCTTGTCGCCTGCAGCCACAGAACAGCCAGGGGCTTTTCATAAAGCGGCTCGGCCTGGAATGCGGGGGCGGTCCACGATCCGCCCGGTTCCAGCATCTGCCTGGCAGTCTGCGCGTAGATCACTTCAGTGCGGTCGAGCGGCGGCAACAAAAGGTTGCCGGCAAGGTCGAGGGACAGCACGAGCGCAATCAGGATCAGCGCGGCCCGGACCGGGCGCACGGCGAGGTGCGCCAATACCCGTGCACTGAGCGATTCGAGCGCGGCTGTGCCACTGCCATGGCGCGGTGCAACTCCGGCCGGCGTCATATTCTCTCCCACTTGAGGCAGTCCCCTCTCGCGACGTTGTAGAGGAGACGGCGGCATTGTCCATGCCAGCGTTCTAACGTACGACACATCGGTGCACTCTGGCATACCAGGATCGATGCACCTTCATAACGCACAAGAAATGCCGCAGCGCTGTGGCCCTCCCCTTTTGTCTGAGTTGACTAACATCATGCCCGGCCTCATGTTGCACACGTCACAATCATGGCACGTGGGAGAGACCGGCTCTCGTTTCGCATCAGCCGGCGCCGAAGGAGCAACCGCCCCGGAAACTCTCAGGCAAAAGGACCGCGCCGCCTGATCGAACTCTGGAAAGCAGCTTGCGCGCGGTGATCCACACACGCAAGCTCACCCAAGGGGACAAGGCCCGCTCAGCCGCGCATGCATAATGCGGCAGGGGCCCAATCTCTCAGGTTCCGCGACAGAGGGGGCTTCTCACCGGACAGCCGTGCGCCTGTCCGATCATGAGCCCGGGGAGCCTGCCCATGAACGCCACCGTGTCCAACTCCGAACAGAGTGTGCCGCTGCACCGCACACCGCTTTACGACGCCCATATTGCCGCCGGCGCCAAGATGGTGCCGTTCGCGGGCTATGAGATGCCGGTGCAGTATCCGCGAGGCGTACTCAAGGAACACCTTTGGACCCGCGAGCAGGCGGGGCTGTTCGATGTTTCCCACATGGGACAGGCCTATCTCGTTTCCGCCGACAAGAAGCACGAAACAGTGGCGGAGTTTCTCGAGCAGCTCGTACCGGCGGCGCTCGTCGAGTTGAAACCCGGTCAGCAGCGCTACACGCAATTGCTGAACGAGGACGGCGGCATCATCGACGATCTGATGGTGACCAGAAGCGAGACCGAGGTACGCAAGGGCGTGCTGTTGCTTGTGGTGAACGCAGCGCGCAAAGAGCTCGACTTCACCCGCATCGCGGCGCTCGCCGATCAAACAAAATCGATACGGCTGGTGCCCAACCGGCACTACGCATTGCTGGCTCTACAAGGGCCGAAGGCTGCGGACGTTTTGGCCGCGATCGCGCCTGAAGCTGCGTCCATGGGCTTCATGAGCGCGCGGCGCCTCGACCTCAAGGGTATCTCAGCGCACGTGTCCCGCTCCGGCTACACCGGCGAGGACGGTTACGAGATCTCGGTGCTCGCTGACGACGTCGTGCGGCTCTGGGGCATGCTGCTTGCCGATCCGCGCGTCGCTCCGATCGGACTGGGTGCACGCGATTCGCTGCGACTCGAAGCGGGTTTATGCCTTTACGGCCATGACATCGACGAAACGACATCACCGGTTGAGGCTGGCCTCGTCTGGTCGATCCAGAAGCGGCGGCGCAATGAGGGTGGATTTCCCGGCGCGGCGCGCATCCAGCGTGAGCTTGGCGAGGGCGCAAGCCGAGTGCGCGTGGGCATACGGCCGGAAGGACGGGCGCCCGCGCGCGAGGGTGCTCAGATCCTGTCATCTTCCGGCGAGCAGATTGGCGTTGTCACGTCGGGCGGTTTCGGGCCGTCGGTCGATGGCCCGATAGCGATGGGCTACGTGCCGCCGTCAAGTGCGCAACCAGATACACCCTTGCAGCTCGTCGTGCGCGGCAAAGGGCTGCCGGCTAAAGTCGTGACACTGCCGTTCGTAGCGCATCGCTTTCATCGCAAGGTGCGTTGACGCCCGTTTCACAATCCTGCCCAATACCCTTCATCGTCTCCCGCTCTTGGCATTCCCGCCGATGGCTAGCCAGAAAGGAACTTCGCATATGGCACTGGAGCGCTTCACCAAGGATCACGAATACCTCCGCATTGAGGGCGATGTCGCTACCATCGGCGTCACCGTGCACGCGCAGGAGCAACTGGGAGACATCGTGTTCGTCGAGTTACCCGAAGTCGGCCGCAAAGTGGCGGCGGGCGAGGCCGTGGCCGTGGTCGAAAGCGTGAAGGCCGCAAGTGACGTTTTCGCGCCGCTCGAGGGCGAGGTCGTCGAGGCCAACGAGGATCTCGCAGCCAACCCGGCACTCGTCAACGAAGATGCTGAGGGCAAGGCGTGGTTCTTCAAGATGCGGCTGGCCGACGTCAACGCAGCCCAATCGCTGCTCGACCGCGTGGCCTATGACGCATTCATTGCAGAAAGCGGATGATGGCGGAGCGCATTCCGCCCGTGTCCGCGCCGCAGGCTCAGGTCTCCTTCACCCGCCCGTGCCGCCACGGCCTTCCCAGTCTTGTTTCAGTGTCTGATTGACGTCTTCATCGGACAATCGAAGCGAGATCGCACTCTTGTTCGATAAAAACACGTTTGCGATGACCCCATTGTTTTGAGCATGCTTTTCGCGCTGAACCGCTGCACACTTCAAGCAAACATGCTCAAACGTCGCGACAATCAGGCTCTCGCCATTTGAGGCAGCAGATGCGTTACCTTCCGCTCGAAGATGCCGACCGCCGCCACATGCTGGAGCGGATCGGCGTCGGCAACATCGATGATCTTTTCGCAGCCGTGCCGAACGGCAAGCTGATGACGGACTTGCCCCGCCTGCCGCTAACGCAGAGCGAAATGGAGGTGGAGCGTACGCTCGCCAGACTTTCCTCAGCCAGCACCGCTGCGGGCTCAGTACCGTTCTTCTGTGGCGCCGGCGCCTATCGCCATCATGTACCAGCGAGCGTCGATCATCTCATACAGCGCTCGGAGTTCCTGACGAGCTATACACCGTATCAGCCGGAGATTGCGCAGGGCACGCTGCAAACGCTGTTCGAGTTCCAGACACAAGTGGCGCTGATCACCGGAATGGATGTGGCGAACGCCTCGATGTACGACGGTTCGACGGCGACGGCCGAGGCCGTGCTGATGGCGCATCGCATCACGCGTCGCAAGAAGGCGCTGCTGTCGGGCGGGCTTCATCCGCAATACCGGGATGTCATCTGTACGCTATCGCACCACGGTGGCATGCAGGTCATGGCGCTCGCAGCGGATGCGCGCGGCACTGAGGACATCGTTTCCGCGATCGACGATGAGACATCTTGCGTGGTGGTTCAGTATCCGAGCTTTTTCGGCACCATCAAGGACCTGTCCGACGTGGCTGCTGCCGCGCATGCAAAGGGGGCCGTGCTGATCGTCGCCGTCACGGAGATCGTCGCGCTCGGCGCCATAAAGTCACCCGGCGAGATGGGCGCCGACATCGTCACGGCGGAGGGCCAGTCGATCGGAAATGGCCTCAATTTCGGCGGGCCATATGTCGGGCTTTTCGCCTGCCGGCAGAAGCACGTGCGGCAGATGCCGGGTCGGCTTTGCGGCGAGACGGTCGATGTGGAAGGGCGGCGCGGTTTCGTTTTGACGCTGTCGACGCGCGAGCAGCACATCCGCCGCGAGAAGGCGACCTCCAACATCTGCACCAACTCGGGGCTGTGCGCGCTCGCCTTCTCGATCCACCTGACGCTGCTCGGCGAGCGTGGCTATCGGCTACTGGCCGCGGTCAACCATGCCAATGCTGTCGCGCTGGCGAACCTGCTTGCCGCCGTACCGGGCGTTGAACTCATCAACCAGGCGTTCTTCAACGAGTTCACGATCCGGGTGCCGGGGAGCGCAGCGGACGTCATCGAGAAGCTGGCGGCACGAGGCGTTCTAGGTGGCGTGCCCGTATCGCGATTGGAGCCGGAGCGTGCGGAGCTGAACGATCTCATCGTCGTTGCCTCAACAGAGACCAACACGGACGCCGATCGCGCCGCCTTCGCCGCAGCGCTGAAGGAGGTGCTGCAATGAGCATGAACCGACAGGGCCGGCCGACCGATCCGGGCCGCGACGCCGTCAGCGCGACACCCAATTTCACAGGTCATCGCGGGCTCGATCACGAGGAGCCGTTGATCTTCGAGCGGGGACGACCGGATAAGACGGGCGTCGATCTGCCGGCTGCCGGTGATACACCATTCCGTCTGGGAGACGTCGCGCGCACCGGCGCCATCGGACTTCCCGGTCTCGCAGAGCCCGAGGCCATACGCCATTACGTGCGCCTGTCGCGCATGAACTATGCGATCGATGCGGGCCTCTATCCGCTGGGCTCCTGCACCATGAAGCACAACCCTCGGCTGAACGAAAAGATGGCACGATCGCCGGGTTTTTCCGACGTGCATCCGCTGCAACCGCAATCCACGGTCGCTGGCGCCATCGCGCTTATCGAGCAGCTCAGCCACTATCTCATGGAACTGACCGGCATGCCGGCGGTCGCCATGAGTCCGAAGGCCGGCGCGCACGGTGAGCTGACCGGCATGCTCGCCATAAAGACGGCGCATGATGCGGCAGGCGACACGGCGCGGCGCGTCGTTCTGGTGCCGGAAAGCGCGCACGGCACCAATCCAGCGACGGCCGCCTTCATGGGTTATTCGGTAAAGACCGTGGCAGCCAAACCCAATGGCACCGTTGCCGCCGCCGACGTCAAGGCTGCGCTCGGTTCCGACGTCGCGGCCATCATGCTGACGAACCCCAACACGTGCGGCCTGTTCGAGCCTGAAATCGTGGAGATCGCGGAGGCCGTGCACGAGTCGGGCGCGTACTTCTACTGTGACGGCGCCAACTTCAACGCCATCGTCGGCAAGGTGCGCCCGGGCGATCTCGGCATCGACGCGATGCACATCAACCTGCACAAGACGTTCTCCACGCCGCACGGCGGCGGCGGCCCCGGCGCGGGACCGGTCGTTCTGTCGGAACGCCTTGCGAAATTCGCGCCGCTGCCGTTCATCGCGCGCAACGAGGCGGGCGTGGCGCGACTGGTGGAGACACTCTCGGAAGCCGAGGCGCTCGGCGCGGACCCGTTCGGCCGGCTCACTGCCTTCCACGGGCAGATGGGCATGTTTGTGCGCGCACTCGCCTACATGCTCAGCCACGGAGCCGACGGCATGCGGCAGGCCTCGGAGGATGCAGTGCTCAACGCCAACTACGTGCGCGCTGGACTGCGTGACGTGATGAGCCAGCCATTCGGCGATCAGGCGTGCATGCACGAGGTTTTGTTCGACGACAAGTTCCTCAAGGATACCGGCGTGACGACGCTCGATTTCGCCAAAGCGATGATCGACGAGGGATACCATCCGATGACGATGTACTTCCCGCTCGTCGTGCACGGAGCGATGCTGATCGAGCCGACGGAGAGCGAAAGTCGGGAAAGTCTCGACAATTTCATCGCCACGCTGCGCGATCTGGTGCAGGCGGCAAAGGCCGGCGAGACAGAGCGGTTCACCAGCGCGCCGCGCTTCACACCACGCCGACGGCTCGACGAGACGCGCGCGGCACGCGAGCCGAAGCTGAGGTGGGTACCGGCGTCAGAGAAGAAGGAAGCAGCGGAGTGAGCGCGAGTTGCGCCGCCTCGGTCCAGGCTCAACTCAAGCAGCAGCCTCGCCGAACACCTGCAGCTCGACGACGAGGTCGTGGGCAAGCTCCTCAAGCCGGTCACGCACGTTTGCTTCGTCGAGACCGGCGGGTAGCACGACGTCCGCATTGGCCTCGAACATCGCTTCTCCTGACATCGATCCGGTGAAAATGCGCGAGTTGAGCTCGTCGATGCTGACATCCAGAGCAGCAAGCGCGGCGGAAACCTCGTGGATGATGCCGGGATGATCGACACCGGTGAGTGAGATGCGGATGTGACGCCCGCGCGCAATGGACGGCACGGAAACCGGCTCACCACGGCGGATCGTCACCCAGATGCCGGCATCGCCAAGTGAGCCGAGGGCCGCTTCCAGCGCGGACGCATTCTCGTCGGGCACCGCAATCCGTACGATCCCTGCGAATTCGCCGCCCAGCCGTGCCATGGAGCTGTCGATCCAGTTTCCAGCATGGGTATCGATCGTTTCGGACAGCGCCTTGATCAGGCCCGGCCGGTCGCGTGCGATCACGGTCAGAACCATTTCCTGCGCCATCGCTTCGTCTCCCCATTCTTGCAGAGCTGCAGCGTGGCGCGATGCGGGGCGAATTTCAAGAGCCCGTCGCAACGCAGCAGCCTAACGCTGCGGGCATGGCTGTGAGCCCCGCGCTATTGGGCGGCGTGTCCACGATCGGCGTAGATCGGCGTACCCGCTCCATAGCGTTCCAGAACGGCGCGAGACTGCTCGACCAGAGCATCGGCGATGGCGGCATGACCCTCGGCCGTCGGATGGAAGGCACCGGAATAGGTCGCGGCCAGAACGAGCTGGAAATAGGACAGGCTCTTGAGCTTCAACGCCTTCTGCAGGATCGACGGCGCAACGTGGAAATTGGCCGTCAGAAATGCATCGTTAGGCGTGCGGAACCAGCGCTGACGTTTGGCGTAGGGCCGATAGTCGGCCGGATTAAAGGGCTCCCAGCGGCCATTGATCTTGCGCGGCAGGCGAAGGTCATCGGCGATGGAGAAGGCGTTATCCGTGAAGCCCGCGCAGACGCCGCGATCGACAAAGGCGCGGCGGTGGTGCTCGACGAACGTCCAGCCGTACTTCCTAGCGCTACTCGCCATGATGCGGTTGAGCTTGTCGGACACCCAAACGCCTTCGCGTGCCTTTTGAGCACTGAGGTGGAAGTCGGTGACGACATCCATACCGGCCGCGCCATCGGGGCAGACCTGGCTGCCATCGCCGAGCAGGGCGAGGCCGGGATATCCCGTCAGCAGGATGCGATCGCTCTCGTTCCACGGAATATGCAGGATGTTGTGCAATGCACGGTTCAACGCCTTGTATCGCTCGTTGAGGGTGTCGAGCAGACCGGATGCCTCCGACTGGCCATGCACCTCACCGATCCAGCCGCCGAGCTTTCGCAGCGTCGATTGATTGCTCAGGATGGCATTTGCGAGAAGGCGCGCGAAGCCGATGTCGTTTCCGCCGATGGAAAGAAACAGGAGGTCTATAGCGCGAGCGTGTTCGACCGGGCATTTGTAGAGCACGAGGCCGCCAAGTTCCGGCACCGCACCCTTGATGTGATAGGCCTCTGGCAGGTCCTGCGGTTGGGCGCGCGTCTTGTCACATTGCGCCTGGGCGGCGGCTGAAATCTGCGACAGCTGCGGCGGGTTGGGCACCCACTCGTTGCCCTTGTAGCGCAAGAACAGCCCATCGGTGATCTCGGCGCCGGAACAGGCGAGGCCAACGTAGGTCACTGCCCGATGCGGCGCCTCGATGGCCAATTGCAGTGCTGCGCGCAACTGATGCGAGTACAACGAGCGATGGCAGGCCTGGTCCAGCCAGCGTGCATTGCCGTTGATGAAAGCCTTGTCGCCGATCTGCTTCCAGTCGCCATCGCGGGCAGGAAAGCCGCTCACGGTGGGCTCGCTCTTGGCGTCACCATAAGACGTCGCGCGCTCGCGCGAGAAGCTCACGGGCACGTCCGGATTGCCCTCGCCGGAGGCAAAGCTGTCGCCCATACCGACGATCAGCAGATCCTGAACCTTGATTGTCGTACGCTGCAACTCGACACCGCCGACGGAAACGGCGACGTCCGCTCCGGCCGGATAGGGCACCTCGAGCCTCAGCGGCATGCTGCAAGGCTGAAGAGCTGTCACGGGCGGCGCCGTGTTGATGCCCGTGTCACGCGGGACCGACGACCATTGGCAAGAGACGGTGGCGGCGTCCGCTATGCCTTCGAGCGAAATTGAGACGCGATGCATCCGCGGCGACAGGTAGTCGCTGCGATTGTCACATCGATGCTTGTTGAGGCGCGTGTCCCAGCATGTCGTGTCGATGGCGTGAGCTGCCCAGCCGCGCGGCTCTCGCGCTGAAAGCAGCCGCTCGGTAGCAAGCACGGGGTTGCGCCGTTCACCGCCCTGTAGCGCCGCGTAGGCTCTCCGGTGCATTTCCGTGACTGCGGGATCGGTAAAGAAGCGAAACGGATTTTCAACGCTCCAACTGAGCTTCGGAGCGAGAGGCCTGCCGCGGAAGCTCGGCAGGGCGGTGCGAACGGCGGCGTCAGCGGGATCTTCCAGGTCCGGCCGGTCCGGCACGCCTTGGGCTGCGGGTGCGGCTTCGATGATCTTCTCGATCTCGTCAGGCGTGCGCGGCATCAGGCTTTCGCGCTTCACGTTTTTGGACATGCCGGAAGGCGCGGCATTGGCAGCGTCGGACCCGGGAACTGCCGCCGGCGGCGTGGGCGCATTCGGCAGCGGATCGATCGGCGGCAGAGGCAAAGGTTGCTGGTCGCCCTGCGGCGGCGGCAGTGGCGTGATGACGACAGACCCGCCCGGTGCATAGCTGTCCTGCGCCTGGACGCGCGGGAGGCCGCCGGCAACCGCTAGACCAGCAATCGCAATACCCAGCGCACACCGTGCAGCGCGTTGCGTGCGGACAGAGCCCCGTCTCATCTGATCTCTCCAAACCACGGACGCTTCGCTGCCATGATCGCCAGCTCGAGCAGCCGCCACCGGCGCTCACAACCGGGCGAAGCGGACAGCCCACCACAATCGCGCCATGCGCGAGACGGGTGCGATCACGCCCCCGGGGTGCGGCTCAAGGCATCCAAGCCTTTGCAGACCCTGCAAATAAGGCCCCACAAGGGCAACCGGCCCGAGTGCAGCCCTGTGCCTGCGCGGCAACTCGGCCCAGCCACGGCGGACAGTACCCAGATATGTTTGGGCCTGATTGGCGTATTTGCGACATTGAGCCGCCAGTCGGTCACTCTGAGCGGCCACACCGGCGCCTCCCTCGAGGCCATCTGAGGCGGTCGTTGCCTGGATAGCTAGGCCCGGCAGTCGCAAAGCCCGCCCCGTTGCGCGCTGCCGCGGCAGATCAAGCAAGATGCGCGTGCGCCCGACACACCGCCCAGCCGCCTGTACCAATGTCATCTCGGACGCTGGTTCGCTTGCAGGACAGGGCTCCGGCGCTGGCGTGATCGCCGAGACGACCGCGAGCGCCCGCGCCAGCGCAGCGCCGTCGGTCCGATCAATATAACTGTCCAGGTCCGTGTCCGACGCAATGGGTTCTGTGCCGGTATCGGCGCTCCGCGCGTCAATGCTTCCCTGCAGCGAAGCAGCCGACACATGGCCTGCCATGACGAGCCGCGCCAGGGCATCGGCAACCGGGTGGCCGCTGTGTTGCGTGTCCGCAATCGCGGCAACCGTATCACGCCACCATTGCAGGCGGATCTCGGCGAGGATCGGATCACCAACGGTCTCGACAATGCGACGCAACTCGCCCTCGAAAGCTGCCAGCACCAGCAGGTCGTCCCGCGACTGTGCGGGTGCCAGCAATGCGGAGAGATAATAGTCGTGGGCGCCGCGCCGCGCCGCGGCGATAACTTCGGTGCGTTCGATTTCGCTCAGCATGGTTGACCGATGCGTCTGACCTTCTGGCAGGCACAGTGCATGGCAGCCACCCTATAGCCCGGTATGCGCTGCCACCAGCATGGCGACCGTTACGGGAACGACGAGGACCAGGTTGACGCGCGCCCACGTTGCAATCGCCCTGCGCGCCGCAGCCTTCTCGGTATCGCTCGCCACCGCCATGCCGGTGACGCGGGCCACGTTCGGGCGCAGGATGAACTGTACGATGACCCACATGGCAACGCCGCCCGCCACAGCGAGCGTGAGCACAATACGGTGAGCCACGTCAGCCCCGATGGGCAAGAGCATGATGGCCCCCGTCGCCAGAGTCGCATGGGCAGCGCCAGTGAAGACCCGGGCAGTTGGACCTGCAATCTGATGAACGATAACGGGCCGTTCGGAAGCAGCGCAGGCATTGAGAGCCTTCAACTGCACAAAATTGACAAAGACGATCAGCCCTGCCCAGACCATTGCAGCCAAAAGGTGCAGCGCGCGCACCATCATTGTCCATGCAGTGGTGGCGTCGAACGCCGATGCGGTGGCCACCATCGCCACCACCGTCGCCGCCGCGGTCAGTGCAACACCGAGCGCTGTTGCGCGCCAGGGGCTTTCGAGAATGCTGCGCATCGCGGCCTCTCCCTCATTCGACCGCGATCAATGCCGCTGCCACCTTGCGCCGCTCGCCGAGCAGAATGTTGTAGGTGCGGGCGGCGGAGCCTGTCGTCATCGGCTCGATGCCTATACCGGCCTGCGTGCAAGCCGCGCGCACGTTCGGATCCGGTATGACGTGGGTGGCGCCGGTGCCGAACAGCAGCACATCGATCACGTCAGCCTCAGCCAGCACCGCTGCGAAATCGTCCGGCGTCAAGTCGGCGGGCGAGACGATCGTGCGCCACGCCCTGATGCCGCTCGGCAGGCATAGCAGCGATCCCCGATGGCTCATCTGCGCAAAGCGGAAGCCGCCATTGCCGTAGGCGTCGATCGGCACCTGGTAGGGATACCTGCCTTCCAGCGTCGTCATGACGGCAAACCTTTCGCGCAGCGCAAAAGGCGCACAGGATCGTCAATCAGGTGGCACCCGCCGTGGCGGGTCCAGATTGCGATCATGCCTTGGCCCTGGCTGCAGGCCCCTTGGCGGAACTACTTTCACCCGACCAGTCGCGCTTCACACCAATCCACAACAGGAACGGCGAGGCGACGAAGATCGATGACCATGTACCGACAATGATGCCGAACAGCATGGCGAACGAGAAGCCCTTGATCACCTCGGTGCCGAACAAATACAGCGCGAGGACCGCAAGAAACGTCGTCGTCGCGGTCAGCACCGTGCGCGAGAGAGTCTCGTTGACCGACAGATTCATCAACTCCACAAGCGGCATCTTCTTGTAGCGCCGCAGGTTCTCACGGATCCGATCGAATACGACGACCGTGTCGTTGATCGAATAGCCGGCGAGGGTCAGGAGCGCTGCAACTTCCGACAGGCCGAAATCAAGGCGGAGCAGCGAGAACACGCCGAGCGTAATGAAAACGTCGTGGACGAGCGCCAGGACGGCTGCCACGCCGAACTGCCACTCGAAGCGGAACCAGACATAAAGCAGGATGCCAAGGATGGCGAAGGTGACGGCAATGATGCCGTCCCTCTTCAACTCGCTCGATACGGCCGGACCCACCACCTCGGTGCGGCGGAATTCAAAGCCCGAACCGAGCGCCTCTCGCACGCGCCCTTCTACTGCCTGCTGGGCCTGCTCGGCGTTCTGCCCTTCCTTCGGCTTTTGCGTTTCAACGCGGATCAGGATCTCGCCCGGCTGATCGAGACTCTGGATCTGCACCTCACCCAGTCCCAATCTGCCAAGCGCCTCGCGGACCTTGGCAACGTCGACAGCGCCGATCGTCTGGCGCACCTCAAACAGAGAGCCGCCCTTGAAGTCGATGCCGAAGTTCAATCCCCTGGTGAACAGGATCGCCAGCGCCAACATGGCTGCGACCCATGAAATGCCGATGCAAATGCGGCGCAGCTCCATGATGGGCAACCGCGTACCATGCGGCCAGAAATCGACGCCCTTGAACATGTGTCTCAATCCTTATCCTGCAAAGACCGTCAGAGCGGTGCGGGAATCTTTCTCGACTTCTGTCGTGCGATCCAGGTCGAGACCAGCAATCGCGTCACGGTAAAGGCGGTGAAAACAGTCGCGAAGATGCCAAGCGAAAGTGTCACGGCAAAGCCGCGGACAGGGCCGGCGCCAAGCCAGAACATCACGAGGCCGGCGATCAACGTCGTCAGGTTGCTATCCAGGATCGTGGTGAAGGCTCGATTGAAGCCCGCCTCGATTGCCGAGATCGGCGTCTTGCCGTTGCGCAACTCCTCGCGAATGCGCTCGTAAATGAGAACGTTGGCATCGACCGCCATACCGACGGTCAACACGAGACCGGCAATTCCGGGCAGCGTCAGCGTCGAGCCAAGCGTCGACATGACGCCGACGATCAGGAACAGGTTCAGCCCGACGGCGATCAAGGCGAATAGCCCGAACAGGCCATAGGCGAACAGCATGAAGGTCGCGACGGCGGCGGTACCGATCACGGCTGCCCATTCGCCCGCCTCAATGGAATCCTTGCCGAGTGAGGCACCAACTGTGCGCTCCTCGACGATGGTCAGCGACGTCGGCAGCGCGCCGGAGCGGATCTGCACCGCCAGCTCGTTGGCCGACTGGACCGTGAAGTTGCCCGAGATCTGGCCCGAGCCGCCCAGAATCGGCTCCCGGATAACCGGTGCGGACAGAACCTTCATGTCACGCTTTCCGGTTTTTGCATCGATACCGTTGTCGAGGACGATGGCGAAGGGCCGCCCAACATTGTCCTTCGTGTAACGGCCGAACTTGCGCGCGCCCGACTGGTTGAAACGGAATGAGATGATGGGCTCGTTGGTGCGCTGGTCGAAACCCGGCTGCGCGTCGACCAGATCCTCGCCGGTCACCTCCGGCGTATCCTTGATGAGGACGCTGCCTTCCTCGGGCTTGTCGGAGGGCACGATCTTGAAGCCGTATGGAACGCGGGTTGCCTGAGCTTCCTCAGCCGAGATGGTCGGATGCACATCATGGAAGGTAAGCGAGGCGGTCTTGCCGATCAGCGCTTTCAGACCGGCGGTATCCTCGAAGCCTGGCACCTGCACGAGAATGCGCTCGGCCCCCTGACGGACAATGTTTGCCTCGACGTTACCGAGCGCGTCGATGCGGCGCCTGATGACCTCGACGGCCGCGCCAATCGCGTTGGTCAGACGCTCTTTGTATGCCTGCTCTGTCGGCCTGACCATGATGAGGCCGGGCTGCTCGCCGGCTTCCACCGTGAGGTTGTTTCCGCTGGTGCCGAGTATGGCGTTGCCGATCGGCTGGACCAGACCTTTGAGCGCCTCGAGGGCTTTGTCGGAATCGGATGCCTTATCGAGCGTAACGACAACGGCATCGTTACGAATGCCGGCGTTGTTGACGATACGCGCGGTGCGCAGCGAGCCGCGTACGTCCTCACGGATCGACTGTAACCACTTCTCCATGAGCTCCTTGGTGTCCATCTCGAGCAGGAGATGGGCGCCGCCTTTCAGGTCGAGCCCCAGGCTGAGCTGCTTGTGCGGCAGATATGTCGGCCAGGACTCGACCGTCTGCTTGGGGAAGAAATTCGGCAGCGTCGCCAAAAGGCCGCCGAGGCAGACGAGCAGGATCGCAATGATCTTGGCGCGACTGAAGTGAAGCATGGAGGTTCGGCCTTCCTTGCCTGTTCAACGGAGTGGGCGGACATCTTGTCCGGTCCGGCGTGGACAATACAATGAGGCGCCATGCGAACTGCAAAACCCTGGCGCGTATGTGCGCGATCAGCCCGCTTCCTTCACCGGCTCACCCTTGGAGCGCACGTCCATGAGCGTTCCCTTGACGACTCGAACGCGCAGTGATTCCGAAAGCTCGATCTCTATTTCGTCTGAGCCATCGGAAACCTTGGTGACGCGACCAACGAAACCACCCGAGGTGATCACCGTATCGCCACGGCGGACCTTGTCGACCAATTCTCGATGCTGCTTGGCGCGGGTTTGCTGCGGACGGATGATCAAGAAATAGAAAATGGCGATCATCAGGATCATCGGGATGATGAGGCTGGTGAACGCGTCGCCGCCGGAGGTCGCTCCCTGGGCGAAGGCCGGAGTGATGAAATTCATGGAGATTTCCTTTTTTGCATCACCGCGCATGTAAACGCCCGCACCTTCCATCGCAAGATGGCGGTTAGACGTGACGACAGGTGTTTCGCGCGCGACTATAGTTCCGCGTGGCCCTATTGCAACTGGAACAGCCCGCGAAATCGCAACAGAAGTGCTAGCAAAAGGACCATTCCAGGCGGTAGAACCCGCGCGGTGCCGGTGTGGCACCCGGCAGGGCGGCAACCAAGCGCGCCCCGAAAAAACCAGACGACCCCTTGCAGGTGGCCATGACCGATACTTCACCAATCCACGATCCGACAGCCGAGCGGCTGGAGCGCATTGCCGCAGCTTTGGAGCGGCTGGCTCCGCCCGCTGCGCCCGCTCCCGATTTCCAGGCCGCTGACGGCTTCGTCTGGCAGCCCGAACCCGGCATCTTCCAGCCGGTCGCTCACATCAACCGGGTGCCTCTCGCGCTGCTCAAGGGCATTGACCATGCGACCCGGCAACTGCTCGACAACACCATGCGCTTCGCCAATGGTCTGCCAGCCAACAACGCCCTGCTGTGGGGCGCCCGAGGCATGGGCAAATCGTCGTCCGTCAAGGCGGTTCACGGTCATGTGGCGAAAGAGGCGGTGAAGGCGGGCCGGCCGGGGCTGAAACTCGTGGAGATCCACCGCGAGGACATTGCGACCCTGCCCAGGTGCCTGTCGTACATGCGCGCGGTGCCAGAGCGCTTCATCGTGTTCTGCGATGACTTGTCCTTCGACAAGGACGACACGTCATACAAATCGCTCAAGGCGGTACTCGAAGGCGGCATCGAGGGACGCCCGCAGAACGTCATCTTCTACGCGACCTCGAACCGCCGCCACCTGATGCCGCGCGACATGATGGAAAACGAGCGCTCCACGGCGATCAACCCCTCCGAAGCGGTGGAGGAGAAGGTTTCGCTATCGGATCGCTTCGGGCTCTGGCTCGGCTTCCACAATGGCACGCAGGACCAGTACCTCGACATGATCCGCGGCTATGTGGGCTATCACGGACTGAAGATCGACGATGAAGAGCTGAAGCGTGACGCCCTGGAGTGGTCGATGACACGCGGTGGTCGATCAGGCCGTGTCGCCTGGCAGTATATCCAGGATCTGGCCGGCCGGCTGGGGCAGGCCCTGAAGGCGGAGTAGCTGTGTGTGCATGCGCACCCCGGGCACAACGGGCAAACGAAGAGGTAAACAAACAGTAGGGCCGGCCCCCGTGGCCGGCCCTTCCGCATTTTCCCTCAGTCCCTCGCGGTCTTGCGCGCGAAATTCCCCCGCTCGATCGCCAGACTTTCAAAGTCGATCCAGATACGGCAGCGGATCAACGGGCTTGGAACCCTGGCGAAGCTCGAAGTGCAACTGCGGCTGGTCCACCTGACCGGTGGCACCGGCTTTGGCGATGACGTCACCGCGACGGATCTTGTCACCGCGCTTGACAAGCAACTGGTCAGCATGGGCGTAGGCCGTGACCCAGCCGTTGTCATGGCGCAGCAGGATCAAATTGCCGTAGCCTTTCAATTCGGACCCGGCGTAGGCCACCTCGCCATCGGCGGCGGCGTGCACCTCGGTACCCTTGGGAACGGCGATATTGATGCCGTCATTGTGGGTGCCGTCGGTGCGCTGGCCGAAGCCGGACAGGATCTTGCCTTTCGACGGCCAGCGCAGCGTGTTGGTGGCGATCTGGCTCGGTGTGATGGCCACCGTCTGCACCGGCTTTGCCGGATCGGGCGCCGCTGCGGGTGCCGCATCAGTGATGCGACCGGTATTGAGCGCGGCGACGCGCTTTTCGGAGTTGATGACAGTCGGCTGCGTGGTCGACGCGATAGCACGCGGCGATTGCGCCTCTGCACTCGAGTGTGTCGACGATTGCGGTACGGCGGCAAAGCTCGGCGACGCATCTGCGCTACCAGGCACGCGTAGTGTCATGCCCGGCTTCAGCTGGCGCGGATTGGCGATGCCGTTGGCGCGCTGCAGATCAGCGACACGCACATCATGCTGACGGGCGATGCGGTAGAGACTGTCTCCTGTCTGCACCTCATACCTGCCGCGCCAGTCCTCCGCAGGAATTGCGGGGGCGGATTCCATCGCCGGCTCGGCGGCCGCGGTCCTGCGTGCGGGTGTCGAATCGAGCGGCGGCGCAGCCGCGCTCGCACTGCCCGGCAGACGCAGCGTCTGGCCCGGATGAATCGTCGGTGAGCCAAGACTGTTGGCCGCCATCAACTGGTTCACTGTCACACCGTTGGCGCGTGCGATGCTGTAGAGCGTGTCGCCCCGCTGCACCTGGACCGTGTCGCCTGAGGATGCTGCACGGTGCGCCTGGTCGTAGCCCGACGCAGCGGGCGGTTGATATGTAGCGCGCGGCGGCTGGTATGTGGCGCGCGGCTGCTGATAGGCGCTGGTGGTGTAGCTCTGTGGTGGCGGAGATGGCGGTGCGGAGGGTTCGGGCAGCGCCGCCACGTCGACGCGGTCGCCGGACCGGCTTGCCGGTGGCACATAGGCGCCGCCACGATAGTCGTCGGGCGCGCCCGACAGCGAAGATCCCTGGGACACCATCGGCTCGGAAGGCGTCGGCAGCGAACTCGTTGCGCCGCTGTCGCCGTTGAGATTGAAGGTGGGGAAATCGAAGCGTCCCACATCTGCACTGCAACCGCCGAGTGCCAGTGCAAGAGTTAACGCTGAAAAGAGCGCGCCCGACCTTGCCGAACCGCTCAAGTCCCATTCGTTACGCTGGAAGCATTTCATGATACGCACCTCTACTCCCTCCTTGATTAACCCTTAACCGGTTAATCAACCCTTAATGGGCGGACGGAGTCCCTCTCCCAAACCCGGTGCGGCGTCCCCTGACCACTTACACAAATGAAAGCAGCTTCGCCGATTGAAACTATGCTCCTGTCGTGTTTCGCAAAGCGCGATCAGCTTTCGTCCGCCACGGCCGAAAGAGAATGCGTTGCGCGACAGGAACGAATGCCACGGTTCATCGCGAAGTCCCCATCGCGAACGAGCTGCGAAGACTTCAGAAAACGTCTCAATCGTTACACTAATAGGTGATTGTGCGAGGCGTTTGTCCGAGTTGAGACATTTCCGGGGCAATGCGCATTCGGGCTCGGGCTTAGCGCACGTGTAGCGAATTGCTGCACACCTTGCGTAAGGCTTCTCTTTGAAAAACGACGCGCAATGTCAAACGCGGTTTTCGCAAATCAGCCCGCGCTTCGTGCAATTCGCGTTATCGCTTCAAGTTGTAGAGCCACGCGGCTTGAATATACCGCTCAGCGCCTCGGTCGCCGGCAGGTGCGTCAGGTTCGGCGTCAGCGGCGTCACCGAAATGAGACCCTCATAGATCGCCCACAGGTCGGTGCCTTCAATTGGATTGGAGCGGCGACGCTCGAAGTTGAACCAGTAATAGGGCTGCTTCCAGTTGTCGAAGCGCTCGTCGATATGCAGCAGAGACTGGTCGCGCTTGCCCTGCACCGTCACCATCACGCCCTTCACATCATCGGGCGCAAGCGCGGGAAAGTTGATGTTCATGAGGACGGACGGATTCCAATCCGAATCGAGCATGCGGCGCACGATCTTGGGCGCGTGTATCAGAGACGTTTCCCAATGAATGTCGCCGGCCTCGTAGTCAATAGACTGGCTCAACGCGAGAGAACGGATGCCCAGTAGCGAGCCTTCGATCGCGCCAGCAATCGTGCCCGAGTATGTGACGTCCTCTGCGAGATTGGAGCCGCGATTGACACCGGACAGAATAAGATCGGGCGGGGAATTGAGGAGGATGTGGCGCACGCCCATGATAACGCAGTCGGTCGGCGTGCCGCGGACCGCGAATGATTTGTCCGCCACTTCCATGCAGCGTAGCGGCTCGTGAAGGGTCAGGGAATGCGAAGCGCCCGACTGGTTGGTGTCGGGCGCCACGATCCAGACGTCATCAGTCAGGCTGCGCGCAATGTCGGCCAGGACCTTCAGGCCCGGCGCGTTCACTCCGTCGTCGTTGGTTACGAGAATTCTCACCGTGTCCCGGCCTAGCTTGCCTTCTCGATCTTCTCGATCCCGTGCATATAGGGCTTCAATGCATCCGGGATGACGATCGAACCGTCGGCCTGTTGATAATTCTCCATGACCGCAATGAGGGTGCGGCCAACGGCAAGGCCGGAGCCGTTCAGCGTATGCACGAAACGGACATCCTTCTCGCCGGCGCGGTAGCGCGCATTCATCCGGCGCGCCTGGAACTCACCGCACACCGAGCATGACGAGATCTCGCGATAGGTGTCCTGACCAGGCAGCCAGACCTCGATGTCGTAGGTCTTCTGCGAGGCAAAGCCCATGTCGCCGGTGCACAGCATCATGGTGCGATAGGGCAGGCCGAGCTTTTCGAGGATACCCTGCGCGCACGCCGTCATGCGCTCGTGCTCGGCGATCGAATCTTCCGGCTTCGTGATGGAGACGAGTTCGACCTTGGAGAACTGGTGCTGGCGGATCATGCCGCGCGTGTCCTTGCCGGCCGCTCCGGCTTCCGAACGGAAGCACGGCGTCCACGCCGTCATGCGCATCGGCAGCTTGTCGGCGTCGAGGATTTCCTCGCGCACGATGTTGGTGAGCGAGACCTCAGCTGTGGGGATGAGCCAGAAGCCATTATCGGTGTGGAACAGATCCTCGGCGAACTTGGGTAGATTGCCGGTGCCGTAAGCGGTGTGGTCCTTCACGAGCAGCGGCGGGTTGAACTCGGTGTAGCCGCCGACGTTCTCGCCGGCGGGGCCCGTATGCTGGTCGATCATGAAGGAGGCAATCGCGCGCTCCAGCCGCGATAGCGCGCCTTTCAGGAACACGAAGCGCGCGCCCGACACCTTCGCCGCTGTCTCGAAGTCCATGAGGCCGAGCGCCTCGCCCAATTCGAAGTGTTGCCTGGGCGCGAAGTCGAATGTCTTCGGCGTTCCCCAGCGGCGCACCTCCTTGTTGTCGTGCTCGTCCTTGCCTTCGACCACATCGGGGAGCGGCAGGTTGGGGATCACGGATAGCGCGTCGGTGAGTGCCGTGACGAGCTGGCGCTCCTCGTCCTCGCCGCCCTGGATCACCTCCTTCAGCTCCGCCACCTCGGCCTTCAGCTTGTCGGCCGTCGCGGTGTCCTTGGCGGCCATCGCCTTGCCGATCTCCTTGGAGACAGCGTTGCGGCGCTGCTGGGCGTCCTGGAGCTTGGTCTGGTGGCGGCGACGCGCATCATCCAGCTCGATCAGCTTGGCCGACATCGGCTCAAGGCTACGGCGCTTCAAACCATTGTCGAAGGCCTCGGTGTTGTCACGGATCCATTTGATGTCGAACACAGGGGCTCCCCTTCGGTGGTCATGGCTGGCGCGGCACGAGGCCGGCGTGCATTCTGGCCGACCTATAAGACGACAGCCCCCGCCGGTCCAGACACCGGATCAAATCACGAAGGTCAAGTCCCTGGCTTGGGGACAGTCTTCTCGACGCGCCTCACGACCCAGATGGACGCCTCGTAGAGAAGCCACGTCGGCGTACCCATGATGAGCATCGAGATTGCGTCGGGCGGGGTCAGCACGGCGGCAGCGGCGTAGATCCCGACCACCGCATAACGGCGGGCGTTGATCAGGCCTTCCGATGTCACCACGCCGGCGCGGGCGAGAAGCGTCAGGATCACCGGCAACTGGAAGCAGATCCCAAAGCCGAAGATCAGGGTCATGATGAGCGAGAGATACTCGCTCACCTTCGGCAGAAGCTCGATGGATGCCTGACCGTCGGCCGCCACCTGCTGGAAGCCGACGGAGAAGCGCACCAGAAGCGGCATTGCGATGAAGTAGACGATCGCCGCGCCCAGCAGAAACAACAATGGCGTCGCGATCAGGTAGGGGCGGAAAGCTGCGCGCTCGTTCTTGTAGAGGCCCGGCGCCACGAACTTATAGATCTGCACGGCAACAACCGGGAACGACAGGAAGGCGGCGCCGAACATCGCCACCTTGATGTCGACGAAGAACTTCTCAAGCAGATGCGTGTAGATCGTCCTGGCGTGCTCGGTACCAACGACACGGACGAACGGCCACAGCAGAATATTGTAAATGTGCCTGGCGACGGCGAAGCAGGCGACGAACATGACGAAGAACGCAGCGGCGGAATAGATAAGGCGCTGGCGCAGCTCGATCAGGTGATCGAGCAACGGCGCTTTCGATGCGTCGATGTCGTCACGGCCATCGTCGATTTCATTCCTTTTGGCGTCCGGCGATGTCATGTCGGTCACGGCTCGTCGGCTCCGGTCTTTTCAACCGCAGATGCGGGCTTGGGCACACTTTCAGAGACCTCGGCCTTTTGACGTCCGGAGGGTTCAGCACTTTTCGACGCCGCGTCTGCGGGCTTGCCGGTCTCGATCGGCATGCCGTTCTCGTCGGTGATGTCGGGTCCGTCGAAGGGATCGGGCTCGGAGATGGGTGTGCCGGGCGTGGAGGGCGCACTCGCAGCGGCCTTTTTGCCCTCGGTGTTCTTGATGGCACGGCCAGCGCTCTCGGCCTGTTTCTCGGCGGAGCGCATAGCATCACGGGCTGCACCCTCGACCTCGTTTCGGAGGCCCGTAATATCGTTCTTCAGTTGATCGAGTTCGGCTTCTTTCAACGCCTGATCGAAGTGCGCGCGGAACTCGGCGGCCTGCTGCTTGAGCACACCGGCATAGCGGCCAATCGTACGCAGGAGGCCGGGCAACTCCTTGGGGCCAACGAAGATCAGGGCGATAATGCCCAAGACCAACAGCTCGCTCCAACCGATATCGAACATGCCACGACTTGCTGAACTGGGTTAAGCAGCGTGTACCAAAAGCGGCGACCGTCGGCCGCTCCCACCCGCTACAGGAGAAAACACACGCCGCGAGCGCGCCGCCTGCACAACAGCGCCGCGCACGAAGCGGTGTACGGTTTTTTCGGTCAACCGGCCTTCGTCTGCTCTGACGATTTGGCGGCTTCGACAGCCGGCTTGTGCTCGATTGTCTTGGACGTGCCGCTATCGGCAACATCGTCGTCGTCCGCCATGCCCTTCTTGAAGCTCTTGATGCCCTTGGCAACGTCACCCATGACCTCGGAAATCTTTCCGCGGCCGAACAAAAGCACCACGATCAACAGCAGGATGACCCAGTGCCAGATACTCATTGCGCCCATACGCTCGACTCCTCGCCTCTTGCGGCGTCAATTGCTTTAACTGGCCGCACTATTACAGAAAAGGCTGTCGGGCGGCAAGCAAGCGCACACCGTTGCGTTGCTGTCACAACCATTTGAAACTACGTCGATTCGCCCGCTTGCTTCGGGAATACGAGGATACGCGCCGGATCGATCTCGACACTGACCTCCGCCCCCTTGCTCCAAACCTCGCCGACGGCCACGCGCGTACGGGCGCGCAATGGCTCGTCAAATCCATGGACGCCGATCTCAACCAGTCCGACGTCGCCGAGGAATTTGACGTGCAGCACACGCCCGGCAAGGCCGCACGTGCCGGCAGGATGCAGGCGGATGCCCCGCTCGCGGATACATACCATCGCCGGCTCGCCGTCTTTCATTCCGTCGGCCTGTACCCGACCAAACGGCATGTCGATGCCTCCATTCGTCACGTGAGCCTCCAGCTCGTTGATCTCGGAGAAAAGACGCGCCACGAAAAGCTCTTTGGGGTGATGGTAAAGTTCCTCGGCGCGCCCGAGCTGGACGATGCGACCCTTGCGCATGACGGCGATGCGGTCGCCCATCCGCATGGCCTCTTCGGGGTGGTGCGTCACGATCATGCAGGTGGCGCGCGTCTCGCGCAGCAGCGCCAGCGTTTCCTCCTGCATGCTGTCTCGCAGCTGGACGTCAAGGCCGGAGAACGGCTCGTCCATCAAGACGACCGACGGGCGCGGTACGATGGCGCGGGCCAGGGCAACGCGCTGCTGCTGGCCACCCGAAAGGATATGCGGATAGGCAGAGGCGTAGCTTTCCAGGCCGACACGCGAGAGAACGCTCATGGCCTCGCGGCGGGCGACATCGGGCGGTAGCGCCTTCAGCCCGAAGGCCACGTTCTGCAGAATCGTCAGGTGGGGAAACAGCGCGAAGTCCTGAAACATCAGGCCGACGCTTCTCTCCTCGGGTGGGACGAAGCGATGGGGTCCGGCGACCTCGCGTTCATTGATGAGGACACGCCCGCTCGTGGGCCGCTCTATCCCCGAGGCGATGCGCAGCAACGTCGTCTTCCCACATCCAGAGGGGCCGAGCAGGCAAACCACTTCGCCCGGCGCAATGTCGAGATCGACACCCAGGAGCGCGTCAGTACCGTCGTAGCGGCGCACGACATTCTCGAACGTGAGGCGGGCCGCAAAGGTCGCCGCAGCGCGAAGACCCGTCCCGGTCGAAGGACCAGCCGAAGGGACGGCCGGTACGGTGACATCGCTGCCCTCGTCCCGGCGCCCAAACCAGCCTTTTACGCTCCAATCCATAATCTCGGTTCCACCGCATGCCTTCGCGGCATGCCTCACTCCTAGCCGCAGTGCAGGCCGCCAATATCTAGATCGCGTTCATGTATGACGGATACATAAACGCGATCCAGCACCTTGTTTTGAGCACGTTTTCACGCTGAACCGCTGCACACTTCAGCTTAAACATGCTCTAGACGCCGATCACCATGCCGCATCGAACACACAGCGGAACGGCAGCGGCCGCTCAACGTCACGGCGCCACGGCACACCGTGAGACCAACCCGTCACTCGTGCGTCCATATCGGGATAGTGCGCGAACATTGCCAGGGCCTTATCGCCCGGGCCGGGGCAAGGGGCAAGCGGTCACGCCGGTTTGCCCTCGTCGCCCGATCACCCTCCCCTCACCAGCCCCGTCACGTCACGTCACGTCAGGAAGCCTGCTCGCTGCGGGAGCCGTCTTCATCCAGCCGCGCTTCATCGATGCCGTTTTCTGGCGTTTCATCGCCGGTTTCGACGGCGGCTGCTGACTCAGCGGCGTCCGGCTCGTCGAATGCGAGCGCGCCTTGCATATCCTCTTCACTGTCCTCGAGCGGCAACTCGTCAGGCATCAGGGCGGCGACATTGCGCGGTTCAGGCACAGTGAACCCCGGCGGCAGCGTAGCGTCCAGAAGGCCAGCACCCTTCAGCTCCGCAAGGCCCGGCAGGTCTTTGATGGTGTCGAGACCAAAGTGGGTGAGGAAGTTTTCCGTGGTGCCATAGGTAACCGGCCGGCCGGGGGCGCGGCGGCGGCCACGCGGGCGTATCCAACGTGTTTCGAGCAGGATGTCGATGGTGCCGGCCGAAGTCGAGACACCCCGGATCTCTTCGATCTCAGCGCGCGTTACAGGCTGATGATAGGCAATGATGGCGAGCGTCTCCAGCGCGGCCTTCGACAGGCGCCGTTCCTCGTGTGCGTAGCGCTGCAACAGATAGGAGAGATCCTCGGCGGTGCGAAAGGCCCACTTGCCGGCGACCTTCACCAGGTTGACGCCGCGCGTTGCATAGATCTGTTGCAGCTCGGCAAGCAGGCCGGCGACATCCTCGCCCTCGATCAGGCTCTGCGCGAGTTGCTCCTCGGTGATCGGCTCGGATGCGGCAAACACAAGCGCCTCGATGATCCTGAGCTTCTCGCGGCGATCCTGTGCGGCAAGCATCGCGACAGGGTCCGCCTCAGCCGCCTCGCCGGGTAGGACGAATTCGCCAGCAGCACCGGACGACGGCTCGTTTCCGCCAGCAGGGGGAGCAACCAACGCCGTTGGATTTTCTGAAGCGGCGCTGGTCGTCGCGGCAACGGCCTCAGTATCGGTGAACGGGGGTGAGGCGTCCAAAGCCGCAGCATTGCGCTGGCGAACGTGGTCCTCGTCCTTGGGCACCAATGTCAAGCGGGGCGGTCCCATCTTCGCCGTATCCCTTGGCTTGTTATCCTTCATGGTACTCCGCACATGAAACTCGTGGTCCAGGCATTAGACCCGTGGCGGACCTGCGTCCGCCGGTCCACCGCTCTTTCAGGTCTTGTGACCCAATTCCTCGCCCGGCGCTTTGCTTCCTGACACGCTTTTCAAGCTGTTCTCCCGCGCGCTCTGTGAGTCGCCTGCCGGCTGCGGAACCGCCGCTTCGCGCCTTCGCACGAAAAGCGGCGCGAACGGGCCGTCCTGACGAAGCTCAACGAGACCTTCGCGCGCCATTTCGAGACTTGCGCCAAACGAACTTGCGAGCACCGTCCGGCGCGCCTCTGGCGAAGGCAGATACGCCTGTAGGAACAGGTCGAGCTGCACCCAATGACCGAGCTTTGCGCCGACCAGGCGCTCCAATCGGCCGCGGGCTTCCTTGATGGACCATACGGTGCGCGCCTTGACCACGTGCTCGACCTTGATCGTTCGCCGGCGCTGATCGGCATAGGCCTTGAGCAGGTCGATGATCTCGGCGGTGTATCGCGTCTCCCTGATCGTCTCGACGGGCTCGTGCCACCCGCGTGCAAAAATTTCATGGCCAAGGCGATGGCGGCTCATCAACTCGGCGGCGGCACGGCGCATCGCGTCAAGGCGCATCAGCCGGAAAGCGAGGCGCTGTGCCGCTTCCTCGGCGGTCAACTCATCGCCGGCCACGTCCTCGCGCGGCAGAAGCAGGCGCGACTTCAGGAATGCGAGCCACGCAGCCATGACCAGGTAATCAGCAGCGATCTCCAGACGCAGCTGCTGCGCGTCACGGATGAACTGGAGATACTGGTCGACGAGGGTAACGATCGAGATGCGTGCGATGTCGACCTTCTGCGTGCGCGCCAGCGCGAGAAGCAGATCGAGCGGGCCTTCGAAGCCCTCGACGTCGACCACCAGCTGCTCGTCGGGGGCACGCGCATCCTCAACACCTGGATCGTCCCAGGAGCTCTGCTCGAGCCTGTCTCCAGGCGCAATCGAGTTGCTTGTCGAAGCGTTCGTCATGTCCCGCCGTGGTGCGCCTTAGAGCCGCGAAGGTCAAGCGATCCCGTCAATAAGCTGAATTTAGACCGATTCCCGCGCGTCGGCTTGGCGAGAAAGCACGCCTGCCAGCGCCAATTCTGCGGCAACACGATCATAGGGCGTCGCGGATCGCGTGACCGCACGTGCCTTTTCGAAGCGCTGCAGCGCGCGCCCGGAAAGGGCCGGCACGCCCGCCGCGACGGCCTGCATCTCAACGAAGTCGCCGCTGCAATGGAGCGCTAGATCGGAACCCGCTGCGATGACCGCCTCGGCACGAGCGCGCATGGGACCGGCCAGCGCCTTCATGCCCAAGTCATCGCTCATCAGCAGACCGTCGAAACCGATATAGCCGCGGACGATCTCCGCCGTGACCTTCGCGGACGTACTGGCCGGATGTGCATCGTCGATGGCCGAGAAGACGACATGCCCGCTCATCGCGGCCGGCATGTGAGCCAGGGCGCGGAATGTTGCAAAATCCGTCTCCTCCAGTTCGAGGCGCGAGGCTGCAACGACGGGCAGTTCCATATGGCTGTCGGCGGTGGCACGGCCATGACCGGGAATGTGCTTGATGACCGGCAGAACTCCACCGGCCATGAATCCATCGGCAACGGACCGGCCCAGCGCGACCACCTGGGCGACGGTTTCGCCATAAGCGCGATCGCCGATGACCTTGTGAGCGCCAGCGACCGGAAGGTCCAGCACGGGCGCGCAATTGGTATCGATTCCGAGGTCCTTCAGATCTTGAGAAAGGAGGCGTGCGGCAAGGAACGCGTCGCGGCAGGCAGCCTCGGCGTCTTCGACATAGAGCCCAGCGTAGGCTGCGGCCGCTGGCAGTGCTCGGCCCAGCGGCGGGCGCAAACGCTGGACCCGTCCACCCTCCTGGTCGATCAGCACCAGGGTGTCGTCGCCGCCGATCGCGCTGCGGGCTTCGCCAACGAGGCCACGGATCTGATCGTGGCTTTCGAGGTTGCGCGCGAAGAGAATGACGCCGGCAGGGCGCGCTGCACCGAGGAAGCGGCGTTCCTCGCTACTCAGGGTCAGCCCTGCAAGACCGCAAATGAACGCTGCTTGATTGGCCACGTCGATTTATTCCCGTTGACTGCCGCTGGTTGCGGACCGTGAGGTAGATGCCGGCACATACGTAAGATTACGTGAGACAAACGCGCCCTTGTGATGGGCGACCCGGCACCGGCGCGGCACCTATCGGCTCGGCCGGCACTCAATACGACTTGATCCAGCAGCTCGAGTAGCCGGCTGACTTGAGGTCGCTGCACAAGCGACTTGCTTCCTGCTTGGAGCCAGGCGGGCCGACGATGAGACGGTGGTACGTTCCCTTCTGGCCCAGGTTCGCCTCCTGTACGTCCGGCGTCTTTCCGCCGAGCTGCGCGGCGTATTTCTGCTGCAGATCGGCAAACTGCTTCAAGGCATCCATGCGGCTCGACGCCGACCGCGGAATTGATGCCAGCACGGCGACATATCCGGCGCCGGAAGAAGACGGTGCCGGCGGCTGCGGCGCGGGTGCGGCACGTGCGATCGTCTTGGAGGGCGCCGACCTCGGTGTAGAGGCCGCAGCAGGCGGCTGCGAAACTTCAATGCTGCCTGTGGGCTCTGCGCGCGCAATGACGACCGGCTTGGTCGGCGGCGGCGATTCTGTCTGCTTTGGCGCGGCAACCGGCGGCGGTGGCTCGCCCGTGCCTGCCCTGGGAGCATTGACCATCGAAGGTGCGGATGGGGCGGGCTGAGCGCTGACTTGCGGCGTGCGGCCGCCGAACCCGTCGACAATCGTCATACCGGGCACCGGCGAGACGCCCTGGGGCAGACGTGATGGTGGCGGGCGATCCGTGTCAGGTGTGGCCACGATCGATCCATCACGTCCAATCACCATGGTAGCGACCTTGCGGGTCCCCCCATTCTCTGCGTCGGCTGCACTGTCGGTCGCCGGCTTGCCGCCATCGTCACTCAGCCGTCCAAGGATCTTGGAATCGGTGTGGGCGAATTTCTTGCCACCGGGATCGTCCGGCTTGATCTTGGAGGGGGCATCGGCCTTGCGCACGAGAGGCGGATCGCCAGGCGCGGATGACCCCGCGAATTTGGTATAGCCATAAACACCGCCACCGATGACGATGAGTCCGACGCCAGCAATTGCCGCGATCTTCAACCAGCGCGACCGGCCGGGGGGCTGATCGTCCTCATAGGCGAACTCGTCCGCGTCGTAGTCCTCGTCCGCATAACCGTTGGGATCGCGGTGCGCCGGAGGCGCGTAGGCGGAGTCGGCTAGTCCAAATTCAGGCTCAGGCGGCAAGGCATGCGGATCGGCAGAAGGGTCGGGATAGGCCGCGCCAGCATCGCCGTAGCCATAAGGTGGCGCCGAAGCATAATCCGAATTCGGATAAGCTTGCTGCCCATAAGCCCGTGGGTCATACCCCTCCTGCTCGTACCCCTGGTTGTCCTGGGGATCGTAGTAACCCTGGTGGTGGTCTTGGGGATTGTAGCCCTGCGGAACGCCCCAGGCCGGTTCCTGGGGTGCATAGGGATCATCCGCTACCGGCTGCGCAGGCCACCCACCCTGCTGTGCATGATCGAATGAGGGCATCTGATCGTAAGCCGCGCCACGTAGAGGCGGTGCAGCCTGCGGCGGATAGGCTTGGCCGCCGTGCTGCGCATCCTGGTAAGCATAGGCGGGATCATAATGCGACGGCTGCGCGGGTTGGGATGGCGCGCGCGGCATCGCAGGCTGCGGATAGGGCGACGCTGGATCGGCGTGCTGCCACTGCTGCGACTGATCCCACCGGTTATCCGGCTCGTGCCCCGGCGCAGCAGGCTGCGTCGGCTGATAATGCTCGAACTGAGGCGCATAATGCGCCGACTGCGGCGCCGCGTGACCCTGGCCTGCCGGCGGGTAGCCTGCCTGCTCGCCATAGGGATTGGCCGGATGTCCGTAAGGTGCTGTCTGCTGATGCGGCGCGTAAGGGTCGTATCCCTGGGGCGCGTCGCGATAGGGGGGAGGCTGGTCGGGAGCCTGCTGATACCCTTCCTGCGGATATGACCTTTGATGATCCTGGCGCGCCGCAGCCTGGCCCTCGCTTGGCTCGGGCCACCTCGGGGTGGCGTTCGCGGGACCAGTTTTGCGTGACATAATTGGAAAATCCCCAGCCCTTGCGGGCAATAAACCACCTCAGAATCACGACTCTAACGCATCGCGTCGGGGGCCTCGACGCCGAGAACAGCTAATCCTGAGGATATCACCCGTTGTGTCGCCGCGACGATGGCCAAACGCGCCGCGGTCATATGCCTATCATCTTGTCGGATAAAGCGTAATTGTGGCGAATCATTGCCTCTCGACCACTGCGCGTGAAGCGCGGAAGCAAGCTCATAAAGATAGAACGCGACGCGATGGGGCTCGTGCGCGGCTGCAGCACCCGCAACCATTCGCGGGAACGCGGCGAGGCGCTTCATAAGATCGATTTCGCCTGCGTTATCAAGCTTGGAAAGGTCGGCGGCGCGAACCTCTGCGCTATCGCGGGTCAAGCCAGGAAAGGCCTCCTCGGCGTTGCGGAAGAGCGAGGCAGCGCGCGCATGCGCATACTGAACGTAGAAGACCGGATTGTCTTTGGACTGCTCGGTTACCTTGGCGAAATCGAAGTCCAACGGCGCATCGTTCTTGCGGTAAAGCATCATGAAGCGAACGGGATCGCGCCCGACCTCGTCAACCACATCGCGAAGCGTGACAAAGGTGCCGGCGCGCTTGGACATCTTGTAGGGCTCGCCGTTCTTGAAGAGCTTGACGAGTTGGCAGACCTTGATGTCGAGGTCTGCCTCGCCGCCCGAGAGAGCGGCAACCGCCGCCTTCATACGCGGGATGTAGCCGATGTGGTCGGCGCCGAACACATTGACGAGATGCCTGAAGCCGCGCTGCAGCTTGTCGTAGTGATAGGCTATGTCGGAGGCAAAATAGGTGTAGGAACCATCCGACTTCTGCAGCGCCCGGTCGATGTCGTCGCCGAATTGGGTGGACCTGAAGAGCACCTGCTCGCGCTCCTCCCATTCCTCCTCGTCATGCCCCTTGGGTTTGGGCAACTGTCCCTCATAGATGAGGCCCTTGGCATTCAGGGCGGCGATCGCCTCGGCAACCCGGTCGCGTCCGCTGCCCTTCAAGGACGCCTCTGAGAAGAAGACGTCGTGATGGATGTTGAGTGCGGCCAAGTCCTCCTTGATCATGGCAAGCATGGCGGCAATCGCCCGCTCGCGCACGATGGGCAGCCAGTCGACCTCGTCGCGCCCTTTCAATTTGTCGCCGAACTCTTTGGCCAGCGCTTCGCCAACGGGCTTGAGGTAATCGCCGGGATAGAGGCCCTCGGGGATCTCACCAATGGCCTCACCCAGCGCCTCGCGGTAGCGCAGAAAGGCGGAGCGGGCGAGCACATCGACCTGGGCACCGGCATCGTTGATGTAGTATTCGCGCGTGACTTCGAAGCCTGCGAACTCCAGCAGATTGGCAAGCGCGTCGCCGAACACGGCACCGCGGCAATGCCCGACGTGCATCGGGCCGGTCGGGTTGGCCGAGACGTATTCCACATTCACCGCACCCTCAGAGACCTTTGCCGCGCGTCCGTATGCGGCACCCTGGCGTTCGATCTCGCCGATTACGCCCTGCCAGAAGACCGGCTTGAACGTCAGGTTGAGAAAGCCGGGGCCTGCGACATCGATCCTCTCGATGATCGCCTCGCCTTCCAGCCTCGCCTTGAGGCCCTCGGCGATGTCGCGTGGCTTCATGCGCGCTGCCTTGGCAAGCACCATGGCTGCGTTCGAGGCTAGGTCTCCATGTGTCGGATCACGCGGGAACTCCACCTCGAGCGCGGGCAGCACAAGATCGCCCGGCAGCGCGCCTTCGGCCTTCATGGCCTCGAGTGCCTTCACGATCAAAGACTCGACGTGCTCGAAAGCAGTCATGAAGCGATCCTCACGGTGTGTTGCATGGCCACCTCCGGTTCGGGCGGGGAAGGCCGTTGCGGCCCCTGAAATCACGGGAATTCGCGGGTAGGAGAAACCGAGGTGCGCCTATCGCAATTCCGGGGTCACGTCAAACAGGCGGCGATGCTCGGCCAGGGCATAGCGGTCAGTCATACCGGCCACATAGTCAGCAACGAGGCGGGCGCGGCGGCGCTCGTCAAGGCGCGCTACCGCCCGGCGCCAGTCCTCTGGCAGTGCCGCGGGGTCGGCAAGGCAGCACGCGAACAGATCGAGCACGACGCCTTCCGCAGCCCGCATCACGTTCATAACGCGATCGTGACGGTAGACACGCTCGAACAGAACGACCTTCAGTGCAGCAATGCTGGCGGCCATGCCGGGCGAAAAGCAAACCACCGGCTCGGCCGCCCGGCGGATGTCGTCAGCGGTCGCCGGCGCCAGCCGGGCGAGATTGCGGCGCGCCTCGGCGACGATATCGGCGATCATGACGGTGATGGTGCGCCGCGTCGCTTCATAGATGAGGCGGTTGTCGTGGCCGTCGCGCTCGCGCACGAGATCGGCGACGACAGGACCGACGAGGGGCATGCTGGCGAGATCGGCGAGCGTCAGTAGCCCTGCGCGCAGGGCGTCATCGATGTCGTGATTGACGTACGCGATGTCGTCGGAAAATGCCGCCACCTGAGCTTCGGCAGATGCCCAACCGTCGCCGCCAATGTCACGCCATTCGCGCAGTCCAGCAATCACCTTCGCCACCGCTGAGCCATCCTGCTTGACCGGGCCGTTGTGCTTGGCGAGCCCCTCCAGCATCTCCCACGTCAGATTAAGACCATCGAAACGCATGTATTTGCGTTCGAGGCGCATGACGATGCGCAAGGACTGCGCATTGTGATCGAAACCGCCGTAGTCGCGCATGGCGCGGTCAAGCGCACGCTCGCCGGCGTGGCCGAAAGGGGGATGCCCCAGATCGTGGGCAAGCGCCAGCGCCTCGGCCAGATCCTCGTCGAGACGGAGCTGGCGGGCGATCGTACGGGCGATCTGCGCCACTTCCAGCGAATGGGTCAGGCGGGTGCGGTAATGGTCGCCCTCATGATAAATGAAGACCTGCGTCTTGTGGGTCAGCCGGCGGAACGGGGTGGAATGCAGCACACGATCGCGGTCGCGTTGGAAAGGGCTGCGTGTCGTGCATTCGGGCTCAGGATGGCAGCGTCCACGGCTCGCAATGGCGCTGGCCGCATAGCTTGCGGGCGCGCGTTCGCCCGGCGCCAGCGCTTCGCCGTAACCCAGCGCCTTGGCGGACGCCGATTGGGCGCCAATATCGGACTGCGCGTTCATGATCGATCGATACCGCCCGGTTCCTGCATCCAGATCGCGGGTTTCCGGCCATATCGGCCGGTTTGACTTCGCCCGCACCCTTCTTATGTTCCTAGACACGATTCACGCATAGCGGCAACCCGTAGCGCGGCGGAAGGGCGCCGGCCGGATCAGCCCGTAAACGCCTTGGAGGCACCCCTTATATGACGACCGATACACTCCCCCTTGCGCTCACAGAGAGTGCCGCCCGGCGGATCAGCGAAATCGTCGCTGGCGAGCCCAGGACCAAGATTCTGCGCATCAGCGTGGAGGGTGGCGGCTGCTCGGGCTTCCAGTACAAATTCGATCTCGTCGAAACTGCGGCGGGTGACGATCTGGTGCTGGAGCGTTCGGGCGCAAAGGTCGTGATCGATCCTGTGTCGTTGCAGTTCCTCGGCGGCGCGGAGATCGATTTCGTCGACGACCTGATGGGCGCATCGTTCCAGATCAAGAACCCGAATGCGACAGCATCTTGCGGCTGCGGCACGAGCTTCTCAATCTAGAGCATGTTTAGCTGAAGTGTGGAGCGGTTCAGCGTGAAAAACATGCTCAAAACAAGATGCTGGATCGCGTCCATGCTTCCCTCAAACATGAACGCGATCTAGCACATCAATCCTGCACCAGCGAGGCACCGCGCCACATGAAGATCGCCACCTGGAATATCAACGGCGTCAAGGCGCGGCTCGATACCGTCATCACCTGGTTACAGGCCGCTGACGCGGATGTCGTGTGCCTGCAGGAGATCAAGAGCGTCGACGAGGGATTTCCCAAAAGCACATTCGAGGATCTGGGCTACACCGTTATCACGCATGGGCAGAAGGGTTTCAACGGCGTTGCCATATTGTCGAAACGCAGCATCGACGAGGCGCGGGCGCGGCTCCCGGGCGACGAGACCGATGAGCAGGCGCGCTTTCTGGAGGCCGACATCGCCGGCGACGACGGCGTCGTGACGGTGGCGTCGATCTATCTGCCCAACGGCAACCCCATCGGCACCGAGAAGTTCTCCTACAAGCTCGCCTGGCTGGAGCGGCTCGCAGCGCATGCGCGCGAGCGGCTGGCGCTGGAGATGCCACTCGTTCTGGCCGGCGACTACAATGTCATCCCCGAGCCGATCGATGCCAGGAACCCCGAAGCCTGGAAGGATGACGCGCTGTTCCAGCTCGAAAGCCGCACTGCGTTTCGTGCGCTGACTGCCCTCGGTCTCACCGATGGAGTGCGCGCCTGCTATCCGATGAGCGACGTTTATACCTTTTGGGACTATCAAGCAGGCGCATTCAACAAGAACAACGGCATTCGCATCGACCACATGTTGCTTTCGCCTGAAGCGGCAGACCGGCTCATCTCCTGCGGCATCGACCGCGAGACGCGCGGCTGGGAAAAGCCGTCGGACCATGTGCCGGTGTGGGTGGAGCTGCGCATCTGATTGCGCAAGGGGGAATCCAGCCGGCCGCCCGCAAATGACCTCGATCAAATCTCCCGTGCAGCGTGACCGTGCTGCACAGCTCTGATTGCTGCTAATGTAACTGAGAAACGCTGCGCGACACGCTCGCGCGGCGTTTTCGCATGCGGCTCGATAGTCTCTCGATGGAGAGAGGCTGCGATGTAGGCCACGCAAGGTGGAACGTAGGACTGCCGATAGCAGACAGCGGTTGTCAGCGGTCAGGACCGCTGTGCTGCGGCGCGCCGACGTCGCGGAGCGGGTCACGCTCGGTGCCAATGCTGCCGGTCTCGTCATTGTCGTCCCGACCTGCCGGCCCGCCGATCGCGCCGCCCCGGACGAAGCCCATCGCGGGACTGGTGACCTGACGCGTTGCAGGCTCGGGCTTGGACGTATCACCAGCCATCAACGGCGCCATCTTGTCGGTCGAGATGCCGAAATCGAGCGGTACGACCTCGCCATTCGAACAGGTGCGCGCAGGCCGCATGCTCAGCGAATCGAATAGCGAGCTCTGTTCGGCTTTCGGGCGGCGGCCATAGCGGCTGTCCCACTCGGCAACCATGCCACCGACTTCCTTGCGCACGCCCTGGGATGCGCCGCAATAGATGTTCTGGTAGGTGTCCTCAATCCAGACACGCTCGGATCCGGGTGCGTTCTTGACGGCCACCGAAATGAGCGCCAGCGCGCGCACCTGATCCTTTTTCATGAAAAGCCCGCGCCAATAAAGGTCGGCGAGGAACGCCTGGGCGCCGGCATGTCCTTTCTGCGAGAGAATGGACAGCCAATGCTTACCGCGCGCGACGTCGGAGGGAACGCCGTCGCCGTGAAGCTGCAGCTTGGCCAACTCGAACTGGGCGTCCTCATCGTTGAAGAAAATGGCGGCGTGGTGCAGATACTCCGCCGCGCGTTCGGGATTGGGCTTCAGGCCGAGCTCAGGCAGTCCGCGGCGCACATAGCCCGCAAGCGCGGTCAACGACTTGGCGACAAAGGGCGCACGGTGGTCGTCGTCGGGATCGACATCAGCGTAATCGTTGGCGATCTGCTGGTAGAGAAAATATGCCTTCGCATGATCGGTGTGCGCGCTCTGATTGTCGGCGTAGATGCGCGCCAGATAATACCGGGCGAGGAACTGGTTCTGTGCGGCGGCCACCTCCAGGGCAGGAATCGCCATTTCGTAGTAGCCACCCGAATAAGCGCCGATGCCCTGCTGGAGGGCATCTTCGGGCGAGCGGAACTGAGCGGTGCCGGCACCGGCCGCAGCCGGTGCCGTCATCAGAAGCGTGATTGCCAGACCTATTGCTTGTCTAGATATCCGCATAGCAGATGACTTCCGCCTTTCCTCCGGCATGCGTAACAGCCCCGAATCGGGCCGGACCGACCTGATCGGCATACTTGCGAAGCACACCGCTTTGATACGCATTATCAGGTGCCTTCCAGTCCTTTTTGCGGCGCTCCAACTCGGCGGAGTCAATTTCCACGTCGAGTGTGCCTTTTTCGGCATCGATGGAGATTATGTCGCCATCCTTCAAAAGGCCGATCGGGCCGCCAACGGCCGCCTCCGGGCCGACATGTCCGATGCAGAAACCGCGTGTTGCCCCTGAGAACCGGCCATCGGTGATCAGCGCAACCTTGTCGCCGGCGCCCTGACCATAAAGGGCGGCGGTGGTGGAAAGCATCTCGCGCATGCCAGGTCCGCCTTTGGGACCCTCGTAGCGGATGATGATCACATCGCCTTCCTTGTACTGCCTCGCCTCGACCGCCTTGAAGGCATCCTCCTCGCAGTCGAAGCAGCGCGCGGGTCCGCGGAACTTCAGGTTCTTCATGCCGGCAACCTTCACGATCGCGCCATCGGGAGCGAGCGTGCCCTGCAGCCCGACGACACCGCCGGTCGGGGTAATCGGGTTGGAAACCGGATAGAGGACCTTCTGGTCGGTGTTGAAGACGACGTCCTTGAGGTTCTCCTCCATCGTCTTGCCGGTGACCGTGAGGCAATCGCCGTGCAGGTAGCCGCCCTCGAGCAGCGCCTTCAGGATCTGCGGCACACCGCCGATGTCGTAGACATCCTTGGCGACATACTGCCCACCGGGCTTGAGGTCGGCGATGTAGGGCGTCCTCTTGAAGATGCGGGCGACGTCGAACAAGTCGAAATCGAGCCCCATCTCGTGCGCCATGGCCGGCAGGTGCAGCGCCGCATTAGTAGAGCCGCCGGTCGCAGCGACGATGGTGGCGGCATTCTCGAACGCCTTCATGGTGCAGATGTCGCGCGGGCGGATACCGTCGGCGAGGAGCCGCATTACGGCCTTGCCGCTGGCGGCGGCATACGCATCGCGGCTCTCATAAGGTGCAGGCGCGCCCGCAGATCCCGGCAGCGCCAGACCGATCGCCTCTGAAACGCAGGCCATCGTGTTGGCCGTGAACTGGCCGCCGCACGATCCCGCTGAGGGACAAGCGACACACTCCAATTCGTGCAGATCCGCATCCGACATGCGGCCGGCCGAGTGCATACCAACGCCTTCGAACACGTCGACGACGGTCACGTCCTTGCCTTTGAACCGTCCGGGGAGAATCGAGCCGCCGTACATGAACACGGACGGCACATTCAGGCGCAACATGCTCATCATGATGCCAGGCAGCGACTTGTCGCAGCCGGCGATGCCGACCATCGCATCGTAGCAGTGACCGCGCATGGTCAATTCGATCGAATCGGCAATCACCTCGCGGCTCACGAGCGAGGACTTCATGCCCTGGTGGCCCATGGCGATGCCGTCCGTCACAGTGATGGTGCAGAATTCGCGCGGGGTGCCGCCACCCTCGTCGACACCGACCTTGACCGATTGTGCCTGACGCATCAGCGAGATGTTGCAGGGTGCCGCCTCGTTCCAGCAGGAGACGACGCCAACGAACGGGCGATTGATCTGCTCCTCGGTAAGACCCATCGCGTAGTAATAGGAACGGTGCGGGGCGCGGGTCGGCCCTACCGTTACATGGCGGCTCGGCAACTTCGATTTGTCGAACGTCTTGGCGTCCATTGCTTACTTTTCCTTTCGACTCCATCGAGCAAATGCTTCAGCCAGATGACCGGCCGCAAGCCGATTCTGGCGGTGCGCACTTTATGGCGCACTCCCATTTCACTCAACGAAGCAGAAGGCCCACAATCACTTCATTTCCGCCCGCACGGCGTGCTGCCGGCCAGCCGGTTCGGGCGCTGCCCGGACGCGCTCGATCCACAAGAGCGAGCGACCTCTCACAGCAGCATTACCGACACAACTTTTGAATGACCCGCATTGCCGTCGGATTCTGGTCCGACAGGGTGACCCTCAACCTGTTTTGTGGCTCAAACGAGGCACTTGTCGGATATTCTCGTGTCTTTGGTGTCACAGTTAACAAACTTTACCGGCTTTAAACCGTTTCGCGGCGTTGCCGTCCGGACGGTATTCGCGAAATCTCCATCGTTTGGCGTTACTTTTCGACGATCAGCTATCTGATCTGCGCAGGCGACTTTTTATCGATCTGGAACTCACGTTTTGGCGCAAGCTCGATGAACTGCTTTTCACACTTCGATGACCGATTTGAAGCTCTGCGGTGTGCTCCTGCCAGACCTGACCACGATCGGGTCATGACCGCTGGCCGGTGGCGGGCCGATGCAGCGATACGGCGTCCAGGCCGGCGGTCCTGAAATTAATTGCGAGATGTTGCGATGCAGGATGATGTTTGCCACCGCTCCGACATGGCCGTGCCTACCAGGGAAGAGCCGGTGCTGATCTCGTGGCTCACTCCGATCGGCCTCTTCGGCCTTTCAGTCTATAATTTCGTCCTGAGGATCCTGACTCTCGGCATTCACCACTTCTGGGGCAAGACGGAGGTGCGCAGGCGCATCTGGTCGTCGGTGCGCATCAACGGGGAGCCACTCGAGTACACCGGCACCGGGCGGGAGTTGCTCACAGGCTTCCTCATCATCTTCGCGCTTATCATTCTACCGGTCATGCTGCTGACCTTCGGCGCGGTGTTCCTGTTCGGTCCGGAATCCACGTTCATACGTCTGTTCCAGGTATCACTCTATGCCGGCTTTGCATTTCTGACCGGCATCGCGATCTACCGCGCGCAGCGCTATCGCCTCAACCGAACGCGCTGGCGCGGCATCCGAGCCGGCCTCACCGGCAGCTCACTCGGCTACGGCTGGACCTATTTCTGGACACTGCTCTTGATGCCGCTGACGCTCGGCTGGATCAGCCCCTGGCGCGCAACACGGCTGCAAAAGATCCTCACCGACGACATGCGATATGGTGACCGTTCCTTCCATTTCTCCGGTCACTCCGGTCCCTTGTACAAATCCTACGCGGTGTTCTGGGTGTTGACGGCACTGCTCGCGCTGGCGACTTTCGCGGCCCTCGGATCGGCGATGAGCGATTTCGTCTTCATTGCCGGCAGCGAGGAGCCACCACAGCTGCCACCTGACAGAATCTTGGAGATCGTCGCCCTTGTGTACGGTGGGATCTTCGTTGCCGGCATGATCTACATGATGTTTTCGGCTTGGTATCGCGCCGCCATGATGCGCCACTTCGCCCGCCATACGCACATCGACGGATTGACGTTCCACTCGACGGTAAAGGCGCGTGGTCTGCTGTGGATCACGATCACGAACTATCTGCTTTTGTTCGTCGGCGCCATCGTCGCCACGCTGGCGACCGTCACCATTGCCGTGATCGTATTCTGGACACTGTCGGGCGCCGGTATCGACCCGTTCGGAATCAACAGCGGCGAACATCCTGCGCTGGCCGTGCAGCGTGCGTCGGGCGTGGTCACATTCATCTTTCTCCTGTCGCTCGGCCTGTTCCTGCCAATCACGCAGTCGCGCGCGATGGGATATCTCATTTCGAATCTGAACATCGACGGAACGGTCGATCTCGGTAAGATCACTGCCGGTGCGGCACAGCACATCAAACGTGGTGAGGGGTTGGCGCAGGCCTTCGACATCGATGCCCTATGACACGTCACTCGGCCCCTTCTTCGAAGGGCGGTTCTCCGATGGAAAAACGGCAGCCGCACAGGATGTGCGGATAGCGCTCAGCCCGCGCGGACTTCTGATCTGGTTCGAAAAGGACGGACGCGAACTCATCTGGCCATATGGCGCACTCGAAACCTCCGAGCCGCTGAGCCCGCACGCGATCGATGCGCTCGTCAGTTACACCTACCAGCCCGGTGCGAGCCTTTTCATTCCGCACGGGCAGTTCGCGCGCGCTCTGGCCAAGGCCGCACCTCATCTGACGACGCGGGCCGCACGCCGGCGCGCTGCCGTCCCCTGGTTGTGGGCAGCGGCGGGTGTCGTCGCAGTGCTCACGCTCGTCTCGCTGGCGGAACTTTCGCCGGCGCGCACGCTGGCGCGGATGATGCCTGACACCGTGCGCATATCACTTGGCGATCATTCCATTCGCTCACTCACTGACAGCCGCCCGATCTGCAAGACGCAGTCGGGCAACGAAGCGGTGCAATCCATGGTGCAGCGCCTTGTCGGCGGGAGCGACCATAAGCCGGCATTCCAGGTGGTCGTGGTCGACTGGGATCTCGTCAATGCCTTCGCCACGCCCGGCAATCGCATCGTCTTGACGCGCGGGCTCATTGAATCGGCGAAGAGCGCCGACGAGGTGGCGGGCGTGCTGGCACACGAGATGGGCCATGCGGCGCTGCTGCACCCCGAGACATCGCTGGTGCGCGTGATCGGCATGTCCGCGGCAGTGGAACTTCTGCTGGGCGGCGGTAGCGGCACACTTGCTAACGTCGGCGTGCTTCTGACACAGCTTTCCTACACGCGACAGGCGGAGGAGGAAGCGGATGAAGAAGCGCTGAAGCGGCTTGAGACATCCGGCATCTCGGCCAAGGGGCTGGGCGATTTCTTCCGGCGGGTGAGCAAGATGGAATCACCGGACGGCAACAGCAAACAGGAGGGGGCAACCTTCCTGGACATGCTGCGCACACATCCACCGACCAGCGAGCGCATCCGCCGCGTCGACCACGCCCACCGCTACCCGGCGACACCGGCGCTGAGCAACGCGCAGTGGATCGCGTTGCAATCCATCTGCACCGCCAAACCGGGCTAGAGCCTGATTTGGCTGAGATGGAAGCACGACTGCTTCCATCGAGGTCGATCGGGCTCTATCTTGAAGATTTCGATGACTTTTTCGCAGGCTTTCGCTTTCCCTTCCGCTCGGGAAGCCCCTTGCGCTTGGTCTGTGCGAACTCCTCAAGCTGCGTCTCGCTCATGTCTTCGTACATCTCTTTCGATGCACCCTTGAGAGCGGATTTCTTGATCTCGCCGCGCTTGGCGGCGAGGGCGGCGCCGGCTGCTTTCTGCTGTACTTTTGATCTCGCTGGCATGGCAGTTGCTCCTGCTTCGTCACGCTTTGGAACGCAGCAGGATCGGCTAATGTTCCGCCAAGCAGGATAGGCACGCGATCCGTCCAGCGAAACGCCGCAGTTCGACGGCGAGAAAAACCAGAATGCAATCGCTCTATGCCTCGAGGCGCTTCAGTGCCGCGCCGAGACGCACCACTATGTCCTCAAGCTCCGCCTTGCGCTCGCGCGCCTCGGCAATTGCCTCGGGCTTGGCACGCTCGATGAAGTTCGGATTGTCCAGCTTGGCGTCCATCTTGCCGATATCGACATTGGCTTTCTCAATCTCGCGGGCGAGGCGCTTCTTCTCGGCCGCCATATCGATGATGCCTTCGAGCGGCAGCGCTGCCGTCGTCTCACCGGCCACGACCATCGCCGCGCCTTTCGGCGCGCTCTTGGCAAAGATAATGTCGTCAATGCGGGCGAGCCGCATGAGCGTTTCGCCGTGCATCGCCACACGGTGCTCAGTGGTCTTGTTGCCGCCAATGATGACGAGCGGGATCTTGGCGCCTGCGGGAACATTCATCTCGCTTCTGACGGAGCGGATCTCAGAAACCAGATTGATGAGCCAGCCAATCTCCTGATCCGCTGCCTGAGAGGCAAGCCCGGAATGTGCAGGCCACTGGCTCAATGTGAGCAAGCTCGTACGGCTCTCGCCGTATTCGACCATGTGCGCCCAAAGCTCCTCGGTGATGAAAGGCATGAAGGGGTGGAGCAGCTTCAGAATCTGGTCGAGCACCCAAGCGGTGGTCGCGCGCGTCTCGGCAATGGCCGCCTGATCGTCGCCGGAGAGCACGGGCTTGATCAGCTCCAGATACCAGTCGCAGAAAACGCCCCAAACGAATTCGTAGACGGCTGCTGCCGCATCGTTGAAACGATAGGCTTCCAGCGCCGCCGTCACCTCGGCGCTCGTGCGCTCCACCTCGCCCGCGATCCAGCGGTTCAACGTTTCCTTGATTGATGCCGGATAGAAATCGCGCTGGCGGACGCACTCGTTCATCTCAGCGAAGCGCGCAGCGTTCCAGAGCTTGGTCGCGAAATTGCGGTAGCCTTCAACACGATCGATTGACAGCTTGACGTCGGAGCCCTGGGCCGCCATCGCCGCCATGGTGAAGCGCAGCGCATCGGTGCCGTAGGCCTTGATGCCCTCGGGGAAGTCCTTCTTAACCTCACGCTCAACGCGGTTGGCGGCCTCCTTGTCCAGACCGGCGACGCGCTTGGCGACGAGATCCTTCAGGCTGATGCCGTCGATGATGTCGAGCGGATCGATGACGTTGCCGCGGGTCTTCGACATCTTGTTGCCCTGGCCGTCGCGGACGAGGCCGTGGATGTAGACGTCAGCGAACGGCACCTCCTTCATGAAGTGCATGCCCATCATCATCATGCGGGCGACCCAGAAGAAGATGATGTCGAAACCGGTGACGAGCACGGTCGTCGGATAGTAGCGGGCGAGCTCGGGTGTCTGGTCGGGCCAGCCGAGCGTGGAGAATGGCCACAGCGCGGATGAAAACCACGTGTCGAGAACGTCCTCGTCGCGCGTCAATTTTATCGGCATCAACGAGTTGTTGCCGTACACATAGCTCGACAACCAAGCATCATATTCGTCTTTAGATCTTGCGATACTGATCGGCGTACCTGCAGGGTAAAAGGCCTTCGCAGCCTCAAGCGCCTCATCCTCTGACGCTGCAACAAACGTTTCACGATGGAAGGACGCCATTCCTCCAACAACGGATATAGGAGCCTGACCGTAGGTGTTAGGGTTTTCTGGACCATACCACGCGGGGATCTGGTGACCCCACCAGAGCTGGCGCGAGATGCACCATGGCTGAATGTTCTCCAGCCAGCGGTAATAATCGTTGGCGAAACGCTCGGGCACGAAGCTCGTCCGGCCAGCACGCACGGCGGCAAGCGCAGGCTTGGCCATCTCTGCTGCGTTCACGTACCATTGATCGGTCAGCCACGGTTCGATGACGACGTTCGACCGGTCGCCGTGCGGCACGGTATGCGCAGTCGGCTCGATCTTCGCCAGGAGGCCGGCCTTGGCCATGTCCTCAACGATGCGTTGGCGCGCAACGAACCGCTCCATGCCGCGGTAGGCGGCCGGCACCTGCGATTCATCGGCGGCGGCGCCATCGATGATGTTGCCATGAGCGTCGAGTACGTTGATCTGCGCGAGCCCCTGGCGCTTGCCGACGTCGAAGTCGTTGAAGTCATGCGCAGGTGTGATCTTCACCGCACCGGTACCCTTTTCCGGATCGGAGTACTCGTCCGCAACGATCGGAATGACGCGCCCAACAAGCGGCAGCGTGACCGTCGCCTTCGCCGCAATAAGCGCGGCGTAGCGCTCATCCTCCGGGTGGACTGCAACGCCGGTGTCACCCAGCATCGTTTCAGGCCGCGTCGTCGCGACGACAATGTGGTCGGCGGCAAAGCCCTCCACCTTGGCGGTCAGCGGATAGCGGAAGTGATACATGTGACCGGAGGGATCCTTGGCAAGGGTCTTGGCCAGAGCCCCTGCATCGAACGGCTTTTCGGGATCGCCGTCCTCCCACTTGAAGGACCCCTTCTTCTCAACCTGCACCACCTCAAGATCGGAGATCGCGGTCTGAAACTTGGGGTCCCAGTTGACGAGGCGCTTGTCCTTGTAGATGAGGCCGGCGCGGTAGAGCTCGACGAACACCTTGCGGACGGCCGCCGACAGCCCTTCGTCCATGGTGAAGCGCTCGCGCGACCAGTCACACGAGGCGCCGAGGCGCTTCAACTGGTTGACGATCGTGCCGCCAGACTCCTCTTTCCAGCGCCATACCTCCCTCAGGAACGCTTCGCGGCCCATCGTGCGCCGGTCGGTCCTGTTCTCGGCGGCGAGCTTCCTCTCGACGACCATCTGTGTGGCGATGCCTGCGTGGTCCGTACCCGGCTGCCAGAGCACGTCGCGCCCGCGCATGCGCTCGAAGCGGCACAGGACGTCCTGCAACGTATTATTGAGGGCATGCCCCATATGGAGCGAGCCGGTGACGTTGGGCGGGGGGATGACGATTGCGTATGGCGCGGCGCCTGCCGCCAGCCGTTCCGGATTGCCGCACTTGAAGGCCCCGGCATTGTCCCATTCAGCATTCACGCGCGGCTCGATGGCGGCCGGCTGGTAGGTCTTATCGAGCATGGCTCTGTCTAAGCGCCTCGCACGGCGCATTTCTCCGCGGTTCGTTCGAGAAGGATCAAGGCGCGGTGGTAGGGCGGGCCTCAGGCCCTGTCAACCGGGCGCAAGTACGGGGCGGCGGTCTCAACTTCGCGGTCCGCGGCCGCACCGTCCGCCGAACCGTTGACCGGCTCAGGTGCCGTGGCCTGCCACGGCGCGTGACCGGCACGTGCGCTGCCCGGTCCACTCAATCCGGTTCAACATGGGACGTGGGCGGCTGATTGACCGTTTTCAGGCCCTCGGCCAGCTCGATGCGAAGTGCTTTCTCGACCATCCGCGGCATGTTCTCCGCCAGCCATTCGCGCAACATCGGCCGCAGCAGTTCGGCGACGATATCCTCCACGGTGCGCACGCCCACGGCCGAGCCCGCGGGTACGGCAAGGGCGGCGGCCAGCCCGGTGGCGGCTGCGGCCTGCGGCAGACCGATGGCCGGCTGAGCCCCCGGGACAGACTGGGCGTCGCCGGCAGTCGCATCCGCAGACGGCAGGGCTGGTGCAGCCGGTGCGGCCTCAGATGGTCCCTGGCTCATCGAGGCGGGCGGGAATTCCGTCTGTTCACGCGTTGTCGTCGCGCCAGCGCCGATCCCGGCGATCGGGAGGTTCGCGGCGACAACTCTGGGCTTCGTTAGCGCCGAAACCTCGACGGATGAGGCCGCGGTCTCCAGCGCTTCCGCACCAGAAGTGGCAACGCTCTTTGCGCTACCTGCAGCCTCCGCCGAAGAAATCTCCGTTGCGGCTTGCACGGTCGCGGACTCCGGCTTCTCCGGAGCGACGGTGGCGCCCAGTTTCCTCAGTTCCGGCTTCGAGGATGCCGCAAGGCCCGCCATCAGAGCGCCGAACGCCGACTTGGCAGCCTCTTCGCCTTCGAGGTCCTGAAGCGCGGCATCGATCTCCAAGGCGTTGGACGCGGACTCAGAGGCGCCGGTCGTCGCCTCATGCAGATCGATGATGCCGGCGTCCTCTGGCTGCGCGGAAACGCCCAATTCGCCTGCGGCATGACCTTCGGCGCTGGTCAGGTCATCATCTGTTACTTCGCCATCCGCCAATATGTCCGCCAGTTCGTCATCTAGCGTGGACAGACCTTTGCCGAAGTGCGGCTTCTGCGTCGTCTCGAACGCATCCGCTTCGCGCTTTCCGGCCGCAGTGGTCTCGGCCAACGTGCCCCCGCGACGCGGGAAGATTGCGTTGAAATCGACCGTCGGTGTGCTCGTGGCAGATGCCTCGCCCGCATCGGGGGTTCTGCTGCTCGACGCACCGCTTGCTGGATGCTCATCGAGCAGGTCGTCGAGGTCATCCAGGTCGGAACTCACGGGGACCGCCGTCGCCGGCGGCACCTTGACACTTGGCGCGATTGCCGGCCCAGCGACCGGACCGCCGCGCAACGCTTCGGCCAAACGACCGAACAGCATCTCACTGTCCATCGATAGCGCAGGTCGTGTCGAGGCAACATCCGTGCGAGGCGGCGGCTGGGAGGAGGCTGCGCCTGATTGAGAACGTGACTCGTGTGATGCAGCAGCGGGTGCCTGGAACGGATCTGGCTTGTCGAACGGATTTTCCTCGCGCTGCGGCGTGGACATGGGCATGGAAGACTTGGGCATGGGCTTGGAACCGGGAGCAGCCGCTGCCGGACCAAATGGCCCACTGGTCGCAGCACCTCGCGAAGCACCAGGGCTTTCGTCCAGGGGCAAGGACAGGGAGGCTGAGGCACGCTCGTGCGCTAACGGCGCAGGACGATCCTCCGGCTTAGGGCGTGCCTTGCCTGCCGGTTCCTCCGCAATGATCTTGCGAATCGAGGCTAAAATTTCCTCCATCGACGGTTCCATTGCCGTTTCCGGTCGTGACATCCTGTTCCCTCGCCTGCCCCTGTCGCCGCACCCACGCGCATCACTGACGGGTGGACCGCACTCCACAGATATCCGATCAAATTCGCTACGGGCTTGGCTCGACGTACCACCGTGCAACGATAATCCCGGTGGTCGTACCCATCATACAAAATATCTTCGCATGTGGCTCACATGCTGCGTGATGCTATCCACGAGCATTACGCGGCGTGCTGCCCGGTCGACCCCCGCTTATGCCCTTCATGCTCGTACACTGTCGACCAAGTCGCATCAATGCGGCGTGCGCAGTTCGCACGCGCAATTTCAGGGACGGGCGGCGCGGACGCTCTAGCAGCACTTTCAAACAATCTTTTTATTCGCGGTTCTACCTGTGTTTTCTGCAATCTCCATCGAGAGGGCCCTCTCGACGATGCGCGGCATGTTTTCCATAAGCCACTGCTTCAGCATTGGTCGGAGCAGTTCGGCCGCGCCCAGCTGTGAGCGCGAAAGCGCATCGGGAGACGTCTTGCTTAGCGCCTCAATCAAGGCGTGGAGCTGTGCGGCTTCACCTTGGCTGGCGCTCGCAGGCGATGCGCCATCGGAGACCTTGTCCGCCGCGGCCTCGGGTTGCGTACCAGCAGGCGGCATGGAGAGTTTCTTGAAGCGCGTATCGAGGAACGACGTCATCTGCCGTTTGACGGGTAAAGCCTCATTGGAAGACGCCATCGCCTGCGGTGATGTGGCAGGGGCAAGCCGCGACAGGTCGTCGGACGTCTGCCCTGGCGCTTGTGCGGAGACCGGTTCCGTCGCCGTCGATGTCGAGCTGCCGGGTACGCGGACCCTGCGGAGGGCGTCGGTCAAGCGGGACCGCGGCGTGCGCGGGAAAGTATGGACACTTGCGCTGTGGGCAGTGTCGGCGGCGCGCTTCAGCACCGACGGCAGGTCGGGCGATGCATCATCATGAGAGATGAGGTCTTCACGGTTCGCACCACCCCACGCCCATTCTGGACCGGCTGTCGGCGGCAGGGCATCGCGGGGCGGTTGGTGCGCGGCTTCCACTGGTGCGCGCGGTTCGGCCGGCTCGTGTGCGCCGTCGCCCGTCCGGCGCGGTGCGGCCCGCACTCTCTCAATGCGCAACAAGGGCTGAGACGCCGCCTCTTTTCGGATCTGCTCGAGGATGTCTTCGATCGTCTGCTGTTCATTCCTGGGGAGAGTGGACATTACGCTACCTCGCTGGAAGGCCCCCGGAGCATCTCCGGACGCCGCAGTTACGCCAACTGGCTCCCCAAACGATCGCAATCGGCCGCGAGGTGCTGCCTCCACAGTGGCACTCCGCAAGCGCTGGCTCTTCTCAAGAGCCTCTGCCGATGGCGTGGCCTGGCGTCCTCCACGATGCGCGCAGCTTGCCGATCAGCTCCCGTTTCCCACACAGAATGCAGGCTTAGTGGCCATCCGCGGCAAACTTTGGGCAAGGCGCTGCTGTGCTGCCGTGCGCCACGACGGCATGCCCGCCGCACACGGGCTGCGCCGCGACAAGGGGCGCGCGGCCGATCGCGTGCATTATCCGCGCGCTGCGCCGACTTCTTCAGAAGCCAAGTTATTTATAGGGCTGCTCGACGCGCGCATCCCAGGCGTCGAAGCGCTCACGCCGCCCGTCCTCATGCGTGATGGACAGGCCGTACCATTTGCGGCGCACTTCCTGATAGTGCACCTCGGGATCGTAGACATTGGAAGCGACACCCAACTGGTTCGCATCCAGCCGGCCAATCGCGGACAGAACCGTGTAGCCGACGACGACGAGATTGCGTTCATCGGTCACGAGTTGCACCTGCGCGTTGAGCAGCTCCTGCTCGGCATTGAGCACGTCGAGCAGTGTACGCTGGCCCACTTTCTCCTCTTCGCGGACACCGGTCAGCGCCGTCTGGTTGGCTTCAACCTGCGTGCGATCCGACTGCACCTGGGCAATGGCGGCCTGAAGCTGCGACCAGGCGCTGATCACCGCCGCGCGCACCTCGGTGCGAACCTGCTCGATCTCCTGCAAGCGCGAAACGTGCGTATGCTTGGCCTGCCGCACGCGAGCCGAAACCTCACCGCCTTGATAGATGGGGATCGAAAGCCGGCCGGTGATCGTGCCCTGCTCGCTCTCATCGAGCCCCCGGTTCGGATCGAAGCGCTCGGACCATTGAGCCTCGAGTTGCGCCGAGGGTAACAATTCGCCACGGATCCGCGAGACCGTGTAGCGCGCCGCCTGCTCGCGGTAGAGTGCGGCAATGATGAGCGCGTTTTCCTGCTCAGCGATCGATTGGGCGTTGGGTAGGGATTTTGGCAGGCTGCGGTTGGGCGGGCCCGGATCCGCCACATTCGTCGGCGGGTGACCGATGACACGCTCGTAATTCGCACGCGAGATTTTCAGATTGGCACGGGCGGCATCGAGCGCGGACACTGCGCCTGCGCGGCGGGCTTCGGCCTGGGCGACGTCGGTGCGCGTAACCTCGCCGACCGAGAACCGATCACGCGTCGCCTTCAATTCGCGGGTCAGAACCTTGACGTTGTTTTCCTGCAAACGCACCACGGCCTGATCGCGAACGACATCCATGTAGGCCGTGACAGCCTCCAGCAAGACCGCGCGCTCCACGTCGCGCAACGTCTCGCGACCCGCGCGCACGCCAGCTTCGGCCTCGTTTACGGCGTTGGTCGTCTGAAATCCGTTGAACAGGTTCTGTGAAAGGTTGATCGAGTAGCCGCGCGTCGCGGTGGTGCCATTGGTCGCCGCCGAGGGACGGGTTTCGGTATGTTGAACGCCGACGTCAGCCGAGGCCGAGGCTTGCGGGCGATAGCCGGAGTTGGCCCGCGCCACTTCCTCGTCGGTCGCACGCAAGCGCGCCCGCTCCGCGTCGATGCGCGGGTTATATGTGTAGGCCGATGACAAAGCTTGGCGAAGCGATTCGGCCGATACCGGAATTCCATCGGACACCAGCGCCGCGAATGCCGTCAGCACCGCGACGCTAACGCGGCCCCATCTCTTGCTCGTGCTGAAACTTTCGCGCATCTGGCTTATCGAACCCGTTTGCTTATGCTCGGAGCGTGGCAGCGCCGGACATGCCGTGCTGGGTCACTCATCGCGCCTGTTGTAGGCCAGCAGACATTGACTCGATAACAGGACCATATCTTCCCCGCGCCCACTCGCGGCAGTCTGGCTGAACTCACACTTGTATCGGAAAACTCGACTTGTGAACCCAAGCTGACATGTACGCTCGAGTAGCGGCTCGGTGGTTGGCCCACCAAGCTGACCCCGTGAGTATCGCTCACATGTCGTGCAATGTTAGAACAGGTTTACCCGTGCCCGGAAAGGTCTGGCGGCTAGCAAGGCGATACTCGAAACAACCTCGTTGCATCAATAACACACGACATCACGCGCCAGACATTCACACGATGGCAACGGAGGCGCCGCCTTCAACGCGCTTTTCTCATACATTTCTGATGACTATCTGCATTTCTGCGCAACTGCGGCCGTCGAATCGAGAGGCAGGAATGCGCCTGCGGCAAGCGGTGGATAATGTGCACGTGTTGCGCCCAACGCTCGCATAACATAGCTGCTGCAGGCGATCGCAGTTCGATGCGATCCCCGGCAAATGGCGATTCGCTGGGGCGAGCAACGCCATTCAACCGCTGTGCTGCGTGCCGGAAGAGCTGATTTCAGAAGACGAATTCTTTTTTCTTCTCAAAGCCCGGCACTGCCGGTGCCGCGGCCTCGAAGGCGACCCGCCGGTCGAAGTGGCGTCCCATGCGCTGCCAGACGATGGCGTGCGACGGCACGCCGGCCTCAATAGCGACGAGGCGGCCACCATCCTTGAGTTGGTCAAGCAATGCGGACGGGATCTGCTCGACAGCGCCTTCAACGACGATTGCGTCGTAGGGTCCCTCCGAGGGATAGCCGACCTCCAGTTCTCCCGTGACGACGGCCGCATTATCGGCGGCCAGTTCGTCGAGCGCCTTTGTCGCCTCGTCAGCAAGAACGGTGTCCGATTCCATGGCCACGACGGTTTGCGCAAGCCGGGCAATCACGGCCGAGGAATAGCCGGTCATGGCGCCGACATCGAGCACGACGTCGCTTGGCCCTATCTCGGCCAACTGCAAGAGCTTGGCGAAGGCCCGCGGCGCCATCATGCCGCGCGCAGGGCTGCCGGCATTCGCCTTCACCAACATGAGCGCTTCATCCATGTAGGCAATCGGCTTCAGGGCGATCGGGACGAAGGCCTCGCGCGGGATCGCAGACATCGCATTCAGGATGCGGCGGTCGGTGACGTCGCTGGGACGCACCTGGGATTCGACCATGTTCTTGCGTTGCAGTGCCACGTCGGCCATGTCGTCCTCTTGCTCAGTATCGCTCGGCCGGCTCATTACCGGATCTGCTGCTTCGAGGCGGAAAATAACCAAACCGGATGGCGGAAGCCATACCGCGTTGGGTGGATGTAAGTACAAAGACACGAGAACCACCACGGGCAGCGAAAATGCAGGCCCAAGGCACCTGTCGCCGACACGGGCAAAGCGCAGTGGTGCCCCCCCAGGCGAGCGCCACGGTCTTCGCTTGTCGAAGTGCGGGCGGCTATGCTAAGCGGAGCCTCCTTGCCCGTCCGGTGCGATCTCAAGCGCGCGAAACCGGCCGCAGCCAGGGATTTAGCGTCGGCGGGTCATGGCCTGCCCTACGCAACACCCGAGCGCCCTCTGCACCACAAGGGGCACTCCGAGTTGGCCACGTGGCGGAGTGGTGACGCAGCGGACTGCAAATCCGTATACGCCGGTTCGATTCCGGCCGTGGCCTCCAACTCCTCCGGGCCCTACCCTCAAACCCTGCCCTCTGGCGAACTTGCTGAACCAGGGTCGTCCTTGCCGCGCCGCGCCGCGCGGGCTGCATGATGGATGAGCGCTACTTTTTGCGTTAAGGGGCTTGGCTCGCGCCTTAAGCTTCTGCTATAGGCACGGCTCTTTATGAAGATGGCCTGTTCCGCGGTAGCTCAGCGGTAGAGCAACCGGCTGTTAACCGGTTGGTCGCAGGTTCGAATCCTGCCCGCGGAGCCATCTCATCCAAATACCCCCGAATTGGTGCAAGCCTTGCCAGGTGCCCTCTGGCCCGGCATTTCCCAAACCTTCAATGTCGCATTGCGAAACGCCGGTTTTGGAACAAGGCTGGGCCGCTTCGCGCAATTCGGCTGCCGTCGCCCGATCCAACCCGGATGACGCGCTCCGGATCATCACATCTCAACCGCAGCAAATGGCGCCACCAACAATGGAAAGACAGCGACGCGCGTGGACATGGCGCCAATATCTCGCCGCGCTGGTCGTGGGCGGCATCTATCTCGCCATTGCCGGTTTGTCCCTGATGCCGCACGACCTGCAGTTTCAGCTCACCACAGGGGCGGACAAGCTCGATCATCTGCTCGCATATTTGGTGGTGATGGCCGCTGCTGGGGCTCTCGTGCAAAGGCTGCCCTACCTGATCGGATTGGCAGCGGCCACTATCGGCTACGCCGGCATATTGGAAATCAGTCAGTATCTCGTTCCAAGTCGAGATGTATCGACTGCCGACTTCCTTGCCAGCACGCTCGGCGTGGTGTTGGGGACAGCATTTGCTGCGCTGAAGTTTTTGGTGAGCAAGAGGATGCCTGCCGCTGCAGCGGCGGCGCATCGCGCAGAAGACCAGAAGCTGCACTGAAAACCCGCGATCAGCGCAAATCCGCGGTTTGGAGTCCGGTTCCGGCCGAAGCACATCGACCGTTACGGCCTGCTCCATTTCGCTGTTTGAGAACCTCGATCACGGCTTCCTACTCGGCCGATCCAGCATCTTGTTTTGAGCATTTTTTCACGCTGAACCGCTGCACACTTCAGCTAAACATGCCCTTAGACCGGCCGCAGCCGCCACGCGCGGTTTTATCTGCCGTGCGATGGCTTCACCAGAACTGAGCGCGAGGTGCACCGCAGAAGACCTCGGCAATTCTGCGCTGGCTCCCGGGCGCAAGATCCTTAGGCAAGGCTTTGAGATCGAAGAAGCCCTGCTCGGCAATTTCGGCATTGGGGGCAGGTATCTGCCTCCGACGCCAGGATTCGACGACGAAGAGAACGATATGGTCGCCCGGGAATTCATCGAAGTGAGAATATACTCCAAACAGTCGCGGAACGCCGAGGAGTTCGATCCCTCCTTCTTCCAACAGCTCTCTTCGAAGTGCATCCTCAGTCGTCTCACGATGCTCGACGCCACCGCCCGGGAAATGCCAACCGCGGCGATATCCATGCCGGACGAGATGAATTCGTTGATCGCCATCGATGACAATGGCCTGCGCCCCCAGGGTGACCCTGTGTCGCCAGCGTCCGATGATGCCGCCTTTGCGGTCTTTATGCGCTTGCGTCGGTGGCATTGGTTGCATCAGCAGTGCTGGGGAAATTAACGCGTCTCAGTCGCGCGCGCGACAATCCTGACACCGTCGCGCCCAAACGTCGAGCCAGCAACGGCCTGTGCCACGCCGCTACGAACCAGTTCGACGGGCCGCTGATCGAGCCCGCACAGGCGCGTGCCGCGTGCCACACGCGACGCTGGTAAATGGCCAATAACCGTCCGCGGCTGTTTCAAGTGGCGGTTTCAATATGCGATTAACTGCATCTGCGAACTGGCGGTCGCCATCTGATTGAATGATATTTCCGTTCCGAGTAAATCTTATTAAGGCCTTGAGAGTACATTTCAAGGTTGAGTATCGAGCAGTCATTTGGGCGAAGCAGTAGGGGCGGTTCCATGTTTGCTGAGAATGGCAGCATTGTTCCGACGGACATGCGTTGGGTTGTCGTCAACACGCACCCCCATCGCGAGCATTTCGCGATGCAGAACCTGGAGCGCCAGCAGTTCGCTTCATATTGCCCGATGACCCGCAAGACGAGGCGGCATGCGCGGCGAACGCAAGAGGTGCTACGTCCAGTCTTCCCCGGATACTTGTTCGTCGAGGTCGCACCGGATATCCAGCAGTGGCGTTCGCTGCTTTCGACGCGAGGTGTACGCTCGCTCGTGCGGTGCGGCGATCAGTTGAGCTTTCTCGACCGAGCCTTCGTCGATGCGCTGAAGGCGCGCGAGGTGGGCGGCGCGATCGTACGGCCGGACCGGCCCTATCACATCGGCCAGCAGGTCAAGGTGGCAGCTGGTGCATTCGAAGGGCTAGTTGCGACGATCATCGACATGGACGAGAAAGATCGCCTGGTGGTGCTGCTCGATTTGCTGAGTCGTCCCGTGAAAGTGAGAGTCCATGCCAACGCTGTCGCCGAGGCATGAAATCCAGCTGATTGCCCCACAGCCAGATCTTGGCCGAATACTCGCGGGCCATCTTCACGGCCGCCTTGCAACGTAGGGAACCGACCGCGTGACATCGAAGACTGCACTCATCACGGGCGTGACCGGACAGGACGGCGCCTACCTGACCCGGCTGTTGCTTCAGAAGGGATATATCGTGCACGGGGTGAAGCGACGTTCGTCGTCCTTCAACACTGGGCGCATCGATGACGTCTACGTCGATCCTCATGAAGCCGGCGCGCGTCTATTCCTTCACTATGGCGATCTCACAGATGCCACCAATCTCATTCGCCTCATCCAAGAGCATCAACCAACAGAGATCTACAATCTGGCGGCGCAGAGTCACGTCCAGGTGAGTTTCGAGACGCCCGAGTACACCGCCAATTCCGATGCGCTCGGCACGCTGCGGCTGCTCGAAGCGATCCGTATCCTCAATCTTGGGGATTCTGTCCGATTCTATCAGGCCTCGACGTCGGAGCTCTATGGAAAGGTGCAGCGCACGCCGCAGGATGAGACGACGCCGTTCTATCCCCGCTCACCGTACGCCGCCGCCAAGCTCTATGCCTACTGGATCACGGTGAACTATCGCGAGGCCTACGGCATCCACGCATCGAACGGCATCCTTTTCAATCACGAAAGCCCTATCCGGGGTGAAACCTTCGTAACGCGCAAAATCACGCGCGCCGTTGCAGCTATTGAACTGGGTCTGCAGGAGGTCCTGCATCTCGGCAACCTCGATGCCCGGCGCGACTGGGGACATGCTCGAGATTATGTCGAGGGCATGTGGCTGATGCTTCAGCAGGACGAGCCGGACGACTACGTGCTCGCAACCGGCGAGATGTTTACTGTTAGAGCGTTCGTGGAACAGGCTTTCGCGCATGTCGGCAGGCAGATCGTCTGGCGCGGTTCTGGGCTCGAAGAGGCCGGCCTCGATGCCGCCACAGGCCGAGAGCTTGTGCGCATTGATCCGCGTTATTTCCGACCGACGGAGGTCGAACTACTGCAGGGTGATCCGACAAAAGCGCGCGAGAAGCTGGGCTGGCGGCACAAAGTCAGCTTTTCGGAACTGGTAGCGGAGATGGTAGAAAGCGATCTCAAGGTAGTGGCGTCTGAGACATGGCGCACGAACCGCGTGTCAGAGTAAAGAGATCCTGTCTACGGAAGGCGCTGTGCCTCGATGTCGATTCCCGCATCCAACGATCAGGTGCCCTACGCGCTGAAGGGAAAGCGTGTCTGGGTGGCCGGCCACAAGGGCATGGTCGGATCGGCTGTGGTGCGCCGACTGGCGAGCGAATCGTGCGATGTCGTGACCGCCGATCGTGCACAGGTCGATTTGGTGCGTCAGGATGCCGTCGAGCACTGGATGGCGGTGACGCGACCGCAAGCCGTGATCGTGGCAGCCGCCAAGGTCGGCGGGATCCTGGCCAATGACACCTACCCGGCCGAGTTCCTTTATCAGAACCTGATGATCGAGGCGAACATCATCCACGCGGCATGGCGAACCGGCGTAGAGAAGCTCCTCTTTCTGGGCTCTTCGTGCATTTATCCTCGAGATGCATCGCAGCCGATCACCGAATCCGCTTTGCTGACCGGACCGCTCGAGGCGACAAACGAATGGTACGCCGTCGCCAAGATCTCAGGGCTCAAGCTCGCCCAGGCCTACCGCCGGCAATATGGCTGCGACTTCATCTCGGCGATGCCGACGAATCTCTACGGGCCGGGCGATAATTACGATCTTGCGTCGAGCCACGTGCTGCCTGCACTCATTCGCAAGGCGCACGAAGCCAAGCTCCACAATGAGCCCCACATCGCGATCTGGGGCACTGGCTCTCCGCGCCGCGAGTTTCTTCATGCCGACGACTGTGCCGATGCTCTCGTCCATCTTCTGGCACACTATTCCGGTGCAGAGCATGTCAATGTCGGCTGGGGCGAGGATGTGACGATAGGAGACCTCGCCCGATTGGTCTGCTCTGTCGTCGGGTTCCAGGGCGAAATCAGGCACGACGTGACGAAGCCTGATGGAACGCCCCGCAAGCTACTCGATTGCACGAAACTGAAGGCTCTGGGGTGGGCACCGCGAATCGGCCTCGAAGAGGGTATTGCCGACGCTTACCGGGCATTCCTTGCTGCGGACCGCCGCGCCTGACGCCGCGGTCGACCGCCGCCGACCAGCCAATGCGCCAATGCTTTCCTGGCCGGCCGACACGCCGTTCTAAATCGCGTTCATGTCTGGGGGAAACATGAACGCGATCCAGCACTTTGTTTCGAGCATGTTTTTCACGCTGAAGTGCCGCACACTTCAGCTAAACATGCTCTAGCGAAGATCGGATTCTGATTGAATCACGGCCTCCAATGTCTTCATCGAACGCGACGCCATCGCGGCCCCGCCCGCTATGCCCTCGAGAAGATCGATCCAGCGCTGAACAGACAAGCCGACATCATAATGGGCGAGAAAGGCGGCCCGGGCGTTGCGTCCCATGGTCTGCGCACGATCAGGATCGGCAGCCAGTTGTAAAACCAGCTCGGCGAGCGTTTCCCCATCTCCTAGCGATACCGCAAGACCCGATTTGTCTCGCGCCAGAACCTGAGCGATCTCGCCCTCTCTGTCGCCAATGAATATGGCGGGCCGCCCGGCAGCGGCTATGCCGTAGTACTTGCTGGGAACGATCAGCCCTTCGAGTTCCGGATTGAGCGAAACCAGATGCACATCGGCTGCCGACAGGCTGTCGGCCAGCCGCTTCCTCGGGTGGTAATCGTGGAATTGAACCGTACTGAGCCCGCGCCTTCTCACCTCATCCTTGAGTTGCCGATACCCAGCTCCTCCACCGATGAACAGCCATATGATCCGGGGCTGGGAGACTGCGCTGTTGGCGCGTGGACCGGTTGCGCCGGAACTCGTTTTTCTCGATGAAGCATGAGCGGTCTCGCCACGCTCAATCAGTGAGATCGCATCCAGAATTGTGCGAAAATCATGGGTACGCCCCAGGTTTCCCGAGTAGCCGACGACGAAATCGCCTGCGCTGAGCTTCCAGGCTTTGCGGACGTCATTCTCCTCATGCGCAACCGGCTTGATGAGCGTTCCGTCGGCCCAATTGGGAATGATCGTGATCCGGCCGGGAGCGACGCCCAGTCTTTCGACCTTCGATGCCATGCGCTCACCAAGCACGACATTGGCGATCGCTGAGCGCAGCGTCCACGTTCGAACCTTGCCAAGGCCGCGGCAGATGAGTTGGAACAGCCGGCTCTTTCCCAGTCCACTCGCAATCGCCACTTCGGGGAAGATGTCCTGCAGCCAGTTCACGAGCGGGACACCTCGTGCCCATGCAACCGGCGCGGCGATGACCGAGAGCATGGGAGGGTCGGTCTTGGCGACCACAACGTCACCTTTGCGGGCGATCCGCCAAAGTTTCCATGCGGCCGTCGCGTAAAACGTCAGGTAGTCAACAGCGCGCCCAAGAAGAGCGTGGCGGCCAAATCGGGTCGTCGCTACGCGATGTATGTCAACCCCGCCAATGTTTTCATGAGCCACAAGTGCTGCATCGGCATCGTCATAACGCTGGCGGCTGGTGATGACCGACACGCGATCACCCCGCTCAGCGAGGGCGAATGCGAGATCGGAGAGCATCTGGCTTGTCGCCGAATGGTCAGGATGAAAGTAACGATTAATAAAGACAATGCGCATATTGCAATTACGCGGGGAGTTATTGCGCATTTAAGTACAACCCGGAATCATCAAAGGCACGGCATCCGAAAGGTCGTGCTGAGGGTGAATGCTTTGGTTCAACTGCCTGAGTGTAAGTTGCGAAAGCAACAGGGAAAATGGCATGGCAAATGGAGTCGTTTCGCGGCGAAATTTGCTTTGTTGCAGAGTTGCAACTTGCGTGTACGGAGTGTGATTCGGGCACCTGCAGAGAGTGCATAATTGGCGAATCGCCCTTAAATCTCTCGCAGGAATTATGTCTTGTTGAATTTTCGGTCGAGAGAGTGGCTAGCAACGGATAATTTCTTCGCAGCGGTTTCTTTCGGAGCTTTCCGCAACGAGGTATCCATCGATTGCCAATTGGTTGTTCTTCCGCCTGGAAGTCTACTTAGGTCTGCGAAAAGTGTTGGTGTGGTGTCGGAGTGCTGATGGACGTGCAATTTCTCAGGACAACCCATGCTGTGCAGGCAGAGACGGAAAGTTGTTATCGGCATGCTGTCGTGCTGCGTGGCGTTCTTCTGCGCGAGTTGCACGCAGCTTCCCACCGGCGGCCCTAACTATCACATCATTGATCGCGAAGCCTCGGAAGCCATCGTACAAGATCGCCGTGCCGTTGCGCTCGACTACGTATTGGTCGACATCAGTCGATTCGTCCTTGAAAACTTGATCGATGTCGGCCCGCAGTCGTTCTTCAAAACATTCGGAATGGGCAAGAGCCGGGCGCCGGAGTTGCGCATCGGTACCGGGGACGTTCTTGCCATAAGCATCTTTGAATCCTCTGGAAATGGCCTGTTCGCCGCCGGCGAGATACCTAATCGGCTCGGCACCTATACAACTCTGCCTGCGCAAACCGTCGATTACAGCGGCAACATATCGGTTCCTTTTGCAGGACAGGTTCGGGCAGCCGGTCGTTCGATCGTGCAGGTCCAAAAGGACATTGAATCCCGGCTGAATTCGCGTGCCGTCGAGCCACAAGTCGTCATCGCGATGCAAGAGCAGAACGCTACGGACATTGCCGTATTCGGCGACGCGGCCAACGGAAGTTACAAAGCGAAAATCAAGCCGGGCGGCGAGCGCATCCTCGACCTCATCGCCAAGGTCGGGCTGAAGGCCCCGGGATACGAGTCCTTCGTGACGCTGCAGCGCGGTGAACGCCGCGCAACAGTCTACTTCCCTCGACTGCTCAGCAAGGCGGACGAAAACATCTTCGTGCATCCTGGCGATATCGTCTACCTTTACCGCGAGCCGCAAACCTTTATTGCGCTCGGGGCGTTGGGCAACGTGAACCAGACGCAGGAGCTGACGGGCAAGTTCAAGTTCGACAGCGATCGGCTATCGCTTGCCGAGGCTGTCGCGAAAGCGGGCGGTCTTCTGGACACAAGGGCGAACCCGGGCCAAGTCTTTCTGTTCCGATTCGAATACCGCGAGGTTCTGGAACGCTTCGGGATGAACCTCGACCGTTTTGAGAAGACCGCAAAGTTCATTCCGACGGTCTACCGGGCAAACTATCGCGATCCCTCCATGTTCTTCGCTTCCGATCAGTTTGCGATGCGCAACAAGGACATCATCTACGTTGCCAATGCGGACGCGGTCGAGGTCGACAAGTTCCTGGGCTACGTGCGCCTGATCACCGGCACGGTTGCAGGCGTCTCGACAGATGCGTTGGTGACGCGCGATGCGATCCGGGCGCTTGGAAACTGACGGCACGGTTTATGACCAGCGTGGATCTGCCGGCTCATATTGCATCAGTCGGCGCAAGTTGACCTCGTTGAGAACCACACCCACGCATTTGCGGTCGAGCTCGGGCTCGTCAGAAAGGGTCTGTTCCACGACCGCTCGCGGGGTCTGCCCCCAGGCTACGACCAGAATGACGGCATCAAGTTGTGGCGCGATTGCGCGGGCGTCGAGCGATTTTGCAATCGGCGGCAGATTGACCACTACGTACTCGAAATCCTGAGATACCCGCTGTAGGAGTGACTGCATCGCGGTTCCGGCCAGGAAGTCCGCCGTGAACCGCGGACTTCCATGACGGCCAACCGCAGGCAGGAAGCGCAGGCCCGAAGCCTTCTCCTGGAACAGGATGGCATCCAGCTCCGGTGCCTGGGCTCTGTCGGCAGCCTCTGCAATCCCCTTCTCCGCAGTGGGTGCAAGAGTGTTTGTCAGCTCGCGCTTGTCCATGTCTCCGTCCACGAGCAGGGTCCTGGCGCCGGTTCCTGCTGCGATCGACGCCAAGTTCTTGGCGACGGTGAGAGTCCCTTCATTTGCAAGAACCGAGATTATACCAATACGCTTGCATGTCTTTTCCGGGTGGGTTTGGTCGAGATGGAGCTTGATGGCCTGAATGGTACGGGAGAACGTAGAGCCGGAATCGACGAAGGCGTGATTGAAGAGAGCAGGTATCTTGGTACTTATTGTCTGAAGCTCGCCAGCCGACTCACTGGCCGCAGCCGCGTCCATGGCCGCAGCCTTTCCTTGCGTCCATGATGAGATACGCCTCGTCACCCGTGGCAGCATCCAAATCGGCTCGATCATCAGTTCTGAGCGAACTTGCTCTGCCGTGCGGAAAGTGCGGTCGGATAGGTCTCGAATGAAACCCAATCCGCCTCCTGCGGCAGCGCCCATCAGCATTGCAAATGCGAGAATGCGAAGCGTGGAGGGGCCATTCTTCTGTTGCGGCAACTGGGCATGCGTGATGATACGCGCTTGGCGCTCGTCCAGCGACTGCTGCTGCAAGGCATTCTGATGACGCTGCAGCAAGTCATTGTAGACTTTCTTGTACGCATCGCTTCGGCGTTCGAGTTCGCGCAGCTCGATCTGAACCTCATCGGACTGCGTGTTCAAGGCGGATTGCTGCTCAAAATCCTTTGACAGTTTGGCCTCTCGTGCGCGGGCGATTTCGAGTTCATTGTTGAGTGTGGTTGCGATCCGCTGAAGCTCCGTGCGCATCAAGCGTTCCAGTTCACTCTTCTGCTTTCGGAGGCGCTGGACCATATAATGTCCCTCACCCAGTTTGCTCGCAGACGTTCGTTCGTCCGCCACTACGGTGAGGTAGCGGGTACGCAACTGGGCGAAAAGGGGATCGGTGATCAGCTCCGTCGTGAATCCAAAGCCATCCTGTGCCGATAGGAGTTCTGCCACCTGCGTGTGGCGCACCGAGAAGCGCTCCACTTCCTCGCGCGCCAGCATGAGCTGACGGTTGGCCTCTGTAAGCCTGCGCTCCTGCAGCAGGCCCCCTTCGGTCGTGATAAGACCACGCGATGCCTTGAATTGCTGAATGGCTTCATCAGCTTCGTGTACGAGCACTTTGAGCTCGCCGAGCTGCTCATTGAGCCAGTCCGTGGCACGACGCGCCGCATCCTTGTGCGCAAGCCGCTGATCTTCGATGTAGGCTTCTGCTACCGCATCGGCGATGTTCGCAGCAGTCTGCGGGTTGCTCGATGTGTAGGAGATATTGAGAACGAGCGTTTTGGGTATGCGCTCGATCGCGAGCCCGAGCTTGAAGTCCTCAATCGCCTTTCGCCTCAACTCATCGTTGTTCGCTTTCACAGCCACCTCGCCTGCAATCGAGGGGCCTTGAGCAAGAAAGTGCGTCAGGAATGACCAGGGTACCGGCGAAGATGGATCGTCGTGACGAGCGACGGCGAGGCCGAGCTGATCCACGATCCTGGAGGCAATGGCATCGGACTTCAGCAACTCGATTTGAGATGCGAGATCGGCTTCGCCGTTAAATACATAAGCATCCTGCAGGGCGCGAACCTGCCGGGTATCGACGAGCAAGACCGCTGTGGCCGTATAGGTCGGCGGCAGCGTCCGCTTGTAGAATACGCCAAGGATCGACGCAAGGAGCGCGCCAATGACGATCAGCAAGAGACTGCGACGCATGACCTGCAATGGGTTCATGATCGCCATAGATGGCGTCACCGATGGAACCGATTGGTTCTTCGGGACTTCCAAATCTGCTGGCTCTGGGCGGTTCATAGCGGGAGGTCTCCGTTCTGTGGGCAACGGCTGCGTTTCCCATGAACAAGATGCTTCGGAACCAAATGCGTTGCCAGCAATTGGAACCTGCGGTTCATGCGATGGTTAACGGTCCGTCTGGCGGATCGGCGTTGTTCGCTGTTTGGCTTCCCATTGGGGGAAAAGGATCATCATTCAGCGCCGATTTGATTGGCCAATCGCGCACCATTCAAGAACCGGACCGTAAATCCAGCGGTCGACATCAGCAGGTTTGATGCGTTCGCTCATTGCACTTGTGCACGGCGTTGTAACTGGCGAGGCTGCGCCGAAAGCGCAGCGTGCTACGGCTATCGCCGTGTGACCACGTGATCGCCCAGTACCAGAACGTCCATTTTCGTTCGCAGGAAACAGTCGAGTGCCTCTTGCGGCCGGCAAACAACAGGCTCGTTCTCGTTGAAGGACGTGTTCAGGACCATTGGCACGCCGGTGATCTCGCGAAATGCCTCGATGAGGTGCCAGTAGCGCGAATTCGTCTCGCGGTTGACCGTCTGAAGACGGCCGGAGCCGTCGACATGGGTGACGGCCGGTATAAGCGACCGCTTTTGCGGGCAGATCTGGTAGACCTGCATCATGAATGGAACGTCATCATCTTCCTCAAACCATTCGGCTACGTGCTCGCGCAGTATCGATGGGGCAAATGGCCGAAAGCTCTCGCGCCTCTTGATCTTGAGATTGAGGATGTCCTTCATATCGGCGCGCCGCGGATCACAAACAATCGAGCGATTGCCGAGCGCTCGCGGACCCCATTCCATGCGCCCCTGAAACCAGCCGACGACCTTGCCTTGGGCTACGTAAGAGGCAACGCGGCGGCACAGCTCGAACTCGCCACTCGCTCGGCTCGCAGAGACCTCAGATGCCTCCAACTCTCCGCTCCTGTCACGCAGCAGCGCAGCAATGTCGGACTCGCTGGCCTCGGGGCCGAGATAGGCGTGCTCCATGACATTGTGTCCGGGAGATGCATCGCCGGCGAGAACACGCGACGTCCCGCTGACGCTTGACGCGGATCGCGCCAAGCCATGCCAGACGTGCACCGCCGCACCGATCGCACCGCCAGCGTCTCCCGCGGCCGACTGCACATAGAGCCGGCGGAACCGCGAGCGGCGCTTCACCTTACCGTTGGCGACGGAGTTCATGGCGCATCCGCCTGCGAGCGTCAGTGTATCCAGGCCATAGCGCTCGTGAAGTCTGTCGAGCATGTGAAAGAATGCCTCCTCGTACATCGCCTGAACGGATCTGGCGATGTCGCGGTGGCGTTGTTCGAGCGGCTCACCCTTCCCGCGCGCCGGGCCGATCAGATCTTCGAGTTCGGAAGAAAAAAGCGTGCCGACATGCGGACTTCCTCCCCGCCATGCATAATCTATCTTCTCGCGGTGATGACGGAAGTAGCGCAGATCCAGCGCAAATCCGCCGTCCTGGCGCAGGCGAACGATGCGGCGCATCTCATCCATGAAGCGCGGCTCGCCATAGGGTGCAAGACCCATCACCTTGTACTCGTCACCATAATGGGGAAAGCCAAGATGCTGCGTCAATGCCTGGTAAAACGCGCCAAGCGAATGCGGGAACCAGATGCGTCCGTCGATCTGGATCGAGGTTCCGCGACCGACACCCCAAGCGGCACTCGAGAAATCTCCGAACCCATCGATGGAGGCGGCGACGGCCTCGCCGAAGGGCGAAACGAGGAAGGCGGAGGCGAGATGAGCTTCATGGTGCTCGACCCGATGCACCTCGGCGCGAAATGACTGTCCCGGGAATGCCGCGCCCAGCTCATCGGCAATCGACGCACGTTTCCTTTGATTGCGGATACGGTCAACGATGAGGCGAGGATCCGGCCGCTGCAGCACGGCGTAGCCGACACGCCGCAGCAGATTGGCGCGCGGATCGGAATTAACCGCGACGTGATCGACATCGGCCAGTGAAGCACCTGCCGCGGCCAGGCAGTAGCGGGCTGCCTCGGATGGAAATCCTGCCCAGTGCTTGATGCGGCGGAAGCGCTCCTCCTCCGCGGCAGCGACAATCACGCCGTCGCGAACGAGGCAGGCCGAAGCGTCACCGTGATAGGCGTTGAGACCTAGAATGAGCATGCGTTTGTTCCGCTTTTCCGGCTCGATTTCGTCAAGGCTTGCTCCCGACCAGATAGATGTCACCGCATAGTGTGGGCAGCGCGCGGAGTGGAACATCCACAAGCATGGCAGCGATCTGCGTGATGCGGTTTGGCGAGGCGTGACCGGTCCAGTTGCGGCCGATAATGCGGATATCGCAAAGCCCCATGTCCGCGCCGATGCTGCGGAGATCCTGAACATCAGGCTCTCGCACATGGCCTCGAAAGCGATCTGGCTCGTACCATTCCTTGAATGCGCTCCACTTGCCATAACCAAGCGGAACCGTGATGCGCTTGCGAAGGTTGATACAGTTTGGAACGCCCAACACAAAGCGGCCGCCGGGTCTCAGAAGGCCCATCACCTCGTGGAACAAGCGACGTGGAGAATGGTGCCAGTGCTCCATGCTGTCGAAGGTTGTGACGACATCAAATTGCCCGTCGATCGCCAACGGTTCCAAGACGACGTCGCGTGAGCAGATTTCGACGCCGAGACGGCGATGGCTCTCAAGGACCGAGTCGCCCCGGGCAAGATTGATGCCGTCGCGGAAATCGTCGACGAGAACGGATCGACGGCAACCGATCCCCTTGCAGCCAAGAGAGAAAAGCCCGACGCCACCTCCCAAGTCGCAGACACGAGTCGATGCGACATCCATGCCGGAAATTGCAAGGGAGATATTGAAGGAGACCCGTGCCACATCGCGGTGCTGTTCCGCCCGCATTGGCTCGGGATACTCATCCGCCAACTCATGCAGGCGCGTCTCGATTTTCGCAGTATCCACGATAAGCTCCCGGTTCAAGTTGGGTGGCTGCCTGATGGGCAATTGCAATGCCATGGGCCATCGCATTTCATAGAAGTTGGCCGAAGCACAATTCACGCCACCTTGTTGTAGGCGCGATAAACAGTGTCGGACGGATTGCCGACTAGATAGCGCCCGACACCGTCGCCAAGCGCCCGCGAATAGATCTCGAGAGCACCATCGAATGCATCGACCGTCTCGGCAATGTCGGCGTCGGTATGCGAGTAGCTCACCACCAGCGACGGCGCCAGAATGCCCCGCTTGATCGTCTCCTGGAGTAGCAATGTCCGGAAGGCCTGCGACGGTTGACCTGCGTCATCCTTACTGGTGAAGAACAAGCAGCATGGACGTCCGATAATCTGCACGAAGCGTTGCAGGCCGTGTCGCACAACAACCTGGTCGATGCCTTCCTTCAGTGCGCGACCCTGGCGATGCAGCGTCTCGATGACGGGCTCGCGCTGATATACATCCATGGTGGCAATGGCCGCGGCAAGTCCATGCGTTTCGGCACCATGCGTAGTGGAAAGCAGAAACACGCGCGGCCGGTCGGTGTGCTGAAGCCCTCCCAATCGCATATATTCGCGCTTTCCAACGAGAGCGGAAACCGAGAAGCCATTGGCAAGCGCCTTGCCGAAACACGACAGGTCGGGCACGACACCGTACACCTTCTGGCCACCACCATTATGCCAGCGGAATCCACAGATCATCTCATCAAGCACAAACAGGGCGCCATTCTCGCGACACAAACGCTGCACTTCGTGGAGAAATCCATTCTCCGGGTCGTCAATGCGTGCTGGCTCCAGGATGAGACTGGAGATCTGGTTGGGATAAGCGGCGAAGAGATCCTTCACCGACTGGATATCGTTGTAGCGGAACCTCAACGTGAGGTCCTGAATGACCCGCGGGATGCCGGCATTGATCGGCGTGGTTCCCATGAACCAATCATAAGTCGAGAAAAAGGGATGGTCGGCGCAGATTGCCACGTAATCGCGCCCTGTGTAGGCCCGGGCGATCTTGATTGCCGCAGACGTGGCGCCCGATCCGTCCTTGCAAAATTTGACCATCTCCGCTCCCTCGATCATGTCGAGAAGGCGTTCTGCACATTCCACCTCAATGGGCGATGGTCTATTGAAGTTGCAGCCAAAAGCAAGCTCATGGACGACAGCGTCTGTGACGGGCTTGTAGGCATGTCCAAGCGTAACCGAACGCAATCCAAGGCCATATTCGATGAATTCGTTGCCGTCGATGTCGAATACGCGGCAACCGTTGCCCCGGACGATGAACCCTGGCGAACACTGCGGAAATTGATCATCACCCTTGGCGTAGGTGTGGGCACCACCGGGAATTATTTCGTGCGCGCGCGCACGCAGCCGCTCGGATTCCGAAAACTCGGTGATCAGGCGCGACATGTCGTAACCTCACTTCTTTCGCATTGGACTGGCCGTTGGGGGCAGCGGCGACAAATCGCCTTGCCTCAAGATCTGCAAGGCACCATTCAATGGTGCTGGTGATTCATCAGGCTCAAGGAGTGGCGCATGCTATTCGAGAAGACTTCGCTGGCTGGCCCACGGCTGATAACGCCCGAGTCAATCAATGACGAGCGAGGCTTCTTCGCCCGCACGTTCTGCGAGCGGGAATTCACAGTGGCTGGCTTGCCGACCCACTTCCCGCAGCACAGCATCTCGTTCAATCGCTTGCGCGCCACCGTACGCGGCATGCACTACCAGGAGGCGCCTGACGCCGAGGCCAAAGTGGTGCGATGCGTCGCCGGTGCCATTGTCGACGTCATCGTCGATGTTCGCCGCGAGTCCGCAACCTTCGGCAAGTGGACCGCCTTCGAACTCACCGCGCACAACCGGCATCAACTTTACATTCCCGAAGGCTTCGCGCATGGCTTCCAGACACTCGCCGACGATACCGAGGTCAGCTACATGATTTCCGCATTCCATGCGCCGCACGCGGCACGCGGCTTTCGCTACGATGATCCAACGGTCGCGATCTCGTGGCCCCTGCCGGTAGCGATGATCTCGCAAAAGGACCTCGATTGGCCGGCATTTCCCGGTTGACGGCACCTTCGGGTCGACTGCTCTCGCCTTCCCGCTCATGACCTATCGGGCTCGGCCAGAAGTCCTGCCGCAGCAAGATTGCGCTCGGCAGCGAGGATACGGGTGAAAGGCATATCGGCTCGCTCTGCGATATCGAGCAGAGAATGGCAACCATCAGCCAGGTTCAGCAGCCAAAGCATGGCCATCTGCCGCGCAGGTGCGTCTCTGTCGCCACCGATCATGGCGTAGAGACCGCGGCGGCCCAACTGGGGCTCACACTTGGGGTTGAGGCTCACCGGTCTGCGATCGTTTTCGAGGATCTCGATCAACGCGGCGATGATGCTCCATGAATGCGTAAGGTGCTCAGGACGAATGAGATCCAGATCGTCGGCAGAGGTGTGGTATTCGCGAAACGTGCCGAACTGGCTCCTCTGCAGCAATCCGACCGGAAGATCGAAGCCCGGGGAACAATACTGGCGCTCGTCGTAACCATAGGGCGAGAAGTCGATGACGCGCGATTGGCGACCGCAATGCTTCAGAACATGGGCCATCGCGCGATCGATCGTGGCGTCGCCGCGGCGGCTGCGCTTGTAAGTCGGGTCGCCTGCGTCGCCGACGCAAGATACGACGAGCCCATGTTTGATGCGCGACGCGTTCTGCTCGTTGTGCGCCAGCCATGCGATAGCGCCGATGGTGCCCGGCGCGAACAGGAATCGGTAGCTGAGCTGCGTGCGAAATTGCGAGACTGCGCGCGCCAGCAGCGCGAGAAGAGCCAATCCCGAGCAGTTGTCGTTGGCAAGCGAGGGGTGGCAGACGTGTGCCGACAGAAGAACCTCATCCTCGCTCTCGCCGCGATGGAGATGCTCGCCCCAGGTCAATGCGCCGTCCTTCAACTCGCTGTCGATCACCACCTCGTAAGTGTCGTCGGGCATCGCCTCCAGCTCACGATGAGCAAGGCAAAAGCCCCATTGCTCCGCGTAATAGGAGGTTCGGTACGGGATCAACTCCGGATCTTCCGGCAAGGAAAAGAGATGTGGCCTCAATTCAGCCAGCGACATGTGTGCTCGCACAGGGGCAGAGTAATTGAGGACATGCAGATTGTGACGCTTGAAATCGATCACCCGGCGACCGTCACTCGCTTTCACATAGGCGTCGCGAATGTTCCATTCGCGCGGGATCGTCCAGTCGAACACTGCTGTGCCCGTTGGGATCTCGGTAATTTCGAGTGGTATCTTTCGACCGAGGATCGACAGCGTCTCGCGCACACCGTTGCCAGTAATGCTGCGGCAGATCGGATAGATCTCGGAAGCAAGTGCGTGAATGTCGATACCGATGGTCTGCGATGCGAAACGATCGCCGTGAACCGTCGACACCGTGCTCGCGTTACGGCCATGCATCATGGAGTTGCCAATCCCAGGCACGCCATATCCACCAGGCAGGCCTGACGCGGATCCTGCCCTGCTTCAACCGACTTGTACCAACCCAGCGTGATTTGAAGCGCATCAACAGGGCCGAGCCGTGGACGCCAGCCGAGCTCTGCCATAGCGCGCGAGGGGTCGAGGAGCAGAAGATTGCTTTCTTTGACGCCACTTGCGTCCGGCGTATGGCGCCAGCGGAAGCGTTCAGGCCATGCCTGTGCCGCCCAATCGCATATTTGAGCCACTGTGACCATTTCTGCTGCCATCGGTGGTCCGAAGTTCCAGGCATTATTTTCCGGGTCGGCACCTGAAGTCTGCTCGTCCTGCCCCTTGCGCTCGACGAGCATGAGATAGCCCTCAAGGGCTTCAAGTACATGCTGCCATGGACGCACTGCGCCAGGATTGCGGACGTCCAAAGGCCTGCCGCATTCGCATGCGCGGACAATGTCGGGAAGGATACGGTCTTGCGACCAGTCACCACCACCGATGACATTGCCGGCACGCGCGACGAGAACCGCCACGCCCTTGGCCGCGAAATAGCTGGCACGATAGGCGGCAACCACGTGCTCGACTGCCGTCTTGCTTGCGCCGTAGGCCTCCACACCGCCCAGCCGGTCGCCTTCGCGGAAGGGCTCACCCGTCTCCGCGTTGTAGTAGACCTTGTCCGTGGTCGTCACCAGAACCGTTTGGAGGCGATCGATATGGCGCAAGGCTTCGAGGAGGTGGACTGTGCCCATGACGTTGGACGAGAACGTTTCCACAGGATCGAGAAACGCACGGCGCACGAGCGACTGAGCGGCGAAGTGGAGCACCACCTGCGGCTGGCAGGCCACCACACTTGCGTGCGTCGCCTCCCGGTCCCTCAGGTCGACGAAGCTGCTCGACGCACACATCTCCGCCACTCGTGCTGCAGAGAAAAGGCTTGGTTCTTCCGGCGACAGGGATAGCCCATGCACCTCGGCACCGAGCCTGGAAAGCAGCAATGCGGCCCACGCACCCTTAAAGCCGGTATGGCCAGTCAACAGCACCCGGCGCCCGCGCCAAAACGACCGATCGATGTTGGACAATCTGGAGCCCGTCATTGGATTAGTCCGCCAGGGTTGTTCTTCGGAAGAAAAAGCCAATCCTCTGGCTGCCCGCCGTCAATCATTGGTGCGGCCACGGTCAAACGATGCCCGACGTGAGCGCCGACAACGTCACCGGGCGCACGCGCCGCAGTTTCCGAACCGAACCATTGCATCGATAGCTCCAGCCCTTTCAGCATACGCCTTGCGTGACGCTGCTGCGCGGGCGATGGCACAGTTGACGCTGGCGCGCCAACACCTGGTCCGAGAGTGATCGCGGCAAGAGACATGGTACAAAACTCACGCCGCGTCGTTTGGGTATGACGATTGATCATCCCGCACAAACGCCCGCTTGTCGTTTACGGAAGATAAAGACCTCTGTTGTTCCCGGTCCCAACGGCCCAATGAAACTATCCACAATTTGGAAGTCTGCGTGCTCGAAATAGCCAATTGCAGTCGAACGCGGCATGGCCGTCGGATAGGAACCTGCCCTGATCTCCGATTTCGCCCATGTCGCGATGGTTGCGGCGTCGAGGCAGCGCTCTGTCATGATATCAAAGACACAGTATCCGCCGGCCTTGGTTACACGGGCCATCTCGGTCCACAAACAGCACGTCGGCATGAAGTTGATGCTGTTGAATACTTTGTGAGCGTGGACGAGATCCACAGATGCCGACGGCGTTTCTTCAAGGGAATAGCCGGACGTTGACCGAAACGTGACGCCATATGTGCGGACCAGATATTGCGCCCAAGGCATGGCCGTCTCGTAGATCTCGTATCGGGAGGGGGTGCATAGCCTCATCACCTTTTCGAGATAGCGACCGGAGCCGGGCCCGATCTCGAGAATGGTGCCTATCTTGTTCTCGAACACGCCGCGCTTTTCCAGGGCATCGATTGTCGCTTGTGTCGCACCCGGTGACTTGTTGATTATCGTATCGATGTAGTCGCCGACGGATAGGCCAGCCTCCTTGGCAGCCTTCAACGTTGCCTCGAGGGGGATGTAGCTTTCCTGATCCTCCCAGGTGTGACGATCTACAGGTCGGATCTCGAATCCCGAACGATGCAAAATCTTGTTTGCGCTGCGCCCAACTTTCCTGATGACTTTTGTAAGCATCGCTTTGTCGCTGATACCCTTGCCTAGCTGACGACCATCTTGGCCACATGAAATGCTTCGGCGTAGCGCTCCGGCGCGCGGCACTCCATGCCGCGAAGCCGGGCGAGGCCACGGAAGGTTTCGGAATCGAACCAGTCCTTGGAACGCTGCGATGCGAAATGCTGCATCAGCAATGCGACCTTGCGCTCAAGTATCTCAGCGGAGAGTGCAACGTACGTGTTTGGTCGACCCAGATCACCGTCCCACTTAGGAATTTCATATGAAAGCACGAGATGGTCGCGAAATGTATTGGTTGTGATCTCGCCAAGTAGCCGGTGATCCTGGTGGGCATCGTCACGATGATGTGTCAGCACGACGTCCGGCTGACACCGCGTTTTCAGTCCCTCAAACCACTCCTTGATAGCGATACGATCGGCAGGGAAATAACTGTCGCGAAACGATGCCGTCTCTATTTCGATCGAACGAGCCCCTGCAAGAAACGCGCGGGCTGAGTTACGCGCCTCTGCCTCGCGTGCGCCGGCAGCGCTCAGCACGCACCACCTCACGTCAAGTGTCGCGCCTCTGGCGATCCATGACAGGATCGTTCCGCCCGCGCCAATCTCGATGTCGTCGGAATGCGCCCCGAGGCACAAGACCGACAGCGGCTCGCCGGGATGCATCATCGCAAGCGGTCTCATCTACGTCCGCCACCAGCCGCCTGACGCTCTCCACTGACCTCAGACAAGCGCCAAGGCATTTTGCCGCTTTCGACGAGGTCCTCCAGAACCTGTTTGTCCTTAAGCGTGTCCATGGCGCGCCAGAAGCCTTCGTAGCGATAGGCAATCAATTCATCTGCCTCGATGAGCCTCCGGAAGGGTTCGACAACCAATTCCTCTCCTTCGCGCATGAACTCGAAGATCTTCGGACGAAAAATGAAATAGCCACCATTCATCCAGATATCCGCTTGATGACTTGTGCGGATCTGGCGAACGCGTCCACCATCCTCGACGTCGGCGAGATGAAAACTCAACGGCAGATGCACGGCGACGAAACAGGCTGCTTTGCCGCTGTTGCGGAAATACTCGATGATCTCGGGTAGCGGTGCGTCGGTAAGGGCATCGCTATAATTCGCGAGGAACATCTCCTCGTTCTCGACATGCTGGCGCACGGCCCACAAGCGCTCGCCAATGTTACGCCACACACCCGTATCGATCAGTGAAATGCGCCAATCATCCTGCGCCTGCTCGAGAAGTTCCACATGCGATCCACCATTCGATACCACGCAATCAGCAAAGGAGTGCGGGCGGGTTGACAGGAAAAACTCCTTGATGGTGTTTGCCTTGTAGCCAAGGCACAACACGAAATCATTGTGCCCGTACTGGGCATAGTACTGCATGATGTGCCACAGCATCGGCTCATTGCCGATCGGTATCATGGGCTTTGGAATGTTTTCCGAGTACTCGCGAATGCGGGTTCCGAGCCCGCCGCAAAACAGGACCACCTTCATGGCGCAATCTCCCGAGGGTCAATGAGGGAAACATTTGGGATCGGAACGAGAAAACGCCCCCCCCATTCTCCGATGTGGCGCATCTGAGTCGTAATCTCCCTTGTCAAGTTCCAGGGTAGGATGACGACCACGTCGGGTCGCTCGACGTCGATCGCCTCCACCGGTCGGATCGGAATGTGACGGCCAGGCGTAAAGCGACCGTGCTTGTAGGGATTGCGGTCCACCGTAAAGGAAATGAGATCGGGGCCGATGCCGCAATAGTTGAGCATCGTGTTTCCCTTGCCCGGTGCGCCGTATCCCGCAACCTTGAGCCCTTTCTCCCGAGCGTCGATGAGTGCGGCGAGAAAGTCCCGCTTCACTTTTTCCACCTTGGCCGAAAAGCCGGAGTAGGCTGCCATGTCGGTGAGTCCGCGCGCCGTTTCCAACGCAAGCAACTCTGTCACCTGCGACGAGACCGCATGAGGGCCGCCATCGTGGGCGAGATAGACGCGAAGGGATCCGCCGTGACTGGGCAACTGCTCCACATCAACAACGCGCAAAGCGTGGCGCTCAGCCAGATTTACGATCGTCGTCAGGGAAAAGTACGAAAAGTGCTCGTGGTAGATCGTATCGAACTGCACCTCACTGATGAGACGCAGCAGATGCGGGAACTCCAGTGTCACAACGCCTGCCGGCTTCATCAGGATTTTTATGCCGGCTACGAAATCATTGATGTCGGGAACCTGCGCAAGGACATTATTACCTGCGATGAGGTCGGCGCTTTGTCCTTGTGCCGCCATCTGCCGCGCAAGCCGTACGCCAAAGAAATCGACAACGGTTTGTATGCCCTTGTCCTGGGCGACTCTGGCAACGTTGGCAGCAGGTTCGACACCGAGCACGGGAATGCCCATCGGAAGAAAGTGCTGCAGGAGGTAGCCGTCGTTGCTCGCCAACTCGACGACGAGACTGTCACGGCCGAGCGACAGCCGACGCGCGATCATCTCACAATAGGCCTTGGCATGGGCCACCCACGAAGTGGAGAAGGAGGAGAAGTACGCGTACTCGCTGAAGATGTTCTCCGGGCGCACATACTCGCGCAGCTGCACGAGGAAGCACTTTTCGCAGACCATCGCCTTCAGGGGATAGTAGGGCTCCACTTCGTCAAGCTTCTGCTCCTCGAGAAAGCTCTCGCACAGCGGCGAATTACCAAGGTCGAGGAATGTGCGGCGAAGAGGCGTTGAGCAGATGCGGCAACACGATTGGGATGACGCATCTCGTGCCGACTCTTCGAGAGTCAGAGCAGTTTTTTGCATTGATCTGTTATTCACGTTCTATGATTGGTGGACTGTGAGCGCGTATCGGCCGCAGGCAAAAACCTGATCGGCAGAGTAGGAAGCAGTTGTGCTTCGGCCGAAGCCGCTATTGAGGCTCTCAAACAAAAAGAGAGAGCAAGCGGCAACAGCCAGACGCCATTCATTCAAATTTTGACTTGCTCCAGAACTTTTGCCGCCGCGCGAGGGTATGCGCGAATTCGTGCGGAGAATGCCATTCCGATCATCGGGTGACCATCATCGCCATGGGCCTCAACCGTTCCAATAACGAAGGTGATGGCGAGCTTGAAAAGCGCCCAGGCCACGCCGCGCGCAAGCCACACATGACGCCGTACCCGATAGACCCAATCATCGCCTGGACTACCGCCACTCTGTCCGGCTCCTTTCCGCCACTCTGTCCAGAATCCCTATGACGTCGCCATATTGGGTGTTCATGCGCTTGCGCACATCCTGCAGCCGATTCGCCAACAGGATCCGACAACCTGGCAAGTCCTCTGCGATACGTTCAACCTGTGACTTCAGGAGATCCAGGTCCAACTGTCCAATCTGCTGGCAATAGTCATCAAGATGGAACTCAGTCATTACAGCGTCGTTCTTCTTGGCGTACCCGATTGAAATCGATGGCACACAGCACATCAAAGCACAAACAACGTTGTGGTAGCGGGTGGCAACGACCAGATCCATCATCGACATGTGGCGTGCCAAATCGTGCAAATTCTCGGCGGGCAAGGCTGTGATTCGGTGAGCTAACTCGGGCCCGATCCTGTTCGCGGCAGCAACCCGCGCCCGCTCCACCGTACTGGCGTCACTGTCCTCCCCGGTCAGCAGGAAGACGTTGTGACCGTGTTCAACGAGCCAAACGATGAACTCTTCCATCTGGTCGACATATTTTTCCAGAATCGCCCCACCATTTCGATTGTTTTTCCGCCAGCCACGATATGTCATCAGGCCAACGCCGATATTGAGCCCCGTTCCATGCAGCGTGACCTCAGATCGTCCCTGCAACAGGTCCAGTTCGAATACCAGATCCGAGGAGACTTGGTCGGCAGTTGTATCCAGTCCTATAGATGCCATGAAGGACTTGGAAATCTCGTCACGATACGAGCGGAAAATAGCAGACCTTGCCACCCACAGTATCATCATACGGCTCAGCGAATGAACAATCGGGCCGGCACCCACGCTGACGATCATCAACGGTCGCCTCGCAAGACGAGCAGCAAGCGCCCACGTGTAGATCAAGCTTGGAAAGCCGCCGGGAGACTCACCGAAGTCATCAAACGCACCGGTGCCGGGGATGATGAGCACGTCGACTTGACGAACGCACCGCCAGGCCCAAAAGAAGTTCCTAATACGTGTGGGCCAGCGGAATAGAAGCCGATCGACTGCCCTGACAGGAAGGCTCTTCCAACTCGCCGCGGTGAATCGCAATGCGGGGATATTATATTCCGGCCCGATGGATTCTGGCCAGCCACAGAAGCACTGGAGGTCAGCTTGAGGAAGCTCGCGGCGGAAGATCTGAATTGCCGCCTTGAGAGTGGCCTCGTTACCGATATTTCGACTGCCGAACAAGCCGAACAATCCAATTGATAAGTGTCGGTTCATGCTTTGCTCATGACGCCGCAGCGGCTCTGGCGGCTACTGCTGATAAACTCAGCCGATGGTCACGACGAAACGCAGACCATGCGTTTCGCCGATACCGCGTGGCTCAATAGAATGACGCGTTATCTGGATGGGCGTGCGCGCAGAGCTAGACGCCAAAAGCGCCGCTCGAGCGCAGGCAATGCGCTCGTCTTCAACCACGCGACCAACAGGCGAGACAGGGATTCGTCATGTCGGAGAATTCCCAGCATGTTCCAAGCATGCCGCCGCTCGCCTCGCAGAGCCTGTCTGATCACGTGGTGAAAATGATCTCGCGCAATCTTGTCCGTCTTACCGTCTTTGATGCGCCGGGCCTCGTGCGGAGCTGCAGCGATCATACGGCCTGCCAACTCGCGTTGTATGAACAGAACCCCTTCGAGCGATAGCAGCTGTGCGCTATTGTTCGCCTGAACCTGCATCGGATGAGCTCGGACGGCGACTAGCTGAGCCGGGATATATCCAACATCGTTGTTCTGTTGAAGTCGCACCATCAGCTCGTAGTCTTCCACGGTGGGCCAGCGTTCAGGGTTGTGCCTTGTTACGTCCCGCATTCCACCAGCGGCAAGGAACTTTTCACGAGGCACGAACAAGCATGATGTATTGGCGAAGCATCCATCGTGTAGTGCGAGTTCATCAGCGACATGCCGCTGGATGACTTCTGTGAACGCCCTGACGGGTCGCTCCGCCAGGCGAATTCCATTTTCATCAATGACGTAGTAGTCACAGAAGATATATCCGACGTCTGGATGTCGGCGATAAAATGCAACAGCTCGCTCGAGCGCCGACGGCTCCAATACGTCATCCGGGCAGTGAAACTTGAGAAGCTGGCCGCCCGCTATCGTTGCAAGCTTATTCATGCTTGCGAGCCAACCCATTCTGGCGTCGTGGCGTATCCACCGCAACCGATTATCAGAAAACCGTTTCAGGATCTCGGGCGTGTTATCGGTCGATCCATCATCAATGATCAGTAGCTCAAAGTCCCTATGCGTCTGAGCAAACATAGCTGCCAGTGTGGTCTGCAACCAGGGCGCATCATTGAATACGGACATGATAATAGTGACGTCCGGGCGGTCCTGCGATTCGGCCTCAGCAGCTGAATTCATGGCGTTTGATGCTGGTTTGAAATCGGGGACGGCGCCCCGTATCGGTTCCAATGAATGATTGGGTTCAGCATGTTGCGAACCATGGCACGTCCACAATCAACCATTGGGGCCCTGGCATAATCGGAGTTCGACCGGGGCGCTATCAGGCACTTCTTCGCTATGTGCACGTTGCGGAAGGACCGGAAGCTGTATCGAGCCATAGCCCCACGACTGCTCGACCGAGCGGACGTCGCCACGGCGATGAGGCCGTTCAATGACAAACCTCAAACAATCGTCCACGTCGTCAAGAATTTTCACCCCGGGCAAAATTAGCGTGATGCTCAACGTGTACTCGCCGGCCACCAGCTGATCGATTTCGACCTGATAGGAGAGCCTCGTTTCTCCCTGGGCCAGCACGACCATCCGATCCGGATTGTTCGACCCCACTTCAGCTATCGCGACCGCCGTTCCCAACGGATCCTTGATCCGCAACCAGACACCAATACGTTGCCTTTTTGGCGCGTGCACCGTCAGATCAATATGCAGCCACTTCGCGGGACTACCATCGCTGCCCCGCTGCACGCTCAATTCCGCTTCGATTATGCTGGGTTCCGGCTTTTGCTTTGCCGGACGCACAAACCGCTGTGAAGGCGCATGGCCTTCCATGTAGCGCTTCACTACATCAGGCGTGTCTCCAATCATCACCGACTGTCCTTTGTCAAGCAGCAAGCAACGATTGCAGAGAGATTGAATCGCAGACATGTTGTGGCTCACGAACACAACTGTTGTCTGCCGCCCAGTCAGACCTTTCATTCGGTCGATGCACTTCTTCTGGAAATCGACATCACCGACAGCAAGCACCTCGTCCACTAACAGGACATCAGGATCGAGATTGGCTGCGACAGCGAAGGCTAGGCGCATGTACATGCCGCTCGAATAGCGCTTCACAGGCGTATCCAGAAAACGCTCAACCTCTGCGAAATCCACGATCGCGTCAAACTTGCGTGTGATCTCTGCGCGGGACATGCCAAGAATGGCGCCGTTGAGGAAGATGTTCTCCCGCCCCGTCAACTCACCATGGAAGCCGGTGCCGACCTCCAGCAGGCTCGCGACACGGCCGTTGACGAGAATGCGGCCGGCGGTGGGCTCAGTTATCCTCGAGAGTACTTTCAATAGTGTACTCTTGCCGCCTCCGTTGCGGCCGATGATGCCAAGGGCCTCGCCCGGCCTCACTTCGAAGCTCACGTCCTGAAGGGCCCAGTGGACATCCCGTTGCAAAGCTGTCCCGCTCAATCGCCGATAGCGTTCCCATGGCGCCGTGAACAGCCGTTCCAGCTGCTCACGGAACGAATTGCTTTCGAACTGTCGAGCGCCGATTTCGTATCGCTTGGCGACGCCTGTCGCGCGTATCGAGAATGAATGAGGCATGTGCGGCTGCCGCCCTGAGGCGGTTGATGCTCCTTGGTTAATCTCTAGATAATATCTGCGAGCCGGCGCTCAATTCGCTCGAAGTAGGCGACGCCGGCCACGAACAAGGCAACAGCCATCGCGAACGAGACGGAGATCGCTGCCCAGTCGAACGGCCGCTCGAGGTAGACGGATCTGAAACCCTCGATCAGCCCTGACATGGGATTGAGGTACATCAGCCAGCGCCACTGCTCGGGCACAATACTCGCTGGATAGGCGACCGGGGTGGCGAACATCCAGAACTGGACGAGGAATGGAACGACATAGCGGAAATCGCGATATGCCGCCGTCAGTGCTGCGAGCAGCGTTCCCACGCCGAGCGCTGCGATCATGACACCCACGGTGAGCAGAGGCGCCAATATCAGGTTCGTGCTCCAACCTACGCCATAGTAAATCATCATCAGGAGAAGCACGCCCGTGGCGATAGCGAAGTCGACGAGGGCAGAACCGACCGAGGCCAGTGGAATGATCAGGCGCGGAAAATAAACCTTGCTTAGCAGATTGCTCGACGTGATGAGGGACTGCGAGCAGGTGGTCAGGGAGTTGGAAAAGAACATCCACGGAAGCAGGCCAGCATAAGCAAAGATCGGATAGGGAAGGCCGTCCGACGGCATTTTTGCGAATGCGCCGAAGAAAATCGAGAAGACCACCATCATCATGACCGGCTGGATGATCGCCCAGGCGAAGCCCAACACCGTTTGCTTGTAACGCACCCGAATATCGCGCTCGGTCAGGACGCGAAGGAGTTCGCGATAGGTCCATAATTCATGAAGATCGACCCTCTTCCAACCTTTTCGCGGCTCGATGACAAGTGTTGGATGCTGCAGCGGCGACACGCTCATTGCTCAACGACTCCTCTCTCGCAACCTGCGTTCGATCAGATCGAGCGCCATCATGCACTCTGCGACCGTGCGCTGGAGCGTGTAGAACCAGCCAGGTCTGCCGTCCAACAGGCAACCCTTTACGAAAAGCGTATAGATGAAAACCAACGGTGGCGCCGCCCAGCCCAAAAGGCGGATGCGATCGATACGACGCCGGTTCTTGCGCGGCTGCGCCAGAATATGGTCCATCTCCAGGCGTGCGTATTTCTGCTGCGATGCAATCCACCGAGCGAGCGGTTTGCGATCGTCATGGTCGATGCGGGCCTTCATCTCATCCACGCGACCATCGATGATCGCGCGTTGTGTATGGCCATGTTGTACATAGTAAGCGCGCTCGCGCCGGTAGAATGCGACGACAGGGGGATAGAGCGTACCGCGCAGTGGCCTTCCATGAATGCAGTATCGGAAGCCGATCCGATATCCGCTGATGTCACCGAGCGGACCCAGATGGCGGATTTCGTCGATGAGCTCTGGCGACACGACGTAGTCGGCATCAAGTGCAAGTATCCAACTCCGGTTGCACTGGGCAAGGCCATAGTTCCACTGGGCCGCATGATTATCGAAGGCGCGGGCGACAAGGCGTGCATTAGGAAATCGCGCTACGATCTCTGCGGTCTGATCTGTGCTGTTGCTATCGACGATCACGATCTCAGGAAAGCCGGTCAGGGCCGACAACGTACGACCGATGTTGTCTTCCTCGTTGTAGGTAAGGATCAGAACGCTGATGTCGTCCATCACGTTCATGCGTAAGCCACCTTTTCGGATCGGGCTATCTGAGCGTAAAGGTCGACCAGCCGCCGCCCCATAGTTGCCAAGGAATACTCCCCAATCGCTATCCTGCGCGCGTTCGCGCCCATACGAACCCGTTCGGCCTCGTTCTCCAACATGGATGCTACTGCCGTGGCAATCGCCGTTGGCGTCACGTCGACAGCCACGCCGGCTCCGGCGCGTTCGACGTCATCTGCAATCGCAACGCCGCGACCCAATACACACGGCAAGCCTGCCAGTAGTGCTTCCACAGGGGCAATTCCGAAGTTCTCTGAGTGGGATGGCAGCACGAAAATGTCCGCTCGTTCGAAGGCCGCAACCTTATCCTCCCCTTCGACGTGACCCAGCCAGCGAACCCTCTCGAACACGCCGATATCGCGTGCCAGTTGTTTGAGCCGTTGTACGTAAGCGCCGTCGCCGCTACCTGCGACCTCTAAAATGAGGTCAGGATGGCATGTTCGCAGTTCGGCCATTGCATGAAGAAGACCTTCGAGATTTTTCTTCGGGTCGAGGCGGGAGAGATACAGGATGGTCGAGGCCGCGCGCGTTGCCGATTGACCCGATGTGCCAGCGTGGCTCGCAGGCCAGGCAGCCTCGATGCCGAGTGGCACGATAACCGCGTGCATAGCCACACCGAGTGCCTCGGCCTCCTCCTGCTCCAGACGACTCGTGCAATGTACAGCGGCCGCATGTCGCAAAATGCGGCTTTCGATGAGAGAAAACGACAGCTCTTTCAACCCGCGCCGCCGCATGGTCATTCCATACCTCGATAGCGTTCCCAGTGGGCGCACCACATAGGGCACACCGCGCAAGTATGCGACCAGTGCAGCGGCAACGCTCGAGAACGAGAACAGTGCATGAATGTGAACGACGTCATAGCGGTGTACGTTACGCATCAGCCAGACAACAAGACCCGGTGACGTCTTATAGAATTCCGTCCATTTTCGGCAGTAGACACGCTCGACCCCCGAGTCCGGAGACTGTGGCGCCTTGGCGAAACGCCGTCCGGGCCCGTCATCATCCGTCGTCAACGTCGTCACCGCGACTCCAGCACGTGCAAGGGTGCGCTCCATGTCGACAATCGCGCGGCTCGGACCGCCATGAACAGGCGATACCGACGGGATTACGTGGAGTATACGCACGCTTCAAAAGATCCTGTCTGAAAGCTTATGCGGCATCGATCCGAGCCACACCTGTCGCGCTTGCATGCACGCCCTCATAAATCGCGCGCAAGAGACTGGTGACCCTTTGTCTGTATGCCGTCCATGTGAAATCGCGCGCAGCAATTCGTGCTGCGGCACCAGCACCGCGCAGCCGCGATCGGTTGGCCGCGATCTCCCTGATGGCCTCTGCCCAAGCCGCCCTTGACAGTGGCACGACCCAGCCAGCGTCCCGATGCTGCTCGATGATCATTTTGGCACCCACGCGATCGGAAACCATCGCCGGCACGCCGACCGCCATCGCCTCGGGAACGACCATTCCGAATGAATCGAAACGGGAGGGCAGCACGAGGCAATCGTGACGTGCAATCAGATCGAACAGCGCGGGCTTCGGCGTGAACCTCTCCAGTGTCACTGCTGGTAGGGTACGGGCACGCTCTGCGAGATCTGCTTCTGCAATTCCGCCGACGATTGTCAGGGTCAGGTCCAATTCATTCCTGGACAGTTGCTCGACAACGTCGAGCAGTATGTCGGCGCCTTTTCGCCTCATCAATGTACCGATGTAGATGAGCCGTAGCGGTGCCTTCTCTGGTGACGCCGCTCGCTTTTGAACGGGAAGCTCGGTGCCAAGCCAACAAGAATGCACTTTCGATGCCGGCACGCCTGCGGATATATAAGTTTCGCCGGCGAAATCGGAGCACGTCAGGATTGCGTTCGCGCTTTCTATTTCTGCTTTCTTCTGCGCGTTGACCCATTCCGGGTCGGATTCCAGATCTGAGCCGTAAACGCTATTGGCAGCCCGATAGTGAATTGATGCGGCATCCAGCACACATACGGCGCCAACTCGTCTTGCTGCCTTGAATGTCAAGCGTGCTGCATTTTCATAGCAGACCACGACATCTGGCCGAAACCTTTCCACCTGCCCTGCCACAAAGCTATCAAAGACGTGATCCAGCCGATGCGACACGGCCTTTGATATGCGGTTGGGCAGAAATTTGGTCGCCGTTCTCTCAAGCAGAGGGAAGACGGGATAGTGGCTGCGCAAGCTCATTGGAATTGGTGTTGATTTTACTCGGTTCCCGAACATTCCCGCCAATGGCGAACACCTGTCGTCACCCACCAGCGGCATTCCGGTGATCAGGTGCAGCAGGTTGTCGCATTCATAGAGAGCCTGAGCAAGATGGTTGGCGTGCTGGAGACCCGAATGCGTGACAACTACCTTCATCGCCGTATTACCCTCCGCTGGCGCGGTCGGGACAACGCCTCGTCCTCGGCGTGTGCCATCGCAAGCAGTGCTACGAAAAACCAATATGCGGCTGCAAGCAGGGGATGCGCAAAAACGCCCGCGCCTTGATAAAGGCCGGCAGCGAAGAAAGGCAGACCAAGGAACCCGGCGGCGCGCGAGCTCCAACTCCGGCCAAACCACAATGCCCAGCACGACCACAACAGTATCGAAAACCGGAGCAGCATGCTGAGCACGAACCCTACTATGCCGAGTTCCAAGACAATTCTTCCCTGCTCATTCTCGAACGCTTGCCCGATGGGCAGCCACGAAAACGGCACGACGTTGGGGGTGAGTGCCACAGCACCGAAGTTTGCGGCCCCAGAACCGAATCCGGTGAGGCCGGAAATGTCAACGAAGGTGAATGCATCGGTGAGTGTGTGCACAACGCGCGCTTCTCCTTCCTCCTGGTTCTCGATGTGCCGTTCATAAAGTGCTTCCCAGGCTTCCGGCACCACGATCTGGCTCAGCAGAACAACGATGGCCAGAACCGCAATAACGGCCAAGGCATTCCGCGCCGCGTTAATTCGCATCACTCTGGAGCCGACCAAGATGGCCGCCGTCAAATACACCGCAGACGTTGCAGCAACGAAGACAATGACACCACGAGACCCGGTGGTCGGCAGCGAAAATCCTACGCCGGCGAGGCCCGCGAGGAAGGCCGGCGAGCGACGCCCCAGAAGCAGAAGCCCTATACCGAGACCGCCCATGACCTGCTGAAAGCTGGCCATTCCGGAGAGATACGAAAATGTGCCACTGACACGGATAAGATTTTGCTCTCCGAAGAAGGCCATCGCCTCCATGCTGTCATCAAGTTGCTTGTTCAAAAAGCTGTCCGCTGGCGAATTCACCTGGAGCACAGCAAGCGCGCAGACCGGAATGACAATCCAAGGATAAGCCCATTCCATAAGCTCGATGCTCGATTTTTTCGTGCTCGCCATCGCCAGCGGCAACAGCAGGATCAGTCCTGCATAGAGCAAGTGCGCTTTCGCGCCCCAGACTCCCACCGCCATATTGGGCAAATGCGGATTGGCGACTTGCACGAGAACCCAGACCGCATAAAGCCCCAAGGCAACATTCATGTAGGCTGGCAACCGCCACGATTGCCCTGCCCGGCCAACGGCGACGACCGTCAAGATGCCGGCAAAGAGAATGGCATCCTTCAAGATAAAGATTGCCGAATGTGCGCCGGGAAGAAGCCACTTGCGAATTGCGCCATCATAGATCACCAAGATCAGAAATGTGATCAGGACCCAGGCTGCAATTCTCGTCACCATGTCCTGCGATCGGTGCGCCCGGAGGAACTCGGGGCGACCTGACACAGGCGGCGGCAAAGCCGGATATCTACTGATGCGACGCATCGCAGGCATCCACTGCGTTGCACGTCAGACCCGCGTGCGCACCGTTCTGTTCCTTTACCGGACCTAGCCATGCTTCGTATGCCGCGATGCCGCGAACCGGTGAATATGCGAGCACTGGCTGTCGCTTTCCAACAATTATGCTGGCTGGATTTCCTATCGCCAATGCATAGTCCGGGACGTTTTCGCGCACGACAGTTCCCGCACCCACGACTGCGCCGCGTCCGATTGAGACGCCTGGCAGGATAATGGCGTTTTGAGCAATCCAGGCATACTCACCGATGGTTATGGGAGCAGTGCAGAGGCGCCAGTCCGACGAGCGCAATGCATGCGAACCGGTCAAAAGAACCGCTCCATCATTCACCACGGCACGCCGGCCGATCTCGACGCGGGCATGCAGGCTGATTTCGCAGCACCCGAGTGTTACCTCATCGGCTATCACCAGATTGCGGGCCGGGCCGGAAATCTCCGCCTCCCCGATCACGGTCAGATCGCCGATCGTGGCCCCACTCCACTTCAGTCGTGAACTGCGGGCTTGAGCCCGAAGTAAAGCCACACATTGAAGCGTCCGCTTAGCCCACACCACAAGCCATCTGCGGAATGTGTCCGGCCGCTCACGATGCCGCCAAAGGAAGATCATTGTGCTCACGCTTCTCCCGCCTCCAAGGCGAGGAAGCCTTCAATGTGACGCAGCGTCCGATGCTGCCTATACCAGTCGAATGCCGCGCGTCCGATTGACGTCCACCCCCCCTCTGCACGATCCGCAACGGACAGGTGGCCGACGTAGTTCTTTCCAGCGACCAACCCGTCGTGGTCGGTGTGGGTATGCCAATAGATCACCGGACAGACCCCGTTGGCGCAGTAGGCAGCAAGTACGCTGCTCTTGGCGGCATACGCAGGAGGATAGGCCACTGCTCCAAGCGCCGTGTCCGACAGGAACGATCCCAGTGCCTCAACCTCTAGCCGCCCATGCTCGATGACGCGTCCATGCGAAATCTGGCTGGCGATCTGCGAATTTGTAATCGGGGAACCGATGTCATGGATCTCAAATCCGTTCTGGCAGGCCCAATCGAACAATGCCGTGCCCGCGTGCCGGTATGTCCTCTCCCGCAGTTCCGGGGTTCCGAACACGACGAACCGTTTCTGCTTATCAAGCGGGTAGTTTTCCTGCTCGCCCACATTGGACGGGGTAGGCAGAACCGCGTGAGGACGCTGGCCCGTCCAGCGCAAGAGCCAGTCTGCGGTTGCCTGACGATTGGTCAACCAGTAGTCGCTCAATTGCGCAGAAGCGGCGGCAATATAGCGCTGTGCAGGCGAGAGCCAGAACGACGATGTCCAGGGTGGACCGAATGCATAAAGCTCGTGGAAGAAGACACCGATACGTTTTCCCGCCCGCTTCTGTCTGCGTAACCATGCGAGCAGCGCCAATGGCACACCGCGTTTCTCGTACCCGTAACCCGACATCTGCAGATAGATGGTCCCGCATCCATCACAATTGCCGCGCACCGGGATAATGCGACCATCCGTGAAAATCGCTAACGATGCGCCAGTCGCTAGCGCGATCATGTCTGCGTAATCGCGGACACCGCCCATTTCCGCAGGCGAAACGATGACGCAGTGGCTGGCCGCCGACGATGCATTAACGCCCGCCGAATCGGCGCTTGCAGCCATATCCACGCTTCGTGGTGCTAGACTGGAACCCATCATCATGCCGCCAATGGCTTCACCAGCGCGCTGACATGCGCCGCGAAGTTGCTACGCGAAAAGCGCGCGAGCGCTCCCGGGGCTGTCATGCGGCCGCGTCCCAGACCGGCAACTATCGCTTCAGCAATCTCTTCAATCCGTAGCGGGTTGACCACCGTGCCAATGGCACCATCGGCAAGCGCATCGACACTGCCGTCGCAATTCCCGCCGATAACCGGCAGACCGGCGGCTGCCGCCTCTAGAAACACGATACCGAAACCCTCGCCCGTGCTCGGCATCACGAACAGATCTGCAAGACGATAGTAGTCAGCGAGTTCGTCGCCCGGCACGTGGCCGACGAAGCGGACATGTGCTGCAAGTCCCAATTCTTGAGCCATGTCGGCGAGGCGCTGGCGATCGCCGCCATCGCCGACGATGACGAATACGGCATCAGGATGGCTCGCGAGTGCACGCGCAAGCGCGGCGAGCACACGGTCATGGCCCTTGTAGCGCTCGCGTTCGTCCAATCGCGACACCGTCAGGATCACCTTGCGGCCCTCGACATCCAATCGGCGAGCAAGCCCTTGTGGACGCTCGCCCGGCGTGAACGCGGCGTCAAAGGTGTTGGGGAGCACACGCACGGTCTCGCGCGGCACATCTGCCCATGCCAGAAATCGATGTCGCGTGAAGCGGCTGACGCTGGTGACCAGCGATGCACCCGCAATCGATCTTCGCACAAGGGTTCCGGGCGCCCTCCATGCCTCGATTCCGTGCAGTTGCAGCCACAGTCGCATACGCAGTGACGTGCTCAACAAGGCAGCCAGAGGTGCCATATAGAGATGGCCGCAAAAGATGACATCGAAGGCGCCTTCCTGCCTTGCTGTACGCAACGCCGCCATGGCGTAAGCGCGACGCCCGCCTATGGCCTGCGTCTGGATCACCTTTGGCGGCAAGGGCTCGGATGCACCAGGAGAGTGGCGGGGAATGGCAACGACCTTGTGCACGTCGCCGCTCGCGGACAGTGCAGCAAGAAGGTCGCGGTTATAGCGGGCAATGCCGCCATCGCCTCCGAAGCCGTCTGTAATCAATGCGAGGATGTTCATCGCCAGGCCGCCAAGCTCACGCAGCCGCAACGCTGTAGGCCCAGCGCCTCGCCCACGGGCAACGGGACTGTTTGAGACTTGCGATTTCAGAGAAATGGCGAAGCCGGCCGGCGGGGTTGCGCTCGAGCCAGTTGCCCACCGGCGTCACGAAACCAGTCTTGCGGCGCGCGATGACAGCATCGGGCAAAGCTTTCGAGGGTGCATTTGCGAGCAGGCTCTTGCCGGGTTTGCGCGCTCGGGAAACGTTGATCGGCGCCACACGATCCAGCAGCGTCGAATCGACCAGTGGCACACGGATCTCGATTGAATGTGCCATGCCGGCCCAATCGGCATCCCGCAGCAACTGATTGCGCATGTAAAGGCTCGATTCCATCGCCGCGACCCGTGCGAACGGCGTGCGCGGCGCGGCATCCATCGTCCCGGCAATATGATCGAGCGGACGCAGGCGGCGCAGTCCGTCGCGAAGGATGTCGCATTCGAGCACGGAATCAAGCTCCCAGGGCATGAACAGACCGCGCTGAAGCATCCAGGCGCCGGGATAGGTTCCACCGAGTTGCAGCAGCCCGGCAAGTTTCGGATTTGGCAACAGATCGCGAACGATGGGAGCGGCGAGCACATGCCTCAGTGCACTCCCTGCGAAGGGGATGCGGGAGGGCCAGCGCAGCATTTGAACCGCGCGCGGGATCGTTCGAAAGCTCGGGTAGCCGCCAAACAATTCGTCGCCACCCAGACCGGAGATCGCTACCTTCAGACCGCACTCGCGGGCCACCTTGCTGACGAACCAGGTGTTGACGCCATCAATCGTCGGCTGATCCATCGCGTCGAGTATGCGTGGCAAGTCACGCGCGAACTCGCTTTCCGTGATACGCCGCGTCGTATGCTGCGTACCGTAGTGACGCGCAATATCTGCCGCGAGCGGTGCCTCATCCTCGGCGCGTCCTTCGAACTCTGCGAAGGCCAGCGTAACAGTCTGGATGTCGCAAGCGCCGGCGTCACGCATAAGACCGACCAGGGCTGCGGAATCTATTCCCGACGATAGAAATGCGCCCACGGGTACGTCCGCAACCAAGTGATGGCGCACGCTGTCCATCAGTGCCGCGGTCGCTCGGTTTTGACCTTCTCCATCGATATGACGCAAGGCGACCTGCTCGGCTTCGACATACCGCGCGCTGATGGAGTGGTAACGGCGCGCGCTGCTGGCGCCGCAGCAATCGACCGTCATCGACGTGCCCGCACCGATCGCGCGGATCTCGGCATGGGTCGTATATGGCTCAGGCACGCTGCCAAACAGGTAGAACCCAACCAGGCCTGCCGGCTCTGGATCGCGCGAGATGTTGCCGCCAGCGAGCAGCGCCTTCACCTGCGAGGCGAAACGGAACGTCCAGCCATCGTCGGCATAGTAGAGCGGCTTGATGCCGTATGGATCACGCGCAAGAAACAATTCCCGCTTTCTATCATCCCAGATCGCGAACGCGAACATACCGCGAAGGTCGTGCACCATTGCGCTGCCTTTGTCGGCATAAAGGTGCAAGAGCACTTCGGTATCCGACTGACTGCGGAAGACGAAGCCTTTTGCCTCAAGCCGGCGCCGCAGCTCTCGATAGTTGTAGATCTCGCCATTGAACGTGACGACCAGCGTTCCCTCGGGATTCGACATCGGCTGCGCGCCGCTCTCGCCCAGATCGATGATCGACAGACGGCGATGGCCGAGACCGACGCGTCCATCACCTGCAACCCACTCGCCCTTGCCATCAGGGCCGCGGGCGGCCATGTGGTCGCGCGTTCGCACGAGCTCGCGACGATCGACCGGATTGGCCGCGTAGTGGTAGGCGAAGATTCCGTTGATACCGCACATGCTATGAGACGGTCATGCGTGTCAGACTGGCGCTATCGGGCACCGTTGTACGGAGACCTGGACTGCCTTAGCCAGCGATTGGCTTATTCAGCAGCGACCGAGGTCACAACCGGCGCCCCGGTTGAGAGCAGCTTGTCGAAGTAGTCAATCGTGTGGCGCAAGCCCTCTGCCAGCGGCACGACTGGCTGCCAACCCAGATGCTCCTTGGCTTTGCCGATGTCAGGCTGCCGCTGTCTGGGGTCATCATGGGGCAACGGCAGATACGCCAGCTTGGATCCCGTTCCGGTCATCTCGACCACGGCTTGCGCCAGCTGAAGCATCGTGAACTCGCACGGGTTTCCAAGATTGATGGGGCCGGTCAATCCCTTGTCGCTCCGCATCAGTCGCACGAAGGCCTCGATCATGTCATCGACATAACAGAAGGATCGCGTCTGATTTCCGTCGCCATAGATCGTAATGGGCTCGCCCTTCAATGCCTGCACGATGAAGTTGGAGACCACACGACCATCCTTGGGATGCATCCTCGGACCGTAACTGTTGAAGATGCGCGCAACCTTGATATCGAGCCTGTGCTGGCGGTGATAATCGAAGAACAGCGTCTCGGCGCAACGCTTGCCTTCATCGTAGCAGGAGCGCGGCCCGATTGGATTGACGTGGCCCCAATACTGCTCAGGCTGCGGGTGTATTGCAGGATCGCCGTACACCTCCGATGTCGATGCCTGGAAGATCCTGCATTTCAGTCGCTTTGCCAGGCCGAGCATGTTGATGGCGCCAAGCACGCTGGTTTTCGTCGTCTGTACCGGATCGTGTTGGTAGTGAATCGGAGAGGCCGGACAAGCGAGATTGAATATCTCGTCGACCTCGACATAGAGTGGGAACGTCACATCGTGACGCAGGACTTCGAAGTGCGGATGGCCCAGGAGATGCTCGATATTGCGCTTATTGCCGGTGAAGAAGTTGTCAACGCAAATCACATCATGCCCATCCGCAATCAGCCGATCGCAGAGATGGGATCCGAGAAAACCTGCGCCGCCTGTTACCAGGATGGACTTACGATCGCGCATGCACTGAACCTTTCAACGGAGAGGCGGAAGGTAGCCCGTGGCGGCAGCAGTTCTTTGGCTGCCTGGCATTTGGGAGAGACGGTGACGCCACGACTTGTCAAAAGCTACCGCACTTCGGGTGACTCGCGTCTCCCGATCGAACAGTAGAAATCTTTGCGCCTGCTCGATTCTCGTCACGCAACCCGCAGTCTGCCTGCTGGTTGTGTGTCGTTTCAAATGACGAGAATCACGTTGCAAGGATCAGGCCGAAAGGATTAGGCCATACGCGACGTGACCGCTCCAACCGAACGGCTAGGCGTGGTGCACCCCCTCGGGTTGAATGCCCGTGAGAAGACTTCGATTGTACGTTGCACCATTGGCAGACGTCTCCTGCAGCGCGTCAGGACGCTGGCAAGACGTCTTTTCGTCTTCCGACTTCGCGCGGATAACGACTTCGCAGACACCGCTTCGCACGAGGTCCTGCCAGGCGCGATCTATGTCGTTGCGGCTGATGCGCTCGCCAAATAGCAGGATGGGGATAGTGAGCGCCACAATTCGAAGATCGAGAAGCAGAGACGCATTCTGTACGTACCAGACGTCGAGCGCTGCTTTGTCTGACGGGGTCACCTGTCGCCCACCGATGACCTGGGCCCAGCCGGTCAAGCCTGGGCGAGCCAGAAGACGTGAGGCATAGGATGCGGGCTGGTCCACGTGCAGCAACGGACGCGGACCCACGAAAGCCATGTCGCCTATCAAGATATTCCAAAGCTGCGGTAGCTCATCGAGGCGCGTGGCGCGCAGGAACTGACCGACCGCGTTGACGCGCTCAGCGTCGGGAATTCGATGCCCATGACGATCATGAGCAGCGCTCATGGTGCGAAATTTGTAGAGTCGGAATGGCTTGCCGCCGAGGCCGGGCCGATCCTGCCAGAAAATCGTAGGGAAACCGATCGCGCCTGCGATAACGCAAGCCAGCACCGCAATCACGGGGGCCAGGATGATCAACGCTACCCCCGCCAATGTCGCATCGAAGACGCGCTTCCAGCGCCAATAAGGCCGCTGCATTCCGCGCTGTAGTAGCGCTGCACGAAACGCAGCAGGTTGAACGTCACGCGCCTCCAGGCGCTGATCCGACCCAGATTGACGACGCGATAGCGGACCTGTTTGCGCTTCGATTCCAAGCTGCTCGAGGAGATAGTCGATCTGGATCGCCGAGGAACTTTCGACGGAGGCGAGCTGCTCCTGGAGCTTCGACGGCAACAGAGCGTATGGCACCGTGACAAGGATATTGTCGACGAAGACACCATGCACCTCCAGCGTGCGAAGCACATCCGGGAGGTCCGTCAGCGTATCGAAGACGCGATGCTGACGGACAAGGCGGCCCGCATGATCGGCAGCGTGGGGGATGATCCCGGCGACACGGAAGCGATCGGGCGCGAATTCGCTCACAGCTCTCAGGTAAAGAACGGTCAACGGGGTGAGGCCGACAATCAGAAGCCCACGCGGGGATATGGCGGACGGATCATGGTCCTTGTCATTGCGTTCGGTGTCGACGAGCGGTTCGCTCTTGGCGAGTTCGCGTGGACGATTCGCGTACCAGGAGCGCACCGCGATCCGGGCGCCGACCAGCAAACAAATTCCCAGAAGACCCTGAAGGATCGGGATGGACCTCGATATTCCATCCATGCGGTTGAGCAGGAAGGTCAGGAGCGTCGCAGCAAGGACGATACAGCAAACCGCAACCACCACGCGGATGTAATCGACCATGACGCTGTATCGCCAAAAGGTGCGGTCAAGTCCGAACAGCAGCTTGATCGGGATGGCGACCGCGAGCGAGGCGGCGAGGTAGGGAAGGAGTGCCGCGACCTTGGATGGCTCAAGCACCAGATTCTCGCGCAACAGCAGAGCGAAAATTGCCGCGATGCCCAACAAGAGCAAATCCAAACCAAGCAACCCGAAGCGGCGCATTTATCGACTCGATCCTCAACCAACCACTAACGCGACACCCGTTTTTGGACACAAATAGTTATTCCGAGCCGATCCGTTCCAATCCCAGTATGATGGAAAATCCCGCACCGCTGACTATAACGCCCAAACTCTAAGCATTTATCCTATGATTACCTGGAGTTAAGTTCTAATTCTACGAGACGTTATAACCAGGCACAAGCAATACGCGACGTTGTCATCATTCTTTAGTTAATCGTATCGCATTTGCACAAATCGACTGCATCGCACTTTGAGAAAACATTTATCCTTGATTATTAGATTTTGAGTTCTTGCACGCCCGCACGCGCATCGATCGCGGCACATCACATCACTCGCAATGCCGGTAATCAGGCCTGCTCCAGAACGAGGTCTGCGTCATGGGCGAAATGAAGAAGGGCCGCGCGTGAGACGCGCCGCCCTTCGACCGGTCGTGGAAATGATTGGTTAGCGCGATCGAGAGCAGGTCAGGCTTTGATTGCATTACCTCAAGCCGTTGTGGCCTGCTCTATCTCTTTGGGCCTCAATCACGACCTCGATAGAAGCAGTCGCGCTTCCATCTCAGCCGATCAGACTCTAGAAATCGCCCTTGGCGCCGCGCTCCAGGATTGCCTGCATGATCTTCTTCACGCCGATCGCCTCCTCCTTCAGCTCAGGAGGAAGCGGTTTGCCGCCATGGATCATCATGTCCATGTTGAGCGTGTAGAGCCACAGCCTGCCGGTCTTGTCCTCAAGCAGCGAAATGCGGCACGGCAAGTAGGCGGAGAAGGCATCGGAGTAGTCGATCATCTTGGCCGCCGTCAGCGGGTTGCAGTAAAGATAGATATTCAGCTTGCGCCAGGGCTTACCTTGCATGGCAGCCACCTGATCGCCGAGCGGCAGTTCTCCTACGCCCTTGATGTTCATCTCGTTGGCGACTGACTTGATCGACTGATCGACTTCCTCGAACGTCAGCCCTTCCTTTACTTGCGCCTTCCACACCGTCGCCTCGGCGGGATTGCCGGTGGCCATCAATTTGTCGACCATCTCCTTGTAGGTGGCGGCCGCCTTGGGGTCGAAGTCCTTGAACATGGTAACGGCGCCGCCGTGGCTCGCATACAGGTAGCCACCACCGATAACGGCTACGAGGCCGATGAGCGCCAGGACGTTGCGAATGAATGCGAACATGGGCGTTTCCCTCATATGAAACAGTTTATTGGGTCGCAGGCTGCAGCCACCACCGAATTCACCACCTGAGTTTCAATGATGCGAATATCTAGTGTTTTGCGCAACCAAAACCTCCCTCGACCGGAGATGCGCACCGCGTATGTTGCTGCGTCGCAGCAGACCGAGGCTGCCCCTGGCGGCGAGCGGCATATTCACGCAATCGCATTTTTTGATTGAGCAACGAATGCGCTTTGAGACACGCTGTCGGCAACGCAAGCGGCCAGCGCGTTCACCGGGAGGACGGCACGATGAAGCAATTCATGATCGAGACGATGACGATGATGATGCCCTACATGAAGCCGCTGATGTGGCTTGGCGTCATTACCACTGCGCTCGGCATCGTCCTGCTCTTTGCTCACATGGTCTTCCGCTCCAACACGGGCGGATGGGTGCTGCTGGCGGGGCGCGTCACGCTTGTCTTCGCGATCTTCTTCTTCGGTTGTCAGATCGCTGGCTATTTCCTCGGAGCGGCACCCGGCATCAATTTCGGCGATTTCAGCAAGATGGAATTCAACATCGTGCCGTTTTGGCAGATCGGGGCAGCCTTCCTAGCAGCAGCGCTGGTGCTGGGCTTCTTCGGCGGGCGCCTGCGCACAGCGTGAACGGACTGCTCGTGTGTGAGTTGTGCTGAACCGCTGCACACTTCAGCTCAAGATGCTCTAACTTTATGCCGTAAAGAATTCGGCGCCGGATCTCGCGATCCGGCGCCTCTTTGTTCGGTGTGGCTTGCTGCGCTCGCAGCGCCTCTTACTTGATGCGCGTGAAGACGCCGGATGCGCATGCACCAGCCGCCGTGCAGCCATCCATCTTGAAGGCGTCCGGGCCGTCCTGCACCATCTTAGCGTTGTAGGTCTCGCCCGTCATCGGATGAGCGATCTGGCCAACAAACGCTCCGTCCTTTGGCTCCAACTTGGATTTGACCATCTCCATGCCCTTGTTCTTGGGGCCGTCCGTCACAATGCAGGACATGCCGTTGGCGCCGCCCTCCTTGCACTCGATTGTGAAGCCTTCCCAACCCCACTTGCCGACCATCGGGTTGGCAAAGGCCGACGTCGATAGACCAAGAGCTGCAAGACCGACAACCGCAGCGAAAGCCTTCTTCATGACGTTACTCCCTGGAAACCCCGGACCCGTTTGTGCCGGTCGGGTTGAGCTGATCAAAGCCACTCGCCGCAGTGAACCTTGCCGACCACGACGAAGGCGCCCTCCATGCCGCATCGGGCGAGGGTGCAATTGGTTAACACATTCCTACATTCGAATGAATGAGATTTGCTGGCCGCGATGGCGCTTTAAAGGGGGCGTCTGTGGGCTCCGTCGTGCCCGATGCTGGCTGCGGCCATCGCTGTGTTGCATTGCAATAGAGCGTCTGCAAACAGAGGTCCCGTGGCGTAGCCATTGAAAAGATTTCGCGGCTTTGCATTCCGCATCGGCTGCACCCCACACAAGAATTTTTGCGCGGCACAATCGCTGCCAGCCGGATACGCTCCGTCATCGACAAATCGTCGCATCGCAACCACGGGACTCGCCAGCGGGCAGGTCGAGGCGCATTATATTCGTGATTGCGAATATAAATTTCTCTCGTCGACCGACAGGTGAACCCATGTCCTTGCGGCCCGTATCCATGAAGCTCCGTTCGCCTTTTCGCCATGCTCGCCATGTGCGCGCGGCAGCAGGCGCAGCCGCTGCGGTTGCAGTTGCGGCCGTTTCTTTGCCGTCCGCCGCCATGGCGGACACGCTGGTTCTCGTGCAGGGCTATCTGGGAAGCGCGGGCAGCTGGCGTATCAGCGGGATCGTACCGATCCTGCATCAACGCGGCTGGGTGGATGCGGGTCATCTCTTGGTCGGACCTGATGCGCGACTTAATTCGACGCTGCCGGCGCCAAAATCCGAAAATCGACTCTACACGCTTGATCTGCCGACCGAGGCACCGGTGGCACTGCAAGCCCAGGTGCTCTCCGCCAATATTGCCGAGGTCGCGCGGCGTCATCCCGGCGAAAAGATGTTGGTGGCAGCACATTCGGCTGGCGGAGTCGTCGCCCGCTACGAGATGGTCACCAACCCGAAGACGCAAATCGATACGCTGGTGACGATCGCCAGCCCGCATCTGGGCACCTCGACGGCCGAAGTCGGCTCGATGATCGGCCAATCACCCCTGTCGTGGGTCGCGCCATTCTTCGGTGCCAGCACGATCAACCGCTCGCAGGTGCTTTACCGCGATCTCTGGCGCGAGGGGCCCTACACCATGCTTGGCTGGCTCAACCGGCAGCCACATCCCAAAGCGCGCTACATTTCGGTGATCCGCACCACAGACGTGCGTGCACCTTACGCCGGCGACAGTGTGGTGGCAGGTTGGAGCCGGGACATGAATGTCGTTCCCGCGCTGGCAGGCCGGGCCGAGCGCATCGTATCCCCGGGCGATCACGGATTGCGTAGCGATGACGGCCTGCTGATTGCCGATCTCCTGTCGGCGCAGCCAACGCAAGTGGCGGCGCACCCATCAATGCGTCGGTGACAGAATCTGCAGACGCTGCATGCGCCGCCATAACGTAGTGCGGTCAACGCCCAGTAGCTTGGCGGCAGCCGAGCGGTTGCCTTTCGCCTGCATCAGCGCATTCTCGATCTCGCGACGCGCGACTTCGTCCTCATCCATATCCACTGCGGCGCTCTGCGGGGACTGCGCGGCTGCCTTCTCCGCACCAGACCACATCTGCTTGGCCAGCACGCTCCTGCGGATCTGCTCGGGCAGGCTTTCCGGCTTGACCGTTCCTTCAACCGCGCAGATCAGCGCGTGCTCAACCGCATTCTCCAACTCGCGAACGTTGCCCGGCCAATGATAGTTCATGAGGATCTGCATCGCCTCGGAACTGCATGACACGCCGGCAGGATAGCCGCGCGCTTCCAGGTTCTCGCAGAAGTGCTTCAAGAGCAGCGGAATGTCACCGCGCCGCTCACGGATCGGCGGCACGTTGAGCGTGAAAACAGCGAGCCGGTAATAAAGGTCGGCGCGGAAATTACCGTCGTCGACCATCTCGCGCAGATCGCGGTTCGACGCCGTGATGATGCGAATGTCGACGCGCACGGTCTTGTCGGAACCGACCGGCTCGAATTCGTGATCCTGCAGGACGCGCAGGAGCTTCGCCTGCAGGTGCATGGGGATCTCGGCGATCTCGTCGAGGAACAGGGTGCCACCGTGGGCGGCCTGGAAGCGGCCGGGCCTGTCGCGCATGGCGCCCGTAAAGGCACCTTTCACATGGCCAAACAGCTCGCTTTCGATCAGCGATGTCGGGATGGCCGCACAGTTGACCTCTACGAACGGTTTGTCGGCGCGACGGCTGAGACGGTGGATGAGCCTGGCGATATGGGTCTTGCCGGTGCCGGATTCTCCCTGCAGCAGCACCGAAGCATTCGAGGGGGCGACTTGATGCACACGCTCCAACAGAGCCAGCACCTTCCGGTCGTTGGTCACGAGGTCACCGCGCGATTGGTCGATCAGCATCTCCAGGCGATGACGCTCGGTTACATCGCGGATGATCATGAGACGGGTTTGGCCAACGAGCTCACATGTCTGACAGCTGTGCAGTTCCAGATAGCGAGGCGCTCCATGCACCGTGATGCGCCTTTGAAAGCGCACGAAGTCGGTGAGATCGCCTCCCTCCTTGCCACTACGCGCAGCCTCGGCCAATGCCGCATCGATCGACTGGTCCTCGGCGATACCCAGCACATTGTGCAGCGAGGTGAGTGGCTCATTGCGGGCTGCGCCGAGCAGCGCGGCCGCAGCAGGATTGTGATAGATGATACGGCCGTCGAGCTCGGCCACGATCACGCCTTCGTCGATGAACGAGACGACCGCCTCGAGCAGGACGCGCAGTTGATCGCTGTTGGGCGTCTCCAAGAGCCATCCTCCTGGCAAGAATGACTTGTTCAGCCAGCCGACTTTTGGTGATCGGACGTGGCTCTTGGGTTCATTGTTGCAACGCTCGAAACGTTGCGCAACACCTTGCGCGATAACAAGTTTAAATTTTCCATCCAAAACAGATATTTAAACGATTACTTTGAGTGGCGCCCGGAAAAGTGGCTGCAACCGGCGCAACATGACTTGCATGTAAAAATTCCGATTTTACAATGGATTAACCCTTGGCACAGGCATTGCATTCGTGAAACCGAATGTTCTTGTATTGTGTGCTTAATGGGGCGGCAAGACCCCTGAAGGCAGGGAGGAGTGCCGAAATGGTGTCGTTGTTTTCAGCTGACTGGATGGAACGGTTCCGTGACGCGTGGAATGCCGAGCCGGCCCTTTCCGGGGCGCTCGGCAAGATCGGCTTCAACTCGACCATTGGCTATGGATTTCGCGGCGAGGCGACGCCGCGCGGCATACTGATCGTCGAAGACGGCACAGCGGTCGCCGCCAAGACATACGACGGCGAGCACCTCGACTGGGACCTGCGGGCCGACCCGGAAACGTGGACACAGTGGCTGGCGGAGCCGCCGGGCATGGTGAGCCTGGGCATGGCCTATGCCTCCTCGCGCCTGCAATTCGTAACGGGTGACTATGTGACCATGATCAAGGAGCCGTCGATGGCCGGCCCCTTCATGAAGAGTTTCAGCGTGATGGCGAGGGTTTGATGCGTCCCACCGGTCTTTCTGCCACAGCGATCGCCGCGGTCGCCTTCGTCCTGGCGAGTTCGGGACTTCAAGCACAGCAATATCGAACCGCGCCGGTTACTGTCGACAGGACCGGCCATCTCACGACCGTCGGCGGAACCGTCGTTCCCTACAAGGAGGTGACGCTCACTGCGCAGATTCCAGGCCAGGTGGAGAAGGTTGCCGGCCGGGAGGGCGATCCGGCGCGCTCAGGCCAGGTGATGGTCGCCATCAACGACGACGCGCTGCAGGCCAACAAGCGTGCGGCAGAGGCGCAGTTGATTTCCGCCGAGGCCGCGCTGCGCAATGCGCACGTCCAGTACTCACGCGAATTGTGGTCGCCACAAACCGGTCAGCCGACCGGCATGGGGCTTCCCTCGATGATGGACAGCTTCATGCGTCCGTTCACCGGGCAGTACGCCGGTGGCAACGATCCCTGGGTGCGGCGCTACGCAGATCTTTATGGACAGGCGAAGGGCGTCGACGACGCGCGCTCGGCGATTCTCACTGCGCGCGCCAACATTGAGCAGCTCGACGCCAAGATCCGCGACGCCAGCCTCACCTCGCCTTTCGACGGCGTGATCGTGAAAAAGATGGTGGAAGTGGGCGACACGGTGCAACCGGGCCAGCCGCTGATGCAGATCGCTTACGTGACCTATCTGCGGATCCAGGCCGAGATTCCCGTCGGGCTTGTCTCATCCCTGCGCATCGGCGAGTTCATGCCCGCACGTATCGATGTCGGCGGTGGCGTACCGGTGCAGGCGCGCGTCGCGCAGGTGTTCCCGATGGCGGATGCATCGCGTCACACCGTAACGGTGAAGTTCGACCTGCCAAGTGGGCTGCCAGGCGGCCCCGGCATGTACGCCGAGGTCATGCTGCCCGATCCGTCCTCGCTTGCCAGCGCGCTGCCGACCGTGCCGCGCGAAGCCCTGCTTTGGCGCGGCAGCCTTCCCGCCGTGATGATCATGAAGGATGGCAAGCCGACACTTCGTGTGGTGCGCATCGGCGCTAGCCTGCCCGACGGGCGCGTGACGATCCTTTCCGGGCTTTCCGGCGGAGAAGAGGTGATTCTCAACGCGCAGGGCTCGGAAGGCCCGGCGCCGACCCAACAGGCCGGCAACGGAGGCGTCAAGGCGCAGTGAACCAGTGCGCGATCCACGGGAATCAACCGGGGAACGCAGCGACAACACTTTGATATCGCGAAGTCGGCCGCAAGAGCTGACAGCTCCACGAAACAGACGTGTAGGAAGAGTACGGGGAAACATCCGTGGCGAACGCCGACGACAGCACCAAGCGGCAAGACGCAGAGAGCGTCGAGAACCTCGGCATTGCCGGCGGCATGACGTCGATGTTCATACATTCGCCGCTGACACCGTTGTTCCTCGCCGCACTCCTGCTGTTGGGTCTGCTCGGCCTCATCATCACGCCGCGCCAGGAAGACCCGCAGATCTCGGTGCCGATGGTGGACATCATGTTCTCCTTCCCCGGTGCCTCATCGGAACAAGTGGCTTCCCTGGCCACTGATCCGCTCGAACGAATGATGAGCGAGATCCCCGGCGTCAAGCACGTCTACTCCGCCTCGCAGCGTGGCGGCGGCATGGTGACCGTGCAGTTCGACGTCGGCCAGCAGATGGAGCCCTCGCTCGTCAAGCTCTACGACAAGCTTGCCTCGAATCTCGATAAGATTCCCCCGGGCGTGTCGCAGCCCTTGGTGAAGCCGCGCGGCATCGACGACGTGCCGACGGTGACCTTCACGTTATGGTCCAATGAACTTGACGATGCGGGCCTGCGCCTCGTTGCACTCGAGGTCATGCAGCGACTGAAGACGGTCGACAACACGGCAAGCTCGTTCATCGTCGGCGGGCGCCCCGAGACGATCCGCGTCGAAGTCATGCCCGAGCGACTCAAGGGCTATTCGATCTCGGTCAGCCAGCTTGCGCAGACCATCTCCGCTGCCAACGACCGCTCCGATATAGGCACCGCAGAAAGCGGCGGCACGCATTTCCGCGTCTACACCGGCCGGTTCCTGCAGCACGCTCGCGATATCGAAAATATCATAGTGGGCGTTCGCAACGGCGCGCCGGTCTATGTGCGCCAGGTCGCCAAGGTGATCGAGGGCGGCGACGAGGCAAAGGACTTCGTTCAGTACTTCTCAGGGGCTGCCGCGGACGCGAGCAGACCGACCACCAAGGGCGCACCCGCAGTCACGATCGCGATTGCCAAAAAGACCGGCACCAATGGCGTCACGGTCGCCAACGCGTTGATCGACAAGGTCGAGACGCTCGTCGGCACGGTCATCCCTGATAACATCCACGTCGAGATCACGCGCAACTACGGCGAAACGGCCAACGACAAGGTCAACGAGCTGCTGTTCAAGATGTTCGTCGCAACCGGCGCGGTGTGCTTGCTGATCTACCTGTTCCTCGGCTTCAGGCCCACGATCGTCGTGCTCGTCGTTATCCCCGTCGTGATCCTGATCACGGTATTCTCGGCCTGGCTCCTGGGCTTCACGATCGACCGGGTGTCGCTGTTCGCGCTCATCTTCTCGATAGGCATCCTGGTCGATGATGCGACCGTCGTCGTGGAGAACATCTATCGACGCTGGCTGTTGAAAGGCGGCATCGACACGCCGACCACCGTCGACGCGGTGCGCGAGGTCGGCAATCCGACCATTCTAGCGACCTTCACCGTCATCGCCGCGCTGCTGCCGATGGGCTTTGTCTCGGGCATGATGGGCCCCTACATGCTGCCGATTCCGGTACTTGGATCCGTGGCGATGCTGTTCTCGCTGTTTGCAGCATTTATCTTCACGCCGTGGCTCGCAATCCGCATCAGGCCGAGCCTCAAAGAACTGCACAAGATGGAAGCGGCGGAGCACAAGTTCTCAAACCGCCTGCACTCCTTCTATCACAACGTCGTCGGCCCGCTGCTCGACAGCCCGGCCAAGGCACGGTTGTTCCGCATTGCGATCTGGGTCGTGTTCCTCCTGAGCTGCGTGATGTTCTACACCACGCATGTCACGGTGAAGATGCTGCCGCTCGACAACAAGCCGGAGTTCAACGTCGTCGTGAACATGCCGGAAGGCACGGCCCTGCCGATCACAGCCAATCTCATCCAGGAACTCACCGACGAAGTCCTGAAGCTGCCGGAAGTAACGGCCGTGCAGACCTACTCCGGCACCGCCTCGCCGTTCAACTTCAACGGCCTCGTGCGGCACTACTACCTGCGCGACAAGCCCTGGGAAGGCGACATCCAAATCCAGCTTCTGAACAAAAAGAAGCGGCATCGCACCAGCCACGAGATCGCCGTGGAGGCACGCGAGCGCCTGACACCCATCGCAGGAAAGCACGGCGCCAGGATCCAGGTCGTGGAGATGCCACCCGGACCACCGGTGCTGCAGACGATGGTGGCCGAAATCTATGGTCCCGATGATGCAACCCGGCGCCAGGTGGCGAAGGATCTGACCGCCATCTTCGAAAAGGCGGAGAGCCTCGTCGACGTCGACAACTACATGCAGGCGCCGCACGACACCTGGTCCTTCGTCGTCAACCAGCAGAAGGCCGAATACCAGAACGTGACGATCGAGGACGTTACCAAGCAGCTCGGCATGGTGATGGGTGGACAGAAGCTCGGGGCGGTGAAGGTCGGCCGCGAGCTCGAGCCGCGCTTCATCATTATCCAGGCGCCGCTCGAGGTGCGCAGCCAGTTCAGTCAGCTCGGCGAGTTGCCCATCCAGACGCGCGACAATCGCCTCGTGCCGTTGGCGGAGCTGGGCACCTTCGTGCGCCAGCCGCAAGACCCACTCATCTTCCACAAGGACCTGCGTGCCATCGAGTACGTGACAGGCGAGGTCGCCGGCCGGCTCGCCGCGCCCGTCTATGGCATGATCGAGATTTCCAAGCTTCTGAAGGACTACAAGGCGCCCGACGGCGTGTCGCTTTCAGGCACGCTGATCGGACCGCCTTCTGATGACTTCACCTCGGGCTTCGAATGGACCGGCGAGTGGACCGTCACCTACGAGACGTTCCGCGACATGGGTCTTGCGTTCATCGCCGCCCTGATCCTGATCTATATGCTGGTGGTGATGGAGTTCGGCAATTTCCGTCTACCCGGCATCATCATGGCGCCGATCCCGCTGACGCTGATCGGCATCATCCCCGGGCACTGGCTGTTCGGCGCGGAATTCACTGCAACCTCGATGATCGGCTGGATTGCACTCGCCGGCATCATCGTACGCAACTCGATTCTGCTCGTGGATTTCTCCAAGCACGCCATTGCGGCCGGCACGCCGGTGCGTGAGGCCGTGCTGGAAGCGGCGCAGACCAGAACGCGACCTATCGTCATCACGTCGATGGCGCTGATCGCGGGGTCGGCATCGATCCTCACCGATCCGATCTTCCAGGGCATGGCCATCTCACTACTATTCGGCGCAATCGTATCGACCGCGCTGACGCTGATCGTGATCCCGATCGCATGCAACCGCGCGGCGGGTGCGTTTTCGATCGTCAGCGGCTACGACCAGCCTTACGGCGACGGGCGTGTGCCGGTCGTGGCGCAGACACCGCCATGCATGCCATCGACCGGGCGCCCCGGCCTCTTCACGCGGCTCGGCAACGTGGCCGGCAGCGTGGCGCGTGCATCAATTCGTGCAGCCGGCAAAGTGCGCGATGCGGCCAGCGGCGGATCCGTCCGTGAAACGAAGCGCCAATTGCCAGAGTGGCTCGCCCCGGTCACCGCATTTGCCAGCGGCGTTGCGGCATTCGTCGGCGAGGCCCTTCGCCATCTCTTCTCGCCGGGCGTGATACCGAAGGAGAAACTGCCGCTCTCGGGTGTCGTTACGGCGATCCGGGAGGCGCTGATGCACTTGTTCGGCCGTTCGGGTGTGCAGGTCGATCCCAATTCCGGCCGCAAGAAGCCGCAAGGTGGCGGGCCGCGCGGCGGTTCGGACGGCGGATTCGGCAATGCCGGCGGACCGGGCCATCAGCCACAGTCAGCCGCTGTCGGTCCGGCCGGTGGCGCCCCCGCAGCACCTGCCGCGAGCAGTGCGCGAGGTTTCACAGCGAACGAAGCGCCGGTGACGACACCCACGCCCGCAATCGGGGCCAACCCGGCGCAGGTGCAGGCCCAGGCAATCGCGATACCCGCCACTGCGTCCGCAACGACAGCGGAGCCGCATCAGACGGCAGCGTCAGCGGTCGGCCGGGATGCCGTGGCGCGGGCGAGCCGGGCAATTCTCGCTGCAGCAGTCCCGGGCAGCACTACAGCAACCGGCAGCACCAACCCCGAAGCCGCGGCGAAGCGCGAGCCGGAAACGGATCTTGTGGTTGCCAAGGACGCTGCAGCACAAGCCGCCGAGAATGCCGTGCGGCTGGCGAGCGGCGGTGCGGCCCGGCACGAGCCGGATGGCGCAGGCGGCGACGACAGAGACGATCCGCAACAGATCACCGGAATTGGTCCTGTCGTAGCCGCGCAGCTGAAAGCGCTCGGCGTGTCCGGTATCGCCGACATCGCAATGTGGACGCCGGAAGATGTCGCGCGGATCAGCTCAATGCTCGCCATCAACGGTCGCATTAATCGGGAAGACTGGATCGGGCAGGCCCGTGCCCTCGTTGCCAACCGGGCGATCGAAATGGACGGTGACGCATGATGACGATGACATCCCGGCTCAGACTCAACACCGCGATTGCGCTCGTCGCTGCCGCGTCGGTCCTGTGCGTCGCGCCAGGCATGGTCGGAGCGCAGGGTGTCGGCGCTCAGCCCGCTCCGGTGGGCACGGGCGGCTATCCGCCACTCGGTTTCGATCCGGGTGGTGGGCCGGAAGGCACACCACCGGCGCCAACTGCGCCAGCGGGGCCGTGGCCGTCTGCCCCACCGCCGGAGACGATGCCGCTTGGACCGTATGCGCCGATAACCGGGATCCAGACTCAGGAGGCAGACAAGGCCGCAGCTTCTGCTAAGCCGACGGCGCAGCCAGCCGCGGACGCGAACGCACCCGCTCCCGCAGCAGCCGCAGTACCAGCACCAGCGGCTCCAGCGCCTGCCGCGGCCGACACTCCATCAACGGCGCCACAACCACCCGCACGATCGCAGGCAGCGCCACCAATTCCGCCCGCGCCGATGGCACCATCCGCCGTGGGCACCGCACCGCAAGCTCCAATGCCACCCGCGCTGCAGGGCGGTTATCCGCCGCTAGGTTTCATGCCGCCACAAGCACCAGCAGCGCCTCCATCGGCCGCTGCGCAGTCGGCCACCGCACCGGCCCGCGAGCCGGAAGCCGCGGCCGCAGCTCCAGCCACACCCACCGTTCACTCGGCAACGGCGACGCCGGCAATTCCTTCACAGCCGGTCCCTTCACCTGCTCCCGCAACAGGACCGGCACCGTCGGCGGCTCCGGCTGCCGCAGCCTATGGCTATCCGCCGCAATGGGGTGCGGCTGCGGGTCAGCCGCAGGCGTATGGCCAACCGGGCTATGGCGGGTACCAGCCGTGGGCCATGCAAAGACCCTACTGGGCGCAACCACAACCGCCGGCAGCGCCGCAGCAGATGCCCGCGCCACAGCCGCAGCAACCCGAAGCGCAACCACCCCAGCAGCAGCCGGCGGTCGCCCAGCAGCCCGCACCTGCGCCCGCCTATGCGCCTGCCGCTCAGGTGCAACCACAATGGGCGCCACCGATGCCGCCGTACACCAACTGGCAGGCGAGGCCCGCCTATCCGCAAGCGGGGCGGGCGCCGCAGTGGTGGGGTGGAGTTGGACAACCGGCACCGGCAGCTCCAATGGCGCCGGCCGGCGGACAGCGTTGAGGAGACGACAAAGGCGATGACCGTGCGACTGTCGAGCTTGGCGATCCTTGCAGGGCTGGTGGCGACACCGGGCGCAAATCTCCATGCACAGTCGAACCCCTGGTACATCCCGCCGCAAGCGCCGGCGCCGGCGCAAGTGCAGCCCGGCTCGCCTGTGCAGCAAGGGGCGCCGCAACACGTGCCACAGGTTTACACGCAGACGCCACAATACGGCTTCGGAGCGGGCTACGTCGTACAACAACAGGCGCCTGGGACATTCGTCGTGCCGCAGACGTCGGGGCTGCCCCAGAACACTGCTCTCGGCCAAGGCTATGCATATCAGCCGGCGACGACCGGCACCGTGAGCAGCGCACCCTACATCGCCAGTGCACCGTCCTATGCCACCGCGACACAGGGGGGAGCCATCATGTATCAGGCCGCCCCTGCCATGCCGTCACCGCAGTACGCAGCGCCGCCACAGGCAGCACTGCAACAGTCCGCACCCCTAAACATCGCGCCACAGCAGCAGCCCAGCGCCCCGCAGGTCTATTACGCCTACCAGCCGCAGGGACAGGTACTCGGAAATTACCCGCCTCTCGGTGGCGATCCAACCGTGCGCCCGCAGCAGCCCGTACAGCAAAATCCACAACCGCAGCAGGTCGCGCCCACCGCTCCGGTGATGGCGCCTGCGTGGGGCGCGGCAAGCGCACTGCAATATCCAGGATTTGCCGGACCGACAACACTATCGCCGGGCTTCGGCGCGTATCCGGGTCTCTCACCGATGTATCCAGCACCCTACGGCGCATCACCCTATCTCGGTCTGCCGTTCTACTGACGGCAAACGGAAAGAAACGACCTCTCCGGGGATCAGGCCCTCCTCTCCGGAATGCACTGACCGAGCACTTCGCCAGGGGGCCGAAACGACAGGAGACGTAACAGCATGAAACATCTTCTAGGTTCCGCAGCGGTTGCAGCCATGTTGGCTGTCGGTGCTGCGGCTATCCCGCTCGACACGGCCAACGCCTGGGGCTGGGGCCCCGGCTGGGGCGGTCCGGGCTGGGGGAACGGCTGGGGTGACGGCTCGGGCTCGGGCAACTTCGGCATGAACTTCTCGGGCAACTCGAACCTCGCCGGCCGCGGTTACGGCTATCCAGGTTACGGTTACGGCTACCCGGGCTATGGCTACGGCTATCCAGGTTACGGTTACGGCTATCCGGGCTATGGCTATGGCGCACCATCACCGTACGGCTACGCTCCGCCGCCGCCGCCGGCTGCGGCTCCGCAAGCTCCGGTCGCTCCGCAGGCAGCCGCTCCGCAGGCTCCGGCCGCACCAAAGGCGCATGCACCCGCCGAGCAGGCTCCGGCCGCGACTGCGGGCACGCAGCCTCCGCCGCCGCCTTATCCTGGCGGCCCCGGCTACTATCCAGGTGGCTACGGCTGGAACCAGGGCAGCGGCTCGGGCAGCGGTAACGTCTCCGGTGGCATGTCGATGGGCGGCAGCGCCAATACCCAGGGCGCCGGTGTCGGCTATCCGGGATACGGCTATGGCGTGCCTTATGGCTACGCGCCGCCGCCGGCCCCGCCGCCGGCCGCTCCGGCTGCACCTCAGCAGAAGTAAGGCTCCCCTCATTGCCGGCAACGCTGAAACAAGTCTTCAAGCGCTGCCGGTGACGGGGCCGGTGGTCTCTCCTGTCCTGCCGGTGATGGAGCCTCCTTCCATCACCGGTGCGATACGAGACCAGCCGGAACGACGGTGACGACGTGGACCCTCCTCTCGGCGTCACGGTCGCGAAGATTGATGAAATTTCAAGGAGGGAGACAACGCGTAAAGGAGTACAGCAATGCATAAAGTGCTTAAGACGCTTGCTGTGGCAGGACTGGTGGGCATGACCGCCGTGTCCTTCTCGGCATCCGATGCAAAGGCCTGGGGCTGGGGCCCCGGTTGGGGCGGACCCGGTTGGGGTGGTCCAGGTTGGGGTGGTCCCGGTTGGGGCAATGGCTGGGGCGACGGCTCCGGCTCGGGCAACTTCGGGATGAACTTCTCAGGCAATTCGAACCTCGCAGGCCGCGGCTACGGTTATCCGGGCTATGGCTACGGCGGCTATCCCGGCTACTGGGGCGGCCCAGGTTCCGGCTGGGGCGGCTATCCCGGCTACGGCTATAGTCCTTATGGCGGTTATCCGGGTGCTTGGGGCTATCCGGGCTATGGCTATGCTCCCCCGCCACCCCCTGCGGCGGCACCTGCAGCTCCCGCAGCGCCTTCCAACTGATCCCGCCAACAGCGGTGAAACCGGGTGGTGCTGACCGGTTTCACCGCTGGCGCAGCGGCCTTGGCATAAAGCGAAGTTTTGTACGGAAGGCGAGCAGCCGGGCGCACCGCGCGCCTGCAAACGGCCTCGTGTTGTAATGACGGCCAAGAGCGAGAGGGGCCTTCCGGAGATGCTGAAGCAGGGCTTCGTTCAAGCACTCTTCACAGCGGCTGTCATCGTGTCGTCGGACACGGCACGAGGTAGCAAATGCCTCCGACATCGCCTCGCATCTCGCCCCGCTCATCATTGATCGAAGGAGACACCGCCCGGCGGTGACATGTGAGACGCCATGACGACGACCGACAACGACACATCGACGGCTGGCACCGCCGCCGCCACCGATACTGGCACGACTGGCACCGAAGTTGCTGCCAGCGGCGGCATGACCGCCACCGCCACGGCCGACACGGTTACGCCTCCCACTGAAGCGTCGTCCGATACAGCGCCTGCCGAGACGCCGCGGCCGATACCAATGCGCGAGGAGCCAACCCGGCGCACTCAGCGTGGCCCCATTGCTCGTTTCTTCCGCTCCCTGTTCAGCCACCTGCTGTTTGCTGGTATCGCGGTGGCCGGCGTGCTCGGATATCTCTATCACGCATCAATTCTGCGCGACGTCGGCAACACGGTGTGCGCCGACAAGGTGCTCGGCCAGTGGATGAGCACGCCACCTGGAACGCGCCTCGCAAGCCGCACGACGCCTCCGTCTGCGCAGACCGCCGCACCAACGACTGCTGCGTCGTCAGCCGAGGAAAATGATGCGGCCGCAAAGAGCCAATCCGCCGCCGCCACACCCAAGGCCGCGGAGAGTTCCGAGGGCGTCAGTCTTTCCCGTGGAACCGCGCCCGAGACGCAAGCGAAAGCCGGGCCTGCCACCTTATCCAACGCCCCGTCCGCTTCACCTGCCAAAACGGAAGCTGCGGCGCCATCGCATGGAGCTGCCACAACCCCACCGTTTGCGGCAGCGACTGGTGGCGAGACGGCATCTTCGAAGCAGTCGACTGCAGCACTGCCGCGCGGCGAGGCAGCGACGACCACGCCTGAACCCGCGGCTTCATCCGATACGCGCGGACAGATGCTGAAGGAATGGGCGGCGGCGCGAGAAGCGTTCTCAAAGGGCAAGCCGGAAGCCGTGACCGCCTATCTCGATCTGACGAAGCGCTTCCCCGATGTCCCGGACCTGACCGGCGAACTCGGCAACATTTACTTCCAGCAAGGCAAGGTTCCGGAGGCTGCAGCGCAATACTACGAGACGGCGCAACGTCTGATCCGCCTTGGCCAGCCCGGACCTGCGGCCTGCCTCATCGACGTGATGCGCCACCTCGATGCCGACAAAGCGAAAGACCTCGAAGCTCAGACCAACGTGCCTTGCCCCGTGCAGCCCTCGCAACACAACTGAGCGGTGGAAGAGCGGCCACAGAATCGAACCGGCCGCGTCACATTCTGAGTGACGCGGCCGGCATAATTCCTGGATCAACTGCCACTGCCTTTGTGCGGCCTATGGCAGATCGCGAAGCAGTCCTGCGGATTACAAAATCAACGGCAGCACCGTGGCGGCGATCGCGGCGAAGAATACGCCGACGAACACCAGAGTCTCGATCAGCAGGTTGACGCAACCATCACAGCCGAAACAGCAAGGATCCTTGCTCATTCGTCATCTCCATTCTCGTTGATTGAAGGTTTTTTTTGGGGACGCCGGCTGGTTTCTGCGAACCCTTGCTACGGCCGTCACTTGTTGGCGCGTGACTTGCTAAAATCAAAGCGCAGGCCGAGCTTGCGCTGAGCCGCGCGGCATCGTCAAGACAGCCTGGTGCGGCGGGTTGTCATGCTCTGATCGCAGACAACGCCAGATTGCACGATGATCCGGATCATCACTGCGGGCAGATCGCCGCACGCTTGGAGCAGGTCAGGTTTTGATTGAATCACGTCTGGCCGTTGTGGTTGGCGGTGATCTTCACCAGGGCATGAAGCTGTTCATGAAATTCATGGGCCGCTGAATGGACTGATTCATCGTCGCCATGTTCCAGCGCATCATGTCGGTGTGAGCGGTCATGGCCGTCACTGACTGATTCATTTGGGCGATGTTCCGATCCATCGTCGCCAGAACTTTCATCTGCTCAGACATCACCTTTGTGTCCGCGGACATGGTGGCAACGCGCTGCTGCATGGCATCGATGTTGCGCGACATCTGCGCGACATTTGCGGTCAATGACTCCATGGACAGCGTCAGCTTGTCCATGTGCACCCCCATCTGTGGCTGTAACCGCTCAGCCATGATGCGCATGTTCTCAGAGACCGAGTAGATCTTGTAGAAGCCAAAAACCGCGAGCAGCGTGAACAGGACCATCGCGGGATAGGCGACCATTTCCCAACGTCGGGCGCTCTTTTCGAACGCAATTGCCAGGCGCTCGATAGAATCGGTTTCGCGTGCGCTGGCAAGGCGCAACGGCGTGGGTTGCGAGTTGCTCATTGGAACCTCCCAGGTCTTGCGCGGCCCTTCTGAGGTTATTTCAGCGTGTCCGCGAGACCTTCTGGGTATCTCTTTCGATACGCGAACCTGGCAGGTGCCATGCGATCAACGGCTGACATCCTCTCTTCAGCCTTGATCATAACAACCATCATAATACGTAGATGTCGTGTTGTGCATAACGACAAACTGGCACAGTGAACAGTTTGCCCTATGCCGCCACTGGCTGACCGGCGTGGCTTGGGCAGGTCCTGACTTGTTGCGACGCACCACGATCGCATACCCGTGACGGACGCTCACACCTGCCGCCTTGGTGGCTCATGGGGTAATGCCGCCTGACGGCGACTCATGGGGTGATGCCGCCTGACGGCGACTCATGGGGTGATGCCGCCTGACGGCGGCGGGGGCTGATCTGGATCAGGCTCGGACATGTCGCGCGCGGCCAGCGCTGCAGAGCCGTCACGGTTGTACATGTCATGGCGGAAATTCACCTCGCCGTTTGGCTCCGCCCAGGCCGTGATGTAGGCAAAGATCACCGGCACCGGCCGCGTCAATTGCAAATCGACAGCCTGGCCCGCATCGAGGATCGCACGCACCCGGCCCGGCTGCTCCCAGCCCGACTCGTATTGGGCAATCCACTCGGCCAGATCGAATACGCCCTGCACCCGGACACATCCGGCGCTGAATGCGCGGCCGGCCTGGCTGAAAAGATTCTTCATCGGCGTGTCGTGCATGTAAACGCCATGCTCGTTCGACATGTCGAGACGCACCAGGCCAAGGGCATTGCGCGCGCCGGGATCCTGCTTGAAGCGAATGCGGTTCTTATCAACGGTGCTCCAGTCGATCTGCGATTGCTGGATCTCTGGCCCGTCATAGCTGCCGTCGTAGATGCGGATGCCTTCCTCGCTCAGATACTGGGGCTCGCGCTGCACACGCGGAATGAGATCGAGCGTCGCGACGCTGGTGGGCACGCGCCAGTAGGGAAAGAAGTTGAGCGCCCTGATCTGCCCCTTCAGATCGGGCGTCTCGCGTCCTTCGCGTCCAACGATCACGCGATGTCGCTGCTTCACTTCGTAGCTCTCGACGGCCTCGAGCTGGAAGGCTGGAACATTGACGAGCACATAGCGGTTCTCGACGCGCGGCTGCATCAAATCGACGATACGGCGGCGATTGAGGATGAGCTGATCCAACCGCGCTTTAGCCGGAACATTGAGTGCTGCCAGAGTGGCGCGATCGACGCGCCCCGTGACGCGCAGGCCGTTGCGGCGCTGATAGCCACGTATTGCACGCTCGACGCTGTCATCGAGGCCGAGCGATTCGAAGTACGACTGCGACCGGCCTAGATCACCGGTCGCGCGCAAGCGGGCCTTGATCGCAGGAATTCGGTCGTCGTCATCGCCGGGACGAATGGTGCGGCCCTTGGGGATCGTGTTCCAGCCGCCGCGCTGAACGATACGCTCGTACCGCTCGATCGCGTTGTCGATCGCCGTCAACGTCACATCGCTGAGCCACGGCGTCGCGTTGGCGCGCAGATCCTCGAACCCATCCGCACCCTGTTCCTCAGTGCGGCGGACTGCTGGCCGGACGCGCTCGCGCCGCTCGGAATACGATGGCGCGCCGAACCCCGGGATCTGCTCCCACCACTCCTGCGCCGACGCAGTCGACGACGTGGCAATCACTGCAGCAAACATCGGCACCGCTAAGATCGCCAAGACAAACCCAACAGAGCCCGTCCAGCCAAGACGGCTCAACACTTCGTGCATTCGCACCATCCCCGAGAATCCTGTCGCTTGATCAGACTGATCGATTAGCCGCATTCGCGACACAAAACCTTGCCGGCCACTCGGCCCGGCCCTATCCCGGACACTCTCCTCCACATACCTGTGCGGCCGGGATGCCTTCAGTACAACTGCCGCAAAGGTCGCACGTCCCGCAGCGGTGCGCCGCGACCGTTCGTGATGTCCGGTCGTCAAACCGTTATCGGCCCGATTTCGTCCTGTTTGCCATGTCCTTGGCAACTTTGCGGTTCAGCAATCACAGTAACTCTTTAGGCCCAACGGATATGGCCAAAGAAAGACATATCTCCACAGCGGAAAACAAACACATCCGTTCAATTACTTTTGCATGTTGCCGCAAAACAGCACCCTTGTTGCCAATAACACTCAGACTAGGGACGTTCGTGAGCCTGCTTTCTGCCAGCCGATTACTCGCGTGTCCGATTGGTTGAGATGGAAGCTTTGCGCTTTGAGCGAAGGCGTGAAGCAGACTGTCAGACTATGACTGGAGAAACGGGTCACGGTGGTCGAAGCAATACCGCCTGATGTCGACCTCCTTCAAATCCATCAAAAGTGATCCCAGCCATCTGCTGCAAGATGCAGCGGCTTGCCGTCGGCAGCGCGCCAAATCACGCCCGGGCCCTCTGTGATTACACCCAACTGCGTCACCGGGACTTCGCGTTTTTCGGCCACCGCCTGCAGTTCCGGCCACCGATCCGCAGACACAGTGAAGAGCACCTCGTAATCCTCACCGCTGGCGATAAGGTTTTCGCGGCGCACCGCACCGCGCTCGCACATCGTGCGGGCGGCATGCGAGACCGGCACGGCATCCAGTCGTACATCTGCACCGGCGCCTGATGCGGCGACGAGCCGTGCGAGGTCCTTGGCAAGACCATCGGATACGTCCATGGCGGCGCTTGCGTAGTCGCGCACCAGTGCGGCAGCCGCAAGGCGCGGCATCGGGCGATCGTAACGGGCGATGAGCTCAGAGGCCTGCTGTTCGGTAAGACCGGCGAACGGTGCGCGTGCGGCGTTCTGTCGGAGCACCAGACCGAGGCCGGCGTCGCCGATCGTGCCCGTCACCGCAATGATGTCTCCAAGGCGCGCCGTGCTCCTGCGCACGATCGTTCCCGCCGGAAGCACGCCGATTGCGGTTATGGTCAGGGTGAATGGTCCCGGCGTGTTGTCCGTGTCACCGCCAATCAACCGGCAGCCGAAGTCCCGCTGCGCGTCAGCAAGTCCGGCAGCGAGACGCGTCAAGAACGAGCGCGTTGGCGGCCCGGGCAGCGCCAGCGTCAACAGATAGCGCTCAGGCGTCGCCCCCTTGGCGATCAGATCGGACACGTTGACGGCCAGCGCCTTGAATGCGGGCACGTCACCTGGAAAGAAGTGCACGCCTTCAATCAGACTGTCGGTCGTGATGACGAGATCGGTACCCGGCTCGGGCGAGAGAGACGCGCAATCATCGGTGAGGCCGGCAGCGCCTTTGTCGCCCTCGGTGAGAGGTGCGAAGAACTCGCCGATGATTGCGGCCTCGCCTTCGAGTCGTTCATCGGCACTGCTGCTCATATGTGCCTACCTCGGCAGAGCGATGCGCATTAACCTTCCGCGGCATCAGCCGGACGCGCCTCGAACTCCTTCGGGCGCAAACGTCGCGCCAGGCGATCGAGCACGCCATTCACAACCTTCGGCTCATCGCCATCAAAGAAGGCGTGAGCGACCTCGATATACTCGTTGATGGCGACGCGCGCGGGCACGTCTCGCCGCTCCATCAGCTCGAACACGCCGCCGCGCAGGATCGCGCGCAGGATCGAGTCGACACGGACCAGTCGCCAGCCGGTGGCCAGTTGCTCGTCGATCGCCGGATCGATGTCGCGCTGGCGGCGCACCACGCCACGCAGAATATCGGCGAAGAACTGCGCATCCGTCTCGCCGGCCCCGGGCGCCTGCTCGCTCGCCGAGAAGCGCAACGTCTCAAACTCACGGATGACATCGTTCAAGTCGGTGCCGGCCATATCCATCTGGTAAAGCGCCTGCACGGCTGCTATCCGCGCCAGCGAACGCGCCCCACGGCCTGCCCCGCCTTTCGCCCGCGTATTCATTGCTCCTCGCCCTGGAACCGGCGTGCTGCATCGATCAGTGCAAAGCAAGCGCGCACCGCATCGCCGCCTTTGCCTTCGCGCCCACCTTGAGCGCGGGCCAGCGCCTGCGCCTCGGTATCGACCGTCAGGATGGCATTGCCGACCGGAATGGCCTGGCCGATCGCCACCTCCATCAGCCAGTGATTGGCATTGTTGACAACAATATCATAATGCGAAGTCTCGCCACGAATGACACAGCCGAGCGCAACCACGCCATCATAATCCGCCATGCCCTCGTCGAAACGGCCGGCGGCAACGGCCGCTACCAGCACCTGCGGAATTTCCAGCGCTCCGGGTACCACGACGCGCTCATAGCTTGCGCCCTGGGCCTCGATCTCGGCGATTGCGCCGGCGGCCAACTCATCGGCAATGTTCTCGTAGAACCGCGCTTCGATGACGAGGATACGGCAGCCGTCGAAGCGATTGCCGCCGACCGGACGGGATGCGCCGGCCTTTGATTTCACCTGTACCATTTGGATCACCCAATCTTGCGCGTGCCTACGATCTGCAGGCCGAACGCTTCGAGACCGACGTACTTATGGTCAGGCGAGTTCGTCAGCAAGATCATATCGGAGACGCCGAGGTCGCGCAGGATCTGCGAGCCGAAGCCAATCTCCACCTGAGGACGGTCACCGCGCGGCGTCTTGGCGCGGCGCGGGTTGTCGTGCATGCGTTCCGACAGAAGCCTCGGATCGAGATCGCGAAGGACGACGATGATGCCGCGCCCCTCTTCATCGATCGCCCGCATAGCCTTTTCGATGAGGCCCGAGCCGGACGCAAACCCGATTCCGACGAGGTCCATCAGCGGATCGACAGCATGCACGCGCACCAGCACCGGCTCGCCGTTGGCAACGTCGCCCTTGATCAGCGCCATGTGCTCGCCGGGCTCCACCGTTGTCTCGTAGACGCACATGTCGAACTCGCCGCCGTAATTGGACTTCACAGGCTTGCAGGCGATGCGGCGCACGATGGTGTCGTTTTTCAACCGGTAGGCGATCAGCTCCTCGATCGAGCCGATCTTGAGACCGTGCTTCTTCGCAAACGGGACGAGATCGGGCATGCGCGCCATCGTACCGTCGTCGTTCATGATCTCGCAGATCACAGCGGCAGGTGAGAGACCGGCCATGCGGGCCAGATCGACACTCGCCTCGGTGTGGCCGGCGCGGATCAAGACGCCGCCGTCGCGGGCGACGAGCGGAAAGACGTGGCCGGGCGAAACGATATCGTCCGCTGACTTTTCAGGATCGATGGCAGTGGCGATGGTGCGCGCGCGGTCGTGCGCAGAAATGCCCGTAGAGATTCCTTCCTTGGCCTCGATCGACACGGTGAAGGCCGTGCGGTTGCGCGAGGCATTGTTCTGCACCATCGCCTCGAGCTTCAGCTCGTTGGCACGGCGATGCGTCAATGCGAGGCAGACCAAACCCCGGCCATGCATAGCCATGAAGTTGATCGCATCGGGCGTGGCCATCTGCGCGGGGATGATGAGATCGCCCTCGTTCTCGCGGTCGGGTGCATCGACCAGGATCACCATTCGGCCGTTGCGCAGGTCCTCGATGATCTCGGCGGTGCTGGCGAGATCCTCTTTGCCCGTGCTCCGCGCAGCCTTATCGGCGCGCGCCGGCGCGGATGCCTTCTTCGGCATCGGCTTGCCTGCCGCAGGCTTCTTCACCACGCGCTTTGACCGCGCTTCACTCACGGGCGGAACTCCATCAGGCGCGCGACGTAGCGCGCGAACAAATCGACCTCGAGGTTGACCTCGTCGCCCGGCTTTTTGCGCCCCCAGGTCGTCGCGGTCAAGGTGTGGGGGATCAGGTTGACGCCAAACCGCGTTTCTGCGACCTCGTTGACGGTGAGTGACGTCCCATCGAGGGCCACCGAGCCTTTCGGCGCGATGTACATGGCCAGGTGCTCGGGTGCTTCGAACAGGAAGCGACGGCATTCCCCATCCGCGGTTACATCGACGATACGAGCACGCCCATCGACATGGCCCGTGACGATATGTCCGCCGAGTTCGTCGCCGGACGTCAAGGGGCGTTCGAGATTGACAGCGCGACCCGGCTGCCAGGTGTCCAGTGTGGTCTTCGACAGCGTCTCGTTCGAAACATCGACGGTGAAGCGGCTGCCCGAGCCCAACGCCGATGGCGCCACGTTCGTTGCGGTGAGGCACACGCCGTCACACGCGATCGAAGCACCCAGCGCGATGCTGGCGGGATCGTACCCGCATTCGATCGTGAAGACGCCGCCCTCGCGGGCGATCACCTCGCCGACATCGGTGATGAGACCTGTGAACATATCGCGACTTTCCTCAAGGATGGCCGAATGATTGTACGGCTGGGGCCATAACAGTGATGTGCCCCAACGGCCGGCGGAAAACCAGCATATCGTCGCCGTCAAGGTGGCGGCGGGCATGGAAGACGAGGCCCGTCATCCCGGCCTCGCGCTGCAGGTCGGCAGCGGCTTCGGCTTCACCTACCGCTCGCGCCACTCCATCGCTTTGTGAACATCGCGCGCGAAAGAGGATCACCTCGTCGAACAGGCCATGGCGGGCAAAGGCGCGCCACACGGACGGGCCACCCTCAACCAGCAGGCGCGTGATGCCGATCTCGGCGAGGCGCTCCAGCAACGACGGCAGCCAGATGCGCAGCCCGACCGCGCGGACCTCGTGAATCACGACGCCGGCGGCTGAAAGTCGGCCGATTGACTCGGCATTGACCGCCACACCTGCGGCTGTCGTTACGAGGTGGACCGGGACGGAGGATGCGGTGCGGACAAGTCTGCTTTCTTCGATGCCACTGGGATCGGCAGCGAGGACGATGCGGATGGGTGAACGGTGGGCAAGTCCAGGAAGACGGCAGGTGAGGTCAGGGTTGTCGTCTTTGAGCGTGCCATGACCGATCAATATCGCATCGGCCTCGGCGCGCAGCAGATGTCCGTTCGCACGCGCAAGCGGACCGGTGACGAACACGGGCTCTCGTCCGGTGCCTCGCGGCACGCGTCCATCGGCGCCCAGCGCCACCTTCAGTTGCACGAACGGGCGTCGCTCAGTCACGCGAACGATATGGCCGCGCGTCAGCCAGTGCGCCTCTTCCGCGCGCACACCGCGCGTTACGGTGATGCCGGCTTTGCGGAGCTGGTCGAGACCACGGCCGCCGACGCGCGGATCGGGATCGGTCAAGGCGACGACGACGCGCGCCAGACGTGCATTGACCACGGCATCGGAACACGGCGGCGTCCTGCCGTAATGCGAGCAGGGCTCCAGCGTCACATACATGGTCTTGCCTTGCGCGCGCTCGCCGGCCTCGGCGATGGCGAGCGGCTCAGCATGAGGGCGGCCGGAAGGTGCGGTTACGGCGCGGGAAATCACTTCGCCCGACACTTCGTCAACGATCACCGCGCCGACCGAGGGATTGGGCGACGTCGTGCCGATTCCGCGCCGCGCCATGCGCAGAGCAATACCCATCATGTGATGATCGAATGCGCGCTGTTCGGGCGGCCGGACATCACTAGGTGCGGCTCTGGCCGGCACCTGTCGGGAGGAAGGAAAGGCTGACGCCGACATATGCGCTCAATGCTTCTCTGGCGTGATTGGAGAAACTGACGGCCAGTCGCGCTCCTCGTCACGAGTGTGGCGTGTCGCTCTGGCGGCAGCACCTGCCGCCTCGCCCGGCACACGAGCGATCTCTCCCAGCACCTCGGCGAAATCGGAGGCCTCGCGGAAATCGCGATAAACGGAGGCGAAGCGGACATAGGCGACGGGATCCAGTCCTTTCAACGCCTCCATCACGAGTTCGCCGATCTGCTCGGAATGGACTTCGGCGTCGCCCAGGCTTTCAAGCTGGCGCACGATGCCGGAGATCATGCGCTCGACGCGCTCAGCATCGATGCTGCGCTTGCGCAGGGCGATGTGGACCGAAGTGGCCAGCTTGTTACGGTCGAATGGCACCTTTCGCCCCGATCGCTTGACGACGACAAGCTCGCGCAGCTGCACGCGCTCGAACGTAGTGAAGCGGCCCCCACAGTCGGGACACACGCGCCGGCGGCGGATGGCGGCGTTCTCCTCGGTCGGCCGACTGTCCTTGACCTGCGTGTTCTCACCCGCGCAATAGGGGCAGCGCATGCTCGTTCTCCGGATGTCAAAAGGCGCCGGCGGAGCAAGCCCTGCCGGCGCCTTGTTAGACCCTACCAGGGGGCCCGGATCAAGCGTAGATCGGGAACCGATCGCACAGTGCGATAGCCTGGGCGCGGACCTTGGCCTCGACTTCGGCGTTGCCTGCCTCGCCATTCTTGGCAAGACCGTCGAGGACTTCCGCGATCATGCGGCCGACTTCCTGAAACTCGGCGACGCCGAAACCACGGGTGGTGCCGGCGGGCGAGCCCAGACGGATGCCGGAGGTGACCATCGGCTTTTCCGGGTCGAATGGGATGCCGTTCTTGTTGACGGTGATGTTGGCGCGGCCCAGCGCCTTCTCGGCGATGTTGCCGGTGAGCTTCTTGGGGCGCAGATCGACGAGGATCAGGTGGCTGTCGGTGCCGCCGGAGACAAGCGCGAAACCGTTCTGAACGAGCACCTCACCCATCGCCTTGGCGTTCTCGATCACGTTCTTGATGTAGATCTTGAACTCGGGCTGCAGAGCCTCGCCGAAGGCCACCGCCTTACCGGCGATGACGTGCATGAGCGGACCGCCCTGGATGCCGGGGAAGATGGCCGAATTGATCTTCTTTGCGATGTCCTCCTCGTTGGTGAGGATCATGCCGCCGCGCGGGCCGCGCAGCGTCTTGTGCGTCGTCGTCGTGGCGACGTGGCAATGCGGGAAGGGGCTCGGATACATGCCAGCGGCGACAAGGCCGGCAAAGTGGGCCATGTCGACCATGAACACCGCGCCGACCTCATCAGCGATCTTGCGGAACTCAGCGAAATCGATGACGCGCGGATAGGCTGAACCGCCGGCGATAATGAGCTGCGGCTTATGCTCGTTCGCGGCCTTGCGCACGTCGTCCATGTTGACGACCTGAGTGTCGGGACGGACTTCGTAATGCGTGGCCTTGAACCACTTGCCCGACTGGTTGACGGGCGCGCCGTGGGTCAAGTGACCGCCATGGGCGAGGGAGAGACCCATGATGGTGTCACCCGGCTTCAGAAGCGCATTGAATACGCCCTGGTTGGCCTGGCTGCCGGAGTTGGGCTGGACGTTGGCGAAACCGCAGCCGAACAGCTTTTTGGCGCGGTCGATGGCGAGATTTTCCGCAATGTCGACATACTGGCAGCCGCCGTAGTAGCGGCGTCCCGGATAGCCTTCGGCATACTTGTTGGTGAGCACGGAGCCCGCAGCCTCCAGAACGGCCCTGGAGACGATATTCTCCGATGCGATCAACTCGATTTCGTGCTGCTGACGACCCAACTCCTTGGCGATGGCTGACGCCATATCCGGATCGGTCTCGGCCAACGGCGCGGTGAAGAACTTCGACTGTGCGGGCGCGGGATAAGCGGCCTTGGCTGTCGACATGGGACGATTTCCTCGTTCTGACAGGTTGTCGTTTTTCGGATGAAAGCGCGAATTGACGGCCGGCTGACCGAGGTAGCCACCGCTCAAGTTCGACTTCCTACCATAGTCTAAATCAGCGAAACAAGGCGGCGAGACACGGCGTCGCGATACCCATCCAGGCGGATAGGCTCTGCCAACCGGAAGGGGTGGGAGCAGTCGTGGCGAACGGCATTTCCTGCAATCGATCTGCACGCAAATTAAAAGCGCCCCCGTTTGTCGGGAGCGCTTCAATCGTGTCCGACAAGCTGGCGTCCGACCTACTCGGCAGCGAGCTTCACATATTGACCCTTGGCGACGGGGCAGCGCTCCCACAACTCGGTCAACGCGTCGACGAGATAATCCATCTGCTCATCGGTGTGGACCGGGCTGGGTGTCAAGCGGATGCGCTCGGTACCCTTCGGGACAGTCGGATAGTTGATCGGCTGGACGTAAATGCCGTACCGGTCGAGGAGTGTATCGGTGACGGCCTTGCAGTGCACGGGATCGCCGACCATGACCGGGACGATGTGGCTCGGGCCTTCCAGGACCGGCAGACCAGCCGCGATCAACCGCGCCTTGAGGGTGCAGGCGCGCTCCTGATGACGCTCGCGCTCGGCCTGGCTCTTCTTCAGGTGACGGATCGAGGCCAGTGCACCGGCTGCGATGGCCGGGGCCAGCGATGTCGTGAAAATGAAGCCCGGCGCAAATGAGCGGATCGCATCGCAGGTATCGGCGGTCGCAGCAATGTAGCCGCCCATAACGCCGAAGCCCTTGGCCAGGGTTCCGTTGATGATGTCGACGCGCCCCATGACGCCATCACGCTCGGCAATGCCGCCACCGCGGGGTCCATACATACCGACGGCATGAACTTCGTCGAGGTAGGTGAGCGCGTTGTACTTTTTCGCCAGGTCACAGATCTTGCCGATCGGGGCGATGTGGCCATCCATCGAATAGACGCTCTCGAAGGCGATCAGCTTGGGCGCGTCGAGCGGATATTTCTTCAGGCGAGCTTCGAGATCGGCGACGTCATTGTGGCGCCAGATTTCCTTGCCGGTGCCGCCGCGGCGGATGCCCTCGATCATCGAAGCGTGGTTCTTCTCGTCGGAGAAGATCACGAGACCGGGGATCAGCTTCTGCAGCGTGGAGAGCGTGGCGTCGTTGGCAACATAGGCCGAGGTGAACAGAAGCGCCGCTTCCTTTCCGTGCAGGTCGGCGATCTCGTGCTCGAGCTCGACGTGGTAATGGCAGGTGCCCGAAATGTTGCGCGTACCACCGGAGCCAGCGCCAACCGTGTCGATGGCCTCATGCATCGCCGCCAGAACAGCGGGGTGCTGGCCCATGCCGAGATAATCGTTCGAGCACCACACGGTGATCGGGCGAATGTCGCCCTTGCCAGTGAACTGCTTGGCCGCCGGAAAGGCGCCGCGCTCCCGCTTGAGGTCGGCAAAAATGCGATAACGGCCTTCCGCCCTGATGCTGTCGAGCGCACCGCGAAACGTCTTTGCGTAGTCCATCAACGTCCTTCACTCCCCTGCACGTTCACCTATTGCAGCATGTGAATGCCCAATGGGCAACGCCTTCTTGCGTCCGATAGGGGGCGCCTATTGTCGCTCCTGAACCGGTCAATCCATCCGACAGCGGATGTATTCCGGGTGAGGGGTTCAGAACGGCTTATGCCGCCCTTAAACAACAACTGCGCACCGTTCAAGGCCCGAATGCGAAAAGTTAATGCGTAGAACAGGTCAGGTTTTGATTGAATCACATCTGGCCGTTGCGGCCTGCTCTATTTCTTTGTTTGAGGCCCAATCGCGACTTCGACCGAAGCACGACCGCGCACCACTCAGCCGATCAGGCTCTAGCGAGATTTGGCATGACGGCCGCAGCGCCGTCTTGACGAAGGTCAACTTCGGGGGCGGCCAGATCGCCGGCGTCAATAGGCGGAGGCCGTGTCACCCACGCCGTCGCGTTGATAGAGGTCGCGGCGGAACTGCACCACGCCATCCTCGGTGGCCCATGCGGTTATATAGACGAAGTAGAGCGGCACCGGCTTCTTCACACGGACGTCCTTGCGCTCGCCCGATTTCTTCAGGGCTGTAATTTCCGACAGGCCCATGTCCTGGTCCTCAAGGATCCAGGCGGCCAGTTTCTCGATATTCGAGACACGGATGCAGCCAGAGCTGGCGGCGCGGAAATTGCGACCGAACAGGCTTTCAGACGGGGTGTCGTGCATGTAGACGGAATGAGAGTTGTAAAAATTGATCTTGAGGAAACCCAGCGGGTTATCCTTGCCCGGCTGCTGTGAATAGCTCAGCGCCTGCGGCATCGCCGAGTTCCATTTGATCTTATCGGGATCGAGCTTGCGCCCATTACCGTCGTAGGCATCGATGCCGAATTTCTCCAGCACGTTCTTACCAGCCGCCTGCATTTGGCGACCCTTGGGGATGAGGTCCATCTGGATAACAGTCGGGGGCAGGCGCCAGACGGGATTGAAATTCATCTCGTGGATCGAGGAGGTGAGGATCGGCGTCTTGCGGTCGGGCTTGCCGACCACACCGGTGTGGCGCAAGGCGACATGGTCATTCTCCACCGCCTCGATCTGGGCGGCGGGGATGTTGACGACCACGTATTTCTTCTTGCCCAGTGAATTTGCATGCTCACGCAGGCGCGACAGGCCGTTCTGCAACTGCTTCAGACGCGCCGCTGCAGGAACGTTCAGCGCCGCGATCGTGCGCTTGTCGACAATTCCGGTGGGTGTCAACCCATTGGTGGCTTGGAATCGCTTCACCGCCGTTTCCAGTTCGTAGCCGAAATGGTCTGGATAGAAACTTTCTTCACGCAGGTGCCCGGAGATGCGCAGGCGGGTCGCCAGGTCGGCGACGTTCCGGCCGCTCATGCCTGACTGCAGCTCCTGGTTCTCAAGCTGCTTCCAGCCGCCCTCAGCCACGATCTTCTCGTAACGCTTGATGGCCTGTTTGGTGGCATCGATGTTGGCCGGCGAGAGGGTCGGATAACCGCGCGGAGGGTTCGCCTCCCATTCGCGGATGAAATTGCGATCGTACGCGCCGGAGGATGGGGAATTGAACGTGTTGGTGGCGTCGCCAAGCGGGCCGAACCGCAACCACGAGTTGCCCTCATAGGCCGCGACCGTGTGCGCATCGACTATCGCCCCTGCCAAAGCGGCCAGCGCGCTTGCCGCCATTGTCAGGCCCCGTGCGGGCGAAGAAAGATTGGCCACCCCAAGTCCCTCCGAAACGTCCTGCGGTCCCAAAAACCGCACCGCGTGCTAGGTCCATCGCAGCAGAAATCGAGTTGCATGCCCCACACCCAACCGATCCCGAGAATCGAACCAGTCTCATGCGACAAACCGAGGCGACAGGGTTCGTCGGAACCATATCGCGCCGGCCTCAATCGCATCGATCAGATCCGGTCGTGCAGCGAACGAGATTACGAAATCGGTACAAATGCGCAGAGAACATGATGTGCAGCGAACACAAACCCACCCGCCGCGGAAAACCTCCTCGCGGAGTGCGGTTCATGGCTGCACAGCCTGCGGCATACGTTCACGTTTGAAAAGCCCAAAACAGGCAGCAGGTGTGGGCCATTCCGAACTGATGCAGGCAGGCCACAAACGCCAACGAGGACACGTCCGGCGGACGCGCCCTCGATCTGCAAACCTGCTTCAAGCACCCGAAAGACGGGCACCTCCTGCAAGGTTCATCAGAGGCGATAGCTGATCTGGTAGGACCAGAAGCGCTCAAGGCGAACCAGAGAGCGGTTGAGGCGCTGCAGGTCATCGTTATCGACCTCGCCGACCTTCTGCAGCGAGACCAGCTGGCGCTGATACAGGCTCTGAACGACCTTGCTCGCTTCCAGACCCTTTTCGGTCAGGCTCACACGCACAGAGCGCTTGTCCGTCTCGGAGCGCTTGTAGTGAATGTAGCCCATATCGACGAGCTTCTTCAGGTTGTATGAGACATTCGAACCGAGATAATAGCCGCGCGTCTTGAGTTCGCCCGCGGTCAACTCGGCAGAACCGATGTTGTAGAGAAGCAGCGCCTGCACGCTGTTGAGGTCCGAACCGCCCAGGCGATCGAACTCATCCTTGATGACATCGAGCAAAAGGCGGTGCAATCGCTCGATCAGGCGCAAGGCCTGCAAATACTCGCTTCGGACCTCGCCATCCTCGGCGGGCGCGCGCCCACGCGCCATATCAACCGCAAAACTCATTGACGTGCCTCGCTACTGTTCTACGCAACCCTTGTGTGTTCTTGTTCAGGGTTTCAGACACAATATCGAAGACGACTAAATCTTAGCTGAACAGACATAGTAAAAGAATAGTTAAGCGGGGGTCCTTGTAGTATATTCTTTAGCTAACTGTGCAGGGTCCTTTGAAACGGCTCACTCGTCAGTTCCGCGACGCCTGCATCTCGGCGCGGGAAAGCAACTCCAGTTCCTCACCTTCTGGCAGCGGCTCGAAGTAGGCTGCCACCGCATCGTCCGACACGTCGGCCAGGGATGCGGGTTGCCACACGGGAAGATTGTCCTTGTCGATGAGGGCGGCACGCACCCCTTCGGCGAAGTCATGTGCGGCAAGGCAACGGCAGGCGAGGCGCTGGTCCGTGATGAGAACGTCGCGAAGCCCGGAACCTGCGGCACGCCGAAGGTGGCGCAGAGTGATCTTGAGCGACGTTGGAGAGCGCTTGGACAGATCGTCCAGCACACCCGCGGCAAAAGTGCCGGCATCGCCGGAGACAATCTCCAGCCGGGCGATGATGTCCTCTACCGTATCACCAGCGAAGCAGCGGGCGATGGTCTCCCGGTGCGGCTCCAACTCTCCGACGCCCGGCTCCTGATGCATACCGTCGAGTAATGGATCGACGGTCTGGGCATCGGCAAGCGCAGTGCCGATCTCATCAAAACGATCGGCATCGATGCAGTGCGTCACCAGGCCCAAATGATAGGCATCGGCGCGCCCGATGGAGCGCCCCGTCAGGCCAAGGTAGGTTCCGATCTCGTCGGGCAGACGCGACAGCGCGTGAGCGACACCGACATCGGGGAAGAGACCGATGGCGGTTTCGGGCATGGCGAACTTGTAGTTCGCACCGGCGACACGGTGAGTGTTGTAGATGGAAATACCGACGCCCGATCCCATCACAACACCATCCATCAGAGATACGGTCGGCTTGGAGAAGCATTCCAGTGCCCAGTTGAGGCGATATTCATCTGCCAAGGCGGAACAGGCGCTTCTGGGATCGTCGCGATACCTTAAGATCAGCTCGCGCACATCGCCCCCTGCTGAAAACGCCTTGAAACTGGCTGAGCGAATGAGCACGACATAGAGGCTGGCATCGCGCGCCAGACGGGGAATTGCGGCGGCGATCGTCTCGTGCATGGACACCGTCAGCGCGTTGTGTGTGTGCGTACGATTCAGAATAATCGTGGCGGCGGCGCCATGGCGCTCAATGGTGATTTCGGGTTCGGCCGATTGATCCACAGGCTTCTCCACGTCGGCTCCTATTCATCCACCGGTCTTCGACAATTATCGCACGCGGGCCTGATCGCCGAACCTTGGCCTGCCCCAATTCGGGGCTATACACCATCGCCAATTGTCAGGACACTTGGGATTGATTCGCGCGGCAGCCAGAGCGCTTCGGGGAGTGGGCGAGAGCGCGGAACGCGAGGGGGACTTCAAATTGATGCGATGCGTACTGTGGGGCTCGACGCTTTGGCTCGGGCTGACCCTCAGCGCCTTTTTCGTCTCGGCCGCATGCGCGAGCGAGAGCGGCGAGGCCATGCGATTCGTACCCCAGCCCGATCTGCTGCGATCGATCGATCCGGCGCGGGCGACAGTCCAGACCGGCACGACGGCCCCGCAAGCCTCCGACGAGCGCGTGGTGGCGCAGAAGGCAGCCGGCGCGGGCGTCCCGTCGAGCTGGCCAATCACGCTCACTGAAGCACGCGAACGCGACAAAGCAGCGGCCTCCGGCACGCGCGATGCATGGTCGGACGGCGAGGTCAAAGCAGCGCGTCAGCGTTGCGCGGCGATCCTCAAACGCATCGCGGCGGTCGCCGTCGAGGAAGAGCCGATCAAAGAGGGCTCTTGCGGCGATCCTGCTCCGATCCGGCTGATCAGCGTCGGACGCAAGCCCGAGGTCGTCATCTCGCCGCCAGCACTCGTCAACTGCGAGATGGCAGAGGCCATGCATACGTGGATCAAGACAGAGCTGCAGCCGCTTGCGCGCCGGCATCTGGGCGGGCCTATTATCAAGATCGTCAAGATGAGCGATTATTCGTGCCGAAATGCTTATGGGCGCGCACGCGGGCGCCTTTCTGAGCATGGGCGTGTCAACGCAATCGACATCGCCGGCTTCATGACTGCGAAAGGCGATTCGACAATGCTACTCGCCGACTGGGGCGCGACGCAGCGCGACATCCGCCGCCAGATCGCGGCAGCGAAAGCGAAGGCCGAAGCGGCCGAGAAGCTGCGTCTGGCCGCTGAACGACGCGGGCAGGCGAACGAGCGGGCAGCGCTTCGCCAGGGCACATATCCGGAGCAGGGCACCAACGCGGGTGCAAACAGAACCGCGGATCTGCCACCAACCGCACTCGGCCTGACCAGCGGTGCGCCGGCGGGCGGAATCGCGCGAAGTTCCATCGTCGATGGCATTTCACGCATCACCGTGTCCATTCCAGGTGGCGGCGAGAGCGGTGCGACCGGCGATATGCCGCCCTCGCGTCTGGGCGGGCCAACGAGCAGCGAGACGGTGAAAAGCGTCAAGGCCGCCACCGACGCACCGCGCAGAACCGCCGTCAGCGAAATCCGCAAGCAGCGTTTTCTGCGTGGCGCGCATGACACGGCCTGCAAGATCTTCGGCACTGTGCTGGGGCCAGAGGCCAACAACGCGCACCGCAACCACTTGCATTTGGACATGGCGCATCGCGAGAGCGGCGTATTCTGCCAATAGACATGCGCTTCAACGCGGAACGGGGCGGGATCGCCCCTCTGATTGCGTTGGAGGCTTGCAATTTGCCGGCGAGACGGGAATGTTGGCCGCCAAACTCTGGCATCGGCGTAATCCCACATGAGCAAATCTCGTTCACCCATTGGCAATCCGACAACCGGGCATGCTTCATCGACGGGCGGCTTTCCCGCAACCCGGATGCGGCGCAACCGCAAGGCAGATTGGTCGCGCCGGCTGGTTGCGGAGAACGTGCTCACACCCAACGATCTCATCTGGCCGGTGTTCGTGCTGGATGGCAAAGGCGAACGTCAAGCCGTCGCCTCAATGCCGGGGGTGGAACGGCTGTCAATCGACCTCGTTGTCGGCGCAGCAAAGGAAGCCGCCTCGCTCGGCATTCCGGCGATGGCGATGTTTCCCTACACCGATCCCAAACTGCGCACGGATGACGCGGGTGAGGCGTTCAATGCCAACAACCTCGTATGCCGGGCGACGCGGGCGGTGAAGGAAGCGGGAATCGACATCGGCATCATCCTCGATGTCGCACTCGATCCCTACACAAGCCACGGACACGACGGATTGTTGATCGACGGCGAGATTCATAATGACGCGACACTCGAAGCTCTGGTGAAGCAGTCGCTCAACCAGGTGACCGCCGGCTGCGACATCCTCGCGCCATCGGATATGATGGACGGGCGCATCGGCGCTATCCGCGCCGCGCTCGAAGGCGAGGGATATGCGAATACGCAAATCATGTCGTATGCGGCAAAGTATGCGAGCGCCTTCTACGGGCCATTCCGCGACGCGGTTGGCTCGTCGTCAACGCTCAAGGGCGACAAGCGCACCTACCAGATGGATCCGGCCAATACCGACGAGGCCCTGCGCGAAGTCGCCCTCGACATCTCGGAAGGCGCCGACATGGTGATGGTGAAGCCCGGCATGCCCTACCTCGACATCGTCCGTCGCATCGCCGAAACCTTCGACGTGCCGACGTTCGCTTATCAGGTATCGGGCGAATACGCGATGTTGATGGCCGCCGTCGAGCGCGGCTTCCTTGACGGCGACAAGGTGATGATGGAAACGCTTCTCGCGTTCAAGCGTGCGGGAGCCGCCGGGGTCCTGACCTATTTCGCACCCAGGGCGGCGAGGATGCTGGCGGATTGAGAGACGGGGCCACTACAGGCAGCCATAATCGACCAGCCTACCCGACCTCATTCAGTACCTCAGCGATCACGTCATCCAATATGGCGATGTCCATCTTCGTCGATGCCAGCATCATGCCGCCCTGAAGTGCAGCAACGATCTGGGTTGCGCGACGCTGACGGGCGCGGGGTGGCATCGATCGACCCAGCGCTGTCGCCACCCAGTCGATATTCGCCGTGAAGAATTGCCCGACAGCGCGCATCAGTTCGCGCGGCAGCCCCTGGCCTTCGGCGCCGAGAACGCCGCACAGACATGCTTTTTCGGAGGATTCGAGCGTCTGCCGGTAAATGCGGCAGAATGCGGTCAGGCGTTCGCGGGGCGTCGTCGCCGCTTCGGCCTCTTTCGCAAGAGCGTCGAAGAACCGGGCCGCATAGCGCTCCACAACAGCAAGCGCCAGCCCCTCCTTGTGTCGAAAGTAATAGTGGACGCTGGCGCTCTTGATGCCCAGATCGTCGGCAAGATCGCGGAAGCTGACCGAGTGATAGCCGCCGAGGCGAATACGATCCTCGGCTGCATCGAGCAGCTCATCGCGTTTGCTGGCCAAATCCTCACCTTGTCGTTACGGCGCGCGAAACCGCGGGCGTTGACATGACATTTCGGATGCGTCATGTCTATCTACCTATCGATAGATAGGTAATCAAAAAGATGCTTGCTGCTCCAGGAGGTGCTGTCCCATGAAGGTTTACGATTATCCAGGCTTTCCCAATCCCGCCCGCGTACGCATCGCGCTTGCGGAGAAAGGCTTGAGCGACAAAGTGAGCTTCGTAACCGTGGATGTACCGGCCGGCGAGCACCGCAAGCCCGAGTTCCAGGCCAAGAACCCTGCCGCCGCGGTACCGGTTCTAGAGCTGGACGATGGCACCACGATCGCAGAGTGCACAGCCATCACCGAATATCTCGATCACGCGTACGGCCCGGCGGTTCTGACCGGCCGGGACGCCAAGGAGCGCGCGACCATACACATGATGCAGCGGCGCGCGGAGGCAGGGCTGCTCGATGCCCTCACCACCTATTTCCACCATGCGACGCCGGGACTGGGACCCAACATCGAGCTATACCAATGTCGCGAGTGGGGCGAGCATCAGCGCGAGCGTGCGATTGCGGGAATGCACTATCTCAATGACGTGCTGGCAAAGCAGCCCTATTTGGCAGGCGCCAACTTCTCGATGGCGGATATTACGGCGTTCGTGGGACTGGCATTCGCCGACTTCATCAAGGTCGAGGTGCCCGAGTCCTGTCGGGCGCTGAAGGCTTGGCGTGAACGGGTGGCGGCGCGCCCCAGCATTACATCGTGATCGGAGAAGCGGCGATGCACATCAACGCGGACTTTACAGCTCGTGTCGTGGTGCACGCGCGACAATTGCCATGGGTTGCTTCGCCTGTCGCAGGCGTCGACCGGCGCATGCTGGATCGTGTTGGTGGCGAGGTGGCGCGCGCCACCTCGATCGTCCGATATGCTGCACGCAGCTCCTTCTCGCCGCACGTACACTCGGGCGGCGAGGAGTTCTTGGTCCTCGACGGCGTGTTCCAGGACGAGCATGGCGATTTCCCTGCGGGCTGTTATGTGCGCAACCCTCCAATGTCGCGCCACACGCCGCGATCGGAGCCGGGATGCATCATCTTCGTCAAGCTATGGCAGTTCGATCCCGACGACAGGAAGCATGTGCGGATCGACACGAACACGCGCAGCTTCGCCGACGACCCATTACGGGCCGGTGTGCAGGTCATGCCTCTCTACCAGGACGCGCATGAGACGGTGACTCTGGAGCAATGGAGATCCGATACGACGTTGCAGTTTGCGGCGCCTGACGGAATGGAGATTCTCGTGCTCGAGGGGTCCTTTAATGAGGGCGGCGACAGGCTGGTCCAGCACTCCTGGCTGCGGCTGCCGGCGGGAAGTGACACGATTGCGCGCGTCGGCGATGCGGGTGCCAGAGTCTGGATCAAGCGCGGCCATCTCAGATCGCCGCGGATGGCGCCACCCAGCGCCTGATCATCTGGGCACGGTGCTCGACAATCGCATGCAACCAGTTCACCGGCGGATGCGGCGACGGGTGATGGTCGGCTCGGCGGGGTCGCCGGACTGCTCGCCTTCGGCTGCCGGCTGCTGGTCCGGGCCGGCCCTGGCGGCAGCCTGCGCACCACCCTTGGGCTTGCTGCATCCGGTCAGCCAGATGTCGAATACGGGATGCTCGACGGCGTTGAGCCCGGGGCTTTCGGCGAACATCCAGCCGGTGAAGATGCGCTTCGTATCGCCTTCCAGCTCTTTCTCGTCGACCTCCACGAACGAACTGGTCTTCGGCTGCTCCGTGGCGGGACGGGTGTAGCAAATGTGCGGTGTCACCTTCAGCGAGCCGAATTCGACCGTCTTGCCCAGCGGCACCTCGAGCTTGGAGATTCGAGCCGTCACCTTGTCGAGCGCGGCAAAGACGGCGACGTCGTTCTCGACACGGTCAGCGTGTGCCGGACCGTGCGAAACGAGCAGGGCAAGCAAGACCGTCAGCGCGGCAAGCGGACCTTTGCGGATGAACGCGGATGTCTCGGTCTGCAATCTCAATGGACTTTCCCGGTGACATACGGAGATGGAGCGTTTCCCCACAGGGGCACTTCACACCCGACTTCGATACCTGATTTGCGCCGAACTTGGGCGCGAGCGTGACTTAGAGCCTGATCGGCTCAGATGGAAGCATTAGACGTGATTGAACCGGCTCCAGTGCGGCCTACACCGCCACAGCCTCGACACGCAAGCGCACATAATCCGCCGTCCAATTTCCCGCTGTGTCGCACAGAGCCGGCCGCAGCAGTTCCTCCACCTCGGCCTTCACCGTGTCGGCGCGATCGCCGAACTGGGCGAAAAACGGCGCGCGGAACGTGCCGAGCCAGCCGGATATTCCGGTCGGCAGCGGCGTCTGGCGCGGGAACAGGCCGATGCGCACGACCTTAAAGCCCCCGGCGCACAACAGCGCGGCGTATTCGGCTGAAGTCGGATAGAACCAGGGCGCGGCAAGTGCAGCGTCGCCACCGTGGATACGGGCTGCGGCGCGCATTGCCGTCACGATTGCGGCGACATTTGCGTGCCCACCAAATTCGGCGACGAGTCGACCCTGCGGCTTCAATGCCGCCCTCATGCGTTCGATGGCGCGCTCCGGCTCTGTCACCCAGTGCAGAACGGCATTGGAGAACACGGCATCGAACTCGGTCTCGAAGGTCGCCGCTGTGACGCTCATCTGGCGTACATCGAGGCCACGGCCGCGTGCCGCCTCGAGAAGCGACGGCGAGATATCGATCCCGACCACGTCGGCGCCGACAGCGGCGATGCGCTCGGAAAGCGCACCATCGCCACAGCCGACATCAAGCACCCGCATGCCGGGACGGGGCGCGAGCCAGGAAAGGATCTCAGCGCCGAGATCAGACACGAAGCGCGCGTTCTCGGCATAGCTCTCAGCCGACCAGGTCTGCTGCATCGCCAGGCTCGCCATCACTCGGTGCGTCTCCTATTCGGGGCGCCAAGCCTTATAATCGCCGGTGCCGCGCGGCCGCTTAGCAGGCGTGAGGATCGAGCCGTCGGGGCGATAGGCCTCGGTTGTGCCGGTCATATTGGGCTTATGCGGTTGCTGCCAGGGCTTGGCCTGATACGTCTGCTCGGTCGGCGGCGTGTCGACCGTGTAGTGCAGCCAGCCGTGCCACTCGGGGGGAACCTTCGATGCCTCGGCACCGTCGACATAAGTGACGAAGCGACGCGGCTTGCCTACCGGGCCGGTGCCCTTCTTCTGCTCGTAATAGCGATTGCCCAGGGAATCCTCGCCGACGAAGCGCATCTTGCGCCAGATATAAAGGCGCGTGCCCCAGGTGTTACCGCCCCACCAGCTGAATATTTCCTTGAACATGCCCATGGCCGTTCGTCTCCTGGTCTCGTCCAGGGGCCGGACGTCCGCACCCCTGCGATAGCAGCCCTGCTGCGGCGGGCCGTCGATGCTCCTCGCTTAAATCGCTTTCATGTTCATGCTTGACGGAAACATGAACGCGATCCAGCACCTCGTTTTGAGCATGTTTTTCACGCTGAACCGCTGCACACTTCAGCGAAACATGCTCTAGCCGCTCTCGTGGCGTCCTGTCCATACGGACATAAGGAGCGGCCCGAATGCAACAGAAGCGGAGAACGGAATCGGTCTAGTGTCGGGGCCACGCTTGGGCATGGTGGCTTGTTTACGCCTTTCCACAGCGGCAGAAATGTCGCGCCACCGCAACGGCCCCGGAATTCCGGGGCTTTTCAGCGCCTGATTCACAAGTTGCCAACACCACAACATCTAGTGTCTGGTGGTATGCACCACCCACAAGGGGTGGTGACGAGAGCGTGCGAATCGTCCTAACTTGTACTTCATGGCACGGGCATGGCAGCCACACGTATCCGGCTCGCTCGTACCCGTCTCGTCGCCCGTTATTTTTCGAGCACGAGGACCATGTGGCCAGCGTTTCGGCCGACGATCCGAGTTCCCAAAAGAAAGTTCCCAAATCAGAGCATCAACAGCGGCTGAGTGCCAGTTTGCGCCTCGATTGAGGGAGAAGCGCGCACCACTCCAAAAGCCGGACTGTCGATCGACCGGGCCACGTGGCGTGCGCCCCGGAGAGGGTGCCTGTGTCTTTAGTTTTGTGCCCAGCGTCATGTCCAAAGCGTCACGAACGCGAGACCAGGAGCGGCTCGATCCGCTCCGGTCGATGAAAAGACTTCATATCGCCAGAGGCGGGGACCACACATGAAAATCACGCGGCGCTTCACCGAAGCCGGAAAATCACCCTACGAGAAGATCCAATTCCGGCGCGCCACGAGCGAAATCAAAAACCCTGACGGCTCGATCGTATTCCACCTGGAAGGCTTCGAGGTGCCTGAGCATTGGAGCCAGGTCGCTGCCGACATCCTCGCCCAAAAATACTTCCGGAAAGCCGGTGTTTCCCGCCGCCTGAAGCGCGTGGAAGAGAACGGTGTTCCCTCGTGGCTGTGGCGTTCGGTGCCCGATACGAAGGCACTTTCCGAGTTCGCCGAAGCCGACCGCATGAGCGGCGAAACGGATGCGCGCCAGGTTTTCGACCGCCTTGCGGGCACTTGGACGTATTGGGGCTGGAAAGGCGGTTATTTCACCACCGAAGAGGACGCACGCGCCTTCTTCGACGAGCACCGTTACATGTTCGCCATGCAGATGGCGGCCCCCAACTCGCCGCAGTGGTTCAACACCGGCCTGCATTGGGCCTATGGCATCGACGGCCCCGGACAGGGTCACTACTACGTCGACTTCGAGACCGGCCAGCTAACGCTCTCGGCCTCGGCCTACGAGCACCCCCAGCCACACGCCTGCTTCATCCAGTCGGTCGAGGACGATCTCGTCAACGAGAACGGCATCATGGACCTGTGGGTGCGGGAAGCACGCCTGTTCAAGTACGGCTCAGGCACGGGCACCAACTTCTCCTCGCTGCGTTCGGCCAACGAGCGGCTTTCGGGCGGTGGCAAGTCGTCGGGCCTGATGAGCTTCCTGAAGATCGGTGATCGCGCCGCCGGTGCCATCAAGTCGGGCGGCACAACGCGGCGCGCGGCCAAGATGGTCGTTGTCGATATCGATCATCCCGATATCGAGGAGTACATCAACTGGAAGGTCAAGGAAGAGCAGAAGGTCGCAGCGCTCGTTACCGGCTCCAAGATCGCCGGCAAGCGTCTCAAGGCGATAATGAAGGCCTGCGTCAACTGCGAGGCCGATGGCGAGGATTGCTATGACCCGGCCAAGAACCCTGCGCTGAAGCGGGCCATCAAGGAGGCCCGCCGCGACGAGGTTCCGCAAAACTACATCCTGCGCGTGATCCAGTTCGCGCGTCAGGGCTACAAAGACATCGCGTTCGACACCTATGACACTGATTGGGATTCGGAGGCCTATCTCACAGTCGCCGGCCAGAATTCGAACAATTCGGTGCGCGTGACCGACAGCTTCCTCAATGCTGTGGAACGCGACGGCACGTGGGATCTCACTGCGCGCATCGGCGGCAAGGTGGTCAAGACTGTCAAAGCCCGCGATCTGTGGGAGCAGGTCGGCAATGCGGCTTGGGCGTCCGCCGACCCCGGCATCCAGTTCCACACCACCATCAACGATTGGCACACGTGTCCGAAATCGGGCGAGATCCGCGCGTCGAACCCGTGCTCGGAATACATGTTCCTCGACGACACGGCCTGCAACCTCGCCTCGCTCAACCTGATGGCGTTCCGCCGCGCCGACAAGTCGTTCGACATCCCCGCCTTCGAGCATGCCTGCCGGCTGTGGACGATCGTGCTCGAGATCTCGGTGCTGATGGCGCAGTTCCCCTCGCGCCAGATAGCAGAGCTCAGCTATCGCTTCCGCACGCTCGGCCTAGGCTTCGCCAACATCGGCGGCCTGTTGATGAGCGCCGGCATTCCCTACGACTCGGCTGAAGGCCGCGCCATCTGCGGCGCCATCTCGGCAATCATGACGGGCACCTCGTACGCTACCAGCGCGGAAATGGCGAGTGAGCTTGGTCCTTTCCCCGACTACGCCGACAACGCGAGCGACATGTTGCGCGTCATCCGCAACCACCGCCGCGCAGCCAGAGGCGAGCGCGTCGGCTACGAGCAGCTTTCTATGATGCCGGTTCCGCTCGACCACGCATCGCTCAAGGATCGCGCAATGATCGAAGCGGCGACCGCAGCGTGGGACCGGGCGCTGGCGCTCGGCGAGAACCACGGCTTCCGCAATGCGCAGGCGAGCGTCATCGCGCCGACCGGCACGATAGGCCTCGTCATGGACTGCGACACGACCGGCATCGAGCCCGACTTCGCGCTCGTCAAATTCAAGAAGCTCGCAGGTGGCGGCTACTTCAAGATCATCAACCGGTCGGTGCCGGAGGCGCTGGAAAACCTCGGCTACCGATCGAGCGAGATCGCGGAGATCGAGGCCTATGCGGTCGGCCACGGCTCGCTCGCTCAGGCGCCGGGTATCAACCACACGACGCTCAAATCCCGTGGCTTCACCGACGAGGCGATCGCCAAGGTCGAACTGGGTCTCAAGACGGCTTTCGACATCAAGTTCGTCTTCAACAAGTGGACGCTTGGTGAGGATTTCCTGACGCAGACACTGAAAGTTCCAGCAGAAAAGCTCAGCGATCCGACGTTCGAACTGCTCGCGTTCCTTGGCTTTGCGAAGAAGGACATCGAGGCGGCCAACGAGCACGTTTGCGGCGCCATGACCCTTGAAGGCGCACCGCATCTCAAGGCCGAGCATCTGCCGGTGTTCGACTGCGCCAACCCGTGCGGGCGCACGGGCAAGCGGTATTTGTCGGTGGAGAGCCACATCCGCATGATGGCGGCGGCGCAGCCGTTCATCTCCGGCGCGATCTCCAAGACGATCAACATGCCCAACGACGCGACGGTGGAGGATTGCAAGCAGTCTTACATGCTGTCATGGCGCCTGGCGCTCAAAGCCAACGCGCTCTACCGCGACGGCTCCAAGCTGTCGCAGCCCTTGAACTCGCAGATCCTCGGCGAGAGCGAGGACGAGCAGGACGAGACGGTCGAGAAGCTCACCGCCGACAAGCCCGCCATTCAGCGTGCAATGGTGGCGGCCGAACGTCTTGCACAGCGTGTCGCGCAGCTCGAGGAGGAGGCGCGCATTGCGTCCGCGGCCGGCCATGTGCAGGAGCGCGAGAAGCTGCCGTCACGCCGCAAAGGCTATACGCAGAAGGCGTCCGTCGGCGGCCACAAAGTCTATCTGCGCACGGGCGAATACGACGACGGTCGCGTCGGCGAGATCTTCATCGACATGCACAAGGAAGGCGCCGCATTCCGCTCGTTGATGAACAACTTCGCGATCGCCATCTCGCTCGGCCTGCAATACGGCGTGCCACTCGAAGAGTACGTGGAAGCCTTCACCTTCACGCGCTTTGAGCCTGCCGGCATCGTGCAGGGCAACGAGGCGATCAAGAACGCGACGTCGATCCTCGACTACATCTTCCGGGAGCTCGCCGTTTCCTATCTCGGCCGGCACGATCTGGCTCACGTCGATCCGCGCGAGATCGTCGGCGAGACGGGGCTTGGCTCTTCGGATGCCGAGACGGACGACGAGTTGGCGCTCGACCAACCCGCGCAGAAGCTCGTCAGCCACGGTCTCGTGCGCGGCATCGTGCGCATCGGCAATGGCTACAAGGGTCATGGCGGCGGCAACGGCGGCGGATCGCTCGCCAGCACGGTTGCCGAAATGCGGTCCTCCGCGGCGACGGCGTTCACCACGGATGGCGCGAACGCCCTGAAGACCTCGACGGAGGTGATGTACCAGAAGACCGCCGTGACGAAGACCGAGGTGAAGGCGAGCGTGCGCTCGGTAGACGACCGGCGGCTGGAGGCGCGTCTGCGCGGCTATGAAGGCGAAGCCTGCCACGAATGCCAGAACTTCACGCTCGTCCGCAACGGCACGTGTTTGAAGTGCGACACGTGCGGCAGCACGAGCGGGTGCAGCTAATTACTCTCGATCCTGTGCGTAGGTGCGTACCTGATGTAAACTGCCCCCGGATGCTTACGATCCGGGGGCATTTTTCTTTGCGCGCTTTTGCCTGCTGAGGCTCCGAGCAGGCGGCGTTAAACAGCATGCCAGGCATCTGCAGGAATCGGGCGCGCCCGCGCTGCGCTATCGTCGCGAGCAGAACACGACGACAGCACAAACGCGAGCGCGCACTCGGCTGGCGCGGCTGACCGTTAAGCGAGCGCAAGCTCGCTAACCGCGCACCTGCCCCTGACCGTGTTCATTTTTTCAGATTGGGCTGATCGAGATAGCGTGCATCCTTCACGCCGTAGGGCAGCGGGTTGATATACGAATAGCCATTGCTCTGCAGATAGGCGATCTCAGGGAAGCCGGCCGGCACCACGGTCACGAACGAGTGGAAATCGTCGGCCTTGTAGCCGGCGGCTCTCAGCGCGTTGTGGCACATGCGGAACTCGACGCCCATGTCGGCAAGCTCCTTCATCTTGTCCATGGTGCCCTGATACTTCAGATAGTTCTCCTTGGCGAAGGCGCGCAGCTCGGGGCCGTGCGTGACTACCACCATCTTGCCCTTGAGCGGCTTCATCGTGTTCTTCACGAAGTTGTAGAGGATGTTGAGACTGGCGGGATCGGTGTAGTTGGCATCGAACACCGCGTTGATCGTCGGATATTCGTGCAGATCGGCCTTCGATGTGCCGTAAGGCGAAAGCGCCTCATCAGCGACGGCTGCGCCACTCAGGCACATCGTGACGGCACAAACTACCGACAGCTTACGTAGATGTAGCATGTTTCCTCTCCTGTTGATGCTGGCTCGTTGATTCATCGACCCGGCACGCAGCAACCGCGGCCAGCGTCACGCCTTGCGATTCTTGTTGCGCTTCATCGCCCGCAACCATTTGCGCAGAAGCTCTGATTCTCTGGCGATCAGCTCGGGTTCGCCAAACACCGCAGCGGTCAGGCTGATGCCCTGCAGGGCAGAGACGAGATGTAGAGAAAAGCTGTAGGACTTTCTGCCGCCTCCGATGAGCCGGAACTGGCTCTCGCACCACTCGAGCAGTAACCGGAAAGGACGTGTTGCATTGTCGCTCAAGGGTCCGCGCGTTCTGGCCAACTCGAAGCAGAAGCTGCCGACCGGACAACCGTAGAGCGCATCGATGTGGCGATCCTCGACCCACGCCTTCACGAGGCCTTCGAGGCGCTTTGCCGGATCGGGCAGCTCATCGAGACGCGCAATCAGTCGCTCGATCCCGCCTGCCCTGTGTTCGGCAACCGCAGCGACGAGATCGTCCTTGGCGTTGAAATAGTAATAGACGCTACCGAGCGGGACCTTTGCATCGCTGGCGACATCAGCCAGCGTCGTGGTCGCCAGCCCTTGCCTGTGGAAGAGGCCGGCGGCGGCGTCGACGAGCTTTTGCTTCCTGGACATGACAAGCCCCCGACATGGCACGCGGTCACGGTTCAGCAGACCGCACGTGCGCCCCAACAGGGCACTAAGCTAGTTAACTAACTCAATCACGCTACCCGAACTTCCCTGGGTGCGTCAAGTTGTACATCGCAGACCGTAGAGCGCGCGAAACGGGCTCCATGGCCAGGAGCTAGGCGTGGCACTCCCCCACTCAGCAGCGCCATGGGAAAGCCCCCTACGTCACGAAAGATTTATTGTTATTTCAATGCCGTATGCAAATTCGCAAACCACTCCATGAGGAGGATTGCGCGAACAAGGGCTGAGCGCTGCCTTTTTCCTGACCGGCGAATCGCTGCAAGTTGCGCTAACATCTGCGGCGTGTGCATCGCCTAGAGCACGTTGAGCTGAAGTGTGCAGCAGTTCAGTTCAACAGGCTCGAAACAGGGTGCTGGCTCGCGTTCATGCTTCCGTCAAACATGAAAGTGATCTAGCGTCCGGTGCGATTTGTCCATTGGATCGAAAAATACTCCTTTATTCCGCATTTCTGTTTCGTGCGTCGTTAGTCACTTGCGTTGCGTCCCCTGGCGGGCACGCAAGAGATTTGCGCGATCGAGAAACAGGACCAGCTATGCGCTTTCACCATTCCGGGCCCGATGATGGCGAGATACCGGCGCAGACTTATCAACTGGCCGACCATCTCGACGCAGCACTGGCTGCAGCGGAAGACCTGACAGACGCCGGGCGGCAGTGGGTGCCGGCTACCGCAAGCGCGGGTTACGAACGTGCCGGGCAATTGGCCGCCGAGCGGCAGGTGATCGAGCGTGTGCGCATGTTCGAGACCATGTTGATTGGGCGCGTGTTGAAGGCACGCAAGCGCGCGCAGGTTCTGGCCCGCTCGGCCGGCGAACTCGCGGGCATGACGAGGTTGTTCATCGGGGGCACGGCGCCGCTGCTCGACGCGGTCGAGGAACTGGGTGATTCAACGCACGCGGATTTCGAAACCGGCGATTGTCATATTGCCTATCTGCGCCGTCGCGGTGTCATTGCCGAAGATGCCGCGGACTTGCCAGAAGATCGCGCTATAAGGCTCGGTGGCGACCAGTTCCTCGTCGCCGGTCGCATCGCGCTGGCGCCGCTCACCGCGATGATCATTGCGTTCCTCGATGCGCTGGACATGCATTACGACCTCTATCCGGACGAGCCCAGCGGTGCGGCGCCATTCGACTGGCCGGAGAGCGTCAATCCGGCGCGCCAAGGCGAAACCCTCGACAACAGCTCTGCTCACAGCGATAAAGTGGATGCTATCGCTCACGACGATGGCCCAATGAGTGACGCCGCAGATGCAACAGCGCAGAACGCGGAGGTCAGCGAGTGCAAAGCCGACGATGCAGTCGGGGCTTCGCAAACAGGTGACGCAGCGCCATCAAGAGAACGCGCGCCTCGCACCAAGGTGACCGCGAAATCGCTCGTTGATCGCCTCGACGACATTGCCCGAGCATTCGAATAGATACGTCAACATTTGCCGCACGAGCCAACAGTCTTGCCTGTCTTACGCGTGGAGATGGCGTGCAGGCTTAGGGCGCGTTCATGTTTGACGGAAACATGAACGCTATCCAGTACCTTGCTTCGAGCATGTTTTTCACGCTGAACCGGTGCACGCTTCAGCGTGAAAAACATGCTCTCGGTGCTGCCGTCGTGATGATAGGCGAACTCCCCACCCCTCGTGCCTGCAACAGTCGCGGTACGGTTCCCTCGAACCAAAGTGTGCCTCGACAAAGAAGAGGCAACTTTTCGCTACAGCAAGGCGCGCGCCCTAAGCGCCGCCTCAAGCTGGCAGGCCGCAGTGGCGAGGCACACGGGATCTCGCGAACGCAACACCAATTCGACGGTTGCGATGCCATTAGCGTAGCTCGGATAGCTGCCCATAGCCACATCCGCGTGGTCGGCCTGAGCAGACCTCAATATTTCCGCAACGTCACCTTCCGGGCGCGCGAGCAGAATCGAGAAGGAGTGCATGCGCGGCCCGGTGCGAAGATATTGGGTCGCGTCCTCCAGCATTGCCACCATGACGGAGGGAACGCCGGCCATGACGATCACATTGTCCAGCATGAAGCCCGGCGCGGCGGAGATGGCATTCTTGATAAGCGTCGCACCCGCGGGGAAGCGCGCCATGCGGCGGCGTGGCGGCGTTAACGCCACGCCGCGGCGCTCGCAATGCGCGGCAATCAGCGCCAGAGCGGTCGGGTCCTCGTTGATGGCGACGCCGAATGCCTCGGCAACAGCGTCTGCCGTAATGTCGTCGTGGGTCGGGCCGATACCGCCGGTGGTGAACACGTAGTCATAACGCGAGCGGAGCGCATTCAGCGCCTCGACGATGGCAGTGGCGCTGTCACCGACGATGCGGACTTCGGCGAGTTCGATGCCGATCGCGGTGAGATGATCGGCAATGGCACCGATATTCTTGTCCTTGGTGCGGCCGGACAGGATCTCGTCGCCGATCACGAGGATAGCGGCGCTGACTGTCTCAGCACCTGACGCGCAAGCATTTACCGCACCGCTGGACACGCCGGTTCCTTCGGACACGAGGAGGCTCCTTCTTTACCCAACGCAAAGTCTAGCACCCGCCTCTCAGGTCTGCATACCGCCAGTTGCCGCGGCTCACCGATTTCGCGTAACCTCCGCGCCCATGAAATTCACATCTCCCCTCGTTCGCGGGCGCCTCATCAAGCGCTACAAGCGGTTCCTGGCCGACGTCACGCTCGACGACGGCAGGACAATCACCTGTACCTGCGCCAACACCGGATCGATGCTCGGGCTGACCGGTCCGGGCAGTACCGTGTGGCTTTCGGAAAGCAACAGCCCGACGCGCAAATATCGCCACACCTGGGAGATGATCGAGAACGATGCGGGCTCGGGTCTGACACTGGTGGGCATCAATACAGGCCATCCCAACACGCTCGTCACAGAAGCCATCGAGGCTGGCAGGATCTCGCCGCTAAGAGGTTATCAAAGCTTGAAGCGCGAGCAGAAGTACGGCGCCAACAGCCGCATCGATATCCTGCTCGAGGGTGACACCAAGGGGCGCGCCTACGTCGAGGTCAAGAATGTGCACCTGATGCGCGGGGCAGGACTGGCGGAGTTTCCCGACTGCGTGACGGAACGAGGCGCCAAGCACCTTGCCGAGCTGGCCGGGATGGTACGTGCGGGCCACCGGGCGGTTATGCTGTATCTGGTGCAAAGGGCGGACGCCAACGCCCTCAGCCTCGCTGCGGACATTGATCCGGGCTACGCGGAAGCCTTCAAGTTGGCGACGGTCGCCGGTGTAGAGACGTTAGCATACCGTTGCCGGCTGAGCCCTGACGAAATCGTCATCGACCGGAAAATTCCAATTCGCATCACGCCGTGAGCCAGAACTTAGGTGCCGGAGGCTTCATCATGCGAAGGATCGGGGCACGCCGGTGCCAATGGTGGAGCGGACGCGCAGGCGCCCGCGATCGGAATTTGAGCCCTCGATGATGACAAATGGCTTGTTGGCCCACACATTATGCGTGCAGCCAGCGCGTTGCGCGGACCAGGGTTTCCGCCGCTTCGAGCGCGCCCCCGGAACGATCCCTGGCCCAGTAGAATCGAATGGCCGCCAATCCCTCACCCGTTCGTGATGGCACATCGCGTAATGAAGAATAGCGGTCGTTCGAATATCCGATCAGACCGCAAACGAGGATGGAACGCCGATGATCACACGTCGCACACTTGCCGTCTCGACACTCGGTACGCTGCTCGGTGCAGCGGCATTGCGTTCGGGCCTGGCCGCAGATAACGGAACCACCAAGGAGACCTTTCCCGTGACGAAGACACCTGAGGAGTGGAAGAAGATCCTCACGCCCGAGCAGTATCGCGTGCTGCGCAATCATGGAACCGAGCGCGCCCATTCGAGCCCGCTCGACAAGACCTATTCGCCCGGCGTCTACAAGTGCGCCGGCTGCGGACAGCCGGTCTATTCGTCAGAGAACAAGTTCAATAGCGGCACGGGCTGGCCGAGCTTTTATCAGGCGATCGAGGACAAGGCTGTCGGCACATCGGTGGATAAGAGCTTCTTCACGGTCCGCACCGAGGTCCATTGCTCCAACTGCGGCGGGCATCTGGGACATATCTTCGACGACGGCCCCAAGCCTACCGGACTGCGCCACTGCATCAACGGTGTCGCCCTGAAATTCGAGCCCAAGGAAGGGGCCTGAGCCGACCCTCCTCGAGCAGTTCTGGTACGGCTCCGATGGAAGCACGTCTGCTTCCATCGAGGCCGATCAGGCCCTTTGCTCACAAGGAATTGGAAGGGACCCAAATGCGCCCGCTTGACCGATATCGTTTCCTTGCCGCTGCTGCCGGGGTCGTTGCGGCTGGGGCCTTCGCTTATGCAAGTATCGGCGGATCGGCCGTTGCCCAGCGGCCAATGCCTGAGCCCGACAGTCTGGCACAAAAGGAGGAGCCAATCGCGCCCGGCACGAAGACGGAGGTCGCGACCTTCGCTGCGGGATGCTTCTGGTGCGTGGAGGCCGATTTCGACAAGGTCCCAGGCGTGCTGAAAACGATATCCGGATACACCGGGGGCCATACAAAGAATCCGACGTACGAACTCGTATCGACGGGACAGACCGGGCACGCAGAGGCCGCCGAGATCATCTACGATCCGACCAAGGTGAGCTATCAGAAGCTTCTCACGTGGTACTGGCATCACGTGGATCCCACCGATGCGAAGGGGCAGTTCTGTGACCGCGGCACCCAGTACCGGCCCGCCATTTTCGTGCATGACGCCGAGCAGCGCAAACTCGCGCAGGCAAGCAAGGCCGAGCTGGAGAAGAGCGGCCAGATCGGCAGTCCAATCGTGGTCGAGATCGTCGATGCCGCGACGTTCACGCCGGCGGAGGACTATCACCAGGACTACTACATCAAAAACCCGTGGCGCTATTCGATCTACCGGCACGGCTGCGGTCGCGACCAGCGCGTCAAGCAGATCTGGGGCAAGGCGGGTTGATAGAATATGTTTAGAGCAGGTCAGACTTTGATTGAATCACGTCTGGCCGTTGTGGCCTGCTCTATCTCTGTTTGAGAGACTGATTCACGGCCTCGATGGAAGCGCGACTGCTTCCATCTCAGCCGATCAGGCTCTTGCTGAACTGCGCAGCGGTTCAGCGTGAAAAACATGGCTCACAGCAAGGATGCTGAATCGCTGACGTCTCCGACGGCAGGATATCGTAGTGAGCATGAATTGAGGCGCGGCCGCGGGCCGCGCCTCTTTTTCTTTTCGCGCTCCGACCGGTTTTGACCGCCGCGGGCGCAGGTCTGCAGGCCCTACGCCGCCTCTGCCTTATGTCGTGCCAGCACCTGCTCGGCAAGCTTGCCTGTCAGCTCTGCCAGATGATCGAAGGATGCTGAAAAGGTACCAACGCCCGCCGTGGCGGATCGCAGCTCGACGATCAGATCTTCCATCTCGGCCTCGGGAATGTGCGCCTGGACGACATCCCAGTCGGGCCAGCCGTCGCGAGCGTCGAAGCCAAGGATCTGGCCGCGACGTTGCGGGATGATGCCGTTGATACGCGCCGTCCATTCGGACGGAACGTGAATTTCGACGGCCATGATCGGCTCGAGCAGGACCGGTGAGCATTTCGGCATACCCTCGCTCATGGCGAGGCGCGCCGCCTGGCGGAAAGCCATGTCGGAGCTGTCGACAGTGTGGAAGGAACCGTCTTTCAGCGTGACGGCGATATCGACGACGGGAAAGCCCAGCGGACCGTGCTGCATGTAGTCCTTCACGCCGATCTCGACGGAAGGAATGAACTGCTTGGGAATGGCGCCGCCGGTAATGGTCTCGGCAAACTGAAACCCATCGCCGCGCGGCAGCGGAGCAATATCGATCAGCACGTCGCCGAATTGACCATGGCCGCCGGACTGCTTCTTGTGCCGCCCGCGTATCTCGGCGCTCTTGCGGATCGTCTCCTTGTAGGGAACCTGCCGGCGTTCGCGCACGACTGGCACCGCGAATTTGCGCTCCAGGCGTTCGAGTGCGACGCGCATGTGCATTTCGCCCTGGCCCAGCAGCATCATCTGATGGGTGTCCTTGCCATGCTCGACCTTCAGCGAGGGGTCCTCCTCGATAAGTTTGGCCACTGCGCCCGTCAGCTTGACCTCGTCCTTGCGATCCTGCAGGCCAAGCCCAACGCCGTACACCGGATAAGGCGGCTCGGGCGTCGGCACCTGGACGATCGCGTTGCGCGCGGTGGTGATTGTTTCGCCGGAATGAATTGTCTCCAGGCGACCGAGTGCAACCGTGTCACCCGCGTTGGCCGTGCCGCGCTTTTTCGGCTCCTCGCCGATCATCGAAAAAATGCCGGAAGCGCGTTCCTCTTGGCCTGCAACACCGGTCAACACGGCGCCATCCGGGATCTCGCCCGTCAAAACGCGCACGAACGAGAGCTTACCGCCATGTCCCGTGTGGAGTGTCTTGAACACAAAGGCGGACTGCGCCGTGGTTTCGAGCTTGAGGCGCTGTGCCGTCTTGTCGACGAAGGGTGCTTCGTGACGAAGCGCCTTCAGGAGGCGCGAGATGCCGTGGCCACGACCGGCTGAACCCAGCAGAACGGGGCATATCAATCCTTCGGACAACTCGCGCGTCAGGTCGTCGAAGACGCGGTCGCGTGGCGGTTCGATGTCGGTGAGGAGCTGCTCCATCAGCTCATCGTCATAATCGGCGAGCTGTTCGAGCATATGGAAGCGCGCTTCGCGCTCACGGTCGCCACCGTTGTCGGGCAGCGAGATGATCTCGGAAACCGCGTGCTCGCGGTAAACATAAGCACGCTCGGAAGCCAGATCGATAAATCCCGTCGCTACGCCGTTCTCCCATATCGGTATCTGACGCAGCACGAGCGGTTTGCTGCTGGCCGGCTGCAGCATCGGTATGATCTCGCGGACCGGTGTGTTTGAGACCTCGATCTTGTTCAGGAACAGGAAGTGGGGAATGCCCCGGTCCTCAAGCTGCTTCAGGATCAACTGCAGCGAGGGAACGCGCTTGGGGTCGGGCTCGCATACAACAACCGCTGCATCACAGGCGGTGAGTGCCAGTGCACCCTCATGCTGGAACTCGATGGAGCCCGGGCAATCGATGAACGTGAAATGATCACCGAGGAATTCAATATCGGCCATGTTGAGCGATACGCTCATGCCGTGGTCACGTGCTTCGGGGCTCGCATCGCCGACGGTATTGCGATCCTGCACCGTTCCAGCGCGCGTCACGGCGCCACATCGCTCCAGGATCGATTCCAGCAACGTCGTCTTGCCGGAGAGATAGGGTCCGATCAATGCAATAGCGCGGGCTGGACGACCCGCGCCGGATTGGGCGCTTTGGGCACCCTTGGTGTTTCCGCCGTTTTTGGACATCGTGCATCACTCCCTTGTGCCAGCCGCGCGGGGGACCGGCCGAGCCCTCTCACGGCTGCGGAAGGCTGGCACCATCCACCTACAGCCGTCGATCTTGCGCGCAACAGCCTGTCACAATTCGACCTGGAGGCCGCGGGAAGGCCAGCCCCTCAGACCACGCGGATGAGAGCAGGACCGGGCTGGCTCAACCTCAGATCCGGTCCCCGGACAACACCCGCCGATGTGCGCGCCTGCGCGACCGCACTCCACGCTCGGGAGAAAGCGCGGCAAGTTCCATGTTCGCGCCGACATCGATACGAGGCAAGGGAATTGCGTTGTGCACGGGAAAGCGGCGCCACTCGCGTGGAAGACGCCGCCAGAGTTGCCAGATGAGACGCTTTTGCGCCCCTCACGAGGCCCCTTATTGCGCATGTCAAGTAAAGAGATTTCCCCGCCGTGAATTCTTGTGCATCGCAAAAGATTGATCTTACTTTGCTTTTGCAACGCAGAAATGACAGCCAGACGTCAAGAAGAACGGAAAAATAACTTGACCTGCGACATGCTTGCATCATCATGAACTCGGCGCTTCATCGGGGACAGCGGCCCCGGCGTGCAGATTCAGTCCGCGCAATTTTAGGGCTGGCTGTGCATTCGAGGGTGGAGCGCCATGTTTGAAAGGCGTTGACCATGAAGATGAAATCCCTCCAGTCGGCAGCCCACGCGGCGGGATATGCAATGGCCCCTTCGGAAGAGCAGTTCCACGCTCCCGATGGTAGGGCGGAGTCCTTCTTCATAGCACCAGAAGCCGCGCTTCGCGAAGTTGTAGCGCATCGCGCCAGCGTTCCCGCGCTGCCTGCGCCGCATAGCGTGGAAATTGCTCAGTCCTGGTTCAAGGGCGTAATCGGCAGCGTCTTGACGCGCCGGGTTACAGCCTGAAGCAGCAAGCTCGCGGCGGCGACCGTGCCATCACGAACTTCAGGCGCATTGTGAAGACTGCGCCAATTGTCTCGTCACGCGACAGTGTGCGGCCCGTTACGACGGGCGCACACCTACGTTTACGTTGACATCGTTCCTGCAGATGCACATGCTTGAGGCATTCGTGTTTTTCAGACGCCGATTGGCGAACTTTGCGTAGCGGGCGTATGCCCGGCTTTTTTTACATCCCATGAAGCGCCGCTATTTTGGCGCCGTCACCCACATCCTGTTGGGTCTTCGGCGCCGGTCATCCTGATCGGCGCCCTTTGTTTCTGGCTTGTCTGTTGCAGGCTTGTCGGCGTTCGCGTGAACTGCTCTTTCTCCGCCCCGGTCGCCGCATTCGTCAGAGGGCTTCAGGAACGCCAGCATGCTGCGGCTTCAAAGTATCGTGATCGTCGCGCGGGAGACGCAGCAGCGCGATAACGCTGCTTCATCGATCATTCCCTCAATTCCATCGTTCGATCGTGCGCTGCGAGGGCCGGCAAACACGCCGACGGTGCGAGGGCTGTGCATGGCTTCGCAATGGCACCATGGCAAATAGGTGCTATGTCAGAACATCTGCGTTACGCACGAATGTTTCGTACACCGGATCACCAAACGATAAGGAGCCATTCATGAACCGACCTTTGCTCGCTGTCCTCGTCGCAGCCACTGCCGCTTTCTCGGCCTCGGCAGTCTGTGCCCAGAACGTCGAGGCGATCAAAGCACGCCAGGACTTGCTGAAGGAGATGGGCAAGGCGACCAAGGGTCCAGGAGACATGCTAAAACAGGAAATTCCGTTCGACCTTGCTGCCGTCAAGGCAGCGCTTGCCAAATATCAGGAGAATGCGCCGAAGATCTCCAAGCTGTTCCCCGACGATGCCAAGACCGGGGCCGAAACAGAGGCCCTGCCGGCCATCTGGGAGAACAAGCAGGATTTCGAGCAGCGCTTTGAAAAGCTTGCCGCGGATGCCAAGGCTGCCGAGGAAAAAATAACGGACGAGTTCACATTCATCGATGAGTTCCCGAAAGTGGCCGGCAACTGCGGGGGCTGCCATAAGAAGTATCGCGAGGAAAAGAAATAGGCAGGAGCGGTACTGCGTCTCGCGAGGTTGCCTCTCAGCGATGACAAGAGGATGGTTCGCCAACGGCCTGTCCGCCCTGCGCGGGCAGCCCGCCGCGATACCGAGAACTCAGTAGAACAGGCTGTGAAGAACCGAATGCTCTTCGAACAGGTCGAGGCCGACCATGGACTTGACGACATAGAGCAGCACGACGGCAGCCACGATCCCGCCAGTCGCAATCACGCTCATCAGGATCGCGTACGCCACCGAGAGCCGCCACGTCGTATTCTGCCCATCGCCGCTGATGCGGGAGAGGGAACGCCGCTCTTTGCCGGCAAGCAACACGACGTAGTATCGGCGGCCGAGCAGTGGAAGGCTGACGCGGTAGTCGAGCTTGTGGGTGGCGCGATGCGGCCGCGTGCGGGCGACCGCGACATCAAGAGCGGCCAACTGCTCAGGCGTGAACGTCGCTCCGGCGCTGCGCGGAAGCGCGGCCATCAATCGTGTGAGATCCGGCGATGGCACGAAGGGCGGAGCGTTACCATGACGGTCGACGAAATGGGGCCGGGGCGCACCACTGCCGTCGGGTGGAGGCGGAGCCGGCCGGCCACGAGCTACCGGGCTGGCGGGCGCACGGCGCAGGGCTGCACCTGAAACGGGATTCATGGGAAGCGCTCCGCCTTGCGAGCCACAACGAATGAATCACAATCATTGTGTCGCCCCAGGAACGGAGGCTTGCGGCTGCCGCGCCCGCCCCATGAGGCAAGCGCATGTCATGCGGCCTTCGATCAGGTTGCCAGCAGAGACTTAGCCAATCGTGAACGCAGCGCTCCCGATTGCAGGCAGCGCCGCCGATTTTTCCGCCCTCAGCGTTCGTTTCCACACGGCGGGCGGGCTATTTCAAGTTTCCGCAGAAGCGCTGAATGCGCTTGCAGGCTTCCTCCAGCGCCTCGGTCGAGGTTGCATAGGAAATGCGGAAGGCGGGGGAACCTTCGAACGCGGCACCGTGCACACACGCGACGCCCTCCTCTTCGAGCAGCGCGGTGACGAAATCCTCGTCGTTGCCAATTCGCGTGCCCTTGGCAGATGTCTTGCCGATCGCGCCGGCGCAGGAAGGATACACGTAGAAAGCGCCCTCCGGCTTCGAGCAGGTGATGCCGCTCGCCTGGTTCAGCATCGAAACGACGATATCGCGCCGATCGACGAAGATCTTGTTGTTCCTCGCTATGAAGTCTTGCGGGCCATTCAGCGCCTCGACACCAGCCCACTGCGTGATCGAGGTTGGGTTCGACGTCGACTGAGACTGCAGCTTGCGCATGGCGCTGATGAGTTTCTCCGGCCCGCCGGCGAAGCCGAGCCGCCAGCCCGTCATGCAATAGGCCTTTGAAAGACCGTTCACGGTGAGGGTGCGGTCGAAAAGGCCAGGCTCGACCTGTGCAGGCGTGAAGAACCTATGCCCGTCATAGATCAAGTGCTCGTACATGTCGTCGCTCATCACCCAGACATTGGGGTGACGCATCAGAACATCGGTCAGCTTTCTGATGTCGCTGTCGGAATAAGCCGCGCCGGTCGGGTTCGACGGCGAATTGAACATGAACCACTTGGTCTGCGGCGTGATGGCCTTTTCGAGGTCTTCCGGCTGGAGGCGGAAACCGTTTTCCATTGTCGTCGGTACAAACACCGGTTTGCCGCCGCCGAGCAGTACGATGTCGGCATAGGACACCCAGCAGGGCGAGGGGATGATCACCTCGTCACCCGGATTGAGGGTGGCCAACAGCGCATTATAAAGCACCTGCTTGCCACCAGTGCCGACCGAGATCTGGCTCGGCTTGTACGCGAGCCCATTATCCCGCTTGAACTTCGCAACGATGGCCGCCTTGAGCTCGGGGATGCCGTCGACATCAGTATATTTGGTGTAGCCCTTGTCGATCGCGGCCTTGGCAGCGTCCTTGATGTTCTGCGGCGTGTCGAAATCAGGCTCGCCGGCCGACAGAGAGATGATATCGCGGCCCTCAGCTTTGAGCTGGCGCGCCTTCGTGGCGACGGCGATGGTTGCGGAGGGCTGGATACGGTTGAGGCTTTCGGCGAAGAAGCCCATGATTCAAAACCTTTCGATTGGCGTCGCGGGCCTCGTCCAGGCTCGCCTCTCTGCTTATGGCGGCGCGGAAGCTACGCGCTTGACTGACAATTCGCAAGCAGGCCGAACAGCCAATACGCGCGGAATCTGGCGAGCCAAACGGCAATTTGCAGCGTAACCGGATTGTCGTAGGGCTGAAGCCAGCGTTGCTGTCACACAATATGAGCGGAGCGAAGTCATTGTGCCTCTACTTTGGTCGCGCATCGCCATATTTGTGACCCGACGCCGCCACACGAGGCGTGTCAGATGATTCGCCAGTTGTACTGGCGCATGACATGGGGAGGGACCATCACATGCCGCACGTATTCCGCATCAAAGCCGCCTCGGAACTGCTGCGGTCGCGACGCCTCAACCGCGTCGGACATATTGTCCGCGATAGCCTGATCGCCCTTATCGTCTTCGCTCTGTTGGCGATGATTATCGGCTGGAACAGCAGCCCGCTACCGTCCGTTCCGGCCAGTGATCTGCTGGCGGCCGGCGCCAATGCTGCATCGATCTTGCGCGGCAACCCCGACATTCCGGAGACGACGGCGGCGCTGAATGCCGTGTTGTCCCTGCCGCAGGTGGACGCGCAAACGCTGCTGCAACCGACGGACCGGACTATCACGGTCGCGATTCTGGCCAGCGTTTTCGCCGCCATAATCGCCTTCAATCTCTGGTTCCTCAGGCACCTCGGCCGTGTGTACGCCTCCTCACGTCCGGGTGGCGGGAGGAGGGGCTAGACCGGCGGGCTCCGGCGGAGCCAGACCGTCCCTCCTCCTCAAATCTCTTGCTTCGTCCCGCTCGTCAATGCCCAGCGGCCGGGTTTGCGGGATCGGAAGCATCGGCCTATATAGATATGAGTCTCATGCCCGCGCGCAACAGCTCTAACCGCCCCAGAAATAGAGGCCCTGCGATGCCGAGAACGTCGATGAGCGATGCCTGCCAACGCCTGCCGTACACCACACCATCCACCACCGGCACACGGCGGCGACTGCCACACGCAGCATTCGCCATGATCGCGGCAGGCCTCGGCGGCCTGGGCATGGCGGCGGCAACAAGCGACGCGCAGTTTGCCAACGGTCTGGAACAGGCGCTGATCGATGGCTCGGCGGCCGGCAAGACCCATCAGATCCAAACCACGATGTCTAATCGTAGCACCCCGCCGGTTTCGGGTAGCGAAGCGTTCTGGCTCGACAATCCTGCGACCGCCGCGCCGCTGCAGCCCGCCACCTGGCATCCCCGCGCGATTTCCCGCGGCGACCGGTTCGAGTTCGGTGGCGGCCGCGGGCATCGCATTCTCGAGGTGACCGATATACGGCAGATGCCGATGCAGGCGGATGGCTCGGCTGACACGGCACGGGACGCAGCACCTTTGATGATGATTACGTTGCGTGACGTGGCAAGCCCGCAAGCAGCCCCTCTGCGCATGCTGGTTGATGCCGATTCACCGGTGGCCGGCCTCGTTCCCCTGGAGCCTACGCGTCAGGCGGACTTGTAAGACCGCGAGTCTTGGGCCACCGGCACCCATCACCCATTCTTGAACAGGCCCGGCCATGCTAACGTTGCCGCCTATCCGGAGGGCCTGCCGGCCACGTCGACTCCGGACTTCCTGATGTGCGACCCAGCCAGAGCGTTTCCGGCCGCGCATGGCGGCCTGACTGCGGAGTATGATCCATGCGGCTCAATCCACCCACCATCGTCATCTTCCTGATCTCGCTGGTGCTTGCCGTGCTTGCGCTGGTCATGAAGCTCGGGATCGTGCACGTGCCACTCTATTTGCCACATCAGGACTTCTGGCTGGCCATCACCGCTTATCTCATCTTGATGACGGGCACGATCGTGCGGGGTTTGTGACCTCAACCACCCTCAGCCGCTGGCCGACAACAATATGCAGCCGCCGGCTTCACCAAGCGATGGCGGCCTTATCGCGGAAGAAGCCGCCGGTCGGTCCGTCGTCCGCCAGCGTTGCGAGCCAGACGGCCGTCTCCGCGGCCTCTTCGGTCGAGCGGGTGGCGTCCGGTCCGCCCATCTCGGTTCGGACCCAACCGGGACACATTGCGTTGACCTTGATGGGGCTGTCCGCCAACTCAGCGGCGACCGTTCGCGTCATAGCGTTCAGCGCCGCTTTCGACATACGGTAGCCGACGTAATTCGCGCCCATTTCCGCCAGCTGGCCGAGGCTCGATGAGAGATTGACGATGCGGCCGTAGCCCTGGCGCTGCATTACCGGCACGGCAGCCTGGACGAGCACGAGCGGACCCAGCGTATTTGTGCGCAGCGTTTGCACAACGGTTTCCGGCCTCACGTTAAGCGCGCTCGCCTCGCCATTCGGAGTCGTTTCCAGGAAGACACCGGCGTTGTTCACGAGCACGTCGAGCCGGCCGAGGATGGAAACCACCTCCTCCACCGCTCTATGGCAGCTGGAAGGATCGGAGGTATCGAGCTGGATCACAGGCAGCTCAAGCCCTTCAGAGAGCAGCGCCTCGGCTGCTTCACGCCCTTTGTCCAGATCGCGCGACCCCAGAGCCACAAGGAGCCCCAATCTTGCAAGCTGGCGGGCGATCTCAAGACCAATCCCGCGATTGGCCCCCGTGACGAGCGCGACGCGGGTCTGCGACATGCTTGGGTTCTCCGCTATCAGTTCTGGAGCCGGTCAGGTCGGCAGAATCGCTTCGACGAACGTGGCCTGCTCTAAGCCTATATTTGAGAAACTGATTCACATCGTCGCTGGACGCTGTTGAGCCTCCAGCGAAGGCGACCAGGCTCTAATCATGCACCATATCGCGTTGTGCCGATGAGGCAATGCCGACGATCCGATAGAGTGATCCCTATCAATCGTCTCCAAGCGTCCAGATGGCGGGCGGGCACGCCCGGTTTGCGCCAAACCGCAGCTACACGCGCACTTCAGCGGCGCCGAGAGGCGCCACAGCGCACTCCTCGGCGCGATTCTTTCCGCGTCATGTAAACGCGATGGCGAAGATTGCGCATGTGAACGTGGGATGACACTCCAAGGGGGCCTTCATCGGGCGGCGCCCTTGGAAACCCCCAAACTTCAAATCCGGTTCCCACGGAAATTTCTCGCCGATCCGCTGCGGGTTCTGCGACACCAAAGAGGCCCAGTTATAATGACTGAGATCACAACAAACATGTGACAAGGGCAAACGCAGACCGGCACTCTCGGATCAAGCCCCGAACCACCTGTTCCCTCACCTCTCGAACGCCATCTGGCCAAGAGCACGCTCGCGCAGGACACGCCCTTCCAGCTCGGCATCGTCGAGACGAATCTTGACGAGATCGCCGATACTGACGAGCCCGGCCATGCGTCCGTCGCGCATCACCACGCAGTGGCGATAGCGGTTGTCCGTCATTGCACGAAGCACGTCGGAAACGGTATCCAGCGGGCCACAGACCGGCAGCGGTGTCGCCATAGCCGCGGTAATTCGGTCGTCCATCGCGAGGGCACCGCGCCGTGCCAATACGTGGATGATGTCGCGGTCGGTTACGATGCCGAGCGGCACACCGTGCGGATCGGTGATGACAATGGACGCTATGTTCCGCGCATCAAGAACTGCGACTGCATCGCGCAGCGACTTGGTATTCCACAAGGTCTCGACGCGCGAGCCCTTCTGTTCGAGGACATGCTCTATCCTCATTGGCGCACCTCACGTTCATTGCGGTAGCACCTGCCATCTAGCCCTTGGCCAGTGTCGCGCAAATCGCCTTGCAAGGGAAGTGCAACCGGAAGGGCAGACATTCACGGATCCATGAAGCCTCCGACGAAATTCGGGCCGGGCGACATTAACGATGGAACGCGCCTCCGCCGCCGACCCGGAGCTAGCCAGCAGGCCGAAACGAACGTGCTCATGTGCCTGCCTCGCTGGCGAGGCTCGCCAGGTGTGCCACCCCGCCCGCTCACGATATTGATGGCACCTCCGATTCGCGCGCCGGCCAGATATCAGGCAGGATTTCCGTTCCCTTTGCCAACGGCTGCGCGCACCGTGGTCCCTTCCTCTACTCATGGATGAAATTATTTCGAATTGAATTCGACGGACGGATCTACTGATCCTATGCCATTTGCTTAGATCCAAACCCGGCGCGTTTTTTTCGAACGTTGTCCAGAAATCAGGTCGTTCCATTTTCGAAAGCCAATCGCATGTCAATATGACTGCCATAAACGAGGCGTGCAGAACCGCGCGCCGCCAAATTTTTCCGCGGCACCTTGCGACACGGCGCACCCATCTTGCCTTTGCAGGTCGGATCTACATGGCAAATCCGCAGAGGCAATATCATCGCGTGTTGCGATGATCGAATCGCGGAAATGCCTGTACAGATGATGATGGTTAAGAGATAGTTAATTGAGTATGAGGCGGCGTTCGGGTGGGGTGAGTTCTATGTTGCACGACCTTTGGCGGGAAATTGGCGAAAAGTTTGGTGCTGAGCAGGCTGGAATGGCCATCGTCGCAGTGCTCAGTGTACTCGGCCTAGGACTCGTGAAATGGCTTTTCGCCAGACTCCTCGTGTTCAAGGATTTCGTCACTAGTCGGCAAAGGGCGCTAGGTGCTGTCGCGCGAGCCATGGGACCTGACGGACCGAAAGAAGGACCGGGCGTGTGGACCTTGCAACCCATCACTCAGCCCGGAAATTACAAGAATAACCTCAAGGGAGCCAGCATCCTGGCGGTGGGCAACCTTAAAGGTGGTGTCGGAAAGACCACCGTGGCTGCAAATATTGCAGCGCATCTTGCTAGCGACCCCAGATGGCAAAAAAAGGTTTTGCTCATCGATCTCGACTATCAAGGCTCACTGTCGTCGATGTGCTTCCCCGTCGATTCAAGTTGGCTGCCACCGGCCAATACAGACTCTGTCGCAACGCGTGCGCTGAGCGGCGACCTGGAACCAAACCTTTTCCTGTCTGCAGCAAGACGTGTCGATAATGATTATCGTTTAGACGTCATCACTGCACATTATGACCTTGCACAAGCGGAAAATCGCCTGCTGGTCGAATGGCTTTTAAACGCGAACAAGGGGCCGCGTCGCAACGTCCGACGGTGGGTATCGGACTTCGTTCTGGGCCGGCTCTACGATCCGAGAGAAATGCGCTACAATCTCGCTAAACTGCTCTGCAGCGAGGCAGTTCGAGACGCCTATGATTTAATCATTATCGATTGTCCTCCGCGGCTCACGGCGGGTACGCTGCAAGCCCTTTGTGCAAGTTCTCATTTGTTGATTCCTACGATACTCGACAAGCCTTCTGCAGAGTCTGTCGTATCATTCTGCGATCAAGTCGAAGCGCTGAGGGTTGCAGGCCTATGTCCTCACTTACGCCATGTCGGAGTCGTAGCAACGCGATATGTTGAAAATCTCATTGCAGCACGACGCGCAGCGCAACTTATTCGAGATCAATTTTCTGGCAGAAGCTATAGCTGCGGGCTTCTGTCCGCTAGGACTTTCATTCCGCAGACACAGGCTCTCGTGAGAAACCCCGATGATGGTATCGCGTATTTTTCGCTCGGCCGGGACAGTTCATCAATGAAGGCGAAGACAGCAATCGCCGCACTAGCTGAAGTCGTTGCACACCAGGTGGGCGTTTCTCCGGTTGCTTCTTATGAAGCTAGCGAGAATGTCAGGCAACTCAACCTTCCGGTGGCCGCCGAATGAAATGTTCAGAATTCAGCAACGTGTTGGATGAGTTTTCCAATCTGTGCAAATCTGCCGGGCCGATTGGGGCCGAGTTCAACTTGCAGCCTGTTCAAGCTATTCTCGCGATCGCCCCTTCCAAGAGTGTGATTGCTCTTGCCAAGCAACTGACGCCGTTGAAAGTCGGTCTCGCCAGCTCAGGGATGCAGATCCCCTTGATCTCCCGGCTAGCGCAGTTCTTTACGACCTTCGGCAAGCCACCTGTCGCCAAGGATGCCAGCACTCTGGCCGGATTGTTGGGTGACCTTGATGCGCAAGGGATTGAACAGCTCATCCAGCGGGCGAGAGGTACGAACAAGCCCAAACCAGCAAAGCAACCCAAAAAAGAAACACCGATTCGGAGCGAAGTGGTTGCAAAGTATAACCGTCACCTCGAGGAAGCCCTTGGCGACGACACAGGTTTTAAAGCTATCCTGGCGGAAATTGAGCTGGACAAGACGTTGTCGACAGCAGAATTGTCTGCATTGTCAAAACTATTCAGCCTTAAGACTTCGAAGACAAGGGCATCTGCGCTCAAGAATATCCGGGCACGGCATCAGAACCTGATGACCAGCCGGGCTAAATCGGCGGCGACGGCGGGGCGTATCGCTGGTTAGTCGCCCACCTTGCCGCCGTCCGGCGGGCGGGCCATATTCCGCGGCAATGGCCAAGACCCCGAAACCATCGTCCTCGTCACGCGACGCCAAAGCGTCTGCAGCAGCCAAGCCCAAGGCTGCGGCGCCGAAAGCGCGCGCCTCGCGCGGCAAATCGGGAAAGCCGCCCCCTCCGCCGCCCGAGAGCGCGGCAGGAACGCCGCTGCCACGCGGGTTCGCGGAGGCCGCACAAGCCGGTTTCATGACCGAACATGGTCCTCACACCACCGCGGCCGCTGCGCGAGGGGCTGGCGAGCGCGTGGCCGCCTCGACCCTTCCTGCGCTACGCCAGTCGGGTCCGCGGCCGGTCGCCTCGGCCGCCTCGACCACCGCTTATCTGGAGGCGCTACTCGCCAAGCCGCAGGAGCGCTCCGCGACTGCGCGTCAGATTCTGTTGCAGCAGCCGCTGATGGCCACGCACCCGATCGTCGCCGGCAGCGCCACCGACTTCACACCGCACCGGCCACTCCGGCCCGAGAAGTCCGAGGGCGGCATCCGCTTCAACCTGGTCTGCGAATACACACCAAAGGGCGACCAGCCGACAGCGATCAAAGACCTGGTCAATGGCGTAAACAGCCAGGAGCGCAACCAGGTGCTGCTCGGCGTGACCGGCTCGGGCAAGACATTCACCATGGCCAACGTCATCGCCGAGACGCAGCGGCCGGCGCTGATCCTGGCGCCGAACAAGACGCTGGCGGCGCAGCTCTACGGCGAGTTCAAGAGCTTCTTTCCCGATAACGCGGTCGAGTACTTCGTCTCGTACTACGACTACTATCAGCCCGAAGCCTACGTGCCGCGCACCGACACCTACATCGAGAAGGAAAGCTCCATCAACGAGCAGATCGATCGGCTGCGGCATGCTGCGACGCGTGCGCTGCTGGAGCGCGACGACGTCATCATCGTCGCCTCGGTGTCGTGCATCTACGGTATCGGATCGGTCGAGACCTACACAGCGATGACGTTCGCGGTGAAGGTTGGCGAGGTCCTGTCGCGCGACCAACTGCTGGCCGATCTCGTGGCGCTGCATTACCGGCGCAACGATCACGCCTTCCAGCGCGGCACATTCCGCGTGCGCGGTGACACGGTGGAATTGTTCCCGGCCCACTTGGAGGATCGCGCGTGGCGCTTCTCGTTCTTTGGCGACGAGATCGAGGCGATCACCGAGTTCGATCCGCTGACAGGGCAGAAGTCGGACGAACTCAGCCTCGTCAAGATCTACGCCAATTCGCATTACGTGACGCCGAAGCCGACGTTGCAGCAGGCGATCAAGTCGATCAAGACTGAGCTCAAAGCGCGGCTCGATGAGCTTTACGACGCTGGCAAGCTTTTGGAGGCCCAACGGCTCGACCAGCGCACCACTTTCGACATGGAAATGATGGAAGCCACCGGCTCATGCGCGGGCATTGAAAACTATTCGCGCTATCTGACGGGGCGCGCACCGGGCGAGCCGCCGCCAACCCTGTTCGAGTACCTGCCCGACAATGCGCTCGTGTTCGTCGATGAAAGCCACGTCACTGTGCCGCAGATCGGTGGCATGTTCCGTGGCGATTACAGGCGCAAGGCGACGCTTGCAGAGTTCGGATTCCGCCTGCCGTCGTGCATGGACAATCGTCCGCTGCGCTTCGAGGAATGGGACGCGATGCGGCCGTCCTCCGTATTCGTCTCGGCGACGCCGGGCGGCTGGGAGCTGGAGCAGACGGGCGGCGTGTTCGCCGAACAGGTGATCCGCCCGACCGGCCTCACCGACCCTGAGGTGATCGTGCGGCCGGCCAAGACGCAGGTCGACGATCTGCTGGACGAAGTGCGGCAGGTGGCAAAGCGCGGCTACCGAACCCTGGTGACGACGCTGACGAAGCGTATGGCCGAGGATCTCACCGAATATATGCACGAATCGGGCATCCGCGTGCGCTACATGCATTCCGACATCGACACGCTGGAACGCATCGAGATCATACGCGACCTGCGGCTCGGCGCATTCGATGTGTTGGTCGGCATCAACCTCTTGCGAGAGGGTCTGGACATCCCTGAGTGTGCGCTGGTTACCATTCTGGACGCCGACAAGGAAGGGTTCCTGCGCTCGGAGACGTCGCTGATTCAGACGATCGGTCGCGCCGCACGCAATGTCGACGGCCGCGTCATCCTCTATGCTGACCACATGACAGGCTCGATGGATCGCGCCATCGCGGAGACCAACCGGCGGCGCGAGAAGCAGCTCGCCTACAACACCGAGAATGGGATCACGCCGGCGAGCATCAAACGCAACATCCATGACGTGCTGCAATCGGTCTACGAGCAGGATCACGTCACTGTCGATGTCGGGCTGGCGGCTGACGGCGCCAGCGTCGGCCACAACCTCGCCGCCGTGATCGCCGACATGGAAGAGCGAATGAAATCGGCCGCCGCCGATCTCGAATTCGAGGAAGCGGCGCGGCTGCGTGACGAGATCAAGCGGCTGCGCGAGACGGAGCTTGCGATCGCCGACGATCCACTGGCGCGGCAAGGTGATGTCGAGGATCGCGCGGGCAGCTATCAAGGCGCGCGCAAGTATGGTGCGGCGGGCAATCTTCCACCGAAAGAAAAGGCGGGGCGGGGCAAAGACAAGACGGCACAGACCGGCTCGCGTATTTCCGGCGAATACGAGCCCGTGCAGCCAACCAACGCGCAGGAAACCGCAATCCCGGCGAGCCGCGCGAAGAAGCCTTCGCTTGACGACATGGGGCCGGGTACCGACCGCGCAATACCTCGGCGCGAACAGCAAGTTGATTCACGCACGCGCGCCGGCGCTTACGGCGAAGACATTCGCGGTCCGCACAAGCCGACGCTCGATGAGATGGGACCGCACGCGATGACGCCGCCGCGCTCAGGCGGCAAACCGCTTCCTGCAAAACCGGTTCTGACACGCGAGTTCGAAGACCCGGCGGAGAAGAAAAGACGGCGCGGCCGGCCCAAGAAGACCGGCCGCCCCGGGGCTTGATGTGAGACGAGCTGGCGAGCCGGCGGTCTGGGGGGAAAGACGCGGGCAAGACACGTCGGGGGACACGTGCCAGCGAGGGAATGGGGGGTGTTCCCTTCCGACTCGCCTGGTCCTGCGGGAGTGTTGCGTTCGCAGGAGCGTCTCGCGGTCACATCGCATTGCCCAACATGCTTCGCTCAACTTCCCGGGCGTGTGGTTGCTGAAAACCGCTCATGACAGCAGTCGTGTTGTCCGGGAATTTTGCGAAATCATGACTTCGACTGGGCAAGCTCGGTCATGACATTGGCCTTCACTGTGTCGCCGTCGCGGTGCAGCTTGAGTTTCACGGTAATCGCGTTACCGTCGTGGCCACCGACAGAATAGACGGCGCTCTCCCCATCGCTCAGGTAGTTGACAAATTGCATCGGATTGCCTTGCCCGCCGGGGCCGGGAGCAACGGTCACGACCGTCTTGAAATTCGACTTGTCGACGAGGTAGTAGGCACTTGCGTAGCGGTCGGCGAAAAACATCGTGGAACCTGTCAACGGCTTGGTGAGTTCGAGCGTCTCGGCGTTCGCAGACAGGCCGGGTACAGCGACAAGAGTGGCAATCCAAAATGCTGCGGCCGTCGTCGCCTTGGTCGCTTTGTTCGAGAAGGTCATGGCGCATTCCTATCCAGGGTTAGGCTGGCGCATCGCCAGCTCTTCAGTTCTTTCAATCCTCACGGCGCGCCTCATCGGCGCCCGGTGTGACTGCAATGTGCGCCCTGTCATTGAATAATTGAAATCGATTGTTCGTATTCTTTGTATAATCTGTGTAAATGATATGCAGCTCGGTTGCGGTGGCGATCTGGTTGAGGCGCGACTCGACAATCGCACAAGCGCGTGTGATGGAGACCGACACGCCTGTCGCGTGTCCTTGAGATCAGTCGGAAGTACAGCGATCGTCACGAACAGCACAGGCCCTTGAGATGACATCTGATCCACATGCAGCGTCTGGCGACGACAGGCCACGCCATAGGGGAAACTGCACCCGCATCTTGCTGATCGCGGCCCTGGCCTGGGCCGCCGTCACAGCAGGACATGGCTACGCCACATGGCCGCACATTCCGATGGATATTTCTGCCACCGATCCTGCTACCCGCGCTGCGTTCGAAGCGGTGATACAGCGCCACATTCTCGTCCATGCGATTGTCGGACTCCTACCACTACTGGCCGCAGCCGTTGTGATGTTCCTGGTGTGCCGGAAACGGGGATGAGTTGGGGGCGAATCAGGCACCCGCATATCGCGGCACCGTCACGTTCCGCCCATGCTCGTCATGTGAGAGTCGTAGTTGTGCATGAACATCCGGGCCTCATCGACCGTCATGTTCTGGAATGCGAAATCGACGTGCAGCAACGGCTGTGCGTGCCCTCCCTCGATCGTGCCGCCCTTCTGCGTGAGTTGAATTCGCACAAGACCGTTGTCAGTGGCATCGACGATGATGATTCCGTCATCTACGCGGAACGGCCTCCCCTGCACTGCGTCGGGCAGCCGGCGCATGAATTCTGCCTTCGTGATCGCCATCTCGCGGGACAGTGCTGCGGCCACTCGTGTCTCCATTGATGCATGCCCAGCGGCGCGAACCTGGTGTCGGCAAGTCGCACACTGCGCTGCAAAGCAGAACCCCGCGCCCGCCAATTTGTTCCGTTCCGGGCGTTGCGTGTTTACTTTGCCGCCGCAGACTGGCCACGAGGGAGCCTCGGCGTGTAAAATGATTTCGGGGTTTCAAACGAATCGCAAGGGAGGTGCACCATTGCAGCGGCTCGAGATCGACATCGCGTATCTCACGCGCTTGCTCGCTCGCCTGTTGCGCACACCAAGTCCGACCGGGTTCACCGATGCCGTGGTCGGGCTCGTCTGCGAAGAACTGGCGGCACTCGGGCTGAAGGCGGAACTGACGCGCCGCGGCGCCATACGAGCCAATCTTACGGGCCAGCAAAAAAGCCCGGACCGCGCTGTCGTAGCGCACGTCGACACACTCGGCGCGATGGTGAAAAACCTCAAGGATAATGGACGTCTGGAGATCGTTCCGATCGGCACCTGGTCGGCCCGCTTTGCCGAGGGCGCACGGTGTACGATCTACTCGGCCAGCGGTGGGCGCTTTCGCGGCACGATACTGCCGCTCAGGGCGTCGGGACACGTCTATAATCTGGGCGTGGATACACTGCCGGTGGGCTGGGACTACGTCGAGCTGAGACTCGACGAGCAGGTTTCGAGCCGCCACGATCTCATGCGTCTGCCGGTTCACGTTGGCGACATGATCGCGATCGATACCGGGCTCGACATCGCCGAGAATGGCTTTGTCAACGCGCGCCACCTCGACGACAAGGCGGGCGTCGCGTGTCTGCTGGCAGCGACGAAGGCGGTCATCGATGCCGGTGTCACGTTGCCGGTCGATTGCCATATTCTGCTGACGATTTCCGAAGAAATTGGAACCGGAGCTTCACACGTGTTGCACGGTGATGTGGCGGAGATGGTATCGGTCGACAACGGCACGTTCGCCGAGGGCCAGAACACCAGCGAGTTCGGCGCAACGATCTGCATGATGGACGAGTCCGGCCCCTTCGACTGGCATCTGTCGAACGGCCTGTGCGAACTGGCACGCGAATTTTCGATTCCTTATGCCCGCGATGTTTTCAAGTACTACCGCAGCGACAGCGCCTCTGCGCTGGCTGCCGGCAACGACATTCGCACAGCACTGATCTGTTTCGGGCTCGATGCCTCGCATGGATATGAGCGCGTTCATCTGGACAGTCTCGAAGCGGTCGCCAACCTGATCGCCGTCTATATGCAAAGCCCACCGGTGATCGCTCGCCAGCAGGTTGGAACGATGCCGGTTGCCGGAGAATAGGCCGACCTTTTCGCTTCAGGATTTTCTGTGTAAATTCGGGCGCGTGAAGGTGGTCTGCCGACTTGTAGTCGCAGCTCGGGGGGCCTCGGCGATCTCGTATCCACAAGGGTGCCTCCGTCCTCGCATTTTTGTCCAACACCGGAAATAATGGTCGGCGATTTGCAGGACGCGGAAGGATTGGAGGAGGAGCACAACATGATGCGCATTGCCGGCAGAACCGGTGCCATGGCCCTGGTTTCGGCGGCCGCCCTATTCTCTGGAAGCAGCGATGCCGCCGCCGAAAATCCGTTTGCGACCCTGGCAGGCACGTGGTCGGGACAGGGCAAGGTCCGATTGGAAGGCGGAAAATCCGAATCGATCCGTTGCCGCGCCTACTACACGACCAGTGGAGGCGGATCCGGACTCGGCATGGCCATCCGCTGCGCCAGCGCGTCCAACAAGATAGAGATGCGCGCCAACCTCAACTATTCCAACGGCGCCATCACCGGTAGCTGGGAAGAGCGCACCTACAACGCCGCTGGTGAGGTCAAAGGGCAGGCAACCTCGAGCCGTCTGATGCTGAACATCGTCGGCGGCGGTCTCAATGGCAGCATGTCGGTGCGGCTTGGTGGCGCATCGCAATCAGTCAGCATCTCGACGACAGGCTCGACATTCCAGGGGCTCGATCTGTCCTTGTCGCGCGGTTGAGCATTGTCCTCGCGATCATCCACCATCGGCATCGGGTGACACGCACGTGCTGGACGGCGCTTGATGCAGCAACGCAACAGCCCACGGGAATACATGCGTGTCGATGGACGTATCCATAGATCTTCACGATTTGTGATACGTTTGGCCTGAATGATGGCGGAAAAGCTATCGCATACCGGTGTGAGACATGCCGTGCCTGCTCGACGCTCAACTCTTGCGGACACTGCCGCCACCCGGACAACGGAGAAGACCATGACCCTGCGTGTCATTGCAGCCGCAGCGCTGATCGCCGCGACCGCCAATCTTGTCCTCATGCCGCACGTCCACGCCGGCGGCCGGTTCCATCGCGATATCGGCTACAACGGCCTCGAAGAGGGATACGTCGTCGCCCGCTCGCGATTCGGCAATGGCTCGATCTCGGGACCGGTGCGGATGACGGACCTGGGCCCGCAAGTGCGTCTGCCCGGCGGTACGTGGGAGTATTGCCGCCGCTCGTGCTCGGAGACACTGCGCGTGGAAACCGTCGACATCTGGGAAGGGCGTAATGACGGCCAAGTCGGGCTGTCTCAGGAATGCGGCATTCTCGGATGCCTAGGGTTCAGCTTCGGCTGGTAAAGACCAATCACCGATATGCATATGTGAAAGGCGCGGATCGCTGATCCGCGCCTTCATCTTTTTCTGGCAGGGTTGGAACGTTTTCCCGCTGAGCCGCTGCGCATGTCAGCTCATCATGCTCTACCCCTGCAGAAAGGGGTTGGTGCGCTTTTCCATGGCGAAGGTGCTGCCGGGGCCATGCCCGCAGATGAAGGCCCACTCGTCGCCCAAGGGCAGCAGCTTGGTCTTGATTGCGTTGATCAGTGCGTCATGGTCGCCATAGGGGAAGTCGGTCCGGCCGATCGAACCGCGGAACAGGACGTCGCCCACCAGTGCGAACTTCTGTGCGTCGTTGAGTAGAACCACCGAGCCCGGCGAATGGCCGGGGCAATGGCGAATGCCGAAGACGAAGCGTCCGACAGTGACCTGATCGCCCTCGTCCAGCCAACGGTCGGGCGTCACGTTCTTCGCCGGGATACCGTACGCCGCGCCCTGTTTCTCCAGATTGTCGAGCAGGAATCTGTCGGCAACATGGGGACCCTCGATTGGCACACCGAGCTTCTCCTTCAACTCCTTTGCGCCGCCGGCGTGATCGATATGACCGTGGGTGAGGATAATCTTCTCTACGGTGAATTTGACCTGCTGCAGGGCCTGCTCGATGTGGTCGAGGTCTCCGCCGGGATCGACGATCGCGCCCTTCATGGTCTCGTCGTCCCAGATGAGCGTGCAGTTCTGCTGGAAGGGCGTGACCTGGATAATGGCGGCCTTCAGCCCCTCTGGCGGCTTGGAATGGGCAGTCATCGAACGCTTTCTTAGTTGGGATTTTGCATCTCAGGCGCTCATAGCGGATTTTGTCCGCCCGCGACAGTGGCGCCACCCGTCAATCAGATAACGGAAATAGATTGGCTGCGTGGTGCCCAGCTGCCGGTAGTTGCAATTCAGATTCGCATGCGGAAACTTGCCCGGGCGTCGCGAGATAAAAAGAGAACCGATTTCTACGACTTTCGACAGGCTTTATCGGATTCCACCCGCCTGCGGCTTCTTTTGCGTTTTTCCAGGCGTTGCCATTATCTCATTAATTCTGTCAAAGCCTGTCTTTTTAAAGAGGCGTATCGGTCTTTTGAAAGGAGATCACAAGGCAAGACAAAAAAGAAAAACGGGGAGCACAACGGCTCCCCGTTCATTTCGCATTTGCTGTAGGCAAGCTCGCGTCGGTCTCAGGCCGCGACCGTGTCGTCGTTTGGATCGCGCAGCACATAACCACGGCCCCAGACAGTCTCGATATAGTGCTCGCCACCCGTGGCGGTCTGCAACTTCTTCCTGAGCTTGCAAATGAAGACATCGATGATCTTGAGCTCAGGCTCGTCCATGCCGCCATAGAGATGATTGAGGAACATCTCCTTGGTCAGCGTGGTTCCCTTGCGCAACGAGAGCAGCTCCAGCATCTGATACTCCTTGCCTGTCAGATGCACGCGCTGACCGTTGACCTCGACCGTCTTTGTGTCGAGATTGACGCGCAGGTCGCCCGTCTCGATGACCGACTGTGCGTGCCCTTTCGAGCGGCGCACAATGGCGTGTATACGCGCCACCAGCTCGTCCTTGTGGAACGGCTTGGTGAGGTAGTCGTCCGCGCCGAAGCCCAGCCCCCGCACTTTGTCCTCAATACCAGCATGGCCGGAGAGGATCAAAATCGGCGTCTGAACTTTCGCCACCCGGAGCATCTTCAGGACGTCGTAGCCGCTCATATCGGGCAGCCCCAGGTCCAGAAGAATAATGTCGTAATCATAGAGCTTGCCGAGGTCGACACCCTCCTCGCCAAGATCCGTCGTGTAGATGTTAAAACCTTCAGACTGCAGCATCAGCTCGATACTTTGAGCTGTCGCGCTGTCATCCTCGATCAAAAGAACCCTCATGGTCGTTCCTCTCTTCCCCGACATATCTGCCAGGCCCGCTGCCCCGACATGAAGAGAACGCAACTCAGTTCTCGCTAAGCCATCGTTAGGAAAGTACGCCGCAGAGGTTAACAAACCCTAATTTTCTCTTGCTCACTGATGCAGAAATCACGGCACCAGCGCAGGGTAATGTTCACACTCCAGCCACGTCCCGTTTCGCTGCCCGGCGAATCCGCGACTTGCGGCTTTGAAAACCGCACAAAGGCTTCCCGTCTACCGGAACAGGTCCGACAGCAAGATGACGATTCCGAATGATTACTTGCGCCCTCGAATGTGCCCGCTCGAGCAACCCTCTGCGGCCGACCCTCGCCTGTCAGGGAGAATCATTTCGCTTCTGATTTGCCCAGCCCGAACGCAGCACGAATCTAGAGGTAACAGAATTCGCGGCTCTTCCACAGCTTTCGTAATTTTTTTTGGAGTCTAATAGGCTCTGAACGACATCAAGTGGCTTTACCGCAACTTAAGCGTCCTATGTCATAGTTCATCTCAACAAATGTTGCGGGTGCAGCGCGAACATTTGACGAATAATAAAGGAAGCGGGGGCGTGCTTCGCTGTTCCTGACACCAGACCTGGCACGGAACTTGATTTAGTCAGGTCATAAGTTCGAATTTGTTTGGGGTATCGAACGATGAAGTCACCAGACACGGCGACACGCGCAATGCGTTTCGAGGCTGACGAGCGGGTGCGTAAGGTCAGCGACCTTGAGCACATGATCCGGGAATTCGAGCAGGTCGCGGCGGACCTCGAGCGGCAGATCCAAGCCGAGGAGGAGCGCACCGGCGTGCGGGATTCCTCTCACTTTAATTATTCGACGTTCGCGCGGTCAGCCGCGCAGCGCCGCGAAAACCTGCTGGCGTCCGCGGCCGGGCTCAAAGCGCGCCTGGAAGGGGCGATTCGCGAGCGCGACGAATTCCTTGAGCAGATGGACCGCCTTTCGTCGGTCGAGCAGCGCCCGACCGTCACAGGCCCCGGCCGGGGCGGGCGTTCGCGATCCAATAGCTCCCAGTCCTCGCAACTTCGCTGAAGCCGGCCCTGTCAGGCCCGTCGATCAGCCGATATTGAACGTCATTTATGCCTGTTCCCGATATCGGGCGCGGGCCATTGGCGTGTTCACATCCTCCCCTCCCCCTTGCCCGACCCACGCCGAGCGCCTATGCACACACAGGTGTCCTGACGCGGGCGGGGTGCGGCCTGGGATTGCCTTATGCCCGGCCAATGCAGCCCGGGATACTGGGGTTCGGGGGAATTGGCGACGTGAAACGCACGATGGCCAGTGGCCGATACCTGCACCTGCCGCGCGCAGGCGAACGGCTTCGCGCCACATCTATTGCCGCCGCGGTCGTCGCGCTGACGGCCCTGCTTGGGGGTTGTGCCAGCAACGGCAATGATGCAACCGCCGCGCTTCCCAGCCTACCGGCGCTGCCAAAGATAACGCTTCCCGAAGCGCCGCCGCCGGTCGTCGGTTCGGCCACCGAGGTTTATGAGCGGATCGGCCGCGGAGCCATGGCGTGTTGGTTCGGCGCGGACGGCTTCCTGAAATCAACTCATATCTATGATGCGACGGCAGAGCCTGCGCACATGGGCGGCAAGGCCGAAATCCTCATTCGCGAACGCGACACGGGAGGGCAAAGCCCGCGCGGCATCAAGGCGTTCCGAATTTCCATTACACCTTCGGGGAGCGACGAGACGAGCGTCGTCGCCGAGAATCTCAAGCTGCCGGAGCCTATGGCCGCAAGGATGAAAAAGAGCGTTACAGCCTGGTCGATCGGCAATCAGGGCTGCGACGCCGATGAATTCAAGGGCGCCTGGCAAGCCCAGCCTTCGGGTTCCGCGAAAGCTGATGACAGCGCCCAAAAGCAAAAGACCACCCAACCGAAACGGCAGGTGGCCAAAGAAAAACCGTAACCCTCGGCGCTATGCCGTGCGAACAGCGTCCGCCAGCCGGCCGAGCCGCTCTCATGTGTCAGCTTCGATACTTCTGAATACGCGTCGCGCGCAGTCCCGGAAGGCCGTGCTTGTCGATAGACCTCTGCCACGACATGAACTCGTCGACGGTGAGCTTATAGCGCTCGCAAGCCTCCTCGATCGACAGCAATCCGCCCCGCACGGCGGCGACCACCTCTGCCTTCCGCCTGATGACCCAGCGCTTGGTATCGCTGGGCGGCAGGTCGGCAATGGTCAGCGGGCTGCCATCGGGCCCGATTACGTAGCGCACACGCGCTCTCATTTGATGCTCAGTCATCGTACTCTACACATGCTCATGGTCCAGATGATATTCATAACGCAGCGCCGTTAAGTTAGCCCTAAACGGCATAATAAACATACACTAAATATCTGTATCTACTCATCTATTCCAATGAACTATGGTTTATGAAATTGTTTAACGCATTGCCATTTGGGGACAAATGCAAATGCATTGTGTCGATAAACAACAAACTGTCCCGTTTCGATCCGAAAAACATTGGAATTTCCATAGAAACACGCGCCGGCGCCCCATGAGGATGAGTCGGCGCGCTGTGCGGAAATGCGTTGTCCGCGTGCGATCTGGCGCCTTCTCGACGTCAAAAATCCGCCAACGGGCCACTTAGGTCGTGTTTCTGTTCGACGGAATCGTGAACCCGATCCAGCACCTTGTTTTGAGCATGTTTTTCACGCTGAACCGCGGCACACTTCAGCTCAACATGCTCTGGCCGGGTTGAATGATACCCCAGAGTCAAGCCGCACAAGGAGTGTTCAGAACCGACCCCAACATTATTCAGTGTTGGGATCGTTGAATATTCGAGCAGCGAGGCGTTGACGTATCGGGTTCCATGTGGCACCGCCGCGCTTGCGGGCGGATGCCATTGGCCATAAATATGTGTGGTTGGTCCAAACTGGGGATTTGCCCCTGTTTCGACATGAGAGAATGGCATGTTGCGCGCACCGTGGCCCGGTTGCGTGCAGGAAGGGTGTGCGCGGAGGACTGAGGAACACTGGTTACGGGGCGCCGGAGTGCGACCGAGCTGGCGTATCGGTAAGTCCTCATACGTCCATTGCCCTTGAAGCACCGTGGTGGCAACCGTGGAGCCAACAGGAGTACTGATGCGGACGACAAAACGTCCCCATAGATCAGGCGGTTACGCCAGATAAAGATCCGACGACAACAACGCGACGCGACAACGAAATAATTGCCATGAGCGCTGCCAACGACATTATTGCCGAGGCCACCCCAACACGGGGCGATTTGCGCTCGCGCCGACGCATCGTTGTCGCTATGTCGGGCGGGGTCGACTCATCCGTCGTCGCCGCATTGATGGCGGCGGCCGGCCACGATGTTATCGGCATCACATTACAGCTCTACGACCACGGGCAGGCAACTGCCAAGCCCGGCAGTTGCTGCGCAGGGCAGGACATCCACGATGCACGTCGTGTTGCAGATGCCATCGGCATCCCCCACTACGTTCTCGATTACGAGCGGCGTTTTGCGGAACGCGTCATCGAACAGTTCGCCGACAGCTACGTGTCGGGCGAGACGCCTATCCCATGCGTGACGTGCAACAGCGACATCAAGTTCGGAGATCTGCTTTCGACCGCCCAGGAACTCGATGCAGACTTTCTGGCTACCGGACATTACATCCGCCGGACTGAAGGTCCTGGTGGTCCCGAGCTTCGGCGCGCCGTGGATGCGGATCGCGACCAGAGCTATTTCCTTTTCTCCACGACACGCGAGCAACTGGCCCGACTATGGTTTCCGCTCGGCGACCTACCCAAGGCCGAGGTGCGACGGATTGCCCAAGAGCTGGGACTGCCGGTCGCCAGCAAGCCCGACAGCCAGGATATCTGCTTCGTGCCGACCGGCCGCTACACCGACGTGATCGAACGCTTGAAGCCCGGAGCACTGCAGCCTGGCGACATCGTGCACGTGGACGGCCGCCGCCTCGGCCAGCACAACGGCATCATCAACTATACGGTGGGTCAGCGGCGCGGCCTGGGTATTCCCGCGCCCGAGCCCTTATACGTGATCCGGCTGGACGCGGACCGCAACGAGGTGATCGTCGGCCCGCGTGACTGCCTCAGGACCGAAGCAATCATCTTGCGCGGAGTGAACTGGTTGGGCGATACGTCACTCGGCGAAGCGGCGGCACATGGCCTCGATATTTACGCACGTATGCGCTCGACCCAATCGCCGGCCCCGGCAACCCTGCTGGCGGACGGCGACGGGTCGGTGCGCGTCCTGTTGGGTGAAGGCATCGAAGGCGTTTCTGCGGGACAAGCCTGCGTATTCTACAGCGATGGTTCCAACGAGGCTCGGGTACTCGGTGGGGGCTTCATCGCTGAGGCGGTGCGTAAGCAGACTGGCGCGCGCCTGACGGAATGGAAGAGCGGCCGCGACGGAAATGTCGACGGCCTCGCCTCTCTTGGGGGCATGGGGTGAGTATTCAACGAGGAGCACGAGAGAGCATGAGGACCATGGACCGGACCGAAGCAGGCCGCCGCGGCCCCGTTCTGCATCGCGACGGCGGGCGCATCGTCGGCATCGGTCACATCGACGAGAGTGATGTGAAAGTCGCCTATCGCCGCTGGGCGCCATTCTACGACCACACCTTCGGAATGGTCGCCGGCCAGGGCCGCCGCCATGTCGTCGAGATCATCAACAGAATGCCCAACGGCCGCGTGCTCGAGGTGGGCGTCGGCACCGGATTGTCCCTGCCGGATTACGATCCGGGGCACGAGATCGTCGGCGTCGACCTGTCGCCCGAGATGCTGGACAAGGCACGCGAGCGCATCCATGAGGAAGGACTAGGCAATGTCACGGGGCTCCATGAGATGGACGCGGGCAATCTCGCGTTCCCAGAGCACGCGTTCGATATCGTTGTCGCCATGTTCGTCATGACAGTGGTCCCCGATCCGGAGAAGGTGATGCGCGAGCTTGCCCGCGTCACCAAGCCGGGTGGCCAGGTCATCCTGGTCAACCATTTCAGCCAGGAAGAAGGCCTGCGTGGCTGGGTAGAGCGCAGGATGGCTCCGTTCGCCGACAAGATCGGGTGGCGCTCGGTGTTCGACGTCGATCGTGTCATGGTGTGCGACGACCTGCGGCTTGCCGAACGCGTGTCGCTGCGACCGCTGGGACTGTTCACGATGATGCGCTTCAATAAGTTCGTGGCCACGGTTGCGCAGCCGGTTGCCGCCGAATAGGGATAGCCGCTCCAAAATGCGCGGGAGCGCTTCGCCCCAAGCAGGACGCTCAAGCAGGTCGGGCTTGGATTAGTTCAAGTTTGACCGTTGTGGCCTGCTCTCTTTTCGTGTTTGAGAGCCTCAATCACGACCCCGATGGAAGCACGACTGCTTCCATCAAGGCCGATCAATCTCCAGATTGTGCCGGTGGTTTGGATCGATTTGACCGGGTGGTGACGGTCCGTTTCCCGGGCACTGAAAAGCGCTTGTCATGCTTCACTTTTCGCGGACGGGAAGCCTTGACAGCGCAAGCCCGCGCTCCTTATAGACACGGGTTCGTGGCGGAGTAGCTCAGCTGGTTAGAGCAGCGGAATCATAATCCGCGTGTCGGGGGTTCAAGTCCCTCCTCCGCTACCACTTCCATTCCCATCCATACCGGACACACGGGTGCCAGACGTCGTCGGTTCGACGCCCCGCATCGTCCCCTCACGATTGCTTTCGCCGCAATACGCGTACTGCCACCGCAGGGCCAGGTCCGCGATCAGACACCGAGCTTTTCGAGGATGATGTTCTCGGCTTCGCGCACGCGGGGCGTCCAATTGGCAACGCGCGAGGCGATAAGGTTTGCTTCGGATTTCAGGATCAGGCCGTCGTCCAGAATCTTCAGACCATTGGCGTTCAGCGTCGCGCCTGTCGTCGTGATGTCGACGATGAAGTCTGCGGTGCCGGCTGCGGGCGTGCCCTCGGTGGCGCCAAGGCTTTCGACGATGCGGAAGTCGGTCAATCCGCGCGATGAGAGAAAACGCCGCGTCAGGTTGATGTACTTTGTGGCGACGCGGAACCAGCGGCTGTGAATCTGGCGGAACGCAGAGGAAATCTCATCAAGATCTGCCATCACGCGCACGTCGATCCAGCAGTCGGGGACTGCAACCACCACGTCGGCATGGCCGAAGCCGAGCGGCTTCAGGATCTCGATGCGGGTCTCCCAGTCGGTCATCTGCTCGCGCACCAGATCCTCTCCGGTAATGCCCATGTGGGCGCGCCCGGTCTTCAGGTAGCGCGCGATCTCGGAAGCAGAAACGAACGCCACCTCGACATTGCCGATACCCTCGATCTCGCCCCGGTAGCCGCGCGCGTTGCCGACCTTGCGCAGATTGAGGCCACTTTTTGCGAAGATCTCAATCGACTGCTCCATCAGCCGTCCTTTGGAGGGAACGGCGAGAACGAGAGTGTCGGGCGCCGTCATCAGACGTCTCCTGTCAATGCAGCGAGCAGACGCTCAGTGTGAATGGCGCCGCCAACTGCGGCCACATCCTCCTCCGCGCCGCACTGACGCATGAGCGTGTCGTAGCGACCGCCGCCGGCGACTGGACTTGCTCGGCCGAGCTGCGGCACGACGACTTCGAAGACGAAGCCGGTGTAATATTCGAGCGTCCGGCCGAACTCGGCCTCGAACTCGGCATGGGTGACATCGACACCAGCGTCGGCAAGCAACTGAAGGCGGCGCTGATAGGCGTCGAAAGCCTCCGAGATATCGATATCGCCGTCGCGCAGGAGATCACGCAGGCGGGCGCCGGCGGCACGCGCGGGTGCGATAACGCGAATGTAGCTCTCCAACAGATTGGCGGTCGCGGCCGAAAGTGGCTGCGTCTTGGAATCGGCAACGATCGACAACAGGTTCTGCGTGATCTCACTGAGAGTGCGCGTGCCCTGCATCTCGATGCCCTGCCCCTCGAGATAGGCTGCGACCTGCTTTTCCGCATCCTCCGGCCGCTCCGGATCGAGCTTCGTCAAAAGCTCTCTGGGCACGTCACGCGGCACATCGATTGCCGCGGTCGTGAGACGCTTGAGCTCGGTGCGGAACGCCTCGGGGCGCCAGAACTGGTGCATCAAGCGACGGCGCCAGCGCAGCGGCATGTCTGCGGCCTCGAGCAGCGCGCGAAACAGGCCAAGGTCGCCGATATAGAGTTTGAACTCCGAGAGCCCCGCCGCCTTCAGGCCGTCGAGCAAGGTAACGACGGTCTGCGCCTCGGCTTTGGCCCGGTCGGGAGCGCCGAAGGTTTCGATGCCAGCCTGGCGGAACTCGCGCGGATGGACGACAGGTGCACCTGCCGGCTGGAAGCGGAACGCAGAGCCGTTGTAGCAATATTTCGCTTTCGTCGTAGGATCGGAATGGCGCTCTAGATGCAGGCGGCAGGTCGGAACGGTCAGGTCCGGCCGCAGGCAAAGCTCCTCGCCGTCGGGATCGGTAAATACGTAGGTGCGCGCGCGCAGTGTCTCACCAATCACGTCGAGGAAGACGCTCGCGGGCTGAATGATAGCCGGCGCGACAGCCTCGTGGCCCGCCTTGATGAAGACGGACATGAGCTTTTGTGCCTGCGCCTCAAGCGCTTCGAACTTCTTTGCTGTCTCTGCGACCATGCTGTCTCAGGTCCGGTGTGTCTCTGTTCGCGCAACCCGTACACCCGGCGGCGCGAATGTGCTTGTCAAAGCGTGCCTCAATGCCCGTCTCGATGACGCGAGAGGATCTCGCGCACTGCGGTAACGAGATCGGTCTCCTGCACGGAGATTTGTGCGGGGCGCTGCTCTTTCCATTCCTTGTTGTCGGCGATTTCTTTGGCAGCCTTGGCGCCCTCGATCAGATCCTTGATCTGCACCTCGCCCTTCTCACGCTCGTCGGAGCCCTGGATGACGACGCAGGGGCTGCCTCGCTTGTCAGCGTATTTCATCTGCGCCTTCATGCCCGAGGTGCCAAGGTACATCTCGGCGCAGATGCCGGCTGAGCGCAACTCCTGCGCCATGCGCTGATAACGCGGCAGTTCGGCCTTATCCATGACGAGGACGACGACCGGGCCCTGCGCGGAGGCGCCCGCCTTGTCCTTGTTGAGTACCGCCAGCGCTGCTTGCAGGCGAGAGACACCGATTGAAAATCCAGTTGCGGGGACCTTCTGGCCGAGGAAGCGCTCGACGAGCCCGTCGTAGCGCCCACCACCGCCGACCGAACCGAATCGCACGGGCCTGCCCTTCTCGTCCTTCACCTCGAAGGTCAGCTCGGCCTCGAAGACCGGACCGGTGTAGTACTCCAGGCCGCGGACAACGGAATGATCGATGCGGATTCGATCTTCATCATAGCCCGCAGCCTTGACGAGACGGTTGATATCGGCCAGCTCGGCCAATCCCTCATCGAACGCCAGTGCCTGATCGAACCCGGCGCGGCGCACAACTGCTCCGCGATCGCCCTGCTGATGGCTCGGCTCAGTCACGAAGTCGAGCAGCGCTTCGATCTGCCTGTCACTAAGGCCTGCACCCTTGGTGAAGTCGCCCGACTCGTCCTTGCGTCCCGGACCGAGCAGGTGCACCACGTCCTCGCGTGCGAACTTGTCGAGCTTGTCCAAGGACCGCAGCACTGCGAGCCGCGTCACGTGATCATTCAGATCAATACCGACAGACTCCAGAAGGCCATCGAGCAGCTTGCGGTTATTGACCTTGATGACGTAGTCGCCGCGCTCGATGCCCAGCGCTTCCAGCGTGTCGGCAGCAAGCATGCAGATCTCGGCATCCGCTGCGAGGTTATCGGTTCCGACCGTATCGGCGTCGAACTGGGTAAACTGGCGGAAGCGGCCGGGGCCGGGCTTCTCGTTGCGGTAGACCGTTCCGGTTGCATAGCGGCGGAACGGCTTGGGAAGCGACTGGAAATTCTCCGCCACATAGCGGGCGAGCGGCGCAGTCAAATCGTAGCGCAGCGACAGCCATTGGTCGTCGTCGTCGGTGAAGGAGAAGACACCCTCATTGGGCCGATCCTGATCGGGAAGGAACTTGCCCAGCGCGTCGGTATATTCGATCGCGGGAGTTTCCAGTTGCTCGAAGCCATACGTCTCATAGACGCGGCGGATGGTGGCGAGCATAGCATCAGTCGCGGCCAGCTCGGCCGCGCCGATGTCGCGAAAACCTTTTGGTAGCCGGGCCCGGGGACGTATCCCTGCAGCGGCGCCTTTCTTGTCTCTTGCCATGATTGGAGGAGCGCCTCGATTGGAGCAGGTTCAGATTTGGCGGAATCACTCTGACGACCGAGGCCTGCTCCATGTTCTTGATCGCAAGACCTGATCCACGTCTTCGCTGGAGCCGCAAACGGTTCCATCCGGGAAGATCAGGCTCCAGGCAAGCAGCCGCCGGGAAATGATTTGGCCCGCTTATAGCGGATCATTCCCGGAGGGAAAAGTCGCGTCAGCCGCGCGGATAGGCGCACGTCCCCCTGGCCAACAACGGCCTGATGTACCGGGTAATTGCGAGAAACTCAGCAAGCGCCTTTTACCGTTGCCCTGTAATCGCGACGCACAATCAGAACCTGGATCGCGTTCATGTTTGACGGAAACATGAATGCGATCCAGATCAGCATAAGCGGGCAAGAGGCGTGCGAGGTGTGTCTCGACAGTAGCTTGTCATTGGTATACCATATGCCAGAATAATGAGGCGCCGAAAATGCCGCTCCGGCGAACGGTGGACCAAACTGCACCTGAATTGGTGACTTTCTGCCGTGACTGGCTGAATCCACCAGGGCTTTTCCGGAGCGATCCGGCGGCGGTACCGGCATACCAGCCAGCGCTGCGAGGTGGCGGTAAAGGCGCCGGTATCCCGCCGGTTCGTTAACGAACATGCGACGGCACGCACGGTGACAGCGCTCCTGCGAAGGCGCACTCTCACCTACCAATAAAAGCTCAAACAAGAGCTGCGACGCGTTCGACCCGCAATGGACTGCAGCGACCCTGGGAGGGGCCCATGGATCTATTCGAGCACCAAGCAAAACGCCTGCTCGCTGACTACGGCATCGCCATGCCGGTGGGCGAAACGGCGCGCAACGCCGATCAGGCGGGGCAGATAGCGCGGCGGCTGGGCGCGTCGACATACGTCGTCAAGGCGCAGGTCCTGGCGGGCGACCGCAAGAAGGCGGGCGGCATTCGCTTCGCCTCCACGCCACAGGAGGTGGAGAAGGCTGCGGCCCAGCTGATCGGCTCGAAGCTCGTCACCTCTCAGACTGGCGGCATCGCGACGCCGGTCGAGGCGGTGCATATCGAGGAGATGGTGCGCGTTGCCCACAACCTCTACCTCGCCATCACCATCGACAAGCGCACTGGGCACGTCGTGATGCTTGCCTCGAAAGACGGAGGCGAGGACATCGAATCGCGTGTGGGAACGGGCAAAGATCTTGTCGAGCGTCTCCCCCTTACGTTTACCGGCCAGAAACTCGAAGGCGATTTCGACGGTTTTGCCCAGCGCATTGTCACGGATGGGCGGTTGCGGGCCGGTCTTCTCGCCGTGATGCGCAATCTGGCGTCCGCCTTCGTCGGCCTCGATGCGACACAGGCGGAGATCAATCCGTTGGCGATAACGTCTGACGGCGAGCTGGTCGCGCTCGACGCGAAAATGTCCATCGACGACAACGCGCTGTTCCGGCGCCCCGATCTCGCCAAATTGCGCGCTGCGAGCAGGACCCCTGCCGACCCCGCCGAAATGGAGGCACAGCAGCACCAGATCAACTATTTGCGTCTCGACGGCAATATCGGTCTTGTCGTCAACGGTGCTGGACTGGCGCTTGCGACCCATGATCTCGTCGTCGATGCTGGCGGCCGGCCCGCCAACTTCATGGACATCCGCACAACGGCGACCAGCCTCGACATCGCGCATGGCTTCGGACTCATCCTGAAGAATCCGGCGGTCAAGTCGATCTACGTCAATGCGCATGGCGGTGGCATGCAGCGCTGCGACACGATTGCCGAAGGCATCGGCATCGCCATGCGCCGCTCAGGCCGGCGCGTGCCGATCGTCATTCGCATGGCCGGCAACAACGCGGCCTTCGCCACGACCGTCCTCAAAAACAACGGCGTCGACTACATCGGCGCCAACGACATGGCCGAGGGCGCTGCCGCTGCCGTCGCCGCTGCACGCAAGGAGGCTGCATAATGGCTATTCTCGTGACGCCGGAAACCAAAGTGATGTGCCAGGGCCTTACGGGTCGCGCGGCCACGTTCCACTGCGGACGCATGCTATCCTACGGAACGCAGCTCGTCGCCGGCGTGGTGCCGGGCAAAGGCGGACGCACGCATCTCGATCTGCCGGTGTACGACACGGTCGCACAGGCCAAGGAAGCAACCGGCGCAGCGGCGAGCCTGGTGTTCGTGCCACCTGAGAACGCGGCCGCCGCCATGATCGAGGGCATCGAAGCGGAACTCGATCTGCTCGTATGCGTGACCGAGCGCATTCCCGTGCTCGACATGGTGCGCGTACGTCAGGCGCTCAATGGCTCCAAAACAAAGCTCGTCGGTCCTAACAGTCAGGGCGTGCTGGCTCCCGGTATCGGCCAGCTCGGCGTGATGACGACGGTGGATGCACGGCGCGGCGGCATCGGCATTGCCTCGCGTTCCGCCTCATTGACCAGCGAGGTGGTGCTGCAGACGACGCGCGCGGGGCTCGGCCAGTCGACCACGGTCGGCGTCGGTGGCGATCCCGTGCACGGCCTCAGCCTGCGTGAAGCCGTCGACATGTTCCTCGATGATGCGGATACGAGCGGCATCATCGTGATCGGCGAGATCGGCGGATCCGATGAGGAAGACGTCGCGGCCCTGATCGCTGCGCGCAAGCCCAAGAAGCCGGTGGTGGCCTTGATCGCGGGACGCCACGCGCCGCCGGAGCGCCGTATGGGGCACGCAGGCGCGCTCGCCACGCAAGGCTCAGGCACAGCGGCCGATAAAATCAGGGCGCTGGAGAAGGCCGGCGTTCTGATCGCACCCGATGCGAGCCGGGTTGGCGCAGCCATGCGGGAAGCGCTGATGTAATTCGCGCTCCGGCCTGCTAAGCCAACCTCGCCCGGCAACGCCCATCGCGTTCGCCGCGACGCTCAGGTTTGTCGTCGTCCTGGCCAAGCTTGTCGCGCCATCCATTCCCCCCGCTTGGGAATGCATATGTGGATGTCTGGGTCCTCTCAACGACCGGCGCGACGGATGCAGCACATCCAGATCTGCGCAGCGACGGCGGCGGGCAGCCAGAAGTAAGCATCGGCGGCAAAAGCCGGGATGAGGAGAACCGCTCCCGTTCCCAGACAGACGAGGCCAGTGTTTGCGACCATCGAATAAACTGCTTGCTTCACCCGCGCTATCCCCCATGTAGCCCGTTATCGAACGCATGGCTCAGATCGCGCCAGCCCTCTGATTCGAAACCACGCGATATCAAGATACGTGAAAGCGAGTCCTGGTCGAGTGCGATAAATCAAGCCTTCGCAGCGCAAAAAACGACGCTATTTTATGCCCGATGCAGGTCCGACGCCCTAGTGCGATGCACACTTTCACTTCCGCAGCGCCGAGAATAACACGCGAATGTTCGCTTCAAGCGTGATGCAGCGCACAGTGTTGCCCGAGTTGCGGTTAAAACCGCTGGCGGCCGGAGCTGCACGTGCCGGACGAAGGTCGCAACGAATGTCTGTTTCAGATCACTCCAGCGACGCACTTTTTTGCGGAATGCGGCAATGCGAAAGGCTTTGCGGCGACGTTACAAGGCGCTGATTCGCCCCATCAAATGATTATTTGTGAAATCGGGATTTCGAGAGTCGGTACATGAATGGTGCGCTCATCGCGGCGGTCCCGCTCGCGCGCGGATGTGCCCTGCTACCCATTCACAAGAGTTTAGCACAAGGGATTGGTGCAGGTTCCAGGATTGTCCTCGAACCGAAACCCGCGCGATGGGTTGGCGGGCGGCATCGCGCAAGTGAGGTGGTGCGGACGGAGGGACTCGAACCCTCACGACGTTGCCGTCTCGGGATTTTAAGTCCCGTGTGTCTACCGGTTCCACCACGTCCGCAGGAGGCCCGCTTATGCGCAATGTTGGGCTCGTGCGCAACGTTTTCACGCAAGACGCCGTTTGACCAGCATCCAACGGGGCGCACATATCGGAACACGGCGGCGGCTGCGCGATCCGCCGCAGCCATAAGACACGCCGACGTGCTGGCCAGCGGCATGTCGATTGGCTATCTCATGTCCGACACGCCGTTCGACTGACCGGTTTGTGCAAGCTGGGGCGGTTAGCGCCGATGGCCCAGCTGATACCAACATGGCGCGGCACAGCGGAGGAAACGAGAATGGCGGTTTGGGTGAGGTTTGCCGACGGCGAGCGCGAAGGTTTCGGCATGCTTTCCGGTGAGACGATTTCAGTCCACGAGGGCGACATGTTCACCGGGGCCAAGCCGACCGGCGAGCAGAAGTCACTCGGTGCGGTCCGCCTCGCGATACCGTGCCATCCCAGCAAGATGATCTGCCTGTGGAACAATTTCCATGCACTCGCCGCCAAGCTCGGCGTCGCCGAGCCGGCCGAGCCGCTTTACCTGCTCAAGGCACCAAGCGCTTTCATGGGGACGGGAGAGGCAATCCGCCGGCCGCCATCCTATAACGGCAAGATCGTCTATGAGGGCGAGCTTGGCATCGTCATCGGCAAGCCGTGCTCGAATGCAAGCGAGGCGCAAGCGGCGGATGCGATCTTCGGATATACCTGCATCAATGACGTTACCGCCGCCGACATCATCTCGAAGGACCCGACGTTCGCGCAGTGGGCGCGTGCCAAGAGTTTCGATACATTCGGCATCTTTGGGCCGGCGATCGCCACCGGCCTCGACCCCGCCAAGCTCAACGTGCGCACCGTTCTCAACGGCGCGGAACGGCAGAACTACCCGTTGAGCGATATGATCTTCCAGCCGGCGGCGCTCGTCAGCGCGCTGTCGCGCGACATGACGCTTTTGCCCGGCGACGTAATCGCCTGCGGCACCTCACTGGGCGTCGGCGTCATGAAGGAGGCGCAGAACGTGGTGGAGGTGTCGATCGAGGGTATCGGCACGCTGTCAAATACGTTGACGCAGTAGTCCAGAGCGGGTGGTGACGGACCGAAATGGCCGACCAAGTGCATAGAGCGTAGATGCTCAACGTCGAACCATCTTGCACCTTGCCTCACGCCCGCGGGGCCGCGACGATTAGCCACTGCTTAACCATTATATCGTCGAGGCCGCCGAAGGTGATTGCGGAGAGGATGCGGCGCATGTCCGCGCCCTTCCACGACTGCGCGCCGTCGATATGGGTGGCTTCAAGGCCGCCGTGCTCGACCAGCTCACAGGCGGTGTCGCGGACGAAAAAGCGCAGATGCGTGCGATCGAGCAAACCAGAATCGCGGTAGCGGAAATCCCCTTTGAACAAAAGGTTCTTGATGAATTTCCAGTTGCGGATATTTGGCACTGATACGATAAGCCGCCCTTGTGGAGATAGCAGCGGTGTGAGTCGATCGACGACGCTCCAGGGATCGACCAGATGCTCTAGAACGTCAAGGCACAAGATGAGATCAAGCGAGGAAGCGGGAATGCAGTCCTCGATGTAATCCTGCTCAATGTTAGTGGACCAGACATCGTCGCAGACAGCTTTTGCTCGCTCTGCCTCAACAGCGACGATCTCTACCCCCCGGCCCAGGCGACATCGCGAAGCTTCTTAACGGCTGCCACAGTCGCACCAGACCCGCAACCCACGTCAAGCATGCGCCAAACTCGCGGCGGCAGGTGCGGAATAATCTCTGAACGCGGGGTTCCGAAATATCGTTCTTTCATACCTCTCCCTCGTTGGCGAAGGCCCGACGGCCGCGCAAGCAAGCCCAGATTCCTGCAAGCGATCCACCGTGCCGCTCAATGCGGCGACGATTGAAAGTTGCAATCGCTGCAAATGCCTTCAATGCCTGTAGCAGCACAAACGATGGCGTACGCGCGCCAACGCTGTGTTTTCTGGCAACGTAACAACGCGACCACGCTTGATGATACCGCACCAAGTACGAGTGACCAGGCTTGGGAGCGGCAGAAGTTCCGCGCGTGTGGTGCACGTAGACATCCGATGCCTTCAGAATCTTCCATCCTGCCCGACGGACCCTCAGGCACAAATCATCGTCTTCGTAGAAAAGAAAGATGTTTTCGTCGAAGCCGCCGAGCTCTCGAAAGACAGTCCGACGCACCAGCATGCAAGCGCCGGAAGCGAAGGCGACCTCGCGGGCGGTGGATTGACCGGCAGGCGCCGGACTGGGGAGCGGCGGTGCAATTGGTGAGAGCAGAGACGTTTCGTGGTCGAAGATGCGGCCGTCATGCTCGACGATCTCCGGCACCACGAGCCCGGCGCGAGGATCGTTCTGGGCTAGTGCCAACAAGCGTGTGACCGTATCAGGCTCCACCAAAAGATCTGGATTTAGGATGAGGCACCAGCAGGCGCCTTGGGATGCTTCGATACCCCGGTTGTTGGCGCGGCCGTAGCCCTCATTGAACGGGGCATGCAAAACACTCGCGCCATGCTGTTCGGCAAGGACAACGGTGTTATCGGCAGAGGCGTTGTCGACAACGATAACAGGCATGCCATCGATCGTCAGCGCATCTAGGCAAGTACCCAGCACATGGGCACTGTTATATGTGACGACGATGGCAGTGACTTCGCTCTGCGATTCAGCCATCCTGTACTCCAACTTAGACGACGCTGACGCGTCTCTGGGATGCGACGTGCGATTCACGCCCCCTTCTTTGCATCCGCCATCACGCGTATCGAAAGCTCGCGCAGTTGCTTGGGCGAAGCTTCGGAGGGTGCGCCCATGAGCAGATCCTGCGCCTGCTGGTTCATCGGGAACAGCGCCACATCGCGGACCGCCTTGCAGCCGGTCAACAGCATCACCATGCGCTCGATGCCTGCTGCCATACCGCCGTGCGGCGGGGCACCATACTGGAACGCCTTCAACATGCCGCCGAAGCGCGCCTCGACGACCTCCGGCCCCATGCCGGCGATACCGAACGCGGCAATCATGGTGTCAGGACGATGGTTACGCACGCTGCCCGACGCGATTTCATAGCCGTTGCAAACGATGTCGTACTGGTAGGCCTTGAGCGACAGAATTGCATCGCGGCCCGCCTTGGCTGCGGCCTCGAGTGCTTCGCCGCCACCCTGGGGCATGGAGAAGGGGTTGTGCGAGAAGTCGACCTGCTTATCGTCCTCGTTCCACTCGTACATGGGGAAATCGACGATCCAGGCCAATGCAAAGCGATCCTCGTCGATGAGCTTCAGCTCCTGCCCGACACGATCGCGCGCCGCGCCGGCGAACTTGTAGAACTTCTGCGGCGTGCCAGCGGCGAAGAAGACGGCGTCGCCGTCGTTCAAGCCCAGCTGCTGGCGAATTGCCTCTCCGCGTTCGGAGCCGATGTTCTTGCCGATCGGGCCTGCAGCCTCGAGCACATCGCCGCCGCCGTCGGTCTTGCGATAGAAGATGTAACCCAAGCCGGGCTGGCCCTCGCCCTGCGCCCATGAGTTCATGCGATCGCAAAACGCGCGTGAGCCGCCGGTCGGCGCGGGGATCGCCCACACGCGCACGGCCGGATCCTTGGCGATCATGCCGGCGAACACCTTGAAGCCGGAGTCACGGAAGTGTTCGGTCACATCCTGCATAACGACGGGATTGCGCAGGTCGGGCTTGTCGGTGCCGTACTTGGAAATCGCTTCGTCGTAGGGAATGCGGGGCCATCCTTTGGTCACCGGCTTGCCGTCAGCGAACGTCTCGAACAGCTCGGTGAGGATTGGCTCCATCGTCGTAAAGATATCCTCCTGCGTAACGAAGCTCATCTCGACGTCGAGCTGGTAGAACTCGCCGGGCAGACGGTCGGCGCGCGGATCTTCATCACGGAAGCAGGGTGCGATCTGGAAGTAGCGGTCGAAGCCCGACACCATGAGCAGTTGCTTGTACTGCTGCGGCGCCTGCGGCAAAGCATAGAACTTGCCGGCATGGATGCGCGAGGGAACCAGAAAGTCGCGCGCGCCTTCGGGCGAAGATGCCGTCAGGATCGGTGTCGGGAACTCGTTGAAGCCTGCGTCGTGCATGGCGGCGCGAATGAAGCGCGTGATCTCCAGCCGCTTCATGATGATCGCGTGAAGTGACTCCCGGCGCAGATCGAGAAAACGATAGGTGAGGCGCAGATCCTCGGGGTAGTCGGGCTCGCCGAAGACCGGAACGGGAAGCTCCTTGGCCTCGGAGAGCACCTCGATCTCGGTCGCAAATACTTCGATCTCGCCGGTCGGCAGCTCGAGGTTGGCGGTGCCCTCGGGCCGCATTCGTACGTTGCCGTCGACCCGGATGACCCACTCGGAACGAACCTTCTCGGCGGCCTTGAACGCGGGGCTGTCGGGATCGGCAACCACCTGAGTGATGCCATAGTGGTCGCGCAGGTCGATGAACAGCACGCCACCGTGGTCGCGCACGCGGTGGACCCAGCCGGACAGGCGCGCGTACGAGCCGTTGTCGGCAGCGGTCAGCGCCCCGCAGGTGTGCGAGCGATAGCGGTGCAGTCCCGCAGTCCCCGAATCAATTGCAGCCGTTGTCGCCGCCTTCGCGCTAGCCATGGCGCATCGTCCTTCGAAACTTGAGAAATTTCTGGTTCAAGGGCCGGAAAAGCGCATGCTACCCCCGGAAAGTCAAGGGTAGGCGCAACCACCTACCCACAGTGGCAGACGTTGCGTCCGGAAAGCGCGACAATGCCCTGCAGGTAGGGTATATCCGGTCCCCTCATGCAAGTGATCACCTCGACGCAAGACCTCGCCACACTCTGCGAAAATCTGGCCGGCCACGACTACGTGACGGTGGATACGGAGTTTTTGCGCGAACAGACCTTTTGGCCAAAGCTTTGCCTGGTGCAACTGGCGGGCCCCGATGTCGAAGCGATCGTCGATCCGATGGCCGAGGGGCTGAAGCTCGATCCGCTGTGGGAGCTGATGGCGGATGAGACGACTGTCAAGGTATTCCACGCTGCGCGCCAGGACCTGGAAATCGTGTGGACCTTGGCGGGGCTGCTGCCCCACCCAATTTTCGACACCCAGGTGGCGGCAATGGTGTGCGGGTTCGGTGATTCCGTCAGCTACAGCAATCTGGTCAAGAAGGTCACAGGCAAGGACATAGATAAGTCTTCCCGATTCACCGACTGGAGCCGGCGGCCGTTGTCGGAGAAACAACTCACCTATGCGCTCGGTGACGTCACGCATCTGCGCCAAGTCTATGCGTACCTGAAAGACCAGCTCAACAAGACCAGGCGGCACGCCTGGGTGGAGGAAGAGATGGCCGTTCTGACCACGCCCTCCACCTACCAGACCCATCCCGAAAATGCCTGGAAGCGGCTCAAGCTCAGGGTGAAGAACCGCAAAGCGCTATCGGTGCTGATGGAGCTCGCCGCGTGGCGCGAACAACTGGCCCAATCGCAGGACGTGCCACGCGCGCGCATCATGAAGGACGAGGTGCTCTACGACATCGCCAACCAGTCGCCAACAGCGCCAGAGCAGCTCTCGCGATTAAGAAGCCTGTCGGAAGGCTTCTCCCGCTCGGCGCGGGCGAAGGAAATCGTGGCAGCCGTCAAGCGCGGGCTCGAGCGTGACATGAGCGAGGTGCCCTCGCTTCGCCAGGGCGAACCGCTGTCGGCGGAAGCAACTGCGACCGTCGAGCTTCTCAAGGTGCTACTGAAGTCTGCAGCAGCGCGCCACGGAGTTGCACCGCGGCTCATTGCCGACACCTCGGACCTGGAACGCCTTGCCGCGCAGGACGTCGCCGACGTGTCCGCCCTGCATGGCTGGCGACGGCAATTGTTCGGCGAGGATGCACTGGCGCTCAAGCGCGGCGAACTGGCGCTATCTCTGAAAAACGGCGAGGTTGCGATTCACCGGGTGAGAGAGAGTTAGAGCCATGTTCTTCACGCTGAAGCGCTCCACACTTCAGCTAAACTGTCTGGGCCTACCCGCCCGCCCCCTATGAGCCGCGCGGGTTGTAAGGGTGCTTCTTGCGCCACTCGGAAATAAAGTAGGCGAGCCCCTCGTCGATCTCATCCGGCATAACGATGCGCACCGTGATCAGCAGTGCGCCGTGCTTGCCGGTTGCGCCGGAGCGGGCGCCCTTGCTTTTCAGCCGGAATACGCGCCCGGAACTCGTACCCTTGGGCAACACCAATTGCACGCGGCCGGTGGGGGTTGCGACCTCGATCTTGCCACCGAGCACGGCTTCGTCCAGTGAAACGGGCAGTGACATATGAATGTCGTCGCCGATGCGCTGGAAATCGGCGTGCGGCTTGACGTGGATCTCGACCAGCGCATCGCCCGGCTCTGCACCGCCGAAGCCAGGTTTGCCCTTGCCTCTGAGCCGCAAGACTTGACCGTCGGCAACACCCTCCGGAACGGTTAGATCGAGCACACCACCTTCCGGCATGGTGACGCGCTTCTTGGTGCCGGTTATGGCCTCGAGGAAGGCAACCTCCAGCGTGTACCGGACGTCCTGCCCGCGAACGTGAAATCCGGGGCGGCTATTGGGACGGGCTCCGGGCCAGGTGGCGTCGCCAAAGAAATCATTGAAGACGTCGGAGAAGGTGCCGTCACTGCTATAGGCGCCGGCGGAGTTGGCGTAAGGCTGGCGAACTGGCTCGCCGCGCGCATCGATCAGACCCGCGTCGTACTGGCGGCGGCGCTCAGGGTCGCCGACGATGTCGTAGGCCGCGGAAAGTGACTTGAAGCGGTCGGAAGCGGCCTTGTCGCCAGGATGGAGATCGGGGTGGCAGGACTTCGCCAGTTTCCTGAACGCGCTGCGCACCTCCTCATCGGAAGCACCCCGTGCGACGCCGAGCACCGAATAGGGATCTCCTGCCATTGTGTCCGCATTCCAAGAATCGAGACGCCAATGCTCGCGATGCGGGACCGGCCTCAAAAGCCGCGACCGCACCCTGCCGCCGGACCGGCGCTCAGTGATGTCTCTTTATAATCATTTCCGCCATAACGCTTGCTGCGCGGCGGACCGTGCATGAACACAATGAACACTTGCCCGAATTATGGCAATGGCTGCGCAAACGCCTGGACAATTCACCGGATAATCCGGATTTCTGGCCTTTTGCCCAGAAGTGTGGCCAGCACACCCAAGCGCCTCTGGAGCCGTTCACCGTCGAGACCGGCAAAGGCGATCGGAATACTGAGGACGAGGCGATCTGCTTCGAATGTCAGAGGTGTCACATCGATTACGCCGGGCATGCCAATCGACAGCATGTGCGCGGCCCGGACCGCCGCTCCGACGATGCGCGCCCGCTGGAGTGCGCGCTTGGAGACGAGGCGCTTGAAGCGCTCCGACAGGTGCTCCCCCTTCGCCTCACTGGAGCCGGCATGACGGAAATAGACCGAAAGGGCGAGGAACATGAGACCGGCGTGATCGATCCCGCCCAGGCCGGCATGTGCAATGATGTTGAGGCTCTGCTCGCCGCGATAGTCGGGATGGGCGCGCCAGCCGATGTCGGAGAGCAGGCAGGCGGCGTGACGCAGGCGCCGCTCCTCGGGTGTCTCGTCGAGACCGTCCCTGGTAAAGAGGGCATCTGTCCAGGTGCAAAGCTCAAAGGCGTGCTCGACGGAGCGCGAGCGCAATCGCGCATAGGTCTCACATGAGGCGATGAGCGGATCGCGGCGCCGCTCCTCCGGCGACATCACTGAATATAGCAGTCCCTCACGCACGCCGAAGACCGAGAAGATGACGCTCGAAGGCTCCATCTTTTTGAGCAGCTGGTTCATCACCACCGCACCATAGGGAAGCACCGCGCGACGCGCCTTTGACACCTCCCCAGCTCCCGGCAAGGCCGACAGCTTCTTCGCCTTGACGATCTGGTCGCAAAACTCGATCGCATTGCGGGCCGGCAACGAGAAGCCGTGCATCATGCGCAGGGGATAGTCGGTCTGCTCCATGTACATCTTCGCCAGCGCACGCCATGTGCCCCCCACCGCATAGAACGGGCGGCCTTTGCCGGTCTTGAGCCATTGGATTGACTCGAAGCACTGCGCCGCGATGGCCTCAGCCTTGTCGATGCGTCCATTGGTGGTATCGATCAGGCGCAGGCCACCCAGCGGCAGCGTCGCCGCCTCTTTCAACCTATCACCAGCGATATCGATCAGCTCGAGGCTGCCGCCACCCAGGTCTCCGGCAACGCCGTCGGCACCGGTGATGCCCATCATGATGCCTTTGGCGGCGAGCACTGCTTCTTTCTCACCCGACAACACCTCGATCGGCGCGCCAAGCTCACGCTCGCCGAGGCTGATGAACTCCGGTCCATCGACGGCCTCGCGGACGGCGGCAGTTGCGATCGCCTTGATCGACTTGACGCCGAGATTGCGGGCGATGGCGTGGAAACGCGTCAGGGCATGAATGGCGCAGCGAACGCTCTTTTCGCCGAGGTGTCCGGTCGAAGCCACCGACTTGCCGAGACCGCACAGGACCTTTTCGTTGAAAACCGGGGTCGGTGCGCGAATAAGTCCGTCGTAGATGACGAGCCGCACCGAGTTGGAACCGATGTCGACGACGCCGATGGGCTCGAGATTGGCCAAGGGATCGCCAGCCGACAAATGGTCACTCAGGCCTGTCACATGCGTTCTCCTATTTCGCCTTGCGCGCCTTCAACTGGAATGCCGGGGGGCGGCTCGCAGACAGGGAGGCGCCGCGGCCGGAGAGCGACGGATTTGTCATGAAGTACTTGTGAGCGTTGAAATGCGCCTCGTTGGGCGCGGGCTCCACGCGGGTCGAGGACCCGTCCGAATTGATGCGCCAGGTCTGCTGGTTGTCCATCATGTTGGCGACCATGATCTGATCGAGCACTTGTTCGTGTACGGTTGCGTTGAGGATCGGCACCATGGCCTCGACCCGGCGATCGAGATTACGTGGCATCATGTCGGCGGAGCTGATGTATACGGCAGCATGCGGTGAGGGCAACCCCTCGCCGCCGCCAAAGCAGAAGATCCGTGAATGTTCGAGGAAACGGCCGACGATACTTTTGACCCGGATCCGGCTCGACATTCCCGGGATGCCAGGCCGCAGGCAGCAGATGCCGCGCACGATGAGGTCAATTTCGACGCCGTTCTCACTTGCCTCATAGAGAGTGTCGATGATCTGCTTGTCGACAAGCGCGTTCATCTTCATCCAAATCGCGGCGGGACGGCCGGCTCGTGCGTGCTCGATCTCGTCGCGGATGTGGGAGAGGATGCGCTCACGGATACCGCGCGGCGAGGCCGCCATCTGTTCGAAGACACCCGGTTCTCCATAGCCGGTGACGAAATTGAATATGCGCGTCACGTCGCGGCCGATCGCCGGGTTGTTGGTGAAGAGTGACAGGTCCGTGTAGATCCGCGCGGTCTGGGGATGATAGTTGCCGGTGCCGATGTGGCAGTAGGTTGCCAGCTCATGACCCTCACGGCGAACGACGAGGCCCAGCTTGGCGTGCGTCTTCAGCTCGATGAAGCCATAAACGACATGCACGCCGGCGCTTTCAAGATCGCGTGCCCAGCGGATGTTGGCGGCCTCGTCGAAGCGTGCCTTGAGCTCCACCACCGCCGTCACCGACTTGCCCGCTTCGACCGCCTCCTTCAATGCGCGCACGATCGGCGAGTCGCGCGAGGTGCGATAGAGCGTCCACTTGATCGCCATGACGTTGGGATCAGCGACCGCCTGGCGCAGATACTGCACGACGACATCGAAGCTCTCGTAAGGGTGGTGGACGACGATGTCTTTCTGGCGGATCGCGGCAAAGCAATCGCCATTGAACTCGCGGATGCGTTCGGGAAAGCGGATCGAGAAGGGCCGGAACATCAGATCGGGCCGGTCGGCGACGACCATCTGTGTTGCATCAGCCAACCCCAGCACACCTTCTTTCACGAAGACGGCTTCATCCCCCACTTCGAGTTCCTCGATGACGAACTTGCGCAGGTTTTCCGGCATGCGTGATTCAAGCTCGAGGCGGATCACGTGTCCTCGCCGGCGACGCTTCAACGCCGACTCGAATGAGCGCACCAGATCCTCGGCCTCCTCCTGAAGCTCGATGTCGCTGTCGCGGATGAGGCGGAACGCGCCGCGCGCCTTGATGTCGAAGCCGGGGAAAAGTGCACCCAGAAAAATGCCGATGATCGTCTCCAGTTGTATGAACCGGATCTGTGTATCGCCGGCCTCACCATCGGGCAGTCGAATGAAACGCTCGATCTGGCTGGGAATCGGAATGAGACCGTTCATCGCACGCACGGCATTCTCCATTTCGACCGCCAGCGTGAGGCCGAGATTGGGAATGAACGGAAACGGATGTGCGGGATCGACCGCGATCGGGGTGAGGATCGGGAAGATCTGCTGCATGAACAGGTTCTCGAGCCAGCTATGCTCGCCAATGGTTAGCTGGTTCTCCTTGACGAGCGTGATGCCCGCTGCGCCGAGTTCGTTGAGCAGGCGCTCCCAGATCTCCTGTTTCTGCGCGACAAGGCCCGAGACGAAACGGTTAATGGCCGAGAGCTGCTGGGCGGGCGTCAATCCATCCTGGGACGTGGTCGACACGCCCGCTGCGAGCTGGCCGAAGACGCCGGCCACACGCACCATGTAGAACTCATCCAGGTTGTTGGCCGAGATGGCGAGGAACCGCAACCGCTCGAGCAGCGGATGATGAGGATTGGCCGCTTCCTCCAGAACGCGTTGGTTGAACTGCAGCCAGGACAGCTCGCGATTGTAATAGCGTTCCGGGCCGACCGGAGGCGGGGCGCCGGGTATGGCGCGCGCACGGGCTGTCGTCCTGCTCGCACTTCTAAGCTTCCGAGACTTCGTACCCGTCATCCAAGGCTCCTCAGACGGCGTTGTTCAACCACGACGACGGTAGGACTGGCCGGCGGGTTCATGGTCCGTCGCAGTCGTCGTCAGCGCGGCCTGGATCGTCGGCATCCTCGTCGACGGCCGGCATGACATCGGCGGCCAGGGCACGTGTCACGCGCCGACGGGTCGCCAAGGCTTCGCGATCCAGGCGCTCGACAATGGCGTTGGCCGCCGCCAACGAGCGTTCCAGACGCAAGGCGATAAAATTCACCACATGAGGCTCAACGGACAGTTGACGATCCGCAAAAAGCTTAACGAGTACCGCTTTCAGCAGCGTCTCGTCGGGCGGCGCGATGGCAATCAGGGGCACGGCGCGCAGGCGCGAACGCAGGTCGGGCAACTCGATACTCATTTCGCCAGGTGCCTGGCGCGAGGTCATCAGAATAGTGAGCTTGTGCTCACGTGCGAGGTTCAACAGGTGGAACAGGATGCGATCGTCGGCAATTCCGCGGTCGATGTCCTCGACCAGCAAGGCCCGGTCGCGTTCGAGCATTGCAATTGTGCTTTCGTCCAGATCGGCTGCAGCGACGGCGGAGGCACCGGATGCGGTCTGCCAGACATGGCCGAGATGCGATTTGCCTGAACCTTGAGGCCCGACGACAAGTGCGGCCCAGTGCGGCCAGTCCGGCCAACGGTCGATCAACTCGACAGCGGCACGGTTGGATTCGGAGACAAAGAAATCCTCCATGCCGAGCGCGGACCGCAACGACAAGTCGAGAACGAGCTGGCGTGGAGCCGACGTCATACGTTGGGTGTCTCTTTGCCGGTTGAGACCGTGCGCGCGTCCTCACCATTGTAATACGGGCTCGCCAGATAGATCTTCAGGGCAAAGCGCACGAGGACTCCGATTGCAGCCGCCACCGGCACGGCAACGAGCACACCGACGAAGCCGAACAGATAAGAGAATACGAATAGCGCGAAGATCAACCACACAGGGTGCAGGCCGATCTTGGAGCCAACGATGTTGGGCGAAAGGAAGCCCGCATCGAACGCCTGACCGGCGATGAACACGCCCGCGACCATGGCCACCGGCACGACGTCCGGCCAGAACTGGATGACGGCCAGGGTGGTCGCCGTGATGGTGCCCAGCGCCCAGCCGACGAACGGGATGAATGTCAGGATACCCGTTACGATACCGATGAGGAGGCCGTACTTGAGGCCTGCCGCCGTGAGGCCTGCTGCATAGAACGCGCCAAGGATCATACACACAGTGCCCTGGCCACGAATGAAGGCGGAGACCGCATCGTTGACGTCGCTGGCGAGTTGGCGGATGGCTGGCGCATGGGTGCGCGGCAACCAACCGTTGATCTTCGCCAGCATCGGATCCCAGTCGAGCAACATGTAGAAGACGACGAGCGGTGTCACCAGGATCAAAGAGATGAAGTTGACCACCGCACGGCTTTGATCCCACAGCGAGGACGCAACCCAGCCGGCAATTCCTGCCCAGTTTTGCGATAGGCCATCAATCGCCTGAGTCAAAGCGGACTGGAAGGCAGGATAACGCGGCCCAAGCTGCTCTTGCGCCCACGTATCAACAATACTTTTGAGCCGCTCCAGCTCGGCGGGCAGCGCGAGGGCCAGTTGTTGCGCCTGCGTGGCCAGCAGCGGCACGACAAATAGGAGGATTGCGGCAAAGGCAATCATCGCGGCCAGCAGAATGAGCAGGGAAGCCCACATGCGCGAAAGCCCCATGCGCTGCAAAGTGCCGGCGAGCGGGTTGAGGAAATAGGCGATCACCATTCCGGCTACGAAGGGCAATAAAATTTCCTTCAGCAGTCCAATCATCAGCACGAGCAGGAGGGCGATGCCCATCCAGAACAGAACCTGTCGCTCGGTTCGCATGCCGCCCTCCCCTTGTTCTTCCAGCATCCCTTGCAGCGCCCGCCGGCGATCCTACCCTGTAGGGGAGCCAGATCCATAACCCGTCATGTGGAGAAGCCAGGTGCGCACATAGGCCGCGAGCGAGGCCAGCACGAGGATGGCCGTCACCCATATCAGCGCGGAACGCAGTGGACCGAGCCCCAGTTGGAAACCCTCGTCGGCCATAACCGCAGCTGCCAGGAGGATCTGAAACACCGTATTGAACTTCGACACGACAAGGGGATGAATGTGGACGGGATTGGCAAGAAGCCATGACAATACAACGCCGATGACAATGAGAAGATCGCGCGTTACGACGGCAATGACGAGCCAGAGCGGAAGTTGCGCGCCCACCCCCAGCGCGATGAAGATGCACACCAGCAGCATCTTGTCGGCCAACGGATCCAGATAGGCGCCGAGTTCCGTGGTCCAACCGAATCGCTTGGCCAGATAGCCATCGACACCATCGGAGATTCCCGCGATCACGAACAAGAAGAAGGCAACCTGCATCTTGCCCGAGAGCAAGAGCCAGAAGACGACAGGCACCAAGATAACTCGGCCAAGCGTGATGAAATTGGGGAGGTTAGACACTCGCGACCTGATCCATTGACTTCATTCAAGCGGGTGCGCGCGCCTGGCCCAAGCCGGCCGGCTGCCGTTCGTTTCCTTGCGCGGGTCGTGTCACGACAATTGCGGGACTTGCGAACGTCAGGTTGACGCCGAAGTGCAAGCTTGCAAATCGGGAGTTGGGTTGCAAGACGGTAACTCGTGTCAGGAGGTCACTGCCGCACGGCCACAGGCCAGATCGCGGGTCGGGGGCCTCAGAGCATTTTTAGCTGGAGTGTGCAGAACTTCAGCGTGAAAAACATGCTCTAGAAACTCGGGCGCAGATACCAGTTGCCGCCGATGTTACGTAGGCTGAGCCCCCGTGCCGCCAGGGCATCAGCGAGCGCGGGGCCGCCGCCGGGGAAGTTCAACTGGAGGTCAGCGCCGCGCGCGGAGACGGCATCGACCTGGACATCGGACACGCCCGGCGTCTCGCGCACGCGGGTATGCAGGTCCCTCCACTCCGCGAGCCCCTGAAACTCGGCCTGCAAGCGGACCGGCTCGCCGCCCGTAGCAAGAGCCGCCATGCCGCCGTAACGCTGTGCCTTCATCGTTTTCCACCGCCCCTCGATGATACCCATCGACACGACGGCAGCCAACTCCATCGCGTATCCGGCATCATCATCGTAAAGGCGGTAGCTGCGCTTCAGGTTGAATGGGCCGACGGCATCGCGACCGGCGAGCGTGACGTGCACACGGCCTGCGGGCTGATCCACCTCGGCGATCGCAACAACCACGCTGCCGCCGCCGTACTCGCTGGCGAGGACGCGGTTAGCGCTCTCGTCCCCCGCGACCAGCATGTTGAGCGTATCGTCGTGGACGAACGGCTTGATCTCGGCGAGCTTCAGCGGCGTCAATGCATTCTTCAAGTCGAGATCGCGCCAGATATCGCGCCAGGCATTGGCGATGCTGCCGGAGCGGGCGAGCTTGCCGCCTTCCCTGACGGCCGCAACCAGCACCACCTCCGGGGCCTGCTCCTCGATGAAGGGCACGGCCTCACGGCGCAGCAGATTACGGACGGCGTCGGCGCGGAAGGAGAAGTCGAGGTTTGCAATGTACTCGGTCGTCGAGTTGCGCTCGGACCGGACCACAAAGCCATCGACGAGAACCTGCGGATCGGACTCCTTCAGGGCCTTCAGCCTGCTGTAGGCCGTCACCGGAACGAGACGCTTCAACAGCGATCGGAACGCAGCTTTCTGACCTTCGGCAATCGCCTGCTCCTTGGCGGCCACGGCATTGGCCGCCTTGGCCTGAACCGGATAGTTGGCGATCGTGAACACCTTGTCGTCGGCCGGCCGGGCGGTCGCGATATCGGGCGCGAGAACCACAATTAGAGCGGCAACAATGCCTGTACCGAATGCAGCCACGGCCCTCGCCACGCGGAGATCGTACTGGCGGGCCCAACCCCAACTCGTTGCGCTCATCGTCCCCATTCCCTTCCGGTGCGCTGCCTCGCGTCATCATGGCAAAGCGGGCAGCGCCCCCTGTAGTCAATACCGGTTGCGGCAGCCCATGCCCCCTGCCCCTTGTGGCACACGTGCAGTTCTTTCCTGTCCACCGTTGCCGTGACGCAGCCGGTCTGTGTCATGTTGCGGCCCCGTTCCCGACCTGCTACCACCCCGCATCTCCCGCCTCTTTCGGGCGAAAGTAAGGGGTATTCGCTGGCCTTACCGCGCATCGGCGCAACCGGGGCGAAGCCCGCTGCAGCAGGCCGCATGCACCCGAGGCACCATGGCTGAAAACCAGAAACCGGCCGGCCCGTCCATCACTTACCGTGATTCCGGCGTCGACATCGACACGGGCAATACCCTTGTGCAGGCCATCAAACCGATGGTCAAGGCAACGCGGCGGCCAGGTGCTGACGCGGACCTGGGCGGTTTCGGCGGTCTCTTCGACCTCAAAGGCGCGGGCTTTGCCGATCCGATCCTTGTCGCAGCCAATGATGGCGTCGGCACCAAGCTCAAGATCGCCATCGACACCGGCCAGCACGATACGATCGGCATCGACCTTGTTGCGATGTGTGTCAACGATCTCGTCGTGCAAGCAGCCGAGCCATTGTTCTTCCTGGATTATTTCGCCTGCGGAAAGCTCGAACTGGAGGTTGCCCAGGCGGTCATAAAGGGTATCGCCGAAGGCTGCCGCATGGCCGGAGCAGCGCTAATCGGCGGTGAGACGGCCGAAATGCCAGGCATGTACCAGGCCGGCGACTATGATCTCGCCGGCTTCGCGGTGGGCGCTGCAGAGCGCGGCCAATTACTGCCACGCGATGATATCGCGGTGGGCGACGTGCTCATCGGTCTTGCGTCGTCCGGCGTGCATTCCAACGGCTACTCGCTGGTACGCCGGCTGGTGAACGAGGCTCAACTCGGCTGGCGCGACCCGGCGCCCTTCGCCGCAGACAAGAGCGTGGCGACAGCCTTGCTGGAGCCGACGCGGATCTACGTGAAGCCGTTGCTTGGAGCGCTGCGCGCGACCGGCGGCGGCGGCCCGGGCGGCGCGATCAAAGCGCTGTCCCACATCACCGGCGGCGGACTTTCGGAAAACCTGCCGCGCGTACTGCCATCAACGGTCGCCGCACATATCGACCTCGACAAGATCGCGGTGCCGACCGTGTTCGGCTGGCTGGCCAGGACAGGCCGGCTCGATGCAGCAGAGATGCTGCGGACCTTCAACTGCGGGATCGGGATGATCGTGGTCGCGGATGCGACGCGGGCCGGCGACGTGCTAGGCGCGCTGAGCGAGGCCGGTGAGGCGCCAGTCGTGATCGGCGAAATTATTCCGCCGACCGGCGAGAAATCGGACGCGAAGGGCAAGGGCGATGCCTGGGCGGTCCACTACACCGGAGCGCTCGCCCTGGCTTGACGGCGTGCGCCGTGGACGCGCACGGCCCGCGACAGCCAGCGGCTGTGATGGCAAGAGGGCGGGTTTGCACATGAAGAAGATGCGCGTTGGTATTCTCATCTCCGGTCGGGGGTCCAACATGGTGTCGCTGATCAACGCGGCACGCGCTCCTGACTACCCCGCCGAGATCGTCACGGTGATTTCCAACCGGCCGAATGCCGGCGGGCTCGGGCCGGCCCGGGACGCAGGCATCCCGACCGTCGTGATCGACCACAAAGAGTACGCCACCCGGATGGCTTTCGAGGCCAGGTTGCACCAGGCGCTGCTCGACGCAGATGTCGAACTCATCTGCAGCGCCGGCTTCATGCGGATGCTGACCGGCGGTTTCGTCGACCGCTGGAAGAACCGGCAGCTCAACATCCACCCATCGCTGCTGCCGGCATTTCCGGGGCTCGACACGCACGAACGGGCGCTGTGCGAAGGTGTGCGGATCCACGGCTGCACGGTGCATTTCGTGCGCCTGGAGATGGACACCGGGCCGATCGTGGCCCAAGCCGCAGTCGCCGTCCAGCCGGGGGATACGCCCGATACGCTGGCGGCCCGCGTGCTCGAAGCCGAACACAAGCTCTACCCGCATGCCCTGCGGCTCGTTGCCTCGGGGGCCGTCCGGGTCAGCGACGAGGAAATCCGATTCGCCCCTCCGACCGACACGCCGCCGCCTCTCTTCAGCCCGCCGCTGAAACCGTGAGGGACGCCTATGCGGAGACGCAGCAGGCGGCTCCGGCGCGACACTCCGAACGCCTTGGGGCACACCCAACGTACCAATTCGGCTCGCTTTTTCTGCGTTGGATTAGTTCCGGTGCGGCAAGCTGCGCTGCAGTTATCGACCGGTTAACCAGTCAAAGCCATCGCGGTCGCCAGCGGTGCCAGGCAAAGCTACAGGAAGGTGGACGTGGCTCACCGGCCAGCCACAGGCGCCAAAGTTGCCTTTACCTGATCGGCCACATGGACTCTGCGTGAATTGAAGTGTACGGGAGCGCAATTGCTCGGCTGTTCCCGCAGATACATTCAATCAGCGCGAGGCCTGTTATTGGCAAGCCGCCACTTAAGAGCGGCAGCAACGCCGCGCAACGTCCAAGGGAGGAAACCTCATCCGAGGGCCCAGGAGACCGAGGGACCATGGAAAAGGTAACTTCGGCCGGAATGGCGTGAGGCCTACGTGGCCTGCGCACGACTTGGAGGCAAGGTAAATGAACGCCGTCGACGTGCAAGCCCAGCTGCTTGGCGAGGAAGAGAGCGTCTGGTTCAAGCTGACGCCCCTGCTCAAGGGCAACACCGACAATCCGATGCGCATCATGTGCCAGATGGCGGAGCGCTATGGTCCGGTTATTCCCGTCAACATGGGGTCGGAGCGCGTCGTGCTCATTTCAGAGCCGGAGCTCTTCAAGCACGTGCTCGTCAGCAAGGCGGACAACTACATCAAATATTTCGACGGACTGAAGCCGATCTTCGGCAAGTCGATGATCACCAACGACGGCGCGCTGTGGCAGAAGATCCGCATGCCGCAACAGCCTGCTTTCCATCCCGACCAATTCGCTGACTACATCCCCTTCTTCACCGCCGCCATCAAGCAGAAGATGGAGCAGTGGGCCGAATATGCGAAGTCGGGCGAGAGCTTCGAGATGGTCGAGCAGACCTGGACGCTGGCCGCCGACATGATCTGCAAGGCGCTGTTCGACCGCGACATGCCGTTCAATCCGTACGTCGTCTTCAAGTATGTGAAGACCTACACGAACGTGCAGGAGCACAAAGGCATCCGCGAGAAGAAGAAGTCGGGGGACGCCTACGAGGTGACCGATTTCGATGCCGCCAAGGCAATGCAGGCGTGGGCCGACGTGCCGCCGGCGGTGATCGCTGCGGACCCGCGCGACCAGCGCGAAAAGACGCTGCTCAAGCTCATCGAGGACTGCGTCGCCGATCCCAGCATCCCGGAATTCGACCGGCAGCAGGCGATCGACGAGATCAAGCAGTATCTGTGGGCGGGCACAGAGACGACCGCGCTCACGCTGGCATGGGCGCTCTACCTGTTGTCGCTTCATCCGGAGGCCGCAGCGCGCGTCATCAAGGAGAGCGAGGAGGTGCTGGGCGACCGCGAACCGACAGCAGCCGACTATACCGCGCTCATCTACACGCGCTCGGTCATTCAGGAGACCATGCGGCTCTACCCGCCGGTCTGGGGCCTCATCCGCGTCGCCGCGCAGAACGACGTGATCGGCGGCAAGGAGATCAGGGCGGGCGACCGCATCGTGCTGTTTGGCTATTCCGCGCACCACAACCCGCGTTTCTGGGACGAACCGGAAGAATTCCGCCCCGAGCGCTGGATGGACAAGTCCGCCAAGCGTCAGGTGAAGTACTCCTACATCCCGTTTGGCGCGGGCAAGCGCTCGTGCATCGGCGGTGCAATGAGCCAGGTTGAGAACACGCTGGCACTAGCGCTGCTTCTGCGTCGCTTCCGACCCGAGTACGTCGGACCGAAGCCGGCCGGAATCAACGCCACCGTGACGCTAACGCCGAAGGGCGGGCTCATGTTCAAGATGCATGAGCTCAACTGAGCTTCGACCGTATTTCGGGAATGTAAAATCAAACGCCGGCGAGAGATCGCCGGCGTTTTTCGCGTCTCATGTCAATTTCATTCGCGAATCGCAGTCCGGAGGAAGCCACCGCGCGAACGGCATGACCCTTTTCGGTAGGGCCGCCTTGTCAGCCGACGATCTCATCGAGGCGGAAATTCAATGCGATTTCGCGTTCGGCAGAAGCGGGGCTGTCGGAGCCGTGGGTGGAGTTTTCACCTTTCGATACCGCAAACTGCTTGCGGATCGTACCCTCGGCGGCCTGAGCGGGATCTGTTGCGCCCATCACCTCGCGATACTTGGCGATGGAACCATCCCCTTCGAGCACCTGAAGTACGATCGGGCCAGAGGTCATGAAGTCGACGAGTTCACCATAGAACGGGCGTTCCTTGTGCTCCTCGTAGAACTTCTCGGCCTGGGCGCGGGTCCAGCGCACCCGCTTCTGCGCCACGATCCTGAGGCCCGACTTTTCGATGACCGCGTTGATCGCCCCAGTGAGGTTGCGACGCGTCGCGTCAGGCTTGATGATGGAGAACGTGCGCTCGATGGCCATTTCTTGATCTCTCGTTGTGCTGAAATTCATCGGTTGGGTCGGGGCGCCTTATAGCTGCGGCCTCATCTGCCTTCAAGCGGCGCACAACAGGTTACCGTTCCACGGCAGATGGCCCGCCGCGTAATTGCCCGGTTCTTGGGATCAACAGGACGGGCTGAACGCCTGTCCAATGGTGCACAAGCGACTGCGGCAGCGGCAATGCGTCTGAAAAGTCCGGGCCAGTTCCACCTGCCGCCAACAGCTGCTTAGCGTCGTGCGGATTGACGCTGGCCGACGTTCGGCCCAAAAAGTCGCTAATTAGAATTAACCGACCGCGCGAATCGCGTCCCCAGACGGGGTGCCACGAACCAGATGGCGCGGGACAGCAGAACAATCGCCAGGCGCACCCGGAACATGCGAGTGGGGATGGACGGGCCATAATGACCGGAAATTCGACGGAAAACCTCTGGTATATCGCTCGTGACGGCCAGCAGCACGGGCCGATCTCGGAAACCGAGATGCAATTGTTCGTGAAGAACGGCCACCTCAGGCCGACGGACCTGCTGTGGCGGCCAGGGTTCGCGGAATGGCAGCCGGCAACGACTGTTTTCCCAGACCAATTAGCGCTGGCGCCGGAAGCAGCACCCCGAACACCCGAGGCACCCATCGAGCCCGCCCCAGCCAAACAGGAGACCGGCGGCGCACAGGCGAAGGCGACAGGGGAGGCATCGCGGGGCGGCGAGGAAAAGCCTGCCGCGGCGGCGGCGGCAGCCAACGCCCGCTCGGCTATTGCGACCAGCCGGCCGGCAGATGCCCGCCCTGCCCAGCCTGTGCAAGCCGTTTCGCCCGCGCCTGCTCGTGAACAAGCCCCAAAAGCCCAAGGGTTGGCCCGCCCCGGCCCTGGCGAACAATCCGCGGTGGCTGGACCTCGACCTCGCGACCCCGGACCGGAGAATTCAAAGGCAGCAGCCCGCAGCGCGGCGCCATCAGGCGTTGGTCGGGCGCCGGCCGCCGTTCCCCAAGAACCGGTTGCGGCACGCTTCGAGGATGCACCAAAGGCCGCGGGACGCGGACGAAAGCTCGTATTGGCCACCGTGCTCCTGGCGATAATCGGCGGCAGCTTCGCCTATCTCATCTCCCATAAGGACAACATCGCGGCGATGATGGGGGTAGGAGAGCAGGGCGGCGACGTTCCCGTCGTCAAGGCTGAGCCTCCCTCGCAGATGAAGGCGCAGCAGGAAACAGCCGCGCTGCAGAGCCCGACGCAGCCGGAGCCGCCTGCGGCAACACGCGATCCCGAAGAAGCAGCACGTTCGGCCCCTACCGACAGCGCGCCAGCGGATCAAACCGCCGCCACTCAATCCACAATGACACCGACGGCAACGCCACCGAGCGACGATAACTCCTCGGCGGTCGACACCTATTACCAGCAAAGCAAACTGTGGCAGTACATGAAGCGCGCCTACCCGGATTGGTATGGCGAGCGCATCAGCGCAGCAGCCGCTCTCGGCAACGGCGCGATGCCACCGCGCGACGCGACCAAGAGCCTGGTGGAAGGGCTCGTTGCGCTGCGCAGACAACACGCTGACGAGGCCTTGCAGGCCGACACGGGGATGTTGAAAGCTATTGCTTCGGCGTTCCTGAGCAACCTTCAGTCGCTGGCCGAAAAGGGACCCGACACCTGCTATGGCTTCATTAGCCAGGGTGAGACCAGCCCCAAGAGCGTCGATCTGTTCCACAAGCCGCAAAGCGCGCCCGAGCTGGAGGCACAAGCGCTGACGATCTTCGAGGCAATCGCGGCCGGCAAAGCCGCGCCAACCCAGCATGAGCGACCGAAGAAGGGCGATTATGACGTGCTCGCCGCCGAGCTTGGCAAGCTTGGGTGGAGCCAGGCGGATCTGCAGCTGTTCGCCGACCCAAAGGCGCTTTCCAGTGCGCCGCATGCGCGCGTTTGCACAATGGTGCGCGACTGGTTCAAGGCGCACATCGCCATTTCAGACGCGGCGGTGCAGGAGCGCTTGCTCTTTGAGACACTTCGTCCGGTCGTATCGGGTTGAGCATCTCATCATGCTGCAGGCCACGATCAAGGTTCTCATCACTGCCATGCTGGTTGTCGCCATCTCCGAGGTGGCCAAACGCTCCAGCCTGATCGGGGCACTGATTGCTTCGCTGCCGCTGACGTCGCTCCTGGCGATCATCTGGCTATGGCACGACACCGGCGACAGCGAGCGTATCGCTTCGCTCACGCAGGGTATTTTCTGGCTTGTGCTGCCGTCGTTGGTCTTCTTCATCGCCCTTCCCGTAATGCTGCGCGCGGGGTGGGCATTCTGGCCGAGCCTCGCCGCCTCGGCAGGTTTGACGGCAGCCGCCTATTTCGTCATGGTCCGCATCCTCGCACGCTTTGGGATTGCCGCCTGAACTCAAGCGGCAGGACTAGTTCAATACAGCCGTAGTTGCCCGGACCTGCCACACCGACCATGCTGCACATCAACGATCTCGTCTTCCGCATCGAAGGCAAGCCGATCTTCGACGGTGCCACCGTGGCAATTCCGTCGGGGCACAAGGTCGGCCTTGTCGGCCGGAACGGCGCCGGCAAGACGACACTCCTGCGTCTCATCAACGGTGAATTGTCGCCGGATGCCGGCAGTATCGGCGTGCCGCGCCACCACCGCATCGGCTATGTCGCCCAGGAGGCGCCAGGCGGAGAGCTGAGCCTCATCGAGTGGGTGCTGTCGACCGATCAGGAGCGGACCCAGCTGCTCGCAGAAGCAGACACGGCCACCGATCCGCATCGCATCGCCGAGATCCAGCTGCGCCTGCAGGACATGCGCGCACATGCAGCACCGGCACGTGCTGCGCAGATCCTCGCTGGCCTCGGCTTTGATGAGACACAACAACAAAGGCCGTGCCACGCTTTTTCCGGCGGTTGGCGCATGCGCGTAGCGCTCGCCTCGGTGCTGTTCCTGGAGCCTGAGATCCTGCTTCTCGACGAACCGACCAACTATCTCGATCTGGAAGGCACATTGTGGCTGGAGAACTATCTCAAGAGTTATCCGCAAACAGTGCTGATCGTCAGCCACGACCGCGATCTGCTGAACACCGCTGTCTCATCGATCCTGCATTTGGAGCGGGGACGGCTGACGCTTTATTCGGGCGGCTATGACGACTTCGAGGAGGCGCGGCGCGAACGGCAACGCCTGGAGCTGAAACTCAAGAAGAAGCAGGACGACGAGCGCCGCCGCATCCAGGTCTTCATCGACCGGTTCAAGGCGAAGGCGACGAAAGCACGGCAGGCACAAAGCCGCGTGAAAGCGCTGGCGAAGATGAAACCTATCGCCGAGCAGGTGGATGAGCGCGTCGCACCTTTCCTGTTTGCGAACCCGGAAAAGACGATCGCGAGCCCCATCCTGCGGCTTGAAAATGCCGCTGCCGGATATGGCGAAGGCCCCCCGGTGCTAACGAATCTCGACCTGCGAATCGACAACGACGACCGCATCGCCTTGCTCGGCCAGAACGGCAACGGCAAATCGACCTTCGCCAAGCTCATCTCAGGCAAGCTCGCGCCCGCGCACGGACAAGTGCTGGGAGCCGCTAAGATCGAAGTCGGCTACTTCGCACAGCACCAGCTCGACGAACTCAATCCGGCCGCGACGCCCTTCGACTACATGGTTGAATTGATGCCTGACGCAACCGAAGCGCAACGGCGCACCAGGCTCGGCACGTTCGGCTTCGGCAACGACAAGGCCGATACCAAGTGCGCCAATCTCTCCGGTGGCGAGAAGGCGCGGCTACTGCTCGCAATCACCGCCTTCCACAAGCCGCATCTCCTGATCCTCGACGAGCCGACGAACCATCTCGACGTCGATAGCCGCGAAGCGCTTATCCACGCGCTTATGGACTACGAAGGCGCTGTCATCCTGATCAGCCACGACCGACATCTCGTCGCCGCAACGGCCGACAGGTTGTGGCTCGTCAAAGACGGGACCGTGAAGAGCTACGACGGCGACATCGACAGCTACCGCGCGGATCTGCTCGCCGAACGTGGCGGAAAAGGCCGTGGCGGTGATGCACGCGAAGCCGATACACAGAAAAAAACCCTGGCGCTCACGCGGGCGGACCAGCGGCGGGCTGCGGCAGAGCGACGTGCGGAGCTCGCGCCATTGAAAAAAGCCATGGACGCGGCAGAGAAATCCGTGGCGCGACTTTCAGTTCAGATTGCGAAGATCGATGCGCTTCTCGCGGATGCCCAACTCTATGCGCAACATCCCGATCGCGCACAGAAAGCAGCGATCGAACGCGGGCAACTCGTCAAGCAGCTCGAGGCCGCCGAAGAGGCGTGGCTCGCCGCTGGCGAAGCCTATGAAGAGGCAAGTGCGGTAAGCGAGACTTGAACTCGCCGTGCCAGCCGAACCACGCAAGGGCGATACAAGATCGAGCGCGCAATTTTATCGTCTTCTGTGGCCAGTAATCTCTATTTCCAAAAAGGCGCATAGGCGCACGCTCGGACTTGGCTATAAACCGATCCAGCGGAGGAGCGGTGCGTACGGTCTTGCGGGGATCGTCCGGCGGAAAGAGGGTCGCCGGCCAGACGGAACCGCTCCTCCCAAGCTTCCCGGACATGATTGCTGCATCAATCTACCGGCGCGCCGGTCCCATTCGGATCGCCCCCATCAGGGCCATACCAGCGGCGCGTCCGGCAGACCCAACACGGCTGCAAACGAAAGTGTTGCGCGCGAGCCCGCACATTGGCACTTTCGGCTCGCTGGCCACGCGGATGGCCAAGCCGACCATTTCATAATCGTGGATCAGGTGTGTTCGCCAGAACGGGCCGCCCACGCGCGCAACCCGGGATCATGTCATGAAGCTCTTGACCACACCGACGACACCCTTCGGCCGAAAGGTGCAGCTTGCCGCCGCCATAAAGGGCGTTAGCGAGCAGATCGAGATCGTCAAAGCGGACACCAATCCGCCGGGAAACGCGGAGCTGATGGTGGACAATCCCCTCGGAAAGGTCCCGGTTCTCATTCTTGACGACGGTACGAAGATCTTCGACAGCGCCGTTATCTGCGAATACATCGACACACTCGGCGGGCCGGACGCACCTCGCCTTATTCCCGAGAGCGGACCGGAACGCTGGAAGACTCTTACGCTTGCAGCGCTTGCCGATGGCATGGCCGAGGCAGCAATTCTCATCTACTATGAGCGGCTTTTCAGGCCGGCGGAGCAGCACAACGCGAATTGGGTTGCGCGCCAACAGGCAAAGGTCGATGCGGCCCTGGACTATTTCGAGAAAAATCCGCCCGCGTGGAACCGGAGCCCAGACTATGCGCACATCGCGCTTGCGGCAGCACTAGGACATCTGGATCTGCGGCATGAGAAGCGCTGGCGCATCGACCGGCCGCGGCTCGTCAACTGGATCGACCACTTCGAGAATGCGGTGCCGGCCTATGCGGCCACGCGACCGGTTGTTTAGAGCAAGTTTAGCTGAAGTGTGCAGCGGTTCAGCTAACATGCATGAAGCAAGGATGCTGGATCGCGTTGATGTTTCCATCAAACATGAACGCGATCTGGAAACGCTCGATCACGCGCGCTGACGCAGGCGCGCAAGCGAGCGAGCGAGGGCTGCCTGCCCCGACAGTGTCTCATTGGGCGGCGCGGTTCGGCTGTCGTCTCCCGGCTCGGGCATACGCTGGCTCAAGCGGGACGCGCCGGACGGCGGTGATGCCGTCTCAGTAGCCCTGCAGATATTGCGAGGCCGCCTTACAGCGTCCGTCACTTCGACGGTGACATCCTCGTGCCGATCGCTCAGCTCTGGCTCGTCCGTTTCGCCGTCGGCAGGCCGCGCCAAAGCTGCGCGATCGGGCGTTGCGGGGATTTGTTCGGATGCCGCATGACGCGGGGCGTCGATGGAATCCGATCCGGCTGCGGATGCCATTGCCTGTGCTACGTCGGAGTGGTGTGCCGAACTCTGGCGGGGCTGCTCAGATCCCGCGTGGGATTGTTCCTGCGGCCGCTCATCATTGGGAGATTCGGGCAACCAGGCCGGCTCTACCTTATGGTTGGGCGTTGCTCTGGCATCGTGCCCGCTGGTCCGGGACAACTCTGCCAATCGCTGTCTCGCTTCCAGGACGCGCAAGGTTTGCAGCCGCGAGAGTCGCAATGCTGCACGCAACTGGTTGTTGTCGGTACTGTGCGCTTCGACCATGCCATAAAGCGTATACAGCACCAGAGCACGACGCGCCGCGTCTGCGCTCAACTGATAGAAATCCTCAATCGTCTTCAGATTGAGGCCGTCCGCGTCAGGACTCATCATGTAAAGGCGCAGCACCCCGGCGAGCTTCATCGTTTCCTTGGAAGCCCACGGTGCCTTCATGGCGTCTTCGAACCAGACTTCGACGGCAAGTTGCAGTTCATCTCTGGTCAACTCACCCAGTGTCGCAAAACGGACGTGGCGCTGCTCAGACATGTGATGATTAAAACCGTGCTCAAATGCTTAAATATGAATGCAGATGGCGAGGCACAACATGAAGCGGCGCCTTTCGCCTTCATCACCATGGTAGCGCACAAGTGTGCCCGAAGCGTAAATCAGGCCCCGGAGCACAATAACGAAATCACGGTACCTCGCAGGAAGGCTTTCTGCTCTGACGTCAGATCTTCAGTCGGGCCAAATACCATCGGGCAAAAAGCGAGCGCCGGTCAGTGGCCCTGCATAGACGTAAACCCAGGCCGATGATGGGATCTCGCTACCATCTTCCGCCAGACGGACAACGTTCATAACCACCCGTCGATATTCGGCTGTTTCCTCGGTGCCGACGCTTATGCCCTCGTAATGATCGAGCCAGCGGAAAACCTTGTCGGGCTCGCTCAGCTCGCGTAATTCACCAAAGACTTGCCCACCGCTATTGTCGGCCGTCCCGGGCCGCGTCAGCACAAGCCCCGGATAGTCCCCCAAATCGAAAAGGTATCCTGGCGCGACGGCTCGCCCAGCGATCCGACTGGCCTTATCGAGACGTGCACGCGGGCCGCGACCCATGGCGCCACTGGCCGTTGACATCAATGTTCCATACACGAACAGCAATCGCGGGTTTGCCATGACCATGCGCCAGCTCGATAGCAGACTGTGTTCGATTCCAGACCTTGGGTTCCCAGGCATTGGCACCCAATCCTGGCGGTTCTCCAGCAGTCTTGAATTCACGAACGCTTTGCGAGCGTGTCCATCCCGACGCCGTCGCATGGCAGCTATTAGCCCGCGATCGAGGCATAAGCACTCTCAATCGGCGCCGATCACGCGATCTCACGCACCTCTCACATCAGCCTCGCCGAGCTTTGGTTCGCTCGTGATCCGCGAATGCAGCATCTTCTCTTCAAGGAACGAATTTATTCTGTTGGAGACATGATTCATGCGCAAGGCGCTTCGCTTCACCACTGCTGCAATGCTGGCCTCAACTCTCGTCATGGCACTGATCCTGGCTCTAACCTCACCTCCCGCAAAAGCCACAACTACGGGAGAGGCGAACGGGCCGGCAGTTCTAAAAAAATAACTCTGATCCGTTTGAACCGCCGGAACTAACCCCTGCAGAACGCGTTTTATGCGCAGGTTCGGTGCGCCTTCCCTCCCCCCGTCCCCCCCTCGCAGGCGCACCCAATAAGGCCGGGCTCCGCACCTCCCTCCCCAAGGTCCTGCGGAGCCCGGTCAATTTTGCGCGAGATTGTGAAAAGTTCGCGCGTTCACGCGCGAGAGAGAGTTCATCTGCGTCAAGTGGCTCAGTTCAGCCGACGGAACGATTTGCCGAACACGTTTTGAGCGAACTTACTTCCAGGTGTGACGGGCACAGAACCGTCCGCCTTTTCGAAATCCAGGAGATAGACATTGCTGGCGCCGTCGCGGAACGATGGCGCAAATCGCACCTTGATTTGCTCAGCTTCGGAGCCGCCGACCGTGTCGCCATCACTTACCACGGGGCCATTCGAGATGAGATAGCCGGCCAGGTTGTTGACGAACTGAAGTGCGTCCTGCGGTTCCATCGGTGCGGAATTGGCCTCGATCTCCATCAATCCGAAAGCATCCATGCCCAGCGTCGATACAACCGTCCCGCCCTGACCGTCTCCGGAAACCTGGATCATGACCCACAGGCGAACAGGGAGCACCTGTTCTGACTGAAACCGATGGAACTCCCCCGCGAACTGGTCGGCCGAAACGAGCACATTGCCCCACGTCACTGCGATAGCCGGAAGCTGATCGATGAACTCGCGCACCACGAGCGTATGCTTGACGTGCGCATCGAAGCGGCTCGACTGGTCCCATGACGACGAGACGATGAGGTGTGCCTGGTTGACCCCCATCACATCGGCGGCTTCAGGCCACCACCAGGCATGATCGACCCAGCCTTGCCAATGGTGTTGCGGCAGCGGCGCAGAGATGAGGCCGGTTATCAGCAGGCTTCCATCGCAGGGAACGACTTGAGCACCGCCGTCCTGCGGCAGGATCTCCCCGACATTCAGCAGATCGCCGAAGCGCTCCTTCAGACGCTCCATGTCAGGCATCTGCGGGTGCTCCAGGAATATCATGGTCATGATCTGCCGGGCTCGCTGTTTGTCTGCCTCCGCCATGTGGTGCGCCTCCCGCCTGCTGCGTGCCTGGGGTAGCATAAGACGTACGCGCCTCAACCGGCGCAGATTGCCTCATGCCACGTATATGGATATAGCGCAGCAGACGGGTAATGGCGAAGGCAGACAATATTGAGTTCTCCACATCAGCCCTCCAAGAGATAGACGAGCGCAAATGCAGTTGCCGCAATTGCCAGAGCGAATGGGATGAGCAGGATCTGGAGGTAGACCTCACCGTTGGGCAGCTTGCCGCTCGCCGTCTCAAGCCCGGCTTCGTCGTCCCCGGATGGCACGGGTTCGAAATCGGTCTCATGGCGCTGCGCGGTCTTGCGCGCCAGCATCGGAAGGGCCGACAACACCAGAACGATTATGGATACGAATGTCAGATCGAGATTGGTCCCGTCTGTGCGACCAAACCCGACCCATGCCGCGAATACCATCCAGGCGAACGCAAACCAGACCAGACGATAAATCCCGCGCGGAACCTCGGATCCGGGAACATCGTGCATCATGGCGAGCCTCGCTTTCACGCGCCCAGCCCAGCCGATTCATATGCACTTATATGAGCCTGCCGAAGCAGGCAACGCGTGTCTGCGCCGGATGCGCGCATCAGTCGCGCCGCGTGACTGGATCACGTGCATGTTTGACGGGAACATGAACGCGATCCAGTACTTTGTTTTGAGCATGTTTTTCACGCTGAACCGCTACACACTTCAGCTCAACATGCTCCAGCTCAATTTCCGCCTCAACAGCAGCCGCCGCCGGACGTGGCAGCAGGCACAGCCGCGACCTTGGCCGGCCTCTGCGCAGGTTCCTCTAGCGGCATCTGCGTACCGCATCCGGGGAAGATCCCGTAATGAGTCGAGAAATCACCGATCGCATCGAAGAAGCGCGCAAAGCGGCTTTCGGTGAGCATACGATAAGTGTTGCCGCAGACGGGGAACACCTTGCCCTTCTCGATACGGTGGTGCGTATCGAGCTCGAAAACATCCTCGTGCCCTGGAATACCACCCTTGTAGACGACTGCCTGGCCATAGTCCTCGCAGCGCGGCTCCAGGCCATCAATGTTGAAAAGCCGGTAGGTCGCTGAATAGAACCGTGCCGCGCCGCACTTTGCGGCTAGCTCGGGATCGTCGACCGTCATCGGGCGTGACGTAACGAGGCGCGCATCGCCGAAACCGGCGGAATGGGACACATCAAGGAAGTCACCCCAGTAGAGTGCACCGCCCAGGCACTCGCCGAGCAGCACCGGATCCTGCTTGACGGCATCGGGCAGGCGGCGGTCGGCGTAGACATCGGAGAAATACATCTCGCCGCCGGGCTTCAAGAGCGAGCGAGCCCCATGCAGCACGGCGGCCTTGTCGGGCGACAGGTTGATGACGCAGTTGGACACAATTACATCGAACGATGCCAACTCCAGCCCCAGCTTGTCCAACTCCTCGATGTAGCCATTGATGAAACTGACGTTCGAGCAGCAGTAGCCGAATTTGTTCTTGTGCCAATCGGTGTGGCGGCGCGCAACCTCGAGCTGTTCGGCGGTCATGTCGACACCGACGACGCGTCCCTTGGGGCCAACCATCTGGGCCAGCACATAGACATCCTGGCCAGCGCCGCAGCCCAGATCGAGCACATGCGCGCCTTCCAGGTGCTCGGGCGCGACGAAACCGCAGCCATAGTACTTGGCGCGCACCTCCTCGTGAACGTTGGCGAGCGCTGCGCGCAAGCCCGGCGGCAGCGCACCCGGCGTGCAGCAGGCACTGGTTTTGAGATCATCGCTCGTGGATAGCACCTTGCCGTAATATTCGCGGACGAGTTCCTTGGTCCTGGCGTGCTCGTTCATGTGGCGTTGCCCTCGGCACACGTTGGTTGGTTGCTGAACCTGACCTGCTCTAGCATGCTCAGCCGGCGATCCTGGAGAAGTCCGCAACGGTCAGCGTGGCGGCGCGAATCTCGTTCAAGAGCTTCAGGCGGTTTTCCCTCAGCTTCTTGTCGTCGGCGTTGACGGTCACCTTATCAAAGAACCGGTCGACGGGGCCGCGCAGCTCGGACAGCGCACGCATTGCTCCTTCGAAGTTCTCGACATTGATCGCGGCCTGCGTATCGAACTTCACCTTGGCGATTGCGGCGGCCAGATCGCGCTCGGCGGGCTCGGCCAGCAGAGGGCCTGCCACCTCGCCATGGTAGCGCGTCTTGTCCTTCTTCTCCTCGATGGCGAGGATGTTGGAGGCGCGCTTGACGCCGATGAGCAGGTTGGCGCCGTCGTCGGTCTTGAGGAATTGCTCAAGTGCCTCGACGCGCTTGACGATCAGCGCGAGGTCATCCTGTCCGGGGAGTGCGAACACGGCGTCGATCAGATCGTGGCGCTTGCCAGCATCACGTAAGTAGACCTTGAGGCGGTCAGCGAAGAAGGCAAGGAGGTCAAGCGTTGTCGATCTGATCTTCCTCCCGGACCAATCGACTAATGCCGCTGCGACGTCATGAGTTTTATGAGCCTTCTTTGCACGGTCGCCAAATTGCCTCTCGTGACGCGATGCCGCCATCTCCATTTTCCTTGTCAGCGACAGCCGCAAATCATTCTCGATGCAGATGCGGATGACGCCGAGCGCGGCGCGGCGCAACTGATAGGGATCGCCCGAGCCGGTCGGCTTTTCCTGAATAGCCCAGAAGCCGACCAGCGTGTCGAGCTTGTCGGCAAGCGCCACGGCAATCGCAACGCTGTCGCCCTCGTCCTCCTTCGGCACCGTGTCGGCGGGGCCCTTGGGCTTGTAGTGCAGCTCAATGGCGCGCGCGATTTCCGGCTTGGCGCCGGCCTTCTCTGCATAATAGCGGCCCATCAGGCCCTGCAGCTCGGGGAATTCCCCCACCATGCCGGAAACGAGATCGGCCTTGCAGAGCTGTGCAGCGCGGCGCGCATCGTCGGGGGCGGCATCGACAGCACCGGCAATCTCGTGCGCCAGCTCGGCGATGCGCTCCACGCGCTCTTTCTGCGTGCCCAGCTTCTCATGGAAGGTGATGCCTTCCAGTGCCAGCTCCATCTCGTCGAGCGGCTTCTTGAGGTCCTGCTCCCAGAAGAACTTGGCATCAGCCAAGCGCGCTGCGATCACCTTCTCGTTACCCGCGACGATCGCCGCACCGCCATCGGTAGGAATGAGATTGGACACCAGCAGGAACCTGTTCGCGAGCTTGCCGGTCTTGGGATCCTTCAGCGAGAAGCATTTCTGGTGCTGCTTCATCGAGGTCATCAGACACTCGGGCGGCACGTCGAGAAACGCCGCGTCAAACGCCCCCATGTAAACCGTTGGCCACTCGGTGAGACCGGCGTTTTCGGCAACCAGCGCCTCATCCTCGATCCATTCGAGTTTGGCCTTGGTCGCGATCTCGCGCGACTGCTCGACAATCGCCGCCTGACGCTCAGTGGCAGGCAGCAGCACCTTCGCGCTCATGAGCTTCTTGCCGTAGTCCTCGAAGCTCTTGGCGTGGATCGAGCCGTGCCCGTGAAAACGATGGCCGCGAGTTGCATCACCACTCTTGAGGCCCGCGACCTCGAACGCGACGATCTTGCCGTTCAACAGACACAGAATCGAATGGATCGGGCGCACCCACTGGAAGCTCGACGAGCCCCAGCGCATCGATTTTGGCCATGGAAACCTGCCCATCACATCGGGAACCGTCTCGGCAACAATCTCTGCCGCTGCGCGGCCGGGCTTCTCGATGCGCGCGACGTAATAGTCGCCTTTCTTCTCGTCCTTGACGATCCCGGCCTCATCGACCGACTTGAGCCCTGCCGCCTTCAGGAAGCCATCCACCGCCTTCTCCGGCGCGCCGACGCGCGGGCCTTTCCGCTCATCCGAAATTGCCGGCGACATCGCGGGCACATTGTGGATGGCGAGCGTCAGACGACGCGGCGTAGCGAAAGCCAATGCCTCGCCGGCCTCGAGACCGCGGGCCTTCAGCCCTTCGACGACGAGGCGTTTCAGGTCGTCGGCGGCACGGTCCTGCATACTGGCAGGGATTTCCTCAGATAAGATCTCGAGCAGGAGTTCGGGCATGACATTCGCAGTCGTCAGGTGAAGAAGTTGGGATCAATTGGTGGGCTGGACCACAGGCGGGGCAGCGGCAGGCTCACCAAATACGAGATGGGCGATATCGTCGGTGGCACCCGTTGTCATCAGGTAGCCGACGCCGACCAGGATCATTGCCAAGGCGAAGAGCAGAACGGGGCGCTGGCGGCGCAGTGCAATCCAGGCGATCAGCAACAGCGGAATTGCGAGAATGAGGGCGCCAGCGATTTTTGCAGGGATCATCAGCGGTCTCCCGAGCCTTCGTGGCCCCCCGGGGGCAGGGCCGGTCATCCAGTCACGCCCTTCTAGCGCAGGGGGGCTGCACCCGCCACGATTTGTTTGCCCAACAGGCGCCTCATTTGCAGGCGTGAGCCCCGACACGGCGGCTCAATTGAAGGCCTGGACCAGGACGGCCAGCAGGATCAGCGCGAAAAACATGCTCAAAACAAGGTGCTGGATCGCGTTCATATTTCCGTCCGACATGAACGCGATCTCGCCGCCCTCACCTACGTGCGGCCTGTTCGATACTGGCACAAGTCTCAACACAGATTCAGCGATGTCACTAAACTGTTTTTTCAGCGCCCTCTCGAATATTGGGCGTAATCGAAATTTCCGGATTTGAGCGATGTTCCAGAATGAAGGCTCCAACGACGTACAGCTTGCCGTCGAACTCCTGATGAACGACGGCAGGCGCGTGTTCGGCAAGGTGACCGTGCCTTACGGCTCACAGCTGATCAAGCAGCTGAACGGCTCCAACCGCTTCCTGGAATTCGAAGATGCGGATGGCACGCCGAAATTCGTCGCGAAGGACAGTGTGGTCGAACTCACCGAAACGAAAGCCAAGAAGCCGCCGAAGCTGGATCAGCCGAAGGCGGTGGAGAGCGATAATCCGTATGTCGTCCTGGGGATCCCGGCGGGCGCGAACCACGATGCGGTTCGTGCCGCATATGCACGTCTTGCCAAGCAATACCACCCCGATCAGTTCAATACGGTGCGGCTTCCGGCGGAAGTGGCCGACTACATGAACCGGATGTTCGAACGGATCAGCACCGCCTACCAGATGCTCGGACGCCGCGACGTACCCGCAGCGGCGGAGTGATGCGAGCCAAGCGCGATGACTGGCTGACAGAGAACTCACCAGACATATGAATTCAGGGCTTCAGCCGGTAGCCGGTTCGGAACATCCACCAGATGACCGCGAGACAAAGCGCCATGAAACTGAACGTCGCGCCGATGCTGATGCCGACCTGCACGTCGGAGATCTCATAGAAGCTCCATCGAAAGCCACTGATTAAATAGACGATCGGGTTGAGCAGCGTCAGCTTTTGCCACAACGGCGGCAGCATGCCGACTGAGTAGAACGTACCACCGAGGAACGTCAGCGGTGTAATGACGAGCAGTGGGATGACTTGCAGCTTCTCGAAGCCGTCGGCCCAAATGCCAATGATGAAGCCCAGGAGGCTGAACGTTACGGCGGTCAAAATGAGAAAGGCCAGCATCCAGACGGGATGGGCAATACGGATGGGCACGAATAGCCCGGCCGTCGCCAACACGATGAGGCCGAGGATTACAGACTTGGTGGCCGCCGCGCCGACATAACCGAGCACGATCTCCAACGCCGACACCGGCGCTGACAGGATCTCGTAGATCGTGCCCGTGAAGCGCGGAAAATAGATGCCAAACGACGCATTCGACGTGCTCTCGGTCAGAATCAGAAGCATGATCAGGCCGGGCACGATGAAAGCGCCATAGCTGATACCGTCGATCTGCGCGATGCGTGAGCCAATGGCGCTGCCAAAAACGACGAAATAAAGCGACGTCGAGAGCACGGGCGAGAGGATGCTCTGCAGCAGAGTTCGCCCCCAGCGGTGCATCTCGAACAGATATATGGCGCGAACGGCCGTCAGGTTCATCGTATCGTTCCCCCCATTCATCTCGCCTGCTGCACAAGATCGACGAAAATTTCCTCCAGCGAGCGCTGAGTTGTCTCCAGGTCATTGAACTGCACACCGACCTCGCGCAAGTCATTGAGCAATGCTGTAATGCCGGTTCGCTCGGACTGTGTGTCGTATGTGTATGTGAGCGCATGGCCATCGGTTGCGAGTTGCAGCGCGTGACGGCTGAGTGCCTCGGGAAGCATGGCGAGAGGCTGGGCCAGACGGAGAATGAGCTGCTTCTGTCCCAGCTTGCGCATGAGCTCTGTCTTACCCTCGACGAGCAGGATCTGGCCCTTGGCGATGATACCGATACGATCAGCCATCTGCTCGGCTTCCTCGATATAGTGTGTGGTGAGAATGATGGTGACACCCGTCTCGCGCATCGCCCGCACCACCTGCCACATGTCTCGGCGCAACTCGACGTCAACGCCCGCCGTCGGCTCATCGAGAAACAGAATTCGCGGTTCGTGTGCGAGCGCTTTGGCAATCAATACGCGGCGTTTCATACCCCCGGACAGGGTGAGAATTTTGTTGTCCTTCTTGTCCCACAGCGAGAGCGTGCGCAGCACCCGCTCGATATGGGCGGGATCGCGCCCTTTGCCGAACAGTCCGCGCGAAAAGCTGACAGTTGCCCAAACGGTCTCGAACATATCGGTCGAAAGTTCTTGCGGTACGAGACCGATCAGCGAGCGTACGGCTCGGTAGTCGCTGACGATATCGCGCCCCTCGACCGTGACCTTGCCGGCGGTCGGGCGGATAAGCCCGCACACCACATTGATCAACGTGGTTTTGCCCGCACCGTTCGGGCCGAGCAGGGCGAAAATCTCGCCCTGGCGGATATCGAGATCGACCGCCTTCAGCGCCTCAAAGCCCAAGTCGTAGGTCTTCGATAGTCCCGACACCGAGATAATTGTCGACATGGTCGCGTATCCGCTTCGACTGCACCCAAGCCCAAGTAGGCGATTTTTAGCGGAGGGTCCATCGGTGGCTTCGGCCCTGCGATTGGAGACTGACCGTCAGCAGCAAGCACGTATCGATTTTGTGGTTCTCGGCTCTGCTGGCAAACAATGGAACACAGATAGGAAGCGCGGCGTTATTTCGATGTCATCTTTGGTTGTGAGGATCTCGTGCGCAAGACTGACAATAATCAACAGGTTGTTACACCGACTGAAGCGCGGCAGGGCTCAAGAGAAGGCCTCATTCGCATCCTGCTGACCTCGCTGGCGCTTGCATTCGTGGCGGCAGTGTTCGTATACGCCTATTTCGCATTCATTCGGTGAGTTGACGACAAACCGCGCTCCTTCGTCATGCAGGAGAAGCAAGGCCGCTGCGCGCGCATCGACCACGATCTGTGGAAACGCCCGGCTTCGCGAATACCTCGACTATCCGCCCGGCTCGGTCTCGACGAGCAGGGCGAGCAAAATGAGCGACTGATGCCAGCCGATGAGACAGGCATCCGGCGGAATTGGGTCCGGGATATTGTGCTGCACGACGCTGAGTTCGGTTCCAGAAGGCACCTGGTCAAGTGTCACCTCAACCATCATATCGCCCGGCAGATTGGGATCATCGAACCTGTCGGTGTGGACGATGCGCTGGTGTGGCACGAGTTCGAGATACGTGGCGGAGAACGAGTGACTTTCACCGCTTGCCATATTGCGGAATGACATCCTGTAAGTGCCGCCGACCCGCGCATCGAATTGGTGCATTATGCCGGTAAAACCGTTCGGCGGAAGCCATTTGACCAAGGCCTCAGGCGAGGTGAAAGCGCGATAGACCCTTTCGGCCGGGGCTCGCAGAACGCGGTGAAGACGTATCGTGTTTGGCATGTCGATCTCCTGCTTCCCTGGCGGACGCGCCAATCGTTCAACCCCCGCCGGCACTGCCATAAGGTCTGGTTAAGATCTCCAGGAGATGGCCGCTGGGGTCATGGAAATAGACGCCACGGCCGCCTTCGTTATGATTGATCTCACCTGGTTTTGTTCGTGACGGGTCGGCCCAGTAGTCCAATCCGCGCGCTTTAATTCGGCCGAAGATTTCGTCAAACTCCGGCTCACTGACCAGGAACGCGTGGTGCTGAGGCGTGATCTCACCTTCGGCATTGGCGAAATCGACGTTCACGCCGTTCGCCGTCGTTACCACCTCGAAAATGTAAATGCGGCCGGGTTCGGGAAGGCCGAGGATCCCGGAGAGGAATCTTGCCGAGGCCTTGGCATCGCGCGACCAGACGATCGTGTGGTTGTATTCGACGACCATATTTCCCTCTTCGGGATGAAACGCATCAGCCATTTGCCCGTTCCGCAAAGGCTATCAGCTCGCGATTGAAGCGTTCGGGCTCTTCAATGAAGGGCGCATGCCCCACATCATCGAACCATGAGACTCGCGCCCCGTCGCAATGCTCAAGGATGTGCTCTGTCATCGCGGGTAGCACGACGATGTCCGAGCGGCCATGCGTGGCCAGGACGGGAACTTTGATCCCTTCCAGCACCGGCGTGAAGTCAAGCTCACGCTGGAGCAGGAAGCCGCGTACCTGCGGATGCACAACCATGTTGTGGGCCAGCATGACCTCGAAGTCGTCCCGATCAATTGGTTTGGCGACACATGCACGCAATAAACCGCGTATCGCAGCAATGTTCGTCGGCAGATCTGGATGGCACGCTCCAGGAGCGTTCTCAAGGAAGCCAGGGCCAATGAGCGGGCCGCTTGCCTTTTTGCCCAAGATAACCGCCGCAGCGACGAAGTTTATGCCTGCGATCTTGTCCTGCCCGTACTTGTGTACGTAATCCAAGACGACATAACCGCCATACGACCAGCCGACCAGGATCGGCTTGTCAAGCGCCACCTGATCAATGACGGCGGCAATGTCATCGGCCCATTTGTTGCCATCGATGTACTGGTCGGCCTGCAATGGCGCATCCGACATACCGTGGCCGCGCAGATCAAGGGCAACGACGCGGTACCCTCTCTGTCCCAGTTCGTCACACTGCTTCGACCAGCTGAGGTGACTTTGCGACCAGCCATGGATGAGCAGGATCGGAATGCCGGCAGGTCGGCCCCACTCGCGAGCATGCAGGTTGATCCCGTCCGCACCCTTCACAATATGGGTCTGCACGAGCATTACTCCTGGCTGTCATTCTTCCAGCAGGCACAAAATGTATTCTATCACGCAATGAGGCCAGTCTGTGCGACTTGAGGAAAAAGCAGCCTCGACACAGGTCGCCTATCGAGTCCGACCCGGGTTGAAGGCAGAATTCCAGCGCACGCAGCCCTCGCCGTAAAGATCGCGTTCATGTTTGACGGAATTACTGACGCGATCCGGTCATGTGTAGTGAGTATGTTTTTCACGCTGAAGTGCTGCACACTTCAGCTCAACAGGCTCTAACCGGCACCTCCGCCGGCCGTCGCAAGCCAAGCACCGCAGCAGGCCTTGGCGAGGTCGCGCACGCGCAGGATGTAGCTCTGTCGCTCCGTCACGGAGATAACGCCGCGCGCATCGAGCAGATTGAAGATGTGGGAGGCCTTGATGGCCTGATCGTAGGCGGGCAGGGCCAGCAGGTGCCTCGTCTGGCCAGGATTAGCACTCTCACCCTTCGATCCCGCATCGAGCAGCGCCTTGCACTCCTTCTCCGCGTCACGGAAATGATCGAGCAGCATACCAGTATCGGCGTGTTCGAAGTTGTAGCGGGAATACTCCTGTTCGGCCTGCAGGAACACATCACCGTAGGTGAGTTTCTTTTCGTCGGTGCGGCCGTTGAAGTTGAGGTCAAAGACACGATCGACACCCTGCACGTACATGGCAAGGCGTTCCAGACCGTAGGTGATTTCGCCGGCGACCGGTGCGCAGTCATAGCCGCCGACCTGCTGGAAGTAGGTGAACTGCGTCACCTCCATGCCGTTGCACCAGACTTCCCAGCCAAGCCCCCAGGCGCCGAGCGTCGGGCTTTCCCAGTCGTCCTCGACGAAGCGGATATCGTTTCTCGTGGTGTCGATGCCAATCGCTTCGAGGCTCTGCAGATAGAGATCCAGGATATCCGACGGCGACGGCTTCATGATCACCTGGAATTGATAGTAGTGCTGCAGGCGATTGGGGTTCTCGCCGTAGCGGCCGTCCTTGGGGCGACGTGAGGGCTGCACGTAGCACGCGTTCCACGCCTTCGGCCCCAGCGCGCGCAGCGTCGTTGCCGGGTGAAAGGTGCCCGCGCCCACCTCCATGTCATAGGGCTGGAGCACCACGCAGCCGTGCCGCCCCCAGAACTGCTGCAGCGTCAGAATTAGATCCTGAAAACTCGCACGCGGGTTGAGGGCGGATGGCGCAGGCGCTTTGGCGGCTGACTTTGTGGCAGGCATGTCGCTCATCTCTGGCCTGAAATTATCTTTTTGGCGGCGCAATATACGCAAAATCGCCACTCCGTCACTCGAGAAATGCATGTCGAGGGCGGCGGCCCCAGCGTGTATTAGCGGTTCGGGGCCGCTCTGCCCACCACGCCATGTGTCAGGAGCGAACATATGGAAACCCTGCTGGGCGTCGTTTTGTGGATCTTGTCGGCGATCTGGAGCCTGATCTGGCTTTTAATCGGCGGCTGGGTATCAACGGCACTGCAGATCATCGTCCTTGTGCTTGCCTATTACGCGTATCGATATGGCTGGCGGCGGGCACCGCTGGAGGCCTGGCGCGGCGTACGGGCGATAGGCCGATGGGGATGGAACGCGTTGCGCGGCGTCGAAACAATGGCCGGCGGCCCCGAACGCGAGCGGGTGCGCGAGGTGCAGGTTATTCGCGAAATCCGCGTCAAGGAGTTCGGCGACGTCAACCTGTCGAGCCTCATGAACGTGTCGATGCTAGCGGGTCTGATTCTGCTGGGCATCTCGATGTGAGCCTGCGTACCGCGACCGCATCGCTATGCGATTGACACATTTGCCGCGATCGCCACGTCATTCGTCTTTTTTGCACAGGCAAGGCGGGAACGGGTCGATCCTCATGGAGTTTGCTTAGCAGGGCTCGAACGATCAGGCTTTTGATCCCGTTCATGTTTGACGGAACCACTCACACGATCCAGTCATATGTAGTGAGCATGTTTTTCACGCTGAAGTACTGCACACTTCAGCTAAACATGCTTTTGTAGTGAGAATGTTTTTTCACGCTGAACCGCTGCACACTTCAGCTCAACATGCTTTAGGATCAAGATCCGGCTTACGCTATAGCCGCACTTCCCCCTTCATGCGTAACAGAAGGAGCCACCGATGAGCGTCAACAAAGTCATTGAATTGATGGCCGAGAGCGACAAAAGCTGGGAAGATGCCGCCGAGAAGGCGATCAAGGAAGCATCCCAGACTGTCAAGGGTATCAAATCGATCTGGATTCAGGATTTTTCCGCGACCGTCGATGCCAATGGCAAGCTGAAAACCTACCGCATCACAGCCAAGCTGACGTTCGAAGTCATCAATTAGTGCATTAGCCGATCAGGCTCTAAGTGCTGCCGGGCAGGCGTTGCAATAACCTTCGAAACCGGGGCGCTGGTGCAATCGCACCGGCGCCGCTCCGTGCCACGACCGGACGTGTGAAAGAAATTTACAGAACGGCAGTGTGGACGGGACGATTTCCGCCAACATTGCCCGATAATCCTTCCGATGGAATTCGATGTCCCGCGGCGGGCGACCGAAGCTCTGAATGCATCAGCATAAGGCCCTTCCGGGATCGCTGCGATGTGAGGCAGGAAATCGGCACCTTTTCAATCGCTGCTTTAAAGGTAGCTGCCGCGGCTCGTCCGTACTGCCGATTGTCCCCTCCGGTGGAGGAAAGCGCAACTGCGTGCCGCGGGCTCAAGGCGTTCGGCTTCTCGCAGAAGCGAGACGACGCGTGGCACTGGATAATCATATCCTACCGGCGCATAGGCGTGGTCAAATCAGACCGATTGGGATAGTCACACAAGGTGGATATGTGTCCTTGCGCGATTCTTGATACGCAGGGTCGTGCGCGGCTCCGGTGTTGCTGTCTCCAGGGAGACCGAACCGGCTACGGAAGATTCGGAGGGAGAGTTTGAAACAGGCCAACACTGCTGCGGGCGCGGATCCTATCAAGGGACGCGACTGGCTTGCCATTGTCGCACGCTACCGTGAACCAAGCGTGCGACGCTCCATCATCGAGATCGTGATTACCACAATCCCCTTTCTGATTTTGTGGGCAGTAGCGTGGGCCGCGCTTTCCATCAGCTACTGGCTGACACTTCTCATTGCGATTCCCGCAGCGGCGATGCTCGTCCGTCTCTTCCTCATTCAGCACGACTGCGGTCACTATGCATTCTTCAGGACCCGCCAGACCAACGATTGGATCGGCCGCGTGATCGGCGTTTTCACATTGACGCCCTATGACGTGTGGCGACGCAACCACGCAACACATCATGCCAACTCGGGCAACCTCGACGCGCGCGGCGTCGGCGATATCGAAACATGGACGGTGAAGGAATACTTGGCGAAGCCGTCCTGGCGGCGCTTCATGTACAGGGTTTATCGCAGTCCGCTCGTCATGTTCGGGCTCGGTCCCTCGTTCGTGTTCATGCTGCAGCAGCGCCTGCCGATCGGCCAGATGAAAGCTGGATGGCGTCCCTGGCTGAGCGCCATGACGACCAATCTTTCGATCGCCGTGCTGTTCGGTCTAATGATATGGCTGATCGGCATATGGCCATTCGTGATGGTACATTTAACAATCGTTGCCATTGCCGCAACCATCGGCGTCTATCTGTTCTACGTGCAGCACCAGTTCGAGGACACGTTCTGGGAAGAGACGGACCAGTGGTCTCATCAGGATGCCGCGCTTTATGGCAGCTCCTACCTCGATCTGCCCAAGGTGTTGTCCTGGGTGACCGCCAATATCGGCATCCATCACATCCATCACCTCTACAGCCGTGTCCCGTATTACCGGCTACCTGAACTCATCCGGGATTATCCCGAGTTGCGCGAGGTACGGCGCATCACGCTCGGCGGCAGTTTCGGCCTCATCAGGCTCAAGCTTTGGGATGCCGACCGCAAGAGGCTCATCTCGTTTCGCGAGCTGGCGTCGGCAGGGGTTCCGGCTGCGGCGTAAGATGGGCGAAGTCGCGCGATCGCACGATATTGCAGGCAGCTTGGCTGATGCGTGCAGCCACTCAGCGTGAAGAACATAAAAAACGGCCGGAGCAGATGTCCGGCCGTTCTCTTTTATCGCAACTGGCGAGTCATCGGATCTTGCCTGCAGCAGATCACGCTGCCTTGCCCGTTTTGCCAGCCGCCTTCTTTGCGCCGACACGCTCAAGCGATTTGATGGGGCCACGCGGCTTGCCGGATCGTTCGGCAATCTCGCGGTCCTGCTCCTCGATGATCGTGCGCGCAGGGGCGTCGCCATCGAGGCCACCGAGCACATCGCCGGGGACGCGGCGATTGGATGTCATCGTGCCGTCCTCATAGAGCACATTGAAGAGCACGAACTCCGACTTGGCAGTGGGTTTCTTGCGCGCCATGATCAATCCTCTCACTCTCATAGACCGACTTGCGGAGATGCCGCAGATCACACCGGGGCGGCGACAGGGCCATTGTCTTAGCGGTTAAGAGCGTCGCGGATAACGCCGCCACCGTCCTCAAACCGTCTCCAGGCGGCGGGCCTGTGCGCCGTTGCGACGGCGACGCGAACCACCGTCCTGCCGCGGCGGGCGACCGCCGGCTCCATTGGCGGCATCCGCCTTCCCGTACCTGTTGCCATTGCGGTGATGAGGCTTTCCCGACTGACCGTGACGATGCGGTGCACCACGATCCTTACGGCCGTCGATGGCAGCAAAGACGTGAGCGACCGCCGTACCGTCCGAATTGTCACCCCGTCCCTCGGACTGGCGGTTGCGGTGCGGTTTGCGGCCGTTCTGCCCGGCGCCACCGGTGCCGGCGCCTCTGGCTGTGCGCTCGTCACGCTGCGCACTGCGCTTGCCGCCGCGTGACCAGCCGTCCTGCTTCGATCGACGGTCCGCGCTGTGGTGCGCCTCATCTGTCCGCTTTCCGTTTGCCCAGGGGGCGCGATCACCCTCGTTGGAACGGTCGTCGCGACGACGCGCATTGCGGTGGCCGTCGTCGCGGCGATTTTCTTCGCGGCGAACGTCATCATGGTGGGCGTTATCATGGCGGGCGTTCTCAGCGCGACGCGGCTTGCGATTGCCACCTCCGGCCTTGTGCCCTTCCACCGCCCGCTTGCCCTGGCGGCCACCATGTACTGCATTATCCTTGCGCTCCCCGCGCTGCGGCCTCTCGCCCGCGCGAACATTCTGCGAAGGCCTTTCGCGCGCATCAACGGTAATGGATGCGTCGTTACGGCGGTCCTCGGCGGGAATCTGCTGGCGGGTCAGTCGCTCGATAGCGCGCAGCAGGTCGCGCTCGGCTACGTCACACAACGAGATGGCATTACCTGCCGCTCCCGCACGCGCGGTTCGCCCGATGCGGTGAACATAAGCCTCTGGCACCTCGGGCAGCTCGTAATTGACGACGTGCGAAACGCCGTCGATGTCGATGCCGCGGGCAGCGATATCGGTTGCAACAAGCACGCCCGTCTTTGCGCTGCGGAACGCATCAAGCGCCACCTCGCGCTGGCGCTGACTCTTGTTGCCATGGATTGCGACCGCCGGGATTCCCGCTGCGTCGAGATGACGAGCGACACGGTCAGCGCCGCGCTTGGTGCGGGTGAAAACGAGCGTGCGGCTCATCGCAGGATCAGCAAATAGGCCGGCGAGCAGTGAACGCTTTTTGGCGGCCTCGATGTGAATGACGCGCTGCGAGACGCGCTCTGCCGTCGTCGCCACCGGCGTCACCTGAACCTTGACGGGCTCGTGCAGCAGCTCAGCGGCAAGCGCTGCGATCTCGTGCGGCATGGTTGCGGAGAAGAACAGATTCTGGCGGCGCGCCCTGAGCTTGGAGACGATGCGGCGGATTGGCCGCACGAATCCGAGGTCGAGCATCTGGTCAGCCTCGTCCAGCACCAGCGCTTCGACACCTTCCAGCGTGACTGCACCGGTCTCCATGTGATCGATGAGGCGGCCCGGCGTGGCGACGAGCACATCGACGCCACGTGACAACGCGTTGATTTGCGGCTTGTGCGCGACGCCGCCGAAGACGACGGCGACGCTGGTGCCCAGATGGCGGCCATATGTGCGGAAGCTTTCACCGATCTGCGCGGCCAGCTCCCGGGTCGGCGAAAGGACCAGGATGCGTGCGCCGCGACGCGGCGCCGGGCGCTTGTCGGTGGCAATGCGGGTCAAAAGCGGCAGTGCGAATGCGGCCGTCTTGCCGGTGCCGGTCTGGGCGATGCCAAGCAAGTCGGCGCCCTTCAGCAGAACCGGAATAGCCTGGGCCTGGATCGGCGTCGGTGTCTCGTAGCCTTCCTCGGCGAGCGCCTTCAGCACCGGCTCTGCGAGGCCCAGTTCAGAGAATTTGGTCAATTGAGAAGTCTTTCATGTGGTGCCCGGATGCGCATGCCGGCGCATTGCACCGGCCCGCGGCGTAAGCGGGCTTGAGCTTGTGTGACGCCCTGCGTGTCCGGGGCAGTCCTATGGGTCGATCGGGATGCTCAACTGGAGGGTGCGGATTACCGTCGACCGTTCAACGGCCGGGACTTGGAGGCACCCTTCACGCGGCTGTAGCGCCGAAACCGCGTCTCGCGCGGTAGCCTTCATGTGTCATGTTGCGCCGCACAAGTCAATGGCCGACGGAACCAGCCGGGTTGGACTGCGCGCGTTGGCCACATGGCAAGAGCGGCTGAGAGACAGGCTGGCGGGCGTGGCGCGCAGAGCAACGGAGCAGCGGGAGCCAGGACGCTGAGATCCCGGCGTGCGATCAGGAGGATTTCGGCCGGTACTGGCCGCTCGCCGCGTCATATTCGAGCGTACCCAGGTCACGCGCAGCCGAGGAACGGGCAGCCTGGGCCTGACGTTCGGCCTCTTCCGCCATGCGGCGCGCCTCCGCGGCCATCCGGTCGAACTGCCGGGCGGCCCAGCGCGCACCCGCGATGGCACCCGCACCTGCAACCATCAGAATCAGAAATTGAGGCATCACACCACCTCGCTGACGTTTCGAGCCCTCACCGACCACCCTACAGTCCGTAGCGCGACCATAGCGCCCGCGTCTCGACAGCGGACACCAGATCCTCGGCCAAAGCAAGGCCTGGGCTTCCGGCAAAATCGCCGCCGGAGCCGTACATACCCTGTGCAATGGATGGCAGCCGCCGCAGACGCCCCAGCAGACCGCCGCGCGAGAGGGACACATTCTCGAGGCGCACCTTCTCTCCAAAGAGTTCGCGCATCTTGGAACGGATGTCGGCAATGCCGTCGATGAGACCATACTCAAGCGCCTTGGGCGCCGACCAGAAGGCACCGGAGAACAGTTCGGCGTCGGGACCGCGCAACTTGCCGGCGCGGCGGTCCTTGACGACGCCAATGAAGACATCGTGAACGTCGCGCTGGAGCGCTCTCAGTCGCTCGATATCGTCGGCGTTCTCGGGCTGGAACATGTCGAGCGCACCCTTATTCTCGCCCGCGGTATAGACGCGCCTGTCGATGCCGAGACGCGCTATCGCCCTGTCGAAACCGAAGCTTGCGGAAATGACACCGATAGAGCCGATGATCGATGAGGTATCGGCGTAGATTTCATCGCCGGCCACCGCCAGGTAATAGCCGCCCGATGCGGCGACATCCTCGCAGAAGACATAGACCTTCTTCTTCTGCTCGGCGGCATGCTGGCGGATCAGCTTGAAGATCAGGCTCGACTGCACCGGGGAGCCGCCGGGCGAGTTGAGGGCGATCGCTACTGCCGGTGTCTTGGAGGTGGTGAAGGCCTTGCGCAGCGCGCCGGCGACTGCCGAACTCGTCAGTCCCGGACGCAGGGGCGTCACCATGCCTATGGGGCCGGAAAAGCGCAGCACGGGCACGCGCGGCCCACGATTGAATAATCTCATGTCAGAACCGATCCTCTGCGAAATCTGTCGTCGGACGTGGCAGTTGGCCCGCCTTCACAACCACAAGCCGGCCCCATGCCGCAAGATCGCTGTTGCGGCGGACGTGAATGCGTTGCCCTCACCGTGCAACGGCCCGCCAGGCAGCAGCGTCAGCGGCGCGCGGGACCCCTTGACGCCCTTGATCAGGATGCGGCTCGCCGGCTCGCCAGATCGCGGATGGAGCGGCATGATGCGCAGGCCGCCATAACGCGGCACGAGTGCGGCGAGTAACGCAGGCAGCGCGCTGGCCTTGTGGATCACCACGATCTCGCCACCCGGCCGCGTTACACGCGCCATCGCCCGGGCCCAGCGCTCTAGATCGCCCTCGCCCATGGCGTGCGCACCGGCCTTCACCACATTTGCCGACATCGTGCCATGCGTATCGACATGGAATGGCGGGTTGGTCAGAACCAAATCGAAACTTTCGCGGCCGAGCCCCTTTGCCTCGAGATCGGCAGCGGACCCCATGACATCAGCGCAGACCACGCGGACCCGCTGATCAAGATCATTATCGCGCGCGTTGCGCTCAGCCAAGGCCGCCAGCTCCGGCGAGCGCTCGACCAGCGTCACGCAGACGTCGACAAGCTTGCACAGGCGATACGCAGCCAGAAGGCCGACTGTGCCGACCCCCGCCCCAGCGTCCAGGACATTGAGACGCGTGTGGCCTTCTTGCGGCTGCGCTGCAGCAGCGAGGAACACTGCATCGATCCCGGCGCGATAGCCATGCCTGGGTTGCGCAATCATCACCGCTCCATCCAGGAATGCGTCACGCGTTACCGCCGCAATTGCCCCGCCGGCGTCGCCGGAAACGCCAAATACCGCATCGGGCACCTGGCCGGACGGCGCCTTATTGGATTTGGCCTCCTTGCCTCCCGTCACCGTATCAGTCACGACTTTTCACCCATTGACCAAGGTCGGCCTCGCGCATCACCTGGCAGGCCCTGTCGTATGAACCGGAACTGACCAGCAGCCGCTGCGGCAGAATGCCTATCGAGCCCTCGAGGATGCTCATGTTGCTATCGGCTACGATTGCCTCTATCCCGGCGTCGCGCAGCAGGGACTGGGCAAAAGAGAGCAGCACGCGATCATTGGTTCTAATCAGCTCTCGCACCAATTCCGTCCAATCCCTGCAAGTTTCTGATGCGCGGACCCAAAACTGCATCTAAGGTGCCCGCATCTCGTGTATAGGAAAGCCTTCAATGCCAGTTTGCAAGCAAACGGGGAATTACCCTTGGGTCTCGTAGTTCCGCTCGAAGATGCCCGCGATCCCGCGGAAAGCCTGAAACCGCTCCTCAATCTCGTATCGGAGGACATGGAAGGCATCAACCGGATCATTCTCGACAAGGCGATTTCCGACGTCGACATGATCCCCGAGCTCGCGCATCACCTGATCATCTCGGGCGGCAAGCGTCTGCGCCCGATGATGACGATTGCCGCGGCCAAACTCGTCGGATACCCCGAGACTGCGCACATTCGCGTCGCTGCAGCGGTGGAATTCATGCATACGGCGACGCTGCTGCATGACGACGTCGTCGACGAGAGCGACGTGCGGCGCGGCAAGAAGGCTGCGCGCATGATCTGGGGCAACCAGGCGAGCGTGCTGGTCGGCGATTTCCTGCTCGGTCAGGCATTCCGCATGCTGGTCGAGGTCGGCTCGCTGCCGGTCCTGCGCATCCTCTCCAATGCTGCTGCCGTGATTGCGGAAGGCGAAGTGATGCAGCTTGCCGCCGCCAAGAATACGGCGACGACCGAAGACGCCTATCTCGCCATCATCGATGCGAAAACAGCGGCACTGTTCGCGGGGGCCGCTGAATCGGGGGCGGCGATCGCCAACCGGCCGACCGAGGAGCTCAGCGCACTCCGCTCCTACGGCAAGAACCTCGGCATCGCGTTCCAGCTCGTGGATGACGCGCTCGACTATTCGGGCGATGCACTGCGGCTCGGCAAATCGGTGGGCGACGACTTCCGCGAGGGCAAGATCACACTGCCGGTGATCCTGTCCTACCGCCGGGGCTCGACCGAGGAACGGGCCTTCTGGAACCGCACGATCGCGGAAGGCAAGATCGCGGACGGCGATCTGGAGCACGCCATTCACCTCATGAAGAAGCATAAGGCCATCGAGGCGACGCTCGAACGCGCGCGCACCTATGGCGGCATTGCACGTGATGCGCTCGGCGTGTTCCCCGCTTCGCCAGAGCGCGATGCGATGCGCGAGGTCATCACGTTCTGCGTGAGCCGCTCGCATTGACGGGCGCAACGTGCAACGTGAGCCCGAAGATGGTCCGGTGCGGGCGCGCGAGCCGTGCAGAACCTGCACACTTCAGCAAAACATGCTCTAGCCAAGCCGCGCGGCACTGACCCACCAGTCGGGATGGCGCGCAGCGATGACTTCGGCAGCTCGGGTCGATTGATGCGCGTCGTCGAAAACGCCGAAGCACGTCGGCCCCGCGCCGGACATGGCAGCAACTCTGCAATCGGGAACCGAGCGCAACTCCTTGAGCACGTCAGCAATGGCGGGCACCACGTCGCATGCCGCGTGCTCCAGATCATTCCCCCTATCGATGAGGGTGATGAGCATCTCGCGGGAAAGCCTGTCCGGCGCAAGCGGGCTGGCATGGCCCTCAGGAAGCGGCTGCGCGGCAAGCGCACGGAAAACGCGCGCTGTCTTGTCGGCTGGTACTGAAACGAGCGGATTGACGAGCACGGCGGCAAGGCGGGGAAGATCCACCAACGGCGTCAGATGCTCGCCGATGCCGGTCATGAATGCGGCGCGGTTGAGCAGGCAGACCGGAACGTCGGCCCCCAGACGTAGCGCGATAGCGTTCCAGTCAAACGCCGTTGCCAGCGCCGGATTGGCCAGACGGATGGCGCGGAGAAGCGCGCCTGCGTCCGCAGAGCCGCCTCCGATGCCAGCAGCGACGGGTAGGTTTTTTTCCAGATGTACGAGACCAAATCGGGGCAGAGGCACATGCGCTGTCACAGCGCCAGTCGCCTCGGCGACGAGATCAAGAAGCGTTTCGAGCAGATTGACGCCGCCGATGCTGCCGGCGAACGGTCCAGTCACGGTGATGCCGCGTGGGCGCGCACAATCGAGCGTCAGGCGGTCGGAAGGTCCATCGGCAAAGGCAACGAGGCTTGCAAGCGCATGGTAGCCATCGGGCCGCTTGCCGAGAATCCGCAGCGTCAGATTGACCTTGGGTCGTGCAATCTCGACAAACTGGCTCACGCGGGAAATGGGCTCATGTCCACGTTTTTGGCGGCATACGACGGTGGTGCGCCGGAGACGGAGTGCTACTGAACCGACTTCGGCGTGTTGTCCACATGCTTGGAACGGCGACGCTGATCGCGCGTGGATGCCTGGGAACGGCGTAGCTGGGCTTCGGTTGCGGTGTTGAGTCCTTCGGCAAGTTTCTTCTTGATCTTCGGGATCTCATCCTGCTCGGGGTTAAGCGAAAGCGCCTGATCCCACTGGAAGCGTGCTTCGCGCTCACGGCCCACACGCCAGAGTGCATCGCCCAGATGATCGTTCAGCACGGGATCGTCGGGCCGCAGCTCAACGGCGCGCTCCAGCTGACCGACGGCATCCTTGTAGCGGCCGAGCCTGTAATAGGCCCATCCCAGACTGTCGACGATATAGCCGTCATCCGGTTTCAGCGAGACGGCCTTCTTGATGAGCTTCAGGCCCTCGCGCAGATTGCGGCCCTGATCAATCCAGGAATAACCAAGGTAGTTGAGGACAAGGGGCTGATCGGGCGAAAGCTGCATTGCCTTCTTGAGATCGGCTTCCGCTTTCGACCACTGCTTGGTGCGCTCATAGCAGGTGCCGCGCGCATAATGGAACGTCCAGTGCCTCTTTTCAGGCTTGTCGACGATCTTCAGCGCCTTCGAGTAATAGACAATCGCCTCGTCGTAACGCTTGCGGGCGCGCATGATGTTGCCCAGGGCATCGAACGGGGCGAGGTCATCAGGCGAGCGCGCTGCAACCTGTTCGAGCAGCACCTTCGCTTCATCCGCCTTGTCCAGAAGGTTAAGGTTCAGCGCCTTGCGGATGTCGATCGCATCCTGAAGAGGAGTGCCCTTTGGAATGCGGTCATAGGTGGTGATCGCGTCCTGATAGTTGCGGGTCGTCTCATAGGCCTGTGCGAGGGCGGCGAGAGCCAGCGGCTGATGCGGCGACAGGTAGAGCGACATCTGCAGGTAGATAATACCGATGCTGACGCCGCCGTCCGTGGTGAGCGCCTCGCCCAAACCGTAAAGCACTTCGGACATGCCCTCGGTCGGATCGTCGATCAACAGCCCTACAGGTTTGGCTCCCTCGATTTCCTGAGCCAGTTCGCTGGATAGAGGATGGGGATCGGTGGTGGAACGCCGGTCGTACTCGCGCAGAATGGACTGTGCCAGCTTGCGGTCGCCGGCGTGGGCGGCATGGCGTGCATAGGCCATCACCGTGCGCAACGTGCGACTGTCCTGCTTGAAGACCCGCTGATAGGAGATGCGCGCGTCGCCCTGGCGGCCCGCCAGATCGGCAATCAGGGCGCGATGATAGCGCAGATAGAATTGCGCCCACTCGGCCTGCTTGGGCTTGTCGAGCAGATCGAGCGCAGCGGAAACCTTCTTCTGCGCCATATTGATCCAGGCGCGCAGCAGCGCGGCCGTCAGCTCTCCAATGGGCCCGCTACCGGCGGCCTTGAGATTCTTGTCGGCGGCTTCGAAATCACCCTTCTTGTAGGCTTCGATCGCCAGAAACATACGCGCCAGCCGGTGCTGAGGCTGTAGCTCCAGCAGCTTTTCAGCAAGGAGCGACGCGCGATCGTAGACGCCAGAGGAAAGCTCCATGAGGAACGCCTGTTCGAGCAGCACCTCGTTGTCGGGATCATGCGCGAGAGCGGAGGCATAAAAGGCTGCCGCGCTGCCAATATCATGCTGGCTCTTGGCGAAGCGACCGGAGAGGTAGCCGCCTACCAATGACTTGCTCATCTCGATGGCCTGGCGGTCGCTGGCCTCCGCGGAGGCCGGCTTGCTTATCGCGGCAATGAACACCGCCACCGCAAACACAATTGCGCCAATCGAAACCAGCGGGAGTGCTTTGCATGGCCGAAGTGCTGTGCGCAGCGTCATGTGGTGGCTTCCTCTCCATCACTAGAGCAGGTCAGGTTTTGATTGAATCACGTCCGGCTGCTGTGGCCTGCTCTATATTCTGGTTTGAGAGCCCAATCACGGCTTCGACGGGAGCACGACTGCTTCCCTCTCAGCCGATCTGGCTCTCGCAGCCGCCACCGGCCACCACGAGTGATTCCACTTGCGTCATCTTTTACCAAGAAACCGCGTTGCTTGGCGACCGGCGAATCGTGTCCGACGACCCATGCACATGATTTCGGAGCGGGCGTCCCGTATCTTCATACCCTTCGAGCAAAAAAGCGACCAAGGTGCGGCGATCACATGCCTTTTTCTGGCAATAGATCGGTGTCAGAAAAATGGTGGCCATTGTGGCCGCCGTGCCCTGCGCTGGCGATTTGTCCGATGCACACCGGCGGCGCGGCGGCCGCTCGTGGCGTATTTCATACCGCCTCACATGCCAGCGTAATTCGGGCCGCCGCCACCCTCTGGACAGACCCAGGTTATGTTCTGGCTCGGGTCCTTGATGTCGCACGTTTTGCAGTGGACGCAGTTTTGGGCGTTGATCTGGAAGCGACGGCCTTTTTCGTCCTCGACGATCTCATAGACAGCCGCCGGACAATATCGTTGTGCGGGCTCGGCCCAGGTTGGCCAATTGATCAAAAGCGGCACGTTCGGATCGGCGAGCTTCAGGTGAACGGGCTGATCCTCCTCGTGGTTGGTCGCGGAGAACGATACGTTGGTCAGCCGGTCGAAGGTCAGGATGCCATCGGGCTTGGGATATTCGATTTTCCGGGCGCGGCGTGCAGTGCGCAACGTCTCGTGATCGGGCTTGCCGTGCGAGAGCGTATAGCCCAGGCCGACGCCGCGAATGATCGTATTGAGCCACATATCGATACCGCCGAGAGCAATGCCGACGAAGGTGCCGAACTTCGACCAAAGCGGTTTCACATTGCGCACGCGCTTCAGGTCGCGCGCGATATCGCCGATGCGCACCAGATTTTCATAGTCTCTCAACCGGTCGTGCTGGCGTCCGGCCTTGATGGCGGGATACGCCGCATCGGCGGCGGCAATTCCCGACAGGATGGCGTTGTGGCTGCCCTTGATGCGCGGCACGTTCATGAAGCCTGCGGAACAGCCCAGCAGTGCGCCGCCAGGGAATACGAGGTCGGGGATCGACTGCCAGCCGCCCTCGCTGATCGCGCGTGCGCCATAGCCGATGCGCTTGCCGCCTTCGAGCATCGGGCGGATCGCCGGGTGCGTCTTGAAACGCTGAAACTCCTCGTAGGGCGACAAATAGGGATTTTCGTAGTTGAGATGCACGACGAAGCCCACGGCGACGAGGTTCTCCCCGTAATGATAGAGGAACGAGCCGCCGCCGGTACGGTTGTTGAGCGGCCAGCCGAAAGTGTGCTGCACGAGGCCCGACCGATGCTTTTCGGCGGGAACCTCCCAAAGCTCCTTCAGGCCGATGCCGTATTTCTGGATGCGCCCTTTGGAAAGATCGAAGCGGGTGATGAGCTGCTTTGACAATGAGCCACGCACACCTTCGGCGAAGAACGTGTACTTGCCGCGCAATTCCATGCCACGGGCGAAATTATCTCCCGGCGTCCCATCCCGCGTAATACCCATGTCGCCCGTGGCGATGCCGACGACCGCGCCGGAGTCGTCGTAAAGGACCTCGGTTGCGGCAAAGCCGGGATAAATTTCGACGCCCAGCTCGGTCGCCTGCTCGCCGAGCCACTGGCACAACGCGCCAAGTGAAACGATGTAGTTGCCGTGATTGCTCATCAGGGGCGGATTGACGAAGTTCGGCAGGCGGATCTCGCCTGCCGGCCCGAGAAAAAGGAAGCGATCCTCACGCACGGGCGTGTTCACAGGCGCACCCTTTTCCTTCCAATCCGGGATCAGGCGATTGAGGCCGATGGGATCGATCACCGCGCCGGAAAGTATGTGGGCGCCGACTTCCGAGCCTTTCTCAACAACGACGACGGATAGTTCATCGCCATTGTTGTTTGCGTGCTGCTTGAAGCGAATTGCCGCCGCGAGGCCTGCAGGTCCGGCTCCGACGACGACGATGTCATAGTCCATGGACTCGCGGGGAGGCAGGGTGTCGGCGCTCGATGCCATCGTCGGGAGAATCCTTCTTGTTGCGGGGGCCTTGTGTCGCGAAAGTCAGCTTGCGCCACGTCCGATCATGCTCATGCTTCAGGGAAACACCTACACGATCCTGTCCTTTGTTTTGATCATGTTTTTCACGCTGAGCCGCGGTACGGTTCAGTTCAACATGCTTAGCCCAGCCGAGCGACAAAACCCAAGGGGCAAGCCCTTGCTTTCCTGCAAAAGTGCGGCCATTGCGCCAGCCCAACGAGGCTTATGGCGGTGCCGCTGGTGTCGTTGTGCCGCGTTCGTTAGGTTGACGGTATGACACAAACGCCCGACCAACCTGATGCGGGGCCCCAAGACCTCGTCGCCCTGCTCGCTTGGTATCAGGCGGCCGGGGTGGATAGTGCTGTCAGTGATACGCCGGTTGCGTGGCTCGGCGAACCCGGCCGCGTGCCGGGAGGTGATTTTGCATGGCCGGAGCAGGCAACCGGCCCCGTTCGGCCAAGCAGCACAACCCACCAAGGGCCTGATCGCTCGAACGCGAACTTGCGCACCGATGGGTCAACGCAAAAGGGCGCGCCGCAGAGCACCTGGACGCCATCACAATTTCCGGCTCGTGCTCCCCCCGCTTCGGCCGGCGGCGCCAGCCAGCCATCCGGCCGCACTGCGGAGACCGTGCGCACACCACCTGCGCGGTTCGCCAGCGGCGCGCCTGAGGCGGCTGAGACCGCAGCACGGGCGCTTGCCGCACAGGCCGCAGATATAGCCGCGCTCGAGGCCGCACTGAAGACGTTCGATGGCTGCGCGCTCAAGGCGACCGCCAAATCGACCTGCGTTTATCGCGGCGCGGCCAGCGCTACGGTGATGATCATCGGCGAGGCTCCGGGACGGGATGAGGATCTCGAAGGGCGGCCGTTCGTCGGACGAGCGGGGCAATTGCTCGACCGAATGCTGGCGGCGATCGACCTTGACGAGAGCGCCGTCCATATCACCAACGTCGTCTATTGGCGCCCGCCCGGAAACCGCACGCCAACACCGCAGGAGACGCAGATCTGCCGACCATTCCTCGAGCGACAGGCGGAACTCGTCAAACCGCAGCTCATCCTGCTCCTGGGCGGCGCCGCGGCGAAGTCGATTCTGGACACCGCCGACGGTATCATGCGCCTGCGCGGCAAATGGCGGGATGTGACCCTGGGACAGGTGACTGCGCGCGCCCTGGCGACGCTCCACCCAGCCTATCTATTGCGGACACCGGCCGCAAAACGGATGGTATGGCGCGATCTTCTTGCCCTGAAAGCGGCGTTGTCCAAAAAAACGGATCCATAAATTTCTCATTACATATCATTGGATTGGCATTTGTTTCCGCATATTCAGGACGCCCTGCGGAGTAATTCGATCGAATTGCAGTCTTTACCTTAAGGGCAAACCAATCGGCGCACGTTTATATTGAACCTGAACTTCAGCGCCGGTGCCTTTCAGGCCGGCTATTGCCGGAGGTTTGGTCTTGAAGCTCAATTACGTCTATTTACGACCATCGTATCTTGTCTCCTTTCGAGAGGTCGGCCCGTACGAGCAGGCGGCGGCCGGGGCGTGGCGCAAGATGTTCGACTGGCTCGACTGCCATGGCTTGCGCGGCAGGGTCGAACGCGGCTTCGGCATGGCGCATGACGATCCGCGCGTGACGCCGCTGGAAAAATGCCGCTACGAGGCCTGTATCGACATGCCCGAGCTGCTGCCCGCCTCGGCATGGGAAGGCCTGCTGCCACAAAGGCTGCCGGGGGGCGCCTATGCACGCTATCGCCATGTCGGAGATCACCGCGCGATCAGCGGCGTCCTTCGTCAGATCCGCAAGTCATGGTGCGAAACAACTGGTGTCAAGCTGGCCAGGGGCCGTCCTCTGGTGGAGATCTATCTCGACGATCCGAAGTTCTGCACGCTGGAGAAGCTGCGCACCGATCTTTGCCTGCCGGTTGCGTTCGCCGACGGACCGGCCTGACGTCATCGTTGGCGTCCCGGCGCGGCTTCGCACCGATGCGCATCAATGCGTTTTTTCGTCGCCCTTTACGGCCTGGCACTTTGCCGTCACAGTCCGCGCAACGCGCAGCAGTAGATGGGATGTCCCATGGCCAAGATCGATGAGAGCCGCCCCTTCCTTGCCGTCCGCATCGCCATCCTGACGATGTCCGACACACGTGCGCTCGCCGAGGACAAATCCGGCAACCTGCTGGCAGAGATGATCGGCGAGGCCGGTCACACAGTGGCGGACCGTGCGCTCGTCAAGGACGACGTGGACGCGATCCGTGCCCGCGTCAAAGGATGGATCGAGGATCCGCAGATCGACGTGGTGATCACCACGGGCGGCACAGGCTTCACCGGTCGCGATGTCACTCCGGAAGCGGTGAAACCGCTGTTCGAGAAGGAGATCGACGGTTTTTCAGCGATTTTCCACATGCTGTCCTATCAGAAGATCGAGACGTCGACGATCCAGTCGCGCGCATGCGGCGGCGTCGCCCACGGAACCTACATCTTCTGCCTTCCAGGCTCGCCGGGCGCCTGCAAGGATGCGTGGCATGGCATCCTGAAATACCAATTCGACAACCGGCACCGTCCCTGCAATTTCGTCGAGATCATGCCACGGCTGGAGGAGCACCGGCGTGGCCGCGGTTAGCGCATGTTGAGCTGAAGTGTGCAGCGGTTCAGCGCGAAAAACATGCTCAAAACAAGGATGCTGGATCGCGTTCAGATTCACGGCTTCGACGGAAGCAGCCGCGCTTCCATCTCAGCCGATCAGGCTCTCATCGGCGCGCCAGGTCAAAGGTCGACGCGGGCGCGCAACATGATGCCGATCTCACGCATCGCCTGCGCCTGATCGAAGGTTGCCAGAGCCACCTGACCACCCAGCGCCAGTGCCAATCCGGCGACAACTTCGGCGAAGCCGATGACCACGCCGCCAGGCAGCCCGATGATGACACCGGCAAGGCTTGGCGGGATACCGGCAAAGCCGAGCACGAAGAGCGCAAGTCCGCCTGCGGTAACGATCCAGCCCAACCACGTGACCACGTGCGCGAGCAGTCGGGCGCCCCGGTATTGCTTTTCGAAGTGAAGGCCTTCGTCGAATTCCGCAATTTCGCGAGCACGTCGTGCGACGACCTCCGGGAGACGAAGTGCGTCCTCGCCATCACCGTCATGGGCGCGATCATCGGCGCGCACGGACTGAGCGGATTGCGGACCACCATGAACATCGCTCTGTGCGGGGTGTGGCCGTGTCGCCAGCGGCTGGCCTGACAGCTCACCCAGCCTGATGCGCGCGCCCATGCCACGCTCCGTATGTTGCGCCTGAGGCATGTGCGTTTGAGGTGCGTGGGCCTGCACCTGAGGGCGATGGGGCGCCGCGTGAGGCGACTGTTCGGCGTGAGGATGATGCGGGCGCGTGGTGGCAGACTGCGGATAGCCGCCTGCATAACCGAAGGGTTCGGACGGAGATCGATAGCCTTCAGCTCCTGTATCCGCAGCGGCATGCGTCTGTGACGAAGGGCTGTGCTGTTGCGGCTGCTGGCGCGGTGCATAGCCCAGCCGCGCAAGACCTGCGCGCGCAGCCTCACCCTCGGGCGTGTCGGCAAACGCCTCGGCGAGGTAGTGATAGTATTGAGCTGCGCGCTCGCGCGCTCCGGCCATTTCGGCGCGGTGGCCGGCCTCGAGATATTGAGCGGGCGTATAGGTCGGCGGCTGTGACGACATCAGGCTCGGTCGATTTGGCAAGTTAGGTGTTTATATTAGCACCATTTCGAGTAATTGTCCGTCCGCCATACATCCAGACGGATGAGGCATTGGTGTTGATGGTGCTCTTCTCCAACGGATCGTGCACCACCGGCAACATGGACACCCGACAATAAAGAGGCAACAAAAACGCCCGGGCTGTGGCTCCAGGCGTTTTGCGTGTCTCAACACTTATTTCAGACTGATTGGCCGCCCGCCGTGCCGGCGTTGCCACTTCAAGCAGCCTCGGCTTCCTCCTCGGCTTCAGCTTCCGCGGCTTCCGCCTCGGCGGCCGCACGACGACCCTTGGCGCTCTTGGAGAGCACGTCGGTGATGCGCTGAACCGCACCGCGCTCATCGAGCTTTTCGACAGCGGCGAGTTCACGCGCCATGCGGTCAAGCGCGTCCTCGTAGAGCTGGCGCTCGGAGTAGGACTGCTCAGGCTGGGCTTCGGAGCGATAGAGATCGCGGACGACCTCGGCGATCGAGATCAGGCTGCCGGAGTTGATCTTGGCAACGTACTCCTGCGCGCGGCGGCTCCACATGGTGCGCTTGACGCGGGCGCGGCCTTTCAACGTATCCATCGCCTTCTTGACCGTGTCACCCTCTGCGAGCTTACGCATGCCGACGCTTTCCAGCTTCCCGGTAGGGACGCGCAGCGTCAGCTTCTCCTTCTCGAAGGTGATCACGAACAGCTCAAGCGAGTGGCCTGCAATCTCCTGCTCCTCGATGCCGACAATACGGCCAACGCCGTGCGCGGGATAAACCACGTACTCGTTGAGCTTGAAGCCGTGGCGCTGACCCTTCTCCTTCTTCTCCTGTGGCTTGGCAGCAGCCGACGCAGGCGCCGAGATCCTCTCAACGGCAGGCGCGGCAACCGCTGCGGCAACCGCACGCTGCGCTGCAGGTTTGCCCTTGGGAGCGGCCTTAGCGGCTGCAGCGACAGCCGGCTTGGCAGCGGCCGGCGTCTTGGCGGCGGCTGGCTTTGCTGCCGCGGCCTTCGCCGGTACGGCAGGCTTCTTGGCAGCCGTCGGCGCAGCGCCAGTCTTGACTGCAGCCGGCGTCTTGGCGGCAGCCTTGGCAGGGGTAGGAGCCTTCGCTGCCGGCTTCTTGGTGGCGGCCTTGGCAGGCGCTTTCGACGCGGTCTTAATGGCTGCCGCGGCGGGCTTTGCCGCTTTGGCCACTTTGGTCGTTTTGGCCGGAGCCTTCTTGGCAGCGCTCGCAACAGCGGCCTTGGGCTTGCGAACCTTCGACTGTGTCTTATTCTTCTGGGCCATCAGCGTCGTCTCACTCTTTAAACTCGAACCTGGATGCCGGCCCACCCGGCAGCTCAGGGAACTCGCGCCCGGTTACCCGGCCGCGAAAAAACCAAGGCGGACAGCAAGTGACCCACCCTGGTGTCTTGAGAGCATCGCAGGCGCACAGTTGCACGCTACGCTCGGCAGCCTTTCCGCTCGCAATGCCATGGCTAAACTGCTCAGGTCATCTCATCCCGCCAGACAGACGGAAGGCCATTGACGGCGGCAAGCGATACTGGTTGTATGGGCTTGCGGTTGTTATTAAGCAACGCGTGTTCCCGATCTGTGTCAGCTAGGCCACAATCGGTAAGACTGTAACACAATCTTCACGCAAAATGAAGTGCTGTCGCGCTGCAGCGCGTTCAAGCACTTAATTTCCGGTCGCAACTTTTCGTGTTTTTCGCAGCGCAGCAGCCGCGAGCCATGCGGCGCGCACCTGAATCACATTGGGAAATCCGGCATGGCCGCCGCAATCGCGAACGGGGAGCGAAAATTTTGACGCACCCCTGCTGCGCGCTCAGGCCCTAAAAATCGGGCATCGCAGCCCGATCGGGTTGAGAACCGCCGTCGCAGACCTGCCAATTTGCCAACCCGACGGAGAAATCATCGCAGCCCCCCCGCCTCGCGACGTTTGCTGAACAAGAGCTTGATTGCTGACTTGTTTCGGCATCAATCGCCGGTACCCGGCTTGTCCGAGAAATACTTCTCGAACTTGTCCGCGACGTCCTTGAACTCCTCGGCTTCAGGAAGCGCGTCCTTCTTGGCGGTGATATTGGGCCACTTGTCCGCAAACTCACGGTTGACCTCAAGCCACTTCTCGAGACCCGGCTCGGTATCCGGCTTGATCGCCTCGACCGGGCACTCGGGCTCGCACACACCGCAATCGATGCACTCGTCGGGGTGGATGACGAGCATGTTCTCGCCCTCGTAGAAGCAATCGACGGGGCAGACCTCAACGCAGTCCGTGTACTTGCACTTAATGCACTTGTCGTTGACGATGTAAGTCATTGGCTCATTTTCCGTTTGAGTTCGGCGTGACGCCTATATAACGGGCTCAGCCGCGCTGCCAAGTCCTGCGCCACAGTCTCTTCGCCACACCCCAATAACCGGCAGCGGTCCGCACCTGCGGCCGTCCGGGCCCGATGTCGCAAACGCCTCAGCGGCGGCCGCGGAAGTGATCGATCAGACGGCGATCGCGCTTGGTCGGCCGGCCGGCGCGGGTGTCACGCCCCGCCTGGGGGACGGCGCGCGGCGCAGCTGCTGCTCCAGAGCCATCTGTACGGTAGGTGTCAGGATTGGGCGAGGCTGCGAGCGGTGTCAATTCCTCAAATAGTCCCTGCGCCTCGCTGGCAGGGCCGCGGCGAACGCCGGACGCGACCACCTTCAAGACGCGTACCTTTCGGCCCACCGAAACGGTGACGACATCGCCGGCTTTCAGCGCGTGGGCGGGCTTGTCGATCTTCTGGCGATTGACGCGCACTTTTCCCGACGTGACAAGCCCAGCGGCCAATGTGCGCGACTTCACCACGCGTGCGAACCAGAGCCACTTGTCGAGACGCTGGCCAGCGGCAAGCGCACGCCCTTGGTGCTCTTCGTCGTCGTCCGGCATCAGGGAGTATTCTCTTTCGACTGCTTCGCCATCGCCTCCTTGAGCGCACCCAGCGCTGCAAACGGCGAGTCGGGATCGACACCACCCTTCTTCTGCTGACGCGGACCGGAGGAGATCACCTGTGGCCCGCGTGGCTCGTCGCGACGCTTGCCCTGGCGGCGGTCGCGCCCGCCATGATCGCGTTTTTGATGGCTACCCTGCTCGCGACGCTCGTGGCCAGCCGACTGGCGGTCCCTGTCCCGGCCACGATCGCCGCGGTCGCGACGTCGGCCACCGCGCTCGGCATCATCGCCTTCAGAGCGCGGCACACTCTCGGCGCGCGGCTGGGCGGCGGCGTGCTGCTCATGCCCGACACGTGCTTGCGCACCCGGCTGACCGCCACCTTGTCCACGGCGCCCGCGACGGCGGTCGCGCGGCTGATTGCGGTCCGCGCGATGCCTGCGCGGCCGCCAGATCTCGATGACCTGGGGCTCGGCTGAGGCTTTTTCCGAGGGGACTTGCGCCGCAGGAGCGACATCCGAGACAACATCTGCGGTCAAAGCTTCTACCGCTGTTGTTTCCTCAGACACTGACTCCGCCTGTTCGCCTGCCATCTCTTGTGCTGCCGGTTCCGTGCCGGTGGTGGCATCTGCTCCTGGCTCTGCTGGTGCCGGTGCCGGAGTTTCTGCTTTCTCTTGCGGCGCAGGCGAGACTGTCTTTCGCTCGGCCCAGAAACCCAGTGACTTGAGCACTGCACCCAGTTCGTCGGGAGAGCAGCCCAAGATGGACATCATGTCGGGCAGGATCGTGAAGCCGCCGTCGCCGGTCGCGCCTGCCGGTACGCAGTCTCCAGGCGTATGCGGCCGCCATGCGAGCAGCGGACGTATCAGGTCGGCGAGCCGTTCGAGAATGTCGATACGCACGACTCGCGGTCCGCACAAATGGAAGCCGCAAGCGCGATAGAACGCTTCAGGTGTGGCCGGGGCTGCGGCGGACGAGGTGAGGCCGGCACGTGGCGGCTCAGGCATCGCGTCGAGGGCCAGTCCATGCTCCCCGGCATGCTTCAACGACCACAGCGTCAGGATCAGCTCGGCGGCCGCGGGCTTCAGCAGGATCGGCACGAAAATGTTGAAGGCGCCAAAGCGCACGCCGTAGCGGCGCAGACTGGCACGGGCAGGCTGATCCAGCGTTCGAATCTCTTCTGCCGCCGCCTCGCGTTTGAGAGCACCGAAACCCTCGACGAGGCGGAAAGCAATGCCACGGGCAAGGCCCGTCAGATCCTCGGCCTTGGCGAGGTCGACGAGCGGCTTCAACTTGTCGGCCACCAGCTCGACGATCCACTGATCGAGGCGCGCCTGGACTTTCTCACGATCGGGAACCGAAAGGTGCTCATCAACAATCAGGGACACCGTAGGCTTCAGCGGATCATCCGATGGCTCGAGGCAGGCGATCTCCTCGTCGCGCCAAAATACGGCCCCCGTGAGTGTCAGCTTGAACGCATCGGCCTTGGCAGCGCTGACGCGGCGCGCACGCATGGCGAGCTCGCGCGAAAGAACTTGGGCCGCAGCATGACGTGATGCCTTGCCATGGACATCCTCAGAGGTCGTGTCGGGCCAGAAACGGAATCCCTTCAAGCGGCCGACGAAGTGGCTTTCTACCTCAATTGCTCCATCGTCACTTATGGTCGCGGTCAGTTCGTCCTTGTCGCGCATGCCCTTCATCAGCGCACTCGTGCGACGGTCAACGAAGCGCTGCGTCAGGCACTCGTGCAGCGCATCGGACAACTGATCCTCGATCTCGCGTGTTCGGCCTTGCCAGTGGACAGGATCCTTCAGCCAATCGGCGCGATTGGACACGAATGTCCATGTGCGAATATGGGCGATCCGGTTGGCCAGCGTGTCGATATCGCCGTCGGTACGGTCGGAGAAGGCGACATGCTTGGCGAACCAGTCCTCAGGAATGCGGCCCTCGGGCCCCATGAGGAATTTGTAAAGCGTCGCAATCAGCTCGGCATGCGCGTTGATCGAGATCTTGCGATAATCGGGAATCTGGCAGACGTCCCACAGGCGTTCTACGGCGAATCTGCCGTGCGCCTTGTCCATCGCCTCGGAGTCGCGGCTGACGATCTCCAATGCTTCCAGATCATCGGCGGTGCGGGCGCGCACGAGCCGCTGCTCGCCCGGTACGGCGCGCAAGCTTTCCTGAAGTGCCGACACGCTCGCATAATCGAGGTTGCGGTTGCGCCATTGAAGCACCTTCACACTGTCGAAGGTGTGGTTCTCCAGCCGCTCGATAAGGTCTGCATCGAGCGACGGCACGCCACCGGTGACACCGAACGTGCCGTCGTTCATATGGCGGCCGGCGCGGCCGGCGATCTGGCCCAGCTCGCCCGGCGTCAGGTTGCGGTGGTGCTGGCCATCGAATTTACGAACGGAGGCGAACGCGACGTGGTCGACGTCGAGATTCAATCCCATGCCGACGGCGTCAGTGGCGACCAGGAAATCGACGTCGCCAGACTGGTAGAGTGCGACCTGTGCGTTGCGCGTGCGCGGCGAGAGTGCGCCCAGTACCACGGCCGCACCGCCGCGCTGCCGGCGGATCAGTTCAGCAATTGCGTACACGTCGTTGGCCGAGAAAGCGACGACGGCTGACCGGGTCGGCAGACGCGTGATCTTTTTCTCGCCCGCGTAGGTTAGCTTGGACAGGCGCGGACGGGAGATGAAATTGGCGCCAGGAATGAGATCAGCGATCGCCTCACGCATGGTCTGCGCGCCGAGAAGCAATGTCTCCTCGCGGCCGCGGGCATTGAGCATGCGGTCGGTGAAGACATGTCCGCGCTCGGGGTCCGCGGCGAGCTGGATCTCGTCGATCGCGAGAAAATCGACGTCGATGTCACGCGGCATCGCCTCGACCGTCGCCACCCAATAGCGCGCGCGCTCGGGCCGGATCTTTTCCTCGCCCGTGATCAGCGCAACCCTGTCGGCGCCGACCCGGGCCGCAATCTTGTCATACACCTCACGCGCCAGTAGGCGCAGCGGCAGGCCGATCATGCCGCTCTGATGGCCGAGCATGCGCTCGATGGCGAGGTGGGTCTTGCCGGTATTGGTCGGGCCGAGCACCGCCGTGACATGACGGATGCGCGCCTCGAATTCACTGCCCATACGTGAAGGCTCCTGGTCTCTTTGACCCTTGGCATTGCATTGGGCTCGACCGAGATCAAGGCTTTCGTGGGGCGAAGGCCGGCTTGGACCGTCCACTAAGGGGAATAGTGCGGTGTCTTTGATACAGCTCAGAGCGGCACGCAAAGGGAACCGGCCATTATCGGGACCACGCGCTTGGCGCAAATCCGAATGATCCAGGCTATGGGGTGATAAACGGAACCAGGATGAACCACCCACGCACGGACCAGGCCGACACGCACGCGTTCGCCGGTGCCTCAGACTCACCGGCGGCTGCGCGCACAACCCGCGATTGTCCTGCCCCATTCCGATTGCAGGTGCCTTACACCCGACGCAGGACTGTCAAGCAGCCGGAATCGGGTGTGAAGCGGTCGCATCACAACGTCCGGGGGTCGGTTCGCGTAGGCGATCTGTTCGCGGTCGGATGTGACGATGTCGATCTTTTGAAGTTTCAGGACCGCTGAGCCCACGAGCGTGGGAATCTTGATCTCATGCGGCACGTAGAGGCCCGCGTTCGGCATTGGAAGCATCGAGATCTCGATCTTCAGGGTTTGGGCGAGATTCTCGGTCTCGCTGCCACGCTGGTAGCCAGATATCGGCCGGTAGCGCATTTCACACACGTGGACGATGCCCTGCTGGCCTGAAAGCTGGCGCGTGCCGGACGGCGCTGTAACCAGGTCGAAACGCTGCAATCCATCATAAATGGGCAGTCGCTGGCTGCACGGATCATCTCCGGACGGACGCGTCATCGCCATCACCGCTGTCAGCGGGTCGAGCACGCCTTTAAGCTGGGAGCGTTCAACCGGGACCGTTTCGGGCGTTATCGGCAGCGGTGGGTTTGCAGTGGAGCTTGTCACGGCGCTATTTCGGAAGGACATGCGGACCGAGCCCGATTTGGCGCTGGAGGTGTAGTCGAACGCGTAACCGGTGGGCGATACGCTCGCGCCGGACATCTGACCTACTGTGCGGGTCAGGCCCTGCCATTTGACGAAACCCAGGAGAGCGGAAATCTCTGCGTCGCCGCTCAGCGTGTAGCTCTTGGCGCTCACCTGCGCCTCGAAGGCGAAACGCCCAATATCGAAGCCGTTGAAGGAGATCGTATAGACGGCCGAGACGTGGCTCGGCCAGTCGGCGTCGCCAGCGGCGCTGGCATGCCGGGAGCCGGAAAGGCCGGAAAGGGCGAGCAAACCAGCTGCTGCCAGCCCGAGCCGCGCCGGGCGCGACTTCAACGCAGAAAACATCACACTCACTTCCCCTGAGATACGCGTCCCCAACGGGGTGGAACTTTCGTGGGGTTTACGCCAAATGTTTGTCCCTTGACGCTATCGGCACATGGTTAAGGAAGCGTATCGGCACGTCGCAGGTCGAACCGGTAACACTAAATTCGCGGCGGCATTTCGTCCGAAAGCTGTTGACCAAACCTGGGCTGCTCCCGCGCTTCAAACCTTCGTCGGAGGCATTCGAGGGAGGTGGAGGTCCAGGCGACAGCCTGCGGCGGTGACTTGACGCATGGGGCCTGAAGCCCTTATAGAGGCGGCGACCTGCCTGCTGGAACGATCCGGTGGGCAATTCCGCTTTCTTCAGAAGACGGACCGGATTTTCGCGCCCACGGCTCCAGGCTGCTGCGGCTGCGCCGAAGGAGTGTTGACGATGACCCGCAAATGCGAGCTGACCGGCAAGCTGCCGCTCTCTGGGAACAACCGCAGCCACGCCGAGAACAAGACGCGGCGCAAGTTCCGCCCCAACCTGTGCAACGTGACGCTGATTTCCGATGCACTCGGCCGCAGCTTCAGCCTGCGCATCTCGGCCCACGCTTTGAAGACGGTCGAGCACCGCGGCGGCCTCGATGCGTTCCTGGCAAAGGCGCGCGACGAAGAGCTTTCGGACCGCTGCCTGAAGATCAAGCGCGACATCTCCAAGTCGAAGAAGGCCGAGCCGGCCGCCGCCTGATCCGATCAGGCCGCACACGTTTCCCGAAAAGCGCCGTTCCCGGGTCGGGAGCGGCGCTTTTGCGTGGATGGATCTCACCCGCGCATTCCACACCTCGCATTCCGCACCTCGCGTTGGGGTTGTGGACCGGGACGTCCAGCGAGCGAAACGGACGGAATGCAATTCCGCCGCAGTTGCAGCATCGAATTTGCGGCCGCATCGGCTGCAAATGGATATGGCCCACGACCTCAATTATAAAAAGCGGCCGGGACGGGTACAGCACGGCCGACATCCAGCACCGCTTCGAGGGAAATCTTTCGCATGCGATCTCTCACTCAGAGCCTTGGCGACTACCGCCAAGCCGCCGGCCGAGGGCTGTCGCCGATCCGGACGAACCTCACTTCAGTGACGGCAACTATCATGGCACTGATATCGGTGCTGATGCTGCATTCGAGCGATGCCGTGGCCGTCGAGAAAGCCGAGGCTGCGTCCGGCCCTCCGCTGTCCGTTACAATCTTCGTCTCGTCGCGCAACGACCAGTGTTACGACGACGGGCGCGTCGCGGCGATCAAGCGCCTCGCCGTGGCCGAACAGGAGCGCATCAATGCGTCGGGAGGTGTACACGGGCGGCCACTCGACATCAAATTCCTCGACGATGCGCGCGACGAAAAGAAATCCATCGCCAACATGCGTTCCGCGCTCGGGGACCCAACCCAACTGGCGATGATCGGCCTGTTCGGCTCGAGCCGCGGCAAAGCCGTGTTCGACGCAGCCGGCCCGCAGATCGGCGCGAGCCAAGTTCCGTTCCTTGCCGACCTATCGGTCAGCGATCTCTTCAACGGCTACACCAATGTCTACGCGACGCGCCCTTCCCAGGACGAGGTGCGTGCTCCGGTGATGGTGGAGTTCACACGCACCATCGGATACTTGCGGCCAGCGTTCCTGGGACGTGCGGGAAGCGTCTTCTCCGACGCGCTCGGCGATGCGATCGGGAAACTGCACGGTGCAGACGGTCTGTCCGGTGACGTGCGGATCGAGAACGACGGCGAGAAGGTAACGGCACAGGCGATCAACAGGGCAATCGAGGCGCTGAAAGCCAAGTCACCCGACATCCTTTATGTGGCGATCGGCACGAGCGCCATGCCTGAGCTGATGAAGGCGCTGCAATCGGCTGGGATGACGCCGGCGATCTTCATGACGGGCCGTATCAAAGCGCTGCCAGAGGATGTGACGCAAACCTATCCCAACGCCATCTACCAGCTGGCCTGGGACGACCTGCCGGAGGTCTACAACAACCGCATCCGCAAGAAGATTGCCACGGCAGATGCGCAGCAATGGGTGTTCGAAGGCACAAAGGTGAGCAGCGCTCCCGGCTGGGCGAAGGGCGAATGCAAAGAGCGCAACACGGATCTGCCACCCGATCCGCTATCGAGCGAGAACCTGCGCGCGGTCGGATTTGGCGCACAATACGCAGACATGGTAGAACTTGTCGCGACGGCGGCCCGGCAAGCGCCACGAGGCGCGGACATCAAGGAAATGCGCGCGCAGATCGTGAAGCGGCTCGCGACCGATTACGCGACCGGCAACGGCGCCTTCAAGGGCAGCTTCGAGAACTGGTCGTTCGATTCCTCGACGAGAACGGCGACGCGCATGCCGTTCGTCGTCATCCTGCCGCAAGGGCTGGGGCGGACGCAGCTGGCGCCGGTGCAGTTCGTGCGCGCACGTGACGGAAGTCTGCGCCAAACGCAGACCCTTTATCTCGACATCGACATGATCAAGGCGCACCGCATCAACGAGAATGAACAGTCGTTCTTTGCCGAGTTCTACCTGTCCATGCGTGCTGACAACGGCGGCTCCCTCGACCGCATCGAGTTCGCCAATGCCTACATCGATCCCGTCTCGTCGCGTCGCCAGCTCACCATCGAGACAATCCATGGCGGCGGCGAATCGAACGCCTATCCCGAGACGATGAAGATCTACAAGGTCTCGGGCCGGTTCCTGTTCTCGCCGGAGCTGGGGAACTATCCGCTCGACACGCAACTCTTCAGCATCGAACTGCAACCAAAAAGCGGTGATGCGCCGTTCATCATCCAGCCACCGCCACTCGAGTTGCGGGACCTTAACATGATCACCGACGGCTGGGACCCGGTGGCGCAATATGTCGGAACGGATGAGGATTTCGTTCCCGTGGTCGACGCTTTTACCCACAGGCCGAGCGCCGTCCCGTTCTACAAGGCGAGCTTTTCCTGGCTGATGAAGCGGCAGACCACAGATTATATTCTGCGCGTGGTGGTGCCGCTCGGCTTCATCCTGATCGTCGCCTATCTTTCGATCTTCATCCCAAGGTCGAACTTCGAGGCGATCGTTACTATCCAGGTGACGGCGCTGCTGTCTGCGGTGGCTCTCTATCTGGCGTTACCTGCGCTCGAAAGCGATTCAGCTACACTTTCGGACCGCATGTTCGTGTTTGTCTACATGATGGTCGCAGTGATGATCGCCATCTCCATCCTGCGCGTGAACCAGCACGTTGCATCGCGCAAATGGTTGATCTGGTCGCTCGACACCATCCACGTGGTCGTGCTGCCGATCCTGGTGGCCATGGCGGCGCTCACGGTTTACAGCATGAGTGCCGCAGTACCATGAGCGGGCGAAAACCACCGCGCGGCTTTGACGCAAGCATATGCTGGCTCAGCGCAGGCGGTCGGCCATCACTGCGATGGTGCGGGCATAGACGTCGGCCCGGTTCCAGTCCTTGATGACGGAATAGTTGTGTGTGCCAGGTCCCCAAGGTGCCCCGCGCTGCCAGCCATGCCCCTTCATGAAGCTCGCCGTCGACGCGAGGATGTCGGGCACGGAGTGGACGAGATCGCGGCGGCCGTTGCCGTCAAAATCGACGGCGTACTTGTCATACGAGCCGGGAAGAAATTGCACCTGACCGATCTCGCCGGCCCAACCGCCGCGCAATTCGCCCGGGCTCATGTCGCCTTTCTGCACGATGCGGAGCGCGGCCATCAGATGGCCGGTGAAGAACTCGGAGCGGCGACAGTCGTAGGCCAGCGTGGCGATGGAACGGATTATGGAGTATTTGCCTGCGCCGTCGGCGCCGAAGTTGGTTTCGAGACCCCAGATCGACACGAGAATTTCGGGCGGCACGCCGTAGCGTTTCTCGATGCTGTTCAGTAGCGAAGCGTGCGTCCTCAACTTGCCGCGCGCCTTGTTCAACAAATACGAACCGACGCGCCGGTTATAGAACTGGTCGAACGACAGCTTGAAGGATTTCTGCGAGCGATCGCGGCGGATAACGGCGTGATCGTAGGTAACGCCGGACAACGCGCTGCTCGTCGTCGATGGCGAGATGCCCTGCGCATGCGCACGGACCTTGAAGTCATCGAGCCATGATGAAAACCCTGCGCCGCTGTTGCCGCAGGGTGCGGCTTGGGACGGCGCGGGTGAAGCTGCCGAAAACAGCAGCGCTGCAAGGACGAGCGGCAGCGCCGCGCGGGCCTTTCCAGTCAAGCTGGATTTCTTCGCCAAGGATTGCATGTTGCCTCTTGCCTGTTCCCGGTTCTGAGCCATCCCGCCACAACAGTTTGGCAGCAGAACGGACGGGATGCAAAAATCAACCTGATTCGGAGCTATTTAATCGCACACAAACTAGGTGAATTTGGATGCAACGCTTGCGGCTTCAACTCCTCAGACTGGCAATTGGCATGGCACTCAGGAAACCGTGCTCCGACAGAATTCCTCGCTCGGGCGAAGCCGGTCAAGCGGTAGATTGCATGTTTGTCAAGCTCAGGAGTGAAGATGGTACGACTGATATCGCTGTTGATAGAATGAACCACGAAGGTATTTCGGGGAAGGCTTGGAATGGCACTCAGTATCATGAGCCAATTGTCTTGACCAATAGTGAGCTCAGCAATCTGAATCTTATGGTCGAGCGTTATTACGGCTTGTTTGGTTTCACGTACGATACGCCAACTGAAGTTCTAATTTCAGAGTACTTGCTGAGACCGCAAAGAATCCTTATTCGCGATAGATTGGCCCAGTGGCTTTTCAATCGCAAAACTCCAACGCGAACATCGAGAATCGACGCACTCAAAATGTTGATAGATGTTCGATCTGACACTGGACGACAGGGCTTTGGTAACCCACCCGGTCTCTCAGAGATTGGTTTATTAGAACGCGCCTATGGAGGGAGGATTTTTCGACGTCATGACTACTTTAAGTTTTATAATGAGTTTCGACTGATACTGGAGTCACTCGTGGCCAGCGGGGACGCCGACTTACGTGAGGGCAGTTACTCGGCCAAAGGTAAAGCGCTGCATACGATTGCGGAATATGAAGAACAAAATCGACGTCATGGCGAACAAGTTCGGCAGACATGGGTAATGATCTTCCTGACAGCAATTGTAGCCGCGGCAACTGCGCTTCAAGCTTACACGGCGACCCTCAAACCCGGCTCGGGCTACGAAGCACCGGCCTCGCAGACCGAAGTTCATCCTCAACTTAATTCGCGCCTTCCAGCAGGCGGCGGGCGATGACCTGAGCCTGGATCTCGGCGGCACCCTCGAAGATGTTCAGGATGCGTGCATCGCACAGGACACGAGAAACCGGATACTCCAGCGCAAAACCATTGCCGCCGTGGATCTGCAGCGCGTTGTCGGCGCAGGCCCAGGCGACACGGGCGCCCAAGAGCTTGGCCATGCCGGCTTCCAGGTCGCAGCGGCGACCCTCGTCCTTCTCGCGGGCGGCGAAATAGGTGAGCTGGCGGGCGATCATCACCTCGACCGCCATCATGACGACCTTGTTGGCGACGCGCGGGAAGGAATAGATCGGCTTGCCAAACTGATTGCGCTCCAGTGCATAGCGCAGCGCCAGATCCATGGCGCACTGGGCGACGCCGACGGCGCGCGCCGCCGTCTGAATCCGCGCGGCTTCGAAGGTGTTCATCAACTGCTTGAAACCCTGGCCTTCTTCGCCGCCCAAAAGGTTCTCGGCCGGCACGGTGAAACCGTCGAAGGAGATGTCGTACTCCTTCATGCCGCGGTAGCCCAGCACCTCGATCTCGCCGCCTGTCATCCCGTCTGCGGGGAAGGGATTGGCGTCATCGCCGCGCGGCTTTTCAGCGAGCAGCATGGACAGGCCCTTGTAGCCCTTCTCGTTGGGATTGGTGCGCACCAGCAGCGTCATCAGGTCGGCGCGCACAGGGTGCGTGATCCAGGTCTTCTGGCCGGTCACCTTGTATTGGTCGCCATCCTTCACCGCACGCGTCTTCAGCGAGGCGAGGTCGGAGCCGGTGTTGGGCTCGGTGAAAACGGCGGTGGGCAGGATCTCTCCGCTCGCAATCTTGGGCAGATACTTCTGCTTTTGCGCCTCGGTGCCGTTGTTGAGAATCAGCTCGCCGGCGATTTCGGAACGAGTGCCGAGCGAGCCGACGCCGATGTAACCGCGTGACAGCTCTTCCGACACGATGCACATGGATTCCTTGCCCAGCGCCATGCCGCCGTATTCCTCCGGTAGCGTCAGGCCGAAAACGCCGAGCTCGGCAACCTGCTGGACGATCTCCATCGGAATGTAGACGTTCTTCAAGTGCCACTCGTGCGCGTGGGGCACGACCTCGGCCTCGGAGAACTTGCGCATCTGCTCGTGGATCTCGGCGTGAACCTCATCCAGACCGCTGTCTCCGAACGTGGTGGCGCCCTGCTGATCGGCAATCAACTCTGCCAAGCGCGCCTTGACGGTCTCCGCACTGCCGGCAGCGATGATGTCGGCTGACGCGTCCTCGAAGTTGCGCACGTCGGCGCGCGCGACACCCAGAGCTTCGGCGCGGATGATCTCGCCCTGGCTCATGGGAATGCCACCGACGATCTGGGCTGCATATTCGGCTGCTGCGGCGGCGAGCAGGAGTTTTTCTATTTCGCCGAGGCGCCCCTCGTCTTTGAGCTTGGCCGCCCAATGCTGCATCTGGCGGATGCCCTCGACTGTGGTCGCCAGCCAGGCGAGTCCGTGGGCGGCGTGCTGTGCGGCATCGATACCGCCCGCCTCGTCAATGCGGCGACGAACGCCGGCCTTGGCTGCCTGGAGGATACGCTCGGCTTGCGTAACGACCTCGCCCACGCGCTCGATCAGCCGGTCAGCGCCTTCCGCAACGACATTCATGCTCGCAACCTCCAGGTTATGGTGCGGGCGCGCGCAGGCATCGCCCGGTTTTTTTGTTGTGGCGCAACATAGACAGACGCGGAGCGGAGGAAAACCGCCTTTTTGGCGGATTCGCTGGCATGCCAGCCGACTGTCCACGGTCACCAGCGGCTGGCGCGTGAGAACAGAGCGGAGGTTGGCTATGCGCCCCGTAGCGCTCTGAGAAAGCGACGAACCTTGCCGACCTCCGCCTCCTGCCCGACCCGCTTTTCCGACCGACCGGCGGCGGCACGATCAGCGGCGGTAGGCGGCGCAATCTCCCCGGATGCGACATCGGCCACCGGGACGATCTCGACGCTTGCCTCCTCGACGCACTCGCAATAGGCGGCGTAATCGTTGCCCTCGAAGCTGGCATCTGCGGCGCGACGTCCGAGGGCGTCCCTGTAAGGCTCGCGAGGCATATTCTGGCCGGCCGCATCGGTTTCGCGCCTGACGATGCGCACGTCCACCTCGGCCAAGTCTTCGCCGGTGTCCCGGTCATCGCTGAAATTCGCACCTTGCGATTGCCGCTTGGTATCGACTTTACCGGCACGGTTCTGCTGCCCGCCTTGCTTCAACCGTTCCAGCACTTGGCGCGAGACACCAGCCAACTCAGCGGCGTCACGCTCGATCGCCGTGATGCGGTCAGCGATGTTCACGGGACGCACCGGCTGAGCGGCCGTTGCTGGCGGCTTCGGCTCGGTGGGTTCGTCTGCCTCGATGGCCGCGCGTGTCGCATCGCCCGCCGCTTCGGCAACAGCGGTATCGGGCTGAATGGACGGGACGCCCACAGGTGCTGCCGCCGTCCCCTCCTCAACCAGTTCGTCATCGTCCAACCGGTCGATCGCCGGCGCTCCAATTTCCGCTGGTAGATCGAAATCATTGGCCTCGATCTCGACGACGCAGCGAAGCGGAATGATCTCAGCAGTGGACTGGTCGCTTTCCGCCAGTGGCTCCGGCTCCAGTACAGCAGATCGCATGTGCGCATCACTCTCGGCAATTTCGGTGCCGGTCTCAAATTCTTCGAAAGGCATGACCTCGAGATCGGCAACGGTCGGAGGTGTCTCGGTGTCGGCGTGCGCCTGTCCGACAGAGAGCGGCTCGCGGAACTCCTGTGAAGCACGTGCCTCCAACGGCGCTTCGGTGGGAGCATGCGAGCGCGTGTGGGCAGTAAGCCACGCCGCGAATGCTTCATTGCGGACGGCCGGTCCGGTTGGCCTCAATGCCAGGGCTGCGAATTCACCACGGGCTTTTCGCAATGCGTGTGCCGTCATGCCGCCGCACGACAGGAGCGCCGCCTGCTCGATCCATCCCAGACGCGAAATTGAGATATCAGCGCCTACGCGTTCCTGGAAATGCGCCACTGCCGCGGCACTCCATTTTGCGATCTCATCGAATCGCATGACACCTTCGGCCCGCAGGATTTCTGCGATCGTCTCATCGATGCCGGTGAGCAGCTCAAGATCGTCAGGAGCCGCGGGCTTCGATCGAGGCTCGTCTCCCGCCGTTGCGTTTTCAACCTCGACCGATGGACCGGCAGATAAGGCTTGGTCATTCCGGCTCGCCTGTATTGCTGCAGCAATACGCAAGGCAGCTTCTCGCACCATTTCAGAAGTGTCGAGCGCCGTATCGGGTTGCGATGCTTGAGGTAGCACATCGCATGCCGGGATCTCGCAAGTGGCGGACTTCGTCGCCAGGATCGCCGCCTGCTCGATCCAATTTTCCTGCGAGATGCGCCTGCCCAGACCAAGCGCGGCGGAAAGCGCACGCACATCAGCCGGACCAAAGGCGGCGATCTGCGCAAAGTGGCGCACGCCGCGGGCGATCAAGGCCGCCGCAAGATCCTTGTCGATGCGGCGGATTCGCGTCAGGCGGTCAGGCGGTGCGTCGGCATCCGCCAGCGTCGCCGCGTTACGCTTCTGCCCCGGCGGTGCGTCATGGATCGTCACCGCCTGCATGACGACACGACTTCCCCGCAAATCCGCCAGTGCGATTGCCGGCAAATCGTGGGGGCGGCATTGGGGCGATACGTCCTGCGGCACCGGAGCGGCGTCGTCAGGCGGGTTGTCGCCCGGCTCGTTGATGGATTCGGACAGAGCACCCCCCACCTCAAGGTCAATTGCTGGCGGTGTGCCACCATCATCAGCCTGCTCCAGATGAGCCTCGACCGCACTCCGCTGGGCGATCAAATCCTCGATCACCCGGATTGCCGCCATGATGCTGCAATGTGCAGAGAATAACGGATCGCGCAGCAGTTCCCTTTCGAGTTCGGTCTTGCGGCGCGCGAGGTCGTAGCGGCCGGACTCATCGGCTGGCTCGGGCACCTCCGACAACTGCTTCCAGTCCAGCCAGTCGGGCTGGCGCGAGAGCAGGACCTCAAGACGCTGGCGCTCCTGGCCGAGGCGCTCCAGCTGATGGGTAAGTTCACGCGTCATGGCGTAGATCATAGACGTATCACGCCGGCACTTGAAGTCGCCGGCGTGACATCGGACGCGCTTACTGTCCCGGAAAGTTAAGGCTTGCCAAACCGCAGCAGCAGCCCATCAGATGCGGCGCAGCGCACCGATCATCCCGACAGCAATCATCACCAGCACCATGCCCGCGACCTGAACCAGTGTCAGCCGCTCGCCAAGCATCCCCCAAGCCATGACTGTCGTGGTAGCCGGAACGAGATAGAACAAGCTCGTCACGCGCGAGACGGCACTCGCCCGGATCATCATCAGCAGCAAGCTGATAGCGCCGATGGAAAGAACGACCACGAGCCACGCCAGCGCAAGCACGAACTCCTGTGTCCAGTCGACGTTGCGCGTCTCTGTGGCAAAGGACAATAGCGCTGCGACGGTGGTCGCCCCGATGTACTGATAGAATGCGAGCTTGGGCAGATCGCCGATCGCGCCATTCACCTTCTGATAAAGCGTTCCCGCGGTGATGCAGAATAAGGAGCTCGTTGCAGCGATAACAGCAATGGGCCCGATCACCGCGACAGCGCCGGCGCTAGGATCGAGCGTCATCTTGGGTGCCAGAACGAGTGCGGCACCAGCGAGCCCTAGAGAGATCCCAATCCAGTGCCGGAAGTCAATGCGCTCACCCAGCAACTGGCCCGCCAACAGCGAGGTCAGCAATGGCTGGAGGCAGACTATGATGGTCACCACGCCTGTCGGCATACCAAGACGCAGTGCCCACATCACACCACCGATGTAGCCGGTGTGGATCAAGGCACCGGTGATCGCTGCATCGAGCGCCACTCGCGGAGAGGGGCGTGTACCAACCAGCATCACGGGCGCCAGCAGCACCGAAACCAGCATGAAGCGGATGGCGAGGAACGTGAAGGGCTCGGCGTTCTCGCCCGCGATCTTGCTGGCGATAAACCCGGTCGACCAGAGAACTACGAAGAGGATGGGAGCGATGCGCAATAACATGGGTGACCCGGAAGACGGCATCGGTACAGGCGGCCAATTGTAAGATGAAAAGAGTGAGGGCGAATCAGCGGACAGGGAGCGCCCACCGGGTGACTTCTGCGCCAGATTGGACGCAAGTGCAATTCCCGCCACTTGCATAGCTGCCACGCGCGTTACGCGACAAACGCGCCATGGGTTGACCGCCGGGCGTGATTGTTGAACTTCTGCAGCGTCATGGACGGAGGCTGGCGCAGCCCGCCGGTCTCAATGCATCCTGACGCACTGCGCAACTATCCCTCGAAGGCACTGGTATGAAACGGCACCGCACATTAATCGAGGCGATCTATCGCCTCTACGAGCATTCCGGCTTCTCGATGGCCGGCGCCGTTGCCTACGGCTTCGTCGTCTCGCTATTCCCGTTCTGCATCTTCCTGGGAGCAGTGGCGGGTTTGTTTGGCGGGCGGGAACTGGCACAGGAGGCCATCGCCGGGCTGTTTCAAATCCTGCCGCCAGCCGTGGCCGGGACGCTGGCGCCACAGGTCGAGCAACTGATGGGAGCCACGCGCATCGATCTACTTACCGTCGGCGGCGGCATTGCACTGTTCTTCGCAACCAGCGCGGTCGAGACATTGCGCGCCGCACTCAACGGTGCCTATCGCCAGCGGGAAACGCGTTCTTATCCCTATTCACTCGCTCTTTCGATGCTGTTCGTATTCGTCTCGGCCATTTCTACACTTGTGCTGACGTGGGCTGTCGTTGTCGGGCCTGCGATTGCGGCGCGTTTCGAACCAGAGTGGGCGCGCGATCTTCTCGATCTGGGCTGGCTCAAGGAAACATGGCTGACCGCGACATCCCGCTACGCGATTGCGGCACTCGTTCTCATCACGCAGCTCTGCGTTCTGCACTTGTGGATAGCGGCTGGCAAACGGCGTTTCGCAGATGTGTGGCCCGGCGTTGCACTGTCAACATTCCTGTGGCTCTCGGCCGGAGCCCTCTATTCGCAGTACCTCGCATTTTCCGATTATACGCGGTTTTATGCCGGACTATCGCAGATCATGGTTGCCCTCATCTTCTTCCAGGTAACGGCGGTGATCATACTGCTCGGCGCGGAGCTCAATCGCGGCATCATGGAGCTGAAGAAGCTTCGCAACGGCGGCAATTCAAGCTCGGATGCCGCACCCCTGGCGTAAACATCCGGCCCGATGCTGCCGTAGCCAAATCGCCGACCTCTGCTCACGCGACACGCACTTGCCTGCAAGGTCAGCGGCAAGCTTTTGTGGTTGCCGCGACGACACGGATTTCCCGATCCATGTGTTGCCGCTGTTTCAAGCGCTCGCAGTTCCTGGCATTCGAGCGCGCCTTATATTGCACAGACAGAGCAAATTGGGCTGCAATAGCTGGGGGAATTATGATCAATCCGTGCAAATTGGAAACCCCAGAATTGACCTGCCCCAATCCTTCGCTCAAACCCGCTCCAAAATTAATCGACTTTCCTGACCGGACAGGGATTATTCTTGACTCCTCGCGCAAGCTAATTCTCATTTGCCGTTCAGGAAATTTGTTTTGGCGTCATTGGAGGGAAAATAATCATGAGAAAGGCGCGTTTTTACATTTCTGGATTGGCTACATTAGCGGCAATTTCTTGTACAGCGGCACCGGCGGGCGCAGATGAAACCGGGCTCGCATCCATGCATTCCTGGCGCGTAGAGCGTGGCAGAACCTGCATGGTCGATCATTTCCATTACGGCAATGGCGAAGGCCGCACGAAGAAGCAGGCGCGCGACGCGGCCATCAAATCGTGGCAGGAGTTCGCCGCCTTCGAATATGGCACCGACTGGGCCCATTTCCGCAGGGCCGGCAGCAGGTCTATCGGCTACTCAGCCACGACGAACGGGTGGTCGGCAACCGTGGAGGCGCGACCATGCAACACAAAGCGCCGACGCTAGAGCATGTTGAGCTGAAGTGTGCAGCGGTTCAGCGTGCAAAACATGCTCGAAACAAAGGTGCTGGATCGCGTTCATGCTGACGCAAACATGAACGCGACCTAGATCAGGTCAGGTTTTGATTGAATCACATTTTGGCCGTTTCGGTCTGCTCTCGCTCGTCGTTTTGAGAGCCTCAATCACGGCCTCAATGGAATCATGACTGTTTCTTCGCGGCTGCGCGACGGCCATGAGCCCGGTTGGGCTCGAATTGATGTTTATCAGCGAGCAACTATCGAGCCATTCCGTCCAAGCCACCGCACAACCTTTCCGGCAATGCGGCAAAGGCAGGATCTGGCATGCGCCGGTCACGGACGGCGACGCCATTGCTTCGTTTGCCACATTTCATTCAATTCCTTTCAGAGACGAGAAACTCGCTGCAAGATCGGCGCGTTGACGTCAGTTGTAGACACCGTCCTAAACCATCTTGGCAGAAGATGATTGAGTTGCGCTGCGCAAAGGATTTGGATGGCCACATCCATCCATTTTGTTTTTCCAGCGAGGAATTCTAGTGATGCGCGCGCCCTCGATACTTTGTTTTGCAACTGTTTCAGTTCTAGCCGTCAGCGGGCCTACCCTGGCCGGTGACATTCGCGGCGAGAGCCATATTGCTACGGAAGCTGGCCTGAAGGACTTTTCGACACATTACGGAAGCATGCCCGGCGGCGGCAACATGAATACGCAGCCAAGTACGGTGGCGGCGGCGACGAATGCCTCCTTTCGTACGGCACAGCGCCATATCGAAGTAACGGCCCACTCCGGGCGCCCGCATCCGACCATGGTTACCGGCGTCGTCGAACGCTACGGCAGCCTCCCAGGCGGTGTCGTTCTAGAGGGCTCGGCAACGGGACTGGATAATATCGCTTCCGTTCGGTACGACGCGAGCAAGCAGGCACTCGTTCTCGGCGATAACCTATCCTTCAAGCCGGAGGCCTCGATCGGTGAGATCGCCCAACTGGCTCGGGCTCTGGCTGAAGACGATCGCATCGGCGTCTCCATCACCACCGAAAGCGTCATCGCATATGGCGCCATCCCTGAAGAGACGAACCTTGCACGAGATCTTGCCGTCGCCGATGCCTTCATGGTCGATTTCATCGTGCCGCCACGCGAATGGACGACGGGGTACCGGATGGCTGGCGGCTTCGAGCCTGTCACCGTGAATACCGACGATGAGATCGTCGCCTTCTATAATTTCCACGACTTCGCATTCGATGTGCGCGACAAACAGCTCGTCATGGCCAGCGCCAAGGCTGACGTCTATGTCGTTCCGGTTCTTGGCGAACGCGCCGAAGACGGCGGATATCTGCCCGATCTCGATGCACTCAATAGCGGCGACACCGAGAATGCGGTCAGCGAGATCAAGAAGAACGCCGACCATATTGCCGGCAACATCAACTACTATATGGGTGAGCGTGCGGCCAGGCGCGCCATTGCCTATGGTGAGACTGCAGCAGTCCTGCGGCACTTGAAGAACAAAGGTGTCGACCTGTCGGCGCTCGCTGACGAGATCGAAGGCGGCCAGCCGGAGTCCGCTGACGCCGACTGGGGCTCACTCGAAGCGGCCTGGACCACCTACGTCAGCGAAATCCAAACGGCCAACGATTACGCCAACTGGCCCGCTCCGCCGCTCGACCTTTACGTGAGCCAAAGCGCGAGCCGGAAAGAAGCAGCGGTGATCACGCCCCAGCCTTGAAATAAAAACGTCCCCCGCCGGATTTCGACGGGGGACGCTGCCAATCAAATCAGATTCGGTTCAGCTTCTATCAGAAGGCCAGCTTGAGAGCTGCACCGCCGTAGGCGCCTTCGCCACCGTGAGTCGTGAAACCGCTCCCGTTATTGTCATCCTCGACGAACTGGTAGCCACCGTAGACGCTGAGTTCGGCTGCCCGCGTCGGCCCGAGCATGAAGGGCATCTTGGCAAAGCCGCCAACGCGCCATGACGTATCCCCATCGTCGCTGAACACCCAGCCCTCCGGACCGACAATGAAGGATCCGGCGTTGTAGCCAACACGCACCAAACCGTAGACAGAGTCAAAAGCGGTCGAATAGCTACCGTCCAAGGCGAAGTAGAGCTTCTCCTCATCCTTTGACTCGACATCGAAGGCCACCTTGAAGCCCGACTTGGTGCCATGCAAAACGCCGCTGTGCCAGCCAAAGGGTGACGCATCAATGTCGCGGATCTCGTAGCCGACATAAGCGGTTGCGGTGAAGCGGTCGAACACCTTCTGGTAGCCGATCATCGCGTCGGCCAAACGATCATCGGTATCGACGTCAGTGCCAAATCCATTAAACGAGTATTCGCCGTAGACGCCGAGGGTTCTGAAAACCAGACCGTCGCGGCTAAAGTCTCCGTTCAGCGCGAAGGCGTTGAACGAATAAATCGACCATGCGTCGTTGCTAACATCGACGCCGTTGATCGTGACGACCTTGTAGGCGTGATCCACACCCTCGCCGCCATCCTTCATGCTGAGAGCAGGGAGGGCGTGCTCATCGCGGCCCATTTTGTAGACAATGCCGAGGCGCGCCGTGAAGATCTCGGCGTCTTCGCGGTCCACGTACGAGAATGACCCATCGTTATAGGTATTGGTCGTCTCCTCGCCATAGTCGGCGTAGCGCAACTCACCACGCAGGAAGAAGTTGGATCGCAGCATGACCTCAAGGCCACCACCGACGAAGTAGCCATTGAAATTCCGGGAATTGCGACCATCGGCCCAGCCGTCGATATCCCACCAGCCATCGTTCCTGAAGTGGGCCTGGGTGAAGCCGCCCGTCGCAAAGACCATCATGCGCGGCGACACGAGCAGACCCAGGCGCCCGCCAACCGACCAAGCGCGCGAGATCGTCATGCTATTCCAAATATGCTCATTGCCGCGATCGAGATCCGACCAGTCGAAGTCGGCGAATGCGCCGATGACCCAACGGTCGCCGATCTGGCGATCGAAGCCGAACACGGCGGAGACGAGACCGCCCTCCGCGGATTCGGAGACGGACTGACTATAACCAGTCGACTCACTGTAGTTGTTGTCGGATCTATTGTGTCCGTAGCCGATGCTGCCGCCGAAGTAGAAACCCGACCATGTAGGCGCGGGCGCAACCATCGGCGTGTCCTTCAGCGAACCGCCGAGATCCGCGGCACCCGCTGCCGTCGGAAGTGCGGCACACGCTACCGCGACGCCACCAAGGGTGGACTTGAAAAAACGCTTCATCCAATCAGCTCCCTCGAGATCTATCCCTCTCCGCTCGGACGCAGCCGAACGGATTCAATCTCTAATGGTCAACTTAGGAAGCGATTCGCGGGATGGTGCCAGATGCAAAAGCTAGAACGCATCGGCATTGACGTGTATGTGTTGCTCTTTTTCTACAAACGCAGCATCGAAAAACGGCGTTTTCTTAAGTGTTTCTTAAGGGTGACCGAATTGATCGGGGTGAAGACTACGCTTGCTGAACGATTAGCCTTTCATTCGCCTTACCCCGTGCGCCGGCAACAATTTGCGCGATCCTGCTCTGCAAGGCCGGAACCGCCGCGACCGTCATCTGCTCGCACGGAACTCCGGCCCAGCTCGTTGATGCGGGCAGCCGTTCGCCCTTCATCAGAACCGATAGGGAACCGAGCTTGGCACCGTCTTCCATCTCGGTGTCATAGAGAATGAAGGCCATGTTGCCGATAGAACAATCGCTGCCGATCGTCAGTCTGTCCGCCTTGAAGACACGATCTTCGAACAAATGAGTCTGGATCGTTCCACCCAGGTTGAGGGCCGCGCGATCTCCTATGTGCACAAGATCGAACTCGGAGAACAACGTCGTCTCGATGAAGCATCGGCGGCCGATCTTGCAGCCCATCATCCGCAAACACACCGAAACCAGCGGCGTGCCGAGAAGCGGCGTCATGGCCGACGCGGCAACGCCTTCGTAAACGCCGTTTACGAGTTCGTTGCGCCATACGAACCGGCACCACAGCGGTCTGACGAGAGGCTCAAGCGTTCCTTGCAGGAGGTATTTGATGGCAGCCGAGGCGGCGACCGAAATGAACGCAGCAAGCGCGGTGAGCGGCGCCACGGCGAGAATGGCAGCCCAAAGCGGGAGCAGCTTGTAGGCTTCGATAAGGCACCCGAAGAGGGCCACACCGAGCACCCCAAAGATGAATCCGGGAAGGAGGATTCTCATCGCATCGGTGAAGGCTCGTTCTGCAATGGCCCAGCGGGTCGGCGCGAACAGGGTCTGTTCCGCAAAACAGTAGCCCTGCTGGGTTCGCGGCAGCTCGAAACTCGGAGAGCCCAGCCAGCGCGTGTTGTCCGGCACAGTGCGCATGCCAGTGGGCGGCGTCGAGCCGACGCCGATCAATGTATTGTTGCCGATGGTGACCCCTCCGGGAACCAGGGCGCTGTTGCCGATGAAGGTCCGATCGCCAATGTGAACCGGTTCGACCAGCATGGTGCCGCCGTGGATGCGATGCCCGCCAACAATGCAAGCATCGGCGAGAAAGCACCCTTCGCCCACCTCGAGAAGATGTGGCGTCATATGCGAGACGGTGGAAACTTCGGAGCCCTTGCCGACTTTGGCGCCGAGCGCTCGCATCAGACTCGGGAAATAGATCGTTGCATATGCCGAGTTGAGCAACGTCTTGGTGTTCTCAAGCATGTAGGCCAGAAACCAGTGCCTGAGATAACGGGGCGTATGCAGCGGAATGCTGCTCTCCTTGGGCGCTCCCAGCAGGCGCGTGATTAAAATGACGCCCAGCGTGTACATCGCCAGCGTCGCTGGAACCGCCGCGAATACGGCGAGGAATGCACCTTGAAGCCCCCAAGTCTGGAAGGCCAGCCCCAGCATCACCAGCGCAGGCAGCGTCGATCCAATGAGGAAGTAGCCCATCGCATAGATCAGAAGCAGGTGCAGCACTGCGAACGTAAAGACCCGCAACCCGCTCGCCGGCTTATCCTGCGGTACCGGCACGCTGACGGACGACTTCTTCGCGGGTGCTCCATTCCAGCCTTCGCCTGCCGGTATGACAGTGTCATCGCACAACAGGGACATGTCATCGAGACGCGCTCCATTCTGCATTCGCGCGTTCAGTCCGATCGAGCAGTGCATACCCACGAAGCAGTTTTTGCCGATCTCTACCGGCGCAATGATGAGGTGGCCATCCTCGACGCGATACCCAAGCAGCTGGCTTTCCAAGCCAATGCTCGTACCATCGCCGATCGACACCATATCGAAAGCCGTGCAATGTGGCGTGCTCAGCGAGACATTGCGGCCGATGCTCGCGCCCATTGCGCGGAAGTACGCATTCATGAGCGGCGTGCCGACGAAAATGTACGACCAGCTCAAGGCCTGGAAACGGCTAGCGATCCACCAGCGCAGATAGTACGAGCCCCAAAGCGGATACCGGCCAGGCTTGTATCTGCCAATCACCACCCACTTAACAAGAATGCTGGTGAGAAGCATTAACGGCCACGCGGCAAAGCCCATCGTTATCGATAGGTCGACGGCGCGATCAATGGTCATGTCGCCACTCGCGACAGCCGAATAGATCAGGGCCAGGTAGGCCAGCGGCGCAGCAATTATGCCGTAGTAGAGCGTGGCAAAGACCGACTGCGCCGTCACCGTCAGCCAGCGCACGTGGTTAGGCACACTCTGAGGCACACTGCTCCATGCCGAGCCGGCGGTCTGGTTCGGTGTGTCCTCCTCGGAGGATGGCGTGTCGCTCAATCCGCGACGCCGCAACTCGGCGGCCAATGCCCTCGCGTTCCGGTGCTCGTAGATGTCCCTCACCGACAGCGCGACGCCATTGATGGCCTTGCGAAGCCTGTTGACGCACTGTGCCGCCAACAGCGAATGTCCTCCCAGATCGATGAAGAAGTCGGCTTCGACGGAAAGGGCCGGCAGCTTGAAGCTCTCCTGCCATGCCTCTGCTATGAGCTGTTCGATGGGATCGACCGGCGCAACGATGTTGCCCAGGCCCTTGAAGAGGTTCTGCGGCGCGGGCAGTCGCTTTCGATTGATCTTGCCACTCGGCATCATGGGCAGTTCGTCGACGATGTCGAGATACTTGGGCACCATGTACGGCGGGAGCTTCTGACGCAGCGCCTCAGCCAGCCTTTCGCGATCGAGGGGCTGGTCACTTTCATGACAGATGACGTAGGCGGCAAGCTCCTTGAGTTGCGATACCTCGGTGACGCCGACTGCCGCAGCACGGATCTCGGGCTGTCCGACGAGCACGGCCTCGATTTCAGAAAGCTCGATGCGAAATCCGCGGATCTTGACCTGATCATCGAGGCGCCCGAGGAAATGAAGGTCCCCGTCCGCGCCAAGACGGACGTGGTCATAAGTGCGATAAAGCAAATCCGTGCCGTCGCCTTCGAACGGATTGGGCACGAAACGCGAGGACGTCATTTCGGGCAGATTCATGTATCCGCGGCCAACGCCGTCGCCGCCGATGTAAAGCTCGCCTTCCTCTCCGGCGGCGACACGATTGCCGGATTCATCGAGCACATATGTCGCGTAGCCGGGCAATGCGCGCCCGATGGTTACTGGCACGCCTGCGTGACATTCGGACCACGTCGCGACGACCGTTGCCTCCGTGGGACCGTACGTGTTCAGCATCCTGCGACCGGCTTTAGCCCATCGCGAAACGAGTTCATCCGAGCAGGCTTCACCGCCAAGGACAAGCGTGCGGACCGTCGGCAGCTCACGATCGACCATGGAGAGCATGGTCGGCACCGTCGAGTAATAGGTGATGCCGTGTTCGTTGATGAAGGCGGCGACATCAGAAGGGGAGCGCTCAACGTCCTCAGTTGGAACAACCAGCGTTCCACCGTGGGCAAAGGCTGCCCAGATCTCCTCTACAGATGCATCGAAGGCGACGGAAAAGCCCTGGTAGACGCGATCGGATTCGTCCACCCGATAAACGGGTTCCAGCGCTTTCACGAACGAACAGGCATTGCAGTGCTCGATCATCACGCCCTTGGGGCGTCCTGTCGATCCCGATGTATAGATGACGTAGCAGAGTTGGTTGGAAGAGATATCCTTCCTGTCGAGCGGGTCATTGGCCGCCCGCTCGATGGCGTCGTGCTCGGAATCGAGGCGCAAGAGATCGACGCTGACACCATCAGCAATGGTATCTGCCAACGCGTCCTCGGAGATGAGGAAACGAAGCTTGGCATCATCGGCAATCGCCTGCACACGCTCCAGGGGAAACTTGGGGTCTATCGGCACGTAGCCGCCGCCCGCTTTGAGAATGCCAAGCATGACGGCGTAAAGCCGCGGCGACTTCCTGAGATAAATGCCGATGAGATCGGTCGACTGCACGCCGCGAGCGACGAGATAATTGGCGATCTTATTCGCGTACCGGTCGAGTTGCGCGTAAGTCAGTGCCGAACCTGAGAACTCGACAGCAAGGGAACCTGGCCGCAGTTGCGCCTGGCGTTCAAAATAGTGATGCAGGAGTGTCGGCGTCTCATTCTGATACAGAGCGAGTTCGCCTTCATACCTATCGGGTGCGCAATACATTACTCAAACTCACAAGTCTGAGCTCGAAGACATTCCGGCGGTCAAGCTGCGACGAACGCAATTGCGGCAGAGTAACTTCGCCGCTCTGCTGCGAGTTGCCACGTTTTGAATTTAGCCTGCCCCGGTGCCTTCTCGCCCGCTGATTTCGATGCAAGTTGATCCTTGACGGGATCAAATTCCAGTTCGCTGACATGCTCGGAAAGCGCATCCCCATTCATTTTGAGATATGCTTCCTTCAGTGCCCAGAACCTGCAAAAAGCTTGCCGCTGTGCTGGCGATGCGTCGGAGCAGTCGCCAAGCGTGCGCGCTTCACCGGGTGATAGAAACAATTCCGCCAGCGACAAATCAAACGGCGTCGTGGTATTAGCGATGTCGATACCGACAGGGCCTCTGGTAGATACAGCCACCACCGAAACGCCATCGGCGTGCGAACAGCTGAAGTGAACCTGCGGGCACGACGGGTCGAGCTGGGGCTTGCCCGAGCGGCCACGTATGAAAACCCACTGCGATGGGGCGAGCGCCCCTTGAGTGACCTCGCTTAACGCACGCCGGAGAGCCGCGCGGGTCACGAGACTGCGATTTCGGGCGCCGATATGCTCGATGTAGGCAAACTCGCGATAGTCGGCAGCGGTGAGCGATGACAATGCGGCTGCACTAGAGTTGTCGAGAACATGCGGCACGTAGTAGACGGCGAGACCGCTGGTGATCGGCTCGTGCGGCGTATTGGCCTCGTTGCCGCCCGATTTAACGGTACCGTTGCTCGAAAAGTCACGCTTACCGCGACGGGATTTCGCCGATTGGAGCGCAATTGGCGCACGCGATTTATCCCCGAACGAAAGCGGCGCACTTAATGTTGTCACGGGGTTCCCACTGCGATTCTAGTAAATAAAGAGTTAGAATTCACAGATGCAATTTAGAGAACCAGGAAAGAATCGGTTAGGAGCAACCTTTGCTTAACGTTAAATGCATGCGCTGATTGACACGATTTCGCTCACTTGCGCGTTTACAACGTTAAAGAAGAAAAACGGCGCCGCGCGGCCGCCAGCGCTTACTGAAGTGGAAAATGGGGGACACAAATTCAGACCACCTCACAGCTCCCGCGTTATCTGCTCGTTGCCTTGCTGGCCCTGGGCATCACCAGCGACGGAGCTCGGGCCGACGCGGATTCGAGCCATTCTGAGACAGGTATCGAAGTTGAACCCACAGGGCTGGTTCCAGTCTATCCTGATGATTACGCTTGCTCGCCACTCACCTCGCTCTATGCAAGCTGGATCGACGTAGACGGCAGTCGACGTGATGAACAGCACACCGGCGTCGATGGCGGGCGCATAGGCGAATGGGTCGTCGCGCCGGCGCCAGGCACAATCCGTGCGGTTTGGCAATCAAACTGGGGCTGGGGTTGGGAAGGGTCGCTGATCATCAAGCATACCCGAGAGGAAGCGGGAGCCGACGAGGACGCGGCGCTCTATTATTCCGTTTTTGATCATTTAGACTACAACGAAATCAAGCACTTCGAAGTTGGACAGCACATATCGCGGGGGCAGCGTCTGGGGCGAGTCCACACGCCTGGTGGCGTTCCCGATTATCTTCCGGAGGTGCACTGGGAAGTCTGGGAAACGAAGCGCGACGAGATCCAATGGTTGACCAACGAACATGGCGGATTGACTTGGTACAACCCAACAGCACAGCTCATCGATCCTCTTGCCATGCTGCAGATTGCGGACAGCTCACCCGACTCCAACGAGGTGAAGATCGTGCCTCACGCTGCCTGCCTCTCGCAGGGTGATTGTCAGGGCTTCACCTACATACTGCCCTGCAAGAAGAAGAGCTGATCCGTCGCGACCGGCGCACTGCCAACCAATTTAAATATTGCGAAACATGTTTTTCACCCTTAACCGCACCACACTCCAGGTGGACATGCTTGTATTTTGAGCGTGTTGTTCACCCTTATCCACTGCGCAATTACTTTAACATCGTTCCTGGTGCGGGTTTTGCAGCCGGCATAGCTGCCCTTGCGGCTAGATGTCGAATGACGGCACATCGCGACGCGAACCTGTCGACTTTCGATTGTTTTATTTCGGTCTTCGATTTTGGGTCTTCAAAATGACACGCGTCTTCCAGGCAAAAACGAAAACGGGCCAGACCATGGTCTATTGCATCGCAGACGGCCGCCGTGGCGAACAAGCTCTGCGGGAACTCGAGCGTCAGTGCGAGGGTGGGACAATCACGAAAGTCCCGCGCGAGGATGCGCTCATCACCGACACTATGCACGGTTCCAATCAGCGCAATACGCTTCCGACACGATGAAAGCGACCCACGCGTGCTCGAGTTAATCGGAGTTCGCGTGCCGGTGCGATGCCGATGTGTATAAAATTGACCATCTGCGCGGCCGCCGCCTCACGCGCGATGTGTTGCCGATCCTGCGCGGGCTGCGCACGGCGATGATCTGGTTGATGGCCCCAGGAAGGAAGCAGTCGTGCTTCCGTCGAGGCCGCGATCGAGGCTCTCAAATAAATACCGGGGCCCCTCACTCACGCCCGCATCACCTCTTTTCTTGATGCTTTGATTGGAGAATACGGGAGCCGGTTGGACCGGCCCCACGACTTACCGTTTGCGCACTGCTTCAGTTCGTGACCGGCGACGACGCCACCTCAATGCGCTCGCCAATACGGCTGATCTCGACGCGGGCGGGATGTCCTCCACGCACTGCTGGCGAAGAGAGGACGACGCTCTGGCCCGGCGCCAGCACGGCCTCGAAACGAACCGCGGCATCACTGTCGGCTTCAGCGAGTGTGGCGACTACCCGGTAACCGCCCTGCTCCACCGTGTAGTAGGCGACACCGGCAACGGCACCGAGATCTACGGGCCGACCACGATAGGCTGCGAGTTCAGCGGCTTGAGCGGTCGTCACAAGCCCAGCGACGGCTCCGAGAGCGGCGAGTGCAAACTTGAAGGTCTTCATGTTGATCGGCTCCTGGTCAACTGGAAGGACACGCATGTCTTTCCCTCTGGTCCGGAGAATGGTACGAGCAATCACATTAGTCCAACCGATTGAATTCATAATGCCCATCGATCATATCAATTTAGCTCGTGTCGACCTCAACCTGCTCGTTGCTCTGGATGCGCTGCTCACAGAGCGCAGCGTGACCAAGGCGGCGGGGCGCGTAGGCTTGGGACAATCCGCAATGAGCCACAATCTGGCGAGGCTGCGCCAGCTGTTCGATGACGAGCTGCTGGTCCGCTCGCCGGACGGAATGCGACCTACGCCCAAAGCATTGGCGCTCGGCGACCGGGTCAGAATCACTCTATCGGGAATTCAGGCGCTGGTGGCGCGGGATGAGGCCTTCGATCCGGCAAAGGCGGAGCGGACATTCCGCATCGGCCTGCCCGACAGCGTCGAAATGCTGATCGGTCCAAAGCTCCTGGCAATCGGCTGCGATGAGGCGCCGGGGATTCGCTTCCGCATTTATTCGACCGACGAACGCCAGCTTCTCGACGAGATCGACGCGGACAACTTCGACATCGGGATCGGCATTGGCACATTCCCGCAAGGTCAGGTTCACCACAAGCGGCGACTGCTGGCGACCGACACATACCTGTGCATGTTCAATGCCGCGAAGGTCGGCTTCAAACCACCAATCTCGCTCAAGAACTATGTGCGATTACCGCATGTGCTCACGAGCCTGCGCAAAGGCGAACGTGGTGTGGTCGACGACGCCCTGGAGAAGATCGGTCTATCACGGAAGGTGGCGCTGGTGACGCCGCGGTTCATCGGCGTGCCCTTCCTCATCGCAGGCTCCCCCGTGGTGACGACAATGCATGCGCGACTTGCGCGGATTTTCGCAAAGGAACTCGACTTGGCGCTCAGTCGCGTTCCCGTCGATCTTCCCGAGGTGACGATATCGATGCTGTGGCATGCTTCCTACGACGACGACCCCGGACACACATGGCTGCGCAACGCCATTGTCCGTGCAAGCCGTCCAGCGCGATGATTCACGCTCGCAATTGCGGGCACGCATCTTCCCAGGTCCCGCGCCACACGCCCTACCGGTGGTGGCGCCTCTTGTATCGATGAATGTCCTCCTTGGAGACCTCTCCGTCATCGACCAATGCGTTCAGGCATGTCTTCGACAAACTGTCCTGGGCTCCTCTCATACAGGTGCGCAACGCCGAACTCCCAACGGCATGCTGGCTGCAATACGTGAAGTAATCATTCTTGCAGGCGTTTTTCACCTTCTGCGTGATCAGCGCATTCGCATCGACACTGAACAAAAGGATGGCGACAGAGCCGAGAGACGCGCGCTGAAAACATATGCTCACCATGTGCAACATCGTTCCCCCCGGAAGCTTGACGTTGTGATGCCGATTCTCGATGGAGGCAGCAGGCATTAAATAGGATAACATCGAAATGCCCGCCTTCCTCCGACAATATTGGTCTCGACGCGGGCGATCCCCAGCTGACATTGGAACCTCCGATGAGAATGCGGCGCACACATTTGTGGTGGCCATCTTGCGTCAAACTTTAAAACCGCCGATGCGAGCCTCAGCCTCTCGCGCGGCTGATCGCCTGCGAAATGCCGCGTACAGCCTCGATAAGTGGTCCTACCGCAGTCTTGGGGTCGATATCAGCAATCGCATTGCCCAGCTTTTCGGCGCGATCTGCCAAAGAGGATTTCGTATTCGCAAGATCGGGGACGTACTCACGCACGTCCTGCATACTGGGAAGCCGTGAGCGCGCATCAAAGCGGTCAATCGACCGCGAAGCCGTGCGCCGAATCCGATCCATGCGTGATGCCTCAACCGGACGAGACGTTGTGGCGATCGCGATCCCAAAGCCGACGACGCTGGCAATACCGATGCTCGTCCACGGATTGTGCCGTATAGCGCTTCGCACGCTATCCATTCCGTCGTCGACTACGGTCGCCACCTGCTTGGCACGCTCGTTGGCAATTTGAGCGACGATGCCTGACAGGCGCTCGATCTCGCTCTTAACATCCGATAGATCCGCAGCAGGGCTCCGGTCACCTGCGTTGGTCGAGGAGGAACGCAACAAAGGCTCCTTTTTATCCTCCCTCAAATCGTCCCGGCTGGCGTTTTGAAACGGCACGTTGTCGCGAATCTCATTGCTCGTCATTTCGATCACCTCAACCTGCATTTGTTCGTGGAGGCCGGTCAGAATTGCGGCAACCCGCCGCTTCAGCCGCGTCGTCAATTCCGTTTGGTGGCATCAACGTATCCGTTTCAGGTCCGCGTCATGCATCAGCGTGCGGCCCCCGTGTGGCACGTACCTCGGGTATCGGGGTTTCCGGTTCAACGCCTCGGACAAGCTCAACGTTCCCCTTTGCACGCGTTTTTCAAACCCTATCACTGACGCGAAAAATACGTTCGAGAGCGTTGTGGAACCATTGAGACAATACAGCGTTGTCCGCCCGACAGCATAACTTGCCCGACAGCACACTGCGCCAGGTGGCTGCCCTCATCACGCAGCAACGGGACAATGACGCAACACGATGTGTGCGGGTTTCAGCGCACCCAATCGGGTACCGAAATTGCTCTTGCAGGAGGACCAACATGGAAGCAACTGCGTTCGAACCGAAAAAAGAGGACACCCAGAATGCTGCCAAGGACGTATCCGATGACTTTGCGGCTTTGCGTGATGACGTGGCGCGACTGGCCGACTCTGTTGGCAAGCTGGCGGCGAGCCAACTTGGTACATCCGTCGAGGATCTGCAGGCCAAGGCCGGCGAACAAGTGAATGCAGCAGAGCGGGCGATCCGTCGCCATCCCACGCAAGCAGCAATAATCGCCGCAGGTGTCGGCTTTCTCGTCGGACTGATGATGATCCGCTGACGCGCTGCAGAGAGATATCGATCGCAGTCAGGAACGAGAAAATCTGGAGTTCGAGCATGGCTACAGAGTCTGGAAAGTCCTACATCGAGCAAGCCACTGACGACCTGACTCGGCGCGGTGAGCGGGTTTCCCGCAGCGTCGAGCATGCGGCGGAACGCGCCTCCGAAACGTTGGGCGAAACCACCGAGCAACTCCGGCAGGTCGCCACAGATGGTCTTGACCGCGTGGAGATCGCCATCCGCCGTAATCCCCTGGCATCGGCAGCAATCGCGGCGGGTGTCGGCTTCTTCCTTGCAGTTCTTGCCCGTCGGTGAGAGCCGCAACAACGATGTTACCCTCAAGCAGGATTCCAAGTTGCCGAGGCAATTACGGTAGAGCGACATGATCAGTGAGGCCGCCTCCTACGTTACAGATCGTCTGACAGAGACAGCTGCGGAACGCTTGGGACCGACGATAGCGTGGGTGGCGGCGGTGGCTCTAAGCGCACTCGCGGCCGTCGCATTCGGTCTCGTTGCACTCTATGCCTATCTCGCTCCCGTGTATGGCCCGCTCGAGACTGCCGCAGGCATTGCCCTGGGGGCACTACTTCTCGCGGTGATCCTGATACTCGCAAGATGGGCCTATCGCAGACTAAAGCTAATCCTCGATAACCGAACACACGAGATTGAGAACACGCTTGCTGCAATTGACGAGGAAGCCCGCGAGGCGATCGACTATTTCGGCTCTGCAAAAGTGCTCGCGACGGCATTCATGTTCGGCTTCAGTGCTGCGCGCAAGATCAAAAGGTGATTGCGATATCGCCCCCATATGAAGCTGGGACACCTCGAGTTTCGGCAATGGGCAGGGCGCCGCAGGTCTCAGAGCGGGAGGTTGGCGTGTCACCTGTCAAAGCAGAACGTGTCCGCCAGTCCGATGGCTTTTCGCGCGCACGTCAAATGGCGCCACAGGCAGGGGGGCGGACGTCCACGGTAAATAATACCATCCTGGCGGCAGCGATTATTGTCGCGCTCTACGTTGGCAAGGCCGTCTTTCTTCCCATAGCGGCGGCGATTCTTCTGGCATTCGTGCTCTCGCCGATCGTTCGGATGCTGCGCCGCATTCGGATCCCACGCCTGGCGGCGGCGCTGCTGGTCGTCTCCGTCACGTTCTCAGGTCTTCTCGTTCTTGCCGGGGTGCTGAGCGAACAGGTTCGCTTTCTGGCGACGGAACTTCCCCGCTATGAGAGCACGCTGCGCGAGAAGGTTCGAGACATTCGTGGTGTTGCCTTGTCCAACCCCGCGATGGAACGCGCCGCGGAAACATTGAAAGATCTCCAAAGCGAGCTTGCCCCTCCGGAGGCTAAACAGGGTGAAGCCGTCAAGGCACCAGAACTTTCGCGAATAGCCCCTGGATCACTAACGGCACGCTCGGCCAAGCAGCAACAAGATAGGGTTGATAAACCGGTTGCAGTCGAATTGCATTATCCAGCAGCGACGCCACTTGACAATCTACTCGCGCTGGCTGCGCCGCTTGTCGAACCCATTGCGATGCTCGCCATCGTCCTGGTCCTCGTGCCTTTCATCATCGTCCAGAACGAAGAGTTGCGCGACCGATTCATTCGGTTGTCGGGTTCGGGCGACATGCAGCGCACCACTGCTGCAATGACGGACGCGGCCCAGCGGCTCAGCCGCTTCCTTCTGACAATGACTGTTCTCAATTTGATTTATGGCGTCTTCATCTCCGCCGCGTTGTGGTGGCTCGGCATCCCTGCTCCTTTTTTGTGGGGCATCATCGCAGCCTTCATGCGCTTCGTTCCGTTCATCGGCTCTTTCATAGCGGCTGTCGGGCCGTTCGCACTTGCCGCCGCCGTCGATCCCGGCTGGACCACACTACTCATCACCGCCGGCCTTTTCATCATAAGTGAAGTAACGATGGGCCAGTTGATCGAGCCGCTGGTGCAGGGGCGATCAACTGGTCTTTCTCCCATGGCCGTTCTCATTGCTGCTGCATTCTGGACATTCCTCTGGGGTCCCGCCGGATTGCTGCTCGCAATTCCCATGACGCTTTGTCTCGTCGTGCTCGGACAGCATATCGACAGCCTGAAATTTCTCCACGTCCTGCTTGGTGACGAACCAGCGCTGACAATCAAGGAGCGCTTCTATCAGCGCACCCTTGCCGGAGACGCGGCCGAGATAACCGATCTTGCCGAACAGCGGATCAAGGGGGAGCCACTCAGCGTTTACTACGAGGACGTCGCAATCGAAGGACTTCGGTTGGCTCAAAGCGACGCCGACCGATGTCTGATCGCGGAAGAGCATCTGGCCGTCATTGAGGAGACCGTGGAGACGATGGTGGACAATCTTTGGGATATTCCAGATCATGTCCCACCGAAATCGGCGGTATCGACGGGAGAGGATTCGTCACGCAAAGCGAATGGCAACGCGGAAGACGAAGACATGGTTTCGCAACGTGTCGGCGCAGCCGATCTACCAGTCCTGACGCCCGAGGATCTATCCGAGGCTTGGCGATCCGAAGGAGCGGTTCAATGCGTTCCAGCACATTCTCTCGTCGACCAGGCGGCAGCGCACGTTATCTCACATCTTGTCACGCGACACGGCATCGATGCCGCCGTTACCAACCGGTCAGACGTGGGACGCGTGAGCGAAGACGGCAGCGTGGATTGGAGCAAGGTCCCGCTCGTATGTTTGTGCTCTCTCAGCGAGCACCTGGCAGCGACGCGTTATCTGGCGCGACGGATCAGACGGCGACTCCGGGATGCGCATATCGTCGTGATTCTGCTGAACGCAGATGAAGAGAAGGCGGAAGGCTTCGCGGCGACCTCACAGGACCTGCGACTGGATGTCGTGCAAACCCTGCGGGAAACGGTTGACACGATCATCGGCAAGGCGATGAGCGATGGTGAGCCGACCTCGACGATCGACAAAACAGGGTCATCGCAAGACGTCTGCGAGCGGAATGCGGCAGCCGTCACATGATCGACCGGCGTGGGATCGTATACAAGCGCAATAGAAATACTGATACGACCCGGACCGTTATCTTGAGCTTGTCTCTCAGGATGAACCGCTGCGGTTCAGCTCAACATCATCCTAGCGGAGGTTATCGTGTCGGTGACGCCGCCACAGGAGTTTCGCGACATTGGACGCTTGACCGAGCACACGTCTGGCGCCTGAAAACCGTTTAGGCTGGGGGTGCCGGCCGCCGGGTTGTTTGTCCGTCTGACCATAAGGCTCTGGCGAGGCGGCCTGTGCAATCGCAGGCGCCGCGTCGCGAACCGATTGCCCTGGACTGTGATCGCGCAAGCGGCCGCTGTAGAGGTCAATCGCACCACGACCAACCTCACGCACATAGGCGGTGGTCAGCCTGCGCGCCAGTTCCTTTCGCCCCCAGTCGTAAAGCTGGCGCGTAAATTTTTCACGCAGCTCCTGGGCGACCGCTGTCGCGGGATTCATCATGCGGATGATTCGCCATATGTCGTAGGCTTTGTCAGCGACATCGAGCAGTCCGCGCCAACGGTAGATCGCCAGAAACTGGCCAAACGTCAACTTGTCGCCCAGCGGTATCGTCTCGCGCACGAACGGACCAAGTTCGGCGCTGACCCTTTCAATCAAGACCAACAACTCCGGCAACGTGAATTTCAGCAGTGGATCTTTATGCTCCGGGTGCATTTGGCGAGCCACGGTCTCTACTGTGTGCTTGCCCAGATCGATCAAGGCATCGCGGCTGTTGATGGCGTCAGCGTCGGTTGTCTCGGCGAGCTTCAGAACGGACCGCCATGCCGCGTTCTCGCGATCGGAAGAAAAGTGAAGCGGAACCTCATCGCGCACGGATGCGGCATTGACACCGGAGACAGCGTCGCGCAGCAGCCAACGCTCCATGCCGAAGACAAATGTCGTCACCACGAGTGCCACAACCGCCCAGTGCAGAACGTAGCCGTTCTGCCACAGCCAGACGGACCCCAGAACAGCCAAGGATAGCAATGGCAGTGTGAGCGCAGTCAAAAGCATGGCGCCACGCAGGTAACGCGCGGCGCGCGTCATCTTGGGCTTGCGAGCTTGCGACAAGAGTTGTGTTCCAACGATGCTTTGTGGTTCACGAACCAAGGCAACAACACATGCAGGTCAAGAGGGCATAGTTTGAGCGCCAAAAATCCCATACCAACCCCTAGGGCGGGTTCGGGCAATAACGCCACCCCGCAAGAGGTCATCAATCTTGGTTCGTCCTGCCTCCTTTTAACGACAAGGCATTGCACCGGGTTCCCACACCTGAGTCACTAGGTAGATTCTCAACGCTTCATGCGCGCCTGTCGGCACGTCAAACAGCAACTATACGGGTAGCGTTTTGTGTGCGCCTGACGAGCCAGGGCCACGCAGTTTTTCTGGCGAAGCAGGCCGGACGCTCTGCACTCCGAAATCCGCAATGTGCCTGCTGGCGAAATCGCACGATTTCGCTTTCCGGTTCGAAGCCACATCGTCCGTAGCAGGGATTTTGTCGGCGATCGCCTCGATGTAGAGTTCGCCGTCGCGCCACATCGCCCGGTACCGTTCCGGATGGTTCATCACATCATACAAAGCTCGCAACATATCGGGCCTCCATGAGAAGGCCCCCCGCTGTCCAATTATGCTCATACAGTTCGCCGTGGAGCAATGCGGTGCCGGAATGCAACGCTTCGATACGGTCGCGGCGCTCCAAAAGCGCATGAATGCGTTCGACACCATCCAGAATCGGTCGGTTCAGCGGCGGCATCGTATCGCCCAAAGCGGTGGCCAGAGCCGTCGTGTAGTTGACGGTTGCGTTGGCCCGGCCGATCTCCGGTTCTGCAATCGCGTCCAAGAGCGGTGGTTGCGCAGGCGCATCATGCGCTGCGGCGGAAACAATAGAGTCCTTGTCGCTGACGGCCTCAAGGCTCTTGATCTACTGCTCGCGCATGGCCACCTTCAGATTACGACCGGTTGTCGGTAATTCTTACACAACCTCGGAATCTAGAATGAGACTCCCAGCAAAAGGTTGAACTCAGGACACCTTGCGCGCCACGAGCAGATCTACGGGGTAAATTCATTTAAGGTATGCGAAGAAAATGGTTTAGGCCTGAGTGTGAGAACCCTTGGTGTGAATCCAGAGCGAGCCCGCAAAATGATGGCTCGATTCAGTCCGCAAGTTCAGCGATCTAGAGGAGGAACCGACGATGAAATCCGTGATTGCAAGCGCGGGCCTGGCAGCGCTGCTTCTGGCTGGCGGGACCTGGGATGCGCGAGCTGATGAGACCTGTAATTCTCCCTTCACCGCTGCCCTGATCAAAGGTCAGGAAGAGTTCTTGCATGTCTGGACGCTGGGGATGAAGGGCGTCGGCGACGAGTCGGACAAGTTCGTCACCATCGACGTCATTCCAGGCTCGCCGAACTATGGCAAAGTCATCAATTCGATCTCGGTTGGCGGCCGCGGCGAAGCCCACCACAGCGGTTTCACAGACGACCGCCGCTATCTGTGGGCAGGACGACTCGACGACAACAAGATCTTCATTTTCGACATCCAGGACCCGGCCAACCCGAAACTGCATAAGACGATTTCGGATCTGCCGGAACGCACCGGCTACGTGGGGCCACACACCTTCTACGCCATGCCGGGGCGGATGATTGTTCAGGCCCTGTCGAATGCGAAAGATCATTCCGGGGTGACAGGTATCATCGTCTATTCGAACCAGGGAGAGATAGTCTCCGTTCATCCGATGCCGACCGACAAGATGGGCGGCGATGGCTACGCTTACGATGTCGGCATCAACCCGGGGCAGAACGTCATGCTGACCTCCAGCTTCACCGGCTGGACCAACTACATGATGGATCTCGGGACCCTGGTCAAAGACGCCGAAGCCATGAAGAAATTCGGAAACACCATGGTGGTCTGGGATGTGAAGTCCATGGAGCCGAAGAAAGTTCTGTCGGTGCCTGGTGCACCGCTGGAGATCCGGTGGTCACTGAAACCGGGTGACGATTGGGCCCTGACCTCAACCGCGCTCACGTCGAAGATCTGGCTCATTCGCAAGGACGCAAACGGCGAGTGGCAATCGAAGGCCGTCGCCGATGTCGGCGATGCGTCGAAAATTCCTCTTCCGGTCGACATTTCAATCACAGCCGACGCAAAGCATCTATGGGTCAACACGTTCATGGACGGCACGACACGGCTGTTCGACATATCGAACGTCGAGGCGCCCAAGGAGGTCTACTCCAAGAAGATCGGCAACCAAGTCAACATGGTTTCGCAAAGCTGGGACGGCAAGCGCGTCTATTTCACGACCTCGCTGCTGGCCAACTGGGACAAGAAGGGTGATGAGAACGACCAGTTCCTCAAGGCTTATGATTGGGATGGAAAAGATCTCAAGCTGCGGTTCGAGATCGACTTCATTAAGGAGAAACTTGGTCGCGCGCATCACATGAAATTTTCGGCACGCCCCAATTCGAAAGCAATCGGTTCGACTTTAGAAGTGTACCGCTCGCTGCTCAATTGAAGTTCTCAAACCGCTATTCAAGTCGCGCCCTGCATTCATTGGCCGCCTTCTTCGTACTTCCGACTGCGGGGCGGCCCGCGCACGGCGCGACCGGGCAAGCTTGCTGGATGCGAACACACCGGACCTTGAGCCGCCTTTCATGAAAATGGCGGCGACCCGTCGTGCTTGACTTTTGTTAAGACGTGGGCGCCTGCACGCGCACATACTCCGCCCTGTCATTTCCAGCCAGAGCAAAGGCCCCGCGACTTGCTCCGTGGCGGCCGCTGGTGGTTGCGTGGTTCATCCCGCAGACGGTCCGGGCAGCTATGAAGCCAACTGAAGGTTCGCGACGTGCTCTCTTCAGCCGCCTTCGCGGAAACGGCGAGCAGATTCGTCCGCCTTGGAGCCATCCGGACGACCACTTCGTCGAAATGTGCACCCTCTGCGGCGATTGCATCAAGGCTTGCCCCACCAACATCATCGTCGCAGGACGTGCCGGCTATCCAATCGTCGATTTTGCTCGGGGTTATTGCACATTCTGCTTCCGCTGCCGCGACAGTTGCACGCGTGACTGCTTTTCGCACGAAGAGGGGCAGGCTCCCTGGCAGCTTCGGGCACGCATCGACAAAAACTGCGTGGAACTGAGCGGCGTCGCCTGCCGTGTCTGCCAGGATTGCTGCGAGTACGATGCAATCCGGTTTCATCCGATAGTCGGAGGACGAGCAAAGCCGAACGTGGTGTCAGATCAATGCACGGGATGCGGCGCATGCGTTATGGCCTGTCCTGTGCGCGCCATCACCATCGGCGTTCCACAAACCCAAGTTGAGGAGAGCCCCGCATGAACATCTGCGGCGTCCTGGTCCACGCAATGCCGGCCCGTGTCGATAAGGTCTGCGAGGCTCTTGCTGCTCTCGATGGGGTCGAGGTTCACCAGATCGCGGAGGGCGGCCGTATCGTCGTGACGCTCGAAGACACGGCAGTAAGCCTCGCGGTCGATCAACTGGCATCGGTCCATCGCATCGAAGGCGTCGTCGCGGCGGCGCTCGTCTACCACCAATTCGAGCCGGCCATCAATTCGGTTTCGGCCGCATGATCGAGGAGGATCACATGAACGGCAAAGACAGAACGACCGTGTCAGTCTGCGATCTTTCCCGTCGCGACATGATCAAGGCGAGCGCGGTTGCCGCAACTGTCGCAGCGGCGGGATTGCCGTCGACAAACGCTGTGGCCCAAGGCAGCGGCGACGGTATCCGGTGGGACAAAGGCGTATGCCGCTTCTGCGGAACAGGGTGCGGAATCCTCGTGGGCACGAAAGGCGATCGTATCGTCGCGACACAAGGCGACCCCGATGCGCCCGTCAACCGCGGCCTCAACTGCATCAAAGGCTATTTTCTCTCCAAGATCATGTATGGCGAGGATCGCCTCACGACACCACTGCTGAGGATGAAGAACGGCAAATTCGACAAGAACGGAGACTTCACGCCGATCTCGTGGGATGACGCCTTTAAAATCATGGCCGAGAAATGGAAGGCGACGCTCAAAGAGCATGGTCCCACCGCGGTCGGCATGTTCGGCTCGGGACAGTGGACCGTCTGGGAGGGTTACGCGGCGGCCAAACTGATGAAGGCCGGATTCCGCTCCAACAACCTCGATCCGAACGCACGCCACTGCATGGCTTCAGCCGTTGCGGGCTTCATGCGCACATTCGGCATCGACGAGCCGATGGGATGCTATGATGACCTTGAGCACGCCGATGCCTTCGTGCTCTGGGGCTCCAACATGGCGGAGATGCACCCCATACTCTGGTCGCGACTGACCGACCGCCGGTTGACGCACAATGGATGCGAGGTTCATGTCCTGTCGACCTTCGAGCACCGATGCTTCGAACTCGCCGACAACCCGATGATCTTCACACCGCAAACGGATCTCGCGATCCTCAACTACATCGCCAACCACATCATCACTTCGGGCAAGGTCAACAAGGATTTCGTCGACAAGCACGTCTCCTTCCATACAACCAGCCTGAAAATCGGATACGGATTGCGCCCCAACCACCAGCTCGAACAGGGCCAGGAGAATGCCGACAAAGCCGGCGGCATGTCGCCGATCAGCTTTGATGACTACGCCAAGGCGGTCTCGACCTACACATTGGAGTACACCGCGAAGCTATCGGGTGTGCCTGCCGAAAGACTGCAGCGGCTCGCCGAGGTCTATGCCGATCCCAAGAAGAAGGTGGTCTCCTATTGGACGATGGGATTCAACCAGCATACGCGCGGCACCTGGGTGAACAACCTCGTCTACAACGTGCATCTGCTGGTCGGAAAGATCTCGGAACCGGGCAACGGTCCGTTCTCGCTAACCGGTCAGCCCTCAGCCTGTGGTACGGCGCGCGAGGTCGGCACATTTGCGCATCGCCTACCCGCCGACATGGTCGTGATGAAACCTGAGCATCGCGCCAAGGCGGAGGCGGTGTGGAAGCTGCCCGCAGGCACCATTCCCGACAAGCCGGGTTATCATGCGGTGCTGCAGAACCGGATGCTCAAGGACTCGAAGCTGCGCGCCTACTGGGTCCAGTGCACCAACAATATGCAGACTGCGCCGAACATGAACGAAGAAGGTTATCCGGGGTATCGCAACCCCGACACCTTCATCATCGTCTCCGATCCGTATCCGACAGTGACGGCACTGGCGGCCGATCTCATCCTGCCGACTGCGATGTGGATGGAGAAGGAAGGTGCCTACGGCAACGCCGAGCGGCGTACGCAGTTCTGGCGCCAGCAGGTCAAAGCCCCGGGCGATGCGCGCTCGGACCTGTGGCAGACGATGGAGTTCGCAAAATACTTCAAGGCCGAGGAGGTATGGCCCGACGAGTTGATCGCCAAGAAACCTGAGTACCGCGGCAAGACCCTGTTCGACATCCTCTACGCCAACGGCGAGGTCAACAAGTTCCCCGTCAGCGATACAGCCGAGGGATTCGACAACGACGAGAGCAAGGCTTTCGGATTCTATGTGCAAAAAGGCCTGTTCGAGGAATACGCCGCCTTCGGACGGGGCAAAGCACACGATCTGGCACCCTTCGATCTCTATCACAAGGCACGCGGCCTGAGGTGGCCGGTCGTCGGCGAGAAGGAGACGCTGTGGCGCTTCCGCGAAGGTTATGACCCCTATGTCAAGGCTGGAGAGGATATCAAGTTCTATGGCAAGCCGGACGGGCGCGCAGCGATCATCTTCTGTCCTTACGAGCCGGCTGCGGAAAGCCCCGACAAGGAGTTCGATCTGTGGCTATCGACAGGGCGCGTTCTTGAGCACTGGCACTCAGGCTCCATGACGCGGCGCGTGCCGGAGCTGCACCGGTCAGTGACGCATGCCGTCCTCTTCATGCATCCAGACGATGCGCAGGAGCGCCAGCTGCACCGCGGCCAGACCGTCAAAGTCGTAACGCGGCGCGGCGAGGTCGTCACCCGTATCGAGACGCGCGGGCGCAACAAGGTGCCGAAGGGCCTCGTGTTCATCCCGTTCTTCGATGAATCGCAGCTCGTCAACAAGCTCACGCTCGATGCGACCTGTCCGATTTCGAAAGAGACGGATTTCAAGAAGTGCGCGTGCAAGGTCATACCAGCCTAGATCGTGTGCACTAGGCGGCCTGAACGAAGGAGAAACGAGCGGTGGCAGCCACCAGCAATGTCGCGACAGGCGGATACGATCCAAGGCGTCGGCGGGCGCTGAAGGAGATCGGAGCCTATTGCGTGGGTGCTGCCGCAATCACGACGTTCCTTGGCGGATTGAGCGGGCTGTCGCGGTCGCTTCCGGCAGCGACACTGCGGCCGCCCGGCGCGCTCCCCGAGCACGAGTTTCAGTCCGCATGCGTGCGTTGTGGACTGTGCGTGCGCGCCTGTCCCTACGACACACTCAAGTTGGCCGAGATCGGCGATGGTCCGGCAATCGGTACGCCCTACTTTGTTGCCCGCTCCGTGCCTTGCGAGATGTGCGATGACATCCCGTGCGTGAAGGCGTGTCCCACCGGCGCTCTGGAGCATTCACTTGTGAACATCGAGAAAGCGCGCATGGGGCAGGCCGTTCTGACCGGACGGGAAACCTGCCTCAACATGCAGGGGCTGCGCTGCGATGTCTGCTATCGCGTGTGTCCGCTCATCGACAAGGCGATCACGCTGCAGATGACGCACAATGCACGCACTGCCAAGCATGCAATCTTCGAGCCCGTCGTTCATTCGGACGCGTGTACCGGATGCGGCAAGTGCGAGAAAGCCTGCGTACTCCAAGAGACGGCGATCCGCGTGCTCCCCGTGGCGCTCGCGCAGGGTGCGCAGGACAAGCATTACCGGCGCGGCTGGGAGGAAAAGCAGAAGCGGGGCAAGGAACTCGTGCCCGGCATGATCGATCTGCCTGACAGGATGCCGGAGCCGCCAGCGCTCTCGACAATACCAAAGGTGCCGCAATGAGTGCCAATCGCAATCCCGGCGCGGCGGCGCGCGAACAACACGGCCTGTGGCTGGCCAACCGGTGGCTGATCCTGCGGCGCGCGAGCCAAACCGGCATTTTCCTCCTGTTTGCGAGCGGGCCGTGGCTTGGCGTATGGATCGCCAAGGGAACGTTGGCATCATCGATGACGCTCGGTGTGCTTCCGTTGAGCGACCCGCTCATCGTTCTCCAGAGTCTCGTCGCCCGTCACGTACCCGAAACGCTGGCGCTCGTCGGGGCCGGTATCGTGCTTTGCGCATACATGCTGGTTGGCGGGCGCCTCTACTGCTCGTGGGTTTGCCCGGTCAACCCGGTGACTGACTTGGCCGCCTGGCTGCGGCGAAGATTGGACATCGGCAAGGGATGGGCGCTGAAGCCGCAGACGCGGTACTGGTTTTTGGCCAGCGTGCTGGCCGCATCGGCATTATCCGGAACGATCGCGTTCGAACTGGTCAACCCAATCACCACGCTCTATCGCAATCTCCTGTTCGGGATCTCGTGGGGAGCGTCGCTTCTCGCAATGATCTTCCTGTTCGACCTATTCGTTGCTCGCAATGGCTGGTGCGGCCATCTGTGTCCGGTTGGTGCATTCTATGGGGTGCTCAACACAACCAGCTTTCTGCGTGTCAGTGCGCGAGGTCGTGAACGCTGCGACGATTGCATGGATTGTTATGCCGTATGCCCTGAGATGCACGTGATCTCGCCGGCCCTCAAAGCAAAGGGTGATGCCTCGGCGATTATAGCGGATCGGGATTGCACGTCGTGCGGGCGATGCATCGATGTCTGCCCGGAACGGGTATTCACCTTCACGCACCGCCTCGATCGCCGGATTGACCGTGAGCCGCCGCCGGACACACTTTCCGCACGCTCGCTACCGTTGGAAAAAGTCGCGTGAGCATCGCGCGGCAAACGCCTGTGGAGAAAGAAGATGACAGGATGGATTGGACGCAATGCTCTCATCATCGCGCTATCGCTGTCGGCCGGCGTCCTGGTGGCCGGCATAGGTGTCGCGCAGGACAAGGGCGTAACGCTTCGCGGCCTGGGCGGCGGTGAGGCGCTCGATCAGATCAATCCGGCGCCCGACGTCGATCGCCAATCGTTTGCCGATGGCGGCTTTTCACGGGCATACCGGCAGCAGCCTCCATTGATCCCGCACAAGATCGACAACTACCAGATCACGCCGACAAACAATGCCTGCATGAACTGTCATGATTGGCCGGGCAATGCCAAGTTCAAAGCACCCAAGGTATCGGAGACACACTACGTGGACCGCCAAGGTGTGAGGCTCGATAAGATCGCCGGCACCCGCTACTTCTGCCAGCAGTGCCATGTGCCGCAGGCCGATGCGCGACCGCTGATCGGCAATACGTTTGAGAACGCCACGCAGGTTAAATGAGCCAGCGCAATCGAACCGGAGGGAGACGTGATATGACGGACCGGTATGAAAGTGCGGATCGTGCCCCAACCGAGCGGGGCGGACGCATTGCACGAGCCTGGCGATGGTTCTGGACACCGACGCATGCAATAGCTTTGGGCACGCTGGTGACGATTGGCTTCGTCGTAGGCATCATCTTCTGGGGCGGCTTTCACTGGGCGCTGGAGCTCACCAACACAGAGTCGTTCTGCATCTCCTGTCACGAGATGAAGGACAACGTCTTCACCGAATATCGCTCGACCGTTCACTACAGCAACAAGTCGGGGGTGCGCGCCTCGTGCCCGGATTGCCATGTTCCCAAGGAATGGGGACACAAAATCGTGCGGAAGATCCGTGCTTCCAACGAGCTGTATCACCACCTGCTTGGCACCGTTTCGACCAAGGACAAGTTCAGCGGCAAGCGACTGCAACTTGCCACAAACGAGTGGCGCCGCATGAAGTCAACCGACAGTCGCGAGTGCCGCAACTGCCACAAGTTCGACTACATGGACTATTCGGTGCAGGAACCGCGCGCCTCGCGCATCCACCAGGAGGCGCTGACAACCGGTAAGACGTGCATCGACTGCCATCGCGGCATCGCGCATACGCTGCCGCCCAACGCCGATGAGGCCTATCAGAAAGTCGTCGAAAGCATGGAACGGAACGATAACCGGATCCTGACCGATTACCTCGGCTCGGTGGTGCCAAAGGCAAACGCGGCCCGGTGAACCCTCATTCACGGTGATGCTGGATCTTTCGCCGACCTCTCTGCAGATTCCGGCTCTGGCGCCGACGTCTCCAGGTTTGCTGTAATCTTTGACAACCACGGCACGAACTTGCGGACCATTGCGCCGAAAGCATCATTCAGCGCATCGACCGCTCCTGCAGCGTCCATCGACTTCAACTGCGCACTTTCTTGAAAAGCTGCGGTTGCCATGTTCTTGCCCGCACTGGAAATTGCGCGCGCTGCAAGATCGAGGTTCGCGACAGGCTGTTTATCGACCGAGATCGAGAAGTTGCGAATTGTGATCGCAAGCTGCAGATCAGACTGAATCACATCAATGTTTCGCGTGACCGACCGAAAGCAGCCGGAATTCTCCAAGGCCTCGATCATCTTGGCGTGCAGCAAGGCCGGTACCGTGTCAGCCAACAGGCCATTCGCAAATGGATATGGCGTTGGCGGCGTGCCGCTTATTGGAATCTTGGTTGTGCTGAACCCAATCAATGCGTCCGGCTCCGGCACCACGATCTGCAGATCGGCGGCTTTCTGGCACTTCATTACATCGGCCGGCACTGTGAACGCGTAAATCGGTGTGGGCGGAGCACCCGATGCGCCACCGGTCATGCGCTCCAGTCCAGCAAGAATTCCATCGATACGCGCAGAGTTCTTCGACAGGACTTCTGTGAATGTAGTGATGTTCTCGATCGCCTTGTGAAGCGGCTCGGCATTGGCCGCAATAACCTGGTCAACATGCTGCAAGGTATTGCGCGCAGATTGGGTCAGTGTCTGTCCCGCGTCCGTCCCCGCAACGAGTAATGGCGGCTGGCCATCGCTTGAGCCGGGCGCAGGCGCATCCGGAGTACCACCACTCAAGGTGACCACCGGCGATCCGGTCAACCCCTGAAAATCCAGGCCAACGGCCGTGTCGGTTCGAACAGGCGTCGATGGGTCGATTGCCAGGGTGGCCATCACGATGCGAGGTTGACCGGGATTCAAGTCCAATGACGTAACCTCGCCCACACGCATTCCGTTGAACAGCACGCCTGAGCCGACAAGCAGCCCTGATACCGAACCTTCGAAGCGCACGCGATAGGTGGTTCTTTGACCAATACCGCCTGTATTCTGGATCCAGTAGACGAACGCGAATCCCGCCAGGACGACGACGATCGTGAACAAGCCGATCAGGGCATAACGTGCTCTTGTTTCCATTGTGGGCACTCAGCTCGCTGTGTTCATGACATTCGGGTTGAGGGCACTTGCGCGATGGCCGCGGAAGTACTCCTGGACCCAGGGGTGCGGAGATTTGAGAATTTCTGCAATGGAGCCGACAGCAACGATCTTGCCGTCGGCCAACACGCCAACCCGATCGCACACCGTGTAAAGGCTCTGCAGGTCATGCGTGATCATGAAGACCGTAATCCCCAAGGTCTGCTGCAGCGTCCTGATTAGGTCATCAAAGTCGCCAGCGGAAATTGGATCAAGGCCAGAGGTCGGCTCGTCGAGAAATACGAGCTCGGGATCCATAGCCAGCGCGCGCGCAAGCGCGACACGCTTGATCATCCCACCGGACAGCTCTGATGGCAATTTGTTGTGGTCGGCGGCCTTGAGGCCGACCATATCCAGCTTCAGCCGGGCGACATCGTTCAACATCCTCGGCGACAGGCCGAGAAACTCCCGCATGGGGAACTGGACATTCTCGATCACGCTCAGAGAGGAAAACAACGCGCCCTGCTGGAAAAGAATGCCCCATCGGCGTTCGATCTTTCGGCGCTCTTGCTCAGAGGCGCCGGTCAATCGCGCGCCCAATACGTCGATGATTCCGGTGCGCGATCGAAGCAAGCCGAGGACCGTTCGCAGAAGGACGGATTTGCCGCTGCCGGATCCGCCCACGAAGCCAAAGATCTCCCCCCGGTTGACGTCGACCGACACACCGTCAAGCACGGTCCTGTCAGCGAAGCCGACAACAAGATCACGAATGCGAATGGCCGGTTCGGTTGTCATATGTCACATGTCGATGGATGCAAAGAAGACTGCAAAGAGACCGTCGAGAACGATCACCAGGAAGATCGCCTTGACCACAGAGGAGGTGGTCTGGAGTCCGAGAGACTCGGCGCTGCCCTTAACCTGCATGCCTTGGGCGCAGGCTACAACCCCGATCACGAGCGCCATGAATGGCGCCTTTAAAATGCCAACCTTGAAGTGCGTCATCGAGATTGCCTCTTTCAGCCGCGCCACAAAGATATCGGGACTCATACCTCCGTAGAGCCATGCAACGAGCTCTCCGCCATAGAGCGCAGACATTGAGCCGAGGAACGTGAGGATCGGCAACGCGATGACGAGAGCGACGATGCGAGGGAGGACCAGGACCTCAACCGGGTCGAGCCCCATTGTCTGAAGCGCGTCGATCTCCTCGCGCATCTTCATGGACCCGAGCTCTGCTGTATAGGAACTGCCCGAGCGCCCAGCAACCATGATGGCGACGATCAAGACGCCAATCTCGCGCAACACGAGAATGCCGACCATATCGACGACATATGCGTCGGCGCCGAATTTGCGGAAGTGAAAGAACCCTTGCTGGGCAATGATGGCACCAATCAAGAATGTGATGAGCAGTATGATTGGCACGGCCTGCCACGCCACGCGGTCCAACTGGTTGACGGCGGAGGTCAGGCGAAATCTCCTTGGATCGAGAAGTATGTGGACGAAAGCCGTGCAAATGGCACCCAGCATTGCTGCAAGGGCCACGAGGTCTCCCCAGATATTGACGGCACTGCGCCCGATCGATTCCAAGAAATGAGATACCCGCGTACGCCTTTCCTGTGCCGGAGGGGCAGAACCGGACGATTTGAGCACTTCATCGAACAGGGGCTGCAGGTTCTGACGCAATCCAGCGGCTGGATTTGGCCTGCCGGCCGCTTGCTCCTTTCTCACAAGGCGGAGAAGCAGGAGTGAGCCATAGGTATCGAGTGCATCAACGCCCTTCATATTGAGGTCTGCGACAGGGTGTTCTTGAAGGCTGAGAGCGGTGGCCTCGACGAGCTTCTCCATCTCATCAACATGGGCAAGCGTCCAGTTGCCCTCCGCGCGAAGACACAAAGCAGAGCCGACATGCTCAATTTCCAACGTCGGCGCGCCTTGATTCGACAAAGCGTCCATCATCTGCAGGTGTCCAGATATTGTTCGTTCTTCATGTCAATTGAACCGACCGAAATCACACCGATCGCTCCCCGGCTCCTCATCTCAATCTCTCAGGTCCCAGTTTGCCCAGTTATGCGCGTCATAGCTCGTCGCCAACTAATTTTTTGATTCGCAATTTGGATGATCGATGATGACGTCGCTTAAATGTGGTCCCGGCTGTGGACACGCCCTTTCAGCCACCTGCGAAATGACAAGCCCCCTCGTGCATGGCGGTACTTTTAGCACCTCTATCCGAATACGTCTCAAACAAAACCTCCAGCCTGCCCTTCTCGTCGGCTCGAGTTGGCCCAACCACGCCTTCTGCATCTGACTTCAAAAAGGCTGATCCCGCGGAACCACCACATCGGCTAATTTTTCAGGGGTGCAAGGCAGCAGGCTTACCTCAAGCGATTCTGGAATGGCCTATGGCAGGTCCAGTAGCAACGAGGGGGCGAACAGCCTCAACGATGAGACGCGCAGTCATATTCCAGGTGAACCGCGTGTCTGATAGCTCCTTCGCGCGGCACCCCATCCTTGTGGCGAGATCTGCATCACCCATGATCTTATCTATCGCCGTTGCAAGTGCAGAAATATCGCCGGGTGGAACGAGCAGCCCAGTCTCGCCATCAACCACGTCGTCTTTCAAACCGCCGACGCTGGTCGCGACCACCGGTCGAGACAGACCGTAAGCCAAATGAAGCACACCACTCTGGCTTGCGGTCCTATATGGCAGAACCACAGCCTGGCACATCTCGACGTAGCCGGCGACCTCATTGGTCGGCAGGTATTCACCGCGTATCACCACCCGATCATTCAGTTTCAGCCGATCAACGAGTTCGTTGAGTTCTTCAAGACCTGCAAATTTCGTCGGTCGGCCCGCAATTATAAGACGCGTCATCTGCCGGCTGTTACTCTCTGCAAAAGCTCGCAGCAGTTCCTCATAGCCCTTTGAAGGACGTATGTAGCCAAAATAGAGCAGAACCGGCTCATCGGCAGAAATGCCCAGATCTCGTCGCGCATCGCTGCCGCGATAGTCCGAGGCGCTGAAGATGCTCTGACTGCCATGTGGCACTATCAGCGTCTTTTCTCGGGAAACATTTTGAACACGATGGAACCCTTCCCGCGTTGCTTCCGAGAGAAAGAAAATCCGGTCGAACTGTGCAAAAAGCATCTTCGACGCGACACGGGACAGCGCCCTAACGATCGAGCTTTTGGTGTCCCTTTCCGTAAATTCGTGGCAGATCTGCGCCGTGACGATACCCGATCGTCGCATCAACGCCGGTGCAAAAGCCAGATGAGGAAAACGCATTTCGCTGAAGACGGTCACATCGGGTTTATCGCGCAAGACTCGTCTGACCACCCTCCACCATTCCCGTGTGAGAACGAATCCACGCACCGCTCTTTGGCACTTGCGCCATATCATGCGTGACGACACATCGCGCTCGACTGCACGTCTGCCCTCATTTTGGCGCCACAGCTTCATGCTCGGATCAACCGAGAATCGGTGTGGCAAATCCAACAACTCGTATGCGGTGCTGGTCTCCAGCTGCACCACGTTCCCTTCATCGGCAATTGCCATGCAGAGGTCATAGGCGAAATGGGCTAATCCGCCTTCCCCGTCCGGTTCAATAACCGTTATACGCAGCTTCCGCTTCATGGTCCCGGAACTTCACACTTCGACTACCGTTGCGCCTTTACCCACAAGACATCCTGTTTGCCTCGGAACGCACGCAGCAGTCCAACAAGACCAGATGCAAGCCCCGAGGCGACATATGCCGCAACACGCGCAGGCAGAAACATGCGTCCTGCATTTCCACCGAAAGCCCCGAAAATAGCTAATGCAAGAAACGATATCTGCCCGGCGAATATGATTCTCATGTTCGTCGATGACTCGCCGCCCCCAACGACCAAGACGTTCGCGACAAATCCCAGCAGAAGTAACACGGGCATCGCCACGCGGAGCACCTTGTGGGAGAGAAAGCAGAGCGACTCCTTCCAAGGCAGCCATCCTTCAACAATCAGGCGCTTGATCAACTGGACCCGGCCGGCCGTAATGCGGGAGCGACGCGTATCATCGTCAGCCAGGGTTGGAGAGGGCGCCTCCCAACAGCGTGCGTCCTCATCGTAAACGACGCGGGCCCCTTGCTTTGCACAGTGCATCGCAAGATAAGCATCATCATTTATGACGCCGTCTGGGATTGGTGCGAACAGCTCCTTTTTGAGCGCAAGCATCTCGCCGTGAACTCCAACAGTCGACCAGAATCGTGTCTCAAGCTTCTTAAGCCAGTTCTCCCATCGCCAATAGACGGCTTCGGCCGCTGTGAGTTGCGTCGCGTTTCCGCGCGATGGACGTATTGTCTTGCATCCGGTGACCGCGCCCACGCCAGGGTCGGCAAAGTTCCTGACGAGCGATGAGATCGCATTGGTATCATAAAAGACATTGGCATCGGACAGCACGATGATCTCATGCGTCGCCATTGCGACGGCACGATTTACCGCTGCCACCTTTCCACGGCGCTTCGCGCCACCCAGAACCATCACGCCCTGGTTTGAGTATTCGCAGGCCATCGCAAACGTATCGTCGGTGGAACCCTCCGTGTTCACAATGACCTGAAGATTCGGATATGAAAGAGAAAGCGAATTGTCGAGTTTCTGCTTGATGACGCTCTCTTCATTGTAAGCGCTGATCAAAAGGCTGACCGACGGCAGGATGCGATCCTTATGTACTGGCCTGCCGAACAGCGGCGCCAATACGATCAATAGCAGCGGGTATCCGACAAGGTGATACAAAGGCAGGAGTATTCCGAGCCAGACAATTCCTACCAGAACCGAAGTCATGTATCGACCTTGCCGCAAGCGCGGTCAGCAGAACCTGCATTGATGGCAGAGCCTTCGTTGGCAAACAGAGCTGCAGATTCTCGGAGCATTTGCTCGATAGAATACTGCTCGGACACCATCCTCCATCCTCGCCATCCTATAAGGCCGGCCTGATCAGGGCTGGCCACAACCGTCTTCAGCGCGTCGGCCAGAGCATCTTCTTGGGCTGGCGGAACAAGAATTGCGGTATCGCCCGATGAGAAGTGCCGGGCCATGCCGCCAACCGAAGTTGCAACGATGGGCAACCCCAGTCCGGCTGCCTCCAGCGCCGCAAAGGGAAGACCCTCCGACAGTGAAGGAAGACAGAGGACGTCGCATTCCTCCAAGACGCTCGCAACGTCACGCCGCATACCCAGAAAATCCACCTTGTCGCGAATCCCAAGGCTCTGAGCGAGTTCCTCGAGCCGGGAACGCTCGGGACCATCTCCGATCAACAAACATGCGACATCGTTATTCTCTGCCACCAGCTTCGCTATAGCCTTGAGCAGAATCGACTGCCCCTTCACAGGCACAAGACGACCAACGCAAGCAATCTTCAGCGGATTCGTCTTGACTTGACGCGGCAGATCCAATCGCGAAATGGCGACACCATTATAAATGATCTTGAGCCTCTGCTGGGCGATGCCGCGGCGCAGGAGATGGTCCTTGACGTTGTCCGATACCGCCACGACGTCGGTCGCCGTGGCGTTGATCAGTTTATAGAGTCCCCCATAAATAACGTTCGCAAATTTATGCTTTTCCGACTCCTCGTAAACGCTGTGTATGGTTGCAACGCGCACGCGAACACCGCAGGCCACTGCTGCGGGCAATCCCCACAGCGCCGATTGCGGATTTTGCGTATCAACAATGTCCGGCCTGACCGAACGAATGCATCCGATCAGGTCGCCAAGGAGACGCGGATCTTTTCTGTTCCGGCGAATTGGATAGAGTTGAATGCCATTGCCGGCGAACACCTCGTGGGTCTGCGAACCTTCGAGCACTGCCACGGCCACATCAAGCCAAGGCGCCAGCCCGCTCGCGAGCTGGAGAACTCTCGTATCGACCCCTCCATAACGCTTCGACAGATCGACAATCAGGAGGCGGCGCCTGCGCACAGCCTGTTCGGAGGGCCGCAATTTCTTCCAGTCATGCTTCAAAACGAAACTCACTCGAAAAAACGCCAATTTGAGCATCAATATATCGCATAGATTATGCTTTTAAAACTAACTCTGGCAACCGTTCAGGTTGGCTATATCAGGCTCAAAGGGGCACCTTTCGCCATGTAAAGTGTGGCGAGCCAAGCAGGCCAACGACCGACCTTAAAGGATGCCCGTATCGAACGGTTACCTGCGCAATCAGAGACAAGCACTTGTTAGATACGGTTGCTGGCAGTCACCGGTTGACAGCTCCTGCCGCGACAACGTCCAGACAAACTCAACAGTGGTGAACGTAGCCGCAGCTCGTCTGCGGTACACAGAATCCAAACAAGGGATCAAGCCTTGCGGTCCCACTGCGAAAGGGTTTCTTACTCAGTGCTGACAGAATGATGAGAAGAAGAAACTTTGCTTATTATGACCTTTTGTCTGGCGGAGTGGACGGCGAGTGGGCCTCGCCAGCTTTATCAGCCACTGTCAGGGACGTGCACGAAGAGCATCGGGATACTCGTTACTCGGCACAACAGTGACGATGCGGTCAGGCACGAGTAGACCATCAAGCAGATCGCGTGGGTATACCTTGTCGTCGATCTCGATTTCGCTGAGACCCGCGGCTTTCCAACATACCTCGGCGGTAAGGCGCGATTCGAACTGAAAGCCGGCCGCTCCCGACGTATCGACCACAAACCAGCCGAATTCACGCAATGCTGTGGCGATTACTCGTGCACTATTCCTCATCGCCTCAGGAACCTCGTGCGGAAGATTATCCAGCCATTGCTCGATTTCCGTATCAGTTGCTTTGAGTGCAAAGCGGATACCTTCGGGGATCCCGTTTTTCATGCGTCCGGGAAATTCAAGCTTGGTCGCAGGCGGCCAGAAACTGAAACCATCGGTGTCTCTAACGGGAAGTCCGAGAGCATGCGGTATCCGGCCTTGCAGGATCTCCTGCCCTCTGACGAGCATGGCGAGATATGGAATTCCAGCACCGCGCGACGGCTTAAATCCAACCTCGCGCGTCCTGTAGTCGCCTGGCACCAGGTTCCCGTGTGTTGCGCTTAAGACCTCGTCGTCAAAACTAACCTGGAACAGATCCCATTCGCGGCCCGTCTCCGGATCCAGGATGATGAGTTGCGCGTCGCTTCCCTGTGCCGGTCGCCACTTCGGGTTCCAAGGAATCTCCTGCTTATCGATGTTTGCTTCCCACTGTGTCGCAACACGAACGAACCCGGTTGCGTTCCTGGCGTGGTAGACAGGGTAGGTGTAGCTGTCGAAGCGCAGGTTGAAATTGCCCGGCCTGTCAGAACCTCCTTCCCACAGACGGCGGACATACTCGCGTGACTCCGGATGTGTGGCGAGTGATGCCACGGGTACGTTCCAGGGCGCGCGTTCGCCAAATGGCCGGCCTTCGTAGCTCGAACAATCGTCCGATCTGGAGTCGCGACTTCCACCGGCTATACCGACCGTAACGATGCCGAGGACTACAAATGCCCGCAGCATCAAACCCGTTTTACAAAGCGTGCGATCCGCCATTGATGACCTCCAGATACGTCGACAATAATCGGTCCGCCTGCCTTTCGATGGAAAAACAGGTTTCGGCACGCCTTCGCGCGGCCAGTCCCATTGTCGCTGCCCGTTCCTTGTCGCGAAGAATTTCGATTATGGCTTCCGCTAGACTGCCTGAATCACCGGGTGGCACGAGACGCCCGGTCACACCGTTGTCGATGATTTCAGGGGTGCCACCAACGCTCGTTGCCACGACCGGCCTGGCCGCTGCCGCAGCTTCTATGAGCACGGTCGGCAGGGCTTCGCTCAATGACGGCAGGACAACGAGATCGGAAGCGGCCATGAGGTCCGGAATATCATTTCTGTGTCCAAGCATTCGTACCTGGTCTCCGAGAGCGGAATAATCGTTGGACAGCTGCTGCTTCAGAGGACCGTCTCCGGCAACGAGAAGCAGCGCCTCCAGTCCCGTTTGCCGATATTTGACCATCGCATCACGCATGACGTCATGCCCCTTTCCCGCTCGCAAAACGGCTGGAAAAAGTATGATGCGCGCTCGTTCCGGCAGCCCCAGTCGGGCACGCGCAGCTTGCGCATCCTGAATGCGCCAGCTCTCGACTGTCACGCCATTATGGACCACCCGTATCCGATCCGGACTAAATCCTGTCGCTGTTTGGAACCCGGGTTGTAGGGCTTCGGCAACCATGATCGCGCGATCGTATGCATGACGCGCGGCGCCATACAAAACGCGCCATCGAGCGCGATCGCGCCGGCTCCCGTCGATCAACGTTTCGGTGTGCTGTGTCATCAGAAATGGAATCGGGAAGAGGTTTCTCGCCATCATCGCGATCACATTCGCATACGCATCTTGCACATGGACGCAGTCGTAGCGATTGGCACGCAACAGCAAGACAAACCGAGCGACCCCTCGCAGGTCGTAGATCCGCTTTGTCCCGAGTGCGTGAACCGGTATGCCTTTGGAACGCGCATCTGAGTACAGTGCATCATTCGTGCAGTCCGACAGTGTGCAAAGCTCGGGCGCGTGCCCCCTCCTGCGAAGAGTATCAGCCAACGCGATCGTATTGCGTTCCGCCCCCCCAACGAACAGGCCATCGAGGACATAGAGAATTCGCATTCATCTCGCCAGTCGTGTTGATCTTCAACTGTAGAGAACCAGCCCGATCTGATTTTGCGTATCTTATTGGCGATTATCAATGACTGCAGAGAAAGTTAATATTATTTTTAATTACGTCTCCGCCTTGATGCATCCGCATAAAGACAATGGGACCACGCGAACGACGGCCATAACGGCCATATCTGAAAACGGCGTGACTGGACTTTCTCCGCAAACATCTCCATGTTTCTGCCTTGCAGAGTGTCCTCATCGACCGGATACCGGCAGGAATGAATGCAGGTGGTCAGCTCGTCATTGCCGATGATCACGCGGATCGCGAAGGCAGTGCGCCGACAAGCGGTTCGCGCAACATTAACCGCATTTGACCGCCTGCATGTGGGGCCCGCGGTTCGCGGTCTCCTGCCGGCCAACCTGGTAATTCTCGTCTACCATCGCATCGACAATCCTGATGCGCCGGAGTTCACGGGTTTTCGCCAGATCGTCAGCGCCACGCCTGAACAATTTGCCCAGCAGCTCGACTACCTCGCTCAGAACTTCACCGTGATAGGGCTGGACGAACTGGAAGCCTGGCATTCGGGCAAGGCTGAATTGCCGCCCAATGCCGTCATGATCACGTTCGACGACGGATATCGCGACAATCTCGTCCATGCACTGCCCGCGCTCGAAGCCCGCCGATTGCCCGCGCTGCTATTTGTGACCACCGACTTTGTTGATGGCGTCCTATGGCCGTGGTGGGACTGGACCGCCGAGGCTTTCAAGGCCTCTTCGGCACAAAGGGGAAAACTGCCGTTGCTGGGCGAACGCTCATGGCATGATTCGACCGATCGGAACGATGTCATCTGCGAATGGATCGATGCTGCAAAAAGCCTGCAGTACACCGCATTCCAACAAGCGCTCAGTGACCTCGCGCAGCGTCTGGAGATCGACCTACAGCAGCCGCCGCCTTCACGGCTATTGCTCAATTGGGAAGAAGTTGCGGAGCTTACTCGACGTGGTTTTCGCATCGGCAACCACACCGCTACTCATCCAATTCTCGTCAATACCGATCGCGCACATGCGGGCCATGAAATTTCTGCCGCGAGTGCGCGACTGGAACAGGTCGCGGGGCGCCCTGTAACCGCTTTCGCCTATCCTAGCGGCCGGTTCACGCAACGCGAAGAAATGCTGGCCCGCGAACACGGCGTCACACTCGGATTTGCCGCGGAGGGAGGGTTCAGCTTCGCGCACGAAATCGCCGCGCGACCACTCGCCATTCGCCGCTGTTGCATCGGCCTTCGCGACACGCGCGAGAGATTTGCGGCAAAGGCTGCCGGTTTGACGCGACTGGCCGACCGTTAACGCAATCGTTCATATCGAGCTGCAGAGCTATTCGGTGTCCGAGCAGTCCGACATCGAGCGGATGACCTGCAATGTATCTCCGGGCTTGATTGCTGCGACCTCCGAGACGTCAAGAGATTTGGCCACGCCGGCGACCCGCCGAATTATTTGGAAACTGGGCTTCAGATTTGAGTCCGCCGCACGGAGATGGCAACCGAGCTCGCCAAGTTTGGCAACTATCTGGCGCGACGTAGCAAGGCGTTTTAAAAGCTTCGCGTTTGTCGCCTCCTGGGTTGCCAGTTCCGTCTTGGCATTCAATCTCTCATCGAGATGGGAACGCTCCGTGCGCTCACGCGTTTGCGCAATGCGCTCCTCTGCAGCTCTGATTTTTCCGATGATTTCGCTCGTCAATGCCTGCAGCCGCACGACCTCGCTTTGAAGCAATGCCAATCGCTCGGCGCTGCTATGGCCGCGCTCCAACAAAGCCTCGATCTTGTTTGCGACAGAGGCGCGAAGCTCCATTTCTTTCTTTATAAATTCCTGCTGGGCCCTCAGCTCCTGAATTTCCGATCTAATGAAGGAAATCACATTCGCAGCGTTCTCGTCGATCGCCTTGCGCCGCCTGATCCGACTTTCCAGAACCTGCATCTCAGTATCGCGCAAAGCCTGGGCCCGCTCCTTACCCACAAGGCTGGTCATTTCTTCAGTAACTTCGACCTGTTCTGCCCCGTCAATATCAGCTCTCAGCCGTTCCTGACGCGCAATTCCAGCCGCCAGTTCTTCTGCGGTTTCGCGGATGCCTCCGGTTTCACGCGCCGCATCGACCTGCATTTTGCGCGTAAGCTGCGGATATCCGCCAGCCAAGCTGACAAGCTGCAGAACGTCGAGTCCCGGCTTCCACTCGTACTGGCCTGCTCTCTGGACATATCCGAGCACATAAACCGGCGCGTAACTCGCGACTTCAATATTGACCGAGACGGTATGCGTGGAGAGACTTGAATAGCGCCGCTGCAGGTCATTTTCGATATCGGCTAACGTCATTCCAGCGACTCGAACCGCACCAACGACTGGCATCGAAAGCGTACCGTCGGCTCTGACAAGATAGACTTGGGAGAGGTCGGCATACCTATAGACTGAAATTTTCAGCCGGTCGCCGATGCTCACCGTGTAGGGTTCGTCGGCATCGCCAGCAGGCGTTGTCCGCCCGGTGTCCGGTTCAACGGCCCCAACCAGAGCGGCAGACCGGTGGATCTGCGCGGTGTGTACTTCGTCGTTGCCTGTAGCCTTGCTATCGCATGCCGGGCAGGCGATCAGGGCGGTTTCAGAAGCCGCCTGGATTTGCCCGCCTGACAGGCAGAAGCAAATTACAGCGATCAAAACGGAAAAGCATCCGAAGGGATATCGTCGCATACCCTATCCACGATTCCATTGTTCCAAACGGGATACGAACTGCGAATGGCAGGCGCCTGTAAGATCGATGGCGTCATATTTACTATGACGATTAACTCATGCACGGTCGTCAATGTGTTGGCAAACCTCCTCCATTCTAATAAAAGATCTTGAAACAATACCCCAATGTCCGCCGACATCCTGGTAAAAATCAATAGGGTTTTGCGCCCATGAAGGCGGCCGGCAATCCCTTGAACGCAGACAACGACCAACCGAGCGAAGCTCCGTTCGACGCCGGACAGACGCTTGCCGGCATCGGATTGCTCTATACCTCCCATGCCATCGAGAAACTGTCCTTGCTCGTTGCCACGATCATGTTGGCGCGATGGCTGCCTCAGGAAGACTTTGGCCTTATTGCAACCATTCTGCTCATCCTCAGCGTCTTCAGCATGTTTCGCGACATCGGCATTACCGATGCATTGATCTACAAGAATAGTGAGGCTGGTCAGACCGCCGATGCTGCTTTCTGGCTTTTGACCACGTTCGGCACGGCACTGGCGTTGCTTGTCTGGATTGCGGCCCCGGCTATTGCCTGGTTCCTTGGCACCGCCAGCGACTTCCCCATCATCCTGTGTATCACGTCTCTCGCTCTCCCTCTCGAAGCAGTAGGTATGACTCACTGGACGCTATTGCGCAGACAGCTCTTGTTCAAGCGTGTGGCTACCGTGCAGATCCTTGCTGCTGTGACAAAAACCGCAGTCATCGTGATGCTCGTAATTTCGGGTTGGGGACTTTGGAGTTTGACCGCAGGATTCCTTGCCGGGTCAGCAGTACGAACATTGGCATTCTGGCTTGCAATCCCCTGGCGGCCACGGGCCAGAATCAAGCGGAACGTTGCGCTTGATCTCATATCCTATGGCCGCCACACGTGGCTGAATGGTCTGCTCTACGAATTTCTGAACAAGGCCGATCAGATAGCCGTGATCATGATTTTCGGCGAGGTGCCGCTTGGCTACTTCTATCTCGCCGCCAGGATCTCCGAGGTGACGGTTACCCAAATATGTATCGTTCTTACGACAGTGCTCTTCCCGACTATCGCAACCCTGCATCGTGTCAGCGGCAATACCTCGAAATACATCCTGAACGCACTCCGTTACATTTCGTATGGCCTGATCGCTATCGGGCTTGGAATTGCCGCGACAGCACCAACTTCCATTCCGCTCATCTTCGGGGAAAAATGGATCATGGCGGTGCCCTTCGCCGCAGTTATCGCGGTGAATGCAACACTCGGCGCACTATTCTGGATTGTCGGAGACGGATTGAAGGCAACGGGTCGCCCCGACGTGCTTGTTCGTATCACTGCCGCCCGGCTGACTGCGTTTGTCGTATTATCCCCGATCATCATCTACTTTTTCCGGTCGCCGCTTGCCATTTGCTACGCAGCCACCGGGGCGGCTTTAATCGGCTGCCTTGCGGAAATCTACGTTGCTAAAGAGTGGTTCGCGATCAAGCCGATGGACCTTGGAAGATCAGTTCTTCCAGCAGTCGCCTCAGGACTGGTCATGGTGCTGGTCGTCCAGAGTGTCGCCTTCACAACCTTATCGTTTGGAGCCCTTGCAAGCCTCTCGCTCCAGATCGCAGCGGGTGCGATCGTCTATCTTCTTGTCCTATGGCTCCTTGATGGTCGGCGGCTGGAAGAAGTAGCGATCATGCTCTTCAACAGGCTTTCCCAAGCTGCAGATAAATATGAGCAACGTTAAATCGCGTTCATGTTTGACGAAACCATGAACGCGATCCAGCACCTTGTTGCGAGAATGTTTTTCCTGCTTAACCGCTGCACTCTTCACATCAACAGGCTCTAAGGGCGGATGGGCTGTGATCAGCTCGGCTTGGAACGTATCAGTTTCCTGTGAGTGTGGTGGTTCTACCGGTTACCTGCCATGCCCGTTGTCCCGCGATCAGTCCTAATGCAGCGACGAACCCCAACGCACCGGCAAGCAGGATCTTCAACAACGGCGACGGCCCTGATGGCAGTTCCGGTGCATACGGTTCTTGCAGTATCCGCACACCGGATTGACTCGATGGTGCCACCGCATCCTCCAGCCTTACCTCGCTGATCTTCTCCTGGATGGAATTGAGCTGGCGGCGAGCAAAGCTAATGTTACCCTCAAGCAACTCGAACTCGGCACGGCGGCCTTCCAGCACCTTTATAGCCTCTTGAACCGTCGCCAGCTCGCGCAGCAACTGCTGTCGCGACACTACAAAGCCCTTTTTCTTGGCTTCGGCTTCGGCGACGACGCTCAGAGGAACGCCGCCGACCAATGGTGAGGACTGCACGAACGCTTCCGTTTGTTTGATATCGGTATCAATTTGCATGATTTGATTGCGGATCTGCAGTTCCTGTGAAAATAGATTTCGCAGCTGCGCTCCCAGCATCGTGATCTTGCGCTTTTCCTTGAAGTCCTCGAAGTCACCCTGCGCCTTTTCCAGCGCCTCCCGGCGCAGACGCAACACCTTTTCATAAGATTCCAGTCCCGGCGACTTATAAAGGGCTTCACGCAGGGCCATGTACTCGTCCAGATGCGCCTTTAAAATGTCGAGTGCATCTTTCCGATTTTCGGAAATATAGCTCATGTTGATGACGTTAGAGTTCTTGACCCCCACCACCTGGAAGCTCTTCTCATACGTCTGCAGAGCCTTGCTGATCTCGCTTTGATGGCGTTGGAGCAGTCCAACTTTCAAAAAGCTTTCTTTGATCGCTGTTTTCCACCATGGCTTTGTGCCCGAACTTGGTGCTTCGGGTCCAAGGACCCTTTCACTTCCCAGTTTGGCGATGACAGCGTTCTTGACTGTCTGACTGTTCAGGATCTCGAGCTCTGCATTGACGGCGATCTCTGTGCGCCATGGCGCGACGTTGCTCGATTCGCCCGTGACCGGGCGGTAGACATACTCGCGGCCGAATCGAACCAGGACTGAGGCGTGTGCCTGGAACTTCGGCGGCACCACGATATTGATGATCAGGGCGGCCACCATCGCGGCAACCGGAAGGCCGATGAGAAGCGTCGTTGAGCGACACCGCCCCGTCGCAATCCCGATGGCCGCCGCAGCAGCGCTGCGCCACCTCTCCGGCGCGACAGTTCGGGAATGCACTTTCGTTTCCATGCAGGTCTATTTCTACACGTATCTTTCGAGGCGAGAAAATCGCGTCATGCTGTGACAACAATCAAGACCGAGGAATGTCCACGCGATTTCCACTGCATATTATGATCATGGCAAATGCACGAACGTGGCATAGTTAAGAAATCGCCCGCAGGCACGCAGTGACCTGCCCAGAACTACCTTTGTGAACCACCCACGCCAGCCCGGCCTGCTATGTCTCGCACTACCTCCCGATGCGATAGGGCCGGCAGGCTCAGGGCTAACGCAATTATGAACCAGAAGAGTCTCGGATAGGATTCGTGGAGTACGAGCGATGCCGTAAAATAGCCCGTCAGCGCCAGCAGAATTCCCAATGCCAATCCGGCGGCCCGTCGGTTATCGACCATCGCACCGCATGCGCGAATGGCGTTGTTGAGGCTCACGACCCACAATGCTGCGAATACAATCAACCCCAGCAAACCCTGTTCGGAAGCTACCTGTAGAATGTCGCTATGGCTTTGCCTGGGCTCGTGCCTGACCCGCATGTTTAAATCAAGTGCGTACTTGTCATACAAGTTCATGAAGTTGCCTCTTCCAACGCCGCCAATCATGTTATCCTTGAATACGGCGACAGCGGCCTGCATCTCATCGAAACGGTTGGTAATCGATTCATCCGACTCATCGGGTCCGGAGACGACGGTCTCCTCGGACGCACCCGCAGCAAAAACTTTCGCCACGCGATCGAAATAACTTTGCGGCGCTAGAACGAAGAAGGCGAGGCCCAGCGGCACCAGAGCCAAGAGCGCCATGTGAAGTTTGTTGCGATAGTACCAAGCGAGCACCATCAGCATGGCGAGGATACCGACCATCGCTCCTCTCGAGAACGTCAGGATGATGCCCGCTAAAAGGACCGTCAGCACAACCACGTACAACGCCTTGCCGATTAGACCGCGGGTCGAAATGAGCTGGCCGAACGCCAGCGCAACGCCGACGGCGAGGGCGCGTCCCATCGCATTGGGATCGGAATAGCCGCCGGTGAACCTGGCGGAAACATTCTCTTCCACGATCTGCAACTCCGCGAACTGCGCCAAGCCACCGAACGCCTTGTCGTAGGAGAAGAAGAGCGCATTGACCCATCCCAGCAGCGAGACCAGAAAGAGGCCGGCGACGAGACACACCATCACGGCCTGAAACTCACGCATGTTCGACACGAAAGCGAGCACCAGCACGACAATGATAAGCTCATTGGCAACAGCGACAGTTGCGTCGAATGTCACATCGGCGTCGCGAGCCCAGAAAACTCCGACACCTGCAATCACGAAATATGCGCAAAGGACCGCGACAGCGCGCGGATCGATATTCAACTGGCGCTTATGGGTCACTACATCATAGACCAGCACGACAATGAGGAAGCCGACGATGGCTTTGCTCGGCGACGGTACACCAAACCTGACAACCAAGGCCTCGGTCAGATTGCTCGCGGTCGTGAAGGCCAATGCGCAAACTGCCAAATGCGGATGGCGAATGGCCAAGGGGACAATGATGACCGAGCCGAATGTCGCAACTGCAATGAGGCCATAAAGAGGAGATGCCAGCGCCAATGCCAGAAGTGCAACCAATGCGGCGGCGATGGCCGTCAGCCGATATGGCGTAAGTTTCGATACCGGGATCGGTTCATGCATTTTCGCATCCCGGCTCATCGGCTCAGATACCTTTTCCACGCATGAAGACCTGAGTGATGGTACGAACGAGGATGCAAACGTCATACGCCCACGACTGACGGCGGACATAGCGAATGTCCTGCCGCACCCGATCGGCAAACTTATTGCACTCATGCCGATGGATCTGAGCAGGTCCAGTGAGCCCCGGCTTACACATCAGGCGGAATCGCCACCACGGCCTGTACCTGGAGACAGGAAACGTGTTCGGCCGTGGGCCGACGAGGCTCATCTGGTTTGCCAGCACGTTGAAGAGCTGAGGCAGCTCATCGAGATATGTCGCTCTTAAAATGTGCCCGAGCTTGGTCGTTCGTGGATCTTTGCTCAATTTGAAATCGAAAACGGCATCTCCCTCTTGACGTTTGGCGAGCTCCTTCTTGCGCTGCTCCGCATCGGGAACCATTGTTCTCAACTTAGCGATTCGGAAGACTCTACCGTTGAGACCGGCACGTTCCTGCAAGAACACGGCTGGATGACGCGGCGCCGAAACCTTGATCATCAGCCAAAGGGCCAGAATAACGCTCCCCCAAATCGGCAGGGTGACAATTACGGCCAGCCTCTCCACTGCCGATCTCGCCATATGCCGGCCATCGCTACGCCAGCCTAATGCGGATTTGTGAAACTGGCGCAAAGTCAAGCCGCGCGCCTCCCAATTGCTTCCACCAGGAAGCAATAAATTCTCGAGGTCACGGTAGCGGCCGGCCGAAATCCCGTGCATGGGCTTGACCCGTTCTTCGTTCGCATCGCGGCACGAGTATCACGTGAATATCGCGCAGGTGGGCCGTTATCCCTGGCCCACCACAGAGATCGGACTAGTTCTTGTCATCCGCCGCCTTGCCGATTGAATGAGTTCGATGGTCGAAATACCGTCGTCAGGATAGCTGGCATGACCGAAATCGATTTCGCATTGCCAGTGTTCGCGAAGCAAACCTTCAAGTCTGAGCTTCATTGCCGCAATGCCCGCTCCATCCGTGTCTGGACAAACGAGAAACAGCTCATCCTCCTGAGCATCCGGTATCAGGATATCGGATCCGCGGACATTGTCACCGATATACGTCGAGAGATCCATTCGCAGGAAGTGCCGATCAATGTTTCTGACGAGAAATCGATCTTCGGTGCCGTCATCGCCAGAGGAGTCTGACGCCGATTGTCGCGTGAAGCATCGCCATCTGAGTGCCAAGACGCTCAGCGCTCTCCCAGAACGCTCGCTGAGGACCAGAAACTTGTCACACAATTCGACGCGTTGATCGTGATATTGCGCCGAGCCGATCCTGCCTTCGAAAAGCAACATGGATGTATAGCGTGCAACACTCGCAGATTGATCGATTTCGCGCAAACGCTGAAGGAAAAACAGCGCTGCACCGGACAGGGCAGCGGCACCGGCTGCAAGCTTCGCCACATACGCGACGTCCGGCAATCCGATGACGAACAACGAAGAACTGAACAATACAAGACCGAAGATCGAGCTGGCATGGCCCACCGGCCATAGCTGCACGAGCAGCGGATAAATGGTGAGAGCGGCAACGCCTGCGGCAATGCCCATCAGGATCTGGCCATTCAGGATAAGGACAAGCGTGGCGACGAGCAGAGACGCCGCAGTCAGTTCAAGGATCGGAATCGCTTGCTTGTGCGGTTTGATACCAACGTCAGGCGTGTGCGAAAGCACGCCCGGAGACATCCGGCGCGCGTCGTCAGCGGCGGCCCGATCGTTCCCGGGAGTCATGAAAATTTTTTCGATCGACATTGGATTGATCGTTTCCGGTCTGAATCGTATCCCTCCAGATGGCGTGACCGACATTTGCCGCGTTGATTAATTTTTCGTCCAGCCCATCCAAATGCATTCTATTTAAAAACAAGTTCAATGATAAGCATTGTGTGGCTGGCACCCTTAACAGGTCCGTGAAAAAGCCGGGTGGGCGGAACGCTTCCACGCGATGCACGATTTCGGGGCATTTGGATCGCGGGGCTGATACTCGCCTTCGGCAGTGACAAACTTCGTCAGCTTGGCGATACTTTTGTCACTCAGACGTCGGACATATGTGCCACCCCCGTAAAGCAACGCGCTCGATCGGCCCCTTCAAACCGTCTCCATACACCCAGCGTTCTGCGGGAAGACGCATCTGCTCTTGCATTTGGCTTTGGGAACCTGAGGCTTGATCGATGCGTTAACGAACAACGAAACGCGGAGTTGGGTTGATGCTTGAGCTTGTGTTTACCGTCTGCTCTGTCCTTGAAGGAGCGACATGTCGCGAGTTGTCGCCAATGCCACTGCAGGAGCCCTCGACAATGATCGGGTGCGCGATCGCATCGCAAGTCGAGGGCGCGAAGTGGGTGAGCCTCCACCCTAACCATTACATTCAGAAGGCCACGTGCCGACCGGTGGAGCGACACGCTCACGCTCGAACTGAAGTGCGTATGTGCGAGCGCAAGGATTTCATACCAGCGTCATGAGCCGCTCCGGGATCGTGCGACCGGCTCAGTTGTCCGTTGTCGCAACATCCTTCAAGAGAAGGATGGTCATTGATTTCGCATCAACACCGCACCGAAAGTCGGCGATTGCATTGTCAATGGATGTGTAGCGGATCGTGCGGCCTGCCAACAAATCACTTTCGAACCTCGTCACTGTCGCGGCAGGAGGGATGTCCAATACGAGGGGCTCTGCGTATGTCAAAACGAGCTTGCAGTAGCCCGCGACACTCCTGAAATAAGCAGCAGCTCTCTTGCTTCCAAGGTCGAAGCTGATGCCGTGGAGCGGCTTCACGGTCAACAATTCAGAACTGCTGTCGGCCTTGGCGGCACTGCCCGTGCTTGACGCCAACACCAGGATCAGAGCATTCGCAGCGATGGAACGAGCAACGGTCATGACTGCCTCCTTAGGTAGGCTTGGTCGATTGCCTGAGATTTTCAGGCGAACTTCATGAGTATGCCCAAGTCATGACTGGGGCGCAGTCCCGATCGGGACTGGGCGACAGATTTCTTTTCGACGGGCGAGATGTGAGCGGCGGTCAGCGATACACTCGTCTGCATCTTGCTGAGCGAACTTTCTGCTTTCGCTTCTCGGAGGCAAGGCGGCTCGTTCGGCACATCGGGATTGGACTGCAATCAACGGTCTCGGATTGCGTAAGTGAACGCCAAATACTATCATTGGGTGCTTAAAGCGCTGTACGTTCGCGCACCCCGCCCAAGTCAATCGCTCGTCGTTCGCCATGACTGACAGCGTCGCCTCGCTGGTGCAAAGATCGCCGCTCTTTTCTGTGCTGGATGAGCGCGACTGCAAATCCATCGCTGCAGAAATGCGCAGCGTCTCTTTGCCAGCACGTGCTCGGATTTTTTGCCGCGGCGATCCGCCGGATTATTTGTATCTAGTGGTGGAGGGACGCGTCCGCCTCTCTGTCGTCTCGCAGGAGGGCCGGGAGCTATCGTTCAGAATAGCCGAACCCAGGGATATCTTCGGTGAGATCGCTCTTTTGGATGGCGACACGAGGACGGCCGACGCAACGACAATCACGCGAACACGCATGATGACGCTGGCACGCACATCCTTCGATCGTCTTATCGGGGAAAATTCGAATATTGCCCGCGCAGCGATACGCTTTCTTTGCTCGCGACTTCGGCAAACAGGCCTTCAACTGGAAGAAGTTGTATTTCACCCAATCGAAATGCGATTGGCACGTTTCATACTGCGCCTCTTGGGCCCCGACACGGACTTTACAAGCCCGCATCCAGTGATCCTGCCGCTCTATGTTTCACAGGCGGAGCTGGCGCTGCTGTTAGGGTCGAGCAGACAAAAGGTCAATGAGGCACTCGGATTCCTCGAGGCTCGTGGCGCTATAAAACGACTTTCCGGTCAGCTTGCCTGCTACCCGCGTTCGCTGAACCGATACGCCGACATAACGTGACCCTCATCAGCCAGGGCTGTCCCAATTGGGACAGCCGGCGAACTTCAACGGCATTATTCTTCGCGCACCAGCCGCAAAATCGACCCCGGTGGGGCCATCCATTGGCTGCCAACGTTTCGAACAGTTGACCATTTCAGCATTTGATTTTTCCTTGTGCCATTGGAGATCGACCATGTTCCCGTACTCAAGCACATCGAGCCTCGTGTTGACGATCGCCTTCATCATGGGTGCCGTTTCGAGCATCGGTGCGGCGCGTGCCGCCGATGTGGATCGGAGCAACGACAGCCTTTGCGATTACTGCGATGACTATTCGAAGTTGGCGATGGGTGGGCGCCCCATCACATCGTCCTATGTTCCTGGTGTTGGGTACCCGCGTGAATAAGAGCGTGGGCCTGAGTCGTGCTGTGACCTCCCCCTAAGCCGATAATCTTGCCTCGGACGGAATTGCTTCAAAACTTGGACGACGAGTTTGAGCCTTGCCCGCGCTCGTCGTCCGCCATTTGGAGACCGGGTGCATCGGCTCAAATCGACATTGCCCATTTGGATAACGCTTGTTGGATCGCGCTCATGGGTAAGCGTTGACCCGTTGCGACATCACTGATCCTTTGGCCCGACATCGGAGAGATGCCGTTAGCGCATTGACATCTCGCTTTGCTTTCCTCCCGCCGCCGAAGCCGGAACACACATGTCTGAACGAGCCGAGTTCTGCCGACAATTAGCAGTGTGTCCCGCCGCGTGCTGGCGATCTGTGTCCCACTCGGGACCTCGCCAACCGGCAACTCCTCGATTTCTGTTATCCTCACAGCATTCGCTGCGGTTCCTGCGTGGCCTGCCCCTCGCACCTCGGTCCAAGCGGACACAGGTCGACACGCAACGGACCTCGACGGACAACGCTTCTCAATTGTACTATGTGAAATCTGGTTTTCGCGTAACTCCGGAGACGGGGGTGGCGATGGAGTTTCGTTCGTTCGAGCGGCGGCTGGTCACTGTGCTGTCTGCGGACGCCATCGCCTACAGTCGTATGACGGGAGTTGACGAAGACGCGACGCACTCGGTTTTGCGTACTGACCGGAAAACCATATTTGCCCTGATAGAAAAACATCGCGGACGCATTTTCAGTCTTGCCGGGGACGGCTTGATGGCGGAGTTTCCCGATCCCCTGTCGGCGACGCGTTGTGCCTTACAGATCGAGTCGGCGATCGACGAAATCAATGTGGACTTGCCTCTCAGTTTGCAGATGCGGTTCCGCCTTGCTGTGAACAGCGGTGATGCCATTGTCGACGGCGACGAGCTGTTCGGCGACGACGTCAACATCGCGGCTCGCCTTCAGGAGGCCGCGACGGGACGAGGTGTCATCATCAGTGAAACCGTGCGCGAGCACGTCCGCGGAAAGATTGACGTCACATTTGAGGACCTGGGCGAGCTCAGATTCAAGAATATCGACAGGCCCGTTCATGTCTTCAGAGCCGATGTGGCGTCCGCCAGCAGCGGTCAGCGACCGTCTGCTGACGATGATCACTCGCCGCTAATCGTCAGTCCCGACACGGCTTCGCCAGTGCGCGGATTCAACGGGCGCCCTGCTTTGGCTGTACTTCCATTTGAGAACACAAGCGTAGACTCAAAGCTCGACTTTATCGCTGACGGCCTCGCCGAGGACCTGATCTCAGGGTTATCGCGTCTGCGATGGCTTCCTGTGATCGCCCGCAATTCGAGTTTCCTGTTCCGCGGCACGCCAATCAACTCTGAGCGCATCGGCAGACTCCTTGGCGCGCAATATTTGTTGAAAGGCTCAGTGCGCCTGGCCAACAGGCAACTGCGGGTTACCGCAGAACTCATCGACAGCTCGAGCCAACTCAGCGTCTGGACGGCCAAGTATGACCGCACTCTGGATGACGTCTTTGAGGTTCTCGACGATATTTCCAAGAATATTGTCGCCGCCCTGGACGTACAAATCGAGAGCCTTGAACAGAGGTGGTCTTCAACCAAACCCGCTGAGGATCTCGACAGTTGGGCTCTCGTTCGACGCGGGATGTGGCATCAATCGAAGCTCACCCATGGCGACGCTGTTGTGGCGCGCAGACTTTTCGAGGAAGCGCTGAAGCAGGATCCTGGCAATGCAGAGGCTCATATCCAGCTTGCCTGGTGGATATTCTGGAATATCTGGGTGCACAGGGGCTCCAAGACTGAACTCGACGCGTTGGACCAGCTTGCCCGTGATGCCTCGCGGCTCGACCCATTGGATGCCCGCCCCAACATGCTCCTGGGGATCTCTCAAATCTTGCGCGGCAACGTCGTCGAATGCAGGGCCCCGCTTCGGGATGCCTTGGAACAGAATCCAAGTCTTTCCGTCGCTCATGCGACCATTGGCAGTTCCTACATTCTTGATGGCCGCGCCGATGAAGCAATCGGCCCATTGCGGATCGCCGTCCGCTTAAGTCCGCACGATCTTTATCTCTTCCATACGGCCGGCGAACTCGGTGCCGCGTACTGCATGCTTGGTCGCTGGGACGAAGCCATCAATTGGTGCGAGAAATCACTGCGACTGCGTCCGGGATACTGGTACGCAAGGGTTATTCGCATCGGCGCCCTATCGCGCAGCGGACGGGCAACCAGAGCACGACAGGAGTTGACCGAGCTTCTCAAAAGACACCCCGACTTCAATGCCGAGTATCTCCGCTGGCTGCCGTTCTCCGACAGAAGATGGAATAATTTTTTTATCCGCGGCCTGCAATTGGCTGGCTTCGATACTTCCCAAGACGCCTGGATTGAGGAATCAGAGTCACCGCAGTGAGCGTCGATACTGCGGGTCCCATTCTACCTCGATGGAGGTTCAACGATGGTGACGCTAAAATATTATGAAAAAATCAAATCATTGCAGCGGCTTCACAGGCCAGATGACATAACTTTTGATCTGCAAGCGCTGAAAGGGAACTGGGCTTCCAGAATTCAGCAAAAGTTGATTCAGAGTATTTGGATACATAGCCTTTTGCGGCAGTATTGGCCAATACTTCGTCTCGGACGTCTTGTCATCGTGACGAAGTATGATGATGTCAAAGAAATCCTGGAGCACCAGGACGTCTTCGAGACCCCGTATGGCCTTGAGATGACGGAGATGGCCGGCGGCACCAATTTCGTTTTGGGTATGCGCGACGAAGACACAGATGGCGCGAATGCCTATCGGCAGATGCGGGACGTAATCCGGCAAGCTTTTCAGGATCACGATATCGAGAAGATCCGAGACATCGCGAAGGCCGTATCAGAGCAGGCGGTCGATCGGTCGGCCGGGCGCATTGACGTCATTCAGGACTTGATCATTCGCGTACCGACCCGCATCTGCAAAGACTATTACGGTCTTGATATTCGCGACGAGGAGAGCTTTGCTGAATGGACGTTTGCGCTGAGCATGCTGTTTTTTGCCGACCCGACCGGAGACAAGAAGGTCCGGGATATGGCGCTTCTTGCAGCCGAACGGCTCGGGCGCCTCATAGATGCCTCGGCAGCTCTGGCGCGTGAACGTGCACGAGGCGGCCCGTTGCACAAAACGACCGTCCTCGACCGGCTGATCGAATTGAGCGAGCTACCCAATTCGGTTGTCGATGACGCTATGATTCGTTCCATCCTTATGGGCATGGCAACAGGCTTTGTTCCAACCAACACGCTGGCTGCCGGCAACATCCTGGACGTCTTGCTGACGCGACAAGAAGCATTTGCCGAAAGTGTGCGCGCCGCTCTCGCCGACAAAGACGACGATCTGGAGCGCTGCCTGTTCGAAGCCATGCGCTTCAAGCCACCGCTCAATCCAGGCCTGTTTCGTTACACCACTGCCGATTTCACAATCGCCAAGGGGACGTCGCGCGAGACCTTGATCCGGCAAGGTAGCACGGTACTCGCTGCAACCGCGTCAGCCATGCACGACAACGAGGAAATCGAACAACCCGGATCCTATTTGCCCAACCGGCTGGATGAGCGCGAACTCTTGTTCGGCGCCTCTGGCATGCTGTTTGGATATCAATTGCACAAATGCATCGGTCAGGCGATCGCCCGGGCCCAGATCACGCAAATGTTCAAGGTGCTTCTACGCCAGAAAAAATGGCGTCCAGTCGCCGGTCGTCTCGGCAAGATGCAACGGATCGGACCGTTTCCCTATCGAATGGAGCTTGAAATCGGCGAGATCGAAGGCCCTGCCGAGGTGGCGATGGTCACTGTTTGCGCCAAGCTAGCCGAGCATGTCGACGAGACGGCAATCGAGTCGGCTCTTGATGCGCTCGGCAATCCGGTAAACGGGGCCTTTAAATCCGCGTTGGACAAAGGCGGCTACGTTCACTTCCTGAGCATCAACATTGTTCCGGGAGAGAACCCGGCGCACGATCGAAATGACCGCAAGCCAGGGCACATACTGCTGGAACTGACTGCTGACGGAAAGGAGGCCGACGTCATCGACCTCATTGCTGCAGACGCAGGCCAAACGTTGCGACCCATCTTCAAGCAAGCCTGCGGGTTGAGTGATCGGGAGCATCTTGCCGAATTCCTGAAGCGACATTCCCTTGTCGTCAAGCCACGGCTTGCCTCAACACTCGGCCTTACCTTCTGCGGCACGCCCTGGTTTTCCTGCCGACGCATCAAGAATGAAAGTCGACTTCAGGAGAAGATCGCTGCAATTGTTTCAAGGAACTTTGGCCACACGCCGCTTAAGGTGCTCGATACCGCCCGCGAAGAGATATGGCGCGACACCAGTGACGATTTCACCTTTGCTCGTACACCTGCACCGATACCATTCCTCGATCGGGCGGCGGCACCTTGGAACAAAGAAGGTGATATAACGGGTCTTCGTCTATGGTTCAGAATTGCAATCGATGCGATTAAAAACTCTCGCTATATTTCAACCGTTCTGGCTGCTCTCACGCTCCTTTTTGCCTACATTCTGTTCAACGAACTAGGTTCGCCGTGGTATTTCTCGGCACCATTTTCGTTGATTCTTGGAACTGCCTTTGCTCTGTTGCTCTTTTCGGCTGCATCTGCTGTTTTCGGATTTTTTTTGATACTAAGATTGAATTCCCTTGAGATGAGCGACCACCCCCGCGATCTGGACCCAGTCCAAGACTGCGTCGCTGACATCGCGAGGCGCGAGAATGCGCCTGGATTCATTCAAAATCATATGTTTGCCATCTCGACCATGAAGAAGGGTTGGGCGCGCAGGGTCGCTCTTTTCGTTTCGCTTTTCATTATTGAAAAGCTTGCCACGATGGCAACGTTTCGACCTGGATTTTTAAGCAATATCGGAACGATCCACTTCGCGCGTTGGGTGCGTTTGCCCAACACAGATAAGTTGCTGTTCTTTTCCAACTACGCCGGCAGCTGGGAAAGCTACCTCGAAGACTTCATTACGAAAGCCCATAATGGGCTGACGGCGGTATGGAGCAACACACTGGACTTTCCGGTGTCGCGCGATCTCTTCCGCGACGGCGCCACGGATGGTGACCGCTTCAAACGGTGGGCGCGGCGCCAGCAAAGGCCCACGCTTTGTTGGTACAGCGGTTACCCAAGCCTGACCACCGATAGGATCCGCACGAATGCTTTGATACGGGACGGCCTTAGCCGAGCCCAATCGGAAAGTGATGCTGCCGCGTGGCTCAGCTTGTTCAATTCGCTGCCGCGCCCGGCGTCGGCATTGGAATTCGACGAAATCCAGACGCTGATATTTGGCGGCATGGGAAAACTCGAGGCTTCGCACTGCATGCTGATCCGCTTCAACCACGAGACGAAGAATTGCCGTTCGTGGCTTGATGACCTGCGCAAACGCCTCGCTTTCGGCGAACGCATGCCGAAGGAGGCAACAGCACTGGGCTTGTCTGCGTCTGGCCTTCGATTGCTCGAACTCAAGCAGGCTGCCGGATCCGCTGCCGGCGATCAGGCCCGCGATCCTCTAACGTCGTTCCCGTTTGCGTTCTCGAGGGGAATGGCCGACGAGACGCGATCTCGCGTCCTTGGCGATACTGGCGATAACGCGCCTCCCAACTGGAACTGGGGCAATAAGGCTGCGCCCGTCGATGCCATCCTTCTCATCTATGCCGCAAATGAAAGCGAACTTGACAAAGCCTGCAGCCGTGAACGCGATTGGCTGCACGCGCATAAGCACACCGCCACAGAGATTTCGTTGAAGCTGGGACGCAAAATTCGCAAGTTCAGCGCGGAGCCGTTCGGATTTGCAGACGGCATTTCGCAACCCGTGATGCGGGGAACAAAGCGTTACTACCAGGGCATCGCAGAATGTCACGTGGTCGCTCCGGGTGAGTTGATTCTCGGCTATCCCGATCAACGCGGAAAATTCCCCCCGACACCGCAGGTATATGCCGGCGACGACCCAAACCACTTCTTGCCGAACCCGCCGGAGCGTCTGCCGCTTCGCTTTCCCGAGTTCGATCCAGGAAGTACGCGGAGCAAGGCTCCCCGCGATCTCGGTCGCAACGGAAGCTACCTTGTCGTGCGGCAGATCCGACAGGATACCGAGGGCTTCAACAACTACCTTGAGTTGGAGGTTGCGCGCCTGAGAAAGGACCACGGCGATACCGTCTGGGGCAGTCGCATCGATCGCGACTGGCTTGCTGCGAAAATGATCGGCCGCTGGCCTGGAGGAGCCTCTCTCGTGCGTTCCCCCGACAAGCGTAATGCAGAGGCCGACAACGATTTTTATTTTGGTGTCGAGGATCCGCAGGGCTACCGCTGCCCGTTCAGCGCACACATTCGCCGCGCCAACCCGCGTGATGCTTTTAATGCAGGCGATGTTGAGCAGGTATCGATGATCACGAACCGGCATCGCGTTCTCCGGGTCGGCCGTCCTTATGAGGACGGCGAGGAGAAGGGCTTGATGTTCATGTGCATCAATGCCGACATCGAGCGGCAGTTCGAATTCATACAGCAGACGTGGCTGCAGGCGCCATCTTTCAGCGGTCTCGCAAACGAAATTGATCCGATGATCGGCTTGGGAAGTATGAACCGACAGTTCTCAATTCCAACACCGGACGGAACCATCGTCGTTCATGGCCATGAAGACTTCACCTGTGTGCGCGGTGGGGGCTACTTCTTCCTACCCAGTCGCAGTGCGCTTGAGTTCCTGTCGCATCCACAATGACCAAGTGCGCTTGAATGAGGGCATCAGATTGTGCGCAGCGCCCGGCGGTTGCAAGTGGGAGCATACGGAAAGTTTAATTGAGCGCGGCAGGGTTGATGTTCTGTCCCTGGCGAAATCCGGCCTCGATCATCTTCTCGATGTCATCACGGTTGAATTTCAGAGGGTCGACCTTGAGGGCACGGGCAGGACGAACAATATTCGGCGTGAGCGGTGTCCTCTGTCCAGAAAGTGATGCAACACAACAATCAGGGCATGATCGAAGGAACGAACTGTTCGCATCGATCAATTCCAAATCGTCTTCGAGGATGCGCGCGCTCGATATATCACCTACGCGTTCCAGCAATTTTGCAAAGCTGCCCAGGTCATCGACGGGTCCGATTTTCTCGCGCTCCGGCTGACACACCACACAAATGACACTTCTCGCGCCATCGCGCACGGCGTGCTTGAGAAGCACGATGTGTCGCGCGCCACCGTCGCAATAAGCGGAGCCACCGATTTCGATGAGCGGCATCAGGAATGGAACCGAAGCACTTGCGACGATATAGTTCTTGATATTGACCGTACTATTGTCGGCGTAGAAATTCGCCTGCGTGTTGATGTCGACGGTATTGATTTTAAGTTTGATGGGCGAATCTCGGATCGCTCTTTCTGACAGGGATCTGTCAATAATCGCTGCCCAGCGTGACGTATCCAGGATGCTACGGAAACGGTTACGAATGATATCGAGAAGAAGACAGAAACGATTTCTTTGGGCCCACAACTTATCCGGCCTATCAAGCTCGTTGAGCCAGAAGTCAATCAATGCGTCGCTGATCTTCGGCCAATCAATCTCGCCGCCCCTATAGCGCGAGGCGCGCTCCACGAGAAAGGCCGCATTGAGCGCGCCAACTGAAGTGCCGTAAACGGCGTCAGGAGCAAAGCCCTTCGCTATGATCGCCTTGATTGCTCCGGCCTGGAACGCGCCTCTGACGCCTCCGCCCCCGAGTACCAGCACACGCTCGACACCTTCAGAAGGTGAGCACGAAGCCAGGCTCATCTCTGCGGACTGTACTGCGGTGTTCGCGTCCGAAGCCATAGCCGTCCTCCAAACGCAAGGAATCGTGGAGCGATCTTTAGGGTCGAACCAATCTCAACTGCGGCACCGAAGATAATTGCGTTCTGCTTCTCATCGCTCGCGAGGAAGCATCATATCTTGGGCTATTCGTTTGCCGAAGCGATTCTTGCGCCGATCGGTACCTTCATCAAAGCCCGACCGCGTTGGCTCCGCGGTTTGCCAAGCGATGGGCTAATTGTCGGTTCAATGAACAAAGACGGCGGCGAGTTTCCTTTTTCGACGATCAAACTAAGGGCAATGGCCAACCGACGAAATCAATAAAAATAAGTGCTGCTCGTTGAGATCAACACCTCTCTCATCAATACCATTCATCGAGTCCCGTTTGGGACGCTCTGATCTATGAATGAGAGGTATTATGCATCATGCCGGTTCAAGAAGCGCCTGGCATCGCGAAGATCAAATTCGCGAAAATACTCCACAGCGATACCAATCACTCATCTGCAAACTTCACTCACTTTTTTAGTAATCGCGCCTTCTTCGACGTGATAACAAGAGGAGAATTTCAAATGAAAGTCATTTCAAGATGCACGGGACTGACCGCATTGGCCATCATTGCCATGAGTGCAAGCATGGCAACAACGTCGACTATTGCGAACGCAACGACTCCTGACCGAAGCGTAACCGAAGCATGGTCGCCCAACCACGTTCCACTGAATGCTCCGGGAGGCTTCCAACGCTACATGGAGCTGATCCAGGAAAGTGGGTCGTGAAATCAACGATGTCGCCGAGCATGTTTCTCGGCATTCGGAGCGACGTGGATGCGATGCATAAGCCTTTTCGTTGAATGCATATCCGCGTCGCCTCGAGTCCCCGATATTGGGATCAAATTTGGGCATGGACCCTATTCGTCATGCTTTCTCTTCAATCGCCCGCCTTGTCTGAGTCGCACCGGTGTTCTCTGGTGACGGCTACTCGGCCAGTCTGCTGCCTCAAATCGATGAGACCTACGCCGTCAACCGGCCTGACGAGCCTTTCAGCGCGTAGTGGCAATTCGCGCGCCGGACCTTCATGCTCGACACGCTTGGACAACATTTACCGTCTTTACCGTCTGTGTATGGGCGCCTTGCTCGCCGGGATTCTCGTCGCGATGGCCCACTATCCCGTCCGCGCCGATGACACCGCGTCGGCGAACAGCTGCTGGCTCGGAGTAACCTGGGATGAGTTTGGCATCCGGCAGGAGGATGTCAGCCGCTTTCCATCAAAACTCGAGTTAATAGGTTCGCCTCCGCCGCCGCGTATCGACTAACTTGAAAAACTTTCTCGGCAACGTTCTGGTCCGGGGGAAAACAGTTCTATTGGCATTACATGCATCACGCACCCAGTGATCGTTGCGCCGTAACACTGATTTCAAACCTATTGATTGATTGGTCCCTCGCTCGCTCGCGCAACCTTGTCGGAATCGTCCAGCCGGCTCACGGCTCGCGCCGTTTTGCGTACGGCATCCTGTAATGTGGTCAATTGCTTTCGAAACCGCCCCGCGACGTCGCGATAACAATCGCGCTCGAACTCAAGTTTTGTGCGCCCGGCCAGATCGCCCGACAAGGTTTCCTGAGGAACGTTGTTGCGGGATTCGATGGACGCCGACTGGCTGACCTGGGGTTGTTGCCTGGGAATTCCTCTCGTTTCAGTCGAGCAGTTCGGTGCATCAGGTGACTTGAGGAGTGAATTATTCGGCAATGGAATATGCTGTGTCACATTGCGCTTTTGCACCGGCAAATTATCTGTGAATTGCGCGCAACCGGCAGCAGCGACCGCACAAAGCCCCGCAATAATCACATGCAGAACACGAATTTGGAGCGCAGATTCATTGCCGCGCCAATCATGAAAAAAACGAATACGCAAAACACATCTCTCCAATGCCGTGGCAGCGGAGAAATCAATTTGCAATGACGGTGTTAATATCGCGTTAACGAATACTTTAGCACGTATAAAATCATAAGTGAGTAGAATGGCTTATGTGAAACTTGACTATAGCTTTTCTGGCCATTCTCATCGGCGTCCATGCTCACGACGAGCTTGGCGGACTGCACGTCGAACCAATTCGATCTGTCAGGATTGATTGGTAGCTGCCATCAATTCCAGCAATCGCGGGTGCATATTCCTGCTTCTCCGAGAGAGGGTAGACGATCAGGAGACTGTGAGCGACATGGTCCCTGCACGAGAATATAAATCTTTCGTGGAACGCCTCCCCGCGCAGCTCGCCGGTCAAGACGAAGCCACCCTTGATGTCCGTGATGTCCACGTTGGCACCGGCATAACGGGTGCGCGCAAAGGTCTGCAGCTCCTCCCGCTTGCCAGTCGTCTTTATGTGCTGGTCTCGACGAAGGCGAACCACCGCCCGCCCATCCCTGGACACTAGAACGGTACTTCCGTGAGCAAGCCGTTTAAGTGGAAATTTATCGCGCGGGTAGCGAAATGAGAATCCTAACATCGGATCGGAAAATTTCGCCCAGCCTCGCGTTGTGGTGGTTTCAGGTAGCGGTATGACGCCACCACCGGCAAGTCTGCCGACCCTTGGAGGTTGGGATCCCTCCTCAGTCCTCGCCGCGAGAACAGAGGAATCGCGCAGATCTTCGCGTGAACCTCCCGGCGTGTTTTGCGACCGCACTGCTTCGTCTTGCCTCCTGTCATTGTCAGACATACCGGCAAAAGCCCCTGTGGTCGCAAACAGGAATTTGGATTGCGCGGGAGGTGGCTCTGCGCGTGCCAAATCACCGGTCGCGGTAATACCCGCCGCCGCGTCTCCAGCGGAGAGAGATTCGCGCAGTCCGGTAACGGATTTGACAGCTACTGCGCCTCCGTCCCGCCAACCTATCCACGGAACGTAACTGTAGTCTGGCTGCACAAGACTCTGCCTTGCTTCGCCACGCGTGCACATTGGTCCGCAAGCTACCCCGACAAACGAGCTTCCGATTGCCATGAGCACCAGAATGCCAAACGATCCCGAGACGCACAGGAGTGAAACCCCAACGCGCAAATATCGATACCTGCGGTAGCTGCTCAAAGCCATGTCGAACGCGGCACGCCGGCGTCGATCGTTCAGAACTGCGTACGCTTCATTGATCTCGTAAATACGCAGTGGCGCGATCCGACCATCGTGCGTCATATCCGGATGGTGCTTTTTGACCAACCGACGATATGACGACTTGATCTCTTCTGGACCCGCCGAGCGAGACAAGCCGAGGATGGCGTAATAATCACGCATGACCAAAATGGATTCGATTTCAAAAGCCCGTACAGGCTGCCTAGCTTATCTAGCTTGTGTATTGTGGCAAGATAATTGAACAACCGATTGTTCGATAGGACGTATTTGAACATTATTGTTGTATATATCCGGAGCATTACCGACACTGCGATCATGCATGAGGTGGCACGCATTCTCAGCCGCGCCGCGCTGCCTCGATCGCAGAAACGTCGATCTTCCTCATGCCCATCATTGCCTCGAACGCGCGTTTTGCCTCACCTCCACCAACCGCGAGCGCTTCGGTCAACACACGCGGCGTGATTTGCCAGGACACGCCCCACTTGTCTTTGCACCAGCCGCACGCACTTTCCTGACCGCCATTGCCGACGATGGCGTTCCAGTAGCGGTCGGTTTCTTCCTGATCGTTGGTGGCGATCTGGAACGAGAAGGCTTCGTTATGCTTGAACGCGGGGCCACCGTTAAGACCAAGGCAGGGAATCCCGGCGACTGTAAATTCCACTGTCAGAACATCACCCGCCTTGCCTGACGGGTAGTCGCTCGGGGCTCGGTGAACAGCTTTCACTGCGCTGTCAGGAAACGTCTGCGCATAAAATTGCGCCGCAGCCTCGGCATCCTTGTCGTACCACAGGCAAATCGTGTTCTTTGCCATAGCATGTCCTTTCGATTGCCGTCGCTCTCGACCACTCAGAACGATTTCGTTCGGCTGCCAGTTCCGCCAACGAAGAGGGGTTGAGGCGACTGGAGTACGGATTCTGCAAGAGCAATGTGTGGCTGAAGTGGCAGGAAACACCTGTCCGCACTCGCCTCTTGATGTGCTCTGGTAAAGCCCATTGCGCGCATGCCCGGTCCCTGCAGTCCTGCGCGCAGGCTGTTAAGCCTTGCCAGGCCGCAAGCTTCTTGGATAATCATCCCATTGCCTGGTTCCATCGGTGACCGACCCATGAGCGCTGAACAGCACGCGATTGTTTCCACATTTACGCTACCGCGGCGTGCCACCTTTGAAGGTTCGATCAACTTTCCCGGTCCTGTCATCATAGAAGGCACGCTTATCGGCGAAGTACGGTCAGCCTCCGTCACCATCAGCGAGCGCGGGATAGTCGAGGGAGCCATTTGCGCCGGTTCCGTCACGGTCATGGGCGAGGTGACCGGTGATATCTATGCCGTGACATTGATATTGAAGACAGCCTGCTCAGTGCACGGCAATATCTTTCACAGGCATCTTTCGCTCGAGAACGGCTGCTACTTCGAAGGCAAGTCACGGCGTCACAATGAGCCGTTGGCTTTGGCATCCGCCTGACGCCTTGCTTGCGCATCGTTTCCACGCATGCAAACTCCCCGCCGCCAGCAGAACCCAACTGCTCACAAACAGCTTTGCCGCTGGACCTCATGGCCAGAAGGTGGGGACAATGGCAGATTTTTAATTGCACGGCCCGCTTCGGTAGACTGTAACGACCTTAGAAGCTGATCGGCAGAGATGACAGCCGTCGTGCTTGCATCGACGCTGGCGAGCATTCACCCAATCAAAACGATAGAGCAGCCCACAACGGCCAGACGCGATTTAATCTGAGTCTCATCTGCTCTAGAGCATGTTTAACTGAAGTGTGCAGCGGTTCAGCGTGAAAAACATGCTCAAAACAAGATGCTGGATCGCATCCATGTTTGACGGAAACAATGGATGCGATCTAGCCGTTTGCGGCAACGAGGTCACGTGATCGCACAAGCGCCGATGCTGGCTTCCAGAGATCATGCGACGTTTCGGTGCACGCAAAAATTTGGAAAATAGGAAAGTGCGCGAAGTGCCACTGGGATCGCTCGAAACATTATCTAGGCACGTGCTCCAGCGCCGCTGGTCTACTCGGTTTGAACCCGTGCATTGCAGCACAAACGAGATGCCTTTGCGGCAGTTCTTCGATCGCATCTATGTGATCAATCTCGATCGGCGGCCGGACCGTTGGAAGAAGGCTTCCGAAAGGCTGGCAAGAGCTGGACTTGACGCCAAGAGATATTCAGCCTCAGACGCGCGCGACACTTCAATGTCCGAGGCATACCAGGCTTATCTGCAGATCCCAACTGGCAAGGTCCAGCCGTCCAACATATTAAGCGAAAAGGACGTCTATCGCAGCGGCGATCACGAGCGCCGCGTGCATTCGCTGAGAGAATACTGGAAAGAGCCGCCGATCAAAACCGCAGGCGCCTATGCCTACCTCGACACCTGGAAGCGGATTTTGAAAGAGGCACTTCAAGACAACTTGCGCTCGATCCTGGTCTTTGATGACGACGTGGTATTTCACCACAAGATCCATCCCCTGTTCCGTCAAGCATTGCGCAACCTGCCCGACGACTGGGCCGTTCTTCAGCTCGGCACACTACGGCGGCGAGGGCTCAAGAGAACCAGGTGGTGGTCGGACCGACTATTCATGAATGAAGGACGTTCCGTCGGATCGCACGCCGTAGGCTTGTCGAATAGAGTTTTCGGCGAGCTTCTCGAATTGACTTCACGAATGGATGCCGTGTTCGACGACGGGGCGTTGAGTACACTCACATGGAGGCATCGCGACCGCTCGTTTGTTACCTTCCCGGAACTTGCTATCCAGGAACTGGTCGATAGCGACATACAGGAGGCGTCAGATACATTCGGGAATGAGCGAGCCAAGATCGCCAAACGTAATCACTGGGTATTGCCAGACTACGATTTTTGAGCAGCACCCGATGGTGCCCGCGATGCTCGTGGACCATTCCATCAGAAGTAAATCCGCAATGATCAGACTGTCACCGTTTCGTAGGGATTCGGCTTCACGCCGATCACTCCAAGCATGGTGCCGACGCCGGATGCCAATGCCTTGCTGCCATCGAACCAGACGCGTGCGCCAATTGGTTTGCTGAACAGGCGCAGCGCCGCGCCACTGACAACCAGGATGACGCCCCGCCCCATGCGGCCGATTGCCTTTGGAAGGTAGCGCCGGATTGCGGCTGCAAATCCGCGCCGCCGCCTATGGATGCGAAATGAATTCTCAGCAACCCGAACTGTACGTCCAAGTTGATATTTCAATGTCAAACGTGAAGCGGGCACAAATTCCGAAAGGGAGGCGTCATCGACCCACACGATCCTGCCACCGAGGTCCGTCACGCGATAGAAGAAATCAGAATCTTCGCCACCGGAAAAATTAAAGTCCTCATCGAAGCTGAGCGCTGGAAAATGGGGGCGGAGCCACGCTGCTCTCACAGCAGTATTATTGGTTGCTGCCGTCGATAGCGTGCTGCCTCGCGCCACGTTCTTGAACTTGCAGGCACGCATCCACACAGGCTGCAGCTCAAGAACGTGGCGCACCGGCCCCGTGAGCACGTCCGCCTCCAACGTCGAAGCTCCCCTGAGCATAGCCTGCAGCCAGCCCGGCTGCGCCACCTCATCGTCATCAATGAATGCAATCCAGTCTGCGTTGCTTGCGAGACCGAGACCGAGAGCCCTGTTCCGCGCCGTCGAAATCCCCAATCTCGGCTCAAGGATGTAGGTGATATTGAGGCCGGGGTAGCTCGATTTCAACTGATGCACAACACCTGCACTGCGGGGCCCAACGTCGTTCTCGACCACGACGACCGAATGAGAACCACCAGTTGCGGCGATTTCGCCGGCAACCGACTCCAAACACTGCTTCAAAAGTTCCGCTCGGCCCCGCGTACATATGGTTATGCAGAATGTCTGTTTCAGCATCGCCGCTGCCCCTTAAATCCCTCCACAGCGCACCGCTGCATTCCTCCCTACAAAATTTAATGGGAACAACGACTTTTGGGATGAAACTAAAGCCGGATCGCCAGTCCGGGACAATTTCTCTTCAACATTTCACACGTTGGCCGACGCTCAAATCACGGAGGCCCACCATGAATCAAATCAATTCATTGATAACTCAATATGCATTGGACCAGCAATGATGGTCAATCACTTATGTGGCGAAACTGACTTGTCGTAACAACACGTAAATTCCATAACAACGTTGGCATTTTCGATCATGTTATGCGAACGAAATCCAAGGCATCATAGCAAATCCGACTGAAATGCCGAATGGTGTTGTCGAGACAATTGAGTGATCTGGCAAATCGGCAGTGCGTCGGGAATTTGCAAGCGCGCAAATGCGTGACACGACTAGGTTGGTCATCGGGAACCGGCAAGAAAACGCGCTTTGCGCACTATTTCTATCGGATTATGGAGTCCGGTTGACGCATACAAGGCGTTACGACGTGCTGTATATATAATAGATTTGCCGATCCAGGGAGCTGAAGTGATTGTTTTGGATTTCGTGGAACCTGATTTCCCATCTTGAGCGGTTCACCGCGTCATTTCGGGCACTGGCTTGGACCGCAGTCGCGAATGCCGCCCGCATGGGTTCTATGGAATCAGAGAAATAATGGCGACCTTGTGATTCTGGGCGTTGTCGTTGTGCACCAGGCTCGCAGTGACCGACTTTTGGACCCCAATTCGGTACATCAACTTGAAAGCTGGCACCACCCTGTCGAAGCCACCTTTCGCACCATGTCTGCGATATATCGCGCGGCAATCAGTGCGCATTCCCGCTTGGCGACGAGCGTTTAACTCAAAACGAGTAAAAATCCTAATTAATAGAGATGATTATAGCGATATCCGGCGTTAAACCGGAATTCCTCAGCGTCGTAAGGCGCGCGCTCCATGACGTCACGGATGCTAAAAAAAATCCATCCGCCGGCTTGAACCTTTCTCCGGCCCGTCGCGACCGAGGGGTACCTGGCTGCCGACCCCGGCGCACCTCTCAAGACGACGGAGATCACAAATGCGTTACACGCTTTTCAGCCGCACCACCCTTATGACCGGAATTGCGAGCGGCACCTTAGCCCTACTGGCAGGAAGTGCTTCGGCCGTTGAGGTCACCAAGGTGCAGCTCGGCTTCACTGACTCGGGCAGCAATCTCTGCCCGCGTATCGTTACCATGAAGGCCTGGGCACACACGGAAGGCCCTGGCGTGGTCAAGTTCGTCATCCGCAACAGCAGCGGCAACAAGAGCGGCGTCATGCCCGTCGCCGCGGTCAAAGGGCCAGCGGGCAATTGGCTCGCAACGCTGACGAAAACCATCAAGATCACAACGGACGTAGACACCAAGTACATGGCCGAGGTGAAGGGTTCGCCCAAGATTTCAAACTGGGTACCGCTCAAAGAGGCATGTCTTGGCAAGGCCCCCAAAACCGTCGGGTCGAAGGGGCCTCCAGCGAAGCACATCAGTGAACTCGACAAGGGCGAGGACAAGCCAAAACCGCATGCCGGTGGCAAGCCGGCGACGAAGCCTTCCGGCAAGGGCAAACCTGCAAACACTGGCGGCAAGCCCATCCCGCAAGGCAAACCCATTGCGCAGTGCGCCAGCAAAAAAATCACCGCCACGCGCCTCTCTGCGTTGACGAAGAAGGGCGGCATCGGCTCGGCCTGGATTGCCTGGGAGATCGCCGCGAAGAAGGCCTTTGGCTCCCAGTATGCGAGTTCCCACAACGCAAAAAGCCGCAAGGAAACATGCACGTGGAGTGGAATGTTCAATTGCACCGTTTCGGCTATTCCCTGCCGCTCTTAGAGCATGTTTAGCTGAAGTGTGCAGCGGTTCAGCGTGAAAAACATGCTCGAAATAAGGTGCTGGATCGCGTTCATGTTTCCCGTCAAACATGAACGCGATCCAGAACTCGAGCACGGATGAAACAGATGGGCCCGGCGACACCCGGGCCCATTTCATATTGGCCACCTGAGCGGTCAGTTCGCAGATGCGCTGATTATTGGACGCAACCCTCTGACTGGATCTCCGTCGCAAACCTATGCCCCAATCACGAGATCATCCCGGTCGGGCCGCGATATCCAGGCTCGCGCCGTTGGGAACCGCGACATGATGCGCCCTGCCAAGTCCGCGCCGCCGCCACAGAGCATGAGGGCCGTGGACAGCGCATCCGCAGTCGTAGCCGAGGCGTGCGCCACAGTCACCGTGCTCCAGTCGCGGGATGCTGCCGTCCCTGAGCGTGGATGAAACACATGCGGCAGCCCCGCGCTTGCACCGAGCGGCAGCGGCATAGAACTCGAGGTTGCAAGCGCGCCATTGGCAAGGGGGATTTTCCGGCCACTCTCCCGAACTAGAACGTCGAAAGACCGGCCATCCAATGCACGCGTCTCTCCGAGGTCGATGAGCACGTCTCTCCAGCCGCGGCGGCGAAGGATATCCGCAACCCGATCGGTGATGTAACCCTGGGCAATGCCGTTGAGGCTGATCGACATACCCGAAGGCAACACCACACTTTCCGGAAGCATCGTGATCTTCTCGATCCCGACCTTCTCAAGAACACGTCCTGGAAGCGCGGCATTGACATCAGCCCCCGTCGCCGCCAAGTTCCGGCGAAATTCCCAGATCGCCTGCACGGTGGGATCGAACAGACCGTCAGTCGCCCGGTGCATCATCAGGCTTTGCGTCAGCAACGCCTGCATGTCGAACGACGGTTCTATGAGGCTTCCGCGCGCGTTGAGCAGCGATATTTCAGACTCATCGAGATACAGGCTGAAGATCCGTTCGAGACGGTCGATCTCTGCCCGACATAGCGCCAACGCCTCCTCTGCCTGTGCCTTGCTCGCGCTGGCAAATACCAGCGTTGCGTCAGCACCGAGCGCGGTTCCGCGCCACTCGAGCACGCGAGCGCTGGCCGCTCGCACGCCATGCGCCGCCAGTCCCAGCCCCGCGAGCACAGCGAGGGCTCGCCGTCGCGTCAGTTTAGGTTCCATGGCCGGCCTCGCTTGTCGGCTTGCCGCTCCGCCTCGCCGCACGTTGCTTCAAGGGTAGACATGTTGTGGGGTCATAGTAGTTCGCTTGGCACTGCAGACAGTAGATGCACTCGTTGGGAATGATCTGCCCGATTGGATTGATCGCCTGCACTGTGCAGCGGGAGGCGCAGATTCGGCACTCCCGGCCGCACTGCGGCCGCCGTTTCAGCCACTCGAAGATCCTGAGCTTTGCAGGTATCGCCAGTGCCGCTCCGAGCGGACACAGGTAGCGGCAGTAAAAGCGTTCGATGAAGAGCCCTGCCGTCAGCAAAGCAACCGCATAAAGCACATACGGCCAAGCGCGCATGAACCAGAGCGCTATCGTCGTCTTGAAGGGTTCGATCTCCGCGATCCGGAATGCATCGACTGTCGACTGGAACGAAACACCGAGAATGAGCAGGAACGCCGCATACTTGATGGGCCAGAGTCGCTCGTGCAGCGTCCACGGCACCTCGATCTGGCGAATCCCGAGCTTGCGCGCGCCTTCATTGAGCAGCTCCTGCAATGCGCCGAACGGGCACAGCCAGCCGCAGAAAACACCGCGCCCCCAGAACAACAATGCCAAGGCGACGAAACCCCACAGAATGAACGTCAATGGCTCAACAAGGAAGATTTCCCAGCGAAACCCGCTAAGCAAGGCATGCGTGAACGTGACGACATTCACGATCGAAAGCTGCGTCCCCGATATGAGCCCCAGGAACACCAACGTGAAGCCAAGAAAGGAAAGGCGCGTGATCCTATAGAATTGTACGTTTCGCGTGAGCACATCATGGAAGAAGAGAATGGCCGACAACGTGATCAACATCACCACCAGGACGGCGATCAGCGGACGTTTATCGCGCCATATCTGAACCCATAGAGGCTCCATGGCCTCGCTCGGCTGCCCTGAAAGACCCTGCCGACGCCCGGAGCCGGAATGCAGAGCACCTTGCGAGGTTACAGACGGCGATCGCGAGGCCGCGCCGCCGCTAACCGTCGAACCCGGCGCCGTCCTGCCGGCCGCCGACACGATGAGGCTGTCCGGCAATTTATACTCGAGCGGAAACACAGCGGTCCGCCGTTCGCCGTTCACGTTTTGCTCAACAAGCAATTCGAGCCGCCATGACTCGACCGGGTTGAACTTGAACTCGGGCGGCAACCGGAAAATCCCGATCTCACGAAGGTTGGGCGCACCCGCGATGGCGAGTTGCTCCACATTCTCATAAAGGTCACTTCGCAAGCGCAACGTGCGTGCGCCCTGGATCAACTGTATGCGCTGAAAGATTCCGGTCTGACGCCACTCTACGCCCTTGAACGAGTAGAGCCCCCGGCCGGCGACCAGAATGGCATTACCATGCAGGGTGAGTTGCGCCATTTCCCGCTCGTATGCGCGCATACCGAGAAGGTTTTGGCCAATCATTGGGGGCGACAGCAATGCGGCGTAAAGCTCGATGAAGTTGGTATCGGGGTCGGTTGCCGAATTTCCGATCACCTGCGCAACCTCACCTGAGGTGATGCTGCGTTTTGCAATCGCACCCTCCGACTGCAGCTCGCTCCAGGATTTCGCAGTGTATGAAGCGCGATCAAGAGTCGGGCGGCCAGACGCTGCTGCGAACATCGCGCGCGCCTGCGCGATCGTCCGGGCTGACCTCAAGACGGCATCCTTAATCACTGTGCTTGAAACCGTCGCGCCGACGACGTGATCGGGAACCCCCTCGGGGCTTTTCTGTTCGCGCGGCTGCAGTCGGATGTCGAGCCCAGCGAGCCCGCTTACGAACGCCTCGAGATCCTGAGGCCGGATGCCAATGACGAGGATCGGCTCCTCGTGCGCCACCAGACGCGCCCCGGTAATCCGACCATCGACGCCGAGACCGACGTGTATATCGAGAGGGCGTCCTGAATATCCAACCGATTGCGTGACCGCCCGCGTCGAAAAAGCGTAGCCGATAAATTTATTGCTGGAGAAGACCTCGACAGCGGGGGGCGACCCGGACAGCGGACCCGAGCGCAAATCGGCGCCGACGCCGGGAAACAGCACGGATAGATCAAAAGCGACGCTATCCGCCGCACGCGCTCCATCCTGAGCGAACACCGCGAGCAGAAAAACCGTAAAACCAGCGATTAGGCGCGCAACTGCAAGGTGCATATCGAGCGTCCCGCTAAAACGACGCTAAGCGTAAGCGGCCCGCCCGCATCCCAAGGGGCGCAACGGTGCCAACCGCAGGCAATATGCAAAGGTCCGGGTGCCTTAGTCTTGACTTTTGTTAATATCGAGCACCCCAACCACGTCGCAGATCAGCATGTTGACCAAGGGGCACGCCTCGACCGCAGCCGAACCCCAGAAGGGCCGAACTCGGCGCCGACCGAACGGCAATCGCCGAACCGCTGCGCTACCAGCCGAACTGTCTCGCTGACCGCACGCGCATTTCGTAGAACGGACGTAGCGGCTCGTGCGGAACGAGACGCCGAGGACGGGTGTTCTTGAATTCGGTGTCCTGCTTCAGAGCCCAGCGACGCCACAGATAGCGATCGATCGTAAAGCGGCCGCGCAAGAGCCGCAGTTCGCGTTCGGTCAAATCGCTCTGCCTGAGCGGTTTCCATCCAGTCCTGCGCGCCCATTGTTCAGAGGTGTTGATTCGTTCGGCCGTGATAGGAATACCGAGATCCTCACAGTGCCAGGCACACAGGTCGTCAGCTTCTGCGATGTCCACGATGCGATCGAACTGAGCCAGCGACCGATCGAGCAGCGCAACTTTCTGCGCGGCTGTCAAAGCCGCAATCTTCACCCAGGGCATCTCCAGCCATCGCTCCAACAGGAAATGCGCAACCGGATCCACCGGAAAGGATTGCAGGAACAAACCGAAAGAAAACGGATGCAGTCCCTGCGAGAGGTAACGCATCATACGATAATTGTACCAGGAGAGAATTTGCTTTTCCGGCTCGCGCAGGATCACGCTGCGAACAAATTGCCTGTCCGGGAACAACTTCTCAACGGAATGTCCGAACAGATGCCCGGCTATCGCATCGATTTTCTCCAACGGGCCTGGTGGAGTCGCGTCGTACTTGCGAGCAAGCATCTCAAGGGGCAAGCGTCGCGTGCGCTTGCCCGGTCGCCACAGGCGCTCATCGCCCAAGTGCTGCTGGAGGTGCGTTTCAATTGACCGTCCCGCGCATTTGGGAACATGCAACAGTAGGTGAAGTTTTCTTACCACGGGCCGTCTCATCAAGCTAAAAAATCTGTCAATTGCGATACTGCCTTTTGGTGTGCTCGAAGTCCCGCAAACACGACGCAATCCTGGCGCAATCTGTGCACGCGTGGTTGTACAGCCACGATTATGATGTAATCAGAATAATGCTTCTCGTCCAGCACTGGAAATGCCCACGCCGTCTATCGCGTTCAGGGCAAGGGTCGCCGATATGTATCGACACGTTTCAGCCAGCCCTTTTCCCAGCGCTTATTGGGCGGATTGTTTCGGATCCTGCGCTTTAGCACGTAGCCTGCTGCGTCTGCGAACTCACCAAGTACCGCGTCTTGCTCCGCCGTTGTGCCCTTCATCTCGATGAGCACGTGCTTGAGCCCCCAGCCTTCGGGCACGCCGGTATCGATATTCGGATAGGTTTCCGACGCCGCAATGCCTTCACCCTTGAAGTTGATGTAGTCGACGAGCGGATAAAGATCCGGGGAGGCCGCCGCGACCCGGATGAATTGAGCGCGAACGTGCGCACGCTCCGCATCGGTCGGAAGACTTTCCAGGATCTTGGGCAGCGCCCCTTGCATGCGCTCGACGAGATAGGTCGCCTGAAGCCCCACGTTGTCGTGCAGGAACGCGCGCAGCTCGCTCATCTGCTTGCCGCGGAACTCTCTCTGAAAATGATCTCGCGTTGTCCACGGACACGGAGGGACTTTGTCGCGGTCGAGCCAGGACGGAGGAGCGGCGCCGTGCTGACGCAGGAACGTCAGCATCTTGGGAAAGCTCTCCTGGAAGCGCGTTTCGAGCCGGTCGGGAAACCAGATGAAGTGCCCAATGCCAAGCGACATGAAGTCCTCCGCCTCGTTCCATGCCGTGATCATGTCGCGCTCCCCGCCCGTCTCGTTGCGCCAGACCTGGCGGCCGACTTTGGTGGCGACATCGGGAGCAAGAACGAGGCGCGGCATCGAGACCTCCGCAGGGCGTGGTGGTGAAATGAGCTTTGGTGGCTGATCGTCGGCAGCGCAGCCGTCGGAAGGAAGGCCCGCCACGATCGTTCCGGCCAACGCGATGGTCGTAGCGATAGAAATGAGACGACGCACGAGACCTCCCGATCTGTCACGGCCCGTTACACCGGCCGCCCGCGCGCTACGCATCAGGATGTTGATGGCAGAAGTGCGTAGCCGTTATACGCACCGGCGCTCAATGCGCCGCCTCCCAGTTGTCGGCCGCCTTTGCATCGACATGGATCGGCACCGAAAAGGCGATCGCCGGGAGTGATGCGCCCTCCATCACGTCGCGCGCCACCTTCAAGGTCCTGTCGACTTCCCCGTCGCGCGCCTCGAAGATCAGTTCGTCATGCACCTGCAGAAGCATGCGCACACTCTTCAGTTTCGCTTGCCCGAGCGCGGTTGGCATGCGGATCATGGCGCGCCGGATTATGTCAGCCGCCGAGCCCTGGATCGGTGCGTTGATCGCCGCACGCTCAAGGAAGCCGCGCATCGACGGGTTGCGTGTGTTGATCTCGGGGTAATGCACGCGCCGGCCAAACACCGTCTGCACATATCCGTTGTCGTGAGCGAAGCGCTTGGTCTCCTCCATGTAGTCGCGGATGCCAGGAAAGCGCTCAAAGTACGTCTTGATGTACTGGCCAGCTTCCTCGCGCGTGATGCCGAGCTGGTTGGCAAGACCAAAAGCCGAGATACCATAGATGATGCCGAAGTTGATCGCCTTGGCGCGCCGCCGCACGTCTGCCGGCATACCTTTCACCGGCACGCCGAACATCTCCGAAGCGGTCATCGCATGAATGTCGAGCCCGTCTGCAAAAGCCTTCTTCAATTGCGGAATGTCGGCAATGTGCGCCAGCACGCGCAGTTCGATCTGACTGTAGTCTGCCGAAATGAGCTTGCAGCCCTGTTCCGCAATGAAGGCCGTGCGAATCTCACGACCCTCCTTGGTCCGCACCGGAATGTTCTGCAAGTTCGGATCCGAGGACGCGAGCCGTCCCGTCGTGGTCGCGGCGAGTGCGTAGCTTGTGTGAATGCGGCCCGTTTCTGGATCGAGATGGTTGGGCAGGGAATCGGTGTAGGTCGAGCGCAGCTTGGTGAGCTGTCGCCACTCCAACATCGTGTTGATGAGACGGCGTGCATCTTCCGGCAGTTCCTCGTTTGCTGCCAGATCATCAAGCAATCCAGCCCGCGTCTCCCACTGGCCGGTCTTGGTTTTCTTGCCGCCGGGAAGCTTCAGCCGATCGAACAGAAGCTCGCCGAGCTGCTTGGGCGAACCCAGATTGAAGCGCTCTCCGCCCGCAAGGTCGTAGACTTCTTCTTCCAGGGCACCGATGCGTTGCGCGAACGTTCCCGACAGGCGCGAGAGAATCTGCCGGTCGACCTTGATGCCTGCGTGCTCCATATCGACGATTACCGGCAGCAACGGTCGCTCGAGGCGCTCATAGACCGTCACCATGCCTTCCGCCACCAGCCGCGGCTTCATCACCATCCACAGCCGCAAGGTGACGTCGGCATCCTCCGCCGCATAGTCGGTCGCCTTATCGATCGGCACTGCTGCGAACGTCTTCTCCGCCTTCTTGGCTCCCGGCGCATGTTGAATCACGTGCGAGAAAGGTATGCAGGTATGCTGCAGGTGGCGTTCGGACAAATCGTCCATTCCGTGTCCACCTCGACCGCCGTCGAGCACATAGGAGATCAGCATCGTGTCGTCGATCGGCGCGATCGCAATACCGAGCCGCCTCAGCACCAGAGCGTCGTATTTGAGGTTCTGCCCGATTTTCAGGATGGACGGATCTTCGAGCAGCGGCTTCATTAGCGCGAGGGCTTCGTCGAGCGGGATCTGGTTTGCCACGAGCCCGCCGCCGCCGAAAAGATCCTCGGCCCCCGAGAAGTGCATAAGTGGCACATAGCAGGCGACGCCCGGCTCGGTGGCGAGAGAAAGGCCGACCAGATCGGCCCGCATCGCATCGAGGCTCGTCGTTTCCGTGTCGAACGCAAACCGGCCCGCGTTGCGGCACCGCGCGATCCAACGCTTCAACCCCTCAACATCGCGCACGGTCTCATACTTCGACCGGTCGACCGGAACGGCGCGCGCCAACTCTGCCATGGCCAGCACCCCGGCCGCGGGCGTGCCGGCGGATACCTTGCCCACCGGGTGTCGAGGAGCAGCTTTGCCATCCCCTTTGTGCACTTGCGCGACACGCTTTTCCTTATCCGCACGCTTGAGCGAGGAGCCCACCGAGATCTCGGGCAGATCGCTCACATCCGCGCCCAGCGCCTCGGCAATCCGCCGCGTCAGCGTTGAAAATTCCATCGATCGCAGGAACGCGAGCAGCGGCGCCGGCACAGGGTCCTGCACGCCAATCGCATCGATCGATGTCTTCACCGGAACGTCCTGAGCCAGCCGGACAAGATCGCGACTGATGCGCGCCTGGTTCGCGAACGCGATGAGCTTCTCGCGCCGCTTGGGTTGCCTGATCTCTCCGGCCCGCTCAAGCAGCGAATCGAGGTCCTCAAATGTGTTGATGAGCTCCGCTGCGGTCTTCACGCCGATACCCGGAACGCCCGGCACGTTGTCGGTCGAATCTCCAGCCAGCGCCTGAACGTCAACGACCTTGTCCGGCACTACGCCGAACTTCTCCCTGACCTCGTCCGGCCCGATCTTCTTGTTCTTCATCCCGTCGAACATGACGATGCCCGGCCGAATAAGTTGCATGAGGTCCTTGTCTGATGAGACGATCGTAACGTCACCGCCTGCCTCAACCACCTGGCGCGCATACGTGGCGATCAGGTCATCGGCCTCGTATCCCTTCTGCTCGATGCAGGCGACATTGAACGCCTTGACGGCATCGCGGATCAGCGGGAACTGCGGAATGAGTTCCTCCGGCGGCGGCGGGCGGTTCGCCTTGTACTGGTCATAGATGTCGTTACGGAACGTCCTCGCCGAGTGGTCGAAGACAACTGCGATATGTGTCGGCTTGTCGGCGAGCTTGCTGTCACCGAGCAGCTTCCACAGCATCTGGCAGAAACCATGAACCGCGCCGACGGGAAGCCCGTCGGATGGTCGCGTCAGTGGTGGAAGGGCATGGAACGCCCGGAATATGTAGCCAGAGCCGTCGATCAGGTAGACGTGGCTGCCTTTCGCGACGGGCACCGGCTCGCCGTCGGGCACGTAGCACTGCTCTGCCCGACTATCCGCATCGGGATCGCGGGTTTCAGCCGGGGAGCCATGGCTGCCGGAAGGCGTCTTGTAATCGGATGTCTTGCTCATGGGACGCGACTATAAGTGCTGTACTCGGCAAGGTCAGCAGTTCAGCTGCCACCATCTACGCTCAAGGCGTCACGGCCCCGATTTCCGCATCCACATGCCTGACGAGGCCAAGCCCGGCGACCGAGCAGACCGACGGGCTGCCTCAAGCGCGCAGCGGGCGCGCCTCATGTGCGAGCGCTCGCCGCGCCACATCCGCCACCCCCGACCAAGTCAGCCCCGAACTGCCTTCCGCCGCTTCCAGGATGCGCTCCAGCGCCCAGCGCATTTCGGACATGCGCGAGCCTTGCCGGTCGATTACCGCGCGCAGCGCCTCAACCTCGGTATGATTTGCCTGGTTCATTCCGCCCCCTTGCCCGCAATCTCGAAAAAAAGCTGAGCTGACTGCAACTACGCGACTGTTTTTCATAACTTTTGACGCCTGCTGCAAGCCCAGGCTTGGTAACCTGTTGAGAGCCTGTTGAAAGCCCGCGTCCCATGATCCGACGAAGGGGCGGCCGGATCGGCGGAGACTTGAATGACAGTCCTTTCTGCCGACGACGTCAGGGCCGCCTGGCGTCGGGCACGCAATCCGATGACGCAAGATAGGGCTTCAAATCGAGAAGCGGCGTCCCGTCGGCGCAATCAATTGTGCGGATTCGAATCTTGTTACCCTCCCGCCCGAGCACCTCGACGACAGCAAGGCCGATCGGATTGGGTCGTACCGGCGAACGAAGCGCGAAGACGCCCGTCGGCGCCGGACGGTGCGAGGGGTGCTGCACGACGAGATCACGCCGCGACCGATCCAGCCAATAGAGCGCGATGAGGTGAGAAAACCCTTCGATACCGTCGAGTCCTGCATCGAACGGGGGATCGACCTCAATCGTCGCCTGTGCGGTCCGCTCCAGCATATTCTTGGGACAATCGGCCGGCGTCGGGTAGGCCGAGCGAATACGGCCGATGAAATAGAGCCCGGCATCAGGCGCTTGGGGAAGCGCGGCGGAAACCTCCCCCGGTCGCGGCGGCTTGAACTCCGGCATTTTCCCTCCTCGCTGTGTACCCGGCTGCCTGGTACGTCCTGCCTCCGCCAGGGCCACCCGGTCGGGACGCATCGCCGCGCGGCCAAGCAGATCTCCGGGCCGGACGAGCCACCAATCGCGGTTTGCGGCGGCGCGACGAATGGGGTATCACAACGCCGCTGGCCAAGGCACCCATAGCTCAGCTGGATAGAGCGTTGCCCTCCGAAGGCAAAGGTCAGAGGTTCGAATCCTCTTGGGTGCGCCACAAATAACTAGTTGATATAACTACATATTTTTTGATTTCTGTGCGCGGAAATTCGCCGCGAATTCCGTGCGTTGGCGACATGCGTTTTTCCCGTGGCACGTAGCAGCGCGTCTCTCCGTCACTCACGCCAGCCGATTGCCCAATTTATCTCTGCCGCCGATTTTCGACCGGTCAGAGTCGCATCGTTTTGGAGGGTCATGTGGCGCCTATCACGTCTCAAATCCGATGGCCTCGCAGAGACCAGACGTCGCCAAGGCGCGTGATGGCCGGGCCGGGCTCGACGGCCGGCACCTCATCCGCCGGACTACTCTCCGTAGCTACGCGATCGAGCCGGCGGTATTATCGCCTCAGGCAGGATTGCAGGCACTGCTGCAGGCGGGCGTCACAACTGGGACTGCCCTTGGTGGCGATGCGGCACTGGTTGTGTTGCGCACGGCAATTCGCCGCGCAGGCGTTCGCCTCGGCTGAGGGGGCTAGCGCTGCCATCGCCGCTGAAACGCCGAGCAGCGCCGCAAGTGCCAGCGAAATGTGCATTCGCACGGTCAAAACGGACCTCCAGAAATCGTACCGCTCGATGGTTTCGCAAATGCCCCAGCATAGGTGCCGGTGGCAGCCGACACACGCGCGCCTCAACAGGATCAGCCAACGCTAACGAACCGAGGATGAACGGGAGGTGAAAGATCAGCGTTCAATGGGGGCTCCGGATACTCAAAACGATGAAAATGCATCTAGTTGCGCCCACAAGCGAGATCAAAACGCGAACTCAGAAAAGAGCGGCTCGACGCTGCCCTGCCAGCGGCCATGGTAGCGGCTGAGCAATTCGTCGGCGCAGGTGAGGCCCCGCGCGACAGCGTCCTCCAACGGTGCAAGGTAGATCGTCTCGTCTTGGTAGAGCCGATCGATGCGGCGGCGGTTGCGCAGGCCGATGCGCGACAACATCAGCACTTCCCGCGCCAGATCACGCACGGTACGGCCGCGAAATTGCGTTTCGAGCGCAAGACGGGGCACATTCCGGCGCAGTTCGTCGCGCTCTTCGCCCGTCCAATCCTTGACGAGATCCCAGGCGCCGGCGAGTGCGGTCTCATCGTAAAGCAGACCGACCCAGAACGCTGACAGCGCAACGATGCGCCCCCAACGTCCGCCATCGGCACCGCGCATCTCGAGGAAGCGCTTCAGCCGCACTTCGGGGAACAGCGTGGTGAGGTGATCGGACCAGTCGTCGAGCGTCGGATAGACGCCTTCGAGGCCAGGGAGGCGACCAGCCATGAAGTCCTTGAACGAGCAGCCGGCGACATCGATGTAGCGGCCCTCGCGGTAAACGAAATACATCGGAACTGACAGTGCGTAATCGACGTAGGCCTCATAGCCCATGCCGGGCTCGAACACGAACGGCAGGAGACCTGTGCGCGCCGGATCGGTATCGCGCCAGACCTCCGAGCGCATCGACTTGAAGCCGTTCGGGCGGCCCTCCGTAAAGGGCGAGGAGGCAAACAACGCGGTCGCGATCGGCTGCAGGGCGAGCGACACGCGCAGCTTCTGCACCATGTCGGCCTCACTGGCAAAGTCGAGATTCACCTGGATGGTGGCCGTGCGATACATCATGTCGAGGCCACGACTGCCGACGCGGGGCATATAGCGGGTCATCACCGCGTAACGCTCCTTCGGCATGCGGGGCGTTTCCGCCAACGTCCATTTGGGGGAGAAGCCGACGCCTAGAAAGCCGATGCCGAGCCGCTCGCCGACGCGCAGCACCTCGAGCAGATGCTCTTCGGTCTCGGCGGCCGTCTCGTGCAGGTTGACGAGCGGCGCTCCGGACAACTCGAACTGGCCACCTGGCTCCAGGCTGACGGTGCCGCCGATCTCGCCTTCGGGCCGACGCAACGCGATGACGTTGTCACCCTCCATGATCGGCACCCAGCGGTAGCACGCGACCATCGCCTCCATCAGCGCGCGAATGCCGCGGTTGCCCTCGTATGGCACCGGCGCATGGGTCTCGGTGTAAAAGACGAATTTCTCATGCTCGGTGCCAATGCGCCAGTCGACCCTGGGCTTCTCGCCAGCGGCGATCCAGGCCACCAGTTCATCCTTGGAGCGCACAATGGGGCTCTCTGCGCCTGCGACGCGGGTCGACATCGATGCGGCTCTCGTTCTTCTGGTTGGCTCAGGATCACTCTTGCGGGCGTGCGGTGCGGGGTGACGGTGCGCCAGCATAAGCGCGCGAACCGGCAGGGTCCCGAATGCCGTTATGCGGCCCGGCAGGCCGCCGCACAAGTCTCGTTATCAAGAGAGCCGCGTGAACAGGGCATGAAACAGGGACGGCGGGGCGCGTGTTGTTGATGCCGGGGATCGGTCCAGCCCGACCTCAGTCATTCGCCCATCCGTAAGATCGGATCTCGCGCGGCATCTCGATCGGCTTGCCGAGCGGCTTGAACCAGGAGAAGAGCCCCTTTTTTTCATTGTTCTCGTCGCCAGTCTCGCCAGCGCCCATTTGCGGGGCTCCGCCCGACGGCTCGACGGCCGCGGCAGATCTGCCCGGTGCCTTCGTTACGGGGACCGCCGGCAGCGCCGCTGATTTGGGCTCATGCTTGGCCTGCCCGCCCTTGCTGGCCATTCCCGTGGCGCTGTTGCGCGCTGGTAGCGGCGCAACATCCGGCTGGGCCTTGGCCCGCTTCGTGCTGCGGTCCTTAGGCGGCGACAGAGGCACGTATCCGTAAGCTGCCGCAGCCGACAAGGGTGGCGACACGGGCGAGGCCTTGGATGTCTTGAAGCGCGGCCGCTCAACGGGCGCCGGGCCAGCTCCCGGCGTCACGGAAACCGGTTTGGGACCCGCAGATGTTCCTGCGGCCACGCGGCCGACGGACGTCTGAGACCCCGGGGCGCCCTTGGGTTCTGCGACGGATTTGGCGACGGCACCCGTCGCTGGCGGGTCGTTCTCAACCGAGGCAGCCGCCGCGCCTGCGCCCGTCGTTTCGTTCTTCTTGGAACCGCCCAGGCTCATCAGACCGGGCAATGGCGCCGCCGCCGGTCGCGACGGGAGCGACACCTCGACGATGTCCGTGGCCTCCCGACCTGCCGCCGGCCGCTGCGCCAGCTTTGACGGCTGATCGGCCCCAACGTCGACCGGCCTTGATCCGACAGGCTCGCGGTACGATGGCAGAACCACCGCTGACGGAACAGACGCCGGTGCACGGCCGGTATCCTCGCGAGAGATCTTCACGCTCGCCCCGCTGCCCATTTCGACTGGCGTGCCAGACATCCCGACCTGCGGATCGGCAATCGGCGTGATCGCCGGGAGAACGATTACAGGGCGCGCGCGGGCATCCTCGCGTGACGCCTCCTGCGCATGAAGCTGATCCCTGCCGCCGCCGAACCGGTCGCTAATCTCGCTGGCGCGGCGATTCATCTCATCGGCCAGTGCGCGCGCCTCACCCGCGTCGCGGCGTGCCGCATTGAGCGTACTGCGGAACTCAGTCGTCGTAAGCTGATAGAGGCGATCGGTGACCAATTCAGGCGCACCCAGAAGCTCCGGCGGCACGCCATCTCCAGGATGGCGGTTCGATCCCGAAGTGTCGAACAGCGGCCGATTTCCTGCTTCGGCAGCAGTCGCCTGCGCGGTGTAGGCGAGAAGCGCCTCTTGCAACGGGCGCAGTTGTTGTTGGGCGATGAAGCGCGGCATTTCAGAGGCGCGGAGCGCGCCGATGCCGAGGGGATCGACGATGGCAAGCCCCGCAGTCACTAAAGCCGCTGAAACCGACACCATCCGGCGGGCGGTGCTGTCGGCACGCACCACGGGAAACAGGGCCTTGGTTTCAGCCACGCGAGAACCATACATAACGCATTACTCGATGCTATTTGGCACGCGCCGGAAATTCGCAATAAGCGCGTGCCTGTGACTATGCCCAGACAACGCAGAGCCAAGCAGAAAACTCAACATGGTGCTTGATATAACGCAATCGGCGGCAACGCATTATCCGTCCGCCATGCGCAATCGCGCAACCCCCAGATCGACGTCCCCCTTAACAACGTTGCGTACAAAAAGAGCATAAGCAGTCTGCCGATTGCTCTTTGCCAAACGCATCGGAATGAAAAGCATGGTTCGCATGCAGTGCGGCGGCATCAAGGCGCCCGGATGGTGCGCACCTCAACGCCAATCACCCAGCATCGCGTTGACGAGAGTCAGTGCGGCAACTGCTGCCGTGTCGGCTCTCATGATTCGCGGCCCGAGCGAGAGCGCCGTGACGAACGGCTGGCTCATGAGCAGCTCCCGCTCGGCGGCGTCGAAGCCACCTTCGGGTCCGACCAGAACGCCAACCGCGGAATGAGAAGGCCTATGCGCGGCGAGTTCGGCCAGGGCGGCGACGGGATTTGCTATCGCGGCGACCTCGTCACAAAAGATGAGCGGGACGCCGGCGGGCCAAGCTGCCAGCCGAGCCTCGAGCCTTTGCGGATCATCGATCTCGGGGATGCTCAGAATGCCGCACTGTTCGGCGGCCTCGATGGCGTTGGCGCGCATACGATCGAGATTGACGCGCTCAGCAACGGTGCGGCGCGTCAGCACCGGCGCCAGGCGGCCCGCGCCCAGTTCGACGGCCTTCTGCACCATGTAGTCCAGTCGCGCGCGCTTCAATGGTGCGAACAGGTAGACGAGTTGCTGTGGCGCCGTCTGAGGGCGTATCTGGCATTCGACACGAAGGCTGCAGTCGCGTTTGCCGATCGCGGAGAGGCTGGCTCGCCATTCGCCGTCGTGGCCATTGAAGACGAGGATCTTGTCGCCATCGCTCAGCCGCAGCACGTTGCGCAGGTAATTGGCCTGATCGCGCGTCACCGCAATCTCGCCGTCCTCGGTCAGCGGGGCCTCGAGCCAGAGCCTCTGGGCACTGAAATCGTGAATTGCCATGGCTGCCCTCATATCGGATTGGCCAGGACGCGCAAGCGCAGCGAGGCGGGCGCCGCCGAGGACTTTTGCCGAATCGCATGATCCATCCGAACTGACGGCCTTACTGGCTTGCTCGGTGCTTCCATCTCTTGCGATCAGGCACTAGTTTCCGGGCAGGAACCGCCGCGTTGCCACGCCTCAGCCCATCGAGCCATGCCGATACCCGTACCGCCAGCATCGACGAAGCCACCAGGGCCCACCGAGCCGCCCCCGGTGGTCGATGCTCCGCGCGGCAACTGGGTCGATACCTATGCGCCCGCCTTCTCGCGGCCCTACCTGAGGCTCGCCCGCGCCGATCGCCCGATCGGCACATGGCTATTGCTGTTGCCGTGCTGGTGGTCGCTGGCGCTGGCCTCGCTCGACGCGGGGCGCGCCTATCCCAGTCCCTGGTATCTCGTCCTGTTCGCGGTCGGCGCGTTCGTCATGCGGGCCGCCGGCTGCGCCTATAACGACATCGTCGATCGCGATTTCGATGCACAGGTCGCGCGGACCAAGAGCCGACCCATCCCCTCAGGTCAGGTGAGCCCGCGTCAGGCGCTCGCCTTCGTCGTGGCACTTGGGCTCACGGGTCTTGCGGTGCTCGTGCAGTTCAACACGTTCACCATCTGGCTGGCGATCGCATCGCTGCTGCTGGTGTTGATCTATCCCTTTATGAAGCGAATCACGAACTGGCCGCAATTCGTGCTCGGCCTCGCGTTCAACTGGGGTGCACTGGTGGGATGGTCGAGCCAAACGGGCGCTCTGGCGCTGCCGGCGCTAGCCCTTTACGTGGGCTCAGTCGCATGGACGATCGGCTATGACACGATTTACGCCCACCAGGATAAGGAGGACGACCTGATGCTGGGGCTCAAGTCGACCGCCCTGCATTTCGGGACTGCAACGCCGCGATGGGTGGCCGGCTTCTACATCGTAGCCATCCTGGCCTGGAGTATCGGTGCAGTGATGGCGGGGGCGCACGTCCTCACGTTTCTGGCGCTGGCGGTGGTGGCGGCGCATTTCGTCTGGCAGGTTGTGAGCCTCGACCCCGCGGATGCCGATAACTGCCTCACCCGGTTCCGATCGAACCGGGACGCCGGTTTGATTCTGTTCGCCGGCCTGGTGGCCGACATGGGGCTGTCGTGGGCATTGGCCGGGGGATGAGGGTGCGCGCCTGCGGCATTCGCACCCGTGACACCGACGGACAGCGCGGCACGGTGCCCCCCGAGACACCGTGCCGGCCTCGCCTCGCCTGTCACGCCTTGGTTCCATGGAGAACCAATAATATCAAGATTGACACAAATTGCTTCAGATCAGCTTAAGCAACAGCGTAAACAATAAGTTACAGGATGGAGTGGGGCGGCGTCGCAGCACACGGCACTGAATATTCTGGTTCGCGATCTGGAATGAACCATCTCGCCCCAGTAGAAGGGCACGTTAGTTGTGAGGAGACTCGCTCCTTGCACTTTAGATGACCGGGCGCGCTTGCGAGGGCGTCCCAACAGGATCGATCAGATCGGAAAACAAGAGCATCATGGCAAATCCCAGCGAAGCCCAGCCCAAACAACTTCTGCATCTCGTGTTCGGCGGAGAACTCGAGGATCTCGACGGTGTGCACTTCCGCGATCTCTCGCACCTCGACATCGTCGGCATCTTCCCGAACTATGCCGAGGCGCACAAGGCGTGGAAAGCGGCCGCACAGCGCACGGTCGACAACGCGCACATGCGCTATTTCATCGTTCACATGCACCGCTTGCTGGATCCAGGAGCCACGGGTTGAGCAGCCACGTGCTTGACCGATCAGGTCGGAGCAGATCCCGTTGTGGTGGAATTATTTAGACCAAGTGACCTGCTCCAAGTCCTTTGTTCGAAAATTCACGCCTTCGCCGGAAGTTCAACCGCTTCCTTTTCGGCCGATCAGGCTCTCGCCCGATCATACTTGGCGGGTTATGCCTAGGTGATCTTGGAGGACGCGTGCTCAACACAAACCCTGACCAGAAACAGCATGCCGAGCCGGGCGGCATCACCGTCGAGGCTCCGCGCAAACGCGGAGCACGACGCACGCGCGGCTTCGATGCCGTGTCACGCCAACTTCTCATGCGGTTTCTCGACGACTGGGTCTGGCCACGCTGGCAGAGCCTGCTCTATGCTCTCGCGCTGACCGCATGCCTCGCCGCAACCACCGGTGCCTATCCGCTGGTCATCAAGACATCGTTCGACACGCTCCTCAAGGGCAACCAGAGCATGCTGCCGCTGGTGCTGGTGGCCATCGTCGCCATCACGGCGGCGCGCAGCTTCTTTCTCTACATGCACACGGTCGTCTCCAGCCGGATCGTGCAGCGGATGACGACCGACCTCAAGCAGAAGACCTTTGCCCACCTGATGCACGCCGATTTCGCGCAGTTATCGCGTGAGACGCCGGGCCGGATGATGTCGCGTCTCACCAACGATGTGTCGTTCATCGAACAGGGACTGATGGCCGGCCTCAACACGGCCGTGCGCGATTCCCTTTCAATCCTCGTGCTCGTGAGCACGATGATCTACCTCGACTGGGCCATGGCGCTCATCGTGCTCGGCGTCTACCCGCTGGCCGCCGCGCCCATCATGATCATCTCAGAGCGACTGCGCAAAGTCGCCAAGCACACGCAGTCCGAACTTGGCCAAATGACAGCGGAGCTTTCCGAAAAGCTTTCAGGCGCTCGCCTCATCAAGACATTCCGCCTGGAGGATTATGCCTCCGACCGCGTCAACGCCTCATTCGAGGAGGTGTTTCGGCTGAGGATGAAGGCGATCCGCACACGCGCGCGCCTTGATCCGATGTTGGAAGCATTGGGCGGCATGGCGGTGGCGGGTGTCATCGCCTTCGCCTACTGGCGGATCACCAGCGGCATCTCGACGGTCGGCGACTTCATGGGCTTCGTCACGGCTCTCCTGATGGCATCGCAGCCGATTCGCGCGATCGGCAATCTTGCGGGTCGCATACAAGAAGGGCTGGCGGCGATCGAAAGCGTTTATGGCGTACTGGATGAGAAACCGACGATCATCGACAAACCCGGAGCGCAGCCATTGAAAGTGAGCACGGGGCGCATCCAGTTCGACAACGTCTCGTTCACCTATGGCGCCCAGTCGACCGTCCATGCCGTGCGCGATGTGTCACTCGACGTGGCGGGAGGCACGACCGTCGCCTTCGTCGGCCGCTCGGGCGCGGGCAAATCGACGCTCGTCAATCTCGTGCCGCGGCTGTTCGAAGTCACAGGTGGCGCAATCCTGATCGACCGACAGAGGATCGATGAGGTGAGCCTCGGTTCCCTCAGAAATGCCATCTCGATCGTCAGCCAGGACGTGACCCTGTTCGACGACACGATCCGCGCCAACATCGCACTCGGGCGACTCGGAGCCAGCGAGGCGGATATCATCGCCGCGGCCAAGGCCGCCGCCGCGCATGAGTTCATTCTTGCGCAGCCCAACGGCTACGACACACAGATCGGCGACCGTGGACTGCGGCTTTCAGGCGGACAGCGGCAGCGGCTCGCACTGGCACGCGCAATTCTGAAGGACGCTCCGATCCTGCTGCTGGACGAGGCAACGAGCGCACTCGACACACATTCGGAAAAGCTTGTTCATGACGCGCTTGACCGGTTCACCGAAGACCGCACGACGCTGGTTATCGCACACCGGCTCTCGACGGTGCAGAACGCCGATCTCATCTGCGTGATGGAGGACGGCCGCGTCGTCGAGACGGGAACTCACGGCGAATTGGTTGCGCGTGGCGGCATCTATGCCGAACTGGTGCGCTCGCAACTGCTCTCCGACGGGCCACCTGCCTCGTCTTGAGACTGGGCGCCGACCGGGCGCCGATGCCTCTCGTGACAAAGGCAGACCTATTCGCGACGCAGGATCGAGTTCACCAGACGGTTGGCCCAGCCTTTGGCGCGGAAACTGCGCTTGACCTCGTCGGGGTCGTAGACGGTCTCGACCCACTCCAGGAATGGCATGGGACGGCGGGCGTTGTCGGCCAGATAGCGGTCGAAGAAGTAGTCGAGCACACCGGTCTCGGCCTGCCTGATATGCCCATATCTGAGCGAGAGCTGGCGTTTGGCCTCTTCGATTGGTCTGCCCTCGTGGAAGTGCACATAAAGTGCGCTCATCAGACCGGCGCGATCGGCGCCCGACTTGCAGTGCATCACGATTGGGTACTCGATCAACTCGAACAGCGCCTTGGCCCCCTTGATCTCGGCAACCGTGGGAGCGGCGCGCGAGCGCACCTGATAATTCACCAGCGCGATGCCCCGCTTGGCACAGGCCTCCTGCTCCAGGGTGTAGCTGGAGCAGTCACGCGGGCCGCGCAGATTGACGATCGTCCGCACACCATCGCGGGCAAAGCGGCGGATGTCCTTGGGAGAAGGCTGAGCTGCGCGCCAAGCATCCTTGGAGATACGATGCCGGTTGAGGTAAAGGATCCGGAAGATGCCGTGGTCTGCCAGCATCAGCTCCAGATATGCCGCGGGGCGCCCAAACCGGGCGCGTGCCCAGTCGGGGGATTTTTCAACCAGCGTCTGTCTCAGCCTCGCAGTGCCGAGGCGCACAGCCCGGCGCGTCTGCTTCAAGAGCGTTGCCATCAGGCGCTATCCAGCCGACATTGCCTCGCATGCTCGAATGCAGCACCCAATCCACCGCTTCGGTCGCCTGCTCTGCTCGGGATAATTGCTTTCGCTAATTAAGCGCTATAGGAACCATGCGCAAGGCATTCACCCGCCTTCTCCACGCTCCCTTCGAGGACAGCCGAGGCGCCTTCGTGGCATGGTACGCGCACCACTGAAAACGCACAAGATTCCGGCTGTGGCAGGACGCGTAATCGCGCGCCTGATCAAGCATGTGGAACGCACATCGAAAAAGGCCTTCGATCCTGCGGATCTGACCGAACGCCTTTATGCGGAGCATCCCGCAATCATCGCGTTCTGGCACGGTCAGTTCATGATGGTTTCGACGCTCAATACCCACCAGGTGCCGGTCAAAGCCATGGTGGCGCGGCATGGCGACGCAGAGCTCATCGGCAACGCTATGAGTGAGCTTGGCGTCGACCTCATCCGGGGGGCGGGTGCAGGAGGACGACGAAAGGACCGGGGGGGCGCGCAGGCGCTGCGGCTTGCCGTGCGTGCGCTCGAGGACGGCTCGTCGATATGCATGACAGCGGACGTTCCGCCCGGCCCCGCGCGGCGCGTCGGCGAGGGTATCATCACGCTGGCGCGGCTCTCAGGTCGCCCGGTGATCCCCGTCGCGCTGGCGACGTCACGGTTCCTGGCGCTCGATACGTGGAGCCGCATGACCATCAATCTGCCTCGCTCGATCCTGGCGGCAGCGAGCGGACCGCCGGTGCGCGTGCCACGCGATGCAACCCCCGAGCAGCTGGAAGCCTATCGCCGCACTCTGGAAGACGGCCTCCACGAAGCGACGCGGCGGGCCTATGCGCTGGCAGGCGCCGACGTGACGAGAGCAACGCCGGCGGGTGCGCTTGGTCATGACGTCCCACTCCCTCGGCCCGGACTGAGGCTCAGGCTATACCGAGCCCTCTCGCGCGGGCTCGAGCCCGTTATTCCAGCCTGGCTCGCGTTGCGGACACGACAGGGCAAGGAGATCACCGAGCGACGTGGCGAGCGATATGGTTTTGCCTCCATGGCGCGGCCAATGGGAACGCTCGTATGGGTGCATGCGGCCAGTGTCGGCGAGACCAACGCGGCACTGCCTGTCATTGCAGCACTGCGGGAGGCCCGCGAGGATCTTTCGTTTCTTCTCACCACCGGCACGCGCACCTCGGCGGCCCTGGCAATGGCGCGCCTTGGCCCACGCGGCATCCACCAGTTCGTACCGCTCGATTCTCCACGTTATGCGCGTCGCTTCGTCGACCACTGGAAGCCGGACATCGCAATCTTCACCGAATCCGAAATCTGGCCGAACCTCATTCTGGAGACGGCCGGGCGCGGTATTCCGCTAGCACTCATCAATGCGCGCATGTCGCACCGCAGCTTCAAGCGCTGGCGGCGCAATTCGGGCATGGCGGTTTCTCTGTTCAGCCGGTTCGCATTGGTGCTGGCGCAGAATTCGCGACTTGCGCGGTCCTTCTCGCTGCTGGGTGCACGCAAGGTCATCGTCAGCGGCAACCTGAAAATCGACTCGCCGCCGCCACCGGTCGATGCGCACGCGCTGCAGCAACTGCGCGAGGCGACCGCCGGGCGACCGATGCTGCTGGCGGCGAGCACGCATCCCGGCGAGGACGAGCAAATCGCGGCGGCACATGAGCTTCTCAAGGCGAAGTACGATCGTCTCATCACGATCATCGTGCCGCGCCATCCCGAACGCGGTCCGGCCGTTGTGGAAATGCTTTTAGGCCGGGGGCTGAACGCGTGCCGGCGGGCGGCGGGCGCGCTGCCCGATGCGACAACGGACGTTTATGTGGCCGATACCATCGGAGAACTCGGCACCTTTTATGCCCTGGCGCCCGTCGCGATGATCGGTGGGTCGCTGGTGCCGCACGGCGGCCAAAACCCTATAGAGGCAGCAAGACACGGCTGCGCGATCCTGACCGGACCCAACACCCACAATTTCGCAGACAGCTATCTCGCCCTGAAGGAGCACGGCGGCGCTCGCGTCGTCACCGATGCGGCGCGCCTTGCGGAGGCCGCCGACACGATTCTTTCCGATCCCGAGGCGCTCAAGCGGATGACCGCGGGCGCCGACGCCGCACTCGAAGGGCTTTCGGGGGCACTGACGCTGACCGTCGATGCCGTCCTCGAGCTGCTGCCGAAACACGACGAGATGCGACGTGCCTCTTGACGAGCCCGCATGGTGGTATGGACCCGGCGACGCCCCACTTGTGCGTTTCCTCTACCCAGTGGAATGGCTCTATGCGCGGTTGGCCATACGGCGGCTCAGACAACCACAGACCTATCGCTCGCGGCTGCCCGTCATCTGCGTGGGCAACTTCACGGCTGGCGGCACCGGCAAGACACCGCTTACGCTCCATCTCGCCCAACGGCTGGTAGCGATGGGTGAGCGGCCGGCAATCCTGACGCGCGGCTATGGTGGCCGGCTTAACGGGCCACATTGGGTCGACGCCAGCACGGATACTGCGCATGACGTCGGCGATGAACCTTTACTTCTGGCGCGAGCGGCCCCGACGCTGATCTCGCGCGACCGTCGTGCGGGCGCTATTGCAATCGAGATGGCTGCAGCAGGCTACAGCGCGATCATCATGGACGACGGGTTGCAGAACCCAGCGCTCGTCAAGGATCTCGCCCTGGCCGTGGTCGATGCGCGGCGCGGCCTGGGCAATGGCCACGTCATTCCAGCCGGGCCGCTTCGCGCGCCGCTTGAAGCACAGTTGTCGCTCGCCGGTGCCATCGTACTCAATGGTCAGCCGGAACCCGAAAATGCCGAGCCTCAATCCGATACGGACAGTGGCGCGGGCAACCGCGCCGAATGGAATCGGACGGCCGCGCGACTTGCAACGTTGCGGCGGGAATTCCCTGGCCCTGTGCTGGCAGCCCATGCGGAACCAACGGGCGATCTGTCCTGGCTTGCCGGCACGGCAATTGTCGCATTCGCCGGTATCGCCAATCCTCAGCGTTTCTTTTCGCTCGTGGAACGATGCGGCGGTCGCATCGTGGCGCAGCACGCCTTCAAGGATCATCACGCCTTCAGCGACGAGGATGCGCGTCGCCTGATGGCGGCAGCGACGGCGGCGGGCGCGGCACTCGTCACGACGGAGAAGGATCATGTGCGACTGAACGGGGAAAGCGCGACGTTGCGCGAACTGGCGCGGCTGGCGCGCACGTTGCCAATCCGTCTCGCGTTCGAGAACGCAGAAGCGCAACGGGCCGATGCCTTGCTGGCTGGTGCACTGAGCGCGGGCGGGTATCGCTCAGGCCTCGGTGGGCGATGAGATCCCTGCCAGCCGGAAGCTGCAGTCAAGCGTGAACACCGCCGCCATAGAGGGCGGTCACCCCTCAGCGCGTCGCATCGCCTTGTAGCGGTTGAACGAGATCTCCGCCGTCGCATACGCTTCCTGAAGCTCGACGCTCCAGTAACGCAATTCAGAGAGCGGAATGGTCTGGCCGGTAACGGCGCAGCGCACGAAATCGCCCTGCTCGACGATCTGAAATTCGCCGTCCAGATAACGCACCTTGGCCTCGCCCTTGAGGCCGAAAATCTTCTCGAAGCGGTTCATCGCGTCCTTGCGCTCCGTTTGCCCCCAGGGGATTCGAGCAGGTCAGGCTTTGATTGAATGAGGTCTGACCATTGTGGCCAGCTCTATCTCTTTGCCTGAGAACCTCAATCACGGCTTCCATCTCAGCCGATCAGGCTCTAGCGCAATGCGCTGCCGGTCGCAAACAAAAGCGGCCGAATGCCTCAATGCGCCGGCTTGGATATCTCCTCAGAACAAGGACCCCTGGCCGGTGTCGCGATGGCGGCGAGGCGAGCGCTCCGTCGTCCTCTTTCCCGCAGAAGCCGCGTCGGCCCCGGAGGCATCCCCACTTTTGCGCTGCGGCCTCGCCATACTCGCACCGGCGGATCCAGCGCCTGCGACTGCGGCCGCCGATGCACCCTCGCTCCGGCGCCCCCTGCCTGCCCGAGCCCCGCCGGGGGCCTGTCCCGGCTCCGATGCCTGCTCTCCCGACTGGCGCGGCGCACCGGCAGTCGCATCGATTATGCCGTCGCTGAACTCGATGGTGAGCAATTGCCCCGAAACGATCCCCTCGCGGCGGCGCACCATATGACCGTCATCGTCGCGGACCAGCGCGAAACCGCGCCCCAGCACGCTCTGGTAACTCAGACTGCGCGCCAGTACGGCGAGACTTTCAAGCCTGCGTCGCTCGGTCGAGACGGTTGCGGCAAAGGCACGTGCGGCGCGCATCGCGCAGACCTCCAGGCGCTCGTGCGTGCGGTCGATACGCCCCATCACCAGGCGCGGCGAAAGCCGACTTGCAATTCGTGCATGACGCAAGTGATGCGCGCGGGTGTTGGCAAGGAGCGCGCGCCCAAGGCGACGCTCGACGGCATCGAAACGCTGGCGCGGCAGGGCAAGGATATCTTCACGGCGCGGCAATCCACGCGCCGCCGCGCGCCAGTGCGCACGCATGCCCTCGATCAGGCGGCGCAGGGCGACATCGCGGCGCAGGCCGAGTTTCTGTGTCTGCTCGGAAAGGTCGGAGTACTTCGGCACAGCCCATTCGGCCGCCTTCGTCGGTGTGGGTGCACGGGCATCAGCGACGAGATCGAGCAAAGTCCAGTCCGTTTCGTGGCCGACGGCGGAGATGAGCGGTATCCCACTTTCCGCCGCCGCGCGGACGACGATCTCCTCGTTGAAGCTCCACAAGTCCTCCAGGCTGCCGCCGCCGCGCGCAACAATCAGCACATCCGGGCGCGGCACCGGTCCACCGGGGCGCAGCGCGTTGAAGCCACGGATGCCGGCGGCGACCTCGCCGGCACTGCCCTCGCCCTGTACACGTGCGGGCCACACGATGACATGGGCGGGAAAGCGCTCAGTGAAGCCGGCCAGCATGTCGCGAATGACGGCGCCGGTCGGCGAGGTGACGATACCGATGACGCGCGGCAGGAAAGGCAGCGGGCGCTTGCGTTCCTCCGCGAACAAGCCTTCGGAGGTGAATTTGCGCTTGCGTTCTTCGAGTAGCGCCATCAACGCGCCGACTCCGGCCGGTTCCAGGCGCTCAATGACGATCTGGTATTTCGACGAGTTGGGATAGGTCGTCACCCGGCCTTCGGCGACGACCTCCATGCCCTCCTCGGGCTTGAAACGCAATTTGGAGAACACACCGCGCCAGATCACCGCTTCGATCTTCGCCTTGTCATCCTTCAACGCGAAATAGCAGTGCCCGGACGCATGCGGCCCGCGATACCCGGAAATCTCACCGCGCAGCCGCAAATGGCCGAAGCCGTCCTCGACCGTGCGCTTGATGGCGCCAGCCAGGTCCGACACAGAATATTCCGGCGCGTTCTGGCCGCTGACGGGTGATGCCGACCGGTTCTCATGCTCGAAATCTGTGGGCATTCCATCTCCAAGGCTACCTTGGGCCGGTTTTGTGCGGGCCGCTTCGATGATACATCACCTCATCCCTCGCGCGGCAGTTCCGTGGCATCTCATCAACGCAAAAAATCACGAGCAATTTCATGAACATTCTCATCATCGGCTCGGGCGGTCGCGAGCACGCGCTGGCATGGGCGATCAGGAAGAGCCCGCTCTGCGAGATGCTCTTCGCGGCGCCCGGCAATGCGGGTATCGCACAGGTGGCAACGTGTGTCGGCCTCGACGTGCGCGATCATGAGGCGGTGATTGCCTTCTGCAAGACGAACCGCATCGGCTTCGTCGTTATCGGACCGGAGGCACCACTGGTCGCCGGCCTCGCCGACGATCTCACGCAGGCACGCATCAAGCATTTCGGTCCATCGGCAGCTGCCGCGCAACTCGAAGGCTCGAAGGGATTCACCAAGGATCTGTGCGCCGAACTCGGCGTTCCGACCGGCGCTTACGGTCGTTTCTCGGATGGTTCTGCAGCCAAGGATTATCTCGCCGGCAAAGCCATGCCGATCGTCGTCAAGGCTGACGGTCTCGCCGCCGGCAAAGGTGTCGTCATTGCGAACACGCAGGCAGAGGCGGAAGCAGCAATCGATGCGTGTTTCGAAGGCGCGTTCGGCGCGGCCGGCGCGGAGGTGGTGATCGAGGAATATCTCGATGGCGAAGAGGCAAGTTTCTTCGCTCTGTGCGACGGCAACCATGCGGTCGCGTTCGGGGCTGCTCAGGATCACAAGCGTGTCGGCGATGGCGACACCGGGCCGAATACGGGCGGCATGGGCGCCTACACGCCGGCGCCGGTGATGACGGATGAGATAATCGTGCGGACGATGGACGACATCATCAAACCGACGCTTGCGGGCATGGCGCGGCGCGGTACGCCGTTCCAAGGTGTTCTGTTCGCCGGGCTGATGATCACGGCCAAGGGGCCACAACTCATTGAATACAACGTGCGCTTCGGCGATCCGGAGTGCCAGGTCCTGATGATGCGGCTCAAATCCGACGTTCTGCCAGCGCTCATCGCGACGGCTGACGGCACAATCGCGTCCATCAAACTCGACTGGCACGACGGCGCCGCTCTGACCGTCGTCATGGCTGCTCGGGGCTATCCTGGCACGCCGGAGAAGGGCAGCGAGATTCATGGCCTCGGTGCCGCCGGCGCAATGGAAGGCGTCGAGGTCTTCCATGCCAGTACGAAAGCGGACAACGGAAAGATCCTCGCCAATGGCGGGCGTGTTCTCAACGTGACCGCGCGCGGTGAAAGCGTGGCTCAAGCGCAGGCTCGGGCCTATGCTGCGGTCGATGCGATCGACTGGCCGGAGGGTTTCTGCCGCCGCGATATCGGCTGGCGGGCAGTAGCTCGCGGCAAAGGCGGTGCAGCATAAGCCTGCAGAAGATTGCAGCAGCTCCCCTTGCCATCACCGTCCCGGGTCCTGATATTCGACGTTCAAGGCCCGCATGGCACCCTTGAATCATTGCCGCGGCTTTCCCGTATGCGCAAGTGAACATCCTTCAATCCGGAGCAAGGCGATGGCAGGCCCCATATCGCAACAATCCGATCGCACGCCGCAGATACCGGTCAGGCGCCCGCGCATCGGTCTTGCGCTCGGCGGCGGCGGGGCGCGCGGGCTGGCGCATATACCGGCGCTGGAGGCATTCGATGAGTTGGGCATCAAGCCGGACATCATCGCCGGCACTTCGATCGGTGCGATCATGGGTGCAGCATATGCCTCGGGGCTGACGGGGCGTGAAATCCGTGCGCACACCCAGGAGGTTCTGACACAGCGACTGAGCCTGGTGCGCGAGCTTTTCAATGCGCGCTCTCAGGCCGTCAACAAGGTGCTGGGATTTTTCAACGCACGCACCGCGCTGCTCGATCCGCACGCGCTGCTCGACATCGTCATGCCACCACGCACGGCGCGCAATTTCTCGGACCTGCAAATTCCGCTCAAGATCGTTGCCACGGGATTCTACCAACAAGAATCCGTGGTGTTCTCGTCCGGCCCGCTGAAACGCGCAGTCGCCGCCAGCATGGCCCTGCCAGTCGTTTTCGAACCCATTGTGATCGACGGCGTCGCCATGATCGACGGCGGACTTTCCAATCCGCTCCCCTTCGATCTCATCGCCCAAGAGGCCGACATCATTGTCGCGGTCGATGTGACGGGCGCGCGCATGCCCGCGCCCGGCCGCAATCACCCGACCGCCTTCGAGGTGCTTTTCTCCAGTCCATTCATTTTCGAACGGACCATCGTCCACGAGAAGTTGAAGTCGAGCCGGCCCGACATTCTGATCGAGGGCGGCACGAGCCATTTTCAGACGCTCGACTTCCTGAAAGTCGAAGAGATCCTGGCTGCTGCGCAGCCGGTCAAGGACAAGCTCAAGGCGCAGCTTCAGCGGATCCTGTCGAGCGAGACACTGCCCGTCATCGAAGCCGGCGTCGAACCTGCAGCGCTGCCGCCGCCCGAGGCACCCCGGCAGGCGCGCAAGCGGCGCTTCGGGCGCAGCAAGGGCGCGGAAGCGAAGGCTTGAACCCGCTCTCTACGCAAGTGCCACCGGATATGACTTACTAGGGCATGTTTAGCTGAAGTGTGCAGCGGTTCAGCGTGAAAAACATGCTCAAAACAAGGTGCTGGATCGCATTCATGTTTCCGTCAAACATGAATGCGATCTATTCGCGGCGGTCGCGGAAGAAGTTCTTGAGGAGTGCTGCCGCCTCCGTCTCGGCAATGCCGTCGTAAACCTCCGGCACATGGTGGCACGTGGCCTGCGCGAAGATTCTCGGCCCGTTGAAAACACCTCCGCCCTTGGGATCGGCGGCGCCGAAATAAAGCCGGCGAATGCGTGCCAACGAGATGGCGGCCGCACACATCGCGCAGGGCTCGAGCGTTACATAAAGATCGCAACCGATGAGGCGCTCCGAGCCGAACGCGGCGGCCGCCTCACGGATTGCCAGCATTTCGGCATGCGCCGTCGGATCGGCCAACTCGCGCGTGCGATTGCCGGCAGCCGCCAGGACGGCGCCGTCCGGGCCGACAATGACCGCACCGACAGGCACCTCGCCGCGCGCCGCCGCCGCTTTTGCTTGCCAAAGCGCACGGCGCATATGGCCGTTTTCTCCAGCAGGTGTCATAAGGGGGCCCGTTCCTTTCAGCCGTGACAAGCGATGCGCAAACCCGATACCCCTTCCAGATCCGGCCGACGGCCAAGCGACACCCGGCGCTCAGAGCGTGACGGTCCAGACAAGCGCCGTGGCAAGCCCGACGCGCGCCCAAGCGCGCCCGCCAAGCATGCTGTCGCGCCGCGCAGACCGGCCAAGAGTGGTAGCCCCAAAAGCACGAGCGCGAAAGAGCAGGATGAGGCCAGTGCAAAGGCCGGCGCTGCGCCGCGTAGTGCCAGACCACCACGCAGAGCAAAACCATCGCGCGTTGGCGTGCGCACCTCCCAAGCTGTTGTGCAGGCGGAGACTGCAAGCCCAGGCGAGCCGATGCGTATCGCGCGGGCGATGGCGCGCGCTGGACTGTGCTCGCGCCGCGAGGCGGAACGGTGGATCGCAGAGGGCCGCGTCAGCGTTAACGGCAAGCGGTTGACGACACCGGCTTGCGACGTGGGGCCGGGCGACAAGGTGCTGGTCGACGGCAAACCATTGCCGGCCGCCGAGCCGCCGCGCATGTGGCGCTACCATAAGCCCAGGGGCCTCGTCACAACGCATGCCGATCCCGAGGGACGGCCAACCGTTTTCGACAACCTTCCAGGGACGCTGCCGCGCGTCATCTCGGTGGGGCGGCTCGACTTCAACACGGAAGGGTTGCTCCTGCTCACCAACGACGGTTCGCTGGCGCGCTATCTCGAACTTCCCGCGACCGGATGGCTGCGGCGTTACCGTGTACGCGCACACGGGCGCGTCACCCAGGCGGACCTCGACAAGCTCAAGGACGGCATCGAGATCGAGGGCGTGCGTTACGGCCCTGTGGAAGCGAGCCTCGATACGCTGCAAGGCGGCAACATCTGGATCACGATGGCGCTGCGCGAAGGCAAGAACCGCGAGGTGCGCAGGATACTGGAGCATCTTGGCCTGCAGGTGAACCGGCTCATCCGCATCTCCTATGGTCCTTTCCAGCTGCTCGATCTCAAGCCCGGCGAGGCAGAGCCGATCAAGCGGCGCGTGCTGGCCGACCAACTGGGGGCCACGGTTGCCGCGCAGCTCGGCCTCGACCGGCCCGACCTCGTGGAGGCCAGAAGTGGACGACGGATCCCACCGCGCACCGGCAGAGGCTGTGGCGGAGACAAGGCGTGATGCGCGTCGTCGGCGGCACGCTCAAGGGACGCACGCTCAGCGCACCGAAGCACGAGGGCGTGCGCCCGACATCCGACCGCGTGCGCGAATCCGTGTTCAACATCCTGGCGCATGGCAGCAGCTATCCGCCGATCGAAGGCGCGCGCGTCATCGATCTTTTCGCCGGCACCGGTGCGCTCGGCATAGAGGCGATCTCGCGCGGGGCACGCTACTGCCTGTTCGTGGAGAGCGAAACGCAATCGCGCGCCTTGATCCGGCGCAACGTCGAAGCGCTCGGGCTCACCGGCGTAACGCGCCTGTTCAGACGCGATGCGACGGATCTCGGTCCAGCCGGCACGATGGACGCATTCGACATTGCGTTTCTTGATCCGCCCTACGGAAAGGAACTCGGCGAGCGCGCGCTGGCGGCATTGGCGCAGGGGCACTGGATCAAACCCGGCGCATTGTGCGTGCTGGAAGAACGCGCCGGAACGAAGATCGCATTGCCGCACGGGTTCATCGAGGCCGACACGCGCACATGGGGCGATACGGACGTGCACTTCCTGGTCTGGCAGGACGCAGCAGAGAAGGCTGAGGCTTGATCGACAGGGACAGAACTCGCAAGAAGCTCGACGATCTTCAGGTCATCGGCTGGATCGAGGCGGCAGCGTTCGTCATCGCCGTCTCGACGCTCAACGTGCTTTATGCCTACGCGATTGCCACGGGCGCCAATGTGATCGTGTTCGTGCTCTATGCGCTGATCGGCGCATCGGCGGTAATGTTGATAACGAGCGGCATCGGGCGCGATGTCTGGGCCATCATCAAGGCGCCACAGAGTTCGATCTATGGCGGCGCCAGCGTGGCGCTGGAAGCGATCTATTTCCTGCTCGTCGGACTGATATCGCCTGCCGAAGCGAGCCTCACGGCACGACTCTCCGTACCGGCCTCGCTTTTGATCGGCTGGTCGGTTTTTTCCTCACATATCTCTCACCGACAGGTGTTGGGCGGGCTCATAGTGATCGCGGCCGTGGTGCCGGTTCTCGCCTGGGTCGCTCCCGATAAACGTGCGGTGGCCGTCGCGCTCGGTGTGCTATGTGCGCTCGCGGTGGCAGTGAAGACATTCGCAAGTGAGTTCCATCCATGGAACAGGGCTGCGGACTCGATCGCGGAAAAGATACGCGTCACTGGCCTCGTCATTCTGGCGACAACAGTGCTGGGATTCGCAGCAACGGTGATCGCCATGCTGGCCGTGAGGCTGGGCTGCACAAGCCTTGCCGCCGTGGCACCACCACTCAGTGCCTTCGCGCATGGACCGACGATCCTGCTTGCTCTGGTTTTTGGAACGGCGATCCTGACCGCGATGTCATTTCTGCAATTCTCCTCGGTGGTGAAGATCGGGACCGCCAACTTCCTCGCAATGACAGCATTCGCACCGCTCACCGCCTATGCACTGCAGACGCTTGCAGCCTCGGTCGGACTGATCGTCGTGCAGGCTTTCGATTGGGCGATGCTCGTGCCGATCCTTACGGGGATCGCTGGCGTGTTGCTCATCGTCGAGGCCGGGAACGGACAAGGCACAGCAAGCAGCGTTTGAAACGTGCCGCACAGGCAATCAGCGGCGGCCAAACAGGCGCTCAATGTCGGAGAGCTTCAGTTCCACATACGTGGGCCGTCCGTGGTTGCACTGGCCCGAATAGGGCGTCCCTTCCATCTCGCGCAGAAGTGCATTCATTTCCTCGCCGGTCAGGCGGCGGCCGGCACGAACACTGCCGTGACAGGCCATGCGAGAGGCGATCGCCTCCAGCCGCTCCTTGAGTGCGAAGCCCTGGCCTTCGCTCAGGATCTGCGCGGCGATATCCCTGACGAGGCCTGCGGCATCACTGTTTCCGATCAAGGCGGGCACCTCACGCACCGCAACGGCGCCTTCGCCGAAGGGCTCGATCACGAGGCCCAATTCGGCAAGCTCATCGGCGCGTTCGGCGAGCACCTCGGCTTCCGCGCCTGCCACATTGACGATGACGGGAATGAGGAGGCCCTGACGCACCACGCCGCCATTTGCCAGAGACTTCTTCAGGCGTTCGTAGACGAGCCGTTCGTGCGCGGCGTGCTGATCGACGATGACGACGGAGGTGCGGGTCTGGGCGACGATATACGTCTCGTGCAGTTGCGCGCGGGCGGCGCCCAGCGGGCGGTCGAGAACTTCATCGGGAACTGGCGCCGCATCGGGCGCGCTGTCGGCGCTCGGGCGATCGATCTCGCCAAAGGGGGCCTGCGCGGCTTCGGCAAAACCTGCGTGCCGGAGGGACGGATAGGCAGGCGCGAAACCGCGCTGACGACCGGCCCAGGCGTCGGCGGCAGCCGTGTTTTCCGGCGGCTGCAACCCGCCCGACATCTGGGCGGCAGACGAAGATCCATCGCCCATCTCCGGTGTGTTGATGCGACCGACCTGATGAGTTGCAGCAACCGAGGCCACGAGAGTCTCGATAGTTGCGGCGCCACCTTGTGCAGAGGCGCGATGACCGGCTGCCTCCAGCGCCGAGCGAACACCGCCGATGATGATTGCACGCACCGCGCCGGCATCGCGGAAGCGCACCTCGGCCTTGGTCGGGTGAACGTTGACATCGACGGCGCGGGGATCGAGCGTGACGAACAGCGCCAAGAGCGGGAAGCGCCCTTTCGGGATCAGGTCGCCATAAGCGGCGCGCACGGCGCCGACGAGCAGTCGGTCCTTCACGGAGCGGCCGTTGACGAACAGATATTGCTGGCTCTGATCGCCGCGGTGCAGCGTCGGCAATCCGGCAAAGCCCTGCAGGCGGATACCCTCGCGCTCGCCTGCGATTGCCAATGCGTCTTCCATGAACGCGCGACCCATGATGCGGCCGAGGCGGGCCAGCAGACCTTCAGGCGTGTCGGCTGTAGCCGGCAGCTTCAGACTGGTGCGCTCGCCCGTCGTCACGGTGAAGCTGATCGCCGGGTTGGCCATCGCAATGCGGCGCACGATCTCCAGCGCTGCCATGTTTTCGGCGCGCTCCGACTTCAGGAACTTCAATCGCGCGGGTGTGGCTGAGAAGAGGTCACGAACCTCGACGCGCGTTCCCGCGTTCGCAGCGGCCGGGCCTACGCCGCTCTTCCTGCCGCGATCGACCACGAGGCCGTAAGCCTCCGCGGAGTCGCGCTGGCGCGAGGCGATCTCCAGGCGGGCAATTGAGCCGATCGACGGCAACGCTTCGCCGCGAAAGCCGAGCGTGCGGATATCGAACAGATCCTCTTCCGAAAGCTTTGAGGTGGCGTGCCGCTCGACGGCGAGCGTGAGGTCACCGGAGGACATGCCCTCGCCGTCATCGGTAACGCGGATGAGCGAGAGCCCACCGCCTGCCATGACAATCTCGATGTCGCAGGCGCCCGCGTCGATGGCGTTTTCCACAAGTTCCTTCACGACACTCGCTGGACGCTCGATCACCTCACCCGCAGCGATGCGGTTGACGGTTTCAGGCGACAATTGGCGGATGGCCATTAGCGCATCCCTCCGGCTCGTTTCAAATGTCCGACTCGCTCTCGTTTCCCACCCATTCTGCCACGCGGGAAGGTCGCCCCACCAGCACCTCAGACCTGCATCTTCCTGGCAAGGTGATTGCGCGTGAGCACCTTGGCCAATTCGACTGCAGGCTGGTCGAAGGGATCGATTCCCAGCATACGGCCGACGAGAATCGTCTCGATCATGAGATGCATCAGAAGCGCACCAATCGAGCGCTCGTTGAGGGTTTCCAGGTCGAAGGTACGAACCGGCCGGCGTGCCTCGGCCAACGCTTCGGTGATGGCGTGAGCCTGCGCGGCGACGACATCGCCAACATGACGGTCAGCCATGTAGCTTGCACCTGCGGCGCGGGCCAGCTCGGCGTCCAGCCTGGGGCCGGAGCCTTGCGTTCCGATTCGCACGATCGTCAGGTAGTGCTCGCGCGGACCATCCATGAAGAGCTGCAACTGGCTGTGCTGATCGAGCGGGCCGAGGCACGCAATGGCGCTGGTGCCATGTCCGGCCTTGCCGAGGCTTTCGGACCACAGTTGAACGAACCAATGAGCCATGCGTCCCAGTCGATCCGCATATGGCATCATGACGACGTTGCGGATGCCTTTTTCCTTCGCCAGGGCAAGGGCGACGGCGGCGCCCAATGCGGGTGCAAAGTGCTTGGGCTCCTTGGCGGCCATCATCGAATCGATCACCTCATGTGCGCCGGCGCGGATGGCTCGTGCATCGAGCCCGCGCGCCATCGCAGGCAACAGGCCGACGTTGGTCAGACATGAGAAACGACCGCCAATTCCCGTATGATGCTCCAGCATGGGGATCGACAAACTCTCAAACAGATCACGCAGACCGTTCGTCCTGCCCTTTTTCGCGGGCTCGGTGATACCGAGGAAGAGATCGGGAATGCGATCGGCAAGACCCGCTTCGCGAACGGCCTGAATGGTGGCAATCGCCTGGGCGAGTGTTTCGGTCGTCCCTCCCGACTTGGAGGTAATGACGAAGCGCGTTCGGGCAAAGTCGAGGTCTGAGAGGGCGCCGGTCAGCGTGGCGCCGTCGAGGTTGTCGAAAAAGCGCGTACGCGGCCGCTGGCGCTGATAGGTGTCGCCACCTCCGGGAATGTTCCATCCGGCCATCTGCGCCAGTGTCTGACCACCGAGCCCGGAACCGCCTGTACCGAAGAAGACGATAAGACGTGCGCCTTGCGACAGGCGGGCAAGGGCGACTTCCGCCTCGTCTATGTCTGCGGTCTCCTCGGGGATCGTGAGAAGGGGTATGCGCCCGGTCTCGTAATTGTTCTTCAGGATCGTCATCGGATGGATGGCGCGACGCAGGTATTGCCACACGAGGCGCTCGGATAGTCCGTACCGGCCAATCGCAGTCTCCATCACGCCGTCCAGCGATTGGCGATAGGCAGGTGTTGACGCCCCGGCGCTGCCTTCCACTCGCTGCTGGTAGTCTCGCGGCATCCAAATCACCTGCTGCTTGAATTCGCGGCACATGGCTTGAGCGGCGGCGTTATCGAGCCAACACGCACACGATCCAGTCCCTTGTTCTTGTGCATGTTTTTCACGCTGAACCGCTGCACATCACAGCCAAGCATGCTGTAGCTGCTTTACCAGCGGATGCCAACTCGCGACGATGATACGTCAACACCCGCAACCAGGGCCGCGGGTGTTGCAGGAATTGTCGGGTTGGGGATCAAATGGCGCGGGCTCAGCCACCGCCCTGGACCACGGTGGAGCCCTCCGTCGACATTTTCTCGGGTTTTCCGACAACGGTAACGATGAGCTGGCTCGGATCGAGCAGCTTGGCCGCCACACGCTTGATGTCTGCCAAAGTGACAGCCTCGATCATCGCGTTGCGGTTCTCGACGTAGTCCGACCCGAAGCCTTCCATCTGCAGGCCCAGAAGCTGGCTGGCAATCTTGCCGCTGGTATCGAAGCGCAAAGCATAGGAGCCGACGAGGTATTTCTTGGCGTTCTCGAGGTCGGTTTCACTTGGACCAGTGGTCGCCATTTGCTTCAGCACAGTGCGGATGACACCGAGAGATTCAGCGATCGCCTCATTTTTCGTCGCAACCGAACCGAGCATGACAGCGGCATGATCTTCCGGCATCAGGTAGGAATAGACCGAGTAGGCAAGACCGCGCTTCTCGCGCACCTCCTCCATAAGCTGAGAGGAAAACCCGCCGCCGCCCAGGATGTGGTTGAGAACGAAGGCGGTCATGAAGTCGGGGTCCTTGCGCTTGATCGACGGGAGGCCGAACACGGCAACCGACTGCGGAACGGCCATTTCGACGACCTTCTCAAGCCCGCCGGCCACAGGCGCGGTCTGCGGCACGTCCTTCAAGTTGGCCTTGGCGGGCAGGTCGCCGAAGATCTCGTCGAGCATTTGCCCAAGCGTTGCGGCGTCGATATCGCCGACGACAGCGATCTTGAGGTTGTCGCGGGCAAAGTTGCGCTTGCGGAAAGCCTCCAGATCCCCGGCAGTGACGGCATTGATGCTTTCCATGGTACCGTTCGCAGAGCGGCCATAGGGGTGGCTCGGGAACGCACTTGCGAACCAAGTCTTGGCCGCCACCTTTTCGGGATCACGCTCGGCGTACATCAGATTGGCGAGCAGCTGTTTCCTGATGCGTTCCACAGCATCGGCATCGAAGCGCGGCTTGGTCAGGGCAAGACGCAGGAGCTTGACCGCCTCGGCACGATTTTCTGTCAGCGTTTCGAAATTGCCGTAGAAGGCATCACGTGCGTCGGAATAGCTCATGCGCATAGCCAGCTCTTCCTGACGTTCCTGGAACTGGCTGGAGCTCAGGTCGCCAGCGCCTTCGTCGAGCATAGCAGACAGGAAGTTGGCAACGCCGACCTTGCCGTCCGGGTCCTGCGAGCTCCCGCCGCGGAAGCCAAAACGCATTGCGACGAGCGGCACGGAGTGCTCCTCGACCAGCCAGGCTTCGATGCCGCTGGGGCTTTTGACTTGCTGTATCTTCATGGCGTTGGCCGGATGCGAGAGAATGACGCCCAGCGCCATGAGCAGCATGAGGAACGAGACCGCGATTTCAATGCGCGGCATTCGCGCAGCAAGCGCGGTTCGGCGAGGAACCGATCGGACAGGAGGCATCTGTTCACCTTCGCGTGACTCACGTTTATTTCAATGTGCGACAATTGAGAGCGAACCTCGTCACGAACGCGACTTGGGCGGCGGCGCGGAGGTCTTGCCGTCGGACGCCGTCGCGCGTTCCTTCGGCAGCAGCGTACCCGTCACCGATGCACGCGGATCGAGATATTTCGCAGCGACGCGCTTAACGTCCTCGGACGTCACCTTGCGGATGCGGTCGGGCCAAGCCTGCATATCCTCGATCGTCAGCCCCGTGGCCAGTCCCCAGCCGTAGCGGCGCGCCAGCGTCGCCTGGTTGTCGCTCTCGTAGATGTAGTCGGCAATATAGGCGGATTTGGCGCGCTTGAGCTCGCTATCGCTAACGCCGTTCTCGGTGATGTCGGCGATCAGTCGATCGAGCAGGGCCTCAATCTTGGGCAGTTCCGCCTTGTTCTGTGCCACCGCATAGAAGGCGATCTTGCCGCTGTCGAGGCCGCCACTATCATAATACCCGTTCGCCGACGAGGCGATTCGCTCCTCCACCACGGCCTTCTTGTAGAAGCGGCTGGTGGAACCATCCGCCAGCAGTTTGACGAGCACGTCGAGCGCCTCCGCGTCTCCGTTCCCGGCGGTGCGATAGCTCGGCACCACGTAATAGCGATGGATCGATGGCTGACCGGCGCGCGGATCTTCGAGTGTCATGCGGCGCGGCGCACGCGCTGGCGGTTCTTTGGGCCGGAACCTGTTGTTGGTGATGCCATCAACGGGTGGCAGCTTACCGTAAGTCTGCTCGGCCAGCGCTTTCACCTCATCCGCCGTAACGTCGCCCGCGACGACAAGGATCGCATTGTTGGGCGCATAATAGTGCTTGTAAAAGTTGAGCGCATCCTGGCGCGAGAGCTGAGCGATCTCATGCTCCCAGCCGATCACCGGAATGCGATAGGGATGGTTCTGGTAGAGCACCGAATCCATCTGCTCGCCGAACAATGCAGACGGGTTGTTCTCGATGCGCGAACGGCGCTCCTCGAGGATCACGTCACGCTCGGTTTGCACCTCCTTGTCGGTGAGCCGCAGGTTGACCATGCGATCTGCTTCGAGCTCCATCATGCGCGGGAGCTGCTCTTTGGCGACACGCTGGAAATAGGCGGTCGCGTCCTGAGTGGTGAAGGCATTGTCCTGGCCGCCCAGGCGCGCCACAATCTTCGAGAACTCACCTGAGGGGATCTTGTCGGTCGACTTGAACATCAAATGTTCGAGGAAGTGGGCAATGCCGGACTTGCCGACAGTTTCGTCGGCGGCACCGACCCGGTAGAACACCATATGCGTGACAACGGGCGCGCGGTGATCCGGGATCACCAGGACCTCCATGCCATTCTCAAGCTTGAAGTGGGACAGCCGCGAGGCATCGTCGGCAGCGAACGTCTGGGGTGAGAGTGCGAGTGTCATCAGAGCAATCACCAATGTCGAGAAGCGGCGGAGGCCGTTGTGCAGCATTTCGTCAATCCTCATCGGGCTCCGGCAGGTCGGATATCAATTCCGTGTCCTGGTCAAAAACCGCGCTCGGGCTCGGCGCACTCGTCATTGAGTGCAGGTGACGCGAGTGCAGGCCCTGGACACGAACGAACAGACAAGCGGATTTACATGAGATGTGCATCGCGCGTGGTTCAGATGTCGGGGCTTGGGCGGGCGATGTCAAATGACAAGGCGTTCATGTGCCGATAAGGGCGATTGATGCGCCGGCGCCACGCGAACCAAGGCGCACGGGCACTGCTCCCGGCAACAGCCGGCCACCAGCGCATGGTGTAACTCTTTGAAATTCTGTTCTTCTCCCGACGGGATTACTCCTCGTCGCCCAGCCCGTTCCATTTTTTCATAGCGGACATGAAAGTGGGGCGGCACGGGCCGGCCGGGCCGGTCGCATCGTCGGCGGAGGCATCACCGCGGGCCTTGGGCAGCTCGTAGTGCTCCTTGCAGTATGCGGCCTGACGACGTTCCAGTTCGGCTTTATCGACCGTTTTCTTGCGATCGGGATCGTTGATGAAGGCCAGATCGGCCTCGGATTCGACCGAGCGACCCGAACCCGGCGCAGGCAGCGAGCCGGTGTCGGGGGGAACTACGATGCCGGTACGCGCTGCAAGCTTGGGGTCGTCGCCTCGGGACTTCTGCGCACCGGAAACACCCAACGCGTCGAAGATCTTACCGTTCAGCTCGACATCATCGGCGCCGCAACCCGCAGCGATCAGTCCAGCCCCCAGCACAACAGCCAGAGCCGTGGATCGGCTGAAGAATCCCGTCATGTGCTTCACCCCCGATAGGCCACCCCCGTGGTGGTCCGCCGAAACGGCCGAATTTCAGGCGTTAGCCCTGATTTGCGGCGGCATTGCGACTCGCCAGTAGTGAGTCATACAGGAGCCCCACAACGCCGGCAACGATGGCTACATCCGCAATGTTGAAGACGTACCAGTAATACCCAAATGCGTGCAAAGAGAAGAAGTCGGCGACACCACCCAACGTAAGCCGGTCGATGGCATTGCCGACGGCGCCGCCGATGATGAGGCCGAGACCGGCGGCCATCAGCCGCGACGTGCCCGCGCGGGCGAGCCACATCCACATACCCGCGGAGACCACAACGGCGAAGAGTGCCAGGATGAGCTGACCGGCCCTGCTATCCAGGCTGAACAGCGAGTAGCTGATGCCCCGGTTGAGCACGAAAACCCAATCCATGAACGGTGTCACGTATATGCGCTCACCGAGCTTGATCTGGTAGACCAGGATCATCCACCACTTGTGCGCCTGATCGACTAGCGCGGCAGCAAGCGCAACCCACAGGCCGACTCTCGAAAACGGCCCCCACAGCCAGGAGCCGACGGCCCCGCTCGCAGGTGGCGACGATGTCTCCGGCGACGACATGCTAGCAATCACCCCGCATTTCGTGCTTGGCCATCAATCTCGCGCATGGCCGCCGCATCACGGGCCGACAGGTCGGGATAGTCGGGATCGGAGCCGACGTCGGTCGTGATACGCCATGAGCGGGCGCACTTGCGGCCTTCGGCGCGCCGCGGCACGACCGCGACGCCCGCCACCTCGGCAAGCACGAATGCATCGGCAGGCGGGGGTTCGCTCACAACCTCGATCGCCGACGTGATCGCCACCTCCGACAAGTCCACGCTCCTGACCGCCTCGGCCAGAGCGGCGTCCGTGATGTGAACACGCGGGGCCGCCTCCAGCGATGATCCAATGCGCTTGGCGGCACGCTCGATCTCCAATGCGCCGGTGACGACGCGTCGAACCTTCTTCACCTTCTCCCAGCGCGCGGCCACCTCTTCGTTGCGCCATTGCCGCGGAATCAGGGGGAACTCGTGCAGGTGCACGCTTTCGAGATCGTTGCCCGTGTGACGCGCGATCCAGGCCTCCTCCGCCGTGAACGACAGGATTGGCGCGAGCCAGAGCGTCGTCGCCCGGAGGATCTCGTCGATGACCGTCAGTGCGGCCTTGCGGCGGACGCTGGATGGCGCATCGCAATAGAGCGCGTCCTTGCGAATGTCGAAGTAGAACGCGGACAGTTCCGTGTTCATGAACTGCGACAGAACCGAAACGACCTTGGCATAGTCGTAGGCGCCATAGGCGGTCCGCACGTCGGGGTCGATTTCGGAAAGGCGATGCAGCATGAGCTTTTCCAGCTCAGGCATGTCGGCCACCTCGACATAGTCGGCCTCGGTGTAGTGCGCCAGCGCACCCAGCATCCAGCGGATGGTGTTGCGCATCTTTCGATAGGTCTCGACGAAATTCTTCAGGATGTCAGGGCCGATGCGCAGGTCATCCGAATAGTCGGATGCTGCGACCCATAAGCGAAGGATATCGGCGCCGGACTTTTCCATCACGTCTTGGGGCGCTGTCACGTTGCCCAGCGACTTCGACATCTTCTGCCCCTTCTCATCGAGCACGAAGCCGTGGGTAAGAACGGCGTCATAGGGCGCGGTGCCGCGTGTTCCGCACGATTCGAGAAGCGAGGAATGGAACCAGCCGCGATGCTGGTCGGAGCCCTCCAGATACATGACGACGTCCTTGCCGCCGTCCTTGTGGCGCTTGATGCCGGCAAGACCGGGAAATGCCTGCGCGTCCTCCAGCACGAAGGCGTGCGTGGAGCCTGAATCAAACCACACATCGAGCACATCGCGCACACGCTCCCACTGGGCCGGATCGTCGACAAGGCCGGCGAGGAAACGCTCCTTCGCACCATCCTCGAACCAGACGTCGGCGCCCTTTTCCCGGAACGCAGTCTCGATGCGGTTCATCAACTCGTCGTTCTTCGCAAAGCCCGGCCCCGGGATCACATCATCGGTGTGTGTGTTGCGGAACACAGCGATTGGCACACCCCAGGCACGCTGGCGCGAAACCACCCAGTCGGGCCGGTTCTCGATCATGCCGGTGATGCGGTTCTGGCCAATCGCGGGGACCCAATCGACTCGCGTGATCTCCTCCAGCGCGATCTCGCGCAGCGTTTTGTTGCCGCCATTGCCGAGCGGCTTGTCCATGGCGATGAACCACTGCGGCGTGTTGCGGAAGATGACCGGCTTCTTGGAGCGCCAGGAGTGCGGATACTGGTGCTTCAGGCGGCCGCGCGCGATGATGCTGCCGGCCTCGGCCAACGCCTTGATGACGGCATCGTTGGCGTCACCTTTGTCGCCGTTCTCTTTCAGGACGCGCTTGCCGGTGAAGCCCGGCGCTGCATCCGTCATGACACCGTCGGCATCGACCGTGAACGGGATCGTGGTGTCGATGCCGCGCTCGCGCAGCATCTTTTGTGAGTTCATCCAGATGATGTAGTCATCCGAGCCATGCCCGGGCGCGGTATGCACGAAACCGGTGCCCGTGTCATCGGTGACGTGATCGCCGTCGAGCAGCGGCACGTCGAAGCCATATCCGAGTTCGCGCAGCGGATGGGCGCAGACCATATCCCGCAGTTCGTCCGCCGTCACGGACTCGCAGCGCTCGTATCCTTCGACTTTGGCGGCCTTCATGACGTCCGCAGCGAGCTTGTCGGCCAGGATGTATCTCTCGCCCACCTTCGCCCAGTTGCCCTCGGGCGCGGCGGTAACCTCATAGAGGCCGTAGCCGATGCGCGATGAGAAGGAGACGGCACGGTTGCCGGGGATCGTCCAGGGCGTCGTCGTCCAGATGACGACATTGGCGCCGACCATCTCGGATCGCAGGCACGCCTGATCGGCGCGGCGGAGCTGCTGCTCATCGCCCCATTGAACATCCTGGATGACCTTGAACTTCACCCAGATCATGTCCGATTGGTAATCCTGATATTCGACCTCTGCTTCGGCGAGAGCGGTTTTCTCGACGACCGACCACATGACGGGCTTGGAGCCACGGTACAGCTGTCCGGACCGCGCAAACGTCATGATCTCACGGGCGATCGTCGCCTCGGCGCGATAATCCATCGTGGAATAGGGCTTATCCCAGTCGCCGACGACACCCAGCCGTTTGAACTCCTCGCGCTGCACATCCAGCCACTTCGAGGCAAACTTGCGGCACTCGTCGCGGAAAGCATTGATGCCCTTCGCATCGGAGAAATCCGGCTTCTCGCGACCCTTGGCACGGTACTCCTCCTCGATCTTCCACTCGATCGGCAGGCCGTGGCAATCCCAGCCCGGCACATAGTTGCTGTCGTGGCCAAGCATCTGCTGGGACTTCACCACGAGATCCTTCAAGACCTTGTTGAGCGCATGACCGATGTGGATGTTGCCATTGGCGTAGGGCGGGCCGTCGTGAAGGACAAACTTCGGTTTGCCGGCGGAACGCTCTCGCAGCTTTTCGTAAAGGCCGATCCTGTGCCAGCGCTCCAGCATGCGCGGCTCCATCTGAGGCAGCCCCGCCTTCATCGGAAAATCGGTTTTGGGCAGGTAGAGGGTTTTGCCCCAGTCGCGGCCGGCGCCGGTATCAACACCTGCCTTGCCCTTCGCCGTCTTCGTGTCCTCGGCCATAGTCCGCCCTGGTCCTTCGGTTCAATCCCGGTTCGCTGGAGAGTCGGCCCGGGTTCTAGCAACCAGGGCGGCGTCCTGCCAGCCCTGCCTTGCGATACCGCCTTTCGCGATCAGCGGGGCGACGCGATCCCGGCGCTTTCAGTGCCCCCGGCGGCGCGGATTGGAGTGTGGGCGCTCAATCTCGTGGACGACGGCCACCGGGGTGTCCCGCCACAGCTCCACGGTTGTGCCGTGAACTGCAGGAAGACCGAGCGTGGCGAAGAAAACGGCAAGCTTGATGAGCTGAACGAGAATTGCGGTTGCGTTGAAGATCACCATGACGGCCTCCCGGGCGCGAACTCATGCCCGTTGGTCGCCGCAGCTCGGGTTTCGGTTCATCTCTCGTTCGCAATCAGCCTCTGCCCACCGCCCGCTGACCCCGACAGGTCCCGGCGACATCGCGTGCGCCTTCGTTCGCCGCTGCGCCCACCGGATCCCAGGCACTGCCCACGCATGTGGCCCATGTGCCGCCGGTAACAGCGTGAGGCCAGCATTTTCTCCATGGTCTGCAGATGCTTGACCATTCGGCGGTTATGCGCGTGCACCCTTATCTGAAGACCAGACAGACGATGGAATGACATGATCGGGAAATTCGCAAAGCTCGTTGCCTTCGGCCTGTTCGGCCTCCTGTTCCTGGCAGCGGGCACGTTCGGCACCGTCTACGGACTGATGCAGCGCGACACGCCCGCGGGCATTGCGGCCGCCGAAGGCGTCGTCGAGAACCTGTCGAAGCGCTGGCAGTTCGACGACATCGCGCAGCAATTCGCTCCCATCGTCCTGGCCAGCATCAATGGCGATGTCGCGCAGCGCACGATCGAACCATTCCGCGGCATGGGCCCGCTCAAACGCATTCGCGATGCCGAGATGAGCGATTATAAGGTTGGTTTCAGCGACGCTGACGGCTTCCACCGCCGGGCGACACTGACGATGGTTGCAGAGTTTCAAGACGGCGAGGCCGGCGTCACCATTACGTTGATTACGACTGGTGGTGTCACCAAGGTGCAACACCTCAATCTCAAACCCCTTCGCATGCCGCAGCCGCAAGCGCGGCGCAGCCTGGCCTGAGATGGAATTCGGGCGGCGGACGAAGGTGTTCCGCCCGTCACCGCATCGTCAAGCGGATTTGAATCGGCCCGGCAGTTGCGGGCGGGCCGCGTTGCTCCTGGGACGGGCATGGTGCTAGGACAAAAGCACGCGTGTTTTCGCTGGCGCTGACCGCATTTGCTCAGTTGCGCAAGGGTTAGCGCCGGTAAGCATCGGCGAGAGCGCATCGCGTGCATGGTAGTCGCGCAGATGGGAAACGCGTGCAAGTGAACGGGTAAAGAGGGACGAGTGGCATGACTGCGAACACCCTGCGCGTCGTACTCGCGGTCGTGGCGTTGGGTTTGTCGAATGCCGGTGCCTGGGCCGTCGCACCGGACGGCGCCAATCCGGACAAGCGTGCCTTGAGAACCTACACGAAGGCGGAAGCGCGCCGCGACGTGTGGCCCAAGCCGGTCGAGGAGTTCCTGGCGGGCGAATACCTGGAGCGGGCGGACGTCGTTCTGACACGGCGCGACTGGGATATTTCGTCCTACCTCATTCGGCTGGCGACCAAGTCGCCCTTCTCGCATGCGGCCATGGTATTCACCGGGCCACAGTTCGAGCAGGGATACTCAAGCACATTCGTTATCGAGGCGGGCACAGGCGGCGTCGACCTCACCAACATCAGCGACTACATCGCCGACAAGTCAACGTTCATCGCCATCAAGAGATTCAAGCAGCCATGGTTCGATCAGGCCAAGCAGTCGCGCGTGCGCGGCGTGCTGCTCGACAAGATCAAGGCAAGCTACAACTACTGGGCAATCGGCCGCATCTTCAAGAACCTCTGGTTCGGCGTGCAACGGCAGGTGCGCGGCAAGGAGAAGACGATCGAGGCCTACCGCAAAAACGACTGGCGCCCGCCCAACGACTATATCTGCTCAGGCCTCGTTCAGCTCGGCTTCGTCGAGGCGGTGGTCGAGTATATCAAGGCCGGCAAGCTGCCGATCTCCGCACTCAAGGAGGTGGTCTTCCACGAGGTTGCGGCAAGCCGCCTGCCCGAGCCGGCGGACTGGCAGTATCTCGATGAGCCAACGCAAAAGGAATCGGCGGTCATCTTCGAGCAGCAGAACCTCGTCGAGCTGGAGGCGGTAACCCCAGAGGACCTTGCCAGAAGCGACAAGCTTGAGTGGCGCTACCTCATTCGAGAAGGGCGCGTGCACAAGATCTCTTCCTACGATGATGTGCTGGCGCTGACCCGCTGAGCCTGCGACACCGGTCGCTGCGCCTTACCGCTTACCGCAAGAAAAAGCGCCCGGCAGCAACATCGGCTGCGGGCGCTTGTAGTATCGATATTGTTAAATTTCAGCGTTGCGCGATCACCTTTGGCCGGCGGGATCATGAATCCGGCAGGTTCGCTGACGGCCAATCAATGACCTTGCGGCTTCGCAGGTTCTGTCTCGCGGCTGGCATCAATGCGACGCATCCATGCTCCCGAACCGGTGCCAGTTGACGTGGCGTTCATCGGCACGACGGTGGCTGTCCACGCGCCTGCACCCGTGTCAGGGCTGGCAAGTGTCGAGCGATAAACCTTCGGCGTGTCGTAGCAGCCGCCGAGGCAAACGATCATATCCTTCATCGCGTCCTGCACTGCAGCCGGAGCAGTCGAGGTCGGTTGCAACTCTGCGACGCTGGTCGTTGCGGCGCGTACGGTTGTCGGTTGCACGTAAATGGCGTTCGGCGTCTCGCTCGTGTTGACGCATCCCGCCTCGCATACGACGACATCCATGCCCGGTTGGGTGGCGGCAATCGGATGCTGCTTTACGACATCGGGTTTGCTTTTTGCCTGGGCCGTGTTCGGTGCGGTGTTCGGCGCAGCGCCATCGGCTGGCGATTTGTTTTCAGCAGTCTCCGGCACAGGTTCGGTTGCCGGAGACGCATCAGTCTTGACGGTTGGCGACTGCGGGCCAGACGATGGGGTGGCGTTATCCGCTGTGCTCTCGGATGGCCCTTCGGCCATCGCCGGCGAAGTTTCCCGCTCAGCCTCAACAGGTGCCTCACCGGAGTTGTTGATCACTTTCGCCGACGCCGGCTCCTTGCCAGCCTCGTCCTCGCCGGACAGGAAACCCTTGGGTCGAATGGAGATGCTTGGGGCATCACCGCCCGGGGCCTGTGCCACTTCGTCCTCGGCATGCTCACGGTGACTGGATGCGTCTGGATGAGATTCGGTAGAGTGATTGGAGTGGTGCTTTGAGATGCGTAAGCCCTTGGCAGCGGCTTCGTCAGGGACTGAAACCAGCATCATGACAGACGCCGAGACGGCAAATACCAGGCCGACAAGGCCCAGGGAGGATTTCGACAGACGCAACATGGAGCCTCACAAACGCATTACGGGACCGAGAGCGGTCAACTGCGAGACTGCCAGTTCTTGGTTAACGAGATGTTAGCGCGTGTCGTCTGTCCGAAGTTCGATGATGTTGGGCAGCGCCGTGCCGCGTTACACGCTTTTCAGCGCGTGTGATGGAAGGTGTCAGGCTCGCCGGGTGCCGCATTGATGATGGGGACGTTCCGGAAATCGACCGGTCTCGCGGATAACTGCTCGTTGGAATAGAAGTGGTGCGATGCGCGACGGAAGGCGATCTGCTCGACACGCGCCTTCAGCACGGCGGCCTCGCCGGCGGGCGGGGCTTCGTAATGCACGATGACCTCGGTTTCGGCATGGCGCGGTGCGACATCGGCGCCAGCGGATGCGGTTGTGACGGCGGGCCTGCGCCCGGGCAATGGAATATCAACCTCGATCGCCGCCTCCGCGGCAGCCGGCTGTGCCGCAAGGGGACCTGACCTGCGCGAAAGGTATCTGGCGATGCACGGATCAGTGCGTGCCAGCTTCTCGAGCTCGCCAAAACGCACTGTAACGACACGCCCATCGTCACAGACATAGCTTTCGTCGGCCATCAGCGGGGGAACAACCAAGAGCGAGGCGGCAATGACAGCGCCGAGCGCGGCAAGCATGTTCTCAGAGTGCACAGCAGGAAGGCGCGATAGCGCGCAGGACGTCTTGCAGCGGGCAGGCATGACGAGAAATCCCCAAGAACGCACGCACTCATGGAGCGTAACGTTATGGGACGGACGTTAACGACTGATTAACCTCATCGGCCGTTGCGCCGCGCGGCACTCCTCGTCGCCAGACGTGACGAGTGTAGCGTTTCAAGGAGAGCTCGGATAACGCCAGTAGTCACCCTTTGCGGTGTTGACCTGCTGAAGGATCGGCACGCGCTTGCCGGGTGGGCGCTCGCCAGTCTGGATCAGCAATCCTATATCCTGCAGCAGTGCGTTGCTTTCCGCGTAGCCCGAATGATGCAGACCGAGGCTGTCCATAGAGACCGCCGTAGCGTCGATCGTGTCGATACCAGGTACGATGAGCGGCCCGCCCGTGGGAACGTCGCCGGCACGCGGCACTCCACCGTAAAAACGCTTCGAAACGCTCAGCGCGCGATCGTTGGATGCGGCATATAGCGTGATGCCCCCAGAAGCGAAATCCTTGAGTCCGCTCGCGATCGATTCAAAGGAGTCGCGGTCGACGTCGGGCGCGGCAAAAATGATCTGACTGATCTCGACCCCCGCGGGCCGGGTGCGCTGCAAATCCTGCAGCACGCGCAGCAGCAGCTGGTTGCCCATCGAATGGGCGATGACGCTGACGTGCTTGGCTCCGGACTTCTGCGTCACCATCTTCAAGAAGTCGGTGAAGTACGGCTCGGCCTGGGCGGAGCTTTCGCGATCGTAGGTGTAGCTTGCAATGCCGCCGCCCGACGGCCACGAATAGACGAACGGTGCGCCGTCGAATTTGATGTCATAGGCAATCTGCGCGGCGCGATAAACGGCATAGTCGAACGACGTGTTGTAGCCGTGGACGAAGACGAAGGCGTGGTCCTTGAAGCGCGCCGATTTCTCCAGCCGCTCTTTGACGAGCGCCAAGAGGTCGGCCTCCGGCATGGAGCGGATCTCCTGGATGACGAAGTGCTGCTTTGGATCTTCCGCCTGCTCGTAGAGCTTGTAGTTGAAGTAAGGGATGGTGATCGCCCAGGGGCGCTCGACCTGCGGTACTTCATGCGCCTTTGGCACAGAGACCATGGCGCGACCAAGCTCCAGGTGGCGGCCGCGATCTGAGCCGTATTCGATGCGCTTGTCGTTGGGAACACGCGTCCGGTCGGTGCCGTAGTAGACCGGCACGACCGTCCAATCCTCCTTTTCCTCACCTGCAGCGGCGGCGGGCGGAGCAGCCTCGGCGTTGCGCTCAGACTCGACGGGCGAGGGCTCAGCACCGCGCGCAGCATCCTTTTGGGTATCGCCGTTGGCTGCGGCGGGCGGTTGCGGCGGGCCGGATTTGTGTCCATTCGCGGCTTCCGGCGCGTCCGGACCGGAGCCCGCGCCATTGGTGCCGATTCTGCCCGCGCCGGTGCCACCGCCTCCGCCGCCGCCAGTGCCTGACCAGCCAAGACCGGGCATAGAATCGGGCGATCCAGGTGCGGCGATATCAGGAACCGCCTCCGGCGCTGGCGGGGGAGCTGCCTCCGGCGGCGTGGTTGGAACCGCCTCTGGCGGCGGCGGTGCCGGCTCCTGAGCGGCCATCTCTTCATGTGAAGGGGGACGGGGCCGCTCGGCGAATTCCGGCGCCGCAGCCTCCGGAGCGGAGCCACCGTCCGGCGCCCGTTCCTCCATGCGCTTATAGGCCCGCTTTTTCGCAGATGTCGTAGCGGGTGTGGATGTTTCGCCATCCATGTCCATTCTTGGCGCCACCTGAGCATCCTCGGGCGCGCGCGCCATCTCGTAACGCGGTGTCAGAACGAGCAGCGCGAAAGGAACGACGATGATCGCCGCCAGCACCAGCCGCAAGCTCCATCGCGCGAGACCGGGCAATGACGAGACCGACCGCCAGGCGAACACCAGCAGGACGATACCAAGCAGACCGACAAACGCGCTCAGGACGGCCGGGTGGAGATCAAGCATTCTGGGTGCCCCTCAACAAGCCTGCTGCTTCACCGCACGAGATCACGCCGTGACATGACCCGACCCACTCCGAGAGGGGTCCTGATCCGAACAGCGCCGCATCCTGGTCCGCCATAATTTGCCCGGCCGAAAAAATGCTCGCCTTGTCAACCAGCCCCCCGCAAACGCGAACGCGGCAGAACCTTTCCACAGAGTCCCAGCGCGGGCAAGCCCGCCCTTGCGGATGTTGTAAGACCGCTAACTGGACGGCTTGGCGCTTCTGTGACATCACGGCGGCGACCATGGGCAGGGCGAACGTCCACTGCTCCAGATCAGGAGATGGCACACCATGATGTCGAACCGCGCGAAGCCACGCGCCGGCCTCACCGTTGCAGACTACGTGAAGGGCGTGACGTCTGGCGACCGCTCGATTCTGGCGCGCGCCATTACGTTGGTGGAAAGCACGAAGCCGGAGCATCGCGCCTTGTCGCAGGCCGTGCTTCAGGAGCTTCTGCCCGCGACGGGACACGCCATACGGCTCGGCATCACCGGCGTGCCGGGCGTCGGCAAATCCACGACGATCGACCAGTTGGGGATCAACCTTATCGCGGCGGGCAAGAAGGTGGCGGTCCTGGCGGTCGATCCGACGTCGAAGCGGACGGGGGGATCGATCCTCGGCGACAAGACACGCATGATGCGGCTTGCACAGTCTGCCGGCGCCTTCATCCGGCCGTCGCCGACTTCGGGCACCCTGGGCGGCGTGGCGCGCAAGACGCGCGAAACCATGGCGATGGTAGAGGCGGCCGGCTTCGACGTGGTCATCGTCGAGACCGTCGGCGTCGGCCAGTCGGAGACGACGGTTGCCGACATGGTGGACTTCTTCCTGGTGCTGCTGCTGGCCGGCGGCGGTGATGACCTGCAGGGCATCAAGAAGGGTATCATCGAGATTGCCGACATGATCGCCATCAACAAGGCGGACGGCGACAACGTCAGGCGCGCCGAGGCTGCGGCAGCGGAGTACCGCTCCGCATTGTCGATCCTGGCACCGCACTCGGCAACCTGGGTGCCACCGGTCGTGACGATCTCCGGCCGCACCAACATCGGCCTCGAGATGCTGTGGGCGAAGATCGAGGAACATCGCGCCAAGATGAGCGCTACGGGGGAGTTTGCCGCGCGGCGGCGCGCACAGGCGTTGTCGTGGATGTACGACATGCTCGAGGACAGACTGATGCAGGCGCTGCGTTCCAATTCGCGCGTCGCCTCCTCGCTTCCGGGACTTGAAGCGGACGTGCGGGAGGGCCGGCTCTTGCCGACTCTGGCTGTCGACCGCATCCTGGAGCTGATGGGGCTCGGCACCGCCTGAGGAAGCGGTGCCACACGCGCGGCATGAACGGATCGATACCGCGCGGCTGAGATGGAAACACGACTGTTTCCATCTAGGCCGTTATTGAGGCTCTCAAACAAAGAGATAGAGCAAACGACAACAGCCTGAGGCGATTCAATCAAAACCTGACCTGCTCTAGGCGAACATGACCACAACGATCCAACCGCTGTGCATTCTCATCACCGGGTTCGGCCCATTCCCGGGTGTGCCGTTCAACGTCTCGTCGCTGGTTGCGACTAGGCTGTCGCATGCAGCGAAAGCACGCTGGCCGCATCACCGCTTCGAGGCGCGCGAACTGCCGACGGAATGGGTTGGCGGGCCCGAAATATTGCATGAGCTTTGGGACGAATTGCTACCGGATATCGCAATACATTTCGGCGTCAGCTCGGAGGCGAAAGGTCTGCAGCTCGAAACGACCGCGCGAAACCATTGCCGCATGGTCCCGGACGCGGCTGGTGCCTTGCCTGCGCGTGTCGAACGCGTCGAGGGCGGCGCGAACGAGCAGGCGGCCTCCCTCCCCTTGGAAGCGATTATGCGGCGGCTTCAGGCTCTGCGCATTCCGTGTTGTATGTCGGCGGATGCGGGAGCGTACCTGTGCAATGCCATCCTCTACGAGAGCATCTCACGTGCCTTAGCGGCGCGCCCCATTGCGCTATCCGGTTTTGTTCACCTCCCGTCGGCGCTGGCGGACGCGGAAAGTTCGGCAGCCGCGGCAGCTTCACCAGCCCCGATATCGGTCGATGCGGCGGTCGCCGGAGGGATCGCCATTCTGCAATGCGCTTTGGACGAGCTCGCGGCGCTGCGCGGGACGGTTTCTACCATCGACAGTCCGCGACTCGGTTGATGCGGACGGCGTCGTGCGCGCGGTCGATCCCTCGCGCCGCGCCTCGTTGCGCCTGGTCAAACCATGACTTTCACGGCGGCCTGCAATTCATCAAGCACGCGCTCCAGCGGTGCGGCTGCGCGGATCGTGCCTGCTTCCATGCCGCGCCATGTCTTGATCGTGCGGCGCTCCATCAACCCCTGGGCCTCGGGAATAACCCGCTCTATCAGGGCAACGACTGCGCCAGCGGACGCGCGCGTCGTGCCGTCATCGATCTTCAATGCAAAGCCCAGCCCCAGTTCGGGGAAGCCGCCCGCATAGACACCTTCCGCACCAGTCTTCATGAAGATACGGCCGGGCAGCTTGCGCATGACGACCGTGTCGGCGCGTCCCGGACCGGCGACGAGCTCCGGCTCGGCCCAACACGACGACAGAACGCGGTCCACTGCGCGGCGGCGATCCGGCCCCATGCCCGTCTTTGTGACGAAACGTGCAAAAAGGCGCGCCATCGTGCCTAGCGGCATCGCCCAGTTGGGAAGCGAGCAGCCGTCGAAGCCCATCACGTCGCGGTTGAGCGCCAGTCCCGTCAACTCGCACAAGATGGAATGCACACGCTGCTGCACGGGATGGTCCGGCTTCCAATAGCCCTCGATGGGCTCGCCCAGGTGCCTGGCCGTCGCCAGCATGCCTGCGTGTTTTCCCGAGCAGTTGTTGTGCAGTTGGGAGGGCTCACGACCCGAGCGGATCAGCGCTTTCTGAGCCGAAGAGCCGAGCGGCATGTGCGCGCCGCAGCCGAGCGCTGGCTCGCTGAGGCCCGCTTCGGCCAGCATCTTCGCCGCAAGCTCCGCATGGCGGGGCGTGCCGGTGTGCGACGCGCAGGCCAGGGCAATTTCCGCATCGCTGTAGCCATAATAGTCGGCAGCGCCCGTCTCGATCAGCGGCAGGCACTGCATTGCCTTTATGGCGGAGCGGGGAAAGACCGGGCGTGCGACGTCACCCACGGCCACCACTGGCATGCCGTCCGGAGTGGAGACAACGAGGGCGCCCCTATGGAAACTCTCAACCAGGGGGCCACGTGTCACCTCGATCAGAACTGGGTTGCTCATCACCAGCGCCGCAGCTCCTTTTTCCATTGAAATGACTGTAAATTTCGATGCGTTCGGTACACCCAGTTGCCAAACGCGGTTCGTTACGCAGCCGTCCAGCACGATCGCGCCGCGTGGACCGCCCACATTTGCGCGATGCCAACACGATCCAACGCCTTGGTGCAATGCGACAGTGGTCGTGTCGCGCGCATTGCGCCTGGGCCGGACTCCGACCTCAGAAGGTGGGGAATCATCTTGATTGTCAAACGATTTGGGGTTCGCAGAGGACAAGCCGGGCAAATTTGCAACGGTGATAAAAGGACCTACGTGCAGTGCACACAGCCGTATTCGTGCAGGCGGCACCCATCCGGCTACGGACGTATGGCGCGAGCAGGGACGGCAGTTCCGCCGAGGACGGCTATCCCGGCAAAAGCGCCGCATTATTAATACCTTGATGGGCAGCGCGCCGAATGACCCGTTGCCGGCCTGCGCCACTTCCCCTTGGGACGCACAAATTTGCCAAGCATCATACGACCCTAAACCGGTGCGACCCGCATCTCAACCACCTTACATTGCGCTCAGGAATCGGTTAATACGACTGAAGCGTGTTATTTTCTATCTGTGCGTGCTTTATTCTGCGCGCAATTCTCTCCCTGATTGTCCACGGGAAATCAGTTTCAGTCGCCTGGCGTTCCAGTGGCCCGTCCGCCTCGGCGGACGCGGCGTGTTGATGTCATGCGGCCCGTCACGGGGGTGGCGAGCCAAGGCCTATCGCCATTGGGCCAGTTAGTACGCGATCGGGCGCGTTCGAAAATTGCGCATCGTCGATGACCCTGATCGCAGACCATGTTCTAGAGAGGGGGGCGTATGCCGACTGGGGCCGACGCAAAGAAACTGTCAATTGTACAGGCTACCGGACCCGCGAGGGGCAGATGGCTCGTGGCGAATGCAGCGTTTTGGGGCTTCGCCATGTCGGGTACACCCACCCATGCACAAATGGTCACCATGCCATACGTTGACGTGACGACAGAGTCTCAAGCGGCTGCGATTACGGGCTCTCCGGGCAGCGGCCCGAATGGCGCCGACGGTAAGCCTGGCGGATACCGGTGCGATCAGATGACTTGGGGCACGGCTTGCGCGGACATTTGGCAGTTCGGCACGTTCACGACCTATCCGGGCAGCACCGGCAAAAATGCGCCAAGCGGCGCAGGCGAAACGGAAATCGATAACACCAACGACAGCATCTTGTCGGCGACGCCGACCGGCTCGCCAGCCGACGGAAGCTATACGATCGTCGTCATGCAGCTGGCGAGTGCGATGAAACAGAGCACGGACGGCACGCCTGGTATCCAGGAGACGAGCGTCCTCAATGGTGGCAACGCGTTCGATGTCACGATTACGCCGGAGAGCGGACCAGCGATCGTTATCGAGATGCCAGCCAATTCGACTCTTGGCGACGTGAAAGACGCGATCGCAGCACAACCCGGCGGCGCGTACACGACTTCCATCGCACCGGTTGATGGCGCGACCGACGTGCTCTCCGTCACCGGCGCGGTCGGCGACGGCAATGATTATACGATCACGACACAGGCTCGCGACGGCGCCGGTGACTTGGTGCTCGTCGCAGGATCGTCGGTGCCGGTGACCGGACTTGATTTTTCGCCGCCCGATCCCGTCGTGATCGGCGGCGTCACGGAGTATCCCCAGGGGTATCAGTCGCAGGATGCGGAATACACCATCAACGGAGCGGCATTCACCTCGCCCACGAATACCATCACTCACGGCGATTTCAGTTATACGCTTCTTGACGATGGCACGACGACGCTGACCGTCGTCACGGTGAGTGGAACCATTCCAAATGGTGCCGACGGAAATCCCGGCTCCACGGCACCACCCGCGGCTGTGAATATCGCGGAGACCGATATCGTTGTCCCGGGCACTGCGGTCACGCTCGGCCGGACCGGCGGGCAAGGCGGAACGGCCCAAATCGGTGGCACTGGCGGCACCGGCGGTAAGGGAGGCGATGCCGTCGCGGGGACACTCACGCAGATCGTAGTTCCCGTGCCCCTCCCGCCGATACCAAAAACGACGGCCTATTCTGCGCAAGGCGGGCGTGGCGGCAATGGCGCTCAGGGAGGCACGGGCGGTACAGGTGGTGCGGGCGGAGACGGCGGTATCGTCGATCTGCAGCTCTATGCCGACAGCGCCAGCGTCGGCACGATTTCATCCCTCAACTCGACCGGCGGACAAGGCGGAACCGGCGGACAAGGCGGATCGGGTGGATTTGGTGGACAGGGCGCAGATGCTGTTGCCGGTGTACATAACACGGATCTCCTTGGCTGGGCTGTGATGGTTGGCGGCTCCAACTCCGGCGGAACCGGCGGGCTCGGTGGCAGCGGCGGTATCGGCGGCGTCGGCGGTGATGGCGGTGCGGTTTCTCTTGATAGCACGATCGTCATGGCTGAAGCCGTGAACGGGTACATCCTGCAGAGTGCAGGCGGGCAAGGCGGCACCGGCGGACAAGGCGGTACCGGCGGACAAGGCGGTTATGGCGGCGATGGTGCCGCTGCCACGGATTTCATCAGCCAGGTAAATGCCGGAGACGGCGCAGACGGAGGCTCGGGTGGCAATGGCTACATGGGCGGGCAAGGTGGCACCGGGGGATCGGGCGGTACAGTCAGCGCCTTGATCGGTGCAGGCGAACTGGTCGTCGACGCGATCGGCATCGATGCGACCAGTATTGGCGGGCAAGGCGGTACCGGCGGACAAGGCGGTACCGGTGGAGTAGGCGGAACCGGTGGCAATGGTGCCGGCGCAGGCGATTTCTCTAGCCTATTCGTCGCAAGCGACGGTGGTGATGGCGGCGATGCCGGCAATGGTGGCACCGGTGGAGCAGGCGGTGCCGGCGGTACGGGTGGCGCTGTTACTGTGACAACCGAGGCCGGCGGCTCGATCACTGCGGGAACAACGGCCATTCTGGCACAAAGTCTTGGTGGCATTGGCGGTACGGGCGGCGCCGGCGGAACGGGTGGCGATGGCGGCATCGGAGGCCAACCCGGCACTCATGTCGACGCTGTGCCAATCGGTACACCACTCTTTGGCGGGAACGACTCGGTCGCGGGTGCGGCTGGCGATGGCGGCAATGGTGGCAACGGTGGTGACGGCGGTGCGGGCGGCATCGGCGGCAACGGCGGGCACGTCACCGTCCATAACGCGCAACAGCTGACAACGACGGGCGCTTCATATTCCTCAGCACTCCTGGCACAGAGCCTGGGCGCGATCGGTGGCGGTGGCGGGACAGTCGGTGACGCCGGGGCGGGCGGACTTGGTGGGACGGGAGGTTCCGAGTGCTATAACGACGACAATCTCGGCTGCTACAATGACGTCTACTGGAATAACGGCGCCACAGGTAGCCCGGGCAGCGTGGGAACCACGTCAGGTGCGGCGAACCTTATCGGCGGCGCGGGTGGCGTGGTCGACGTCGACAACCAAGGCGACATTGCAACGGTTGGCGATCGTTCCGATGCCATCACCGCATTCAGCATCGGCGGTGTCTACGGGCTCAGCGACTACAAGGCCCAGGATGTCTTCTGGGATGGATTGCCCGCAGGAACCCAGTCTGGCGGCGCCGGTTCCGTCTCGGTCAGCAACGCCGGCGAATTAAGCACAATCGGCCGCGAGTCGACAGGCATCATCGCGCTGAGCTATGGCACCGGAAGCAGCTCCGGGGACGTGACCATCGACAATACCGGAATTGTGACGACGTCTGGTGAGAATTCACACGCCATTATCGCAGACTCTCGCGTTCATTCGTATCCAGGAGCCGAAAGCGGGGATGCGGGCAACGTCTCGATTACCAATGAGCCGGGCGACACGGAAGATCCTTCCGGCATTATCAGTGCGAGCGGCCCAGGCGCGCACGCTATCTTCGCGCGCAGCACGTCCGCGCTAGGCAGCGGCGGTGACATCGACATCAAAAACGGCATCTCCGCCGTCATTGCCTGCGATGCAGATGACTGCACCGCGATGTTGCTGGAAAGCAGCGGTGAGACGGGCGCCGGCGATATCACCGTTACCAATGACAGTGCCATCCGTGGCGGTCTGGGTGGCAAGGCGATTGCCTTGATTGGCGGTAACAACAACAGCATCATCAACGGCCAAGGCACGAGTCCGGGAACGCAGGCCAGCATTCAAACGGCTGGCGGGATCGATGACACGGTGATCTCCGGCACGACGGGCAACGATGCGATTCAGAATCTCAATGGTGCCCTCCTGATCGGCAACCTGCAGCTTGGGTCTGGCAACAACTCGCTGCTCAACGATTCCGGTGCGATCTACTATTCCGGCAACACCGTTGACCTGGGTGGCGGCACTTTCACGAACAATGCGATTTTCTCGCCGGGCGCCCTCTATCATGTGATGTCGGCAAGCAATGCCAATGGCGTGACGACTATCACAGGCAATTTCGTGCAGGACGCGAACGGACGACTTATAACCGACATCGCTTTCCAGACGGGTGCAGCCGCCTTGGACTATACCGATTTCGTAACCGTTACCGGGACGGCGACGCTCGATGGTCTCGTGACACTGGAACCAATCACGGGAGCCGGCAAACCGGGCAGCTTCCAAATCCCCATATTGACGGCCAACGGCGGGATCACCGACAACGGTATCGCAATCGATCCGTTCTTCGTTACAGGCACGCCTTCGACAACAGCTGTTTTCACGCCTTCGCTCGAGACGTCGGCAAATACCCTGTTCGTGAACTATCTGATCGATTATGACCCAGCAGGGTTGACCAACAATGCTTCCAACTATGGCAGCACCGTAAACGATATCCAGACAGCGGGCGTTCACTCCTACCAGGTTATCGCTGACGAGCTGCTGCGCATTGCCACGCTGGAGGGCCTGCAGGACGCGTATGACTCGCTCACCGGCGAAGGCATAGTGGCATCCCAGCAAGCGACGTTCGGAGCACGTGCGCGCTTTGCGTCGTCACTCCTGAGCGGTGCCGAAACGCTGGCGTACTGCAATGGCCGCGATCATCGAATCGTTCCGGAGTGCCGGCTCAATTCTCGCTCTTGGTTCGAGGCGACATATCTGGTGGGAAAACAGGACGGCAATCCCAACACCGCTTCAACCACGCAGACAATCAGCTCGGCGTCCGGTGGCTATGAGCAGCGGGTCAGCTCGAACATCCTGCTGGGCATGGCGTTCGATATCAACGACCTTTCGTTTGCAGTTGCCGACCGCTGGACCAGTGGCTCGACCACGGGCGGGTCAGTTGCCGCATTCGGCATGGCGTGGTCCGACCTCGGGTTCTATGGCAAGGGGCTCATTTCGACAGGCGGCTTTGCCAACGAGACGGATCGTTTTGCGCTCGGACGTCATGTATCCGGCGACTACAACGCCTTCGCCGTCGGATCGGCTGTCGAAGTGGGCTACCGCCAGCGATTCGGTCGCCTCGCCGTCTCGCCATTCGTGGCGTTCCAATATGACAGGCTGATCCAGCCGTCCTGGCAAGAAGATGAGCCCGTCTATGGCAACTTCTACCATCGTGAGGTCGCCGAATCGCAAACGCTCCTTTCAGGACTGCGCTTCGAAGCGACCAACATGTTGAGCGAGCAAGCTTGGATCAGCGTCTTTGGCCGCATTGCCTACGTGCGGGAGTTCAACACCGAACGCTCGCTAACGGCGGTGTCGCTCGCCGCGCGTGGCTTCAGCTGGGATGTGGACGGACTGCCCGCACGAGACGAAGCCGTGCAGTTCGATCTGGGCCTCAATGGTCGCTTGGCTGAAGGCCTCGATGTCACGCTCAAGGGATCCCTGCTCGGCAATCAGGACGGCTTGCAGCGGAGCGGCTCGGTGACATTTTCCTACAAGTTCTGAACCCGGCATAACGGTCGATGCCGGCATGCGCATGCGATCAGGTTGATGAACTGTGTGGCGTTTGCTGCTTTGGTGGTCACGGCCATCGGCTCAAAGCCTGATCGCTGCGCCTCTATCTTCGACACTACGCGAACCTGATGGAACTGACTTGGATCGCGTTCATGTTTGAGGGGAAACATGAACGTGATCCAGAACTTGTTTCGAGCATGTTTTTCACGCTGGACCGCCGCACACTTCAGATCAACATGCCGACGCCGATGTGCTATTCGTGACGTACCTGCCAAAGGAGGTCAGTGATGCTGCAAGCCGTGATCGCTAATCGTTGGCTGATGTTGGCCGTGGCTCTCGTTACCGGGGCGCTGATCGCCTACGTTGTTGCCAGGACGCCGAAGCCGGAGACGCCGATCGACGTTGCAGTTCCAGCGCAACTGTCCGCGGCAGCAACGCAAGGCGCGGAAATCTTCGCCGCCAATTGCCAGAAGTGCCATGGGCCCAACGCGGCGGGAAGCAATCAAGGGCCGCCGCTCGTGCATCGCGTTTATGAACCCAACCATCACGCCGACATCAGCTTCGAGCGCGCCGTGGAATTCGGCGTCAAAGCACATCACTGGCGGTTCGGCGATATGCCACCTGTCTCTGGCGTGTCCAAAGATCAAATATCGCTCGTGGTCCAGTATGTTCGCGAACTCCAGCGGGCCAATGGAATCCAATAAAGAAACAACCTCCTGAGGCACCACATCTAGGTTCGTCAACGCACGATGCGTCCTCTTGGTGGCAGTTTCACGTCCCCGAAAAATGGTGTCGAGCTGAAGCCTGGTGCAACCAATCCATCGATGAAGGCCTCATCGTCAGCACCGAAGGTGTAGCTCAGCGCCTTAACGTAGCTCTGCCAGTGTGCAAGGGTCCGTGGCCCGACCACGACGGCGTTGGTCAAGGCGTTGTGAAGGACCCAGCTCAGCGCGAATTCACCCGGCGTAATCCCGCGCGCTTCGGCGTATGCCTTGATCTGCTGGGCGCGATCAAGTGACTCCTTGCGAAATTCGATTTCCAGGATGCGTGCGTCTTTTCGGCCTGCGCGGCTGTCGGCAGGTGCCGGTCGATCAATCTCATACTTGCCCGTCAGTACACCGCGCGCCAACGGACTGTATGGTACGACACCGATGCCATAGTGACGACACGCTGGGAGATGATCCTGCTCGATCATGCGATTCATCGCGTTGTAAAGCGGCTGCGAGGCCGTTGGCCGCGGCACCCCGAGGGCATCGGACACCCGCACCAGTTCGCCAATCCGCCAACCATCAAAATTGCTGAATCCCCAATACCGAATCTTGCCTTGGCGTATAAGGTCCCCCATCGCCCGCACTGGCTCTTCGAGAGGAATATCCAGATCGTCGCGGTGAAGGTAGTAGATATCGATCGTCTCGGTCTGGAGACGCGACAGACTGCGCTCGACTTCTGTCATGATGCGCTTCCGGCTCAATCGGTTCTCACCGATAGCCTCGCTCATGGGTGTACCCACCTTCGTCGCCAGGACCCATTCGTCGCGGCAACCTTTGAGTGCGCGGCCAACAATCTCCTCCGATCTGCCCTTCGCATACGCGTTTGCCGTATCGATGAAGTTGATTCCGGCGTCGCGCGCTGCTGCCAGGATCTCAAAGGAGTGTTGTTCGCTCGTCTGGTCGCCGAACATCATCGTCCCAAGACATAGTCGCGATACTTCCAGTCCGCTGCGCCCGAGCCGCTCGTAATCCATGAATCACCCTGTCTCCCCATGATCGTTCACAAAAAGCGTGCAACCCCATGCCGAGACAAGGACAGCGAGACAAAAGGCCGATATGTTCGCGTTAACGTACAGCGCGCCGTTGCTCGGTCCGTCAACCGGCGTCAGCGTCCTCCGCCAGTCCATTGGTCAACACACCTGCTCCCGACTTATAGGTCGCGATGCATCTGCCCGACAACAGACTGGGCGGCGAATTCCTGTTTGATCGCGGATGCTCTCACAACTCGATGGCACCACCCCGCCGCTTTCAACCACGAAAGCAGCCAATCCCGGCTGATGGTCGAGCCGCCCCTTGGGCGGTGACGATTGCGATGGCAGCGCTCACGCCGGAAGGTCGAGCCACATCGACGACTGTGGCCTGTTCTGCCCCCCGGCGTCCTTATTGCGAGGGTGCGTCCTGCATTCCGGGATCGATCGGCATTTCGATTGTACCGCCGGCGTCCGCCCAATCCTTGAAGGCGCCAAGGTTGTAGACATTTGCGTACCCCAGCTCCACCAGCGCTTTGCCGCTCAACGCCGAGCGGCCGCCCGAGGCGCAATAGAGAATGTATGTCTTCTCCCGGGAGAAGATTTGATCGTGATATTTGCAGGCCGGGTCAGCGCGAAATTCAAGCATGCCCCGTGATACATGGATCGCCCCTGCAATCTTGCCGGTCTTTTCGACTTCTGGAGCATCCCTCACGTCCACCACAACAGCACCAGAGCCCGAGATCAGCTCTTCCGCCTTCTTCCTGTCGATGCGCGGTACCACGGTGTCTGCGATACCGATCAGCACGGATACGCTCTTGGTCATTTAGTTCCCTTTCGATGATGAGGCGCGGCGCGTCAGCCTGCCTGGGGCCTGACCAGCCACATTGGCCGCAGCCAAATATCCGGTGAAGGCGTCGCTCGGATCCGCAAACAAAGGCTTGTAGCAGGCCAGCTCTTGATTGGAGCACGTCTGGCCGTTGCCACTATGGTCGATGTGATTTCACCTGATCCGACGTCTTTATTCGTCGGCGCCGACGTGTGATCGGTATCCTTCCGCCGACATCAGGGTCTGAAGATCTACGTCAGGATCAAGTGTGATGTGAATTAGCCAACCCGCCTCGTAACAGTCACTGTTGACGAGCGTCGGATCGTCTTCCAGCGCCGTATTGCAGGCGACCACGGTTCCATTTGCAGGCGCAATGAGATCGGACACGACTTTGGCGGCCTCGATCGTGCCGAACGCGGTGTCGCAGGAGATGCGCTGCCCGACTTCAGGCAATGCGATGCCGACAATATCACCCAATTGATCTTGGGCGAAATGGCTGACGCCTATGGCGGCCAATCCGGCGTGGGCCAACTCACGGATCCAGAGATTCTCCGCATGGTAGAGACGGTCGCTGGGGTATTGGTTAGATGTCATTGCACACGACCTTTTCGTTCAACGGGGCTCTCGATGGATATTCTCAACATGCATTGCATGCGCACGCTCCGGCATAGCATCACAAGACAGAACCAACATGCGCGCTGCAGGACACCACCCCGGCGAGCCGAGGCGCTTTATCCCAGCAAGATCGCAAGTTCGCAGCGCCAGGATCACAGGCGCTGTTGCACGCGATGCGCACACTGGCTTGGAGAAATAACGGGGAGGCGTCGCCCGTGGCGATCGCCTTCCCACTGGACAGGGCCGCACAGAACCTGGTCACTCTGCGGCGGCTTCCAGGCTCAAGGGCTGGCCGTTGGCATTGATCTTACCCACCACCTCGATCGGCCGCATGAGCGTGTCAAGAACCGGACAGTGCCGCTCGACGACGTTCACGAGCTGCTTGATCTGATCCTCTGACGCGGAGCTTTGGATGAAGGTTTCATATGAAATCCGCGAGTATCCCGCCGGCACTGCCGGATCGAGCGCGAACAACCCCTTCAGATCAAGCTGTCCCTTCAAATTGCATTTCACCGATTCCAGCGGAATCCCCATGACCGACGCATAAGCGCTGTACATGACTTCCTGACAGGTGCCGAGCGCGACAAGGACAAGCTCGACGGGGTTCATGCCCGTGTCGCCGCCGGCCAGTTCAGGCGGCTCGTCAGTCACCAATGGCGGGAAATTGCGGACGGTCGCCTTACACTTGACGTTCTCGACCAACTCCGTTTCGGCACGAAATATGACTTTTGATGCGTTCGGATTGTTCCGGATGCCTTCGATCGTGTTGAGCAAGACCGACTTCACGTGTTCCTCGGACATGGCGTTCCTCTCCTACATCATTGGTTGTTTTTTTGTAGGAGTTGATTACGCCACCTCGTGAAGAGCCATACAATGCGGACCTCTACTACTGCGGTATAGTGGTTTCCCTAAGGAACCTCTGAATAGCGGGCGCTTGCAGCGGCGGGAGCGTCGCTGATCACGG
>DAIPMW010000017.1:0-82970 GCA_036768475.1 Hyphomicrobiaceae bacterium | reverse complement strand
CGACGGCGTTGCCCGCTCCGAAGCCCACGGCGGCATCAAGATCAGCTTTTGAGCGTGTTCCTGTTTGATGGAAACAGGAACGCCATCCAGCGTCTGATCGGCTGCGTGGCGACCATTGCGGTTTTCAATCAGCGCATCGGTGCCCCGGCCAACAGGTTTCCTGGCAGCGACATATCCAGCGCGGCCCTCAGCGCGGCAGCGCCTGCCTGTTGCGCCACGTGCTCGGGGACGATCCATGCGCGGTAGTCGTCGCTTTCGATGGCGCGTGCGCAGGCGATGCGTCCGGCGGATACCGCGCAGGTCGGGTCGGCGGTGACGCGGCGCGCCTCGCGGCGGTCGTGGCGGACAATTCGCAAGTCAACCGGCTGCATCCATGCGTGATCGTTGACCAGATCGACTTCGCGGAAGACGCATGCGAGCTGGTCGTTGCAAGCGCCTGCCCGTGTGCCAAGTGCGATGCCGGGGCCGAATCCTTTGCGACGCGAGATGCGCCGCGCTGCTGTTTCCGCACTGTTGCTGATGTAGCAGCTGGTCTCGATGCAAAGCATGGGATCGGCGGTCTTGTTCCAGCGCCGGATACCGCGGTTGCCCGGTTTCATGACGAGGAGCACCGTGGCGCGATGACGATAGGCATCGTCCGTCGTAGCGGACTGCGCGTGCGTTTTTTGCACCTCACGCGGCTCGTCCGATGCTGCGGTCAGCCTGTCGCCGGTCTCGGTTGCGGATGGTGTACCTCCGGTCTTGTACGGCGTCGCAGTGGTCTGTGCATGTTGCGCGCGACGGGTCCTGATATCCTCTAGTTTGCCCGCCAGGCGTTCGGTGCGCCGCTGCAATGCCTTGCGCGCGTTGTCCTGACGCGCCGCGGCCTGGGCTTTCGCCTCGGTTTCGGCGGCGGCACGCGCACGGGCCTCCTCGCGTGCGCGACGCGCGGCGCGAAGGCGCTCGGCCAATTTGCGAGCTTCGGCCTCGCGCTCGCGTGCAAGGCGTTCGGCTTCGGACCGTTGGTGGGCTTCCTCAGCGGAGCGTCCCGCCTGCTCAGCTTGGGCGCGTTGACGCGCAGCGTCCTGTTCGCGGGCCATGTCGGCCTTCAAGCGGGCTTCGGCCTCGGCACGGGCGCGCGCCAGCATGTCTTCCTCATAGGCGCGCTGCTCCTCGGCGGCGCGGCGCTCGCGTTCGACACGCGCGCGAATTTGGACGGTGTCGTTCGCAGTTTGCGGGCGCGGTGAGGAGGTGGGCTGTGGTGTTTCATCTATGTGAGCCGGCTTGCGTTCCGAATCGGACGCGCGGGAGAATTTTTCCGCCAGTGCATGGGCGGGGTTCGCGGGCTCGACGGCGTAGGTCACAGTCGAACCGGTTGCGATAGCAAGCATACTCACCGCGGCTGCAAGACTGCCTCTTATCATACCGCACTGTTCCGGTTGCTTCACGGACCGATACCTCAGCTCGGCAAACATCGTGCGCCTCCAACCCTCATCTTCAACGCCTGAAAATGCGTCAAACTGGCGACCACTTCGCCAATTTCGAACGTAATTTGGGCATTACAGCGGAGCGAATTTGAACGGCGCCTGAACGGCATGTGAGAGCTGTGAGGATGCGCGTCCCCGCGTGAGCGTAGAGCAGGACAGGTTTTGGGCAAACACGTACGCGTTCCACACGCTGAACGGCTGCGCACTTCTGCGCAACATGGTCTGCTTATCGCTTCGTACGCTTGGCGATGGCTGCAAGGCCTTCGCGATACGTTGGAAATGTCAGGGTGATGCCGAGATCGCGCTTCAACAGGTCGTTGCGCACTTGTTTGTTTTCACCGTAGAAGCTGCGCGCCATCGCTGAGAGTTGTGCTTCCTCGAATGGAACCTCGGGAGGTGCTGGTACGCCCAGCAACTCGGCGGCGTATGTGATGACATTCTGCGGCGGGGCTGGCAGATCGTCCGTGACATTGAGGATCCGCGCGTTGCCTTTTCCAGCCATCGAAGCCAGCAGGGCGTTGGCGATGTCAGTAACGTGGATACGATTGAAACGCTGGCCGCGCTTAATGATGCGGCGGGCGCGTCCGTCAAGGACACTGTCGATGGCGCTACGCCCAGGGCCATAAATTCCGGCAAGGCGGAAGATGACGATGCGCTTGCCAGTCTCGTTCGCGAATGCCTCCCAAGCCTCCTCGGCCGTGCGGCGATGTCTGGAGCGCGCGGAAACGGGCGACGCTGGTGTTGCTTCATCAACCCATCCTCCGTGGTGTTCGCCGTATACTCCGACGGTGGACAGGTAGCCGATCCAGCCGATGCCCGGCGTTGCGGCAAGCACGTTTCGATAATGCAAAAGGACGGGATCGCCATCGGCACCGGGCGGCGCGGAGACGAGGACGTGTGTGGCCGCAGACAACGCCGCCTCTATACCCGGCGTTTTCGCGGTGCCATCGAAGGTGTAGGCGTCGACGCCCGCGGCGAGCCAGCGCTGGGCCGCTTCAGTCTCACGTACGGTGCCCGCAATATGCCAGTGCGCGCGGTCGAGCCGCTCGATGAGGTGGCGCGCAGAAAAGCCAAGTCCGAAGCAGAACAGTGATCCGCTATTCTCGGTTGCCGCCGTCATCGAGCCTCCTTGTGGGTGGCGCTTATCGTTGCGGTTATGGCGCGTGCGCGTTGCCACTCTGCTTTAACGTCGGCGTCGGTCTCAAGCGGAAGATGTGCATCTGCATAGGCTGCAACAGCGTTCCTGGATGCGATCTTGGCCAACGCCCAAACGGCCATGGCGCGCACCAATGGGGATGCAGCATTCAGGTGCGCGACGACGAGGGGCTCATAATGCGGGTTGCCCGTGTTGCCCGCAGCGATCAGGACGTTGCGCATGAACCTGTCGCGGCCGGTGCGCTTGATGGGGGTGCCGGCGAAGCGCTGGCGAAAGGAAGCGTCATCGAGGGTGAGCAGGTCGCAAAGCGGCGGATTGGCGGTTTCGGCGCGTGCGGCAAAGCGTGTCTCGCGCGCTGCGGCGGCAAACTTGTTCCAGGGACATACGGCAAGACAGTCGTCACAGCCGAACACGCGATTGCCGATGGCCTCGCGCATGTCATGGGGAATGTGTCCTTTGTGCTCGATCGTCAGATAGGCGATGCAGCGGCGCGCGTCGAGCTCGTAGGGTCGAGGAAAAGCGCGTGTCGGGCAGATGTCGAGGCAGCGCGTGCAGGTGCCGCAGCGATCGGCGTGCTGCGCCGATAAGGGCAGCTCGGCTGTCGTCAGGATTGCGCCGAGGAACAACCAGGAACCGTGGCTCGTGGAGACCAGGTTGGTGTGCTTGCCCTGCCAGCCGATGCCGGCGGCGGCGGCGAGCGGTTTTTCCATCAGTGGCGCGGTGTCGACGAAGACCTTGACGTCCGAACCTGTGGCGGAGGCCAAGCGCTGGGCCAGCTGCTTCAGACGGCCCTTGATGATGTCGTGATAATCCTTGCCGCGCGCGTAGACAGAAAGTGCGGCGCGGTCTGGTTCATCAAGGATTGCAAGCGGATCTTCATCGGGCGCATAGCTGGTGGCGAGCATGACAACGCTGCGCACTTGGGGCCACAGTGCGTGGGGATCCCGGCGCCGTGCGCGATGGGTTTCCATCCAGTCCATGTCACCGTGGCGGCCGCGTTCAATGAAACGGTCGAGTGCTGTGGCGGGGTGGTATTGCAGTGCGTGGAAGATATCGGGTGTCGTGATGCCGAAGGCATCAAAGCCCAACTCGGCCGTCCACTGTGCTATCTGCGCGTGGATATCCTGCGTCGATCGCGTGCCTGTCGTGGCGTCCGGTTTATGCAATGTTGTCGTCATGCAAGCGGGTCTTGCCAGGGTGCGCTCAAAAGTCCAGGTCGGCATAGTGGCGCGGTGCTGCTACGCCGGATATGCGCTCGGCGAGCAGCGGACGGAATGCGGGGCGGGACTTGATACGGGCGTACCAGATCCGCGCTGGCTCGTATTCTTCCCACGGCACCTCACCAAGATAGTCGAGACATGACAAGTGCGCAGCCGCTGCAAGATCAGCAAAGCTCATCTCGTCGCCGGAAAGCCACTGCCGCTGATGTGCCAGATAGGCAATGTAGCTCATATGGTAACGCAAGTTGGCACGCACCGCGCGAAGGATTGCTACATCGGGTGCGCCGGCGCCGTTCTGCCGGTAGGCACGGTAGACGCGCTCTTCGATGATTTCGCTCGTCACCTCCCGATTGAGCTTGCCGTGAAACCAGCCGACGAGACGGCGCACCTCGGCGCGCTCCGTGCGGCTGCCGGGAAATACAGGGGGGGGACGCGCATCGCGGGGATGCTGCTTGACCTCCTCTGCCACGTATTCGGATATCGCATAGGCGCCGCACAATACCTGCCCCCCTTCGAGGGACAGGATAGGCAATTCGCCCGCCGGATTCATGGCGAGCAGCTCAGGGCGATATTCCCAGGGGCGCTCTTCGGCTAATTCGAAATCGAGCCCGAGCTCGGCGAGCAGCAGGCGTATCGAGCGCGAATGGGGGCAGAGCCTGAAATGCGTCAGTTTATGCATGGCAGGCAGAAGAACTCCTTGGACCGAAATGGCTGGGGGGGGCGAACCGCAGTGACCGTCTTGCTCGTGCCGCAAAATCGTTTCGTCAAGTCTCAGGCAGAGACTAACACGCTCCTTTCAATGTGTGATGCGTTGCGCTGGGGATGCACATGGCCGCGCAAAATCCTGATATGAGAGCGCGGCGGTGGGCGTGCGATTCCAGCGGGGAGGGGGAAGATGCCGACTTGGCAAGTCATTCTGCTTGGGGTGATCGAGGGTCTTACCGAGTTCATTCCGGTTTCCTCGACCGGACATATTCTGCTCGCCGGACATTTCCTGGGGTTCAACTCGCCGGGAAAGACCTTTGAAGTATTGATCCAGCTCGGGGCCATCCTGGCTATCCTCGCAGTCTATGCGGCACGTCTCCTCAACATGGCGCTGGAACTGCCGTCCGACCGGCGCACACAGCGGTTTGTGCTGGGCATTTTGATCGCGTTCCTGCCGGCTGCGGTGATCGGGGCGCTCGGCCATTCTTTCATCAAGAGCGTGCTTTTCGAAACGCCCATGCTCATCTGCGTCATGCTGATTGTCGGCGGCATCATCCTCTTGATCGTGGATCGGCTGCCGTTGCGGCCCATGTACAGCGACGTGATGGAGTTTCCTCCGTCACTCGCCTTCAAGATTGGACTTTTCCAGTGCCTCGCAATGATCCCGGGCGTGTCTCGTTCCGGCTCGACCATCGTCGGTGCGATGCTGATGGGCACGGATAAGCGCTCTGCCGCCGAGTTCTCTTTCTTCCTGGCGATGCCGACAATGGCTGGTGCGTTTGCCTTCGACCTTTACAAGAACTGGCACGTGCTGCATGCGGGGGACGTCTCCGGCATTGCGCTTGGCTTTGTTACCGCATTCATTTGCGGTGTCTTCGTGGTCCGTTACCTGTTGGGTTTCGTCAGTCGCCACGGTTACGCGCTGTTTGGATGGTGGCGGATCATTGTCGGCAGTCTGGCTTTGATTGCGTTGTTGCTTGTGGATCAAGGTGCCGCTACGGCAGGTTAACCGAGCGGCGTTGCTCGGAGCGGATCGGGCGTGCGATGCAGTGCATCGGCTGCAAGGCATAAGAGCAATGTCGGCTCCAGATTGAATGACGTCTGGTCGGGCCGTTGTGGCCTGTACGATCTCTTTGTTTGAGAGCCTCAATCGCAGCCCAGATGGAAGCAAACGTGCGTCCGTCTCGGCCGATCACGCACCGGGTAACATTTTCGGAATTCGGATCGGATCAAGCTGCATGCGAGGCGGCGGGCGAGGTCAGAACCTCGCGCAGCGATTTGGCATCGGGAGCCGTACGCAGGCGTTCGAGCATAGCAGGGTCGCGGACCAGGCGCGAAATGCGCGCCAGCGCCTTCAGGTGATCGCCTGATGCGTGCTCGGGCGCCAGCAGCAGGAAGACAAGGTCGACAGGCTCGTTGTCGGGACTCTCGAAATCGATCGGCGTTTCGATACGTGCGAAGACGCAGATGATCGATTTCAACGAGCGGAACTTGACGTGCGGAATCGCAATGCCGCGGCCAAAGCCTGTTGAGCCGAGACGCTCGCGCTGCAGGAGCGCGTCGAAGATCTCACGCTGCTCTATGCCGCTGATTTCGGACGCACGCTGAGCCAGTTCTTGCAGCGCCTGCTTCTTGCTCTTCGCCTTCAGCGAGGCAATGACCCCTTCCGGCGCCAGGAGATCACCAAGATCCATCGTTCTCATCCTACCATGAAAGGTTAGGCCAAGAGGCAGCCCAACTATGGAGTCTGCCGCGCACCTTGAGACTGTATGTGTATGTCGGCACTGCCCTCGATATCCACCAGGGGCCCGCTCAGGTCCTCGCAACCATCCGACGGGAATACAGCCCAGTTGCCTGCCGCTTGAACGTCACAAACGGCCTGGTTCGCGTTCTTGCCGTCTCGGCAAGGTTTCTGTCTCGGCGCACCCCGTCCTGTGCGTCCGATTCCAGCGCATGTAAACTCAAGAAACATGCCAAACTTGCGGCAATTTGTCGGGGTCGTCTGCCAGTTACCCACTGATGGCTGCGGCAACTTCGACCGTACGACCCGCCGGATCAATCCAGCCAATGTTTCCATCGCGGCGTCTATACACCACATTGAGGCCGCCGTGTGCAGCATTTCTGAAAACCAAGAACTGGTTTTCCGATAGATCCAACTGCATGACGGCGGCACTAACGGTCAGCTCCCGGATTCCGCGCTCGGCCTCGGCAATGATCATGGGATGATCATTCGCGGTCTCGGTCTCTTCTTCCTCGCTAATACGGACCGTATAGTCGCGGGCGGGCTGCTCGGAGCCGAAAACATCGTGTTCGCGGCCATTATGATGATTTTTCAGGCGTCTCTTGTAGCGGCGGACACGCTTTTCCAACCGCTCGATGGCCGAGTCGGCGCTGCCGTAAGCATCAGCACCCTCGCCTTGAGCCTCGACTTGAAGTCCGGTGCGGAGGCGGATCGAACAGTTGGTGCGGAAGCCTACTTTATCTTTCTCGAGCCTGACGTGACCCGAGATTTCCGGGCCAATATACTTCTCAAGTACTGTGGATATCTTGTCGAGGATATAGGTCTTATAGGCTTCGCCTGCGTCAACATTCTTACCGGTGACTTGGATTGTCATATTTCGACCTGCACGTCTGCTTCATGAAGTTTGAGCGGGGACATTGGACCTCGATCGCGCCAAGGCTCCGCATCCTGCCTGGGTAGGCAGGTTGGGCTCGACTACCCTTTGCTGTCGCTGCTCATTTATGCTGCTGACTTCCCTGTCGCAATAGGGCACTTGGCGGCCTGGGTATCCTGGAGCGCCGGATGGGGTGGCATCGACATATTTCCTGGCCTTTGGTGGCGCGCACTGGCGCGAATAGGTGAACGGTAGATCGCACCTCACGTCACTGTCAAACCCCCGATGACGGTCTGGTGACGTTGGAATAGTGGCGGGATGATAGTTGCGGCATTGGGTTCGATCAGACACGCCCAAGCCGCTCATGCATCTCCTTATCGCGACGGCGCTGCACCGAGGACGGAATGCGCATGGCCTCGCGATACTTGGCCACGGTCCGGCGCGCGATGTCGATACCGTCGCTCTTCAAGCGCTCGACGATCTTGTCGTCGGATAGAATGGAGCGTGACGTTTCCGCGTCGATCAGCTGTTTGATGCGGAAGCGTACCGCCTCGGAGGAGTGTGCCTCGCCCTCGTCGGCATTGGCGATCGCGGAGGTGAAAAAATATTTGAGCTCGAAGATGCCGCGCGGACAGGACAGGTATTTGTTGGAGGTCACACGCGAGACGGTCGATTCGTGCATCTGGATCGCGTCAGCCACCGTCTTCAGGTTGAGCGGGCGCAAGTACTGCACGCCATGCGTGAAGAAACCATCCTGCTGGCGGACGATTTCTTCGGCGACGCGAAGTATCGTGCGTGCGCGCTGATCGAGACTTTTTACCAGCCAGTTCGCCGTCTGCAGGCATTCGAGCAGATAGCCTTTGTCCTTGTCGGTCTCGGTCTTTGTCGAAACGTGCGTGTAGTATGACCGGTTGACGAGCACGCGTGGCAGCGTTTCGGAGTTGAGCTCAACGAGCCAGCTGCCGTCCTGGGCGGGGCGCACGAAGACGTCGGGTACGACAGGCTGTACCTGTACCGAGCCGAAGCCGAGGCCCGGCTTGGGATTGAGGCCCTTGATCTCCTGGATCATCTCTGCGAGCTCATCCATGTCGACACCGACGGCGCGGCGCAGCGCGGCCAGGTCGCGCTTGGCGAGCAGGTGGAGATTGTCGAGGAGCGCCGCGATTACAGGATCGTAGCGGTTCTGCTCCTTGAGCTGCAGGGCTAGGCATTCGCCGAGCGAGCGGGCGAAAACCCCGGCAGGATCGAGCGTCTGCAGCTTGGCCAGAACGGAGGCCACCAGAGCTTCGCCGGCGCCGAGGCGGTCGGCAAGCTGATCGAGGTCGGCGGAGATGTAGCCCGACTCATCGACGAGATCGACTATGTACTGGCCGACGAGCCGCTCGGCCGGCGTCTGCAGCACAAGTGGGAGCTGCGCGGACAGGTGGTCCTTGAGCGACAATTCGGCAGTGACATACGATTCGAGATTGGACTCTTCGTCGCTAAAGCCGTGGTCGCGCGTTCTGAGGTTGGACCAACTGCCTAGATCGCTGCCGGCGGTATCGGGATAGACGTTGTCGTATTCGGTATCGAAGGCCTGTTCGGGATCGGGCGAGGTCTTGGCCATGTCGAGCCACGCCTCGTCACTGCTCGCTTCCGCGCTGTCGCTGGCGCCGAAGCCTTCGCTGTCCGCGCTGGCATTCGTGGTGCCGGTCTCAGCCGGGGCGTTCTCGCCGTTACTGCCTGTCTCGGCCGCATCGAAGCGGTCTGCGTCGCTGCGATGGGTCGCGTCGCCGGTTTCATCCTCGCTCGCGCCATCGCCTGTCTCGGCACGCTCCAGCAGCGGATTGCGCTCAAGTTCGGTTTCGACGAACTGGGAAAGCTCGAGATTGGAGAACTGAAGCAGGCGAATCGCCTGCTGCAGTTGGGGCGTCATCACCAACTGCTGGCTCTGTCTCAGCTCGAGCTTTGTTGTAAGTGCCATCCTCTGGGCCTTTGCGCCTGCGCACGTCAGAGGTTCTTATACTCATCGGCCGTTAACGAACATGTCCCCCAGGTAAACCCGGCGGACGTCTTCGTTGGCTATGATTTCTTGCGGGTTACCATGTGTCAGAACTTGACCGTCATAAATGATGTAGGCGCGATCGATAAGCGCCAGGGTTTCGCGGACATTATGATCGGTGATGAGAACGCCGATCCCTCTGTCGGTCAAGTGTCGGACGAGTTGTTGGATATCGCCCACTGCGATGGGGTCGATGCCGGCAAAGGGCTCGTCGAGCAGCATATAGGAGGGGTTGGAGGCAAGCGCCCGCGCAATTTCGCAACGCCGCCGCTCGCCGCCTGATAACGCGATGGAGGGCGATTTGCGCAGACGCGTGATCTGGAACTCCTCGAGCAGGCTTTCCAGCTTCTCCTTGCGCTTTTTCCTGTCCGGCTCGGCGATCTCGAGCACCGACATGATGTTCTGCTCCACGGTCAGGCCGCGAAATATCGAGGCTTCCTGGGGCAGATAGCCGATCCCAAGGCGGGCGCGCTGATACATCGGCATGCGGGTGACGTCGACGCCATCGAGCGTGATGGTGCCGTCGTCGGCGGGGACGAGGCCGGTGATCATGTAGAACACCGTGGTCTTGCCGGCACCGTTGGGTCCCAAGAGGCCAATCGATTCACCTCGGCCGACGGACAGGCTCACGCCGCGCACGACGGTGCGCTTCTTGTAAGCCTTCTTGACGCCGTGAATCGACAGGTATCCCGGAGCATCGATCGCGTCGTCGACGAGCTCCTGCTCGTAGAGGGCATCGTAACCCGCCGCCGGCGTGTGGTGTCGCGCATAGGCGTGCTCGGGCGTCGCGGGGGCAGGAAGTTCCCGACCCTGATAGCCATAATCGGGAAAACCAGGGTTCGGATGGCCATTGTGCAGCGGCGATGGCGATTTTTCTTCGAAGACCGGGGGATCAGAAGGGGCCGCGGTAGAGCGCGGAGGCGTGCTGCGTGGCGCATCAGATCTCTGGAACAGCTTCTTCAGCACGTTGCTTCCCGGTCTTCAATTTCCGCCCGGCTGGATCGACGACGCCTGCAAGCGCCGGAGGCCAAGCCCCACCCTACACCATGGTGGCGTAGTCTTATTCATGACTTTGATGGAATTGCGCAACCCTATGCGACATGGGCGCCGTCATATTGGATCACGTTCTTGTTCGACGGAATCATGAACGCGATCCAGCATCTTGTTTCGAGCATGTTTTTCACGCTGAACCGCTGCAAACTTCAGCTCAATATGCTTTAGGCACGAGCGGCGAAAATCCGGCGCTTTGCGGACGTTTTCCCCACTGGTGCCGTGGGACAGGCGCCTCCTGGCCGTCATGGTGTCGCCTGTTGCAAACCCCGGGCAGCGTCATCAATTGCCGTTTGCGGAAGGTGCGGTCGTCGATTGCCAGCCGCTGGTGGCGGGAGCCTTTGCCTTGTTGCGCGTGCCAGCCGTGCCCGCTTTTACCTCGCGGGGGAAGAACACCGCGCTGGGCCGCGCGGGCTTCTGGTATGCGCGCCAGCCGCTGCCAGGCTTCTCGCCGGCGAGGTGTGGGGCGGCGGAATTGTCTGTGTTGATGACACTTTCTCCGGTCGTCAGGTCGATCACGAGGCGCGTGCCCTTGACGACATTGCGGCCTTGCGACAGCACCACTGCTCCACCGAGGGTTACGGTATTGGCCGCGACGTCGAAGTCGGCCCAGTCGCCGGTTGCATTTTGTCCGTTGCGCGATGTTACCACGACCTTACCGCGGGCCTGCAGCCGCGTGAGGCGGGCTGCGGGCTGTGCTGTCTGCTCGGCGGCCGAGGCATCACGGCTTGCGCCAGCAACGCGACCGATGCCAGTGGAACCGGAATAAATGGCATTGAGCTCGGAAGTGCGGAAGCTGAAGGCACCCTGCTGGGCCTGCACATCACCGCGGAAGACGGCGAGCTTTTTTTCGTCGAACACCTCAAGCTGGTTGGCCGTGATGTCAACGGGAGCGCTGGGGTCGGTGCGGAAGCTACCCATCAGGCTCGCCCCCGGTGCATCTGCAGGTGCCGATGCAGCCTTCGCCGGTTTGGCGTCACTCTGCACGAAATGGGCGGAGATACGCCCTGGGCCCGCACCCGACATGGGCGGCGAGGTAAGCTCGGTATGGCTGGCCTTCTGGTCGATATACAGGCGCCTGCCACGCAGCTCGTTCCTGCCCTGGATCAGGATGACGTCGCCGGTCATCAATGCCGTGTCGTTCTTGGTGTTGAACTCGGCATGTTGGCTGCTGGCGCGCCGGCTGGTCCCCTGAACGAGGACGACGTCGCCGTCGACGTAGGCAATGCCCGCAGGGTCGTCGAAACCGGCGGTGCGCCCGGTGATCTGTGTGTCCGGGGCGCGCGTAATCACGACACCGCCGGTGAGCGTCGCGCGCTGTGTCGCAGCGTCGAATGCGGCGCCGGTGCTGGTTATATGCGTGGCGGGTGCCTGGGTGATCGCCACGGGGTTGGCGGCGACGATTGAGTTGATCTTGGCGCCGTCCCCGGTTCGTGTCTGCGATGGCGGTGACGTGGCAGACGCCACCGGTTGTGTGCTCGTGTCAGCCGTATCGGCCGCACCCGTCAGACCTGCGGAGGGCGCGCTATCGTAAGCAATACGCAGCTCCGGCGTCGTCATGCTCGCATCACCCTGCTTGGCGCGCACTTTGCCAATGAAGATCGCGGTCTTCTTGATGTCGTCGATTTCGAGGCGATCCGACGTGATCTCGATCGGGCCCTTGCCGCCGGTGAACATCTGCATGAGTTTGGTTGAGGCTGCATCGGATTGAACGGCATCAGAAGGCTTTGGTGTCGCGGCATCGGGCGCGGCATTTACCACCGGTGGCGCAGCGGCGGGGCCGGCGGCGGCCTTGACAGGCGATACCTCGGCGGCGCTGGCCTTGGCAGGCGCGGTGATGATCGCGACGACGTTACCGGAGACGACGACCTCTTTCGTCTTCTGCATGATATGGAGCTGTTGGCCGGTGATCTTGGCTTGAGGGTTGCCGAATTCCACCGGCTGATCCGAGGTGATGAGCCCGGTGCGGCTTTCGAAGCGCAACTGCTCCATGCGCGCCCAGCCTCCGCGATTGGTCTTCAGGTTGACGTCGCGGTGCAGAAGGACACTCTCATTGGCGGAATCAAAGACACCGTCTTTCGCGGTTAACGACATCGCCGCGCCGTCCTTCTGGGTGAGGTCGCCGGTTACGCCTGCCAGTCGAATGAGATTGGTGTCGCGGGCGTCGGGCGTGGCGGAGTGCGCTGCAACCACGTATGCGCCGCCGTCCTTGGTGAAGCCGCGATAGCGCGGGTTCTTCATCGTCAGACTGGAGGGCAGGATCTTGGGTATCGCAGTGCGGGCGATTTGGGTGCCGATATTGGATGCGCCGATCAACGTCGTGGCGTAATAGGCGGTGATGGCGAGGGCGCCGGCCGGCAGGGCGATGCGCAGGATACGCACGAGCTTGGAATGGCGCTGGGCGCGGCGAATCTGCACCGACCGGCCGCCCCTGGCGTCGTCGGCACGCCCGGCGTGGTCACGGCGCCTGTTCGGGCCGTCGAGGTCGGTCGAGATCGCCATGTTGGTTAGACTGCCGCGCCAGGTTCCAGTGCCGGTTGATTCCTAAACTCACGTGCAAATTGGGTGATATTGGGACCGCTGGCAATGCCGGGAGGTCCGCGCCGCGCAAGTTGTGCTCGGGTGTGTCCACAGGGCTGCGGGCACACGGCAGAATTGGCCTCTGGCCGGGCAAGTTATTCACACAAAACGGTGTTCGGCGAGAGGCGGTCGATCGGGGGCAGGCTCCAGCTCCTGATTCAGCCCTTTGCTTTGAGCGGCTTTTTCGGGCTGGACTGCTAGAGTCCTCGGCAAAATGCGCTAGAGCAGGTCAGGTTTTGATTGAATAACGCCTGGCCGCTGCGGCCTGCCCTATTTCTTTGTTTGAGAGCCTCAATCACGCCCTCGATGGAAGCAGTCGTGTTTCCATCTCAGCCGATCAGGCTCTAATGCGAGAAGATATCCATGTCATCGAAACCGGCGAGGTCGAGGGCTGCACGGGTGGGCAGGAAGCGGAAAGCCGACTCAGCCAAATGGCGGCGCCCGTCGCGCTCCAGCATCTCGTCGAGGCGTGTTTTCAACGTATGCAGATGCAGGACGTCAGAGGCCGCATAGACCTTCTGCTGGTCGGACAGCATCCTTGCCGCCCAATCCGAGCTTTGCTGCTGCTTGGACAGCTCTATGCCGGCCAGTTCTGATGCGAGGTCCTTGAGGCCGTGGCGGTCCGTATAGGTGCGCACAAGCTTGGAGGCGATCTTGGTACAGTAGATCGGCGTGGTGTCGACGCCGAGGTATCTGGACAGCACCGCTACGTCGAAGCGGGCATAGTGAAAGATCTTGAGGACGCCGGGGTCTGCCAGCAGTGCCTTGAGGTTGGGCGCGGCGTAGTCGGTTCCATCGAACTGAACAAGGTGCGCATTGCCATCGCCTGCGGAGAGCTGGACGAGGCAGAGACGGTCGCGGTGCGGCTTGAGGCCGAGGGTCTCGGTATCGACGGCAACCGAGAAACCGAAGTCCAATCCGGCGGGAAGGTCGCCCTTGTGGAGCGTGATCTTGGCTGTCATGTCGCTCTCTCTTGATCGTGCGCCTGTTTCACGGAAACACGTATACGATCCAGCCCTTTGTTTTGGGCATGTTTTCGCGCTGAACCACGACGACGTTCAGCCGAACATGCTTTGAGGTTTGCGCCGGTTCCCGCGGCCGCGGGCCGGACCGTGGTGTAGTTGCTTGGTCGGGGCGCGTCAATTGCGCGGCGCGTGCCGCGACTGGCCGGCGGGGGGCAGGCTTAGGGAGCGTCTGATTCCATGCGTTCTGCCCGCGATGGCAGAGCAGGTCCGGTCTTGCTGTTTCAAGCCTTCCCACCGTCCGAGCGACGACGGTTCATGAATTGGGGCAGATCGGCGATATTGGAGGGCGACAGAATCCGGCGGACGCGGTTCCAGTCGCCAATCTCCGACAGGTCCGAATGGCTCATCAGCTCGCGGATTTGCCGCAGTTGTTCGAGCAGCACGTGCTCGTGGGGCTGCTGGCCGTCGTCGGGTGCTGCTGCCTGTTCCAGTGCATCGATCAGGAACTGGACCAGGTGAGTCTCGGGGAACAGCATCAGAGCGGGCAACACCTCGCGGATATGGTTGTCGCAGGCTTCGAGCAGGTTGACTTTGCGCTGGTCGCCCTGGGTGCCGTTCCTGAGGGAGACATATGTGGCGTCCAGAACGGTCTCCTGGTCATGCTGGAATTTGCGCAGGAGGTAGCTCAGCTCCGGGTTGCTTGCCGAATGACTCTGCAGCTCTTTCCATACACTCAGCGCGGCCTCCTGCACGCCCTCGCCGGCAAAGCGGGCACTCACGGTCTCGCGGTTGAGTCCCAATGCTCCCAGCAGTTCGTCTTCGAAGAGCCCTATCAGATGCTCTTGCTCCTGCTGCGATAGCGGGCCCTGGGTCAACTGGCGCGGTGGTGCTTCCGATCGCTGGGGCACGTGCGGCACGTTGCGCTGCGCCGGTTTTTCGACCTGTTGCAATGCCGCGTTGAGCGAGCCGCCTTGCAATGGTCCCTTGGATCGACCTTCGAGGGCCGGCGCGCCCTGCTGGTGCGGCAGCAGCATTGGAGCAGGCCGTGCGTTGGCTGCCGAGATGAGCGCGATCGTCTTGTAGAGTTGGCCGTGGACGAAATAGAGGTCGCCTGGCTCACTCTTGCCGTCGCGCTTAGGCTCGTGGTGTTGGACGTATTGCAGCGTTGCGCCCGCGTTCAGCACTTTGCGGACAATGGGCAGCTCTTCGGCAGACACCTGCGAGAGGCGGATTTGCGAGGAGAAGCCATGTGCTTCGTTGATCGGCGTCATGTTGTTGAGAACGATATCGGCGTTGCGGCCGATCTCGGGCTGAAGCGCGACTGTGACAACCTGCTTGAGCTCGGCGAGCTTCACGTTTTCCTTGTTGGATTCGAAGGCCCGCTTGGCGACCGATGAAAGGAACTCGAAAAGCTCAGGACGGATCAGGTAGCGCTCGGGGCGGTTGACGTCGCGATGCACGGCACCGATCGCCGCGGCGGCGTTGAGAACCTTGACGATGCGGTTGCGGTTGACGGTCTCTTCGAAGGGAACAATCACCTCCTGCGTGAAACCGTCGATCGGCGTTATCGGCTGCATTGCCGCGAGCACGGCATCGGCGTTTGCGAAGGTATCCGGCAGCAACGCGTTCTCGATGATGGCTTCGAGCTGCTGAGCGGAGCGGGCCTTCAACGTCGGCACGTCGGAAAGCGGCGAGCGCACCGCGTTGGCGCCGAACAGACCCGACATGAAGACGAGTGAGTCGATAGCGATGGCGATGGCCAGGGCGAGATAGGCGAGGCGGTTGCCATCCTGGAACGCATTCCAGGTGACGACGAAGCGGTGCGCCTTGTCGTCGCGGTTCATATCGATGCGCGAGAGGGCTGTGCCGAGCATGCTGGCGTCGGCGCTGGTGAGGCCGGAATCCTGCAAGCAGCGACGGCCAAACTCCAACAGCGCGTCGGTGCCGCCGGCGGCCGGGAGGTGCTCGCCGCCGGCGCAATTCTTGGCGAACGTGTCGAGCCCCTCGTTGAGGGCGAAGAGGCGGGCGGCTGCCTCGGTCGCCCGCTTCGGGCTGCACTCGATAGCGGCTGCCATATCGCGCAGACTCTCGACCTTGAGACCGGCGCTCACCAGTGCGGAGCATTGCGACTGAAGGGCTGCGAGGCCGGCGCGATCGGGCTTCTGGCGGAAAGCCTGGCGGTCGCGGTTGAGTGCTGCGACGCCGCTGCTCGGATCGAAGCGCTCCGTGCTCTCGGCAGCGTTACCGGCCATTGCGACATCGATCATCTGCGCGGCAGTGTCGGCCTCGCCTTTCAATCTGGCGAGGTCGCCGTCGATCTGTGCCAGCTCGGCCTTGATCTGACCCAAGCGCTTGTCGATCGTTTCGACGCGCGAGCGGGGGCCGCGCAGGCGCTCGTTGGCGACCTGAAGCTCGGCGCGGACCTTCTCCTCATCAGCCTTGGCGGCTCGCCAGAACTGGCCGCGACCGACCTTTCCGGAGCCTTCAACGCCCTTTTCCTCGGCCAGCACTTTGGTGCGCTGCTCGTCAAGGCGCTTCTCGATTTCGGCAACGACGGCGTTCTGTGCGCTCGCTTGGGCAACCGCTTCAGGGCGCTGTGCCTGCAATCGGGACAATTCCTCGGTGAGTTGCTGCTTTTTGGTCTGCAACCCGGCCTGGCCACCCGTTGCGGTGGCGCGCTGCTCTTCAAGCCTGGCGATACGACTCCTTTGAGCCTCGAGCTCCTGCGTGATCTGGGCGCGCATCTTGTCGGGTGCAGCGCGCGCCAACGCCTCGACCTTGTCGAGCTCGGCTTCGTAAACAATCCATGACGGCGCCTGGAACAATGAGCGTGCTTCCTCGATGCGGCGTTTGGTGGCTTGAGCGCCGATGTCAGACACGATCCGCGCGACTTCGTTGCTGGCGCGGATCTCGGCGGTGCGCTTGCGCTCATCCGCGGGGAAGATGTTTGAGAAGAGACTGTCAAACGAGAAGAAGACGGAGGTTGCCATGCAAGCAAGGAACATCAACCACAACATCGAATTCTTGATGATGAGGCGCACGCTCTGCACGTAATTGGCGCCGACGTCGCTCTTGGTTGCGGCGATGACAAAGGCTAGCACGAGCGCTGTGACGGCACCGAAGAGCGAGAAGTTCTTGATGGTATGTGCAGTTTCGGAATCGAACCAGTTCGCAGGGTTTGCGGCGTTGGAGCCGGCACCTTGACCGAAGTAGAACGTGGCGGCGACGAGCGCCAGGACGGCGAACAGAGCGGTGACGATGAGATCCCAACCGCTGGTGCCGCCCGATGAGCGCAGGCTCATGCCGGTCGCGAAACTTTCACCGATCAGCCACGCCACGATCAGCATCACACCCTGGATGCCGAAGGTAATCATCAGTGACAGCGTCGGCTCGTGGGTGAAATTGCGCATGCCGTCCCATGTCGTCCAACCCGAAGCGACAGAAAGGACAACGCCGGTGGCGGCGAGAAGCGCCAGGCGCCAGTTGGAGAAGATCGTGTCCTCGATCGTAGTGGCGGCGCGGGTCCAGATGCGGCGAATGAACAGGAACACAGCCGACATCAAGCCTATAAGCAGTAAGGCGTTGATGAGCTGCGTCGAAGCCTCGGGGCTCAAGTTCATGAACCAGTCGCGGATGGACGTAGCGGTGTCCATGGGCCAGCCTCCTGGATCGCGCGCATCAAATTGCGCCGATCGCCGTAACCATCGTCACGCGTTTTTCTCGCGCGGTCTGCCGCTCGGGTTACTCGTACTTTCCCAAATCGCGCCGGACCGTCGGTCCGCCCCCGCCCCAGGGCTGGATTGGCAACACCGTGGCGCACAGGTAACGCGCGATTGCGGCATTGATGAGCCAGATATCACAGCGGCATGCCCACGCGGCGTTAAGATTTGGACATGAACCCTGTTCGGATCGGCCCAATGTAATGGGATTTGCCGGCGATGCACGCTGCATCGTGGAATTTTTTTAGCGCATAGTAGCCGGCAGAACTTTGCGTGGACGTTCCGCTCTGGCGACCGAAGGTGATCGGTGCCGCGTCCGCCCTCGCACCAATTTCAGACGCGCTCGAAAAGAGCCGCCAAGCCTATGCCGCCGATTGCCCCCTGGCTGACCAGACCATAGAGGGGCGGCTCGCCGTTCGAGCGGCGTACCAGATTGGTGAAGAGGCGTGCAACGAGAACCGCGCCGGATGCGCCAAACGGATGGCCGCGTACGATCGCGCCACCATCCGTGTTGATTCTGGCTGGATCGAAATCGAGGCTACGGGTGTAGGCGATGGCCTGAGCGGCCGAACTTTCCGAAAGCTCGACGACGCCGATATCCTGAGGGTCCAAGGCGCCATTGACCCGGGAAAGGAGCTTGCGCGTCGCGTTGATCGGTGCGGCAGCTTCTTCCGCGGGCGTTGCACCGAGGCTGGCGGTTGCGCGTTGCTTCAATGCTGGGGGCTGACCAAGGCGTCGCCAGACCGCCTCGGAAACGACGATGACAGCGGCCGATCCGTCATGCATGGCGCTGGTATTGGCGGGCGTCAGCGTGCCACCTTCCGGCAGGAACGGCACGGCATCGGCCATGTCATCACAGTCCGGTATTCCCGAAGTCTCGTCGCGTGCCTCTTCGGCGTTGCCGCGCAACGGTACGATCTCTCCGACGAAGCACCGCTCATCGCGCGCCCGGGCGGCCTTGTCATGTGCACGCAGTGCCCATTCGTCCTGCTCGATGCGTGTGATGCCGAAGGCGCGGGCCAGTGCCTCGGATGCCTCGAAGGGCTGTGGCTCGTCGGGTGAATCAGTCATTGCCGGCTCGTAGCGCATGAAATGCGGCGTCTGGTAGAGGGAGCGCGGCCGCATGATCCGCCACGGTGCGGTCGACAGGCTTTCGGCGCCGCCGGCAACGACGATCTGGGATTCACCGGCGCGGATCAGACGATGGGCGGCAATAATCGCTTCAAGTCCCGATCCGCACTGGCGGTCGATCGTTGTTGCCGATACGGTCTCTGCGAGCCCTGCGGCGAGGGCGACGAGGCGGGCGGGATTGCCGCCTTCCGTGGCGTTGCCCAAGATGATGTCCTCGACCTCGGCGGGGGAGAGATGGGCGTCGGCAAGGGCGGCGGCGATGACCGGCGCGGTGAGTGCATCGATCCGGCGTGTACGGTGCAGGCCGCCGACACGGCCGAGGGCGCTGCGCCGCGCGGCGACGATGTAGGCATCGTTCTCAGACATGAACTCAGAACTCTCCAATGCTTCGTGCGGCGTGCGCCGCACGCGACCGGGCGTTAGCCGGCGCGTCAATCGTTCGCGCGCTCCTGGGAATGGGCGGCACGGCCGGGCCGGCGAGGCTCATTCAAGGCTCATCGGGACGAGGTGGGCGAAGGCACGAGTCCACCGAGGAGCGCGTTGTGTGAATCGATGCGCACACTGGCGGTCGATTGTGGCAAACACTGGCATTTTGTTCGATTTTTCCTTGTTTAAGGCGCATGGCTCACGGTTTGCGCACAACACCCTGGACAGCTTTCTTCGGCGGATGGCTTTTCTTTCGGTGGCGAAGCAGTGATATGGTAGAACATTCAGCTGGGATGCATGGTCGCCTCCAGCCCGAACCGCCAGATCCCGATCGGATGAGCAAGCCCTCCAACAAGACCGCAAACCCACACCGCCAAACCGTCTCGGCTGCTCGCCTTGCCGAGGCAGTCGAGCGTGCGCGTAATATTTTTGCCGAGCGAAATCTGCGGTTTACGGAGCTGCGCGAGCAGGTCTTCAGCGAAATCGCGGCGACGAACGGGTCGATCGGGGCCTACGATATCCTCGATCGCCTTTCCGACAAGGGAACGCGACTGGCGCCAATTTCCGTCTACCGCTCGATCGATGCACTCCTCGATGCCGGGGTCATACACCGGCTGGAGAGCAAGAACGCCTACTTCGCCTGCCGCCGTCACGAGCACGGCAAGCAAGGCCGGCCGATCTTCCTGTCGTGCGAGCGCTGCGGCAGCGTCACGGAGGCCGAAGCCCAAGGCGTATTCGACCTCATCAACGAGGTTGCGCGCGGGCAGGGCTTCGAGGCCAAGGTTAAGTTCGTCGAGGTCTCGGGCATCTGTGCGCAGTGCGCCGGCGGCCCGCCTCGCGGTGGAGCAAGCTGACGATGTCTGATCCGACAGGCTCGGATGCGGGACGGCCTCACCCGGCTGGACCGGGTTCGAATTGTGGGTGCGGTGAGCAAAATGCGCCACCCCCCGCGCAGCGCGCGCCGCACTCGCATGCGCGCTCACACGGCAGCGATCAGGAGGCGGCGGTTTGCTGCGGCCATGACCAAGGGCATGCCCACACCCATGCGCCTGCGGTCGCGGGCGAAGTCGATCGCGACGCGCTGATCTCGGCCCGCGGGTTGAAGCTGAGGCGCGGCGATCGCACCATTCTCGATGCTGTAGATATCGATCTGGTGGCCGGCGAAATCGTTACCCTGATCGGACCGAACGGGGCGGGCAAGACAACGCTTGTACGGCTGCTTCTGGGTCTTGAAGCAGCCGATTCGGGCAATATTGTTCGACGCGATGACCTCAGGATCGGCTATGTTCCGCAGCGTTTCGATATCGATCGGGCGCTGCCGATGACGGTGTCGCGTTTCCTGTCGCTGGGGCTCGACGTTTCGCGCGATGAGGTTGCATCGGTGCTGAGCGATGTCGGCGCCACGGAGGTGATCGACCGGCAGCTTGCGCGGCTGTCCGGTGGCGAGGGCCAGCGGGTCCTGCTGGCACGGTCGCTGCTCCGGCGGCCCAATCTGCTGGTTCTCGACGAGCCTGTGCGGGGCGTCGATGCGACTGGAGAAGCTGAACTTTATACACTAATCGGCAGGCTCAGGACGGAGCGCGGTTTCGGCGTTCTGCTGGTCAGCCATGATCTGCACGTCGTCATGGCGGCGAGCGACAGGGTGCTATGCCTCAACCGGCACGTTTGCTGCTCAGGCGTGCCGACGATGGTGGCCAAGCATCCTGAGTATGTGAAGCTGTTCGGAGCGGAAATGGCGCGCGCATTCGCTGTCTACGAACATCACCACGATCATGCGCACGATCTGGCGGGGCGGCCGATGCGCGAAGCAGGGGGGCGCGGGTCGGCGGGCGATGCCGCCGCGTCCGACGCGACAGACGGCGCAGAAGAGGAGGACGGCGCATGATGCTGGAGCCGTTCTTCTTGCGCGCTCTGGCGGCGGCGATAGGCCTGGCGCTGGTCGCCGCACCGCTGGGCGCGCTGGTCGTCTGGCAGCGCATGGCGTATTTCGGCGAGACGATGGCGCAGGCGAGCCTGTTGGGTGTTGCCTTGTCGATGGCGGTGGGTGCGGGCGTTACCCTTTCGGTGCTGGTCGTCGCCATACTCGCGGCGCTGCTGATTTTGCTGTTATCGCGCCAGCGCGTGTTGCCGCTCGATTCCGTTTTGGGCCTCATGCACCATGGCTCGCTGGCCGCAGGTGTGATCGCGACGGCGGCCCTGGCGGGACCTTCGGTGGATCTTCTCGGCTACCTTTTCGGCGATATCTTCGCGGTGACGAACGGTGATCTTGTGTGGATCTACGGCGGTGGTGCGCTGGTGCTGGCCGTACTCTTTATGATCTGGCAGCCGATGCTGCGGCTCGCCGTGCATGAGGAACTTGCGATTGCGGAGGGCGTGCCAGGCCCACGCATCAAGGCCATTTTCATGGTGCTGCTCGCGATCACGATCGCTATCGCTATCAAGATTCTCGGCATACTCCTCGTGATTGCCTTCCTGATCGTGCCGGCGGCAGCGGCACGGCCATTCGTGCGCACGCCCGAGCAGATGGTGGCGGTCACGGCGATCGTTGCGGTGGCCGGTGTCGTCGCCGGTCTGTGGCTGTCGTCGAGGAGCGATGCGCCCGGCGGACCGGCAATCGTGCTGGTTCTGGCGCTGATCGCGCTTGCTTCGCTGGTCCGGGCACGCTCTGTCGACAAACAGAGCTGATGGAGCGTCCGGGGCAGCGCCCGGCCGTGGCGTCAGCTTTCCGTGGCAAGAGCGCCTGGTGCGGACTATCGTTGGCCCGGATCACCCGAAAGACGGCACGATCCAGACGCAGCAAACGTCGCGTTACGCGTTCGTTTGACTTCGCACAGGCAGGGTGCAATTCGTGCGAGGCAAACATTACCTCGGAGAGATGGGCAAGCAGATGCCGGTACTCATATCCAATCGCCGCAAAGCGGTCGCGGTGACGATCGGCAACGTCGTCATGGGTGGTGAGCATCCCGTCGTTGTCCAGTCGATGACCAATACCGATACTGCGGACGTCGCGGCGACGGTTGCCCAGGTTGCGGCACTTGCGCGAGCCGGCTCGGAACTCGTTCGCATTACGGTCGATCGTGACGAGGCCGCGAAGGCAGTGCCGCACATCGTTGAAAAGCTGCGCGCTCAGGGCGTCAACGTGCCAATCGTCGGGGACTTCCACTACATTGGTCACAAGCTCCTTTCGGAGAACCCGGCCGCAGCGGAATCGCTCGACAAGTATCGCATCAATCCCGGCAATGTCGGCTTCAAGGCCAAGAAGGATCGTCAGTTCGGCGATATCATCGAGCTGGCGATGACGTACGGCAAGCCGGTGCGGATCGGCGTCAACTGGGGGTCACTCGATCAGGAGCTGCTGACGCACCTGATGGACGAGAACGCAAAGGCTGTCTTGCCTAAGGATGCGCGCGCGGTCATGCACGAGGCCATCGTGCAATCTGCGCTCCTGTCGGCGGAGCGCGCCGAAGCGCTGGGACTTGGCGCCGACCGCATCGTCATCTCGGCCAAGGTCTCGGCGGTGCAGGATCTGATCAGCGTCTACACGATGCTTGCCGAGCGCTGCTCTTACGCACTGCATCTGGGGCTGACCGAGGCCGGCATGGGCTCGAAAGGTATCGTGGCATCGACGGCGGCGATAGCCGTGCTGCTGCAGCAGGGGATCGGTGACACGATCCGCGTTTCGCTGACACCCGAGCCTGGCGGTGATCGCACGACGGAGGTCAAGGTAGCGCAGGAAATCCTGCAAACGATGGGGCTGCGCTCGTTCGTGCCGATCGTGGCAGCCTGTCCGGGATGCGGACGCACGACGTCGACAGTGTTCCAGGAGTTGGCGCGCGACGTGGACACGATGATCCGCGAGCGCATGCCGGAATGGCGGCGGCTATATCCGGGCGTGGAGACACTGAACTTCGCGGTGATGGGCTGTATCGTCAATGGTCCAGGGGAATCCAAGCACGCCGATATCGGTATCTCGCTGCCTGGAACGGGGGAGCAGCCAGCAGCGCCAGTGTTCATCGATGGCCAGAAAGCGATGACCTTGCGCGGTCCGAACATCGCATCGGATTTCAAGCAGATTGTTGAAGACTACATCGCGCGACGATTTGGCGCTGTCGGCGCTGAAACTGGAAAAGCAGGCGTTTCGGCGTGAACGCTGCGAGTATAACAGCGGTTTTTTAATGCCATCGCGGTAATGGATGTGCCTGCGGGCGCAAGTCTGCCGGAACCTTGCCTTAATTGGCGCGTTCTGTCCCCAGCACGAGTAGACTGTAAGAGGGGGATCCTCACAAATGTCCAAGATGGTGATTATCAGCGTGGCTGCCTGTGTAACGGCCATGGCTACGGTTTCGCAGGCGTTCGCCGCCGATCTGGGCCCTTATCGTCCACCGGCACCGCCACCGGAGACTTATGTTGAACGTCCAAGCATGTTCAGCTGGCGCGGTTTCTATGCCGGTCTCAATGGCGGTTATGCCTGGGGCAGTGGCGATGCCACGATTGTCAATACCGGTTTGGGTTCCGGTGCGCTCGACGCCATCGACCCGGACGGCTGGTTCGGCGGCGGCCAGATTGGCTACAATGCCCAGTTCGGCAGCTTTGTGCTCGGCGTTGAAGGTGACTTCCAAGGCGCCTCGATCGACGGCAGCAGCGTCGATACAAACGGGCTGGGTACGTTCCGCACATCAAGCGACATGAACTGGTTTTCGACGCTTCGTGCGCGCGCCGGTTTTGCGGCTGACCGCATGTTGGTCTACGCCACAGGCGGTGTCGCATGGGCCGATATGGACTTCACGCTCGACGACGGGGTAACCCGCTTCAGCGGCGGCGATACGCTGACTGGCTACGCGGTTGGCGGCGGCATCGAATGGGCGCTCACCAACAACTGGACGCTCAAGGGCGAGTACCTCTACATCGACCTTGAAGATGCGAAGTTCCATGGTGGCGGAACCTCGGCGTCCTTCGACAACTCTTTCCACACCGTGCGTGCAGGTCTTAACTACAAGTTCTGATCCGCGGCAGACGCATGCGTGGATGCGACAGCCGGCACAGACGATCCGTTCAGGCTATCGACGCCCCCGGGAACCTTTTCGGGGGCGTTTCATTGTGTTGGCGCCAGCATCGATGCACCGTCGCCTGTAGTGAACCTCGTCGCGCTGCTGCTCAGCCGCGCGCAGATCAACTCCGCCGGTTGACGACGAAGCTCGCTGCTTCTGCAAGGGTTTCGCCGCGCTCTCCGTAATGGGCCATGAGAGCCCTGGCATCTCGCTCCAGTTCAGCAAGCTTCTCACGTGCGGTTTCCAATCCCATAAGCGAGACGAGGGTCGCCTTGCCGGCGTCCGCGTCCTTGGCGACGGCCTTGCCCATTTCCTCGGCGGTACCCTCTACGTCGAGGAGGTCGTCGGCGATCTGGAAGGCGAACCCCAACGTATCGCCGTAGAGCATGAGGCGCTGGCGGTCGTCAGACGGGGCGTTGGCCAGGATGGCGCCCGCCGCACAGGCGAAACGTATCAGCGCGCCGGTTTTCATGCTCTGCAGGCGGCGGATTGAACCGAGCGTCTGGCCGGATGAGCCTGGCAATTTTTCCGCCTCCAGGTCGAGCGATTGACCGCCAACCATGCCCACGGCGCCGGCGGCTCTGGCCATTTCCAGAACGAGCGCGGTGCGGACGCCAGCGTCGGGATGGGTTGCCTCGCGGGCCAGGATTTCGAATGCAAGCGTCAGCAGCGCGTCGCCGGCCAGGATTGCCGACCATTCGTCATAGGCGCGCCAGACGGTCGGCTGGCCGCGGCGCAGGACGTCGTTGTCCATTGCGGGCAAGTCGTCATGGGCCAGCGAGTAGCAGTGGATGCACTCCAGCGCACATGCCGTGTCGAGCGCGGCATCGCGGGCAAGACCGAACAATGCGGCGCTCTCCAGGACGAGGAATGGGCGAAAGCGCTTGCCGCCACCCAGAAGGGCATGGCGCATTGCGGCCGCCAGCCGGGGCGAGGACTGCGTCGGGCCGGCAAGTTCTTCAATCAGCGCGGCAAGCCGGAATTCGGTCGCGCGGGCGGCCTGGTCGAGTTTTTGCGCGAAGGTCATTGGTGCTCTATTAGGGTGGCTGGACAATAAGGCGGGCGGTACGCCAACGGGGCGATGCCGCAAGCCGCGAGGGATCGGCGTGGTTTGGCGGCGGTTCGGAGCTTTGCAGGCGGGGTATATCACCGGCATCGCGCAGGGACAGCATGCACGAGGAGTTGAAGGGTTTGGAGTCGGTTGACGGCTCTCGAAGCGCGATGCGCGGTTCGCGGCCTAGCCCGCCGAAGGTGAGCGCTGCAAACGACGACGTGGTGATGCGCCTGCGCTCGGCGCTGGGCGCCCGACCTGCGCCGATCACCGGGAATGTTGCTCGCCGGGCAGCAATTTCGGCGATGGCGTTGGCAAAGCAGCCGATCCGGCATGCGCGCATCACGTCTGCTGCATGGTTGCCCCTGCTCGTGCCATCGCGCGCAGCAGGATGGCCGGCATCGCCGCCGCAGCGGGCTCCAGGTTCGCGCCAATCGGCCGATGCCGCGCCAGAAGTGGCCGAACCGGCGCTATTGCGGCAGTCGTCGCCCGTTGCACGCGTTGCCGAGGGTGCTGCGGGTTGTGCGGCGGGCTCTGATACGTCGCGTGCCTTCAGCTTCCGTCCGGGTGACCGCGTTCTTCGCTTTTCGGGTGGGTGTGTCGCCGATGTCGCCACCGAGCCTGCAGTGCATACCCCGATGCGCAGGGATGGGGTCGGTCCCGGTTCCGCTCGCGCGCCAATCGGCGTCTACGCAGGCAAAGCGGCGCGCTGGATAGGGATCGCGTTCGCCGCCTGGTTCGGGCTTATGTTCTTCCTGATCCTTCTGTTCAGATTTGTCGATCCTCCAGGCTCCACGCTGATCCTGTGGCAGGCCCTTACCGGAACCAAGATCGAGCAGCGCTGGGTGCCGCTGTCGCGTATTTCGAGCAATCTCAGGCGCGCTGTGGTCGTCTCAGAGGATGGCCGTTTCTGCCAGCACTGGGGGGTCGATCCGCGCGAGGTGCTGGCGGCGATCCGGCGCGCGCGCGACGGGGTGCCGCGCGGAGCATCGACCATAACGATGCAGGTGGCCAAGAACCTGTTCCTGTGGCCATCGAAAAGCTATCTGCGCAAGGCGCTGGAGGTGCCGCTTGCGTTCTTGCTTGATCTATTGTGGCCCAAGTGGCGGATCATGGAGGTCTATCTCAATATAGCCGAATGGGGACCCGGTGTGTTCGGAGCCGAGGCGGCCTCGCAGCACCATTTCCGGAAACCGGCGAGCCGGCTCAGCCGGCGGGAAGCCGCTCTGCTCGCGGTGGCGCTGCCCAATCCGATCGAGCGACGGGCCGGCAAGCCGGGCCCCGGCACAGCGCGGCTGGCCAGCCTAATCCGGTCCAGAGTGCGGGTGTCGGGGGATGCGGCCGCCTGTGTCCTGCGGTCGCGATAAACGTGGACGGGACTGGCGTTCGCACGTCTTTGCCAGTATAAGGCGCGCTTAAGCGTTCCGTGGGATCGGGTGGCGCCGCTGGAAAGCGGGTGCTAACCGACTGGAAACTCAAGATATATAGCGACGCTCACGTTCCTGGCCAATGCCGGCGCAGGTGCATGGCGGTCGTTTTGCCATGAATGGAGTGCATCGATGGCCGTTCCGAGAAAGAAAGTTTCGCCGATGAAGCGCGGTCAGCGCCGCGCGCATGACGCCCTCACCGCCCCGGTTTACGTCGAGGACAAGGAGTCGGGTGAGCGGCGCCGTCCGCACCATATCGACCTGAAGTCGGGTAAGTACCGCGGCCGTCAGATTCTTGCGCCGAAAGCCGAGGCATAAGCGCTTCGGCGGGGTGGATCGGCGTGGATGCTGGAACCCTCGGCGGTGGTGGCATGCGTGGGGTCATGCTAGCGTCTGCGGCGAACAGGGAGATGATGCGTCCCGGCAGTGACGCAGTGCATGAGTCCCGGCGACGTTCCGCAATGGCGAAGCGAGGAGACGGTGAAAACGTCATAATCCTGCGCTAGCGGTCAACCAGGACAACCATAGGGAGATCCCATGTCGCTCAGATCCATTCCACTGATGATCGTCGCGTTCATCATGTACAACGTCGTCGTGCTGCTCGGCGGCGGCGTGGCGCCGGATTATGGCCTGCGCACTGAGATCTTCGCACTGCCGTCCGTGCGCGGCGATGCGAGCTGGTCCTTCAACTGGGGCGACCTGATCATTCTTGTTACGCTGCTGGTTCTGTTCGTCGAGATCATCAAGGCGACCTACACCTCGACGGCGTCGCTGCTCGACCATGGTCTGTCGATGCTGGTTTTCATCGGCTGTCTCATCGAGTTCCTGCTCGTGGACAAGGCGTTCACCTCGGTGTTCTTCACCATCATGGTGGCGGCGCTGATCGATGTGATCGCGGGATATACAATCGGCATTCGCGTGGCGCGCCGCGACATCGGTTTTGGTGGAATGGACCACTGAGGCGGCCGCGCAGACCTCACGACATCGTAAGACATCCAATAGAAAAGCGGGTGGAGCCTTGCGCGCCGCCCGCTTTGTCTTAACGCTCGCGGCTGCAACCACGAGCGATGCGGGGCCTTATTTCAACAGTTGTTAGTGAATTACCTCTAATTTGACGCGTCACGAGAGCGCGAGCAGCAATGGATCGCCTTGTCAGCCGATCCTGCCTGCCGGCGCAAAATCAAGTTGGACGCCTGCCGTGCCGGAAAAATCCATGGCCATCGACGCTCCGCCCACCGATGGCCCGGTGCAAAAGGATATTTGGGAACCGGGCGTCGAATCCGAAGCGCTTGATCTCGTCGGAATTCTCGCGTGCGTCGACGAAACCGCTTATGTCTGGGACGTCGCCAGCGACACGATCGAATGGGAAACCAACGCAGCGGAAGTGCTGGGTGTCGACACTTTTGATGCTATAGCCACCGGGCACGATTTCAACGGGCTGGTCGCGGCCGAGCACATCGGCCGCCGACAGGAGGCAATCGCCAACAGGTTGTCGGAAGAGACCGAGCGCGGCGTTCCCTATCGCGTCCAATACCGCTTCCAACCCGGTGGCAGACGCTCCAGCGTGTCGATCTGGCTGGAGGATCACGGGCGCTTCTGGCCAGGTGAGGATGGCAAACCCTTTTTGGCACGTGGCGTCGTGCGCGTCATCAACGACAGCCACATCGAGGAGCAGCGGCTTCTTTATCATTCCGACCAGGACGAACTCACAGGTCAACTCAACCGCATCCGCTTGACTGAGGCTCTTGGGGCGGTGATTGCGCGCTCGATCCGTAACGACCGCTGCTCTGCATTCCTGGTCATCTCAATCAACAATCTGACTGTAATCAACGAGACTTTCGGGTTCGACATTGGCGACGAGGTGATCGCCGCGGTGGGGCGGCTCATCAAGAGCAAGCTGCGGGCCGGCGATACGCTCGGCCGCTATTCGGCAAACAAGTTCGGAGTGGTCATCAACGATTGCGGTCATGGCGCGATGCAGACCGCCGCCAGTCGCTTCATGAAGGCGGTCCGCGGCGCATCAATCCGCACGACCGCGTGTCCGCTCACAGCCACGATCTCGATCGGCGGTGTGGTGGTGCCAGACCAAGCTTCGACGGTGCATCATGCCATGAATTGCGCGTTGCAGGCGCTCGACAACGCACGTGCGAAGCGCTTCGACTGTTTCATGGCCTATGAGCCCAGTCCGACCCGGGAGAGCGTCAGGCGGAAGTCGATGACGGTTGCCGACGATGTGATCAGTGCGCTCGACGAGGACCGCATGCGGCTGGTGCTGCAGCCGATCGTCGATGCAAACACGCATGTTCCCAAGCTTTACGAATGCCTGCTGCGCCTGCACAAGCCGGATGGGAGCATCATTTCCGCAGGCGATTTCGTTCCTGTCGCGGAACAGTTGGGTATGGCGCGGTTGATCGACCGCCGCACACTGGAACTTGCGGTCGACCTGCTGCGCAAGCATCCATCGCTGCGCATGTCGCTCAATGTGTCGGGGCTGACGTCGTCGGACAAGGACTGGCTCAGCTGCCTCAGCGATCTGACACGAGGCGATCGTGCCATCACCGAGCGCTTAACGATCGAGATCACGGAGACCGCGGCGATCCAGGATATCGACCAATCGGCGTACTTCGTCGATTGCCTGAAGGATATGGGCTGCCAAGTGGCCATCGACGACTTCGGCGCCGGATACACGTCCTTCAGGAACCTGAAGCGGCTGGACGTCGATATGATCAAGATCGACGGGGCATTCGTGAGGAACCTGCTGGCCGACAACTTGGATCAGGTCTTCATCAATACGATGGTGGAGATAGCTCGCACGTTCAAGATGAAGACCGTCGCGGAGTGGGTCGGTGACGTGGAGACTGCCGCGTTGCTTGCGCGGGCCGGGATCGATTTTTTGCAAGGCTATCTCTACGGATTGCCGATCCCGTCGGAAGATTATGACGATGTTGCGGATCCGCCGTCGCTGCTGCATGCGGGAAAGAACTCAGCCGCGCTCGAGTCGCATTAACGCACGAACGGACCGACGGCCTGGTTTTGACCATGTTTTGAGCCAAGCCGCTGCTCAATCGGGCGTCGGCTCGTCAAACGGGACAGGCGCCTTTGTGAGGCGCGGCAGCGGCCACGTCAGTGGTTGCGGCCTTCGGTGAGCTTCTCGATCTTTTCCTGCATAGCCGCCAGTTGGGCCTTCAACTCGCCGAGCTCGTCGCTCGCTTTGCCGGCGGGCTGTTCGGCGACACCCGGCTGCTGGGGACCGGCAGTCGGGGCCCCGGGCTTCTTGCCCTGCATGGGACCGAACGGCGACCACATGGAAAGTGCCTGCTCGAACATGGCCATGTTCTTGCGCGCCTGCTCCTGGTAGGCCTCGAAGGCGGCGGCGGGGTTGCCGAAGGCGTTCGCAAACTGGTTGCGAAACTTTTCCTGCTCCTTGGCGAGCGTTTCCAGGCTGAACTGGAGGTAGCTCGGCACCATGCGGCCGATGCTGTCGTCATAAAAGCGGATGAGCTGGCGCAGGAACGGGATGGGAAGCAGCGTCTGCCCGCCCTCACGGCCTTCCTGATCGACAATGATCTGGGTGAGAACGGAGTGGGTGAGATCGTCACCGGATTTGGCGTCATAGACAACGAAATCGCGATCGGAGCGAACCATCTGGGCCAAGTCGTCAAGCGTCACGTAAGTACTTGTCTCGGTATTGTACAACCGGCGGTTCGCGTACTTCTTGATAACGACCGCTTCACGTTTGTCGGCTTGGCTCTCAGTCTTGTTCAGCATTGCGCGTACCGTGCTCTTCCTCAACTGTGCTGTCCCACAAGCTGCGACCCAGCTGACGCTTCAGGCCAATATTGTCCTAATGCGGACAAAATCTTGTGCGCCGCGAAATCGTAGCACGCAGCGGGTTGCCGTCAAACACGTTTTGGCGACGACTTTCAGGTCGTCGCATTCCCCTCACGTCGGAATTGCGGTTGGCGCGGGCCTGCTGCTATCGTGCCGTCACCTGCCGAAACAAGCAAAAGCAGACACGGTCGAAGGACCAACGGTACCCGCTTTTTCAGAGAACAGACCCCCGAGGAGAGCAATCACCATGAGCAGTGAAAAGCAGACTATTGTCATCGCCAGCGCCGCGCGAACCCCCGTGGGTTCGTTCAACGGCGCGCTTTCCAGCCTGCCGGCACATGAACTGGGCAAGGTTGCAATTCAGGCTGCATTGCAGCGCGCCGGCATCGAAGCGGGGGATGTCGACGAGGTCATTTTAGGCCAGATCCTCGATGCGGGCGCCGGCCAGAACCCGGCCCGTCAGGCATCGATTGCCGCGGGCATTCCCGTCGACAGCCCGGCGTGGGGCATGAACCAGTTGTGTGGCTCGGGCCTGCGCGCCGTCGCCCTTGGCATGCAGCAGATCATCGACGGGTCCTCGCGCATCGTGATTGCCGGTGGCCAGGAGAGCATGAGCCAGGCGCCGCACGTCGCGCATCTGCGCAATGGCACGAAGATGGGCGACATGAAGATGCTCGACAGCATGCTGCGCGATGGTCTCATGGACGCATTCAACAACTACCACATGGGCATCACCGCCGAGAACGTCGCCCGCCAGTACCAGATCACCCGCGATGAGCAGGACAAGTTCGCGACCGCCTCGCAGAACAAGGCCGAGGCGGCGCGCAAGGCCGGCAAGTTCAAGGACGAAATTGCACCGGTCACGATCAAGTCGAGAAAGGGCGACGTCGTCGTCTCCGAGGACGAGTACATCAAGGATGGCGTCACGCTCGACAGCCTTGCCAAGCTGCGTCCTGCATTCGATCCCAAGGAAGGTACGGTCACGGCGGGCAACGCTTCGGGCATCAATGACGGTGCTGCCGTGGTCGTGCTGATGACGGCGGAGGAAGCCGCCAAGCGCGGCATCAAGCCGATGGCGCGCATCGTGTCGTGGGCGCATGCCGGCGTCGATCCCTCGATCATGGGCACGGGTCCGATCCCGGCCTCGAAGAAGGCGCTGGAGAAGGCCGGCTGGACCAAGGAGGACCTCGATCTGGTGGAGGCCAACGAGGCGTTTGCCGCCCAGGCCTGCGCCGTCAACAAGGGCATCGGCTGGGATACCGACAAGGTCAACGTCAATGGCGGCGCGATTGCCATTGGTCATCCGATCGGCGCTTCGGGCGCGCGCGTTCTGACGACGCTGCTCTACGAGATGCAGCGCCGCGACGCAAAGAAAGGCCTTGCCACGCTGTGCATCGGCGGCGGCATGGGCGTTGCCTTGTGCGTGGCGCGCGATTGATGTCGAGAAGCGGCGCCGGTCCAGCCTGCTGGCGGGCCGGCGCTCTTAGCGCACACGATCCATCTTCACCAATTTCCCCGATTTCTGCCCGGAACCAACATGCGATCGGCAGTCTGGGCTCAGTGAACACATAAGAATGGAGGAAAACCCATGGCACGTGTTGCCATCGTCACCGGCGGTACGCGCGGCATCGGTCATGCGATCTCGGTTGCGTTGAAACAGAAAGGCTATCGTGTTGCCGCAAACTACGCGGGTAACGACGCAGCTGCACAGCAGTTCCAGGCCGAAACGGGCATTCCCGTCTACAAGTGGTCGGTCGCCGATTTCGACGCATGTGCGGCGGGTGTCGCGCGGGTCGAAAAGGATCTGGGGCCGGTCGATGTGCTGGTCAACAATGCCGGCATCACGCGCGACGGTATGTTCCACAAGATGACCAAGCAGCAGTGGGATGAAGTGATCGGCACGAACCTCAACGGCGTGTTCAATATGACGCGGCCGGTTTGGGAGGGCATGCGCGCGCGCAAGTTCGGACGCGTGATCAACATCTCGTCGATCAACGGCCAGAAGGGTCAGATGGGCCAGGTGAACTATTCGGCGGCGAAGTCCGGCGATCTCGGGTTTACCAAAGCCCTGGCTCAGGAAGGTGCGCGCGCGGGTATCACGGTCAATGCGATCTGCCCTGGCTATATCGCGACCGAGATGGTGCGTGCGATCGAACCTGCAGTTTTGGAGAAGTCGATCCTGCCACTCATCCCGGTCGGGCGATTGGGCGAACCTGAGGAGATTGCGCGGTGTGTCGTCTTCCTCGCGTCGGATGACGCGGGCTTCATCACCGGCTCGACCCTCTCGGCCAATGGCGGTCAGTTCTTTGTTTGATCTGGGTTGGAGCATGTTGAGCTGAAGTGTGCAGCGGTTCAGCGTGAAGAACATGCTCGAAACAAAGGTGGTGGATCGCGTTCATGTTTCTTCAACCATGAACGCGATCCAGAACAGGAGCTGCATGCTGGAGCCGCGGCGGAAACCGCCACGAGACGCAAGCAAGCACAAACACAAAAACGAAAACGCCCCGGCAGAACCGGGGCGTTTTTCGTTTTGGGCTTTCGCCTTGAGTTAGCGAATGGTGTTGCGACGAACGATGCGCGGGAACTCGTCGCCGCTGAGATTGTCACTCTGAGCCGCGAAGCGCTCAGGTACAGGCTGCTGTTCTAACGGAGCTTGCGACTGGCCCATCCAACGATCGCCGGCTGCAGGTGCCAGCCCGTCGGTGCCCGTTGCCTGTGCCTGCTGGAATGAAGCCTGCTGTGCACGCGCAGGCGCGCGCTGTTGCGGCGCGGCGGGACCTGCGAACCACGCATCGATGAGATCGAGCTCGTCGGCGGAGAGCGTCAAACCCTGGCTGCGGCAGCGGGCCACGACGAAGTTGCGGAAGCGGCCGGCAAACAGCTTTGCGGACGCACCCTGGTCGAACCACGGATCGGTTTCGCTGATCACATCGAGGATGAACCGTACGTCGTCACGGCGGGTCTCAATGCCGAGTTCCTGCGCTCTCTGGGCAATATTGGTCAACGTTTGTTGCCCGTTGAGACCATTTTGGTTGATCTCCTGGGCTATCACATCGAACATTGCACGATACTCGGGCGGCGAAAGTGGCGGCGCCTGACAGGCTTCGTGAATGCGGGAAATGGAGCGCTGAATAGCGGTGGCTCCGCTGTCCGGCGTGCGTTGTGTCGGAGGCGGTGCCGACACAGGTGCTGCGGGTTGTGTGGCCTGATGCTGTGCCCGGGTTGGGGCCGGCACGGATGCGGCTGCTGCGGGCGCTCGCTCGGGCTGACGCATCTGCGGCTGGCGCTGCTCAACCGGCTGATGCGTGATGTAGGTCGCGGCGTGCGTCTGGCGCTCAGGCAGACCAAGCAGCCCTGCGGGAGCTGCCGGTGCGTGGTCGGCACGTTGCTCTGCGTGGGCGTCGAACGCCGGCTCGGCGCGCTGCTCGCGGGCTGGGGCTGAGCGCGTGCCGTAGTAAGCCTCGCGCGGCTCGGTGCGTGCAGGCGGCGTCTCAAGGCGCGGCTCGATGCGGGTCTCACGGCCGGCCGGCAAGGGAGCCTGCGATGGCGCACGGTTTTCGTGGCGTGTTTCCGGGCGGGTTTCCTGGCGCGTTTCTGGGATTAACGGCTCGGGTTCGATGGCTTGAGCGATCTGGCGGCTGGCATCGAAAACGAAATAGGGCGGCTGCTCGTTGAGGCGGATGTCCTCGGGCAAACCCTTCAACAGCAGGTCGCGGAAGCTGCCGATGCCACCCCAGGCCGTGCCCACGGTGCGGTCATGACCCAGCGTGCGCACGGCGCGATCGGCGAGTGCTTCGAGCGGCACAGGCTGACCGGCTGAGCGTACGGAGGTAATGACCTCCTTGATGATATCGCGACGGATCTGCTCGAGATCGGCGGCAGCAGGCAGTGCGGGCTGCGTGGCGGTCGCCGCGTTGTCCTCGGCCCCGGTGCGCGCACGGCCCTGGAGCAGCAGCGCGATCAGATCTGCTTCGCGAACCTCTCCGTCGCTGATCGCCGTGTAGGGTGCGGCGGTGTAGTCGTTTGCAAAGACGACCGTGCGGCGCGCATGTGCGCGCAGGCGGTGAAGCAGCGGCGTAAAATCGGCATCGCCGGAGAGAATGATGAACTCTTCGAAGTAGGTGTCGTGCGAGAGATAATCGCGCACGTCCATGACCATTCGAATGTCGGAGGAGTTCTTCAGCTGTGCCGTCAACGGGGGACAGTCGATCACCTCGAAACCGGCACGCAGGAAGTGGTGCCGGACAAAGGGAAACGAGTTCATGTCGGTGGAGTTGTCATTCGAATTGCGGCGCGGCACGGGGTTGCCGTAGCAGCGATTCATGACAATGCGGCGCTTCAGGTCCGATGCAGGTCCGTTGGTCGGCGTGATAAGCCGGCCGCTCATCAGTTCGGACAGCCACACCGGCGCATCCTTGGCAAAGCGCTTGGCTGCCTCTTCACTCTTGCGCTTGAGCGACAGGTAGATGTTGTCGTAGTCGACGAATACCGTGCTCAAAACCGCGCCCGGCTGCTCACGCTTCATGCGATTGGCTCCCCGAGTTCGACGAATTCCAATTCGCCGAATGCCATAATTACCCGGGCAGTTTTCGGTGAGTCGCGTTGGAGCGGCAAGGGTAGCTGGGCCGCACTACACAGTGATCGTTTGTTTATCCGCGTTTTCAACAGATTGATTGAGTGCGGTTAGCCTGCTCGGGGCGTGGATAACCGGTGGGTGAAACGATGTCTGTGTCGTAACTGCATCAATCGATTCGTGCAGAAGTGTCGCACCAGTTCGCACGGTGCTGCCCGGTCGGCACGCACGCGTGCAACGTTGCTCACCGGATGCGCGATCTCTCGTCAGGCGACCAGCCATCGGGCGCCATGGTGAAAGCGGAAAATTCAAATCCCGGCGCCACCGTACAGCCGACCAGCGTCCACTCGCCCAGACTTTCGGCCTGCTGCCAATGACCGGCCGGCACGATCGCCTGCGGATGAGCGCCACAACGAAGGTCTCCGCTCACGTGTTGCCGTCGGATCGATCCGCCGTCCGGTGGGGCGACGCTGAGCAGAAGAGGTGCACCGGCATACCAATGCCACGTCTCGACGGCGTCGACCGTATGCCAGCGCGAGACGATACCGCCAGGAAGCAGGAAATAGATGCAGGTTGACAGCGCGCGCGTTGCGCTGCCCGGCAGCGTTGCGCGGTCACGGAACGTCTCGCGGAAGAAGCCGCCTTCGGGATGGGGCGCGAGGTCGAGCAGGCGAATTATCTCGTCGGCGGTGAGCTCGGCCGGTTGCGATGGCAGGCTCGAACGACTGTCAGCCACGGTTCTTGCGCTCGCGGATTTCGGCGAAGACCTGCCATGTCGGTGAACCGGTCATGCCCAGGCGCTCTTGGATCGAGGGCACGTGGGCGCGCAAAAATGGATTGGTAGCAAGTTCAGCCGCGATCGTCGTCGGAATGGTCGGCTTTCCGGCGGATCGCAGAGCCTCGATCTCTATCATGCGCGTTTGCAGTGCTTGGTTCTCTGGCTCAATGGTGAGCGCAAAGCGGGCGTTGGCGGCGGTGTACTCGTGGCCGCAGTATACGGTGGTATCGCCCGGAAGCGCGGCAAGCTTCTGGAGCGAGTTGAACATCATCTCGGGCGTACCTTCGAAGACGCGGCCGCAACCGAGCGCGAACAGCGTGTCTCCGGCAAACGCGAGGCTTGCGGCGGGGATGTAGTAGGTGATGTGGCCCAGCGTGTGGCCCGGCGTCTCGATCACGTTAACGTCGAAGCTGCCGAGCTTGAACGCGTCGCTCTCGCCGACCTGCCGATCGATGCCGGGTACTTTCGCGGCCTCTTTCCTGGGGCCGATGATCATGCACCCGGTCTGCGCCTTCAGTTCGGCATTGCCGCCGGTGTGATCGTGGTGGTGGTGGGTGGTGAGAATATGGGTCAGATTCCAGCCCTTCGCGGCGAGGGCGGCGCGCACGTCGTCGGCATCGGGAGCGTCGATGGAGGCCGTGGTGCCGGTAGCGGAATCGTGGACCAACACGCCATAGTTGTCATCGAGGCAAGGGAAGAGGTGGATTTCCAGGTTTGCCATGGTTGTCCTTTGTCAGTGTCGGTGCGCGGTGCTCGGCTCATGTCAGCTGTCAGGGCCGATGGTCTTTTCGACGATATTGGCGCTGCTGTCGAGTAAGGCGCCCGCCGGGCGGTGTCATGGCGGGTGAGCGCAGGGCCGGATCACGTACTCGGAGGCGCTGCCGGGTGCGCTCGGCAACGCGCGACATCTGCCTTGCACACAGATGCGCCAGGCGCCGGCGGCTCCGCCGTTGTTGGCGAGCCGCAACTCCTTGAGCTGTCGGTGTTCTGGGTGATACTGCCACCAGCCGCCGACCAGACGGGCGTCGTCGGGTGGCTCCATTCCTGCGCCGGACCCCTTGATGCGCGCCGTCTCGAGCACCAGCAGGTTGTCGGTGAGTCGCCAGTCCTCCTCCCAACCCGTCTTTTCGACGGTGTGCGTCCAGGACAGCGTGAAAGCCTGCGCGGCGATCACGGCGATCTTCGTGCCCTCTATGAGACAAACCGGCATGACGGGTTCAAGCAGTCTCGGTCGTGGCCGTCTCGCGTGTGCGCCAGCGATGCACCGCGTAGGTGATAATTGCCAAGCCGAACCCGATCTCGTCAGTGAGTGGCAGCGCGGCGATCAGGGTTGCGGCGGCGGCAGCCGCCAGAACGCGCTCCCACCAAAGCATGTGCGTGCGCAGATAACCGATGACGGCAGCGCCCCAGAGCGCGATGGCGATTGCAACCTTGATGACAATGTAGGCAACTGCAATGGGGTATCCATAGGCCGCTGCCAGTGGGCCGCCGTCCTGCAGCATCAGTGCGGGCGTGTAGACGGCCATATACGGTATGACGAAGCCCGCGGCGGCGACCTTGACGGCTTCGAGCGATATTCGGAAACCCGACTCGCGCGCAATCGGAGCTGCCGCGAAGCAGGCCAGCGCAACGGGCGGCGTCAGGTCGGCGAGGATGCCGAAGTAGAAGACGAACATGTGAGAGACGATCAGCGGCACGCCCAGATGCTCGAGCGCAGGGCCGGCAAGTGAGGATGTGATGATGTAGTTCGGGATCGTCGGGATGCCCATGCCAAGGATGATGCAGGTGATCATTGTCAGGACGAGCGAGAGGAACAGGCTCTCCTTGCCGACCGAGACGATGAAGCCGCCGAAAGTGGTGGCAGCGCCGGTCAGCGTCATGGTGCCGATGATGATGCCGACGATGGCGCAGGCGATGCCGACGGACAACGCTGTCTTGGCGCCTTCGGCGAGGCCGACGATAGCGCTCCATACGGTCTGGCGACCATGGCGCATCAACATATTGACAAGGATGAGGGCGGCGATGGCGAGGCCGACAATGCCGAGGCCGTACTCGATGAAGGCAGCGCCGACGATGCCGAGCCCGATCCAGAAGATATAGCGCAGGATTCCTTCGGGCAGGCCGAGTACAGCGGACGCGCCGAGGATCAAAAGCACGGTGAGAGCGAGACCGACGGTGCCGGCAAACAGGGGCGTGTAGCCGGAGAACAGGAGATAGACGAGCATGGCGAGTGGCAGGAGAAGATGCCAACCCTTGAGGAGCGCAGTTCTTGCCGAGGGTAGCTCGCTGGCTCCAAGCCCCAGGAGACCGCGCTTTCCCGCTTCCAGATGCACCATCCAGAAGGCGGACGCGAAGTAGAGGATGGCCGGCACAACAGCCGCCTTGACCACTTCCGCATAGGCGATGTCGAGCGTCTCGGCCATGATGAAGGCGACGGCGCCCATCACCGGCGGCATGATCTGACCGCCCATCGACGACGTCGCTTCGACGCCGCCTGCGAAAGCCGCGCGGTAGCCGAACCGTTTCATCAGGGGAATTGTGAACTGGCCGGTGGTGACGACGTTGGCGACGCCGGACCCGGAGATGGTGCCCATCATACCCGACGAGATCACCGAGACTTTCGCGGCACCGCCCCGACTGCTGCCGACGAGGCCCAAGGAGACATCGGTGAAGAGCTGCACCATGCCGGCACGCTCAAGAAATGCGCCGAAGAGAATGAAAAGGAAAATGTAGCTCGACGAAACGTAGGTCGGTATGCCGTAGATGCCCTCGGTTCCGAAGGCCATGTGGTCGATCACCTGCGCGAAGTCGTAGCCGCGATGATCGAGCGGGGCAGGCAACAGTTGGCCGAAAAAACAGTAGAGCAGGAAGAGGCCCGACAGGATCGGCAATGCGGGGCCCATGAGCAGGTAAGTGGCGGTGAAAAGCACGGCGAGCGCGATGGCGCCGACGATGATGTCGAGATCGTTGGGATCGCCGGACCTGATGATGAGATCCTTGTATTCCCACCACTGGTAGATGGCGACGGCAAAGCCGACAATTCCGAACGCCCATGCAAGGACGTGCCAGCCGAGCGGGCGGTGTCGCACTGCGGCTATCAGCGGGAACACCAGCAGCATCAGGAAGCCGACGTGGTAGGCGCGAACCAGCTGGCTCGGCAGATCGATGACGTGCGCAGCAGTGGCGACCTGGAAGAGTGAGAACGCGATTGCGATCGCGAAGAGAACCTTGCCTTCCAGCGTTTCGGGAAAGGTCTTGGCCAAAGGATCGTGAAGCTCAAGTGCGCTCGCGTCGGCCTCACTCATGTCGGTCTGAGCATTAGTTCCGGCATCCCGCTGTCTGTTTTCCATGCTCATCGGTCAAGATCTCGCTGCAAGGTATCGGGGCCGCGCCAGCATCCGCAATGCGGTTGCCGTCGATTTCGAATAGGCATGCGGGAGAGGCTGGCCGCAGCGCTATTGTAAGCGAAATGGGCCGGAGCGGTATGCCCCGGCCCATACGCACTGCCGATTATTTCAGCAGGCCCTTTTCCTTGTAGTAGCGCTCGGCGCCAGGGTGCAGCGGTATGGGAACGCCCTTCGTTGCGGTTTCCAGCTTGATCGCCTTGGCGGCCTTATGAGCGGACACCAGCTCATCGAGGTTCTCGAACAGCAGCTTCGTCATCTGATAGGCAACTTCGTCCGATACGTCGGAGTGTGTGACGAGGATGTTGCGAACGGCGACCGTGTTCACAGGCTCGCTCTGTCCCTCATAGGTGCCGGCCGGAATCTCAGCCGAGATATAGGGCGGGCCGAGCTTCTCGGCGACTTCAGGTGGCACAGCCACCATCTGGATCGGCAGCGAGGTTGCCAGGTCGCGGATCGAGGCCACGCCGAGGCCCGCAGACTGCAGCGTCGCGTCGAGCTGGCGGTTCTTGATGAGCTCGACGGATTCGGCGAAGGGCAGATACTCTGTCTTACCCAGATCCTTGTAACTCATGCCCATCGCTTCGAAGATGGCACGTGCGTTGAGCTCGGTGCCCGACTTGGGCGCACCGACCGAGAGACCCTTGCCCTTCAAGTCGGCAAAGTTCCTGATGCCGCTATCCTTGGAGGCAACGGTCTGGATGTAGTTGGGGTAGATCGCCGCGATGGCACGCAACTTATCGAGTTTCTTTGGGAATCCGGCTTCGGCATTGCCTTCCCAGGCGAGTTTGACGGAATCGCCCAATGCCAGTGCAATCTCGCCCTTGCCCTTCTGCAAGAGGTTGAGATTCTCGACCGAGGCCTTGGTGGATTGCACCTGTGTGCGGGCACCGGGGATCTTCTCGCCGTAAATCTTCGACAGTGCCACGCCCAGCGGATAATAAACGCCGCTGGTGCCGCCGGTCAGAATGTTGATGAACGTATCTGCCTTTGCGGGTGTGATCGCAGTTGCGATGGCAGCGACACCCGCGAGGGCGGTTGCCAAAGTAGCGGTCCGTCGTGCGGACGAATGCAGCATGGTCGTTTTCTCCCAATTGCCGTTTTCGGGACCCGGTGTCGAATTTGTTCGGGGATCCGGCCGGGCCTTCGCGTTATCCGGGCAACGGAACCCGGTGGGATACATGATAGCAACCTCAAGTCTCAGGGCTATCCCCAATATCGGTTTCCTGAGACAAAAACCTTTATCTTTCCGAAGCTAATCGTAATTCAGAGAGTTCTGTGGAGGTTGCAGTCCGTCGCCGAGGTCACGCGTCCGGTCTGGCGGGCTTGCGCGGCGGGCCAAAATTCCCTTGAGTGCAGCGCATGCATCAGGATGTCATCGAGCTACGCGATTTTTATCAAAGCCCGCTGGGACATGTGGTGCGCCGGACGCTGCAGCACCTGATCCGTGAGCGATGGACTTGCGTCAAAGGCGATACGCTCGTCGGCCTAGGCTTTGCAACGCCCTATCTGTCCGGCCTGAGAGGCAGTGCGGTCCGAATTGCGGCGCTGATGCCAGCGGGGCAGGGGGCGCTGGTGTGGCCGCGCGAGGGTGGCGTGCTGACGGCGCTCGCCGAGGAGGACAAGCTGCCGCTCCCGGATGCGTCAGTGGACAAGATGCTGGCGGTGCACTGCCTGGAGAACGCCGAGCGTGTCAGGCCGCTGCTGCGCGAGATATGGCGCGTCTTGGCTCCGCAAGGCAGTCTCATCCTGGTGGTTCCGAACCGGCGCGGGATTTGGGCGCGGATCGACACGACGCCCTTCGGGCAGGGGCAGCCCTACAGCCGGCGGCAACTCGAGCGGCTGCTTCTCGATGCGCTACTGACGCCGGTCGATTGGAGAAGCGCACTCTATGTGCCGCCGTTCAACCGGGAGCTGGTCGTGCGCTCGGCGGGGGCCTTCGAGAAGATCGGGAGGCGTTTCACGCCGGGGTTTGCTGGCGTGGTGATGGTCGAAGCGAAAAAGGACGTGGTGGCGACGATCGGCAAAGTCGCGCGTGCCCCCGTAATCGGCGAGGTTGCAGCTGTGGTGAAGCGCCGGTGAAGCTCTGGGGCCACAGTCGCGCACAAGGCCCCGCAAAATGCCCGGGCAAACTTGTCGTGGCGTGCCGGCGCGGTTATTCCCTCATGTGTCGTTGGCGCACGGTCCGCGTCCCGACATGAGAAGCGAGGGCCCCGCATGAGACTTTCCATCGTCGTGCCGACAGTTCTGGCCGCTACTGTTGCGATCTCCTCCGGATCAGTCCTGGCCCAGGGCTGGAGCGAGCGGGGTCCGGTCTTTCCGAGCGATCTCAAGCGTAAGGCGGAAGCGGAAGAAGCCGCGCGCGCCGAGCGCCGCAAATCCTATGGCACGGTGGTCTACCCCAAATTCATGCAGGGTGGCGAACGGCCCGACATCAAGCCCGTTGAGCCGCCTGTCGTCTACTTCGACAGGAAGGAGGACGTCGGGTCGATCATCATCGATACCCAGGCGCGCAAGCTCTACTACATTCTGCCCGGCAAGAAAGCCTATCAGTATCCCATCTCGGTTGGCCGCGAAGGGTTCACCTGGACTGGCACGGAGCGGATCAGCCGCATCGCCGCATGGCCGTCGTGGACGCCACCGCCGGAAATGCACGAGCGTGTGCCCGGATTGCCGATCACCGTGACCGGGGGGCTCAAGAACCCGCAGGGTGCGCGCGCCCTCTATCTCGGCAGCACGGTCTACCGCATCCACGGGACCAACAATGAACGCACCGTCGGGCGGGCGAACTCGTCGGGCTGCTTCCGCCTGACCAACGAGCACGTCGTGCATCTCGCCTCAATCGCCAAGGTCGGCGCCAGGGTAAAGGTGTTCCAGTCGTATGCCGGCAGCGTCAGCGAGAGCGCGCCGCTGTCGTCGCTGTTCAGCTTCTGGAGCAGCGATGAGCCGGCTGCAGCAAGCGCGAAGGCGAAGCGCATGAAGGCGGCGACCAAAAAAGGCGGCGGCTGAGCAGGCGGGTGCTGGCCCCCGCGGTCGCATGCCGCCGGGATCATCCGGTCCAATTATCATCGATCCGAAAGATGTCGTTGAGGCCATCGATAGCAGGCGCGCGTACGCAAATCATTGGCGTGGTTGGCCCGCGCAAGGTTCCTTGTCTCTCGGGGGTGAAGTCCCGCTCGCCGAACCCATATTAATTGCAACCCATCATTTCGACATGACGGACCTCGCCAAGGTCCGATTTTCGGACTAGGCTTTTCATGTTATTCGCATAGCGTTTTTGGACATGCGTCGCGCACCCCTCATACTGATCATATTGCTCTGTGTCGCGAGCGTTGCGTCAGCAGTCGTAGGGCTGCGATGGAGCTGGCATCTTTTTGCTCCTGACAAGCCTCCTGCTACCACGTCCAAAGACGAGATGGTGCAGACGTCAACCCCGTCCGCCGAAGGCCAAACCAGCAAAGATCTTGCTGCCGTTCAGAAAGCGCTTGGGCCGTCGAGCGAGACACGTGAGCCTGTCTTCGATATCGCTCGGATCAATCCTGAAGGTACGTCGGTTTTTGCCGGCCATGCCGCGCCCAGTGGCAATGTTACAGTCTTTGTCGACGGTACGCCCATTGGGTCGGCCAGAACGGATGAAAACGGCGAATGGGTGCTCACCACCGAGCGCGGAATCACGTCGCAAGATCCGTCACTATCATTGCAGTTCAGTGCTGGTGCTGCCGATATCACCAAGAGCAATGCGCGCTCGCCGGCCGCCAAAGCTGAAACCAGCGGCGAAGATCGTAACTCGCCCGCAGGTCCCAAACCTGCCACCACCGAAGTCACGGCACGTCTTATGAACAACCTGCGTCAGCTCGTTGAACGCGCACGCGCAAGAAATGCCAAACCAGAAGCTGTTTCGGAAGCCCCAGCGTCAGCACGGGGCGGCACGGCAAGTCACGTGGGCGAGCCCAGCCAGCCGCCGACCACTCCAACACCCTCTCCAGATGCCCACGAACAGGTAAAGGCCAATGATGCGCGACCAGAAGAGGTCGCCGCCGCATCACAGGTCCAACACGTGTCTGGCGAGAAAAATAGCGAACCGGAACGTGAGGCAATTATTCCGGTCCCCATCAAGTTCGTATTCAATGAAGCCGTATTGACTGACGAGGGCCGCCAAGCCGCGCAGCTTCTCATCGAGTATGTCATGCTGGAAAAGTTCACATCGCTCAAATTGACCGGCCATGCGGACGAGAGGGGAACGCACGCCTACAATCTCGCTCTGTCGGCTGAGCGGCTCGAGACGATCTCGTCCATGTTGCATGCCGCCGGTTACGCAGGGAAACTCGATCTCATCCCCATGGGCGAAAAGGCCCCCTTTACGGGCGTGGACCGAAGCGAATTTTCGCGTGAAGCGCTGTACGAACTCGATCGCCGCGTGGAGCTTCGCGATGCCATTCCTTAATCTGGATCGTGCTCATGTTTGATGGGCGCACGTACGCTCCGGTCCTTTGTTTGAGCCATGTTTAGCCGTGCTCAGTGCTTGCGCTTCAGCAAGAACACCGCCTTCTCGCCGAGCAGGTTTTGTAGCCAGATCGACTGCTTGATGCCGAGCCGCTTGCCGCGCGCGTTGAAGGAGAAGGCGTCCTCCACCTCGGCGTCAACGAGCTTCACGAGATCGGCGAAGTCGTAGATCGTGCACAGATGTGCGTTGGGCGTCTCGTACCAGCTTTCGGGCAGATTGTCGGTGACAGGCATGCGGCCGCCCAAGAGCAACCCGGTGCGGATTTTCCAGTGGCCGAAGTTGGGAAATGAGACGATGACGCGGCGGCCGATACGCAGCAGGTTCTCGAGCACGATTTTTGGGTAGTGCGTCGCCTGGATCGTGAGACTGAGAATGGCGTAGTCGAAAGCGTCGTCGGGATAGTCGGCAAGGTCGCGGTCGGCGTCGCCCTGGATGACGGACAGGCCGCGCGCCACGCAGGCGTTGACCTTTTCGCGCGTCAGCTCGATGCCGCGCGCATCCACGGCCTTCTCGTGGGCCAGCACGTCGAGCAGTGCACCATCGCCACAACCGACGTCGAGTACGCGCGAACCGGTTGCCACCATCTCGGCGATGAGTTGGTGGTCGGGGCGCAGTCTGGCGAGGGTCTTGTTGCTCACTATGTTTGCTTTATCGGGCATAGATGGCCCCTCAACCCGGCCCTCTCCCCGAGGGGAGAAGGAGGGCACGTGTTGTTGTGTCCTGATTGGTGCTCATAGTTTCAGCCCCCGGTGCTGGGCGGCGGCCTTCACGAAGCCTTCGACGGTGGCGAAGAACTCCGGCTCGTGCAGCAGAAAGGCGTCGTGCCCCTTGTTGCTCTCGATCTCGACGAAGGAGACGTTGGCGGCGACGGCATTTAGAGCCTGTACGATCTCGCGGCTCTCTCGCGTCGGATAGAGCCAGTCCGACGTGAAGGAGACGACGAGGAAGCGGGTCCTGGTTCCCTTGAAAGCGTTGGCCAGCACATCGCCATGCGCCGCGGCGATATCGAAATAATCCATCGCGCGGGTGATGTAGAGATAGGCGTTGGCATCGAAGCGGTCGACGAACGTCGAGCCCTGATGGCGCAGATAGCTCTCGACCTGGAAATCGGCATCGAAGGAGAACGTGCGCGCTTCCCGGTTCTGCAGATTGCGGCCGAATTTCTGATGCAAAGCCTCTTCCGACAGGTAAGTGATGTGGGCGGCCATGCGGGCCACGGCGAGCCCCTTCGTGGGAACGCGTCCCTGGCTCAAATAGTCACCACGGCACCATTCGGGATCGGCCATGACTGCCTGGCGGCCGACCTCATGAAAGGCGATGTTCTGCGAGGAATGGCGCGCGGCCGTCGCGATCGGCATGGCGGAGAAGCAGCGGTCCTTGTGGCGCGTGGCCCAATCGAGCACCTGCATGCCGCCCATCGAGCCGCCGATGACGGAGAACAGCTGGTCGATGCCGAAGTGGTCGATGAGACGCACTTGCGCGTTGACCATGTCGGATATCGTGATGACGGGAAAGCTGAGGCCGTAGGGGCGTCCGGTTCTGGGGTCAAGCGAGGCCGGACCGGTGGTGCCCATGCATCCGCCGAGAATATTGGCGCAGATAACGAAATATCTGTTCGTATCGATCGGCTTGCCCGGGCCGAGCAGGGTTTCCCACCAACCGGGCTTCTGTGTGACCGGATTGGTGCCGATGACGTACTGGTCGCCGGTGAGCGCATGACAAACCAGCACGGCATTGGATTTGTCGGCGTTGAGCTCTCCCCAGGTCTCGTAAGCGATCTGGAACGCATCCAGCGTTTGGCCGGATTCGAGCTTCAGGGGCGTGCCGGTGAATTCTGCGATCCTGCTCGACGGAGTCCATGCTTCCTTCAATCGCGCAGGCGGGGAGGTGGCGTCGAACGCCAAGTCAGCTGCATTCGCACCGCTGGCGGTGGGCTGCAATCGTCGGGGCTTCATCGTCTCGTTCACGCCCAGGCTCCAAACTCGATCAGCGGAAGCGCGGGGGCGGGCCGTTGGGGCGGACATCGAGGCGGGCAACAAAAAAGACCGCCTCACGTTCCCCGCGCTTCTTGTCTTGGCCGGGTCAACCGAGGATCGGTCTCGCACGGCCTTTTAGCGAGTTGTTTAACGTGGCTGCAAGCCGGCCGGCCAAATCACCACGATGTTTCAGGATCTTGAATATCTGAGGGACGGCCCACGGGTCAAGTGCCTCTTGGGCGTCCTGCACGAACGTTTGACGAACTTGCCCCAGGGTCAAGCGTCAGATCCACCACTAGGAATCCCGGGCCGCCTCGTCTAAGACTGCCGCGCCGTGCTTACGGTGCGCCAACATCCCAAATCATATGACTTCATCATGACCTCACCCGCGCCTACACCCAAACCCGGGATACTCGATATCGAGGCTTACGTGCCCGGCGAAAGCAAGCTGCCGTCCGGCGTCAAGCCGGCCAAGCTCTCTTCCAACGAGACGCCGCTCGGCCCGTCGCCGCGGGCCGTGGAAGCCTATAAGGCGGCGGCAGAGGATCTGGAGCGCTATCCGGACGGGCAGGCGACAGCTCTGCGCAAGGCTATCGCGCTGCGCTATGGCCTCAACCCTGACAGGATCGTGTGCGGGGCGGGATCGGACGAAATCCTCTCGATGCTGGCGCACGCCTATCTGGGGCCGGGCGACGAAGCGTTATATACCGAGCACGGGTTTCTTGTTTACCGCATTGCCATTCTCGCCAACGGTGCGACGCCGGTGGTCGCGCCGGAGCGGGACCTCAAGACCGATGTCGATGCGATCCTGGCGCGCGTTTCGGCGAAGACGCGGATGGTGTTCCTCGCCAATCCGAACAACCCGACCGGCACCTACATTCCGATCGACGAGGTGCGGCGTCTGCGGGCGGGGCTGCGCTCCGACATTCTGCTGGTGCTCGACGGCGCCTACGCCGAGTATGTGCAGCGCAATGACTATGAAGCGGGCATGGAGCTGGTTTCGACCACGAACAATACGGTGATGACGCGGACGTTTTCGAAGATTCACGGTCTCGCGTCTCTGCGCATCGGCTGGGGCTATTGCCCGGCCGATGTGGTCGATGTGCTCAACCGCATCCGCGGACCATTCAATCTGTCGAGCGCGGCAATTGCGGCGGGTACCGCGGCGATCAGCGATGCGGCACACGTGGAGAAGGCCGTTGCGCACAATTCCAAGTGGCTGGCGTGGCTGGAATCCGAGATCGCCAAGCTCGGTCTCACCGTGACGCCCTCGGTCGCCAACTTCATTCTCATTCATTTCCCCTATGAGGCCGGCCGCACCGCCAAGGATGCCGATCAGTTCCTGAAGTCCAAAGGCATCATCCTGCGGATGGTCGGCAGCTACGGACTGGGGCATTGCCTGCGCATGACAATCGGCACGGAGGACGAAAACCGCCGCGTCGTGACTGCGCTGGCCGAATTCATGGGAGTGCGGGACTGATGGCGGATGCAACACAGCCGATGTTCAAGCGGCTCGCGCTGATCGGCATCGGCCTTATCGGCTCGTCGATCAGCCATGCGGCCCGGCGGCACGGCGGTCTGGTGGGTGAAATAACAGGCTCCTCGGCGACGGCGCGGACGCGAGAGGTTGCGTTGAACCTGGGACTTGTCGATCGGGTGTATGCAACCGCGGCCGAAGCGGTTGTGGGCGCCGATCTCGTCATCGTTTGTACACCGGTCGGCGTGTGCGGGCGGATCGCCAGGGAGGTCGGCCCGCATCTTGAACCGGGTGCGATCGTGTCGGATGTCGGCTCGGTCAAGACGGCTATCGTTGGCGAAATGGCACCGTATTTGCCGAGCCATGTGCATTTCGTCCCCGGTCATCCTATTGCCGGTACGGAGCAGTCCGGGCCGGAAGCCGGATTCGCGGAACTGTTCGACAATCGCTGGTGCGTTCTCACGCCCGCGGAGGGCACGTCGGGCGAGGCAACGGAAAAGCTGGCCGGGTTCTGGCGGAGGCTGGGCTCGAATGTCGAGATCATGACGCCTGAGCATCATGACCTGGTTCTCGCGATCACCTCGCACCTGCCGCATCTCATCGCCTTCAACATCGTCAATACGGCCGAACACCTGAAGCGCGTCACTGACACGGAGGTGATCAAGTTCTCGGCCGGCGGCTTCCGCGATTTCACGCGTATCGCTGCGTCCGATCCGACCATGTGGCGCGACGTGTTCCTCAACAACCGGGACGCGGTCCTGCACATGCTGAAGCGTTTCGGTGAGGGTCTCTCCGTTATGGAGGAAGCGATCCGGGTCGGCGATGGCGATACACTTTATCGGCTGTTCGACGAGGCCCGTGTGATTCGCCGTGGTATCGTGGGGGCAGGACAGGACACGGCGTCGCCGGACTTCGGTCGCGTGCCGCCGCGTACCCCGGCGCAGCGTGGAACCTGAAGCTACGTCTCATTCCGTTTCAGTTTTGTATTCTCATCCAGGATGACCGTTTCGCATCACGAACTTTGGGTTTTCGGCTACGGCTCACTGATGTGGCGGCCGGACTTCTCCCATGTTGAAAGGGTGCGTGCACGGCTGACGGGCTATTCGCGCCGGTTCTGCGTCGCAAGCGTACATCATCGCGGTTCGGCGGCCCGGCCGGGTCTGGTGCTCGGGCTCGACCGGGGCGGGGTATGCGAAGGCGTGGCCTATCGGGTGCCGGTGGGCGAAACGCACTGCGTGCTGCGCTATCTGCGGGCGCGCGAACAGGTCAACGGCGTCTATCGCGAGGCCGTGCTGCCGGTCGAGATCGAGGGAGAACTGGCGCGGACCGTCCAGGCCGTGACCTATCTCGTGGAACGCGCGCATCCGAGCTACGCGGGACATCTGCCCATCAAGACGCAGGCGCGGCTGATACGCGGGGCGCGCGGCCTGTCGGGGATCAATCTCGATTACGTCATCAATACCTTGCGCCATATGAACGAGCTCGGCATCCGGGAACGCGAGTTGGAGCGACTCATGGTGGAGCTTGGAGGGTTCTTCGCGCGCGACGCAGGCTCCGGGCTGGTTTCGCCGCGCGCGGAAGTGTTGCGGCGCGTGGCGCTGCATCAAGGCCGTGCTGACCAATTGGTGCGGCGGATGCGTCCGGATCTACGCCGGCGTTTCGGCTATCGGCAGAAGATCGGCGCGACGATCGGGCCCGAATAGGCGGACAGCAAAGGTGGTCGATGCTGGTCTCGTTTCACGCCCGCTGTGGGCGCAATTTAATCAGCGCTGATAAGCCATCGCGTGCCTTGCCCCGTGGCAGTGCCGGGCCGGTGTCAGTGCTGGGTGAGTGATGTATACGCGTCCGTGGTGTCGTAATGACCGCACTCCAGATCGAATGCGATGCGCTTGGCCTCGCGCGTGCTGTCGGCAAGAAGGTGGACATGCACCTCATTGGCACCAAGGGTTGCGCCACGCTGGCGGATATCCGCCAAGTTGAGCGTTGGTGCGTTCGCGGGCAGCAAACCGATCTGGAGGATCGTGCGATGGCCGCTCTCATCGCGATTGACCAGAATGAAATTGCCGGAACTCAGTGCCGGGCAGTCGTGCAGCGTATAGATCGTGTGGACATAGCGCTGGCCCGATGCGCCAGTCCAGAACTGGAACCTCTGCATCAGCTCCGCGGTCTCATTGCCGCTTTCGCCCGTGTGTTCGTTGATGCTGACCATGCGCGACCTTGCCCGGCTGGCGCGAGCTTCTGCAAAATTGATGATACGCGCACTCATGACTGCTCTACCCCGGATACCAATCGTCACTCGAACTCGACGCTGCTGCAGCGCCTACTCAACGCGTTGCATTGTGCCGAAAAGTTCTAGCTGAATTATGGCTCTGTCTGAGGCTTCTACAGACATGGTCAATGACGCGTAAATCTATGTTTCATCGGCACTTACGGTTATGCCGGCCAAGGTCTTAATGGAGTGTTGAGTGGCCGGCACATGTCACCAGATTGTTGATGTCGGGTGGACGGCGTTGCCCACACGCATCTGTTGCGCGCGATGCGGCCGCGGCCATACGCGGGCTACCACCGTGCAGACGCGGGCAGGTCCGGCGATGCGCTGTCTGTTAACGGTTAGAGCCTTGGCTTCGCGCTCAGCTGCATTTGGAGAAGCCGCAGTCGCGACACACCCAGCAGCCCTCCTTGCGATCGAGATGCGGAGAGGAGCAGCGCGGACAAAAACGCGTCGGGTGCGGGCGCGCTGCCGCCTTAAACTCGTCGGACCGGGCGGATTGCGCACTTCGTCCGGACGAGGCGGGGCCCGCGCCAGGTGGCAACTGCTCGATCTCGACATCCTCGGTATGCTCGCCGGCGATATCGAGTGTCTGAGCATTGCTTCCGAGAAAGCCGATCTGCATCATGTGGCGCTCGATGACGTCGCCGATGGCCGCGAGCAGGCTCGGCACATAGCGACCACCCATCCACTGTCCGCCCTGGGGATCGAACACCGCCTTCAATTCCTCGGCGACGAAGGCAACATCGCCGCCACGCCGGAAGACGGCGGAGATCATTCGGGTGAGCGCGACAGTCCAGGCGTAGTGCTCGAGATTGCGCGTATTGATGAAGATCTCAAAGGGGCGTCGACGGCCATCGCGCTCGATATCGTTCAAAGTCACATAGATGGCGTGGTCGCTGGCCGGCCACTTCAGCTTGTAGGTGTAGCCGGCAAGCACGGTGTCGCGCTCGAGCGGCTTCGACATGTAGACGACGTCGCCAGCCGAGGAGCGCCAGCCCGGCTGCGGCAGTGCTGTTTCGGTTGTGGCCGGCAGCGGCGGAGACGGCTCGATATACTCTCTCGTTGCGGCTTGCCCGATACGTGCCGCGTCGGCGGCAATCTGCTCCACCTGCGTTTCGGCGTGCCCTTCCGCGCCCGGCTCGGCGCTGCACGCATCGTCCGATTCCAGCACGGCGCCGCGGATCGGCGACGGGCGATAGGTGGTACAACCCTTAAGGCCGAGCGAATCGGCCTCCAGATAGACCGCTTCGAAATCGGCAAAGCTCATGTCGGCTGGCACGTTGATCGTCTTCGAGATGGCGCCGTCGACGTGCCGCTGAACGGCAGTCTGCATGGCCAAGTGGGCCGACGGGCTCAGATCCTTGGCGCGAACGAAGGCGTTGGGCAGCGGGCCTTCATCCGGATGGCGGCTGCGGTAGAGGCTGTAGGCATAGTCCTCGACGGCCTCCTCGTGGCGGGACCCGTCGGGATGTAGCACGTGACGGTGATAGCGAAAGTCGAACACCGGCTCGATGCCGCTGGAGACGTTGCCGGCGAGCAGCGAGATGGTGCCGGTCGGTGCGACCGAGGTGAGGCAGCCATTGCGCAGTCCGTGCCTGGCAACGAGGGCACGAGGCTTCTCGTCCAGCGCGCACACGTTGGGTGCGGCCAAGATGGCGTCGCGGTCGTAGAGCGGAAATGCGCCCTTCTCGGCGGCGAGCTCCGCACTGGCGCGATAGGCGCTGTTCTGGATGTGCCGCATCCAGCTTTCGGCGGCATGCAGCCCTGCTTCGCTGTCGTAGCGAAGGCCGAGGAAGATCAGGGCGTCGGCAAGTCCTGTGACACCGAGGCCGATGCGGCGCTTTGCGTGCGCCTGTTGGCGCTGCTGCGGCAGGGGATAGCGCGAAATCTCGATGATGTTGTCGAGGAAGCGTACGGCTGCGGTGACCCGGCTTTCCAGGCGCGGCAGGTCGATGGCGGCATTGGGTCCGAACGGATCGGTGACGAGGGCTGCGAGATTGATCGAGCCCAGAAGGCAGGCGCCATAGGGCGGCAGGGGCTGCTCTCCGCAAGGGTTGGTGGCCGAGATCGTCTCGCAATAGGCGAGGTTGTTGTTGGCGTTGATACGGTCGATGAAGATCACGCCTGGCTCGGCATAGTCGTAGGTGGCGCGCATCATGTGGCGCCATAGCGTCCGCGCCTCAAGGGTGCGGTAGACCTTGCCGTCGAACACGAGATCCCATTCGGCGTCCGTACGGACTGCCTCCAGAAAGCGATCGCTCGCCAGCACCGACAGATTGAAATTGCTGAGGTGGCCCGCGGTGGCCTTCGCGTCGATAAACGCCTCGATGTCGGGATGGTCCGCCCGCATCGTCGCCATCATCGCGCCGCGGCGTGCGCCGGCCGACATGATCGTGCGGCACATCGCGTCCCACACCTCCATGAAACTGACCGGTCCTGACGCGTCCGCCCCGATCGAGCGGACCAGTGCGCCCTTGGGCCTCAGCGTCGAGAAGTCCATGCCGACGCCGCCACCGGCCTGCATCGTCAGCGCTGCTTCCTTGACGCTGTCGAAGATGCCGGCGAGGTCGTCGGGAATAGCGCCCATGACGAAGCAGTTGAACAACGTGACGTCGCGGCCGGTGCCGGCACCCGCCAAAATGCGGCCGGCCGGCAGGAAACCCAGATCGGCCATTGCCTCGCCGAACACCTTCTCCCAGCGGGCCCGCACGCGCTTGCCACCCTTCTCCGCCGCGGCTGCCGCGGCCGCAACACGCTCGAAGGTCTCAGAGAGCGAAACTTCGCCGGAGCCGTCCGGTAGGGTCAGCCGGTATTTGGAGCGCCAGATCTCCTCGGCGATCGGCGCTTTGAAAAGGATATGTTCGGGCGCTGCTGCGGACATCGCATTTCTACCGATAAAGCTTCGGAAACGAAGCGGCCTGCTACGTCATAGAATATTGGTATCAGGCGGCTCAGTCAACAAATGTTCCTAAAAAGATCTTTAAATGTTCTTGTTCCGATGCTGATGAGCGCTCGCCACGTTGTCGGATCAGAGGGCTTGGATGACTGAGAGGGCATTACCGATGAGAAACAGGCGTAGCTGATTGAGTCCGTGGTCCGCGACGGCGTGGGTTTTCGGCTCTGACACGCCCGCGACGGGAGCGGATCGGGGGCTGCGGGCGCCGGATCCACCCTGGTCGTGCACAGGCGGCGTGTGGCGGGCGATGCGTCCGCATCATGCCGATTAGCGCATGCTGAGCTGAAGTGTGCAGCGGTTCAGCGTGAAAAACATGCTCAAAACAACGTGCTGGATCGCGTTCATGTTTCCATCAACCATGAACGCGATCTAGGAGTCCTCGTTTTCGGCGGGTGTCGAGGGCAGATCAAGATTATGAGCGCGGGCTTCGGTGATGAGGCGGGCCGTCGCCGTCTCGATGCGCTCTTGCAGCACGTGGCGAAACGCTGCGCGCGGCAAGTCGGGTGGAATGGGCTCCAGGAACTCGACGACAATGGTGCCGGGGTAGCGGTTGAGCTTGCGGCGAGGCCAGAACAGGCCGGAGTTGAGTGCCAGCGGCACGCACGCAATGCCGAGGCCCTCATAAAGAGCGACGACACCGGGTTTGTAGTCGGCCGGCGCGCCAGGAGCGCGGCGCGTTCCTTCGGGGAAAATGACGACCTCGCGGCCGGCCACGGCGCGGTCCCTGGCATCGCGGATCAGCCGCTTGAGGGCGGCGGGCCCGCGGTCGCGCTGCACGAAGATATGGCGGAACTTGTGGCTGAACCATCCGTAGAACGGAATCCAGCCGAGTTCGGCCTTCATCACCATGGCGGGATCGCGAAACAGGGTGATCAGCGCGAAGGTGTCCCAAGCCGATTGATGCTTGGCGGCAATGAGGACCGGCGGATAAGGCAAGTTCTCCCGGCCGCGAACTTCGAAGCGGGTTCCGACAATCAAGCGCAGCCAGAAGAGGGATGCATGGGCATGCGCCTTCAGACCCATCATGGCCCAGCGGCGCGGCCCCAGCAGCAACGGCGAACCGACCACCAGGAAGACCGCGGTATTGACGTAGAAGACGACAGCGAAAACGATCGATCTCAGCATGCGGGGGTCGCGCTCAGGCTCGCGCTGTGGGAGTGGAATGGTCCCCTGTTACGGCGATGGCGCTCGAATGCCAAGATCCGATTGTACGCTCGGTTGCAAGGCGCAGGGCTGCCGGCAGGAACTTCAGGTACTCGGAGAGAAGCAGTCGCGCCGTGCTGGCGTGCAACCACCAGGCGTCCTCCTGGAAGCCTCGCGGGACCACCGGGTGAGGAATGACCCGCACGCCGGGCATGGCAAGCGCGAATTCCGTGACAGATCGCGGCATGTGGAAATTCGACGTGACGAGGATGATGCTGTCGTAGCGCTGTTTGTCGATCCACTTGCGTGTCTCGCGAGCGTTGCCGCGTGTGTCGAGCGCCTTGGTGTCGGCGTCCACGCAACAGTCGAGCTGCTCTGCCGCCAGGTGGGTGATGCGGAGCAGGTCACCGCGCGTGACGTGGGGGTGAACGCCGGAGATAAGAAGGCGCTTGCCGCGGCCCTCCTGGAGAAGGCGTGCGCCCTCCGCGATGCGGAACTCGGCCCCAGTCAGGACGACGATGGCATCGGCGGAGGGCTCGGCCATTTGAGTGCGTCGGGTCGCGACGCCGGCAAAGATGAAGAAGCCGAGCACGATCAACGCGGCGGCGACGGCGCTTAGCGTGATGAATGCTTTGGCGAGTTTTCTCATGACCCTATGAAATTTGAGGTTCTACCTGTCGCGCCGGTTGCCGCAGCTTGCCGAGCGGGACCGCCGCTGCGCACCGCCTCTTACCGGTGAGGCATGGCGCGTCGGTGCGGCAACTCTCCATGCATGGCCGCAACGTATACCGATTTTAGCCGAATGCCGGGAAATGTAGCTGATTTGTACCCGGGTCTGACAAGCGCCGGCCCGAGTTTTAAGCAGTTTGATGCCGAATTGATGCCGCAGAACAACTGATTGTGTCCTGATATTCGTCAAGCGTCTCACCGACTGTTTCGGGTGTGTGTGTGTGGCAGCCGGAGCCGGCCCGATTTCAGTCTCGCACGTTCAAAATGCGGTAGACGCCGAGCCGCGACGTGATCATGCAAAGTGCCGCGATGATGACGACCACAATCATCAAGAGCACGTAACCGGCAGCATCGAGCGTTCCCGCACCGATCAGGCGATGGACTTCCGCCATGGTGACCGCGCCACCGCCAAGCAGACTGACAACCCATGGCATGGCGAAGAAGACGATCATTGCGGAGACTGCGCCGAGCAGTCCCGCCCTGATTCCTAAGCGCAGGAAATGCTTTTCAAACTCACGGGCGATGAATTTGTCCGTGGCGCCGACGAAATGCAGCACCTCGACGATCTCCCGGTTGGATGCCATCGAGCTCTTGGTTGCCGAAATGATGATGGCCGTGGTGGCGGCGCCGACCAGCAGCAGAATTGCCAGGCCGCCAAGTGCGAAAGAACGGGTGACAGTGCGGATCTGATTTTGCCATTGCCGGTGATCATCGAGCGATACGCCCTGAAAGCTTGCCGAAAGCTTCTTTCGGACACTGTCGAGGTCGGGCGGCGCTGAGCGATCGAGCTCGATCGCGATCAGTCGCGGGATCGGCAGGGCTTTCCACGCATCCGATGTCCCAAGCCAGGGCTCCAGAAGGGCGCCCGACTGCTCGAGTGAGAGCACATTGACCGATGTGAAGCCGCCCTCACGTCGCAGAAAGGCAGCAACGTCGGATGCCGTCTTGTCGGCATCACTGCCGTCGCGCGGCTCGATCTGGATGGTCACTTCGCTGGCGATGTCCTTCATCCAGGCGGCGGCCGATTGGTTCATCATGTACCAGGCACCGGCCGTCAGGCATGCGAGAAAGCACATGATGGAGATGACGAGCGTCAGCGAGCTGCCGGCCACGGATTCGGGTGGAACGATCGGCGTGTGAGAGCGATTGGGATCGTAACCGGGCGCATTGTTGGGACCATCATATGCGCCGCGCGGATCCGGCGCCGGCATCGGCGGAAATTGGCCCGTGGTGCTCCGTGTGGCAGGACCGGTCACGACGTCGTCGTAGCCGTCGAAATGGGTACCCTGGCCGTACTGCCCTTGCATCGGCCTGCCGGTCGGTCTGTCAGACGATGCGGACATGGCCCTCGTGTAGCTCCAGGCGCGGCGCCTTGAACTGGCGCATCAGTTGATGGTCATGGGTGGCGATCAGCACCGAGGTGCCGAGGCGGTTCAGCTCGATGAACAGGCGCAGCAGGCGGCGCGCCATCTGCGGATCGACGTTGCCGGTCGGCTCGTCCGCGAGCAGAAGCTCGGGCTTGCCGATCACGGCACGGGCGATGGCAGCTCGCTGTTTTTCGCCGCCCGACAGGATCGAGGGGTAGGCGTGCATGCGATGACCTAGTCCAACCCACTGTAGCAGGTCCGTGACGTCCTCGCGGTAATCGGTGATGCGCTTTCCGACAACACGCAGGGGAAGCGCCACATTTTCCCAGGTGGTCAGGTGATCGAGCAGGCGGAAATCCTGAAAGACGATGCCAATTCGCCGTCTCAGCTGTGCGCGCTTTTGCGTCGTGACACGGCTCACATCCTGGTTGAACATCTGGATATCGCCGTCCGTCGGATGCAGTGACATGAAGAGAAGACGCAGCAGCGAGGACTTTCCGGCGCCGGATGGACCGGTCAGAAAGTGGAACGACCCGGGCCGCAAATGGAAGCTCACATTTGTGAGAATCTCCGGGCCGGTATCATATCTGAGTGCTACGTTGCTGAGCCGGATCAAGAGCGGTGTCGCATTTGAAAGCTGGTGTTAAAGCTGGTGTTTATGTCAGGCGGTACCTATACCGGCAGAGCGCCACGGGCGATCAATCAGCCAGGAATGTGGCGGGCTCGTGAGGCGAACGACCTCCATGCGCGGAATACGCTTTTTGGGCCAAGGCTACGTTTGGCCAAAGGCCGGATCTCTGGATGCAGGTCTTGCCGGCGATTGGCAAGGGGCGCTACCAATTCCGCCTTGGATAAAGGGATACAAGAATTCTGAATACCGACGCCGGCGCGCCATGCACCGGCGCGCACGAAGGACGTAGGTAGGCTGAATGTCGGATGTTTTGAACCAGAGCGAGGCCGTGGACGTCGTGTTCACTGCAGAGACGATCGCGGCGCGGCTCGAGGCACTGGCCAGGGAGATCGCAGCTCTCGATCTGGAGCCGCTTCTCGTGGTAGCGGTTCTGAAGGGCAGTTTTGTTTTCGCTGCCGACCTCATTCGCGCGCTCAATCGCGCCGGGCTGGAGCCGGAGGTCGATTTCATCACGCTTTCCAGCTACCGCAAGAACCGCGTGTCGCGCGGTTCGGTCGATATCCTGCGGGACGTCGAGATGGACGTGGCCGGGCGCAATGTCCTGCTGGTCGACGATGTTCTGGATTCCGGCCGCACCCTGGCGTTTGCCAAGGACCTGATTTCGGCACGGGGTGCCAAATCCATCCGTACCTGCGTTCTGCTCAACAAGAAGACGCCGCGCGCAGTCGATGTTGCCGCCGATTTCAGGGCGTTCGATTGCGGGGAAGAGTTCATGGTGGGCTACGGCATGGATGTCGCGCATCGCTATCGCGAATTGCCGTTCGTTGGACGAATCGTCACACGCCGGCCGTAAGTGCCAGTGGCAGGTTTGCGAGAGATGGATGGCAACGTTCACGCACGTCTGGCCGTTTCGGCCTGCTCGAGCTCTTTGTTTGAGAACCCAATCACGGCCTCAATGGAAGCAGTCGTGCTTCCATTGAGGCCGATCAGGCTCTAGGGGGAACTCAACAGAGCTTGCGGACGGCGACGAAGCTTGATTCAAGGCTAGAGATGAGGAGCCTTGTCATGGCGCGCTACGATCTCGGCGAAGTCGAGCAGCGTGTCGTCGAATCACGGGCTTTCAAAGCCAAACAAAAAGCCCGGCCACAAGGGCCGAGCTTCTGTCCGCCACAGCGGAAGATCGGGAATTATTCAGTACTTGGCGACGACCGGAGCAGCTCACCAGTCGAACGAGTAATTCATGCCGACGCGCACGATGTTTCCGCGATAGGACGATGAAGCAGCAGACTCGTGCGTCCAGGTGGGAATTCCCCCGTTGGTAGCAACCGCGCGGACACCCGCGCTGTAGCTGACCGTGCCGAGATCATAGTAGAGATACTCAAGCTTTGCGCTCCAGTTCGGCGCGAACTTGTACTCCACGCCAGCGCCGGCGGTCCAACCAAGGCGGGTGGAGCTGTCGCTTCCCGTCGAAGCAAAACCGGGAGTAACGTCACTCGGCGGAACCTGCGGGAACTGTGAAATGGTCGTGGTCGAGGAAACGCCGCCGTAGGCCAAGCCGCCGGTCGCATAAAGCAGAGCCGCAGGCGTAACGAGATAGCCGACACGGCCGCGCAAGGTGCCAAGGTAATTCAGCTTGCCGGTCGTGGTGATCGAAGAATCGGTGTTCGTTCCAGCTATTGACGTAGGCAAGGAGCTGCTGAGGCTCCCAGTTCCGTCATTTCCGGCAACATCCTGAATGTCGGCTTCGATACCAGCCAGGAGCTCGCCAGACTGCCAGTTCCAGCCAATCTGCCCACCACCGATGAAACCGTTACGATTCAAGCCAAGCACCCCCGAGCCGCCACGGGTGATGTTGTTGAGCTGAGAAATACCAAAGTCCGAGAGAGCGGCGTTCTGGTACACCGGAACAGACGAGACATTCGTCGAGCTGTTCGACCAAGTGTAGCCTGCATTTAGACCGATGTAGAAACCGGTCCAGGTCATGATCGGAGAGGGCGGCACGTAGGCAGGCGCAACCTTGTGCGAGGGCAGGTCGGCCGCGAATGCGGAACCGGCGATGGCTGTGGCGGCGAGCCCCATGCCAAGGGTCTGGAGTTTCATAAAGATATTCTCTCTGAGGTAGGAAGGTGAGGTTTGGTACTGACGCTCCGCTCACGTTAGCGAATCGGAAAATGGCAGGCCTTCGTAAGAGCTGCCATAGGCGAGGGTCCATGTCACGCATATTGCTCGCGGATGATAATACGGCGCTGCGCACTCTGGTGCAGAGGGCATTGGTAGGCGATGGCCACGACGTCATGGCGGTCGAGGATGGACTCGACGCGCTCAGTGCTCTGGCTTCGCACACGTTCGATCTGGTGGTGAGCGATCTCGATATGCCGGGCCTGGATGGCATCGGGCTTGCCGCGAAGATCACCTCGAGCATGACGGGGAGAACGGCTGGCGTGAAGATTTTGCTGATCTCGGGCCTTGCCGAGGAGCTGCAGCGTGCTCAGGGCTTTCCGCGCGAGCGCGTTGCGACGCTGCAGAAACCGTTCACGCTTGACCAGCTTCGTGAACGTGTGCGCGCACTGCTGCAGGGTTGAATGTTCTAGCCGCCGGTAACGCTCATGTGCCTGCCGACTGCGGGCCTATTGTGGTTGCGGTCGATGATGAAGTCGTGCCCCTTAGGTTTTCGGGCGATCGCAGCATCGATGGCCGCGAAGAGCGGTGCGTCGTCCTTGCTGGCGCGAAGTGGCGCGCGCAGGTCGGCAGCATCCTCCTTGCCCAGGCACATGTAGAGCGTGCCGGTGCAGGTGAGCCGCACGCGATTGCAGCTCTCGCAGAAATTGTGGGTCATCGGCGTGATGAAGCCGAGACGGCCTCCCGTCTCTTTCACCGACACGTAACGGGCCGGGCCGCCGGTGCGATAGGGGATGTCCTCGAGCGTGAACCGATCCATGAGGCGCGCACGCACGATGGACAGCGGCAGATACTGGTCTGTTCGATCGCCTTCGATGTCACCCAGCGGCATCGTCTCGATGAGAGTCAGGTCTGCGCCCCGTGCATGAGTCCAACGCACCATCTCCTCAATCTCGTCCTCGTTGACGCCTTTGAGTGCAACGGCATTGAACTTGAGCTTGAGACCTGCCTTTTCCGCAGCTTCGATACCACCCAGCACGGTCTTGAAGTCTCCCCAGCGGGTGATGGCCTTGAAGCGGTCAGGATCGAGCGTATCGAGCGAGATGTTGATGCGCTCTACACCACACGCCTTCAACTCGGACGCATAGCGCGTCAGCTGGCTGGCGTTGGTGGTGAGCGTGAGCTCATCGAGCCGGCCCGCGTCTAGGTGGCGCGACAGAGCCCTGAAGAGCCACATGATGTTCTTGCGCACGAGCGGTTCGCCACCGGTGATGCGCAGCTTGCGCACACCCTTGGTCACGAATGCGGAGCAGAGGCGATCCAGTTCCTCGAGCGAGAGCAGGTCGCGCTTCGGCAGGAATGTCATGTGCTCCGACATGCAGTAGACGCACCGGAAATCACAGCGGTCGGTCACGGAGACACGCAGGTAGGAAACGCTGCGTCCGAATGGATCGATCATCGGGTCCATTTGAAGTGAGTGTCCGCCAGTGGAATTCGAGGTGTCGAGCATGCACTTTCGCGTCCTGTTCACGCGCCCCGCCAGTGCCCCGGGCCAATTACAAAACGAATAAGCTATACCGGAGCGGATATAGATTGTAGATCCGCAACTTAGCGGCTCGATCGGCGCGTGCAAGCTTTGTCGAGTGTGCGGCGCAAAAAAGCAGGACATGCAATATCATGTGATTTGTTGTTATTTTAACGAACTTCCATGTTTTTAGAATTAGTATCGTATGCAATTTCAAAAATGCATATTGATGCAGCGCGAGATCACTTTGAATTGTGATGTTGTTTCGGGGTGCGACAATCTTGCGGGCCCAGTCTGTAGCGGGCAGACTGCCTTGGCATACAAGCACAAAGATCAGGACATTTTGGGAGGTGATTGCGTGCAGCACGCGCAATCCGAGGTGAAGCATACAGAGGTAGCAGAGACAACGGGTGGGAGACAGGACGAGGATGCGCTTCGGGTGCATCTCTACCGGTTGATCGCCCATTATCTTTCCGCTCCACCGACAAAAGACGATCTGGAACTCGCAGCGGGGCTGTCCGCATCGAAGGGAACGCCGCTTGGCGACCCCATCATTGCCCTTGCCGAGGCTGCTGGCTCGACCACGGCGGCACAAGAAGCTGACGCTTACCAGACGCTGTTCATCGGCCTGGGACGTGGCGTGTTCATTCCGTTCGGCTCCTATTATCTGACCGGCTTCTTGCACGAAAAGCCGCTGGCGCGCCTGCGCGCAGACATGGCGGCGCTGGGAATTGCGCGCAGCGACGATGTGTCGGAGCCGGAAGATCACATCGCTTCGGTGCTCGAGATGGTGGCTGGCCTGATCGGTGGCGATTTCGGTGACAATTCCATCGAGACGCAACGCCGTTTCTTCGAGGCGCACGTCGGCTCGTGGGCTGCACATTTCTTCCGCGATCTTTCGGTCGATGACACGTCGGCGTTCTATGCGGCGCTCGGCGTGCTCGGCCTGCGGTTTGTCGAGATAGAGGAGCGCGCATTCCGGCTGGCATGAGGGCGCATTGCCGACTGTCGCTCAGCAGTAAGTTTTTAGCCACCGGCAGCGGTGGTGCAATGGAGGAAGAAGCAATGGAGCAACCGGAAAAGAAGGCGGCCGTAGCAGATCGCCGCAACTTTCTGAAGCTGGCGGGCGCGGGCGTGGTGGGTGGTGGTGCCGCCCTGGCAGCCAACGTGACGCCTGCCGCCGCGGCGGGCGAGCCGACGGCAGACTCCGGCTCCTATCGCGAGACGGACCACGTCAAGCGCTACTACGAGCTGGCGAAGTTCATCTAACCCGTCGCGCCGCTGGATCCCGGATGCGCTGAGCGCACGCGCGGTCCGGCGATGCGAGACATGGAGAGAAACATGCTCAAGAAGAAAGTGACACGAGCCGCGACGGGAACACGCCTCTCGGCTGCGGTGCGCGAAGAGGGCGCATTCGGGACCGTGGATCGGCGCTCGTTCCTTCGCAATTCGGGCTTGGCGGTTGGTGGCATCGCCGCCGCGAGTGCATTCGCCGGATCGCGGGTACGGCCCGCAGAGGCAGCGGCGCCAACGGCGGCAGGCGGCAACCTCGTAATCAAGAAATCTGTCTGCACCCACTGTTCGGTGGGCTGCACAGTCATGGCCGAAGTGCAGAACGGCGTCTGGATCGGCCAGGAGCCCGGCTTTGACAGCCCGTTCAATCTGGGCGCGCACTGTGCGAAGGGTGCCTCGGTGCGCGAGCACGCGCATGGCGAGCGGCGGCTGAAGTATCCGATGAAGCTCGCCGGCGGTAAGTGGCAACGCATCTCGTGGGATCAGGCGATCAACGAGATCGGCGACAAGATGCTCGACATACGCAAGACGTCGGGCCCCGATTCCGTTTATTGGCTGGGGTCTGCAAAGCACAGCAACGAACAAGCCTATCTGATACGGAAGTTCGCGGCTTACTGGGGATCGAACAATATCGATCATCAGGCCCGCATCTGTCACTCGACCACGGTCGCAGGTGTCGCCAACACCTGGGGCTACGGCGCCATGACGAATTCATATAACGACATCATGAATTCGAAGGCGATGTTCCTGATTGGCAGCAACCCTGCCGAAGCGCATCCGGTTTCGCTGCAGCACATCCTGAAGTGCAAGGAGCAGAACAACGCGCCGTTGATCGTCTGCGACCCGCGCTTTACGCGCACGGCCGCGCACGCCAGCGAATATGTGCGGTTCCGTCCCGGCACCGACGTGGCGCTGATCTGGGGCATCCTGTGGCACATCTTCGAGAATGGCTGGGAGGACAAGGAGTACATTCGCAAGCGGGTCTGGGGAATGGACCAGGTTCGTGAGGAAGTGAAGAAGTGGACGCCGGAGGAGACGGAGAAAGTCACTGGCGTTCCGGGTTCCCAGATTCACCGTGTCGCCCGGACGCTCGCCTCCAATCGACCGGGCACTCTGGTCTGGTGCATGGGCGGTACCCAGCACTCCAACGGCAACGACAATACGCGCGCCTACTGTGTGCTGCAGCTGGCGCTCGGCAACATTGGCGTTGCCGGTGGTGGAGCGAACATCTTCCGCGGCCATGACAACGTGCAAGGCGCTACCGACTTCGGCGTCGTGATGGACAGCCTGCCCGGCTATTACGGCTTGGCTGCGGGTTCCTGGAAACACTGGGCGCGGGTCTGGGAGACCGACTACCAGTGGCTCGCCGATCGGTTTGCCAAGATGCCCGGCAAGGGCAAGGACGGCAAAGATCTGCTGATGATGGAAACCGCCGGTATTCCTGTGTCGCGGTGGTTCGACGGAGTCCTCGAAGACAAGGCAAATCTTGATCAGCCCGACAATACGCGCGCCATGGTGTTCTGGGGGCATGCGCCGAACTCGCAGACACGCGGTCCGGACATGAAGAAGGCGATGGAGAAGCTCGACCTTCTCGTCGTCATCGACCCCTATCCCACGGTCTCGGCGGTCATGCATGACCGCACCGACGGCGTCTATCTGCTGCCGGCGGCGACGCAGTTCGAGACATCCGGCTCGGTGACGGCGTCCAACCGCTCGCTGCAATGGCGCGAGAAGGTCTTCGAGCCGCTGTTCGAGGCGAAGGTCGATCATGAGATCATGTACCTGTTCGCCAAGAAGTTCGGCTTCGACAAGGAGATGTTCAAGAACATCAAGGTCGAGAAGAACGAGCCGAGCGTGGAGGACATCACGCTGGAGTTCAACCGCGGCATGTGGACGATCGGCTATACAGGTCAGTCGCCGGAACGCCTGAAAGCCCACATGGCCAACCAGCACACCTTCGATAAGGTGACGCTGAGGGCCAACGGCGGTCCTTGCGATGGCGACTACTACGGGTTGCCGTGGCCGTGCTGGGGTACCGACAAGATGAAGCATCCCGGTACGCCCAACCTCTACGACACTTCCAAGCCGGTCGCCGAGGGTGGCTTGTGCTTCCGCGCCCGCTTCGGCGTTACGGCTCCGGAGAAGTACGCCAAGGGCAACCCGGATGCCGACAGCATGCTGGCGGTGGAGAGCTGGCCTGAAGGGTCCGAGATCAAGGACGGCTATCCGGAAATCACCTATGCCATGCTCGACAAGCTCGGCTGGACGGGTGACCTGACGCCCGAGGAGAAGGCTGCCATTGAGAAAGTCGCCGGCAGCAACGATCCTGCCAAGATGGGCGGCGTGAACTGGAAGATCGACCTGTCGGGCGGTCTGCAGCGCGTTGCCGTCAAGCATGGCCTGGCGCCATTCGGTAACGCCAAGGCACGCACCGTGGTGTGGACATTCCCGGATCCGGTGCCGTTGCACCGCGAGCCGCTCTACACGCCACGTCGCGACCTGCTCGACAAGTATGCGACCTTCACCGATCGCAGACTGCATCGCGTGCCGGTTCTGTTCGAGTCGATCCAGAAGAACGACTTCTCGAAGGATTATCCGATTATCCTGACCTCTGGCCGACTGGTCGAGTACGAGGGCGGCGGCGACGAGACCCGTTCGAACCCGTGGCTCGCCGAGCTGCAGCAGAACATGTTCGTCGAAATCAATACGAGAGACGCCAACGACCTGGGCATCAAGGATGGCGAGATGGTCTGGCTCGAGGGTCCGGAGAAAGCCAAAGTCAAAGTGATGGCATTGGTTACCGAGCGTGTCGGCAAAGGCGTTGCCTTCATGCCGTTCCACTTCGGCGGCCATTTCCAGGGCAAGGACTTGAGGTCCAAGTACCCGGAAGGCGCCGATCCTTATGTTCTGGGTGAAGCATCGAACACGGCACAGACCTACGGGTACGACTCCGTGACCCAGATGCAGGAAACCAAGACAACGCTCTGCAAGATCTGGAGGGCCTAAGACATGGCACGTATGAAGTTCCTCTGCGACGCCGAGCGCTGCATCGAATGCAATGCCTGCGTCACCGCCTGCAAGAACGAGAACGAGGTCCCCTGGGGTGTGAACCGCCGGCGCGTCGTCACCATCAACGACGGCAAACCGGGTGAGCGCTCGATCTCGGTGGCCTGCATGCACTGCTCTGATGCGCCGTGCAAAGCGGTCTGCCCGGTGGACTGCTTCTACCAGACGGCCGAAGGCGTGGTGCTGCACAACAAGGACCTGTGCATCGGCTGCGGCTATTGCTTCTATGCGTGCCCGTTCGGCGCGCCGCAGTACCCGCAGGCGTCCAACTTCGGCTCGCGTGGCAAGATGGACAAGTGCACCTTCTGCGCGGGTGGACCCGAAGCGGCCAACTCCGATGTGGAGTTCAAGAAGTACGGCCGCAATCGTCTTGCCGAAGGCAAGCTGCCGCTGTGTGCGGAGATGTGCTCGACAAAGGCGCTGCTGGCCGGTGACGGCGACATCGTCTCCAACATCTATCGCGAGCGCGTTGTTGCCCGCGGCTTCGGCTCGGGCGCCTGGGGATGGGGCAAGGCCTATCCCGGTCCGCAGGGCTGAGCGGAGTGCAGCCAAATGAGATGAAAGAAACAGGGGGCGGCTTTGGCCGCCCTTTGCGTGCAGGATTGGATCTGTGCTCTGATGACCAGCCTGATCTGCAAGGATCTTCATCTGCAAGGATGGCGTCCGCTTCTTCGGAGAAAAACAGTGACGATGACAAACCGCATGGCGATGATCGCGTTGTTGACGGCGATGCCCATTGTGCTCGCAGGCTGCGACGATGGGGGGCCGGCCAAGCGGCAACTCGATGCGGCGCGCGGCCGCGTCGACACCAGCTATCCGGGGCCACCGGATGAGAAACTGACGGAAGAACAGCGCTCGCGACTTCGTGAGCGGGGCCAAATGCAGCGCTAGAGGCTGATCGGCCAAGAAGGAGCAGTCGTGCTTGCGTCGCCGGCCATACAGATAGGAAGAAAGCAGCGGATTTGTCGTTTGCCACACCAGTCGCTTTCCAGGTCAGACCTTACACCGTGTCCGGCTCTGGCGAACAATCAGGCGGCGCAGAAAAATCCGGTCCGGCGGATTTCGCGGCGGGTCGTCAGATGAGAAGCCGGGGCGCCGAATGGTCCTCTTCGTCAAGGGAGCGGCAGCCCAGCCACAACAAGGGAGGCATGCAATGCCCAACCATCTCAAGCGCCGGCTCGCGATTGGAGTGAGAATTCGAGCGTTCGCAGCCGCATTGGCGATTGCGCTGATCGGCGGCATGTGGATTGGCAATGATGCCGTGGCGCAGTCAAATCCAAACGTGCGTCCGCCGGCGAGCGCGGTCGGCAATGCCCAGCCGCAACGGCCGGTCACGACAGCCGATGAGGGTGGCAACTACGATATCGAGTTGTGGAAGAAGTTGCGCCAGGGCGCGCAGGGCAAGGTCTCCATTCCCGATGCCAAGTCGGGCATCCTGGTGCAGGCGGAAGGCGCTGAATGGACGCAAGTTCAGCGCACCGAGCTACCGCAATGGGGCGGCTATGCAATGGCGGCCATGCTGTCGTTGCTTGTCTTGTTCTATATCGCGCGCGGTAAGGTGCGTATCGAAGGCGGGCCCGCTGGGGTAACGATTACCCGTTTTAGCGCACTGGAGCGAGCCTCGCACTGGCTGATGGCGGTATCTTTTGTGGTGCAGGGCCTGACTGGTCTCATCGCACTTTATGGCCGCGATTGGCTCATTCCCATTATTGGGAAGGCTTCATTTGCCTCGATGGCGCACTTCTCAAAACTCATTCATGCCTATGTGGCATTCGCATTTATGGTGGGGCTCACACTGAGCTTCATATTGTGGGTGCGCCACAACTTCCCCAACCGGCATGACATTGTCTGGCTGGCGAAGGGCGGCGGCATGTTCTCGAAGCATTCGCACCCACCAGCGCGAAAGTTCAACGCCGGGCAGAAGATTCTGTTCTGGATGATTATGATTGGTGGTGTCTCCTTATCGCTTTCGGGAATCTCGCTGCTGATCCCGTTTGAATTCTCGCTGTTTGCGAAGACATTCACGGCGCTGAACGTGTTCGGTCTCAACCTGCCGACCGAACTCACACCGATCCAGGAAATGCAGTATGCGGTCACGTGGCATTCGATCGTGGCGCTGGCACTTCTTTGCGTGATCTTCGCGCACATCTATATCGGAACCATTGGAATGGAAGGTGCGTTCGACGCTATGGGCTCAGGCGAGGTCGATCTCAACTGGGCCAAGGAGCATCACAGCCTCTGGGTCGAGGAAGAGATGGAGAAGGACCGTGTGGCGCCGCACGGCACACATGCGCAAGTCCATCCGGCTGAATAAGGGCGCACGCCGCAGCGCTTGGGCACACGCTGCACACAACGTTGCGGTGTTGATGAGCGTGTGCGGCCAGCCCTCGAAGAGCTTTGCTCTCGTCGTGATGGTGGCTGCACATTTCATCTGCGCTTTGCCGACCCTTGCAGGGGAGAACGTCCGCCCGCCGGCCACGGCGAAGGGCGCCGGCCAGGTGCTCGAAGGCAGTGAGGCCGAACACGTCAACCGTGCAGAGTCGAGAGAGGCGCAGAAGACCGATCGCGCCAAGCAGAACGGCAACCTTGTCGGCCATGGAGGTCCGATCAAGGCCATTGCGGTCGATGTGCACGCCGAGCGCGTCGCCACCGGTAGCTTCGACTACGCCATGATGATTTGGGATGTCTCCGCTGAAACGCCAAAAATTTTGCATCGCTTCGACCGGCATGACGGCGCCGTCAATGCGGTGGCGTTCGTGCCCCATTCGACGCGGGTTCTGTCAGCGGGCGATGACGGTGCGCTGACCATCTGGGACATGGCGACCGGGAAGCGCCTGCACCGTTTCGAGGGGCATACGGCGAAGATCAACCATGTAGCCGTGTCCTCGGACGGACGGTTTGCGGTGACATCAAGCTGGGACCGAACGGCGCGGCTCTGGGACCTTTCGACGTTGACGGCGGGACCAGTGCTCGCGGGGCATGACGGCCCTGTCAACGCGGCGCAGTTTTCCGAAGACGGGACGCATGTCTACACAGCGGGTTATGACGGTGTGCTCCGGCTTTTCAAGCGGGCCGACGGGAAACTCGAGCGTCCACTCTACAAGCATGGTTGGGGGCTGAACGTGTTGGTGCGTGTGCCAGGCAGCGAGCAACTCGTGACCGGCGCACTCAACGGCAGTGTGCTCGTCGTCAATGGTGAGAGCGGCGAAGTTGTCAAGGAGTTCACGCCGTTCGAACGTCCGGTACTAGCGGCGGCGGTCGTGGAAAAGCCGGGCCTTCTGGCGGTCGGTGCAGGTGACGGCAACGTGCGCGTCGTTCGTCTTGCCGACTGGGAGGAGATCGAATCTTATCAAAATCCGTTCGGCCCGGTGTGGGCTCTGGCGTTCGCGCCCGGTGCCACGGCACTCTACTACGGCGGCCTTGATGATTTTGCGACGCGCTGGCAGATCCGGCCGCGCGCGCCCTACGAGGCCGTGGAAAGCCCTTATCCGCGGCGTTTCCAGGTTTCGGGTGATCCGGACGATCCGATTGCGCAAGGTGCGCTGCAATTCGCGCGCAAGTGCAGCGTCTGCCATACCCTGAAGCCCGACGGCAGAAATCGTGCGGGCCCGACGCTCTACAAACTCTTCGGACGGCGCATCGCCAGCCTGCCTGGCTATCCCTATTCGAAGGGGCTCAATGATCTCGACATTGTCTGGACTGAGGAGACCGTGTCGAAACTCTTCGAGCAGGGGCCGGAAAATTTCACGCCAGGATCGAAAATGCCGCTGCAGAAGATGACCGATCCAGAGCAGCGCGCGGCGCTCGTCGCGTTTTTGAAGATCGCAACAGAGCCTGGCAACGACGACGAACCCGCGCGTGACGACGGTGCGGGGTCTGGCGAAAAGCGTTCGGATAGTCTCGCCAAGCCGACCGGTTCGCAGGACGCATCCGCGAGGACAAAGGGAACCCAACAATGAAAGCATTCTTCATCAGTCTCGTCGCCATGGTTGTGATCAGTGGCGCCGCCGCCATTGGTCTCGGCATGGTGTCCATCAGCTCGCAGCAAGACTTCGCTGTGCCGGGCAACGTCCGGCTTTGAGTTCGTTCAAGACGAACTGCCACTACTTGCGCAGCTCGATGCGCGCCCAGGCCGGTGGGCTAAAACCTGAATTGGTGATACCCGTGTTCGTCGCGGCAGTCGCAATTGCGCTTCGACACGGCCTTGCCATGCGAGGCGATCGGTGCGGCAGGTGAACTGAACGAAGATGCATGACGCGCCCGGCATGGCTTGCGGCGGCGATAATCATGAACGAGGAGAATGCTCTCATGGATGAAGACCAGCTCAACATGGCGTTAAGGAAGTTCCTCAAGCACGTCGGCGTAACGTCTCAACGCGAGATCGAGCGCGTCGCACACGCGGCGGCTGCCAACGGACGCACGTCCATCACGCTCAAAATGCAACTGACGGCCGAGGGAACCGATCTCGATCACCAGATCGAGCAAGAGATCAAGCTGGTGTGAAGCGTAAACGATGCATGTCGAGGATCCTCGATTTCCGCCGCTGCTGACCGGTCACGGCGTCAAGGCACCGTTGTCGGCGTTTGAGGCGGCCTGCCAGGGTGCAAACTCGGCTAGGTACGGCGCGGCGGATCTCCTGTGGGCGCGCAATACGTCGCGCATCGAGTTGGCTCTGGTGCTCGAGCCTGAAGTCAGCCGCCGTGTTGCACTTCAGATGGTACCGGTGTTCGAGCTGGCGGTGATCGAGGCACTGGGAGCTTTGATGCCGCCGAAGACGTCGGTTCTCTTGCGCTGGCCACTCGAATTGCTCGTCAATGCAGGTGTTGTGGGGCGATTCCGGTTCGCTGCGGCCCGTTGCGATGAGGAAAGCGTCCCCGACTGGATGGTGGTGGGTGTGGAGATCGCGTTGTTGGGCGACGCAGGCGGCGGCGAGCCGGGCGATACGCGTGACCGCACGACGCTCATCAACGAGGGCTCTGGCGAGCACACGCGCAGCGATTTCCTCGAAGTAATCAGCGCTTATGCGCTGTCGTGGATCAATACCTGGCAGGATGGCGGGCAGCGAGCGTTCGCTGATAGCTGGGTCGGACGTGTGGAAGGGCACGAGGAAGCCGCACCAATCCTACTTGCCGGAGGCAGCGGTGATCGCATCAAGGCGCGGGTCCTGGGATTGGACGATGAGGCACGGCTCCTGGTGAAGGTTGGCGAGGGTGACATCCGCGCTCTGGCCATCGAAGCCCTGCTCGAAGCCCGGCAGAGTTCCGCCGCAACGGAATCGGCATGAGTATGTCAGGCACGAAGCTCTTGAGGACGATCCGTTTCGATGCCAGCGATGCGGCGGTCTACGATGTCGCTGCAGCGGAGGGCGAGTGGGCTGTCTCCGGCGCTTTCGCATTTGCCAATGACGATCCAGCAACGCTCAAGGGCAAGTCGAAGCAGGCTTTCGCCAACGGCTTCCTCGGCGTGACGAGCTTCGGGCGCTCCACGTTTGCAATCGTCAGCGAGGCCCGAAGTGAGGACAGAGACGAACTCGTTTATCGTCTCGCGCGCCATTTCGTGGAGCAGTACGGAGCGCCGGAGATCGACGCGGCTCTGGCGGCCGCGGAAGAAGAGGTGGCGTTTGCCGCGGGACTGGCCGCAGACCAACCTATCAACACAGTGCTTACCGTGCGCCGCATCGCCGGTGGCGACGGAGAGATAAAAGAAGAGTTCCGCGTCATCCGTCCGCCATCCGGCGAGCCGATGCACGCGCGTGTCTGGACGGTCGAGAACGATGAAACGTGATTTCTGGAGATCGGCAGGCATGCATCTGCTGACGACCGACGACAGCGGTTGGCTGCGGGTGACGCCTGATTTCATCCGCGCATATCTGACGCGCCCGGAAATCCATCCGTTGGAAGAAAGCTGCGAAGCCGAGGTGGCGCTGCACGAGGCACTGCTCGATTCTCCGGCCATGCCGGTTCCCGAGACGCGGCTGGCAGCGATCACGGATGTAGATGCGGCCGACAACTACCGCATGTTTCTCGCGTTTCGCGATCACCTCCTGGCGGCGGGAACGATCGAGGGGGCCTACCTGAGACTGGTCAGACAGCCCGCCGGCCGGATGCCGCCGATGTTCATCGACCAACTCGCGCATCTCATCATGCGCAATATTCTCAAGGACGTGCAGGATCCAATGCGCCTCAAGACAGCGGAGCTATTCTTTCGGGAGCAGAAGGTATCGACGGATGACGGCCGGCTGCTGCTTGCTGATGAGGAGATCGTCGATATGCACGCACAGGGTCTGAGCAACACCGGGCTGGGGCAACTGCTTGCAGAAACGGGGACGCCGCAGAAGCAGGTGACGCTCGACGTGCTCACGCAGGAAAACGCCGAGATCTATTGGGCACGATCGGACCGATTCGACACGGTCATAGACTTCCGCTTCGAGCAGCCGGCGCTCGATGCATTCGCGCGGGTGATCGAGGCATGGATGAGCCATATGCTGCACCTGGACGTGCGTGTGGAACCGAGACCCAAGCTCGACGACGACGATTGGCGCTGGCACATCGGTCTTGATCAACAGTCCAACCTGATCCTCAATGCGCTATACGAGGGCAAGGCTCCTCCGCCGGGCGCGATGGAGCGGATCATCGCGCTATTCCGCATGCGTATTCTCGATGACCGGCTGGTGATCGATCGAGTCAAGGGACGGCCGATCTATATGGCGATGGCGATGACCGAGGACATGCGCTGCCGGATGAAGCCGCAGAACCTGCTCGCCAACCTTCCGCTGGTCGCAGGAAGTTGATCTAGCTCCTTGTTTTTGAGCATGTTCTTCACGCTGAACCGCTGCACACTTCAGCTAAACATGCTCTATGGGCGTGGTCTGAGGGGCATCGGTCCAGTTACGATGCGCCGTCTCAATTCAGGAAGTCGTCGGGTTTGCGCGGTTTGCTGCCCTTCTTCGCTGCCGACGTATCGGCGAGGTAGTCATCGGTCGTGACGACGCGCGGGCGCTCGGCGCCCTTGAAAGGGTCGTCAGAGAAGTCGACCATCGCGGCAACGCGGCAATTGTCGCACATCTGGATGATGGCAAGCTGCTTCTCGTTGGCGAACATCGCATGCGACTTGAGGCGCTCGGTGACGCGCTCGATCATGACCCGCGCACCGAATGGCTTGCCGCAAGAAATGCAATGGAACGGCTCTTCGCCAAAGAGCACCTCGCGGGACAGGGCGGCATTGGTGAAATTGTAGCGCGGCTCGAGCGTGATGACCTTCTCTGGACATGTGGCGCGGCAAATTCCGCACTGTACGCAGGCGGCCTCGGAAAAGGAGACCTCAGGGCGCTCCGCATTGTCGGCGAGGGCACCGGTGGGGCATGCACCCACGCATGACAGACAGAGCGTGCAGCCGTCGGTATTGATGTTGATGCGGCCGTAGGGCGCGTGGTCGGGCAGAGCGATGATGTCCTTGGGCGCCGGGGCGGCGGCATGCAACTTGGCGAGCGCCATGCGAGCCAGGTCGCGCTTGGTGCCGGCCAGGGCGTAGCGGTGCGATTTCATGGGTACGAGCGCGGGCAGTTCGTGAAGCGCGTCGTCGACGACAAAGGGGTCATGCTCGCGCAGCATGCGGACGCGTGGGCCCTGGTAACCCAGCCCGTCGAGGATATGTGCGGCAAGCTCTGCTTGCGCCTCGAGTGCGGCCAGCTCGGCGGGATGCTCCGGCGGCGGCAGGAGGATCACCTGCTCGGCGCCGACCGCCAGCAGTCCGGTCATCGTGTCGTGACCGAGCTGCAGCACCGAGTTGAGAGCGAGCGGGATCACATTCGCCGGCAGGCCACGGCCGAAACGCGCGATAGCGTCAATGGTCCGGCGACCGTGCTTCTCGTCGTGGATCATGAAGACGGGTCGTTTTCCACCAGCGCGCTCGTAAGCGTCGAGCATGGTGCAGGCGCGTGCCAGAATGTCTTCGCGGCGAGGGAAGGCGTAACTCGCAGCGCCCGTAGGGCAGACGCTGGCACAGTTGCCGCAACCGCCGCAGATGGCTGCGTCGATGGCGACGTGATCGCCGTCGGGCGTAATGGCGCCCACCGGACAATTGTCCAGGCAGTTGCGGCATCCGACCTTTGCGGAACGGGCGTGGACACAGATGCCGGCATCATAGGCGATATAAACCGGTTTTTCGAATTCTCCGACCATATCGGTGAGCGCAAAAAGAGCATCCGCAATCGCCGCGGTGTCATTCGCGTCGACAGCAAAATAACCGTCGCGGCGTGCCTCGGTCGGAAAGAGGCGCGTTCGCCCGCTCAGGTCGAGAATGAGATCGCAGCGCGACTTTGCGCCGTCCCGCGGCATTGCGAATTCGAGCGATGCGCGCGACGAAGGGATCACGGGCGCAAAACCGTTGACGACGATTTCGAAAGCGCCGAGATGGCCGCTCGCGCGGCTGACGATGCCCTTGGCGATAGGCGCTTCGACCACCGATGGAGGCAGCGCGTCCGTGGCGTCGGTGACGAGCACGGTGACGTCGAGACGGCCCTTGAGCTTTCCGGCTGCGGCAAGAGCCGCGTCCGCGGGCCCATAGACGAGGCAGACGCCATTGGAATTGAGCGTCATCGAATCCGCCGGCCTCGAGACATGGGTGGCGTCGGCCAGAAGTGCGGCCATCTTCGGCAGCGCTGCGCCCTTCGCTTCGGACCAGCCGGCATTCTCTCGGATGTTGGTGAAACGCAGTGTCGTTTCATGGATCGCCTTTTCTTCGGCGACCTCGCGAAAGAGCGGGGCTTCCTGCGTGCACGCGACATGGACCTCACCGCCGGTGACAATCGCCGCCTCGTAGTTCGAAAGCCCGGCGCGGCACAGCTCGGAATGGACGGGCAGGGCGCTGCGGCCGAGCGCATGCCCGAGCTTTTCTCCGTCGATTTGCATGGTTCGCTGGCAGTTGCAGACCAGCAGCGTTGCTTGTTTGTTTCCGCTCATTTCGGCTCCGGATCGCGGGCGCTGGCGGCGCAAGGCTGGCCGACCAGCAAGTACTTCTAATATAAGGCATTGGAGCGCCACGCTTCCTGTATTATAAACTTTCGTAGGGGGTCCAGAAGGCCATTTTTCTGGGAGGACGCATGGCGATCGAGCAAACCATTGCACTAGGTGTGGTGGTCGCGCGGGAGAAGATCGATAACCCGTGGCAGGAATATCGTTGGCGTGCCGTCAGCGTGTTTCTCGACCCACCGGAAAAAGCAAACTGGAGACAGTTGGTTAAGGACAAGACGGTCACGCAGTTCCATGCTGCCACGTTGCCGCTCATTCTGCACCGTAAAGAAACCATGTCATATCGGGTGAACTTGGCCAACGGTGAGCCATCGGTTTACGTCGTGCTGCGTGAAGACAGCGATCTCCATGCGGATTACCCGGTCAGCGTACATGCTGTGACCGTATCGCCGTTCGAGGCGCAGACATATGGGGAGCTTGCTTTTGATAATGTCGATCGCGTAGCGATGCCTGAGCGGCTCCTGGCCATGGTCGAGGCGTTCGTGGGCGAACATCCAACCGAAGAAAAATTCAAGAAGAGGCAGCGTCAGCCGTATATGGGTAACGATGAGGAGCATCACTTCGGGCAGGAGCCGATCGTGATGTTGCGCGAGCGGATGGCAGCACGGAAGTCGGCGCGTGTCGACAAGAGCGATGGCGGCGAGAAAGCATGACTCGCGGCTACAGGTAAGGTGATGTCGACGTCATCGGACGAGAATTTCCTGGCGCGGTGGTCGCGTCTGAAAAGGCAGCCGGCTGAGGCCGACAAGGATGAGGTGCGAGCGGACGAGCATTCGCAGCCGTCGAAGGACACCTCGCGGTCCGAGGCGATGCAGTCGGATGCCCAACCCGCGGGCGAAGCAACGCCACAACACGGCGGGGACGAAGAGAGTGAAGGAGCTGGCGCAACTCCGGAAACCAAATTCCGCGATTTCACGGACTTCGATTTCGAGCAACTGGATTTCAACTCCGACTACACGCAATTCATGAAAGACGACGTTCCCGAGGAAGCCCGCAACAAGGCGCTGCGGCAGCTTTGGAACTCCAATCCCGTGCTCGCGAACATGGATGGTCTCGACGATTATTGCGAGGACTATACGGACGCAGCGATGGTACCGATCGGCGGCGTTCGCTCCGCATATCAGATCGGGAAAGGGTTTCTCTCCAACACCGAGTTGGCCGAATGGGAGGCGCTGGGCCGGCCTGAAGCGCCAGAGGTCGCCGCTGCTGGCGATGGCAGCATGCCAGCGGACCAGCGCGCGCCTGAAGACATCAGCAGCGCTGTCGCGGAGGCTCGGGGCGAGCGGGGCGGGGACGGTGACGAACATGGTGCAGTGCCGACCGATGCTCCGGCGCGAGAGGAAGCACAGGCAGGTGATGCCGGTGCATTGATCGAAGGCGCGGGGTCTTCGGGGGCGGCCTGCGCAGCGGTCGTCAAACAGGAAGAGCGGGCGGCGCTGGACGCTTACGAAGCCGAATCGAAAAGTGCCAGGTCTGCTGATCCCGGGGCAAAAGGCGTGCAAGGTGACGGTTCCCGTCCAAGCCGGCGGGCCGATAAGGATCATTCCGAAACGTGACATATCCCTCTTCCAACTCCGAGACGCTCCGGTCCGAGGTGGTCGGCGTGCTGCTGGCGGGTGGTCAGTCGCGGCGCATGTTCGCTGATGGGCCGGGACAAGGTGATAAGGGGCTTTTGGAGATCGGCGGCAAGCCGATGCTGGCCCATGTGATCGAACGTCTGGCGCCGCAGGTTGGTGCGATCGTGCTGAACCTCAATGGCAATCCGGCGCGCTTTGAGGCATTCGGCCTGCCCGTCGTGGCCGATACGATCGGGGGGCATGTGGGGCCGTTGGCCGGTGTCCTGGCCGGTATGCGCTGGGCGACGTCTCACCATCCCGAGGCCCGTTTCATCGCCACCGTTTCGACGGATGCGCCGTTCGTGCCGGAGGACTTGGTGATGCGGCTGGCGGCGGCGCGCGACGCGGTGCCCGGCAGCGCGCAGATCGCGCTCGCGCGTTCCGACGGGCATTTGCACCCAGTGATCGGGCTGTGGCCGGTGGCGCTCGCCGACGATCTCCATGCCGCGCTTCAGGATGGCATCAGGAAGGTCCTGGCATGGACCGACCGTCATGGTACTGTAGGCGTCGATTTCGCGCCGGTGTGTGTCGGGGGCGAGGAGGTCGATCCCTTCTTCAACGCCAACACACCCGACGAGCTTGCCGAGGCGCGGCGGCTGCTGGCCTTGTAAGCCCGTTAACTTGTAAGCCCAGTTGAGAAGTGCCTCCATTTTCCAAGGATGACGCGTGACAGGTTCGAAACATTCACCCTCGCCTGCGGCGATCGGCAAGGTTCCGATCATCGGTGTTGCCGGCTGGAAGAAGTCCGGCAAGACGACGCTGACCGTGCGGCTCATCGAGGAGTTCACCCGCCGCGGCCTCAAGGTCGCAACCGTCAAGCACGCTCATCATGCGTTCCAGATCGACGACGGGGAAACCGATAGCGCGCGACACCGGCGGGCTGGCGCCGGGCAGGTGGCGGTCGTTTCGGGAGCACGCTGGGCGATCGTGACGGAACTCAATGGCGGACCGGAACCGAATTTTGAGGAGGTCATCGCCGCGCTCGAGCCGGCCGACCTCATCATCGTGGAAGGATACAAATCGGCTCCGATCCCGAAGATCGAGGCGCGGCGCATGCAGTCGTTCACGCGGAGGCCGCTGGCGGACGAGGATCGCAACGTGATTGCGATCGCGGCCGATTATCCGGTCGACCACCCGGTATTGCCGGTGTTCTCGCTCGACGATATCAAGGAAATGGCTGATCTCGTGGACCGGACGATAGGGCCGCTCGACGGCCGTGTGGCGCGAGCTGCGGCAGAGGCGGCGGCCCTGCTGGAACAGGGCGGCATGCCGGCGACGTCAGAACAGGACGGCGGTGCGGCGCGGGACCTGCAGGCGCCGGCAATGCCGCTGTCAGGTGCCGGACGGGATGCGGACGAAGCGCCGGACGAATAGCGTAGCGCCGAGGATCAAACCGATGCTGGATCGCGCGTGGGTGTTGGCCGTCGTGGCGGTTATATCGTCGTTGTCGTGCGTCCGTGTCCTTGCCGCCGATCCCCGGGTGCCCGCAGGCCAGGATGCCGGCGGCATCGCCATCGCGCTGATCGGCGGCGGGGTCGATTACACCTCAGACAAGATCGCACCGCGCCTGGCGCGCGACGGCGAGGGCGAACTGATCGGCTGGGACGTCATCGACAACGATCGCACCCCGTTTCCGGCTGGTGGGGCAGGCGAGGGATCCCGTGTCGATGGAGACAGGCCGGCGGCAGCGCCGCCTGGCGAAACTTCTGATAACGACAGCGAGCTTGCGACCCTCGTGCTCTCGGCCTATGCGCGCGGCCGGCTGGTGCCGGTGCGTACGCTGCCAGGCGATGCTCAGGCACTGGCCAAAGCGATCGCATTCGTTGCGGGAACGCCGGCGCGCATCGTCGTGATTGCACAGCCGCTCGATAGCGCCCCGGTGCGCCTGGTCGTGCGGCAGGCATCGGAGCGCTTCAAAGATCACCTGTTCGTCGTGGCCGGGTATGCCGGCAGTGGCGCGTTGCCTGCCGAGGCGGGCGAAGCTTTGCCCAGTGTGATGAATCTCGCCAACGTTCTGGTCGTCGCCGCGCTCGATGAAGTGAAAGGCAAGTCCGTCGACGATGTCATCAAGGTAAGCGATCTTCTGGTGATGCCGCGCGGCGGGTCAATGTTCGCCGGGATCGTGGAAGGCGGTCCGCCGCGCAATGGCCGCGAGGCGGTAGCACTTGCCGGGGCGTCCGCGGCCTGCCAGGGGCACGGGAGGGCCGAGCCGCTCATGGGATCGGCTGCCAAGGCGGCAACGCTCGACGCGGCCCGCGCGTTGCCTGATCTGCCCGCTGTCCGGGTCCTCGATCCGATGTGCTGGTATGGCGGCGTGCGCTACTGAGTGCCCGCTATCTTCCGGCGCTGTCGTCCTTGCTTGCGGCGCCGCCCAGACTCGGGTCGGCGAGGTTCTGTCGCAGCATCTCCTTGTACTCGTCAGCCATCTTCTTCACGAACGTCTCGTGATTGTCGACGTCGAGCACGGCCTTGGCGACGTGCGCGTTGTAGCGCGCCGCAGCCCACAGGAGAGCCATGTGCAACTCGGTTGCGGGAATGCGCTGGTTCTCGCGATTGGCAAGATCAATGAATTTGCCGGCAAGTTTCAGGAAGGCGCCGGTATCGAGCACGCCTTCCTTGAGCATCGCTCGGCGTTCCTGGCGGTTGGGCGGGGGCATGGCGGCTCCTGATTGAAGTTGCAGGCCAGTGCGTTGCACTGTGCGGTGGCGCTTGCGATATGTCCATAGTGGATTGGCGCAGCTTGGTTTTGTGTGGGTTTCTTCGAAGCGCCGATGAGAGCCGATGGATCGCGGCCCCAACCCTTGCGGGACGGCGTGCTTGCGCCCAAGATCAAAACGACGCGCGGCCAGGCGCTGCGCAGGAACGGAGTAGCAAGTGAAAGAATTCCAGGTCAGACCGACACCGGACGATCCGCGTCTGTCGAAGCATGTTTCCGGCATCGACCACGAGGGTAGGACGGTCGAGACGGATGTGGTGACGGAACGCCCACTGACGCTGTTCCTTAATGCGCGCGAGATCGTGACCATGATGACGATCGGCGATCATCCCGATCTGCTCGCGGTGGGATTCCTGCTCAACCAGGGCATGCTGAGGCCGGACGACGTCATCACGCGGATCGACTACGACGAGGACATCTCGACGGTGGTGGTACGCACAGCGCGCGAGACCAACTACGAAGACAAGCTCAAGAAGAAGGTGCAGACGTCGGGCTGCGCGCAGGGAACGGTGTTTGGCGACCTGATGGAGGCGTTCGACAATGTCCGCCTGTCGCAGGATGCGCGCATCAGGACGTCGTGGCTCTACCAGTTGACGAAGAAGATCAACACGGAGCCCAGCCTCTATCTCAAGGCCGGGGCCATTCATGGCTGTGTCCTGTGCCGGCAGGATCAGCCGCTGGTCTACATGGAGGACGTCGGCCGGCACAACGCGATCGACAAGATCGCGGGCTACATGTTGATGAACAAGGTCAAGCCCGACGACAAGATCTTCTACACGACCGGGCGGCTCACCTCCGAGATGGTGATCAAGTGCGTGAAGATGCGCATCCCGATTCTCGTCTCACGCTCAGGGTTCACCGCGTGGGGAGTCGAGCTTGCGCGAAAGTCCGGCCTGACGTTGATAGGACGGGCGCGCGGTAAGCGGTTCCTGGCGCTGTCGGGTGCGGAGCGGATCGTGTTCGATGCCGATCTGTCGGCGGTGTTGGAGGAGGACCGTAAGTTCGCACGCAAGGGCAGCCTTCAGGGCGCGGATGGAATGGATGCGGATGGCGGTTGACAGCCTGGTTCCGTCTGGCGCTGACGCAAGTGCGGGGAACTCGATGGCGAGGACCAATGAGCTGCCCCGGATATAGCGTTTCATAACACCGAGTGCGTGACCCCGATGGCTTGACGCGCTGCAGCAAATGCCGAAGCTGGTTTCTCTGGGGACGAATCGAGCGCCGCTGCCTGGCCAAGCGCTCTCGCGCGAGGTGGAAAGATCCGATGAGCCGCAAGCCGCATCAGCGCACCGCGCTCGACACCATGCAGAACGGCAAGATCGTTTCGGCACGCGATGCCGTGCAGCTGATCCGCGCAGGCAACACGGTGGCGACCGGAGGTTTCGTCGGCATCGGCTTTGCCGAGAACATTGCCGTGGCGCTGGAGGAGCGGTTCCTGGCCGAGCAGGCGGATCAGTCCTTCGAGGGCGCCAAAGTCGGCAACCTTACGCTCGTCTATGCGGCCGGCCAGGGGGATGGAAGCGAGCGCGGCCTCAATCATTTCGGCCACCAGGGACTGGTCGCGAAAGTGGTCGGCGGCCATTGGGGCCTCGTACCCAAGCTGCAGAAGCTGGCCGTGGCGGGCGAGATCGAGGCCTACAACCTGCCGCAGGGTGTCATCGCGCATCTCTACCGCGATATCGCGGCGGGCAAGCCGGGGCACATCAGCCGCGTCGGCCTCGGCACATTCGTCGATCCGCGTCATGGCGGCGGCAAGATCAACGCGATCACCAAGCAGAACCTCGTCAGCCTGATTGAGCTCGACGGAGAGGAGTACCTGTTCTACCGCACATTCCCGATCGATGTCGCGATTGTGCGTGGCACGACGGCGGATCCTGACGGCAACATCACCATGGAACGCGAGGCGCTGACGCTCGAGGCAATGTCGCTCGCCATGGCGGCGAAGAACTCCGGCGGCGTGACGATCGTGCAGGTGGAGCGCATCGCGGAGCGCGGCAGCCTCAACCCGCGGCAGGTGAAGATTCCCGGCGTGATGGTCGATTGCGTGGTTGTGGCGGAAAAGCCCGAATATCACATGCAAACGTTCGCGGAGCCTTATTCTGCGGCGTTCGCGGGCGAGATGCGCGTGCCGATGACGTCGCTGAAGCCACTGGCGATGAGCGAGCGCAAGATCATCGCACGGCGCGCCGCCTTCGAGCTGAAGCCCAACGTCGTGGTCAACCTGGGCATCGGCATGCCGGAAGGCATCTCGGATGTCGCCGCAGAAGAGCGGGTGATCGATCTGATGACGCTCACCGCCGAGCCGGGCGTGATCGGCGGGGTTCCTGCGTCGGGCCTCAACTTCGGTGCGGCGACCAATACGCAGGCAATCATCGACCAACCCTACCAGTTCGATTTCTACGACGGGGGCGGATTGGATATCGCGTTTCTGGGGCTGGCGCAGGCCGATGCGCAGGGCAATCTCAACGTGTCGAAGTTCGGGCCGCGGCTGGCCGGCGCCGGCGGGTTCATCAATATTTCGCAGAATGCCAAGGCGGTCGTATTCGTCGGCACGTTCACGGCTGGCGGTCTGGATATCGCTGTTGAGGGCGGTTTGCTGCGGATTATCAAGGAAGGCAAGTCGCGCAAGCTCGTCAAGCAAGTCGAGCACCGCACGTTCTCGGGCTCCTATGCGATGAAGCGAGGCCAACCGGTGCTCTATGTGACGGAGCGCTGCGTTTTCCGCCTCACGGAGCGGGGCATGGAGCTGGCCGAAGTGGCGCCGGGCATCGATATCGAGCGTGATATCCTCGCACACATGGACTTCATGCCGGTGATCGACCATCCCGAGTACATGGACGAGGCGATCTTCCTCGATGAGCCGATGAACTTGCGCGAACGCATGCTGAGCCAGCCGCTAGCGAGCCGCTTCAGCTACGATCCCGCGCTCAATGTCCTTTTCATCGATTTCGAACGCATCGAGATCAAAACCGAGCGCGACGTGCGGGAGATCCGCCGCACCGTCGAGCGCATCATGAAGCCGATCGGTCACAGGGTTTTTGCGATCGTCAACTACTCGGGTGCAACCATCGCGCCGGAGGTGTTCGACAGCTACTCGGCGATGGTGCAGGCGGTGGTCGATACATACTATCTCGGGGTCACGCGCTATGGCTCGAGCGGCTTCCTGCGCATGAAGCTGGGATCGGCGCTGGAGGAGAAGGGGCTCGATGCGCAGTTTCATGCGACCGCCGATGAGGCGCGGCGCGCCGTGGGACGATGAGTGATCCTGGCTGCTATTTCAGAATTGTGTAGAGGTTATTAAAATCATCTGTCCAGGGCTTCAGGCCGAGAATTGGCTGAATGGGTCTTGCGCGGTGTTGAATTTCATTCAAGGCAAGAGCGCCAGGATCTTTGGCCACCAAAACCCAGTCCGTGTTTCTCAACAGCGGATTGTCATTTTCGTCACGAATATACGCAACGTGAAGCCCATGTGCTTTAGCGATGGAGTCCACCACCGGCGGGAGGTTCAGGAATCTGTTCGTGACGTGGAATGCAATGATGCCGCCGGGGCTCATGTGGCGCAGATAGACGCCGATCGCTTCGATGGTGAGCAGGTGTACCGGTACCGCGTCGCCCGAGAAGGCATCGACCGCAAGCACGTCGAACATTTGTGGCGCTTCACGCTCCATCGATAGACGCGCATCTCCGAGCACCATTTCGACTGTTGCCTTGCTGTCGGATATGAAGGTGAATTCCGACTTGGCGAGTTCGATCACAGCGGGATTGATCTCATACATTCTGTAACTGTCGCCAGCTTGTCCATAAACGGCGAGCGTGCCGGCGCCCAATCCGATGACTCCGATTTTCTGACCATGCCGCCGGGTAGCATCGATCGCGAGGCCAACCCCTGATGTTCGCCCGTAATAGGCGGTGGGCTCCTTTCGGCGTTTCTCAGAGAGGTATTGTTCGCCGTGCTTGATCGAGCCGTGATAGAGCTGGCGAACGGTGTCATTCATCTCGGCATACGGCACGTCGAGCGTGGTGAGCGTCCCATAGAAATTGCGTTGCAGACGGCGGGAGGAGGAAACATCCTCCCTGATCTGCTGAAAAAGGAAAAAGGCGCACAACAGGGAAAGAAATAGCGCGATGGGCATGACTACGCGGTGGCGGTGATACATCAACGCAGCCAACACAGCCGTAAGAGCAAAGCCGAGACCGAGTTCGTAATAGGCTGGAAATACCCTTGGGGCGACCAGTCCGATGAGGGTTCCACCCAATGCACCCCCGACCGAAAGCATCAGGTAGTAGCGCGTCAGGTAGCGGGGGTCGGGGCGTAGACTTGCCAATTCGCCGTGAAGAAACATGCACAACACGAAGAGGCAGGCGGCATAAAGAGGAATGGCAACTTTTATGTTGAGACCGATTGAGCTGTCCTGCAAGCCGTAGGCACACAGCGCGATCAGCAGGCCGCTCGCTGGAATGAAGATTGCGCGGCGGTACCAGCGATCACTTTCGAAACAGAGCACGAATGTGAGCAGGTAGAGCGTCAGCGGAAGGATCCAGAGGAACGGGATGGCTGCAACATTCTGAGTGATATGGTTGGTGATGGCCACCAGCAGCCACGAGGCCATGGCGGCCAGGGAAATCCATAAGGGATAATCGCTCCAGAGCGGTGCACAATCGGCTTCCGGCACATCGGGTTTGCAGTGCGTCGGCTCGGGCAGGAGATGGGCGTGCCTCACGAAATAGACTGCACAGGCGACGCACAGCACAACGAAAGCAGCATACAGCGACGACCACCCATACGCCTGCACCCGCAGGGCGGTTTGTGTCTCAATCAAAAACGGATAACTGATGAGCGCAACGAGCGATGCCGTGTTCGACAACGAAAACAGGCGATAGACATGACTGCCGAGGTTGACCCGTGACACCCAGGACTGGACCAAAGGGCCTGTGGTTGAGAGCAGGAAATAGGGTAGACCGATGGTGGCCGTCAAAAGTCCGATTATCAGAAGCGTTGGGTCTTCAGATCCAACCGGCTTCCAGTTGGTGCTCGCGATGATGGGTAGGAACAGCAGGCTGGCCAGTAGCAACGAGGCATGAATGGCCGATTGCAGTCTCGGTGTAAGGCGGCTGGCCAGCGCATCCGAGTATGCATAGCCTGCAAGCAACGTGGTCTGGAAGAACACCAGGCAAATGGCCCAAACGGCAGCCGTTCCGCCAAACCAAGGGAGTATCTGCTTGGCAATCAGAGGCTGCACGAGAAACAGTGAAAAGGCACTAGCGAATATAGTGCCCGCAAATAGCCACTGAGCAAAGGAGTGACGCATCTGGGTCGGTTGTTTGCGGGCTTTATGCTGATTTGGTAGGCCGGGTCACCTACTTAG
>DAIPMW010000016.1:0-88748 GCA_036768475.1 Hyphomicrobiaceae bacterium | reverse complement strand
TCCTCCACTCCCGATTCGCTTCAAAATGTCTCGCGGTTACTGACGGGGAACACTGGTGAGAGCGAGGTCAATATTTGGCGCCACATCCGCTTCCAAGTAATATCGGTGGCGCTGCCTGTCGCACTTCGTTTTATCTCTGATGCAACGGCTCAGTGCACGGTATCCTTGTCTGATTTGCTGGTCAAAAAAAGCAGGACCTCGCGAATTTGTTTCCAAAGCTTTTCCGCTTCGTGCTGGTCGCGAGTTCCCAGTTCGGCTATCCGTAAATCGACCTCGGCCAACGCCTCGTCGCCAAAGCGGTCGATCATCGTCTGAGCAGCCCGCAGAATCATAATCCTGTCTGTTGTCATTCGGATCCCAGCCCGTAGAGCACCAAGCCCGTGACAACCAGGACAGCAGATTGGGGTGGCCGCCTTAACGTCTGTCAATTTGGGGAGCGTTAATCGGCAGGCGGGGTCTTGGCCCTTCCGCCCGATTTGAAGTAGGCTCTCGAGCATGTTGAACTGCCGGTTACCGCCATGACCCAGAAAACGATACACAGGTGCGCTGATTGCGCATCGCGCCAGACGGCCGAATGGCAGATCCTGACGGGTCCGGAACTGGCGATGGTTGACCAGGCAAAGCGCACGCGCGTCCTTGAGCCTGGAGCAATCCTGTTTCGGCAGGGGGACAATGCCGACGGCGTCTATTGCATCCAATCGGGCCTCATCGGATTGCGGCGGATAACGCCGGCGGGCGACTCTGCGCTCCTTCGGCTTTGCACAAGCGGCGTAACTGTGGGCTACAGGGCGCTGTTGAGCAAGTCGCCCCACCGCAACTCGGCGGAAGCGATCAGCCAGAGCGTTGTTTGTTTCATTGAACGCTCATACGTCAGGAGGCTGCTGGAAACCAACCCGCAATTGGGCGAGAGATTCCTGCAGCATTGTTTCTGCGAGTTGGACGAGACCGAAGCCGATTATGCAATGAGTATGACATTGAGCCTGAGGGCCCGGTTTCTTCACGTCTTGCTGATATTGAATGAGCGCCTGGGATATCGCGAGGACGACCATGACGTGGTCGAGCTTCCGATCCAACGCGTCGAACTGGCCTCACTGATCGGGGCACGACCGGAATCGATCTCGCGGCTTGTGCGAAACCTGGAGGCTGAGGGATTGCTGCAGTTTGACAGGCGGCAGGTTCGCTTCATCGATATGGAAGCTGTCTTGCGAGAGGCTGGCGCGCAATTGTGAGCGCCGATGTACGTTTCGGGTTTGCACTCGAGCCGTTGCGGGGAATACCTCGCCCTGTGCTGAGCGATGTGGTCCACGGAGGGGCCTGGACTGCCCGGTTGGGTGACTCCTGGCGCAAGAAACCTCCTTCGTGCCCAGTTGGCCTCGGGCGGAGTGTCCACCTTGCTTTGCGACAGATTTAATGGCAGACTCCCGATGCCCAAGGAACAAAGGGCATAGGGATATCGATGCAGTCCAGAGATCCCACGCGTCATCACACACCCGACGATGATCCCGAACCCGGGACACCGGGGACAGGCGAGGACATCTGCCCCGAATGCCATGGCACGGGCAAGCTCGCTGATAAGAGGACGGGTAAGCCAACTGAGGAACCGTGCGAGCGATGCGACGGTACGGGGCGCATTACCGAAGCCATCGGATAGCTGCTCGCAGCGATGGCGTTCATCCACAGCCATGCGTGGCGCAGGCTTGATGTACGTCTGCGCTGGGTCCCTGTCGATCCCATGGGGCTGCGCTTAACTGTGCTTGGAGGGGCTGCGCGGCTTGCTAGCCGGTTACTCTAGAGCGTCGCTCATTTAATCATACGCATATCCTGCAGCTTTGAAGAAGTTCCAGCAATCGGTTGGCTTGAACAGGTCGCAGACGTTGCCGATGGCGCGCCACAGATGGTCGTAGGTTCTTGCCGCGGCCTTGCGCAGGTGGGCCTTGAGTTTTGCAAAGGCCATCTCGATCGGGTTGAGGTCAGGCGAGTAGGCGGGCAGGAACAGGAACCAGGCACCGCGTTCTTTCAGACATCTGGCTGCGTAGGGGCTTTTGTGGGCGGCCAGGTTGTCGGCAATGACAACGTCACCGGGGCTCAGGGTCGGTGCCAGTTGCGTGTCGACGTAGAGATCGAACGCCTTGCGGTCCATGGCTCCCTCGATCACCCAGGGTGCCGTCAGGCCATGGCAGCGCAGGCCTGCGATGAAAGTCTGGCTCTGCCAGTGACCGAAAGGCGCCGAACCAGGTAGCCGCGTGCCTTTGAGCGCGCGACCGCGCAACCGCACCATCTTGGTGTTGGTCGAGGTCTCATCAATGAAGACCAGCCGATGCGGCTTAAAACGCATGAACGGCTGGCGCCGACTGATCCAGACGTTGCGCTCTTTACGCACGGCCGCGCGAGCGCGTTCCGATGCCATCAGCATTTTTTTTATAGGTGAAGCCGGCACGCACGAGAATGCGTGACAAGGACGACGGGCGGACGCAAACGGCGTGCTTGGCTTCAAGTTCGGCGGCCAACTCCGGCATCGTGATGTCCGGCCGGGCTTCCACCCGTGCGATCAGGAAATCCCGGTAGGCCAGCAGCGGGCCCTGCCCCGGCGGCCGCCCCTGGCGGCGCGGAGCCAGTGAACCGCACTGCCTGTGACGTGCCAGCAGCTTCACTGCAAAGCTCGGGCTGACATTGAAGTGCTCGGCGGCAGCGCGCCGCGAATGGCCCGCGTTCACGATCGCTCAGCGCCTCGACGCCATGATCCTTATAACGATTGAAGATCTTGTAGCCGGTCTTGCGCGAGATGCCGAACTCGCGGCAGATCTCAGCCATCGGCTCGCCCTCCAGGATGCGGGCGACGAAGCGGACACGCTCGTCCATCACCGAACTCTCTTTCCACTGCATCGACACCTCCCGCGAAAAGCGAGAAGTGTTACCCATGTGTCCGGTACGAAGCGTCACCTATGTCTAGGGTTGGGCACAATGACAACGCAATGCGAGATCGACGTCTCGTGCCTCGAAGGATTATCAGGCTGTCACTTGATAATCCGGTGGGCTGTCGTGCCGGGCCTGCTCTAAGATGCGTTTCGGTTCCCGGAATGCGGGGTCGCGTGTTCAGGGGCTGCCGATCAAGTCGGGTGTTCACGAAATGGCCAGAGCGCGACAAGTAGTGAGGAGCGTAGGATGGCAGCACCGATCGATTACTACTATGCCCTGGTGTCCGGATTTGCCTATCTCGGCGAGCCGGAACTTCGGCGCATCGCAACTGCTGCCGGTGCACGCATCCGCTATAAGCCTGTCGACATCGGTCGCGTTTTCGCCGCCATTGATACGGTGGCGCCTGCGCGCCAGTCACCGGCCCGCCGCGCCTGGCGCGATAGTGAGCTGGCGCGTTGGGCCAAGGTGCGAGGAATGCCCATTTCCGTGGCTCCCAAATTCTGGCCTGTACCTGCCGGCCTCGCCTCGCGCGCCGTCATTGCAGCGCAAGAGATGGGCCGCGATCCAGGCACGCTGTCATCACGCTTTCTGCGTGCGGTGTGGCGCGACGATCTCGACATCTCCGACACGGAAACAGTGAGGCGTCTTGTTGCGGAGGCTGACGCCGATGCTGCTGGCCGCATCCTTGAGGCCGCTGTTGGAGACGCTACGGCCGCCATCTTTGAGGCCAACACCGCGGAAGCGATCGACAAGGGTGTGATTGGCTCACCGACGTTCATTGTCGATGGAGAAATGCTGTTTGGCCAGGACCGACTGAGCTTCCTCGCTGAAAAACTCGGAGTCGCATGAACCAGGCGCGAGCAGATCAGTATCTTTGACGCAAGACCAGCCAGACCAGCAGCGTCATCGTGGGGCGGAGGTTTGCATGCGTGCAATGAAGTTGAGCAGAGCCTTCACTCTCATTGAGCCGGGACCTGTCATTCTGGTGACGACCCACGACGGCGCCAAGAGCAACATCATGACGATCTCGTGGACGATGGTGCTCGACTTCACGCCAATGTTCGCCATTGTCACGGGCGAATGGAACTACTCCTTCGCGGCTTTGCGAGAGACTAAGGAGTGTGTGCTTGGCATTCCGACGGTCGACATGCTCGACCGCGTGGTCGGCATTGGGACATGTACCGGTGCCGATACGGACAAGTTCGCCAGCTTCAGGCTGACGGCTGCCCCCGGCAAGGTTGTGAGGGCGCCTTTGATTGTTGAATGTTTTGCCAATATCGAATGCAAAGTCGTCGATATCGTCGCCAAGCATAACATTGTCGTGCTTGAGGGGGTCGCAGCCCATATTGATGCTGAACGAACAGAGACTCGCATGGTTCACGCCGTTGGCGACGGAACGTTTATCGTTGACGGGCGCAGGCTTGATCGCAGCAAGATGATGGCCTCAAAGCTCCCATCCGGCCTGTAACCGGTATCTAAGCCGCCCGCACCGCAAAGCTGACGCGAATGCCAGCGCGCCGCTACAGCATGTTTAGAGCAGGCGGCAACGGCCAGACGTCATTCAATCAGAACCTGACCTGCTCTATTCAACGGTAGACATAGATGGGGCTTGTCCAGGCGCGCGTTCCATCCTCCATCGTGACGCGCAGATAGATCGGATTGTCCCCAGACGCCTTGATCGGTACCGGTGCTTCGAAGCTGAAACTGCGATGGCGGCTCTCGTCTGGCAGGCGGAACACCTGAAGGAAACGCGGCAGCTCGCCCGAAGCGTCGCGGACGATGCTGTCGATGCCAATATCGGCAACCGGTATCTCGCAGGAGATCAACGGTGTGTCGATCGCAAGCACGCCGCTTTGACCGTCGGCAAGCCAGGCATCGAAGCCGGAGAAGTTCCCTGTCGTCAGGGATTTCCACGCCAGCGTATCGGGTGCCACGCTCTTCAGGGCCTTGTCGCGGTTGAAGAAGTTGATAGGTACCGACTTTACGAATTCATTGCCTTTCAGGTGGGCGGTGCCATCCCAGATCACCTCGCGGAAGCGGCCACGATACTCCGCGCCCTCCCATAGTACGCGAATGCGGCTGCCCAGATCCTTCTCGGAAAATGGTCGTAGCGTTTGTGTGAGCTCGGCGCCGTTGAAAATCTCGACGCGTTCGATCGGCGATCCGGTGAGCAGAGACACGTTGACAGACATCTCGCCGGAGGGAAGGTGGACGATGTCTCCCATGGTTGCCGACGTTGCCGCTTTGCCTTCCGCGGGACCGAGCTTCGGATCGTCATGGTAGAGGGTCGCTTCAGCCGAGAAGTCGGCCGTCAGGTCGATGATGATGCGGCCTCCGGGGCCGCCCGTCGTGCCGTAGTGGTGGCGCTTCCTGAGGCAGTCGAGCAGTGCGGTGCGATTGAGCTCGGGCATCAGATAGCATGACAGCCCGCCGATTGCGCCGAACTTGCCTGAGCCGGGATAGCTCGCGCCGGGGCGGCCCTTATGACCATCGGAATTCGTTACCACGCCTACCCGATAGCCGAGCTTGAATGCATCGTGGAGGAGCCATTCGAACGATCCCCAGGATGAATGCACCTCGACGGACCGCTCGAAGCGGCCATCGTGAGCTACTGCGATGTCAGCATAGCGCCCGCCGCAGTGGGCAAAGCAGACGACATCGAATTCCTCGTCCTTGGCGAAGGCTTCGAACAGTTCCTTGGCTGTCGTGCGGTCGTCCGCGAGAGTGGCATGATCTTCGATAAGTGCGTGAGAAGAACGCCTGATCCGCCGGCCCTCTGTGGGGAAGTAGACGTTGCGATCGCCACCCAGCGACGTGTTGCCCGACCATTCATAGCCGGGTAGCGCGACAAAGCTTCCCGGAGCATCGAACGCCTTGGTGATCTGGTTGAGTTCGTCCCAAAACGCGTCGGTGATCTGGAAGTCGTTCCCTTGATGGCCGCACGCGTCGACGAAGGCGCGGTCGCGCGCAAATGCGAAATACTCGCGCGCGCTGCCTGTGCCGATGGTTTCCTCCGATTGACCGTGCAGGTCACCCCAGAAATGTACGAAGCTGGCGTCCTTGACGCGCAGCGGGTTGCTCGTTGCAACGACTGCGCCGGTGGCATCGCGAAGCCGGATCTCAACGTCGGCTTCTTCGGCGACGCTGAGACCCTCGACCGTTGTGGCGAACGCGCCGGGCTTGTGTCGGATTTCAGGCGGCAGGCCCGTGATGGGGCCGACGGCTTCGAGCTTGAAGATCTGATCGCAACGATCTGAGGGATTGCCCCACTTGTCTTCGCCCTTGATCTTGAGGGCAAAGGTCTCACCGGGGCGCCGGCGCGTCGGAATGGTGGCGATGTAGCGTTCGGGCGCTCCCGGCACGATGGCGATCGTCGGCTGCACCGGCAGAGTCTGGAAATTGAATGTGGCGATGGGATCTGCGAGCACGCGGAATTCAAATGTTGTCTCGCAGAATGTCTGCAGTCGCATGCCTGGCCCCCCATGATCAGTGACGCCGAAGCGGATGGTGATCCGGTCGCCTTCCTTGAGGTAGCCCTTCACGACCTTGATCCAGAGCGTACGATCCCACGGGCGCACGTTGGCTTTCGGATCCCAACGCACCTGCAGGGTTGCCCCGTTCGAAGCCTCGACAACACAGAAATTGGCCCCTTTGGGATCGTCGAACTGCGGGGTGCTCTGGTCTGAAGCGAAGCGGAAGCAGATCCTCAGGCTGCCCGAATCGTCGATGCCGAAAATACCCGCCGTGTAGGTCAGCGTAAAACTCGCATAAGATCCCGCCTCGAAACTGCCGTCGGGTGTAATCGTGGCATTGCCGAGTTGGTCTGGAGAAATAGCGTTTCTGATGACGCCAGAGTCGATCTTTTCCCAGGGTGCAGTCGTCATTTTTTCACGTGTCTCCACTGACGGAGTTTGTCGATTGTCAGATCAGCACCGGCACGCAGGTGTCGATTGCGAATGACGATGCGCCGATCGCGCTGCTCAATGCCCAATTGGTATGGCCGGTTCATCAGGCTCAACCGACAAGGCTGAGATTGTGCACGCAGGAAATCTCAAGCGCGCGATCACTCGGAGGAATAAAGACGCGCTGCCAGATGATCGGGGTCTCGCGGTAGCTCATGCCGCAAACGGTCAACACCATGCCGTATTGTCCGGGGGACACGCCGATATGGCGCGCGACTCGCGGCGGCAAAGGCGCGCAGCGCATGTGCTGGCGCGTATTGAGCGTGGGTGCATTGAAGCGCTCGGCAAGAAGGTCACGTATGGAAACGCCGTCGAGCTTATCCGCCATGTCCAGGAGTGGTGCGAAGCGATCCTTGGGCAGGTAGACTTCGCTAAAAATTTCGAACTCGGTGTTGACCGAAACCAGTCGGGAAATGCGCACGAAGGAACTGACAGGCGCATCGAGTGCGACCTGCCACGGTCCACGGTCACTGGTCTCCGTAACATCGAGAACCCGGAAGAACACCGGCAGCAGTTTCGTTGAGCCCTCCGCCACGAATCTGAAATGACGCAGATGCCGTTCCGGCGCGCGCGCGCCGGAAACGAAAGTTCCCTTGCCATGGTGACGCTCAAGGACGCCTATCTCTACGAGATTTCCGAGCGCGCGCCGGATCGTTCCCAGGCTTGCACCGGTATCGATGGCCAGTTGTTCCTCTGAAGGAATTTGCATTCCAGGAGTCCAGGTCCCAACCTCGATTTGTGCGAGAAGGTGGTTGGCGATGATCTTGTGCTTGGGCTCAGCCGGATTAGCAGAATGTACAATTTTCTTCGGCTTTTCGCGTACCATTACGACGACTCCTCTGACGAGGCCAACGGCCGGCAAGCCACATGCCTGCATACGCATCTTATGTTGGAGAGGTAACGAGATGAGCCGATCTCTGTCAACACCTATAGAGGACTTATCAGAGATTCGGACGCTGCGCTGATGCGCGACAGCTCAGCCATGCGAGTGTGCAAAAGGGAATGATATGGCGCGCGGCCGCGCTTGCCGTGTTCGAGCCCGTTCGTCAGACCGTTGCACGACGGTGGAAGCCGGGCGAGACCTCGAGTGGCGCGCCGAGCGTATCGATGCGTGTGACGCGGGCCGCCGGTGGTCCGCTTCGGCAGCGCTCTAGCATCTCGGCAACCTTGTTGGGCGCACCACGAAAAACTGCCTCGACGGTGCCGTCAGTGTGATTTCGGACCCACCCGTCCAAGTCTTGATTCACGGCTTCCGCTTCGAGCCACGCACGGTAGCCGACGCCTTGCACGCGGCCTGTGATTCGAACGTGGACCGAACGTGTCTCGCCCATCGTCGCAACTCCCGCCTGCCCGACCCGGTTCTTCGCGGTTGCCACCGTGCCGCACGACCGCGGCGCCTTCATGCATCGCAAATGCAGCAAATTTTCATGCTACTCGTGCCCAGGATACCGTCAACCGATAGGCCCGCCGAGCCATTTTCCGAGCCGCTGTTACCTTAGGACCGGTTAAATGGTCTTGTTCCGTCAGCCGTTCGACCACCGATCTTTTGCGCAGCTTCATTCGGGCCCGGGAGGCCGTACATGGCAAATCAGGATGTGAATAGCGCAGGCAACGAGCCATCGACCGTAGCCCCGCTCTCTTACGCGCAGAACATGGAGGATTATCACTTGTGGCTCGCCCTCGGAGCTGACAGCCCCGGGTTCTACATTGACATAGGCGGTGGTCATCCGGTTGCCGACAACGTGTCGTGCTGGTTTTACGAACGCGGCTGGAGCGGCATCATCGTCGAGCCGCAGGCGGCACTGGCCGATCTCTATCCGCACGTCCGGCCGCGCGATCATGTCTATGCCGGCCTCGTCGGCCGAGAAGTAGGGACGGCCGAGCTGCACGTATTTTCCCGGCTGCACGGATTGTCGACGATGGTTTTGGATAACGCCCAGAGTTCCAGGGTCCACGGCGACGACTACGTTTCGCAGAAGCTGCCCATGCTCACCCTTGCCGCACTGTGCGAGCGCTATGGTGTCGGACACATTGATTTCCTGAAGATCGACGTCGAAGGCGCCGAGGCGGACGTGCTCGCGGGCAATGACTGGAGCCGCTTTCGACCCAGGATAGTCGTCGCTGAGGCGATCGACCCTGCAACGAATGGGCCGACGTTCGAAAAATGGGAGCCCGACCTGCTACGGGCAGGCTATCGATTCAGGCTCGACGATACGCTCAATCGTTTCTACGTCGCCGAGGAGTGTGCGGACGTCATGGAGAGGCTCCCTGCAACACGGGCGGATTGGAGCGCCGTCACGCACATGTACGAGATAGGCCGCGCACCTGAACACGGCGGGCATCCAGATCACATGTTGGCGGAGGAGCTGGCGCGGGGCTTCTTGGCCCTCCTGCCCACGCTCAATGGACAAACGCTGGCGCGGATGCTGGCGCGAGCGCGCGGCTTCGACCCCGATGGGCACGAGACAGGGCAGATATTGCGCGAACTGGATAGCGACGCGATGCGGATTGCGCTAGGGCGCATTGCCTGCGGTTATGACGGGGGGCAGATTGTCTGATCGGTGCGTCGCTGAGATGTGCAGTGGTGCAGCATGCAGAGCTTGCCCGAACCATGAGAACGCTTGGCGCTGTGGCGTGGCTGACGATAAGGGCCAACCAGGATACGCGATCCAAGTGGGCAGCGAGGTCACCTTCTCATCGAAACTCGAGCGCAAGGAAATAGCGGTGCGCCCAACCCGAATCCTGCCCGTGTGCGACCGGACACCATTCGCCAACGCAATAGCCGGTCAGACGGATCCTGTTTCCTGACGGCGGTATCGTTGCGACGACCGCAGCCTCTGAGTCCGGGCGCCGACGCAGATTTAGGACGTCGCCTGCAGGGACTCTCACGACTTTGTAGGTAATGGGGTTGGGCGTAGATCTGCGCAAATAGGCGTGCTGGCGCGTGCTGTTCTCCGATGCAAGGAAGTAGCGGTTGACCCAACCGTGGCTTCGGCCATGTCGTATCAGACACCATTCGCCTTCGCAGTTCCCCGCCATCACGACGCCGATCGCGCGAGGCTGGATGGTCGACACGATCCTGGCTTCCGGGCTGGGGCCGTTGCGCACATTCAAGACATCGTCTGATGGAACATTGACGACGCGGTAAGTCGCAGCATGAACGCGCGTCCCAGCAGAGTTGCCATGTGAGGAAACGTTCCTTGCCAGCTCGACCTTGTCGGTATCGGCAGCTTGCCGGCTCTGCTTTTTTACAGGTGCCGGTGGCTTCGATACATGAACAGGCACTGGAGCGGCCAGCTGCATCTCGGCTGTCTTGGCCATCACGGAGGATTGTGCCGCCACAGGTCTTGGCTCTGATCTCGGGGGAGGCGCAGTGGCGACCTGCCTGACCAATTTTTCATCTGGAGCGGGTGCTGCCGGTGCAGACTTGCGCAGCTCGACAATGGTTCCGGTGCCCTTTTCGCCGTCTTGATCGATCCATTCGATGCGATTATCGGCGCTCTGGTAGACGCGGACGCAGTTCACCCGGCCGTTGAACCAAGTGTCCCAACGTTGGCACAGTTTGGAGCCTTGGATCCACCACTTGCCGCTATCTCTCTGGGAGCCGAGGAAGAATGCGACGGCGCCAGCCTTGCCTTCGAGCGAGCCATCAGCGCCATATGAAACAGGGATGACGCTGCCCAAGGGAGTGTCAATCTGGATCTTCGCTCCAGGAATCTGCTGGCGCAACGTATCCCCCGACAGGGGCTCTGCGGCGTCGGCCCTGCCGGCGAACCCGTCGAAAGACAGCAAGGTGCAGATCAGCGATGCGCCAATGGCTTTCGTGACGAACTTCCGCATTCGTTCAGAATCCCTCCAGCGGTATGTCTCAAAGTCCGCCAGTGTGGTTAATGTCTTACTAAGGACGGTTTCGGCCCATGCCGCCCTTTTGCGATCGGGTTCTGGCACACCATGTCGGCGCTTTTTTGCCCCGCAGGCGTTCAGGTTCAATCAACCGGCGCGCTCGCGCATACCCCTCCAGCATTTGCTGGCTCCAAACACCCGCCGGATTTCCCCGAGCACCGGAGGCAAGGGAGAAAAGGCAGGTCGTGGGCTGGGCTCACAGCCGGAATATTAGCGTTGAGGCGATGAATGCAGCGATCTGATGGCAAATCGGGCGCGTATTTGGCCAGGCTCATTTCCCAGCGAGCGAAAGGCTGGCGGACGTCTCCAGCGAAAACCGCCGGTGTCGGGCAATCCGCCGGTGACCGATATGGCCCTGTCCAGGTCCTGCTTCTGCACCATTGAGCAGTCGCGCTGCACGCACAGCGTACGGGTCGCCCGGCCTTCGCGATCTGGCGTCATCTCGATGCGCGGCTACGATGCCCGATCAGCGGTCCAGGACATATGTTCCCGGAGCCGCGCATTCGGGCTGCCCATGCTCAGCAAGTGATCCCATCCGGGGTGGCGGAACTGATCCGCTCGAATGTGAATCGAGCCAGCGCACCCATTCCGGCCACCACGAGCCAGTCCTCTCCGGTGTTTCGCTTTTCCAGCTTTCCGGATCGACATACGTCGCATCCGCAGCCGCGGTTGTGATCCTGTAGTGGCGCCCTTTATGCCCCGGGGGTGATACGACGCCGGCGTTGTGCCCACCCGACGTGAGCAGGAACGTCACCTCGGCATCTGAGAACAGGCGAATCTTGTAGACGCTGCGCCAGGGAGCCACGTGATCGGTTTCCGTTCCCACGGCGAAGATCGGAGCGCGAATGTCGGTAATGGCAATCGGCGCGCCGTCAACGATGTAACGCCCCTGGGCGAGATCATTGTTGAGGAACATATGGCGCAGGTACTCCGAATGCATCTTCGCCGGCATGCGTGTCGCGTCCGCATTCCAGGCCATCAAGTCAAATGCCGGGTTGCGAATGCCCATCAGGTAGTTCTGGACGATCCGCGACCAGATGAGGTCGTTTGAGCGCAGCATCTGGAAGGCGCCTGCCATCTGGCGTGCTTCGAGATAGCCCTGCGCCTCCATCACGTCCTCGAGGAACGCAAGTTGACTGGAGTTGGTGAAGAGCATGAGCTCTCCCGCATTGGTGAAATCAACCTGGGCCGCCAGCAGTGTCAGTGTCTTGATGTTCTTGCCTCGAGCGCCGTCGCCGCGCGAGAGGGCCGCCACAACCATGGCCAGAAGCGTACCGCCGAGACAGTAGCCGACCGCATGAATGTTCTGCTGTCCTGTCAGTCGGCACACCTCGGAGATGGCGGCTTCGACGCCCATCGTCATGTAGGCCTGCATTCCGAAATCGCGATGTTTGCGCGTCGGATTGCGCCACGAGATCATGAAGACGGTGTAGCCTTGGCCAACGAGGTGTCTGACGAGCGAGTTATCGGCGGAAAGGTCGAGAATGTAGTACTTCATGATCCAGGCCGGCACGATCAGCATGGGCTCGCGCTTCACACGTGCCGTGGTAGGCTCATACTGAATGAGTTCCATCAGCTCATTGCGGTAGACGACACGGCCGGCGGTCGTCGCCAGGTTCTCGCCAACCTTGAAGTTCTCGATGCCAACTGGAGGTGCGCCGGTGATCATGCGGCCCCAGTCTTCAAAGAGGTTGCCAAGGCCGGCGATGAGATTCGCGCCACCCGATTCCACGGTCCGTTGCAACACGAGCGGATTCGTGGATACGAAATTCGAAGGCGAGACCATATCGAGAAACTGGCGCGCCATGAATGAAACGAGACGCTCGTGCTGAGCGGTCATGCCGGGAATTCCGGTCGTTGCCTTCTCCCACCAGCGTTCCTGCAGGAGAAACGCAAGGTATATGAAGTCGAACGGCCAATGCTGCCATTGAGGGTCGAGAAAACGCTTATCCTCTTCGCGCGGGCAGATGCAGCGCTGGCCTGCCTCGCCGTAGAACAGGCATGAGCCTAGCTGTTGATTGACGAGCACCCACTCTCTGCACAGTTCCTCGAAGAGTTGCATCTGTTTGCCGGGCGACGCGGCAAGATGCATGCACCAATCCAGATACGCCAGTGTGATCGCCGTCGGAGACAGGCCAAGGGTCGCGCGCGACTGAATGAAGTGAAGAGCGCGGTCTAGAGCCTCGCCGCCAACGCCGAATATGGAATGTGCAGCCGACTCGCTTTCCGCGACGAGGGGAGGTGACTGCGGCGCACCCGGAACATGTGCGGCCATACACTGCTCTTTGCATGAATCGAGCCGATGTGGCTCACCTTCCGCGGGATGGAGTTGTTTCGCAGTCATAGGATTGTGTGACATCGAATTCTCCCAGTCATGGAGAAGCAAAATAACGCAACCTGCAGCGCCAACGATTGCCAGTGATCAATTTCATCTTGGTCCGGCAATGTATGTCACGAGCTGCCCAAGGCTGCTTGACGAAGCGCATGGCGTCCTGGCGATACTGCCAATTAACTGTTGTTTTGCAGTACCCTCGTTGCTGGTCGGCTCAACACAACAAGACGGAAGTTCGCATGTCAAATCGCGTTCTTGCGACGATCGTCAAAGACTAGGATCCGCTCGTCCTGGCACGGAGCGAAACCATCCAGAAAGCGTGTGGTGAAATGTGGCGCCGTCGTGTCGGCTCTGTGCTGGTCGTCGATAACGGCAGGATCTGGGGCGTTATGTCCCGTGGCGATTTCAAGGGTATGGAACTTGATCGTCTTGAAGAGGATGAACACCTCTGGGAATGCATCAGATAGCCTGTTGGCTGGGGCTGCGATCGTAGCTGACAGGACCGGCTGCGCGAATTTTGCCGGCCGTGAGCTGGCGCTCCGCGAGGTTACGCCGTGATGTGGGATTGAGCGGCAATCCGTCGCGCGCAGGCGCAAATGACCGCTTGTACGCGGCGGCACGCCCCCCCATCTTCGCTCGGTTAGCTGGCTCCTTCGAGCCAGACCGTTGAATTCGCGAACGCGTCATCGGAACGGAACATGAGCGAGAAGCCGGAAACGGCAGTTGCTGCAGCAGCCGCGATCATCGTCGCTCACGGCGAGCGTGGCGGTGCCTTTTCCAATGCCGTCCTTAAAGGGCACGCGGAGAACACCGCGGCAGAGTTGCCCCATGTCGCCGTGGCCGCTGGTGTTCTGAGTGGTGAGCCGGCACTGGAGGCAGCGCTCTGGGATGTAGCGCGACGCACCGCCGGTCCGATCCTGCTATATCCATTTTTCATGGCGCCTGGCTATTTCGTGAACGTCAAGATTCCAAAGCGCCTGGCTGACGCCGGACTCGCCGAGCGTTGTCGCATGCTTACGCCCCTGGGGCTCGAGGGGCCGCTCCCGGCCATCATACGCGACAGAGCAAAGGCCGCCGCTGACGATATCGGCATCGCCGCAGCACAGGCGAGGCTGCTGTTGGTCGGCCATGGCTCGAAGGTGGCGCGCGCGTCTGCCGCGACGACCGAGGCGGTTGCTGCATGCCTGAGAGAGCTTGGCGGTTTCGCCCGGGTTGAAACCGCTTTCCTGGAGGAAGCGCCGTTCCTGGACGACGTTGTGCCGGCCGACGTGCGTCCGACCGTTGTTGTGGGCTTTTTCAATGGTGACGGCCTGCATGCGGCCGAAGACGTGCCCGAGGCCATCGGCAAGTTCGATGGTGCGATCGCCTATACAGGACCCGTCGGCGCCTTCTCCGAGGTTTCCCGGTTGATCGTCCGCTCGATTGCCGAGGCTGTAGAACGCCCAGCGGTTGCGACCAACAGGATGTGAAGACGCCCACGACGTGCGAAGGCCTGCTCTATCTCTTTATCTCTTTGTTTGAGAGCCTCAATCACGACCTCGATGGAAGCAGTCGTGCTTCCATCTCAGCCGATCAGGCTCTAGATCGCCGCCTTGAGCCGCTCAAATCCCGCTTCGAGATCGCGCTTCAGGTCTGCGGGATCCTCCAGACCGATATGGATCCGCAGCGCTGCGCCACTCTCCGTCCACTGCGTGGCGGTTCGATAGGGGCGTGGATCGAAGGGAAGAATCAGGCTTTCGTACCCGCCCCATGAATAGCCCATACCGAACAGTTCCAGATGATCGACGAAGGCGGCCAGCGCCTGCTGTGAAACGGGCGGCTCCAGCACGAAGGCAAACAGACCCGAGGCGCCGAGAAAGTCGCGTTTCCACAGCGCATGTCCGGCATCGCTTTCGAGCGCGGGATGTATGACACGGCGAACTTCCGGTCGTGCGGCGAGCCACCGGGCCATTTCGAGACCGTGCGCATGATGGCGCGCGAGCCGTACGTCGAGCGTACGAAGGCCACGCAGCGCGAGGTATGTCTCCTCCGAGCCGGGCGACGTGCCGATCGCCTCCTTGATCCGGTCGAGGTAGGGCGCTGCGCGTTCATTGCCCGTTACCGCGCCAAGCATCGCATCGGCGTGGCCCACGATATATTTGGTCGCGGCCTGGATCGATACGTCCACGCCGTGCTGGAACGGCTTGAAATAAAGCGGGCTAGCCCAGGTGTTGTCCATCAGCAGCCATATGCCGGCCTCTCGCGTGACGCGCGCTATCGCGGGGATATCCTGCACCTCGAAGGTCTGGGATCCGGGGCTCTCTGTGAAAATTAATCGCGTTGTCGGCGTGACGAGATCTCTGATGCCGGCACCGATAAGAGGATCATAATAGACCGTCGTTACACCGAGCCGCTTCAAAGTCGTGTCGCAGAACTTGCGCGTCGGCTGATAGACACTATCGACCATGAGGATTGTGTCGCCGGCTTCCACGAAGGCCAGGAGGGCCGTCGCGACCGCTTGCAGGCCAGAGCTCGTCAGGATCGTCGCACGCCCACCCTCGAGCGTAGCGATTGCGTCTGTCAGCGCCGTTGTTGTAGGGGTCGCGCGCCGGCCATAGGTGTAGGGCTGTTCGCGCGAGATCAGAGCCTGCAGCGTCGGGAAAAGCACGGTCGAGCCGCGATATACCGGCGTGTTGACGAAGCCGTTATTGTCGAAAGGCCTGCGTCCGACATGCACTGTATCAGTTGCATCCGTGTGCCTGAGGTGTCGGCTGTGAGGCTTGTCGGCGTTGTCCTCGCTCATGAGATGGGCCATCCTTCTGTTCCCGCGTTGGTCTGATCTCTTCGCGGCCTCGCGACCCGGCATCGCACCGCACATGTGCCGGCAGGGCGGGGCGAGAATGGCGAGCCGCGGCATTGGGCCGCTTGCCCGATGTGACCGCTTTGCGCTGCGCCTCGCCCTGGCATTTGGTCATTCCAGCCGCCGGCCAGACCGAAATTCCGTGAATGAAGTGGGGCAGTTCCTGTTATGCCGCGGCGACGCATATTGCCCGGCCCCGTCTGAGACGCAAGTTCGTCATGAGGTCAAGTCCTTGACCATTGCAGCCGGTCGGGCCAAGGGTGCGGGGCTGTGTTCACGATACGGTGGTGAGCGTGCATCCGCCGCCGTTGTGATCATCATCTGGCCTGTACGATCTGGATACACTCTACCTTGCGATTTCAAACACGACCGCTATTTCAGATGACCGCCGCCCGGCTAAGCGCTTTTAGAGGCGTGGTTGGGGTGATGATCCTGCTGGGATTGTCTCTGGCGCCGAACTGCGCTGATGCCGGTACGCTCGAAAGCGTCAAATCCCGAGGCGAGTTGGTCTGCGGCGTTAGCGACCAGGTTCCCGGGTTCGCCGTTGCCGACCGCTATGGACGATGGCAGGGCATCGATGTTGATTTTTGCCGAGCAGTGGCCGCAGCGGTGCTCGGCGACAAAACCAAGATTGTTTTGAAGCCGATGTCGCGCGCAGAGGGCATCCGCTCGCTTGCTGCAGGCGAGATCGATCTGCTTTCCCAGACGTCGGCATGGACATTGAGCCAAGATACCGAGTTCAAGATCCGCTTTGTCGACATTCTCGTTTACGACGGCCAGGGATTTCTCGTGCCGAAGAGCCACGGCCTTTCCAGCGCTCTCGAGCTTTCGAGCGCATCGATCTGCGTGGTCTCCGACACGCGTGCACAAGATGCATTGGCAGCTTATTTCGGGCGTCACCGCATGAACTACCAGTTGGTCAAGAGGGCCAGTTGGAACGAACTGCTCGCCGCATACGGAGCAGGAGCCTGCACCGCGCTGACGGGAGACGTCACGCAGCTCGCCGCCGCCCGGCGCAAGCTCGTCGCGCCATCGCAACACGCAATTCTGCCGGAAATCGTCTCCAAGGAGCCTCTTGGTCCGGCCGTACGCATGCAGGACCCGAATTGGTTTGCCATCCTTCGTTGGGTACGCATGGCGCTCGTCGTGGCCGAGGAACTCGGTGTCAACAGCACCAACGTTTCGGCGATGGCGAATTCCGCGATCGAGGATGTGCGCCGTCTCCTCGGCACTGGCAGCACGCTAGGCCAATCTTTGGGGCTCGATACTGAGTGGGCACGACGCATGATTGCCGCGGTCGGCAACTACGGCGAGATCTATGAGAGAAACCTCGGCAGCGGATCGGATCTTCAGTTGGCGCGCAGCTACAACAAGCTGTGGACGCAAGGCGGGCTGATGTATGGTGTCCCCGTGCGCTGAGCCGGTGGCGCGTACGGAAGCCGAACTGCCTGGAAGCCGAACTGCCTGGAAGCCGAAGTGGTCGCGGACACACCGGCGGCTGCACGTTGCTTTGTAATTGCTGTAACGTTGCCGGGGGGCGCGTATGGTCCTGACGACGTTGATCGATATCGACGGCCAGATGGGTTGGGTGCTGCTACTGACGCCGATTGTGGTTCTGGCCGTCATCGTCATCGGAGTCATTGCGGGACGTGATCGCAGGACGCCCGATTTCGGGCCGGAATCGAAACTGGTGCCGTCGCCTTCCGCTGCGATGCGCGACAAGACCACAGCATCGCCCACGCCACTGACGCCACGGGCGAACGATCAGTTGCAACCATCGGCGTCGGACGTCTGCGCATCTGCGCGGGAAAGTGGGCCGCCCGTGACCGTGACCGGAGGTGCCGTCGAATCGCCCGCCCCGTTGGATACGCCCCAGACTAAGGCAGAACTTACCGCAAGTCCTGTCACGTCGAAGGCAGGTGCGTCTGCCGGGATTACAGCCAGCGAGATCCAACTGCTCGAAGCCGAGCGTCGCTTCGACGATGCGGCAGTCGCGCGCCTCTCCCTTCAGTTGGCGCGCGATTTGATGTCGAGCAGCAGGCCCGACGAGGTGGTGAAGTCACACCTGCGTCGCGCGATAATCCTTGCTTCGCGCCTGAAGGACAATGACACACATGCTGCCGCACGCCTCGAGCTCGGTGATCTCATGGCCAGGGAATCGGACCTCACCTCGGCGTGTGAGCACTGGCAGATTGCTCGCCAGATCTTTTGGGATCACGGCGCAAAAGAGCAGCAGGCCGAGGTCGATCAGCGCATGATGGCGAACCATTGCCCGACCGATTGGGTATTGAACGATTTCTGATCCAGCAGTGTCTGCAGCTACGTGTGCACCTCGGGGGCGTAATCCCGGGTTACTTGCGCATAACCTCGACCTGGATCGATTGCCCGTCGCCAACTTCGAACGATTGCCGGAAGACGCGGCTTTGCGACTTGGCAACGGCGAGATACCGGCCTGGTGCCAGGATGTGTGTCGGCAACGCGCCGACGCTCGACTTGACGATCTGTCCGTCGCCCGTCAGCACCGTCCACTCCGTATCGGGAAGAGCCTCGCCGCCCTGTCGTGTGACGAGTTTGAGCGTCACGCGTCCGGCTTTGTGTGAAATGGAGGCTTCGGTGAGCTTGCCAGCTTCGACCGTCACGTCGGAGGCAACGGTGGCATTGGCGTCACCCAGCGTCGAGACGATGTGATAGATGCCCGAGTTGAGGCGTATCACGATACCTGGCCGTGCGTGAGTGAATACGACGTGACGATTGCCGCTCTGGTCCCGTTCGTCGGTGAGAATATTGTAAGAAGCCTTCATGCTCTCCATGCCGCCGGCAACCGGGTCGAGCCGGACGCGCAGGCCGCCGGCGTCGAGAACGAACGGCTCGGTTGCCTCGACACCCTCTGCGACGGTGATCTTTCGCGTCAGGTTTGCCCGCCCGAACGCGACGTTCACAAAGTAGCTGCCGGGCTTCAGCGTCAGCATGGGGGAGGCCGTGCTATGCGTGGAGAGAAGCTTTCCTGCGGTCTGTGTATCGCTGTTTTCCTCGAATATACGCCATACGAGGTCCTGCTCGATACGCTGGCCGTCGGCGGTGAGCAGCGCGATCAACCGGACTCTTGACATGTCGGCCGGCATAGCCGGCTCCGCAGACTTCTTCCTGAGGACCGTCGTGCCGGTGGCGCTGCCCGGCTGGCGATGTGCCGGCTGACCTGCCCCTCCCGGTCCAGGTGGTGCCGTCTTCACGTCCAGATCAGTCGACCAACCGCCGGCCTGCTGTGCGTGGAGGTGCAAAGATCCAATTCCGGGCAGGGGGGCGAGCAGCAGAACAATTGATGCCGCCGCACCACATGCCGCGTGAGATGCGCTTGCATGAAGCCTTCTCGTACCGGCCGCCATTGCCCGCTCAATGCCCCCGTTCCGCAGTTCGACCGCCAGCGGATGCGAGGATTTTCCCCATTCGGAAAATCGCTCTGAATACCGCTACGAAGAAAAAATCGCATTTGTCCTCTGCGACCCGATACCAGACAGCAAACGGCTAACTGTGACAACATGATGTTGGCGACCGTGATTCGCGCATCTGCTTGGTTCTACTGTGCAAACGGCGCCACGCGCGTCACCTGTCCTGCGGCCGCCGTGACCGCGACGTCGCGAACAGCCGCGCCGGCCCGGCAGCGCAGCGCATACTGACCGGGCGTGACGACGCGGCTGGGGCGGATTTCAACGGTTCGCCAGATCACGTCCCCCCGCTCACTCTTCATCTCGCAAACTGCGCCGAGTGTCGTGCCATCCGCTCCGCTCATGTCGAGGCTGACTTCGGCCATCTTGAGGTCGATGTGCAGCCGTTGCGCCTCACCGGCTTCGAGATTGACGTCGCGTGTTGCCACAGCATCGTTGAGCCCGTGGCGGACCGTGATGCGATAACTACCCGGCACCAGTCGGATCGGGCGGCCGAGCGAAACGAGTCGTTCCCTGGGAGGCGCTCCACCGGTCCAATTCTCCAGCGGTTTGATGGCGAGCGTGAGCGGTTCGCGGTGCGCTGCCGCACCGTTGACCGTGGCCTCGACGTCCAGGCTGACGAGCGCAAGGCTGAACGTTTCCCGTGTCACCTCGCCGGAGCGCACGGTGAGCAGTCGGCGCACCTCCTCATCCCCGGTCGCGGCCTTCACGTAGTAGGTTCCGGTTGATAGCACGAATGAGGGTGCCGCATGCGCAGTTCGCGCCAACTCGCGCCGCCCGCCGGGTCGATCGAGATCGTCGACCTCGATGCGATAGACGATTTCATCGAGCCCTTGCGGTGTGGCCGAAAGCTCGAGTCGCCCTGCTTCGAGAGGCAGGGCCAGATTGAGCGTCTCCCCGGCTGCAACCGTGACCTTTGCCGCAGCCTGCGCCAGACCGTATTCCGCTACGCCTCTGTAGTCCCCCGGTGGGAGCATGGCCTCGATGGCCTTGCCGCGCGCGATCCACAGCGGCGCACTGGCCTGCGTGTTGATTTGTTTCCCGCTGCCGGTCGTTTCGGACGAGAGCTTCTCCAAAAAGATCAGAGGCTCCTCCGCATCGCTCGCCAGTCGCTCGGCGCCGGTGTCGAAGCGCACGATGCCGGCATTGAGCGCGACGTCCGCCACGGTGTCGCCCTCCTTGGCGATATCGATGTTGCGAACAACGAAGATCCGCCCGCTCGTCACCTCGACGCGTACCGGTCCGTCGGGCAGGGGGACGGCAAGTGAGGGTGTAACCGTTTCGTAGAGGACCTTTTTCCCGTCGGCAGAGGTCACACGCCACGACAATGGCATGGAAACAACATCGCCTTCGGCGACGAGCCGGGCGCTGGCAACGAGTCGCGAGGGACCTTTCTCGGCCGGCTTGGGTACTGGCGCGACAGGCTGTGCGGACGTAGACGAGCCCCCCGGCTTCGTCGTGTCGGCCAGATTGGCGATCTCGTCGAAAGCCTCCACCACGGCGCCGGGATCGTCGGCTGTATACGCGCGCCCGCCGGTCGCTTCGGCAACGCATGCGATCGCCGCGGCCTGTGCTGCCTCCATTCCAAGCGAGATTGTATGGATCCTGAGATTTGGCTTCGCGGCGTGCAACTGTGCGGCGACAGCGCACGGGTCCTCACCGCAATTGTCGAGTCCGTCGTGGAACACCACGATCGCGCTGTCGCTCGCCGCGTCGATGGTCTCCGCCGCGGCCTTCAGTCCGGCGCTGAGCGGACCCTTGCCGCGCGGATTGAATTTGACCAAAGGCGCGACGATGCTTTCCATGCTGCTCTGTTGCGGAGCCACCGCAATCCCGGCGGTGCGGCAGCCTGGACCGAATGTGGCGAGCCCGAGACGGTGCGAGCCGGCGACGCGCGGCAGAACCGCCGCTAGAGCCGCGCGCGCCGCCGCAAGCTTGCTCTTGCCCTCGCTGCCAAGTCCGCCCCACATCGAGCCGGATCCGTCTACCAGAGCCATCAGCACCTGTTGCTTGCCCTGCTGTGCGGCTTCTTGAGCCAGACCGGTCCCCGAAACGCTCAGTCCGAGTGCCAGCGCACACAGGGCGGCCGGTGCCAGCCCGATCGTGCGGGGGAAGCGACGGTCAAAACTCGCAATTGCGGGCATGGATTCCTCACAGCATCGGGAAAGTCGGCTCGCGATGCTCGGTTCGAGAGTGGGCAGCGCCGACTCCTTGGATTGTAACAGAAGCAGATTTACGATAGCGAGGGGCCGCGGCCCCATACGAGGGCGGCATTCCGATCCCGGCATCGAAGCGATGGGAAAGCGTAATGGATGAGACGACCCTGGCCCTCCTTAAAGCACGCCGTTCGGTCAAGCCCGACTTGATGAGCGAACCGGGGCCCTCTGCCGCCCAACTCGACGAAATCCTGACGATTGCCGCGCGCGTCCCCGATCACAAAAAGCTCGTGCCGTGGCGTTTCATCGTCTTCGAGGGCGATGCCCGCCGACAGTTTGGCGAGAGGATCGCCGAGGCCTGCAAGGCGGAGGACACCATGGAGCCCTCCGAGATCCGGCTCAAGGTCGAGCGGGAGCGCCTCATGCGGGCGCCCGTCGTTGTCGCCGTCATATCGCGCATTACGCCTAAACCCGGCGCGCCGGAGTGGGAGCAGATCCTGTCGGCTGGTGCCTCGGCGATGAACCTGTGCGTGGCCGCCAATGCAATGGGTTATGCAACCTGCTGGCTGACCGAGTGGATCGCCTACAGCCCGCGCATACGTGCAGCGCTGGGCATTGCCGAGAACGAGCGCGTTGTCGGCTTCATCTACATTGGAACCTCCGCATCCAAGCCTGAGGAGCGTCCGCGCCCGGCGCTCCCCGACGTGGTGACACGCTGGAATGGCTGACGCCAGGCACATCAGGCGTGAATTTTAGTGAGTGTCCGATCGTTTTTCCCGAGAAGCGCTGGCGTCGTGGAGACATCAGCTGATCTCCTCGCGACCAAGTGGACAACCTCCTGAAAGTTCACATCTAGAAACGGAACTGCTCTGAAATCACGCGCTCGTCGAGATCGTGCCCCGGATCGAACATCATGTAGAGGTCAATGGCATGCGCCTGTGCAATCTCCACGCGCAGGACGTCACGCGTCTCGAAGTGATCGGCGGTTGCACTCACCGGCCGCTTCTCGGGTTCTATCACGGTGATCGTGATGCGCGCGGCGTTTGACAGCAGAGCCCCCGGCCAACGGCGAGGTCGGTACGGGCTGATCGGGGTAAGCGCAAGCAGCGGTGCGAAGATCGGCAGGAGCGGGCCGCCCGCAGACAGGTTGTAGGCGGTCGATCCCGCGGGCGTCGCAACCAGCACGCCGTCGCAGATAAGTTCATGTAGGCGCACCGTTCCGTCAATTGAGATCTGCAGCTTTGCGGCCTGGAAGCGTTCGCGGAACACTGACACCTCGTTGATGGCGAGGCTCTTGTGCGCTCTGCCTTCTCTGTCGTGTGCGATCATCGACAGCGGATGGATGCGGCTGATCTCGGCCGCCGTTAGGCGCTCGCAGAGGTTATCCTCGCTATACTCGTTCATGAGAAAGCCGACCGAGCCGCGGTTCATGCCGTAGATCGGAATCTGCTCGTTCATGTAGGAGTGGAGTGTCTGCAGCATCAGCCCGTCGCCGCCCAGTGCCACGATGGCGTCGGCCTCGCGCGGCTTGACATTGCCGTAGCGCTGGGTGAGCCGTTTCATGGCGCGCTGGGCCTCGACGACCTCGCTGGCGACAAAGGCGATCTTCTTGAAGTCCCGGCGCGGAGCCGTATCGGATTGGTTGGGGGATGGCATGGTTCTGCAGGTCGTATCGATGGAGATTGAGCCCGCTGGCGGCGGGCAGTGTTGCAAAGGTGCGCTGTGATGAGCAAGGACGACACGCCGGTACTGATTTACGGCACTTTTCCGGATCGCGACACGGCAATGAGCATTGCTGGTGAATTGGTCGATGGCAAGCTTGCGGCCTGCGTCAATGTGCTGGGAGAGATGACGTCGATCTACAACTGGCAGGGGCAGCGCCACGCCGACTCGGAGGTTGCGGCCCTGATCAAGACTCGTTCCAAACTCGCATCCGCCGTTGTTGGCCACGTCAGGGCACGCCATCCCTACGACAACCCGGCGCTCGTGGTCCTGCCGGTAGCCGGTGGCTCGGACATCTTTCTCGAATGGATTATCGCCGAAACGACCCCAACGGCTGCTGCGCCCTCACAGCAGGAATAAATTTGGCAGGAACGATTTTGCCCCCATCCCCATAGCGCCGGCATCCCATAGCGAACGTGCAGTCCGCACGATGCTGTTGCTGTGGCGTGGGCCACCGACCAACACGCCCGGCAATCACGTCTGGCCGTTATCGCCTGCTAGAACACGCCGCCCAGGCTGAGCATCAGGTTGTGCTGCGGTGAACCGCTGCGCACGCGGCCGGAGAAGGTGCGCACCATCCCGCGCTTCTCGTAGCGTGCGCGCCGCTGCTCATTGGCCTTGCGCGTCTTTTGCGCGTGAGTATCGCGATGCGTGCGCCCGACTGGCGGAACGACCGATGGCCGGTCATGTATGCGGCCTGTGCCCGGATCAGCCAAATCGCCATCCGAAGTTTGCCAGGCCGGTAGGATCTGGTCACGTGGAGCCGCCGCCACCGCTACGGGCGGTGGCGCCATCGCCGCGACAGCCGGCGTTCTTTGAAGGCTCACGGGCTCGGGCGCAGGTGCACCCACAGCCATCATGCCGGGCAACGGCGCCGTGCGCTCTGACGGTGCGCCGGTAACGCTGGCACCGCGATTGCCGGAGCGATCGGCCACCCCGACGGGGTAGGCTGCAAGCGGCACTGCACGGCCCGCGCCTGCTCCAGTCGTATCGACGGGCGCACGCACACGATTGGGAGCACGGACAGGTGGCAACGGCGGAGTGGGCGCTGCGGCCACCGCTATCCGTGTCTGCGTGCTCGCGGCCGTTATTACGTCTGGCGTGGCCAACGCTTTGCGTGCGATGAGCTTGTCGCGCGCTGATCCCCGCGCCACGATCACGGTCGGCACGCATCGTCCATTGGAGGCGAGTCCCTGGCCATTCGGACAGTCGACACCGCACGCTTTGTCGGCATGACCCTGGATGAGCGTCAGCAGGATATAGTCGGGCGTATCGACCGGTAGCGTGGCGTTTGCCTTGCGAAGGAACTCGCCGGCCGCGCGCTTCGAGGCCGGTCCCCAGTCGCCATCGACGTCGCCCAGATAGCAGCCGACGCGTGCCAACTCGGTCTGCAGGTTGCGGGCCAGCTCATAGCGTGCCCGGTAATCATCGCGCTTTGGCGCGGCGCGGCGCAAATCGCTGTTGTCTCTGTCCACGACGATGCGCCAAGCATGACGCGTATGGGCGGCCGGTGCATTCTGTTCAAAGGTCGCAAGTGTAGGCGAAGGTGCCGGGGAGATGTCTGCAGCCGCCGGAATGGCCGACGTACTGCCAAGTCGTGAGGCGGAAGCGGTTATCGCCCGTCCATCGCGTTCCCAGCGGAGCAATTGCAGGCCGGGCGAGAACGTCCGCGGCGCTCGCACGCCCGGCGTGACGTCACCGGAAGGCAGGCGTCCAACGCGGTCTGCGCCGGCCTTGATGTCAGCGATCTGGGCGAGCCGGCCGTAGTGTGAGGTGTTGTTGGGAAAGTAGGCAAAGGCGCCAAGGCACAGGGCGCCGATCAGGAACACAAGGCTTCCGACGAAACGCATGGCGATACCCTCTCCAGCGACATACCGCTCCAAGATTGCTTGAACCCACAACTTTGAGCGGCCTCCGCACGCCGCACGACCGGCCCGCCAAGGCGAGATCGGAAATCCGGCTGATCCTTCTCTCCGATCCCGGCGAGAAAGCCAGCTCGAATGGCATGTCTCCGGCGATGAGACACACCCAAATCCAACGGATTGCGTGTTGTTGTCCGCTTTGCTCTCGGCAACCTGGAGTTTCAGCCGACCTCGGCATCCGAAGGCTTCGGTCGAGCCTGTGTGCTCGTTCCTCCAACGGCGCTCATGCCGCCTGGATTAGCCTGTAGGCGCTGATTGGGATCAATCGAGCGCCCGACCTGCGAGTTGTCCAGATGAGCAGATACATCAGAGCGTGATAAGGCAGTAGGTGCCGTCTCGTGTCGTCGAGGATCGAGTCACCGAGAAAAGTCGTCTCCGCTGCGCAATCCGACCTTCTGATTTCAATTTTTCACGAACCTGAAGCTGATGCAACTCGCATTTTCTGGTCCATTTAAGGCGTGCCCGAAATGCGACAGCAGTTATCCTGCCCTAAGGCTCCAGTTCCGAGCTCCAGCGGGAGCGATCGCGAAAGCTGCAACGGCACAGTGAGGGTAGAGCAAATCTGCTGAATGGGCACAGGTAGGTGTTGCCGTGATGTCGACCACTAGATGTTGTGGGTTTCTGCGGTCCGGGCTGGGGATGGTCTGTGCATAAGTCTCTCCAGCATGTGGAAAAGGGAGAGCCCCTTGCGCACGGCCAAGTCGTGTACCTACCGTCCCAAATTTTTCTGGGTCGATTGGTAGCCAACTGATTCCCTTAACAAATCGCTACGAATCGAGCTAGCCTCCGACGCGAGGGGGCGTATTCTCTGCGTAAGACTTGTTATCCCTGGCCAATTCGATGCGTTCTGCACAGCCTCGGTCGAGCGGCGACTGAAACTGCGCAATGGCATCTATCTGCGCCAGGGCCTCCATCTCTCGTGTGTGTCGAACCGGGAACGCTTTCGACATCTGCCGGCAGCCATTGGGGAATGGCCCCGGAGCTCACAGATGACCGAACGCGCTCTTCTTCTACGGATTGGTTCCACACGCACTGGTTGCACGTAAGAGATGGAAGCCGACCCCTCAGGCTAACAAGATCACAGGCCGGCGTCAGGCAGACACCGGCTGTCCGCACAAGGAGAGGGCAATCTAATGAGACATGCTCTAGGCGTGTTAGGCGTCCTCGCGGCGGGAGTGCTATTGGCAGTCTCCGCTGCGATGAATTGGCGTTTTGGACTCAGCCTCGGCAAAACCGAGCTGGACGGTCAGATCTATGGTGCGGCTTCTGCCGCCGCCGACTGCCTCAAGGCACTGATACCGTTCTTCCTGTTCGCCGCAATACGAAACAGAATGTGGTCACAGGCGGTGGCATCTGCCGTTGTCTGGGTCGTCGTCACCAGCTATTCGCTGACCTCGGCCTTCGGTCACGCTGCATTGAACCGGCTCGATACGGCCGGGCAGCGTCAAGTCGCGGCACAGACCTATAAGGATCTGCGGGCCGATCTGCAGCGGGCACAGGAGCAGCTCTCCTGGGTGCCACAGCATCGCCCGGCAGCAACGGTTCAAAGCGAAATGGAGGCGGCCAAGAATGACCGCGCCTGGAAGTGGACCGATGGTTGCACCAAGACCAAGGGCAAGTATCAGCGTACGTATTGCGACAAGTATCTTGCCCTGGCTGCGGAACTCGGCTCGGCCGAGCAGCGCGCGGCACTCGAGGCACGTATCGCCGAGACGCAGACCAAGATTGCATCTGCGGGCACCGGTGGCGTGATGGCAGAGGCCGATCCTCAAGCCGCCGTGCTGGCCAAGATTGCAGGAATTGACATCGACACGGTTCAGATGGCGCTGACGGCGTTCATCGCAATCCTGCTCGAGATCGGTTCCGGCTTTGGCATGTACATCGCGTTCTCGACCTGGCGCATCGACCAGCGTCTTGCTCCTGCCGCACCCAGGATGGTGCGCCTGCGCGAGACCGCACCGGCCAGGGCCGCTCCGGCTGTCATGCCAGAGCGCGCCGTCGAGGCCATTGCTGCTCCTCGGTTTGAGGAGACCGGAAGCATCGAGACGCCGGACGAACAGTCCGATCTCGACATCGCCGCGGCAGCGGTGGCGGAGGTTGCGGCAGAGCCCGCAGCGCCCGTTGCGATTGAACCGCCGCGTTCCGGCGCCAACGACAACAAGTCGGCGCCTCTGGCCCAGCCCCAGCGGCTGGTGGCCCCTGAAACCGATGTTGAGCGCTTCTACAAGGAGAGAATCGATACTCAGGATGGTTCAAGTCTGACTGCTACGACACTCTACGAAGACTACTGTGCATGGTGCGAAGAGCAGAATAAGGAGCCCCTCGCACTGCCAACCTTCGGCAGGGAATTTGGCGAGCTTGGCGTACAGAAAGCCAAGATTGCAGGCAGAGTTCGCTACATCGGCATCGCGCTGAGATCCGATGCAGACCAGGCGGAGGATAAGAATGCGCCGGCCTTGGGCTCCGAGGCCGCCTGACAAAATCAGGTTTCAGCAAGGGTCGCCGCGAGGCGGCCCTTCGCATTTCCGGGTACTTGAATCACGATTGAATGAAGGGTGGCGCAAGCCGCCCTTTTTTGTTTGTTCTGGTTTCCGTCTCATGACAGGGGCGAGATCGTGCCGATGCTGGCTTGGCGTTCACGCCTGCCAGTGAATGCGCCGCCGCATATCCAAATTCCCGATGAGGAACCCGCCCATGACCGCCACGTCTACCATCACGCACGAGAAGACGATGACGCTCTCAGTGCGCGAGTTTGCCAACAGCCTGGCGGCTTTTGCTGGCACCGACGTCACAATCACCGACGGTCGCGCGACGATCGGTGTGAATGAGAGTGGCGGCTGGGCCGAGATCACCTACCACCCCTTGCCGGCGCGCCGCGTCGGCGGCCTTCTCGAACTCCCCCAGGCCAGGGTGACAATTATGTTGACCGGTGTTCCGGCTACCGATGCGGAAGCCTTTCTCCGCCGTTTTGACATCGCCTTCCAGCGCGGCGGCGGGTAGTCCCTCGGCAGATATGCCGGGAACCCACCAACCGTGACACTAAGGCGCGGGCAATCGATATTGATGTATTTTACATCATGATTGATATTTCAGCCTTCTAAATTCAACGATTGCGAGTCCCGACGATGATTACTGCGGCGCAAATGCGGGCTGCCCGCGCGCTCCTTGGCATCGACCAGCAAAAGCTGGCCGATCTGGCCGGCGTCTCGCTGCCGACGATTCAGCGGATGGAAGCGAGCCAAGGCCATGTTCGCGGCGTCGTCGAAACGCTGATGAAGGTCGTCCAGGCCTTCGACGCGGCAGGCGTCGAGCTGATCTCGGATGACGCGCAAAGCCGGGGCAAAGGCCGTGGCGTGCGCTTCATACAATCGGGGCAGACGGCCGGAAATCTGGATACCCCGGTCGGCCGCCAGCGACCAAAGAAAGCTTGAGGCAAGACAAACGCGAACTGGCGGCCATCGTCGTTGGCGCGCCTGCCGACCAACCGCCCATCCTTCAGCGAGCAGCCCAATGGCCATCGATACTTCCGAGCGCAGGACGCACCAGCCGCCCCAGCCGACATTCGCCGAACTGTTCACGCCAAAGCTCGTGACCATTCTCCGCGAAGGTTACGGCTGGCCGCAGTTCCGCGCCGACGCTCTCGCCGGGCTGACCGTTGCAATCGTCGCCCTGCCGTTGTCAATGGCCATTGCCATCGGCTCGGGTCTTTCCCCTGACAAAGGACTCTATACGGCGATCGTCGGCGGGTTCATCATCTCCGCGCTCGGCGGCAGCCGCTTCCAGATCGGCGGGCCGGCCGGAGCGTTCATCGTCCTCATCGCCACGATCGTCGAGCGGCACGGCTATGACGGCCTCGTCATGGCGACTCTGATGGCCGGCGCCATGATGCTGGTGATCGGCTTCCTGCAGCTCGGCACCTACATCAAGTATATTCCCTATCCTGTCACGGTCGGTTTCACCGCCGGCATCGCCGTCATCATATTTGCGAGCCAGCTGAAAGAGCTGCTGGGTCTCGACATGGCCGTGGAGCCGGCCGCCCTCCTGCCGAAGCTCTCTGCGATCGCCGGCAGCCTCAATACGATACGGCCGGTCACTGTCGGCCTGGCGGTGCTGGCCATCGTCATCATTCTCACCTTGCGGCGCTATCGGCCTCGCTGGCCGGGGCTGCTCATCGCTGTCGGTGTGGCCAGCCTGCTCACCTACCTTCTTGGCCTCGACGTTGCGACGATCGGCACCAAGTTCGGCGGCGTGCCGCGCAGCCTGCCGGCGCCGAGCCTGCCCGCGTTCGACCTTGCCAAGATGCACGACCTTCTTCCCGATGCGATCGCCATCGCGCTTCTGGGATCGATCGAATCGCTGCTCTCCGCCGTCGTCGCCGACGGCATGACGGGACGCAAGCACCGCTCCAATTGCGAACTCGTGGCACAGGGCGTCGCCAACATTGCCAGCGTGAGCTTCTCAGGCATGTGCGCGACCGGCACCATCGCCCGCACGGCCACCAACGTCCGCTCCGGTGCGCATGGTCCCATCGCCGGCATCATGCACGCGCTCTATGTGCTGCTCTTCATGCTGGTTGCCGCGCCGCTCGCCGCCTATATCCCGCTTGCAAGCCTCGGCGCGGTGCTCGCCATCGTCGCCTGGAATATGGCAGAGAAGGAGGAATTCTGGGGCCTCCTGCGCACCTCCTGGGGCGACGCCATTGTTCTGCTCGCCACCTTCCTTTTGACGATCTTCGAGGACTTGACGGTGGCTATCGCCGTCGGCGTGACGCTCGGCTCGTTCCTCTTCCTGCACCGCATGGCCGAAGCCGTCGAGGTCGAAACCGGCCATTCCATGCTGGCGGCGGATGCGGCCGACGCGCGCGGGGATGACCGTATCACGTACGATCCCCATGCGCTGGGTGAAGACGTACTCGTCTACCGCATCCACGGCGCGTTCTTCTTCGGCGCCACGGCAACCGTCGGCGCGACGCTCGATCGAATCGGCCGCCACCCGCGGATCTTCGTGCTGGATTTCTCCGACGTGCCAATGGTCGACACTACTGCGGCGACGGCTCTTCACCGCTTCGTGAAGAAGCTGCGCTTTTCGGGAACACTGGTTTACTTCGTCGGCGCCAGCAAATCCGTGCGCAGGACGCTTCTGATCGCTGGGCTGCGCAGGCCCCTCGTTCGCTACGTAGCGACGGCCGAGGATGCGGTGGAGCACGCGCGCGGGGGTTTGAGCAACATGAAGACGCAAGTCCTGGCATGACGGAGGCGGCTGCAATGAGACAGTCTGAACAGGTAAAGCAGGCCACAACGGCCAGTCGTGATCCAATCAAAACCTGACACGCTCCAATGACATCGCGGTCAGCCGTCCCATCGCCACCATCGGTGTAAAGCCGAGCACCATCTGCAGGATCATGAGGCTTCAAGTCTGACCGGCGCGTGCATGATCTGCCTGTCAAAGCGCTGTTGTCTGGCGCAACGTCACAGAGCCTTGGCCAGGTCTTCAAGCTGGTCGGCTGCCTTGCCCCAACCCTCGTGGAAGCCCATCGCCTCGTGTGCGGCCTTGTCCTTTGCCGACCAGTGCAGCGCGCGCGCCACGTACCGCGTCCGGCCGCCGCCAAGATCCTCGAACGTCACGACGGCGGTCATGAAGGGCTTCTCCGAGGGCACCCAAGCCGACGTGTAGGCGTCGGTGGTGACGATGCGCTCGTTGGGGACAACCTCCAGGAACACGCCGGGGTTGGGAAATTCTTCTCCCTCCGGGCTCCTCATGACGATAAGGCTCGAACCTCCGGGCCGCACGTCCACCTCGGCGTGACTGATGGTCCATGGCTTCGGGCAGAACCACTGTTTCAGCAGCGCCGGCTCCGTCCAGCAACGGAAGAGCTTTTCGCGCGGGACATCCATCACGCGTTCAAGAACGAGTTCGTGGCTTTCCGGCGCATTGGCTGCGGTATTCATGACGTGACCTTCCTTTTTTCATTCGCGTGGGGTCGGTAGTGAAAGCGCAACAGGTTTGCGGCAAACGTTCGGCGCCGGACCGCGTTCCGCGCGGTCACAGGAATGACCAGGTGTATAGGAAGGAGGGGAGGGAGGACGCGGACACCTCAATTCGTGCCGGCTTGGTCCACCACGAGCGCCGCCGTGGGTTTTGAGATCAATACAAACGTGGCGCCGATAACAGCACGTTTCGCAATCCGCAATAACCGTGATGGGATGAATGAGAATCCCTCTTGCAGCGCGCTTCCAGCATCGCATATAGGAATCGCGTTTGGGATGATGATGCCAAGAACGGCGGCTGGTCGCACGACGGTCCATCCCAATGGTGGGAAGTGTAGCGGGAACCACCCGGCTAGTACCCATCACGAGAACTGGAGCCACAGTCCCAGATGCGGACAATCGGCACGTTGGAGACCGTCTCGGGTGAGACGGAAGAGCCTCCAAGTCTCAAGACGGTTTCACCGTCCACCCCCAAGAAAAACAACAACGACAAAGCCACCCGGCTGATCCCGCGCGGCGCCAGTGCGTCCGTCGTCGGCATCGCCGAAGCCCGTCGGGAGAGCTTCCCGACCGGTAAGGCCGCGCGCCAGTTCCAGAAGAAGTACTTCCCTGGCATCTCGGCCATGGAGTGGAACGACTGGCGTTGGCAGCTTCGCTCCCGCATCAAGTCACTGGCCGAGCTCGAACGTATGTTCAAGCTGTCCGAAGACGAGCGGGACGCCATCCTGCGCCACAAGGGATCGCTTCCCGTCGGCATCACGCCCTACTACGCGAGCCTGCTCGATCGGGACAACCCTGAGGACGGGCTGCGGCGCACGCACATTCCGGTCGGTCAGGAGTACATCCGCACCCCAGGCGAGGCCGACGACCCGCTGGGCGAGGATCACGACGCGACAGTTCCCGGCCTCGTCCATCGTTACCCCGATCGGGTGCTGTTCCTGGCGACGGGCTTCTGCTCGACCTACTGCCGGTACTGCACGCGCTCGCGCATGGTCGGTGAGGCGGGCGGCGACTATTCGTTCTCCAAGTCGCAGTGGGAAAAGGCGCTCGCCTACATCGAATCGAAGCCTCAGATCCGCGACGTGCTGATTTCGGGCGGCGATCCGCTGACCTTGTCGGACGATAAGCTCGACTATCTGCTGACCCGTCTGCGTGCCATCCCGCATGTAGAATTCATCCGGCTCGGCACGAAGGTGCCGGTCGTGCTGCCGATGCGCGTAACCCGGGCGCTCGTGCGTATGCTGCGTAAGCATCACCCCTTGTGGATGAGCATCCACTTCACCCATCCCTCGGAACTGACGCCGGAAGTCACGCAGGCCACAGCGCGGCTTGCGGACGCTGGTATCCCGCTCGGCTCCCAGACGGTCCTGCTCAAGGGTATCAATGACGACATCGATGTTATGAAGCCGCTGATGCACGGCCTCCTTAAGCGCCGCGTGAAGCCCTACTATCTCTACCAGTGCGACCCGATCACCGGCTCTGCCCAGTTCCGCACGCCGGTCTCCAAGGGTCTTGAGATCATTGAGGGCTTGCGCGGACACACGACCGGCTACGCCGTGCCGCAGTATGTCATCGATGCCCCAGGTGGCGGCGGCAAGATCCCGCTGTTGCCCGAGTACGTCGTCGGTCGCGATGGAGACGACCTCTTGCTGCGCAACTTCGAAGGCGGCGTCTACCGCTACAAGGATCCGGGCAGCATTCTCGGCGGCGAGCGGCAGGCGAAGGACACGCCGCGCATGCCGGCGGCCGGTCAGTTCGGAGGCTAAGGCCATGCTGATCGGCTTCGTCTACGACTTGCGCGAGGAATATCTCGCAGCAGGGTACTCCGAAATCGAGGTCGCCGAATTTGACAGTCCGGCAACCATCGATGAGATCGAGGCGGCCCTCAATCGCCTCGGTCATGACGTCGTGCGCGTCGGGCGCGGACAGGTGCTGGCGGAGCGCTTGGTCCGTGGCGAACGCTTCGACCTCGTGTTCTCCATTGCCGAAGGCCTGGCCGGCCGTTCGCGCGAAGCCCAGGTGCCGGCGTTGTGCGAATTGTTCGGCCAGCCCTATGCGTTTTCCGATCCGCTCACCATGGCGGCGACTTTGGACAAGGCGGTCGCCAAGCGGATCGTCCGCGACCACGCCATCGCCACCGCGCCGTTCGCCGTGCTCTGCAAGGTGGAGGATGCGGCATCCCTGGCGCTGCCTTATCCGCTGTTCGTGAAGCCTGTCGCGGAAGGAACCGGCAAGGGATGCTCCAATGCATCGCGCGTCAGCTCACGCAATGAGTTGCGCGCGACCGCTGCCCGGTTGATCGGCAAATTTGCGCAGCCCGCCATTGCCGAGACCTACCTGCCAGGTCGTGAGTTCACCGTCGGCATACTCGGCACAGGCGACGCCGCGCGCGTCATCGGTGTCGCCGAGATTACCGTGCGCGCCGACGCGGCTGACCCGGTCTATTCCTTCGAGAACAAGGAGATGTGCGAGACGACCGTGGTCTATTCGCTGGCGACCGACGGCGAAGCGATGGCCGCGGCTGAAGCCGCTCTGGCTGCGTATCGCGCGCTCGAATGCCGGGACGCTGCGCGTCTCGACTTCCGCTCCGATGCGCATGGCGTCCCGCACTTCCTTGAGGCAAACCCTATCGCTGGCCTGCACCCCACGCATTCCGATCTGCCGATCATCGCTGATCTGGCGGGGCTCGGTTACGACGCATTGATCGACGGCATCCTTCGATCTGCTGCGACGCGACTGGGCCTGCCACAGTCCGGTGAGGTGACCGCCAAGGTCCGCGGGGTGGCATGAGTAGAGATGGAAAAGCTCTTCGTTCCCGTCGTTCATGGTGCAGCACTCGACCGTCCGGACGAAGCTGACACAGTCACGACGGCTGAAGCCGTCGCGGCTGGGCTGCGTCGCCTCGGTTTCGCGACGCAGATCGTGGTGCTGAGGTCGGGGCTCGGCACACTCGACAGCCTTGCCGCGCGACGTCCGTTCCTTGTCTTCAATCTTGTCGAGGCACTGGACGGCGAATCCGCGCGCGCACCCCTTGCAATGGCGCGTCTCGAATCGCTGGGCATTGCCTATACGGGTGTGCACGCGGCCGCCTATAGCGCATCGAATTCAAAGCTCGACACCAAGCGGCTGCTGGCCCGCCACGGTATCCCGGCGCCGGCCTATTGGCGCGCAGATGACAAGATCCCGGGCGATGTCACTGTAATCGTGAAATCGGTTGACGAGCATGGATCGCTAGGGCTGGACCAGGCGTCGATCGTGCGAGGTGCGCAGGCCAATGCCGAAATCACCTGCCGCGAGCGACAATTCGGCGGCCGGTTTTTCGCCGAAGACTATATCGACGGTCGCGAATTCAACGTCTCGGTGTTGCAGACGCGCGCCGGCCCGCAGGTGCTTCCCATCGCCGAGATCGATTTTTGTGGCCTGCCCAGTGGACAACACGCAATCGTCGATTTCGCCGCCAAGTGGGAGCCCGATGCGCCGGCCTACCAGCTCACGCCGCGCCGGTTCGGCGTGGATGCGGGTGAGCCCGAACTCGCGGCAGAAATCCGCCGGCTGACGTTGGCGTGCTGGCGCGCATTCGACCTATCGGGTTACGCTCGCGTTGATTTCCGCGTTGCCTCGGATGGCAGACCTCTCGTGCTGGAAGTCAACGCCAACCCCTGCCTCGCTCCGGACGCCGGATTTGCCGCCGCTGCTGCCGAGGCCGGCTTCACATACGATGCGCTCATCGCCGCCGTTGTCGACGTCGCCGCGCACACACCACGGATGGTGGCCTGACATGCTTAGAATCCGCAAGCTCCGCGGAGGTCTTTCGGCTGCCGACAAGGCCACGCTCGAGGAAGTACAGGCGATTATGCGGGCACAGTTCCCGCTGATGTCCGCCGAAGAGATCGCCAAGCTGCCCGACCAGCTCACCGACCCGATGACGTTCCGCTTCGTCACCGAGTTGCTGGTCAGCGAGGACGCCAAGGGCCGGGTGAATGCCTTTGCCATCCTGCTTCATGCGCCCGATCTCGCCTTTGCCTATTTGGAAAACCTTTCGACAGCGCCGGGGCGCAGTGGCGGCGGTCTTGGTGCTTCGCTCTATCAGGCGGTGCGCGAGGAGGCAGCCGCGCTCTCCGCCGAAGGCCTCTACTTCGAATGCCTGCCGGACGATCCGCGTCTGAGCCCTGATCCCAAGGTACGTCGCCAGAATGCAGCGCGCCTCAAGTTCTACGAGCGCTATGGTGCACGGCCCATCATGGGTACCGCATACGAGACGCCGCTACAGGAAGGCGAGACCGACGCGCCTTACCTCGTGTTTGACGGGCTCGGGCGTCATCCCTTGCCCCCTGCGGATGCGTTGGCGCAAATCGTCGAAGCCATTCTGGAACGCAAATACGGAGATGTTTGTCCGCCGGGCTACATTGAGAAGGTAACGGCCTCGGTGAGGGAAGGTCGCGCAGCCTTGCGTCCCCTGCGTTATACATCCGCCGAGCCGAAGACGCCGGCTCCGGGCAAGCCGGCAGCCCCGAAGCTTTCCAAGCCCATTGCGCTCATCGTCAATGATCGCCATTCGATCCACCACATCCGCGAGCGTGGCTATGTGGAATCGCCCGTGCGCGTCGCTACCATTGAACGCGCCATCCTGCCGACCGGTCTGTTCGAGCCGATGCCGGCACGCAATTTTCCAGATCGTTTCATCCGTGAGGTGCACGACGCCGGACTCGTCGACTACATCCGCCAAGCCTGCGCCGAGGCGCCTGAAAAGAAGTCCGTCTATCCTTACGTGTTCCCGGTCCGCAACGCCGCACGCCAGCCAAAGGAGCGCAGCGTGCTGGCCGGTTATTGGTGCATCGATACCTTCACGCCCATCAATCGCAACGCTTATCCCGCTGCTCGCCATGCGGTCGACTGCGCGCTCACTGCGGCCGACGAGGTGCTGAATGGCCGTCCGCTCGCCTATGCTCTGGTGCGCCCGCCCGGCCATCACGCCGAGCATCGCACGTTCGGCGGCTTTTGCTATTTCTGCAATTCGGGTATCGCCGCGCACTACCTCTCGCGCTACGGCCGTGTCGCCATCCTCGACATCGACTATCATCACGGCAACGGCCAACAGGACATCTTCTACGAACGTTCCGATGTTTTTACCGTCTCTGTGCATGGCGATCCGAGCATGGCCTATCCCTATTTCACCGGTTTCCGGGACGAGCGTGGTCGCGGCCGCGGGGCAGGCTACAACCTCAACATTCCCTTGCCCGAGCACACCAAACCGCAGGAGCATCGCGCCGCGGTCGGGCAGGCGCTGCGTCGTATCGCCAGGCACGATCCTGCCTACCTCGTCGTTTCGGTTGGTTTCGACACCGCCAAGGCAGATCCGACCGGCACCTGGTCCAACGAGGCGGCGGACTTCACCCAACTCGGTCACATGATCGGGGCGGCCGGCTATCCGACCATCGTGATTCAGGAGGGCGGCTATCGCATTCGCACGCTCGGCACCAACGCCCGCCACTTCTTCCAGGGACTTGCTGCCGGCATGGCAGAGGCGAAACCGGCGGCCCGCAAGCGTCCCTCCACGCTCGCCCGAAGTCGTCCGATGGTCCTGGAGTTCGCCCAGAACGTGACGCAGGCTGATGTCGAGATCGTCCGCCGGCTGGCTGCCTCGACCGATTTCTTTACCGCCGACGAGGTCGACATTGCGGTCGAGTTGGTCGAGGAGCGCATCGCCAAGGGCGCGGCATCGGGCTACGAGTTCATCCTCGCCCGTCAGGATGGCCGCACCATTGGTTACACGTGCTTCGGTCGGATACCGGCAACGCAATCGGCCTACGATCTCTATTGGATCGTTGTCGATGCCGACGCGCAACGCCAAGGCATCGGACGCCAGCTACTCGAGCAGACGGTGGAAGCGGTGCGCGCGCTGGGCGGCGACAAGCTTTTCGCCGACACCTCGTCGCAGGAGAAATATGCACCTACCCGGGCGTTCTATCGGCGCCGGGGCTTCCGCAAGATAGCCGAACTCAACGATTTCTATCGTCCCGGCGACAACAAGGTGATTTTCGAAAAACAGCTTTGAAAGCTGCTCACGCAGTGCCGATAGCGCCGTGGAAGGCACAAAGCCGGTTCAGCGTGAGAAACATGACAGAAACGAAGAGCTACGCGTTGCGACCGCGCATGTAAGCCAGCGGGCTGCAGCCCATCTCGACACGAAAGGCGTACACGAACGCTGAGGCCGAGCCATATCCAAGTTCCATCGCCGTCTGCGTGACATCCAGTCCGCCGCCGAGCAGTTCAATCGCCTTAAACAGTCGTACGCGCCGACGCCATGTGCGTAGGCTCATGCCGAGGCTGGCCTCGAAGCGTCGCGCTAATGTTCGCTCCGACATTCCAAGCTCACGGCCCCATTCCTTTGGTCCGCGCGTGTCGGCCGGGTTTGCATAGAGTGCCTCGCACAAGCGCGCCAGCGGCTCACTCCGCGGCCATGGCAGCGAGACCGGAAGCGGTTGCGCCCGTCGAAGCTGATCGAGAATGAGTGCACTGACGCGGCCGAAATAATCACTGGAGCGTTCCTCTCGCTCGATCGCGGCCGCTTCCAAAATCAGCGCCTGCAGCAAGGGCGAAACGCCAAACAAGGTTGGAACCTCGGGTAGGTCGCGGCCAGCCTCATGGGCAAGCCAAAGGCTGCGAAACTCGGCACCCAACAGTGAACCGACACGATGCGGGCATCGCGTTGGCAGCCAGACGGCCTGCTCGGGCGAAATGGCAAATGAGTGTCCCTCGACCGTGACGGTCAACACACCGGAAATCGCATAAACGACCTGGTTCCAGTCGTGAAAGTGTTCGGGAAAATAGTGACACGCAGGGATCGACTGCACGCGCATGGTCATTGGCTGAGGCGATGCCAGCCCCGGCGGCGCCGTGATCGGTTGCCATTCCCTAGAGGTCGCACCGAGAGTCTGATCGTCTGAGATGGAAGCAGCCATGCGTCGGTCGAAGCCGTGATGTGAGGCTCTCAAGCAAAGAGATGGAACTGGCCCCGCCGGCCAGGCGTCATTCAATCAAGATCTGACCGGCTCTGGTTCGCGTCACGTTTGGCGGAAACATGAACGCGATCCAGCACCTTGTTCTGAGCCATGTTTTTCACGCTGAACCGCTGCACACTTCAGCTCAACATGCGCCAGCCGCCAAGAGTTTGGCCGATATTCTACATAATTTGGCAACGTATAAAAAGAAGGCCGGTCGTATTTTCCCTAAATTACCTGGACCGGCGCGTTCGCTCACCCCCTGCACCGCAATCCATCGCTCTCCCGACAGGTATTTCGCCATGACGCATGACGACGGCTGCCAACAGCAAGTGTTGCCCACATCGAACCGCAACGCTGAACGCGGCCAAGATCGAATCGGGAATTGCCCGTCTGAGAACCGGGTTGAAGCAGAGCCTGAGTTGGCATCTGAGGCACCTGCGCCAGAACGTTCCCCACCAGTTCCTCTGCCCCGCGGCAACGTTCCAAGACTTGCGATCGCGCAAGCCCTGGCCGGCGCCAACTCTGTCGTGGTGTACGCGACAGGGGCAATCGTCGGGAACATGCTTGCGCCAAACAAGGCACTGGCTACGCTTCCGATATCCGTTTTCGTGGTCGGCATGGCGGCCTGTACGCTCCCAGCCGGAGCGATTGCGCGGCGCTACGGCCGGCGTGCAGCGTTTCTGACCGGAACGGCCTGTGGTGTGATCGTTGGGCTGCTTGGTGCGGTGGCTGTGCTTCAGGGTTCGTTCTGGTTGTTCTGTCTCGCAACCTTCTTCGGCGGTGCCTACAACGCTGTTGCACTTTCCTTTCGCTTCGCCGCCGCTGACTGCGTGCCGCCGGAGCGTCGCGCACGAGCATTGTCAGCCGTTATGGCGGGCGGTGTTCTGGCCGGCGTCATCGGCCCCCAACTCGTCACCCATACCATGTACCTGTGGTCGCCCTATTTGTTCTTCGCGACGTTTCTTGCCCAAGCGGCGGTTGCAGCATTCTCCGCCATCATTCTGTCCGGGGTTCGATTGCCCAAGCCCGCAGCAACGGAGCTTGCCGCTGGCCGACCACTGAAACTCATTGCAAGCCAACCCAGATTCATGACCGCGGTGATAAGCGGTCTCGTCTCGTATTTGCTCATGAACTTCATCATGACGTCAGCGCCGCTTGCAATGCGCTTGTGCGGGCTGCCACAGGAAACTGCCAATCTTGGTCTTCAGTGGCACGTGATCGCCATGTACGCTCCGAGCTTCTTTACCGGACGGCTGATTACACGTTTTGGTGCGCATCTCGTCGTGGCGACAGGATTGAGCCTGATCGCTGCTTCCGCCATGGTCGGCCTGACTGGCGTGGATGTCGCCAACTTCTGGCTGACGCTTATCCTTATAGGCATTGGCTGGAACTTCGGCTTCGTCGGCGCATCGGCACTGGTGCTCGAGTGCCATCGTCCTGAGGAAAGAACCCGCGTTCAAGCCCTAAACGACTTCATCATTTTCGGCATGATGGCCCTCGGATCTTTCTCGTCGGGAGGATTGCTGACGAGTTATGGATGGGACACGGTCCTTTGGGTATCCCTGCTGACGCTTGCAGTGGCGGTTACCGTACTGGTCGTCATGCAGCGCTCTTCGGCCCGCTCGGCATAGACCGGAACCGGTTGGTGCGCATCACCAGCAGGTCGGGTTCAGACGTGGACCACGTCTGGCCGTTGCGGCCTGCACTATCTTTATGTTTGAGCGTCTCAATCACGGTCTCGGTCGAGGCAGTCGCGCGCCGTATTGAGCCTCTTGGGAATCGATGGAAAATCGCGGTCAACAAAATGGAGCTGCAGCGGGCTTAAGATCGCGCTCATGTTTGACGGAAACATGAATGCGATCCAGTACCGCCTCGGTCAAGGTGCCGGTGGTAACGATCAGTGCGACGCTCCGATAGCCGTTGCCTGGTTCCGGCCGACCGCTTAAGCTCGCGTCAATGCGTTACTGCAGAAATTTCATACGACATCGGGTCCAGCATGGCCGGGCAGGTTCAACGACAAACCACCTACCTGCACACGCCAATATTAATGCGTGGGCGTACCAATGCAGCAGGATGTGCTTACGCTCGGGCAGGTCGTAGCGGCGCAGGCGCGCCTTGAACCCGAGCGCATCGCCGTTCGCGATCTCGAGCGGGAACTGACCAGTCGCGCCTGGAACGCCCGCGCCTGCCGTCTCGCGAACGCGCTCCTTGGTCTCGGCCTCACCAAGGGCGATCGCGTCGCCGTGCTCGCCTACAACTGTATTGAATGGGCTGAGATCTACGCGGCCACCGCCAAGGCCGGCCTCGTCGCGGTGCCGGTCAACTTCCGCCTCGTCGGGCACGAGGTATGCTACATCGTCGAGAATGCGCAGGCGGGGGCCATCATCGTTCAGGACGAGCTGTCCCACGTCGTCGAGGATATCCGACAGGACCTTTCATGCCCGGCCTCGCGCTTCATTCATTTTGGCACACGCCCATGCCCAGCGGGTTATCTCGACTATGAGAGTCTGATCGCCGCTTCGGCTGCCACCGAGCCCGACATCGCAATATCTGCATCCGATCCCTGGATGCTGATGTACACGTCCGGCACCACAGGCAATCCGAAGGGCGCGATCCGCAGTCATAAGGGCAGCGCGCTTATTTCGCTGATCTCCGAGATCGAGATCGGCATCCGGCGTTCCGACAACGTGCTGCTCGTCATGCCGATGTGCCACGCTAACTCGCTTTACTTTTTCGGGGCCTATGCCTACTGCGGCGCTGCTGTATCGATCTATTCGCGCAAGAGCTTCGATGCAGAGCATGTCCTCAGGATTCTGTCGCAGACCGGTGCGACGTTCACCTCACTCGTGCCGACACATTACATCATGATGCTCTCATTGTCGGACGCTGTCCGCGAGCGCTACCGCTGCGATGCCATCAAGCAACTGATGATCTCCTCCGCGCCGGCGCGCCCCGACACCAAACGAGCCATCATGGAGATGTTCCGCAACTCCGGTCTCTTCGAGCTTTATGGATCGACCGAGGCGGGCTGGGTCACGATGCTGCATCCCGAAGAGCAGTTCAAGAAGCTTGGCTCCGTCGGTCGAGAATGCGTCGCCTCTGCACCGGTCCGTTTGCTCGACGATGCGGGCAATGAAGTGCCCGATGGCGAGACGGGCGAGCTGTTTTCGTGCAACCCCTATACATTCGATGGCTATTGGAAGTTGCCCGAGAAGACCGCCGAAGCCTTTCGCGGCGCCTACTGCAGTGTTGGTGACATGGCCCGGCGCGACGAGGACGGTTACATCTGGCTCGTCGACCGGAAGAAAAACATGATCATCTCCGGAGGCGAGAACGTTTATCCATCCGAGGTTGAGATAGGCGTTGGCAGCCATCCTGCAGTGAAAGACGTTGCCGTGATTGGAGTGCCTGACGAGAAGTGGGGCGAACGCGTTCATGCATTTGTAATTCTCAAGGATGGCATGACGGTCAGCGAAGCCGACATCGTCGCGCATGCGCGTGAGCGGCTGGCCGGCTACAAACGCCCGCGTACGGTGAATTTTATTTCGGACGCAGACATGCCGCGCACTGCGACCGGTAAGATCTTGCACCGTGTGTTGCGTGATCGGATGGGACACGGCTAAGGCTTGCACCGATGCGATCGCGATCGTTCTCTCAGGAAAGGAGGCCGCAATGTCCACCGCCCCCAGAGATCTCAACAGCACACCCAACGTCTGTGCTGAGTGGATCGCGCGCTTTTTGAAGGCTCGCGCAGTGGATCGGCTGTTCGGCCTCCAGGGCGGACACATCCAGCCGATATGGGACCATGTCGCCCGTCTCGGAATTCGCATAATCGATGTGCGCGATGAGGGTGCGGCGGTACACATGGCGCACGCCCATGCGGAATTGACTGGCAAGCTTGGGGTCGCGATGGTCACCGCAGGGCCGGGGGTGACGAACTGCGTTACGGCTATGGCAAATGCGTCCCTTGCGCGGATGCCTGTGTTGCTGATTGGCGGTTGCACATCTCGTCCACAGGCCAACATGGGCCCGCTGCAGGACATCCCACACATCGATATTCTGCGCCCTGTCTGCCGCCAGGCGCGAACTCTACGCGTCCCCGACCAGGTAATCCGCGAGTTCGATGAGGCCGTTGCCCGCGCCTTTGGCGATCTCGGCGAGCCGGGGCCCGTATATCTTGAAATTCCGACCGATGTGTTGCGCACGCCTATCCCCGAAACTCTCATTCTTGACGATTGGATGAAGCCGCGCGGCAAACGCCTGCTCCCACCAGATCCGGCAGCCATCGAGATGGCTGCGCAAGCCTTGTGGAGTGCGAAGCGTCCGCTCATTATAACCGGGCGGGGCGCTAAAGGGTCTGACGCGGCACTGGTGCGTCTTCTAGATGCCTGTGGTGCCGTCTATCTCGACACTCAGGAAAGCCGCGGACTGGTACCTGCCGATCATGCTTCCGTCGTCGGCGCCACGCGCGCGGCCGCCATGAGCGAAGCCGACATGGTGCTCGTCGTGGGACGCAAGCTCGACTACCAGCTTGGCTACGGTTCTCCAGCCGTTTTCCCCAAGGCGCGTTTCCTGCGAGTCGCAGATACGGCGGGCGAACTCGTGGACAACCGACGCGGTGACCCCGAGATCCTGGCGACACCGGGCCTCGCTCTTGATGCTATCGTGGAGGCGGCAGGAAATACCGCTCCCGCGGTGGACCGGACATGGACGGAAGGACTGCGCATCAGACATCTGGAGCGAAGCGCCAATGGCAGGACACCGGCGCCTGTCGGCAGCGATGGCAAAGTGCATCCCGCCGCCATATTCGATGCCATCAAGAAGGTTGCAGAGAAAAATTACATTGCGATCGCCGACGGCGGAGATCTTTTGAGCTTCGCCCGCGTGGGCCTCGATGCTGGCACCTATCTTGATGCGGGCGCCTTCGGCTGTCTTGGAGTGGGCGTTCCCTACGCCATTGCAGCATCCCTCGCATTTCCTGACCGTCAGGTGATCTGCACCACGGGCGATGGCGCGTTCGGCATCAACGCGATGGAGATCGACACCGCCGTTCGTCATGGTGCGAAATGCGTCATCGTCATCTCAAACAATGCCGCGTGGAATATCGAGCGGCTCGATCAGGAAATGAATTATGGTGGCCGGGTGGTCGGTACGACGCTGCGCCATTCCGACTATGCCGGAATGGCCCATGCTCTTGGGGCGCACGGTGAGCGGGTCGAGATACCCGAGGATCTGCCCGACGCGCTGGCCCGTTCACTGGCCAATGCGCCGGCGGTCGTCGACGTGGTGACGTCGCAGGCCGTCGTCTCGTCGGATGCGAGCAAGGGCCTCGGTTTCGTTCCCGACTATCAGCCGCTGATCGCATGGGACGATGCAGAGCGCAGGCGCCGCGGATTGGCCTGATTTGAACGCCTGCGGCCTGGCTCTGGGATGTAGCCTCATCGTCGATGCCGCGGTATATTTTCTTGCGTCTGATGTTCTTGCAGGCAATCGCTGATTGACTGCATCCTCGCGCGGCAGGTGCGTGGCCAACGGGGCTCGTAGGTAGTTACCGCCAAGGAGCATCGAGCGCACGGGCTGGCTTTCCGCTTGGTTGCTTGCGGCGAGCTGTATGCAAATGATGAGAACTATGAATTCACCAGCCACATCATCGAATGGGCTCATCTCGCACTGTGCGGACCGCTGGTTGCGACGCAGAGGTGTTGGCGCCGGTTGTGGGTCTGACAACGATGTTTGTGGCCTGGCGTCATGAGTTCGCAGAGCTGGAAGAGCAGGTATCAGCGTCCATTCACGTTTGCGGTTCGGCTGACGATAGCGGCTGTGCTTGCCCTGGTGCTCGCGCAGTTGATGCAGGTGCGTTTGCCGCTGTGGGTCGTCCTCACCGCAATTGTTGTCACTCAGACCAGCGTTGGACGGTCGCTGAAAGTGACCTTGGATTACTTGGCGGCAACGATTTTCGGTGCCGTGTGGGGTGGAGCGATTGCTGCGCTTGTTGTTCCCTCAAGCGAAACGTCACTCATCATATCGCTGACCCTTGGTCTTACGCCTCTTGCCTTTGCAGCCGCCCTGAAGCCGCGATTCAGCGCCGCTCCAATCACTGCGGCTATCGTAATCCTGGTGCCTCAGATCACACATGCGACGCCGATAGCGTCGGCGCTTGAGCGGCTCGTGGAAGTCTCACTGGGAAGTCTGGTTGGAATTTTCGTGTCGCTACTGGTGCTTCCATCAAGTGCATTCGGGCTTCTGCGGGAAAAGTCAGCACAGGTACTTGAGAGCATGGCCGACGCCGCAGAGCAATTGTTCAGTGGCCTTAAGCGCGGCCTTCAGGTTGACGAAGCGCGTCGATTGCAAAGCGAAATTGGCCCCCGGCTTGCTGAATTGTCTGAGATCGCAAACGAGGCTGAACGCGAGCAGTTGATTAGGCTGGGCGGCGATGCTTCGGTCGGCCCGCTGGTTCGCTCGATGCTCAGGCTGCGCCATGACCTCGTCATACTCGGCCGCGCGTCTGGCGCACCTTTGCCAGAACGGCTGCTTGAGGTGCTGGAGCCTGCGCTCATCACCGCGAAAATCTCGATCACCGCCCACCTCCGTGATTGTGCCGTGTCGCTGCGGCAACGACAAGCGGCGCCCCGGTTGGACGAAGTTGTGAAAGCGATTGCTGCGTATTCGGGACAAGTGGATGTGGCGCGCCAACGTTTCCTTTTTCGCGAACTGGGCGCCTCGGCTGTCGAACATGTATTTGCCGTTGGCTTCGCGGCAGACGAAATCCGTCGTGACTTGCAGGATCTCAATCGCTGCATCGACCAGTGGGCCGACAAGCGTTCCTGACGCGAGCAAGCAATCCTTGATTCGTCTAGATGGCTGACCGTTGGACTTGTTTCCGCGTTCCGTGACGCTACGTTGTGCCAGCGTCTGATCAGGCTCAAACTGCCGCGGCCGTAATCACCAAGGCGGAATGCGCCCCCCGGAGGAAGAAAATGCGCATCATCGATATCTGCGAGGTCACCAAGCCGATCTCCTCGCCGATCCGTAACGCTTACATCGATTTCTCGAAGATGACTGCGAGCCTCGTGGCCGTTGTGACGGATGTCGAAAGGGAAGGGCGGCGCGTCGTCGGCTACGGCTTCAATTCCAACGGTCGCTACGGTCAGGGGGGGCTCATCCGCGAGCGGTTTCGCGGCCGCATCCTGGACGCCGATCCCAAATCCGTGCTGAGCGATGCCGGTGATAACCTTGACCCGCATAAGCTTTGGGCCGTCATGATGATGAACGAGAAGCCCGGGGGGCACGGCGAGCGGTCGGTCGCGGTCGGCACGCTCGACATGGCGATCTGGGATGCCGCGGCCAAGATCGCTGGCAAACCGCTGTTCCGGATGCTCGCCGAAGAGAAGGGTCGCGAAGCCAACCCGCGTGTCTTCGTCTACGCTGCCGGCGGATATTACTATCCTGGCAAGGACGACAAGGCTTTGCGTACAGAGATGCGCGGCTATCTCGATCGCGGCTACAACGTCGTGAAGATGAAGATCGGCGGCGCTACGATCGACGAGGATCAGCGTCGCATCGAAGCCGTGCTTGCCGAAATAGGATCGAGTGCCCAATTGGCGGTCGACGCGAACGGCCGTTTCGATCTCGAAACCGCTATCGCTTACGCCAAGATGCTGCGCCAATATTCGCTGTTCTGGTATGAGGAAGTGGGCGATCCGCTCGACTATGCTCTTCAAGCCGCGCTATCGGGATTCTATCCCGGGCCAATGGCTACAGGGGAAAATCTATTTTCGCACCAGGACGCCCGCAACCTTCTTCGCTATGGCGGGATGCGTCCCGATCGCGACTGGCTGCAGTTTGATTGTGCACTGTCTTATGGTTTGGTCGAGTATCTGCGAACGCTCGACGTCCTGCACCAGCAAGGATGGTCGCCTTCACGCTGCATCCCGCACGGCGGTCACCAGATGTCGCTCAATATCGCAGCGGGATTGGGACTGGGAGGCAACGAGAGCTACCCCGACCTGTTCCAGCCCTACGGTGGGTTCCCCGATAGCGTAAAGGTCGAGGATGGTCACATCGTCATGCCGGATTTGCCCGGCATCGGCTTTGAGGGCAAATCGGACCTGATCAAGGTTATGCGTGCACTCGCAGAATAAGTTCGCGGTAGGCGCCCATCATCTAGCTTATTACGTCGCTGCCGCCTCAAGCGTTGATGATGAGCGGTGCTCGCAGCAGGCATCACCACCGGGCCGCTACTCCCGATGCGCGCACGTTTGTTGAGTTAGAGCAGGTCAGGCGCCGGGCGCATTTCACTGCGCCGGCTGCCATGCTCTTCAGCCTTTGCCGCCCTTTTTGTGGACGACTTCCGGGAAGACCCAGAAGGACATCACGGAAAACACGCCAAGGAATATCGCAAGCGATGGCGTGAGATCTTGCCCGAGCCAGCGCAGGAAAAGACTGCCGCCGTACGCAACCAGCAACACGACGATCGAGAATACGATTTTGACGGGTATGGGCATGGCATAATCTCCGGGCTGTCAGTTGTTTCGCACGACGGCGTTCAGTGGCCGAGCAGGGCGTCCAGGCTTTCGAGAGCACCGGACGCGATGAGCGTGGCGAACCCGGCTGCAACCAGCGCCAGGATCAAAATATGGCCACGCATGGTGTCCTTCAGTGACGGCGGCAGGCTGTCGATGATTGCTGGCGCGAACAAAAAGACACCGCCACCGGCAATGACAATCGAACTCCAGCGCAGTTCCGTCGCGCCGAACACCATCGTTGCGGCCGCAAGAACAATCATCATCACCGCATTGAAGGTAACGAGAAGCGGCCCATTGCCTTTGCGCAACGCAGCCGGCGCCAGAGCCAGCGGCAGCGAGCCGCTAATGAAGAAACCGGCGAGACAACTGGCGAGCCAAGCAGTCGTAAAAGCAATGAGCGCGACCCAGTTCGGTTCCAAGGCCTGCATGCCGGTCTCCCAGATTTCGTTCGCTATATCCACCATTAATATGCTACTAATATATCAGTGGCAAGCGTTGGGTTCCAGCAATTGGGACATTGCGAACAGGGGCCTGGCATTGCCGCTCCGCGCGCCAGGCAAGTTGTGGCGAGCAGGCGGATGCATGCAAGACGCGATCAAAACATAAAAAAATGGAGGAGTATTCATGAAGGTCTACAAGGGGGATCGCACGATAGACGGGATCGTCGTTACGGTTGATGGCAGCCCGCTTCCTGAACGGCGCGACCTCATGGATCTTTCCGACGATGGCTTCGAGTGGAGTTTCGAAGGCGAGGCTCCCGCCCAACTGGCTTTGGCACTTCTATCTGATCACCTCGGCGACGATGCCAGGGCCGTGCGATTGCACGAGCCTTTCATGCGCGAGATCGTTGCTAATTTTGCCAACGAATGGGCGATGACGAGTGCCGACATCGAGGAGGCTGTGAAGGCCCTGGAAGGATAGTCGCCCTGCGTTGCGCTGCTGCAGCCGTGGCGCTGGTTGTATCACTAATATCTCTGTGATATATCAGATTGGCCCCGGCTCGTCGAAGCTGGACACGAGCTGGCCGAAACGACGCACTTGCGAACTTCAAGCCTACAATAGCGACTCATAACGCGGGGATAACCCGACAGGAGGCTTCCCATGGAACTCGCACAAACCCCGATGTCTCAGCGCCAGCGGGACTATCGCGCGACATACCGCGCGCGCGTGGCGGGTTGGTATAACGGCTGGCTGCATGTCGCGATCATCTACACGATGGGCTTCACAGCGCTGTTCATCTACATCTCAAACATCAAGAGCCCTACGTTGCTCGAGTGGACGGTCGTACCGATCACATTCCTGCTGTGCAATTTCTTCGAGTGGTGGATTCACCGTTACATCATGCACCGCCCGTCTAAAATTCCGCTGTTCCGTGCTGTCTATTCACGCCATACACTGATGCACCACCAGTTCTTTACGGAAAAGGAGATGCGGTTTGCCAATCATCACGACTGGCGCGTCACATTCTTCCCGCCCTATTCGCTGGTCGTATTCACGATGATGTCTATTCCCGGCGCGCTGCTGCTGGGCTGGCTGCTTTCTCCCAATATCGGCTGGTTGTTCATCGGCACGACCACATCGATGTACCTCATCTATGAGTTCATGCATTTCTGCTGTCATGTCGATGAGAGCTGGTTTGTACGCAACGTGCCGTTCGTCAACACGATTCGCCGCCACCACACCGCCCACCATGACCAGAACATCATGATGGAGCTCAACATGAACCTGACATTCCCGGTGATGGACTGGGCATTCGGAACAACGGATCTTGATCGGGGCCTGCTGGGCCACCTGTTCAACGGATACGATACCCGCTACGTGAAAAAGAAGATGCGCAAGACGTCCGCGACCCCGAAAGTCATGCGCACCGCAGCAGCACATCTGCAAGCGGGTGAGTAGTTGCAGGTTGCTGCCTGATCATCATCGCTCGACATGTTGAGATCGCAGCGAAGGATCAATCAGACCCTGTGAATAATGGAAAGCCGAGGCACTCTGCAGGAGTGCCTCGGCTGCATGCTGTCTGGCGCGAAACGCATCCTGTTCGGTCACGTATCGCGAGAAAGCTTCGCCAGATATGCGCGCGGCCGGTCCACCGAGGCGCGCGTGAATGTTTCGATATAATCGATGAGGCGGTCGCACGCCGTGGCGGCAGCATCCTCATTGCCTGCGGCTATTTTTTCTGCCAGCTCCGCGTGCAGGTTTGCGCACAGCGGTAAATCCAAGACTTCCTTGTAGTGGACGTACCAGAACCGTCGTGAAAGTCCGGTGGTGAGCGTGATTGCTTTACGCGCATATTCATTGCGCGACGCGCTGGCGACGAGCTTGTTGAATTCCCGGTCGAGCCGCATAAAACTCACGTCATCGCGTTGCCGCGAGGCGCGCTTCATGCCATCAGCGATTCGCTTGAATTCGTTGCGCTCCTCAGGAACAGCGCGCAGGGCGGCAAGGCGCGACATCAGCCGTTCGATTTCGCGGCGAACCCTCAGCATCTCCAACTGGCTATGAATATTGATATCCGATACAACAATGCCGCGGCGTGGCATGATGACAACCAAGCCTTCGTTTGCGAGCCGCTGCAACGCTTCGCGAATTGGCGTGCGGCCGATTCCAAGGGATTCGACCAGTTGACTTTCCGACAGGATCTTTCCTGGCGTGAGTTCGAGCGTCACAATTCGTTCTTCAATTTCCAAATAGGCGATTTCAGTCAGTGTGAGACCGGACCGGATCTCGGTGGCCCGCTTGTTACGTTTCTGACGCATGCTTGTTGAGCTCCGTTCGACGAAAGCCAAATTCTGACTTGACGCAGCCACTGATAAAAAGTCTAAGTAATATATCACCTGTCGTCACTGGATCGATCAGAATGAATGATATATCGGTTCGCAAGAAACGTACAATATTTGAAATTCTTGAATCAAAGCGATCCGGCGTGCGCATGGTCTATACGTCGGTTCCCGACTACACGTCTGCGCGGTGGGCGGAAATGGCTGGTGTGGATGTTTGCGTCGTTGGCGACAGTCTCGCCATGGTGGCACACGGCCACAAGAGCACGATCCCGGCGACGATGGATATGATGGTCATGCATGCTCAGGCTGTTCGCCGAGGTGCGCCCAATACGTTCGTTCTCGGCTGCATGCCTTATCAATCCTATCATACGCCCGAATTGGCTCTGGCAAACGCGACGCGGTTCATGCAGGAAGCCGATTGCGATGCCGTAAAGCCGCAAGGTGGCAAGTCGCAGAAGCACGTCCTCAAAGCGCTGGTCGATGCAGGAATCCCAACCGCATCACACATCGGCTTGACGCCCCACACGATTTCGATGTTCGGCGGGTTCAAGATCCAGGGCAAGACCGTGGAAGCCGCCATTCGCATTCTGGAAGATGCATTGGCAATTCAGGATGCCGGCTGTTTTATGCTCGAGTTCGAAGCGGTTCCGGCAAGGATCGCCACGATGATTTCGCGAGAGCTCGAAATACCTACGATCGGGATCGGTGCGGGCGCCGGGACGGATGGGCAGATACTGCTGTCCTACGATCTCCTGGGCGTGTTCACCGACTTCAAGCCGAAATTCACCAAGCGCTATGCGAACCTGACCGAGGTGGCGGTGCAGGGTCTCAAGGCATACGCGCACGAGGTCAGGGAGGGACGGTTTCCCGATGGCGATCACGCCTATGGCGTCGATGAGGCTGTGGTCGGGGCCTTTGCAGATGCGCTTGAGCGCCGACGGCAGATCTGACCAATCCAGCCTCGGCTGGTGATGCTTTGATCTTGCATGCGACCGGCGTTGGCAGCGCCGTGTCGGCATTACGCCAATAGTCAGGGAGGAGTTTAGCGGAATGCAATGCATGCGGCGGTGGATCTTCGATCCGGCGCTGGGAAATACCCAAACACACAAAAAATAATCCTTTACGGAGGAAGCAATGGATCGTTTGACACGCCGCTCGGTTCTTGGAACCGGGCTTGCTGCAGGTGTAGGTGCGGTTGCAGCTGGATCGACGGTGGCCAAAGCCGCTGAGCAGAAGAAGCACAAATTCCGTATGGCCACGGGCTGGTCTGGCGGCCCCCTCATGGACATCGGCGCAAAGCAGTTCGCCGACACCGTCAGCCGGATGTCGGATGGCCGCATCAGCGTGGAAGTGTTCCCCGCTGGCACGCTCGGACCGGGACTGAAAGTAACCGAGACGGTAAAGAACGGCGTCGCCGATATGGGGCATACCTGGGTCGGATATGACTGGGGTATTGATCCAACTGCGGTTCTGTTCGGAGGTTATGCAGGCTCGTTCGATACCGAACGCATGCTGCATTGGCTCTATCGCGCCGGTGGCGTCGATCTGCAGGCCGCTTGGCGCATGGAAAAGTTCAATGTCGTTGCCATGCCGCTTTTCATTCGCACCGCCGAGGTGTTCTTGCACTCGCGCAAAGCCGTCCGCACAATGGATGATCTGCAGGGCTTGAAGCTTCGCACGGCCGGTGCGTGGATCGAGATTTCGCGCGGCATGGGTGCAGCTCCCGTAACGATGCCGGGAGGCGATGTGTATGCGGCGCTGGAGCGCGGCGCCATCGATGCGACGGAATGGGGGACCTTGTGGGAGGACATTTCTCCCGGCTTCCACCGCGTTACCAAGTACGTCATCATTCCTGGTGTTCACCAGCCGACGGCCCCGTTCGAGCTTGTGATCAACAAGGACGCCTGGAGCAAGCTGTCGCCGGAAGATCAGCAGATCGTGAAGGATGCAGCGTTTTCCACGACGTTGAACTCTTGGCTTACGATCGGCCAGGAAGACGCCAAGGCGCTCACCTTCTATCGTGAGCAGGGCAACGAGATCATCGATCTCGATCCGGAAGTCCAATACAACGTGCGCGAAGCCGGGCTCAAATGGGCCGAAGGACAAGCCAAAACCAATGAATGGTTCGGCAAGGTTCTCCAGAGCCAAAATGAATTCGATACGCTCTGGTCCGATGCTTCGCGCTATCGCAACGTGAAGGTGCGTCCCCAAAAGGCATAACCCCTGTAGTCAATCTGCATCGATTCCCTCGAAGGAGAATCGGTGCGATTCACTTCGTTATGGTGCGTGCGCGATTTCGTGCACGCACCCGGTCTTTTGCCTGAACACTCCGGGGAAACCCCATGAAGGCGATTATTCGTGCGATTGAATTCGTCACGACGTCGACCGGCTATCTGGCGGCGTTGGTGATCGTGCCTCTCATTGTCGCGACCTGCTACGAGGTCTTTGCAAGATACGTCTTTGGTGCGCCGACGATCTGGGCATTCGAGCTGGGGTACACGCTGATGGGCGTGCATTTCCTTCTTGGCGGTGCTCTGGCGTTGCAGCGGGGCGCCCACGTGCGCATCGACCTCATCTATGAGCGGCTAAGCCCCAAACGTCGCGCTTTGATCGACTTGCTCTTCTACATCCTGCTTATCGTGCCGTGCCTCTACCTGCTGTCGGAACGGCTCATCGATTATGCCTTGGAAGCCTATCGAAGCGGCGAACGATCGGGCAATTCGGCCTGGAATCCGGTGATCTGGCCACTGCGCGCGCTTATTGCAACGAGCTTCGTACTCCTGCTTCTGCAAGTCGTCGCAGAATGTCTCAAGGCCATTCGCGCACTTACCGGACACCCCAGAGAGCTGGTCATCGTGGAGGAAAGGCAGTGACAGGGTTATTGATGTTTCCCGCGCTGTTCTTCGCGATATTCTCGGGATTTCCAGTCGCTTTCGCGCTCCTCGCAGTAGCTTTCGGTTTTGGCTACTATGAGTTCGGCGATGTCGTCTTCTTCCAGTTCATTCAGAAGATCGAAGACGTCGCGACAAACTTCGTGCTCGCCGCGGTCCCACTGTTCGTGTTCATGGGTTCGATGCTGGAGCGGTCGGGCATTGCCGAGCAGCTGTTCAACGCCATTCACATCTGGACAAAGCGCCTGCCCGGAGGCCTCGCCGTCGGAACGGTCGTGATGTGCATCGTCTTCGCTGCCTCGACGGGTGTCATAGGTGCGACCGAAACCGTTGTCGGCCTGCTTGCGATTCCAGCGATGATGAAACATCGCTATTCGCACTCGCTGATCTCCGGAACGATCTGTGCCGGCGGCTCGCTTGGCACTATCATTCCGCCCTCCGTCGTCGTCGTCGTACTGGGTCCAGTTGCCGACGTATCGATCGGCGACCTGATGGTCGGAATGGTCTTTCCAGGCCTGGTCCTTTCCGCGCTTTACATCGTCTACATCATCGCGCTCGCCATCATCAAACCGTCAGCCGCACCACGGATCGAGACCACAGAGGACGGGCTGCCGTTCGTCGAAAAGCTGATGATTACGGTCAAGGCGCTTTTGCCGCCGCTTTTCATGATCTTTGCCGTACTGGGCTCCATCATGCTTGGCTGGGCGGCGCCGACAGAGGCCGCGGGCCTAGGTGCCGCCGGCTCGGTCGTGCTGACCGTCATGTACGGAAAGTTCTCGTTGCAGACCTTCGGCGAAGCGCTTGTCAAGACGATCGTCGTTACTTCGATGATCATGTTCATTCTCATGGCAGGCAGCCTGTTTACCGGTGTTTTTGTCGCCTCGGGCGGTATGGGCGTCATGCGTGATGCGCTCGCTGGTCTCAGCATATCGCCAGCAATGCTGCTGCTCTTGTTCCTATCCCTGGTATTCATCGCTGGCTTCTTCCTGGAATGGATCTCAATCATCCTGATCTTCATTCCGATTTTCATGCCGTTCGTGCGTGAAGTGGGGTTCGATCCGGTCTGGTTCTGCATGCTCATTCTGATCATGATCCAGACGAGCTATCTGACACCACCCCTGGCTCCGGCAATCTTCTACCTTCGGGGCGTTGCACCCGGTGAGATCACCTTGCGCCAGATGTATGCCGGTGTTGTGCCGTTCATTCTGATACAGCTCGTTACACTTCTAATCGTGATCAACTTTCCGGCCCTGGCCACATGGCTTCCCCAACAGTTGCTTGGGTTCAAATAGTCCTGTTCCACGAGCATCTGGAAAAATGGAGTATTCAAAATGCTTGCAGAAGAGATCGTTCGCCACCCCGCACGCATCATGACGGCCGACCAGCGGAAGAGCTATTTCGACGACGGTTTCGTGCTGCTGCCCAAGCTGATCGGTGATGAGTGGTTGAAGCCGCTGCACGAGGTCATCGGCCGCTTTGTCGAGCGTTCCAGGCAGATAAGCCGCTCCAATTCTGTCTTCGATATTGAGCCTGACCACACAGCGGACAATCCGCGGCTGCGGCGCGTATCCAGTCCGTGCGACGAGGACGAGTTCATCTGGAAGTTTCTCACCCAGAGCCCCTTGTCGGCGGCACTGGCGGATGTACTTGGTCCCGACGTGAAGTTCTATCAGGCCAAGCTCAATTTCAAATGGGCCCGTGGCGGTGCAGAGGTCGCCTGGCATCAGGATCAGCCGTTCTTCCCTCACACGAACCATGCCGTGCTTACGGCGGGCGTTTATCTCAACGACTGCGGCCCTGAGCAGGGTCCGTTGATGTGTCTGCCGGGCAGCCACAAGGGCGAGATCCACGACCACTACGATGCGGCCGGCAATTGGCGTGGTGAAATCCGACCGGAGGCCCGCGACTCGCTGGATACCTCCAAGGCCGTCGAACTCACAGGGCCTGCCGGCTCCGTCACCATGCATAACTACCGCACCTTGCACGCCTCGCGGCAGAATCTGTCAGACGAAGGACGCCCCTTGCTGTTGTTTGTGGCATCGGCCGCCGACGCGATGCCTTATACAGCACAACCTCTGAAATCCCGCTTCGAGCAGGCTGCCATTGCCGGCAAGATGACCCGACGCGCGCATCACGAAGCAGGCGACTTCCGGCTGCCGCCCGATTGGAGCGGCGGCTATGGATCCATCTTCGCATCGCAAAAGCAGGAAGCCGCGCAGTAGAGTTGGTTCAAACGTCGCCTGTCACTCATTCGACGTGCTCGTTCGGGTGCGCCGGCTAGAGCCTGATCGGCCTCGATGGAAGCAGTCATGCTTCCATCGAGGCCGTGAATCAGTCTCTCAAACAAGAAGATAGAGCAGGCCACAACGGCCAGACGTGATTCAATCAAAGCCTGACCTGCTCTAACGGGCAGGCGACAGGGATGGAGCAGGTTCGATGATGACAGTGATCTTCGAAGTCTGGCCGGCGCAAGGGCGCAAGCAGGACTATCTTGAGATGGCGGCCCAATTGAGGTCCGAGGTCGAGAAGATCGACGGCTTCATTTCGGTGGAACGCTTTGAAAGCCTTTATGAAGAGGGCAAGCTGCTTTCGCTTCAATTCTGGCGCGATGAAGCTTCGATCGAGCGTTGGCGGAACCATCTGGAGCACCGCCGCGCGCAAAACATGGGACGTTCGGAGATGTTTTCCGACTACCGCCTTCGTATCGGTAAGATCGTGCGCGATTACGGCCCTTCGGATCGGGCGGAGGCACCGTTCGACAGCCGCAATTGAGCGGTCTGCAATTCCGCCTATAGCACGCGGGCCATTTGCGCGAAAATGGCCGCGCGGCTTGTCACTAGTCTAATGAGACGTGACGAACGCTTCACCACTGAGGCGTCTGGCCGGATGCCGTCTGTCGCCCCGGCGGTTTCGGCGGCGCACATACGTAATCGTGGCTTCGGGGCAGTCGGCCTTGGCCTGCAGGGCAGCGGCGAGCGCGTCGTCCGCTTCCACGACCACATGCCCGCTTGAGTGCGGCAAGCGCATTCCTACAAGATAGTGCACGTCGGACCTCCATTATCTTCGCCGGGATTGCTGCAATCCGACTCACGTCGGCGCGCATTCACTCGCGCAGCTATCCGTCCAGGCCCTTCTCGGGCAACCATGCTGCCATGAGCGCGAGGCAATGAAAAGCTCATGTTGTACAAGTGGCCATTTGAACCTGGAAACGCGGCGTGGTTCGACGTCGTAGCAATTGAGCGATAAGCGCGCACGTTTGCACCGTTGTCGACGTTTTTCCGGAACAGACGGGCCGGTCAGCGGATCCTAGATCGCGTTCATGTTTGACAGAAACATGAACGTGATCCGGCACCTTGTTTTGAGCATGTTTTTCACGCTGAGCCGCTGCACACTTCGCCTAAATACTATGCTCCAATGTGGAACCCGTTGGGCAACCGGACCGTTTCGCAGATTGGAGAAGTGTTGCGCGATACCCATATTTGGGGGTGACGCCGCTATTTTCTGGTGGAAATGGAGCGCGAGGAGAGTGCTCGCGCGTATGAACCGGTGAACTGGATCGACACAAATAAAATCCGCAGTGCGACACGGGCGCTGTTCCTTACGGAATTCGTTTCGGCGTTCCTGCTGTCGATGCGCTATTTCGCCGGTGACAAAGCGACGCTGAACTATCCCTTCGAGAAGGGCCCGCTGTCGCCGCGGTTCAGAGGCGAACATGCCCTCCGACGCTATCCCAACGGGCAGGAGCGCTGCATCGCCTGCAAGCTGTGCGAGGCTGTGTGTCCGGCGCTGGCGATCACGATCGAGGCAGGACCGAGACAGTCGGATGGGACCCAGAGGGCGCGTCGCTACGACATCGACATGAACAAATGCATCTACTGCGGTTTGTGCCAGGAAGCATGTCCAGTCGATGCCATCGTTGAAGGGCCAAATTTCGAATTTGCAACCGAGACGCGAGAGGAACTCATTTACGACAAGCAACGGCTCTTGAGAAATGGCGACCGTTGGGAGCGCGAGATCGCAAACAATCTCGCAAGCGACAGTCCGTATCGGTAAACAATCCTCTTGGTCAGACGGCGCGTGGGGCTTTGCGCCTCGCACGAAAGGTGCTCGTGTGCAAGTCCGGTTGAAACGTGCACGCGATCAAGCTTTTGTTTGGAGCAGGTCAGATGCTGACGTGAATCGCGTCGGGCCGTTATGACCTGCTCGATCTATTTGTTTGAGAGCCTCAATCGCGGCTGGGCGAAGCTTGACTGCGTCCATCTCAGCCGGTCAGGTTCTAATCCAGAGTGATCGCTAATCCGCTCAGATCGAGATTGGCGAGCAGTCCGATCTGGCGACCACTGAGCTCAAGGACCGCTCCCTTCTCGTTGGTCAGGATGATGGCGCGCGCGCCCATACCTACGGCAATGCCTGCACCTCCCGCGACGTATACGCCTTCGATATCGGAGGGACTATGGATGCGCCGAACGCGTCCTGACAGATATGTTTTCGAGCCGCCGAACACGAGGCCGTAGTCGAGGCCGCCTGTCGTCAGGCGATAGGTGCGACCGTGAAACTCGAGTATTCCGCCGCCGCCCGAGCCACCGATGATCCACCCTGCCTTGTAGATCGTCAGCTCGACATATCCGCTATCGGCGCGGCTTGCATCAGCGGACCCGCCAAGTGCCAGCATCGCGAACACTATGGCCGTGAACACGGACCTGATTCTCATGGTGATGTCTCCCCCTGAACCTGAAGTTCCGGCTCCAATGATCGTTCGAATTCCCCCTCGAACGTCATTTTTTGATCCCATGAGTGCGGCCAGATGTTGTTGTGCTGCTCGCGTTGAAAATCAATTTATTGAATCGAAGCCGAGGTGAGGCGAGCGGTCAGTTGGCCGCAACACCTCCGGTGACCGGCAATGGCACCCATCGGAGCCATGTGGCTCATGCTGATTTGCGATCCTCACGGATCATGTCGCTGACCTTCTCGCCGATCATGATGGCGGGCGCGTTGGTATTTCCCGAGACAATTGTAGGCATCACGGAACAATCCGCAATGCGCAGGCCATTGACGCCGCGCACGCGCAAACGCGGATCGACGACGGCGCGACTGTCGACGCCCATCCTGCACGTACCTGCGGGATGATAGATCGTCGTGGACCAGTTCCGCGCCCAATCCAGCAGCGCTTCATCGGTTTCCACTTCCGGACCGGGCCGGAAGCGTTCAGAGATCTTGTCTTTGAGGGGCTGATGCTGCGAAATGCGAAGGGCGATCCGGATGCCGGCGACGATGGTGCGCTGGTCAGTCAGTGTTGACAGATAGTTTGGATGAATCGTCGGATAGGCGAGCGGATCGGGACCGCTGATGCGGATCTCGCCGCGGCTTTCGGGTCGCAGCTGACATACGGATGCCGTGAAAGCGGAAAACGGATGCACGCCTTCGCCGGGACTGTCTGCCGACCAGGGCTGGATATGAAACTGGATGTCCGGCGTTGCTACGTCGTTGCTCGTGCGCATGAAACCGGTCGCCAAGCTTGCGGCCATGGTCATCGGGCCTTTGCGCAACAGCAGGTAGCGCAGGCCGATTCTGGCCTGGTCCAGAAGGCTGCGCACCTCGTCGTTGAGCGTCGGCTCGTTGCACTTGAAGACCAACCGGGCTTGCAAGTGATCCTGAAGGTTCTTGCCGACGTCGGGAGATTCGACGAGCGGCGTCACGCCCTGCATTTGCAGTTCGTCTCCTGCGCCGATTCCCGAATACATCAGAATTTGCGGCGAACCGATCGCACCTGCTGCCAGGATCACCTCCCGGCGTGCCTTGACAATCCGGTCACGGCCGCCCTTTTGCACGAGGATCCCGATGGCTCGGCCATTCTCGATAATGACGCGCTTGCTGGCGGCGTGCGTGATGATGGCGAGGTTCTTACGCCCCTTGATGGGATGCAGGTAGGCGACCGCTGAACTGCATCGGCGTCCCCGCCGTGTCGTCAGCTGAAAGTAGCCAACGCCTTCCTGGATTGCGCCATTGCAGTCGGGGTTGAAGGGGTAGCCTGCATTCTGCGCAGCCTCAACCCAGGCGTCACAGATGGGACGGCGTAAGCGCATGTCGGAGACCGACAGCGGTCCACCGACGCCATGATATTCACTCTCGCCGCGTTCCTGGTCCTCTGCGCGCTTGAAGTAAGGCAGCACGTCGTCCCATCCCCAGCCAATGTTCCCCATCTGACGCCAGCCGTCGTAGTCCTGAGGCTGACCGCGGACATACAACAGACCATTCAGGGAACTCGAACCGCCCAGCACCTTTCCGCGCGGCCAGTCGAGGCGCCGGCCGTTGAGTCCTGGATCGGGCTCGGTCTCGTAGCACCAGTCGACATTCGGATTGTGCATGGTCTTGAAGTAGCCGACCGGAATGTGAATCCATGGATTCCAGTCGCGCCCGCCCGCCTCGACAAGCGCCACGCGCACGGATGGATCGGCGCTCAAACGGTTGGCGATCACGCAACCCGCCGATCCTGCGCCGACGATTACGTAGTCGAACTCGCCAATTACTTCGGGCATTGGTTCACCTTGATTGGTACGTCGCCGCCGACCGCTTGTCGCTGTGTGTTTTTCCGCGCGCCGATTGCGTCATAGCCAGTTTCGCTCCCGTGCCTACTTGAGGACACGCGGCAGCCACAATGCGATCTCCGGAAATGCGAGCAGCAAGCCGAGGCCGATCAGCTGCAACACCATGAACTGCAACATGCCGCGATAGATGTCGCCCAGCTCCCAGGATGGAACGACGCCTTTGAGGAAGTAGGCAGATAGCGCGACTGGAGGTGACAGCCATGCGGTTTGCAGGCAGACCGCGACAAGCATGCTGAACCAGACGAGGTCGATTCCGAGCTTCTGCACCAGGGGCAGCATGATCGGCACGACGATAAGCACGATAGGCACCCACTCCAGCGGCCAGCCCAGCACGAAGATGAGCAGCAAGATAAGGATCAGCATAACCGTTGGCGGAAATGGCAGGCTCACCAGCCATTCGGCGATCATGTTTGCCGTGCCCAAGCGGGCGAAGACGGCGCCGAAGTAGTTCGATGCTGCAACCAGCAGCAGGATCATGCTGGAGACCTGGAGCGTGGCAAACGTCGCGCGGCGGAACCGCTGCCAATCCATCGTGCGCGTCACGACGGTAAGAACGAGCACCACGAACGAGCCGACAGCACCTGCGTCGGTCGGTGTCGCGATGCCGGCAAGGATCACGCCGAGCGTGGCAAGAATAACGATGACCACCGGAAGCACGCCGATCGAAAGCTCCTTGAGAACGACGAGCTTGCTTGGCGGCATATCCTCGGGCGCCAAAGGTGGACCGAGCGCGGGATTGAGATGACAACGAACGAGGCAATAGCCGATGTAGAGACCTGAAAGCATGACACCGGGTATCACTGCCGCCATGAAGAGCTCGGTGGCTGGCACGCCGATTACAGGCCCCATCACAATCAGCATGACGGACGGCGGAATGAGGATGCCGAGCGTGCCGCCGGCGGTTATCGCTCCTGCCGCCATGCGCACGTCGTAGCCCGAACGGATAATCGACGGTGCGGCCATGACGCCAAGCAGCGTTACCGAGGAGCCGACGATGCCGGTGGCGGCGGCAAATATCGTCGCGGTCGTTAGAATGGCGAGATAGAGCGAGCCGCGCAGATTGCCGAGCAGTTGCTGCACGCCGCGAAACAGCCGTTCCATCAGTCCGGACTGTTCAAGCAGATAGCCCATGAACAGGAAGAACGGCACAGAGGCGAGTGATGTCTCCTTCATGACGGAGAAGAACTGCAACGTCATGAGGTAGACTGCGACCTTGCCGAGCGCGAGCCAGCCAATCCCGAGCGCGACGGCGATCAGAGTGAACGAAATCGGGAAGCCGATGAAGATGGCGCTGAACAAAATCACCAGGGAGATGAGTCCCAGGATCTCGTTGGAAATGCCGAGCAGCTCAAGCACTGGGTGGCTCCTCGAGTCCATTGTCAGATTGTGAGGGATTAAATCGTGAAATTCGCTCGCCAGTGCGCCAGGCGTGCACCGAGCGGAGAAGCTCCGCCACACCTTGGGTCAAGAGAAGCAAGCAGCTCAATGGCAGGACCGCCTTCAACGGCCAGATTGGCGGCAGCCACGGCGAGGTAACGCTGCGCTCATCGCGCATGTAGGAGACCAGAAAATAATCCCAGGTCACGAACAGGAAGATCAACAAGGGCGGGAAGAAGAAAACCAGATAGCAGATTGTGTCGACCATGCCCTGCCGCTGCACCGACCAATATGAATAGAAGCTATCGGTACGGATATGGCCGTTGCGCTGAAGTGTATAGGCGGCACCGAGCATGAAGAACGTGCCGTATGTGATGAACGTCACGTCGTAGGCCCAGATGGTCGGCGCGTTGAAAAAGTAGCGCGCGATCACCTCGTAAACGAGTGCGAACACCATCGGTATGATCAACCAGCTCACGATCGAGCCGGACCATACGGCCACCGTGTCGATGCGATGGACGAGCCGGATGAGGCCATTCGACGAATTGGATTCCATGGATCCCTCCTGGTCCGGTCAATTGTGGCAGGACCGAAATGGCGGGCGCCTACACACCGGCAAGCGGCACGAGGCAGCCCGCACACCGGCACCAGTCGAGCTGGTGCCGGTGTTCTTTGCTAACGCGACCCGACGCGATTACTTGTTTAGGGCAGCGTTTCCGAGCCCGGCATAGAGGTCGAGAATCTTCGTCCAATATGGCACGGTCGTCTTGGCGAACTGACGCTGGCTGTCCAGCACTTCCTTGAAAAAGGCATCCTTGGCAGCGTAGCGATCCAGAACAACGTTGGTGGCCTTTACGAACTCTGGGTAGAAGTCTTTTGGTGTGTCGCGGATCTCCACACCGTGCTTCTCACGCAGCTCGACGATCGCCTGGGCGTTGCGCCACACATTGAATGTGTAGGTCTCGCCAATGCTGGCCAGCGACGCCGCTTCGAGGATCGCCTTCTGATCGTCAGGAAGCTTGTCGTACCAGTCCTTGTTCCAAAGGATCTCGCCGACGTCGGTCGATTGGTGGAGACCTTGGAGGTAGTAGTTCTTCCAGATGGTATGCAGGCCAAGGTTGCGGTCGTCGGCCGGTCCGATCCATTCGGCGGCATCGATGGTTCCGCGTTGGGCGGCCGGCACGATCTCGCCTCCGGGCATGGCGACGGCGGCGATGCCCATTTCCTTGAAGATCTCACCGGTAATGCCGGGCGGCGAGCGGTACTTCATGGACTTGAAGTCCGCGACGTCCTTGATCGGGCGTTTGAACCAGCCGAGTGGATCGGGGCCCATCGGCTGTACCATGTGGGCGACGATATTGAGCTTCAAAACGTCGTTGTAGAGCTTGGCAAGCAGCTTGTTGCCGCCGCCTTCGTAGAGCCACGCGACGTGGGATAGCTGGTCCAGACCGGCGCCTGCGCCCGCCATCGGATTTGAGAACAGTCCAGCGGCGGGATGCTTGCCGGACCAGTAATGTGTCCAGGCGTAGCCTGCTTCAACGATCCCCTTGTCGACCGCATCGAGGATTTCGAAGGCCGGCACGATGGCGCCGTCGGGAAGAACCTCGATCTTGATCTTGCCGGCGGACATTCTGTCCACGCGATCAGCATACCGCTTCAGCAACTCGAAATAGATCGAGGCGCTGGGCACCGCGGTTTGCATTCTGATCTTCTGCTGTGCGATCGCGCCGGTTGAGACGCCAAGCGTCACAAGCGCGACGGCCAGCGACTTCAACATTCTGCCTATCATGCGGGTTTCCTCCATGAGATGCCGGCCTCTTTTTTGTCGGGCTTGCAGGCCAGCTGCAGGCGCCATTGTGTTCATGCCGGTCGTATTAAGCTGCTTCGTTGCCGCCTGCATGCGGCCGACTTCCCTCTCGCTTGGCGACCCACTCGAGGTGTGTCGGTCCATTCGTACAAGGCAGGCGACGGCGGCGACGACATCGGACTGCCAAAGGCTCATGAGCAATCAAATTATCATTGAGTGAGACGATATATTCCATTAGACATGATATTTACTCAGCCAGCAAGAAGAATTGGTGATGCACCGCAGCAAGCGCCTTGGAGATGAACGGTTGGCTCATGACGCTATTGGAAATGTTGTGCGGTGACACGGAGTTGCTCAATGTCGAGTGGACGGGTTCGTGGTCTCGATGACGCCAGATTGAAAAGGATTGAGCCGGACGCGCCAGCAGTCATGGAAGACAACGCTTCGGTGGTGTCTCGCGTGATGAGGCTGTTGACCGCGGTTGCGGAGAATTCCGGCAAACTCTCGGTCGCTGAATTGGCCGCCGCCACACAACTTCCCAAGCCGACCGTGCACCGGCTCTGCCAGCAACTGGAGAGCGGGGGCTATTTCCTGCGCGATCTGGGGAGCAGGCGCTATGGCGTTGGCTATCGCCTGTGGAGCCTGGGTCTCAACGTTGTCAATTCGGGTTTTCAGCCTGAGCGGAGAGCCATACTGCAACGGCTGGTGAACGAGATCGGCGAGACGTGCAATCTGTCGATGCGCCTTCACGATCAGTCGATCTACGTCGATCGTGTCGAGTCGCGCTGGCCGCTGCGCCTGAACCTGGAACCGGGCTCGCTGGTTCCGTTGCATTGCACGGCAAGCGGTAAACTTTTTCTGGCGGCGATGACCCGCGCGCGCCGCCAGAAGTTTCTGTCGATCACGGGCATGGCTGCGCACACCGCCAATACCATTACCGATATCGATCGGATGGAGCAGGAGATCAAACTGATAAAGGAGCGCGGCTATAGCATCGATGACGAGGAATTCATCGACGGGCTGGTGGCGCTAGCAGTGCCGCTGCTCAACTCTCATGGACAAATCGTTGCCGGGATCGCCTGTCATGGACCCAAGTACCGCTTGAGCGTCGAGGCCGCACTATCGCATCTGCCTCTCTTGCAGCGCGCCGCCGAGAGCTTGCGTATGACGCTTCCCGAGACGGAAGCCGATGACACTGATAGCTCCAAGCCGAAGCCGCGGAACAACTCGCGCAGTCGCGGGGCCAAGCGGTAACACGCCGCCGCCGATGCCGTGTTGAATGGCTATCGCCGAGCCAATTGGAAGCGCACTCGGAAGGAACCCACCGCACTTGCCGCATTTGCAGCGCGCCAGCGCAATCGGTCCTCAGTTGGCGGGCACCTTCTCGGGGACCTTCACGGGCTCTCTGGGTTCAGGCCTCTGGTCTGGAGTGGGTGGGGCAACGGGCCGTACCACGGGATTTGGTATCTGCTCGGGAATCTTCAGTGGTTCCGATCCTGGCTGATGTGCGATTACGATCATGGGGCATCTCCGTGCTCTTGTGCGGAGCTGGATAAGATGAGGCCGCGATACTTGGCCATGAGGCTCTGTACCTCTTTCAGAATACCACCGGGCACCTCTACGCCCTGCTGATTTGCGGCGCTCGCAGCGTGCTCTCCATAGCCGAGGCGGTCGGCCTCACCTGTCGCATATGATGTCAGTTCCTGGAGGGCGCTATAGAATAAAAGATCCTTGGCGGAACCTTCCAGTTCGGTCGCGCAAACCCAAGGTGCATCGACCAGCCCGGCGAGCATGTGCCGCTCAAGGAGTGCCGTCATTTCGCGGGTAAGCTGCCGTCCCAATGAACTCCAGTAGCCGTCGCCGTCGGCCGATTGTGCGTGAACCAGAAGGGTGGCCAGGAGATTGATATTGTAAATATCCATTTTGCTGCCCGGCCCGACGAGAATATCAGTGCGACCGCTGAGAAATGGCAGGTTCGGGCGAATGGACAGTCCATCGGATGTGCGCGCCCACCATTCGAATTCGGCGTCGAAGTCGCCATAGGGACCAGCGTCGTGAATGACGATGCGCTTGCCGCGATGATAGTAATCTTCGGAAACCGTGGTCGCGAAATCGTTCAGGGCATACCGGCGCAGTGTATCGGAACTGAGGTAGAAGCCGATAGCGTGCAAGGCCGCATTGCGGGGTGTGAGACGCCCAGGTGAACAGACCTGAAGCTGGATCTGAGGGTTGTTGAACAGGCTGCAGCCCGCATATTCCTCGATGGATTCCAAGAGAAGTATGGCTGCATGGGCGCTACCAAGCGGGGGCAACACCAAGCAGAAATTCGAGTCGGACTGCTTGTAGACATTGCGCTCAAGCACGAGCCGCCTGCCGCCCAAGGCCTCGATGAGCGATCTGAGCGGATCGTCGTCTCCAACGCAGTGAAGCTTCAGGCCGACCGACAACAGCCCGTGACGCACACGCCTCCTGGCAGGCGCAAGCTCATCCACTCTGGCGGGAGCTTTAGCGCGCAGGATTTCCAGGAAACGTTCCATGCCAGCGGCAATTGCCACCCCGGTCATCCTTTATGCTTTTGTTAAAAACAACCGCCCAAGCGGTCAGACCTGTTCCTCCATCGTTCGCGCAACGTCGAGTTCGAGCGCGACAACCATATTGAGAAAATGGGTCGGGAGAATGGTCATTGCAACTGGGTGCACGGAAGTTGATCGAGAATGACTTAAGGTCCGGCGGCGGCCGTTCCGCGCCGGGGGGGATGCTCGAACGCGCTGATTGGTGTCAGGCAACCGCGCAAAGCGCGTCGCAATCACTTGCGGCGCTGGCGGTTGATTTCGCGCGCTCACCAGTGCCGGCAGGACTACGTTAGACTTTGCCCTTTGCGCCGGCAGACAGGCATGATGTGCGGTGGGTTGACCGCGTATTCCGGTTGAACCGCAATCGCAACGTCATCGGAGTTACGTTACCGAAGTTACGTCATCTGAGACATGCCGTCCGGGACCCGTGGACGCGCCGGCGTGCTCGGGGTAGATCGGTGCTGTGTTGGCGGCCTCAGGCCGCTGACGATGTGTCAGGCTTTCTGCGGTTACCAGAAAAACCAAAGGGATGAACAAGTTCAACCATAGGTTCTCGGTTGCTCCAATGATGGATTGGACGGATCGGCACTGCCGGTTCTTCCATCGTCAACTGACGCGCCGTGCACTGCTCTATACGGAGATGGTGACGGCAGAAGCCATCCTGCACGGCGACCGTGAGCGGCTCCTCGGCTTTGACACGGCCGAGCATCCGCTCGCGCTGCAACTCGGCGGCTCCAATCCGCAGAAGCTTGCGGCTGCCGCGCGGATCGCCGTCGACATGGGCTATGATGAAATCAATCTCAACGTCGGCTGCCCGTCGGATCGCGTGCAGGAGGGACGGTTCGGCGCCTGCCTTATGGCTGAGCCGGACCTTGTCGGGGCTTGCGTTGCGGCTATGCGGGCGAGCGTTCCATCGTCGGTGCCCGTAACGGTCAAATGCCGCATCGGTATCGACGACCAGGACAGCGAAAGCGACCTTCAGAAATTCATCGATGTGGTTGGCCTCGCAGGCTGCAGCATCTTCATCGTCCATGCGCGCAAGGCTTGGCTCGCGGGATTGTCGCCAAAGGAGAACCGCGAAATTCCGCCGCTCGACTACCACAGGGTCTATCGGCTGAAGGCAGCGCGTCCTGATCTCACCATCGTCATCAACGGCGGTATAGCGTCGCTCGCAGAGGCGCAGGGCCACCTGGCGCACGTCGACGGCGTGATGATGGGGCGCGCCGCCTACCAGACGCCCTATCTCCTGGCGGACGTGGATCGTCTGATTTTCGGCGATGAGGAACCTTCGCCGACACGAGCCCAATCGATTTGCGCCATGCTGCCCTACATCGAGCGGCATCTTGCTGCCGGTGGCCGGCTGCACAATGTTGCGCGGCACATGCTTGGGCTCTATCACGGGCGCCCTCGGGCGCGCGCCTTCCGCCGGTATTTGAGCGAAAAGGGTGTCGGACCGGCAGTGAAAATCGATGCGCTGTTGGAAGCGCTGGCCATCGCGGAGCAACGGGCGAGTATTGCCGCAGCACCCTAGCACGGTAGCGATTCAGGCCGCGGCGTGCTAGCGATGCTGCCACTGGCATCCCAGTCCGCTGCTTGATCGCGGCGGGCTGTGTATGCGACTTCGATTTTCCGGAACATTATCCGAGAGAGACTATGGGCGCCGATATAACGTTGAGTGCCGGCAACATCGCGATGCTGGTATTGGCTCTGGCTGTGGCTGGTGCGGTTGTGGGCTTCATGTCGGGTCTGTTGGGCATCGGCGGCGGCGGGATCCTGGTGCCGGTACTTTATGAGACCTTCGCGGCGCTCGGTGTCGATCCGGCCATTCGCATGCACATGGCGCTCGCCACGTCGCTCACCGTTATCATACCGACCTCGCTGCGTTCATTTGCAGCGCATCGCTCCAAGGGGTCAGTCGATCTGGATCTGGTCAAGCGGCTGGGACCTTGGACGGTCGTGGGCGTCGGCTTTGGTGTTCTCACCGCGGGGAGTGTTTCGAGCACGTTCCTGAAGTGGTTCTGGGTCGTGTTCGGTACCGTCATGGCCGCGAAAATGTGGTTCGGACGGGACGAGTGGCGGCTCGGCGCGGCCATACCGAAGAGCCGCTGGCTTGAGTTTTATGCAATATGCGTGGGCTACGTCTCGGTTCTGATCTCTATCGGCGGTGCGGCCTTCATCGTTGGCTTGATGACACTTTATGGTCGTTCTGTCTTGCAGGCTGTGGGGACCTCGACAGGCTTTGGACCACTCATAGCAATCCCGGGAGCGCTCGGCTTCATGTGGGCAGGCTGGGGCGTGCCGGGGACGCTGCCATTCTCAATCGGCTACGTCAGCCTTCTGGGCGCGGCGCTCATCATTCCGCTGAGTGTGATGACCGCTCCGCTGGGTGTACGCCTTGCACACGGCATCCCAAAACGGCGGCTGGAACAGGCGTTCGCGCTGTTTTTGTGCGTCGTTGTGCTGCGCTTCCTGTCAATCCTTGTGACGGGTGATTGATATGCTTTGATACGGCATGTGCCTGCGCTAGTCTTGCGTGGGTTGTGACAATCGAGGCTTTCAGAGATGCTTATGTTTTCTTCCCGGATGCAGGCTCCGTCGTCGCCCAACGCATGGTCTCGTCCGCTTGCGTCCGCACGTAAATTGATCGGGGCGATGCTCTTGGGATTTGCCGTGACGGGCTCCGCTGTTGCCGAGGACACGCCGAACCTGCCGCCCGCGATCGGCGAGGAAGAACCGGCAGTCATCCCTCAGAAGGGTGACGACGGCATCTATCACCAAAAGTGGTTCGTACAGTCTTTTTTCGACCTGCGGGAAGATTTCGCCGAGGCCAAAGCGCAGGGCAAGCGGCTCGCCGTCATCTTCGAGCAGCGCGGATGCATCTATTGTGTGAAGATGCACACTGAAGTGCTGAAGAAGCGGTACATCAACGACTACGTTCGCAAAAACTTCGCGGTGATCCAGTTCGATATGTGGGGCTCACGTGAGGTGACCGACTTCGACGGTGAAAGAATGCCGGAGAAGCAACTCGCCGAACGCTGGGGTATCATGTTCACGCCGACGGTTGTCTTCTTCAAGGACGACATCGACAAGGCGAAGGGCCAGTGGGGACAGCCGCTGGAGGTGGCGCGGATGAACCTCGGCATCGGTGCCGGCACGTTCTACGATATGTTCACGTGGGTGCGCGCGAAGGTCTACGAAAAGGACCGGAACTTCCAGCGTTTCCATCTTGAACGTTTCAACGAGCGCGAACGTATCGCTAAGGAGATCGAGAACAAGCCCAAATTGAACTGACACGGGTGGATTGCGGACTTTCGCGCAGTGCGGCCCTAGCCCCAGAGCAAACGTTAAAGGTACGCGCACACCCCGCGTCTCGACCCTTCCCAATTTCAGTGGAAATACAGGTGGCAAAGGTGGCATTTTCGATCGGCTCCAGACAAGAGCGGAGTAGGCCTCGCTGCGCGGGAACTTCGACCGAACGGACAATCGGAATACCAGTTAGTTTCTTCGCCTCTTACGATCGCCGGGCAGGGGAAGTATCGAGTTAGGCTATGCCGCCACCGCCTCACCTGATGCCCCCACTCCCATGCGATGAAGCTTTAAGACGCGGTACACCGCTTCATTCACAGGTGTTTCCACACCCAATTCGCGGCCGAGTTTGACGACGTATCCTGCAAGCCAGTCCAATTCAAGTCGCTTGCCGCGCTCGAGGTCATGGAGCATTGATGCCTTGAAGTTGGGAGGTGAAGACTCACCGAATTTCAATCTGTCGTCCGCAAAGTCCGACGGAATTGGCACGCCCGTCGCGCGCCCGACAGCCACGACCTCACGCATCAGTTCATAGAAGAATGCGCGCGTGTCGGGATCTTGCAGGATTGGCCCAAGAGGCATACGAGTTGACGCGGTTGCACCCGATAAGCCAACCAAGAAGACGAACTTTTGCCAGCGCTCTCGATCGATCATATCTGATAGCGTAATGTCGATGCCTGCTGCCTTTGCAGCTTCGACGAATTCTGCAAGGAAGGGATCTTGTTTGCCATCGCTTCGTCCGACGATCATGCGTGCGAACGCGCTTGTGTGTGCCACGACGCCGGGTGCCGACAGTACTGTGGCGATATATGCGCTGCCGGGAACGACAGTATCGTCCCCGAGGATTGGTCTCAGTCGATCGGGACCGTCAATGCCGTTCTGCAACGGAATAACTCGCGTATGCGGTCCGATCAGGGGCAGAGCTTGTTGAGCTGCTTTCTCCGTATCCCAAAGCTTGACGGCAAATAGCACAATGTCGACTGGCCCTATCCTGGCAGGATCATCCGTCACACTTGGTGACGCGAGAAAGAGGTCGCCAAGCACGCTCTCAACCTTGAGGCCTTTGGTTCTGATGGCATCGAGATTGGCACCGCGAGCAACAAAGTGAACTTCATGCCGCGCCTCTGCCAACCGAGCACCAAAGTAGCCTCCTACAGCACCAGTCGCCATTACTGCAACGCGCATAGCCACACCCTCAGTATCGAGCGATATAGATATCTTATTTCTGGACCGAGATCAGGAGCAAGGCAGCTGCCCGGACGCTTGCCCTCCGACAGCGGAATGGTCTCGCGAGCACGACTCAAAGTGGCCCATATCGACTGCAGCGGTAAAGTGCTGACACCGGATCACCCCTCGTTTGCCACCCGTGTGTCGGCGCGTTACTGTGCTCACAATTCTGGCACGGCGCCGAAGTGCCGGCAGGCATCATGAGCACATTTCGCTAACGACGGAATTGCTATTGGCTCTGGCCGCCGACACTGCACGTTTCGGAAAGCTGCACCTCCTTATTGTTGGCGGCTCCAGTTATGGAGTTTCATCATGCTTCGCATCGCTTCTGCGGGCGCTCTGCTCGCGGCCATACTTGTTGTTCCCACTCAAGAAGCCACCTGTCAGGAAGCAGCGCCTAAGGGTAATGTCGGCTTCACCACCGTGAAGTCCCAGTTCGTTGATCTTGGCCCAGAAATTAGTGGCATGCAGGGTCGTCAACTGCGAATGCGCATTCTGAGTATCGCCCCCGGCGGCCACATTGGCATACACAGCCACGCAGATCGCCCCGCCGTCGTATACGCGCTTAAGGGCATCGACACTGTGACACTTGGCGATGGCAAGATTATCGAGCTGAAGCCCGGTGATATGGCGCAGGCTACCAAGGCGACTACTCATTGGCACAAGAACGCCGGCACAGAGGAAGTGTTGCTTGTCGCCGTCGATGTCTTCCAACCGAAGAAGTGATTGTCTCTACACTGCCTCACACCATCGTGGGCGTGTGCCACTGGCGCACGCCTCGCTGCACGACAACACTTTGGCGGGCTTTTCGTCGATCGTATATTGCGTCGCAACATTCCGGGAACCGGAGCGAAGCAGACACGTTGACTTTCTATCTGCCCGCGATTGTTGCGGAGGGCAGGCGGAAGAGGCGACGGGGTGCGATCTATGCGCCTTCTGATGATCCTTTGCCTTGTACTCGTCGCGATGAAATTCGGGACGTCGCTGGCGCACGTCGCCGAACTGCCTGGCAAACTGCGGCTTGACGAGGCGAACTACAAGGCCGTCCAGGCCATCTACTATCCGGGTTTCACCCTCGTCGGGCTCGTCGGCGAACTCGGTGGGATATTAGCGCTCGCGGTCCTGCTCTATCTCACGCCGACTGCAAGTGCGCGCTTCTGGTGGATTGCCGCGGCTCTCGTGCTCATGATTGCCGGCCATGCCACCTATTGGCTGATGACGCATCCGGTCAACAACTTCTGGGTCAAGGATGTCGCCACGTCCGGATTGGGTGCTGCTTTCTTCGCCGCTTTCGGCGGTGAGCGTACCGGAGACTGGCGAGAGTTGCGCAACATTTGGGAGGCATCGCACGCGATCATCTTTGGCTTCGTCACATTGAGCCTCGTCGCGCTGGCATACGCGACATCGATTCTCGGGCACGATGAATAGGCCGGTGACTGCGCATGCCACGACCAAGGAGAGACAGAAGGAAAGAGATCTTTCGCATCGGACATACGGAAAGTATCCAGCCATGAGCCAAGTAATCGTCTCTGGGTTTTCGCTCTCGATCGACGGCTACGGCGCGGGGCCGAACCAGAGCCGCGAAGACCCGCTCGGGAAGCGCGGCGAGGAACTGCATGAGTGGCAGTTCGGCACCAGGAGGTTTCACGAGATGATCGGCAAGGATGGCGGATCGGAGGGGATAGACAATGACTATGCCACGCGCTCGATGAAGGGGTTCGGTGCCTTCATTATGGGCCGCAACATGTTCGGCCCGATCCGAGGCGACTGGCACGACGAGCAGTGGAAGGGCTGGTGGGGCGACAATCCCCCCTATCATGCCCCGACCTTCGTGCTTACCCACTATCCGCGCGATCCTATCGAAATGGAGGGCGGTACGGTCTTTCATTTCGTCACGGATGGGATCGCGGCCGCGCTCGAACAGGCTCGGTCGGCGGCCGGAGACAAGAACGTAAAGATCGGCGGCGGTGTCTCGACCGTCCGCCAGTATCTTCAGGCTCGGCTGGTCGATGAAATGCATCTTGTCATTTCACCTGTAGTTCTTGGACGTGGCGAGGCGATGTTTCCGGATCTCGACCTGCCGTCGCTCGGCTTTTCCGTCATCGAGCATGCCGCGACGGACGCCGCGACCCACATCGTGCTCGCAAGATAAACGAAGCAGTCCGCATTAGGCTCATACGAGGCATCGTCGCGAATATTGCCGCGAATTCACATCAGAAGACTGATCGCCCACCGAACGGACGGCCTGCCGGACAATGGACCTATCGCGGCTCGGGTGGTAGCGAAGTGGCAAACATTGAAATCACCAGGCCGCCGGTTGCGCAAACGGCGATGCTCATCCGCAGACCGGTCGCTGAGGTGTTCGAGGCGATTATTGACCCCGAGTTCACGGCTCACTTCTGGTTCTCCCATGGGAGCGGCCGATTGGAGGTTGGAAAAACGGTCCAGTGGGAGTGGAAGTGGTATGACATCTCCATCGACGTGACGGCGACGAAGATCGAGCCGAACAAGCTCATCGTTATGGAATGGCCGGGCTACAGTGGCCCGACCACGGTGACGTGGAAATTCACGGAGCTTGAGCGCGGTACATTCCTGGAGGTCGAAGAGTCCGGCTGGACCGGAACAGGCGATGAACTCGTGAAGTATGTCGGCGATTCGACGGGCGGCTTCACATGGACACTTGCCGGCATGAAGGCCTACCTCGAGCACGGCCTTGAGCTCAACCTGATTGCGGACCGTTTACCAAAGGAGCTCGGACGCCCGTGAGGCGAGGATCACAAGCTAGCGGAGGACCAGTCGAGTACGGCAGTCAAATCACACAGCTTCAAGGATGGGCAATCCATCGAGAGCCCGCACACCACTGGAGCTTTGATTACTGCGTCGTCCAGAATCGCGCCGAACGAAAGCAAGGAACGAAACGCTGCACAATTGCGTTTACGACTCTGTTTGATCGGGACCACATCGACCGCATCGGCAGAACGGCCGAACGCTTCACAGGTCAGACGAGGAACGGACGTACGTGATGGCGATTGAGTTCAACCACACGATTATTTGGGCGCGCGACAGAAAAGCCTCGGCGACGTTCATGGCGGAGATGCTCGGCTTGCCGGCGCCGCGACATTGGGGACCGTTCGAGATCGTCACCACCGACAACAACGCCAATCTCGATTTCATGGACAGGCAAGGTGATATCCCCTCGCGGCACTTTGCATTCCTGGTTGGAGAAGCGGAGTTCGACGCGATTTTCGAGCGCATCAAGAAGCGCGGCCTCGACTACTGGGCCGACCCCGCGCAGGCGAAGAAGGGCGAGATCAACCGGCACGACGGCGGGCGCGGGTTGTATTTCGAAGATCCCAACGGTCACCTGCTGGAGATCATCACGCGTCCGTACGGCGCGGGCGGTTGGGAGTCTTGAGGACCAGCGCGCAATTTGCACATCGCCGCCTTGTCCATGACCCCACCAAGTCTCCTGGAGCACGCAACCACAGATACTTTTGAATCCCCGCGTCCGAAATCTGTGAAGGAGGTCTACGATGGATCGCACTGATGGCATGACCGTCAGCGACATCGCCTTCTTCATTGCACTCCTTGCCACAGCCATGGCGATGGCTGCGGCGCTCGCTCATGCGCTCGAATTGCCTAACAAAATCGACATGTCGCGCGAGCACTACTTCATCGTGCAGCGGGTTTACGATGGCTGGAACCGCCTCGCCTATCTGTTGGCCGTCGAACTCGTCGGCATACTGTCCGTGATTTGGTTCTATAGATCAGAGCCGCGCGTCATGTGGCCGGCGCTAGCGGCGCTCGCCTGCCTCGTTGCCGCCCAAGCCGTCTTTTGGATCTGGACCTTTCCTGCCAATCAGGCGACGTCGAATTGGACGACGCAACCTGCCGATTGGGCGCGGTTGCGCAGCGCGTGGGAGTACTCGCATCTCGCCGGCGCCGTCTTTCAAACGCTGGCCATGGCATCGCTGATCGTCGCTGCGCTGCGGCGCCGTACGTATATGGCTGACTGAAGTAGCGGATCGACAAATTTTCCTGTTCGCCGTGTCGGATCGCAGCATGGTCCGGCGTCCTTGGTCCATACGGAAGAACCTCAACGGTCGAAACAGCGCATATGTATGCGTGTCAGCCACCGCATACACCGACGCGTAGCAAGAAGGAATTTGATATGCCGAGCACCGTTCGCTTTCACCGCGTCCTCGCGGTCAAGCCCGAGAAAGTCTATCGCGCCTTCGTCGAACCCGATGCGATCGCCAGCTGGCTGCCACCTTACGGATTCCTGTGCACCGTCCATGAGCTCGACGCCAAGGTCGGCGGCAGCCACCGCATGTCGTTCCGAAACTTCACGACCGGCAAAAGCCATTCCTTCGGCGGCGAGTATCTCGAACTCGTACTCGGCGAGCGGCTTGTATACACGGACCGGTTCGACGACGCGAATTTGCCTAGCGAAATGAAGGTTACCGTCACGCTCTCGGCGGTATCCGTTGGCACCGAGATGTCGATCGAGCAGTCAGGTATTCCCGATATCATCCCGCGCGAAGCCTGCACGCTCGGCTGGCAGCAGTCGTTGCAGAAGCTCGCGATGATGGTGGAGCCCGAGATCGACCAATGACGCGCATGTGACCGCCTCCTGCAACCACGCTCATACAGAGGATATGGAATGGCCGACAACCGCATAACGGTCCAAACGACCATAGACGCGCCCATCGCGCGTGTGTGGCAGGCCTACACCACGCCAGAGGACATCATGCAGTGGAATGCCGCGTCGGACGACTGGCATACGCCGAGCGCCTCCGTCGATCTGCGCGAGGGCGGCGCCTTCTCTTCCCGCATGGAGGCGAAGGATGGCAGCGTGGGATTCGACTTCGCAGGAACCTACACCAGGATCGTGCCTCACAAGCTGATCACCTATGCCTTCGGCGACCGGCAGGCCGAGGTCGAGTTCCTCGGCGGCAAGGATGGCGTAACTGTGCAGGCCACGTTCGATGCCGAGCAGACCCATTCGATCGAGCAGCAGCGCGACGGTTGGCAGGCCATTCTAAATAACTTCAAGCGCCACGTAGAGAAAGGCCACAGCGGCTGACAATCGCAAGCCGAAAGCCGGAGTTGGAGCACCATGCAACAGATTGCTGTCGTCACAATAGGGATTGACGATCTTGCGCGTTCGAAGCGGTTCTACGGCGGGGGCTTCGGCTGGACGCCCGTGTTCGAGAACGCGGAAATCGCCTTCTATCAGATGAATGGACTGATACTGGGCACCTGGCTCAGCGCCAAGTTGGGCGAGGACATGAATCGACCGTCGTCAGGCAACGTCCGTGCAAGTATGGCGCTTGCTCACAATGTCTACGCGAAAGAGGACGTCGAGCCATTGATGAACGCCCTCGTCGCTGCCGGGGGGACGCTGTTGCGGGCCGCGGACGCTCCACCGCATGGTGGCTTCAGAGGCTACGTGGCCGATCCCGATGGGCACGCCTGGGAAATCGCGTGGAACCCTGCTTGGCCCATCGATGAGCAAGGGCATGTGACGTTCAAGGCATAGGGCAGGCAGTTGACAGCGAACGAGCGCTGACGAGACCTAGGACAGGAGCAAAACGATGGCCAACACGATTAAGCCCTACCTCTTCTTTCGCGGGCGCTGCGAGGAGGCGATCGACTATTACAGGAAGACGCTCGGCGCAGAAGTGCAGATGCTGATGCATTTCAAGGACAACCCGGATCATTTGCCAAACGATGCCTTGCCAGGGGGGCTCGGCGAAAGGGTGATGCACGGCGAGATCCGCGTTGCCAGCGTCGACATCATGCTGTCGGACGGCATGAAAAGCGGTCCGCTCGACTTCTCCTGCATGTCGCTGGCTCTCAGCGTCGACGATCCGGCGGAGGTCGACCGGATCTGCAACGCGCTCGCCGCGGACGGGAAGATGCAGATGCCGATCGGCCCGACCTTCTTTGCAGAGCGTTTCGGCGCCGTCGAGGATAAATTCGGCGTATCGTGGATGGTGATCACGCCGAAGGCAGGCGGGGTACAGAATTGAAACTGGTCGGCGGCCCGGCGACAGCGCCTAAGCCTGCCGGACCATGGAACTTGCGTGCGCCCAGGGCGTTCACAGAGTTCACCGATCCCTGACGAAGGATTTCGCGATGCATCTCTTGTGTAGGAACACTGTCAAAGATTACGCCGCGTGGCGGAAGATATTCGACGCGGACGCCGAGGCGCACAGGGAAGCCGGGCTCCTGTTGGAACGAATTTGGCGCGACAGCGACGCGCCCGACACCGTCTTTTTCATCTTCGAAGTTCGCGATCAGGCGAAGGCGAAAGCATTTATCGACGCGCCGGACGCAAACCAGCATGCTGAACGGGCCGGCGTGACAGACGGTGCGTTTCACTTTCTGGATGAGGCGCCGGGTTGCTGATTGGCTTATCACAAGTTATTCAAGGCGAACGAATCGCGCGCGTTCAACATGCGCGACGGCGCAATCGACGAGCCAACGTCGGCGTTGCTCGGTTGACAGGCAATCACTTCTCTACAGCCAACCGAATGGCTTCGAATTCGGTGATGCCCTCATCTTGCCTATAAAGCGCAATCGAGTGAGGCGTCGGTGTGCGCGGTCACGTCACCTCGCGTCCGCGGCGGCGAAATGCGCCAACTGATCACGGTAAGCCTTCTGAAAGGCCGGACGTTTGCAACTGCGCGCAACATAGGCTTTGAGAGCACTGTGATCCTCGAGCGCGCCCAGATCACTGGGCAAGCGCAGTACGTCGGTCATGATGACGTCCGCAACAGTGAAGCGCGATGCCGCGAGCCATTCCCGCCCTCGCAAGACCGCTTCCAACCGGTCGAAGCGTTGCTTCATCCAGCCAGCGAGAGGATTTTCCGCCGGTGCGGACATATTGATGAACCACCAGGGCACGGTGACCATCTCGACTGAATTCAGCGCGGCAACGAACCATTGCAGCGTCTCGGCCTTGTCTCGGCGCTCGCTGGGCATCAGCACCTCGCTCTTCTCTGCCAGATGCAGCAGGCACGCACCGCTCTCGAACATCTGTACGTCGCCATCGGCGAGAAACGGAACTTGGCCAAACGGCTGCTGGTCGAGATGATTGGTCTCTCGTCCCTTGAATGCAACAGTACGTACCGTGTAGGGCAAATCCGCCTCTTCGCAGGCCCACCTCAACCGCAAATCACGCACGTATCCGCGGGGCATTTCAGGCACCCAGTCAAGGGTCCAGATCGTTACGGGCTCTTGTGTCATGCCGTCTCCTCAACTTTTCCGCACTTCCGCTAGGCTGTCGAGCTGGCTGCGGATGTGTGCGGCCTCGGCTGGCGTGTTGGCGAGCGCGATGGCGCGGTCGAAAGCTGTGCGCGCCTCCCCGTGGCGGCCAAGTTCTTTCAGGAACGCTCCGCGCGCGCCATGGAAATAGAAGTAACTGTTCAGCTTCTCAGCCAGCGGCTCGATCATGGCGAGCGCGTCCGCGGGACCACGCGACCGGGACACGGCCACGGCGCGATTGAGCGTGACAACGGGCGAGGGCTGCATCCTTTCGAGTGTGTCGTAGAGCTGGTCGATTTGCGCCCAATCCGTTTCGGCGAATGTGAGCGCACGGGCATGAAGTGCGGCGATGGCAGCCTGAACCTGGTAGGGACCGGGACGACGATGGCGGAGCGCCTTGTCGACAAGGGCGAGACCCTCGGCAATCATCCGCCGATCCCACTTCGTGCGGTCTTGATCTTCGAGAAGGACGGCAGCGCCGTCGGCATCGAAGCGGGCGGCCGCACGCGCATGCTGCAACAGCATGATGGCCGTGAGCCCCATGATCTCTGGCTCGCTCGGAAACAGTCGGTGCAGCAGCCGGCAGAGGCGAAGCGCCTCTTCACAAAGCGGCGCCTTGGCGCCGTGCTCGACCACGCTCGTTGTGTACCCCTCGTTGAAGACGAGGTAGACCATCGCAGCGACTGCCGCAAGCCGCTCGCTTCGCTCGACCGCGCCTGGGGCCTCGAAAGGCACATGTGCACCTGCAATCTTCGATTTCGCGCGGGTTATGCGCTGCTCCATCGCCGCTTCGCTGACAAGAAATGCGCGCGCGATCTGGGGTACGGTGAGACCCGAGACGATGCGCAAGGCGAGTGCGATCTGCTGCGTCGATGGCAGCTCCGGATGGCAACAGACGAACAGCAACCGCAGGATGTCGTCACGGTAGTCGGCCTCGTCGAGACGCTGCACCTCGATGGCTTCGGCGTCCGAGAGATCTGAGATCACATCCTCCGGCGGCAGTGGCCGCAGACGGCTCTCCTTGCGCAGTGTGTCTATGCCGGCGTTCCGGGCGACCATGATCAGCCACGCGACCGCATCACGCGGTGGTCCGTTCTTGGGCCAGCTCTTTAGCGCGCGCAGACAAGCTTCCTGAAATGCTTCCTCGGCCGCATCGAGATCGCGAATATTGCGCAGAAGCGCCGCCATGGCTTGTGGCCGTGCAGCAGCGATCACTGAGCCGATCCAGTCGTGCGGGTTCACGATGCAGCGGCTCCCGCAAAGAGCACGCCGACTGGTCGGATCTCGTAGGCTCCACCCGGATTAACAGCGCCGAGCTCGCGCGCGAACGCCAGCGCCTCGTCGAGCGACGCGCAGTCGATGATGTAGAAACCGAGGAGTTGCTCCTTGGTCTCGGCGAAGGGGCCGTCGATCACAAGAGCCGGCTCGCGATCCTTGCGGAGCGTCGTCGCAGCTGTGGTCGGCAGGAGGCGCGCGACTGGCCCGAGCTTGTGCTTGTGTTTCTCCATGATGGAGCCGAGTTTGGTCATGACAGCGTCGTCATGCTCCTTGGACCACGCGCAGGTGACGTTCTCATCCTGATAACAAAGTATGGCGTATTGCATTGCGTCATTCCTTGTTTCGCGCGCTATCACCTGTTGCTGTTCTGTGCAGCTTCGGCCATGAGGCGTTCCTCTTGTTCCCTCAGCTCCGGCGTGAACTCCGCACCGAAGTCGGCGGCCTCGAAGATCGGCCGGATCTCGACCTCGGTCACCTCATGATGGGGGTTCGGGCACCGCTTCAGCCACGCGACGGCTTCTTCCATGTCCCGGACCTTCCACAGCCAATAGCCGGCGATCAGTTCCTTCGTCTCGGTGAACGGGCCGTCGATGACGGTACGGTCCGTACCCGAAAAACGTACGCGCTTGCCCTTGGAGGTCGGATGCAGACCTTCGCCGGCCAGCATGACGCCAGCCTTCACCAACTCCTCGTTGTAATTGCCCATGGCAGTGAGCAGTTCCGTGTCGGGCATCTCGCCGGCTTCCGAAGCCTTGCTTGCCTTGACGATGACCATGACTTTCATGATTGGCTCCTTGCCGTTCGGAGATTCGAATACGGCCGTACCGTTAGACGGAACGGCGCTTATGATAGAATGACGTTGCAATCGCATCGTGGCCGACATCGGCCACAAAAAAGAATTCTAGGACGTCGTCTGCGATCGTGGCCACGATGCAATAAATTATCGGAAAGTCAGTAACTTAGATGATGAGGACAGAGCCGCGCTAGCGGATCTGTCCACGAGCGCGTTCCACCCCTAACGGGGGTGGCTGGCGAGCGCTTGTGTGCAGCCGAAGTCAGCCATAGGCCAAGTGCTATCGGAGTCTACCACCGGACACGCGAAAGGTTGCGGCATCCCAAAAGCGGTCATTCGCACCGCCGCAGTCGGCGACGTGAGAAGCGCCGCCGACCGTGTACGCTTTCTGAGGCACAGTGTCAGAGTTTCAAATGTCGATCTTCTCGGGGTCTCGATCGCATCTTCGACTTCGGTGCCGAGGTAGCACACGGTGCTTTCGATCTCGAATGCCCGAGCAGGAGTTGCACAGCTCGGAGGTTTTCCGGTTCGCCCGTAGATCAGCACCGCCTTGGTCCACCGCAACGAATGGGTGTCGAACTTCGCGGTCGAGAGCGATGGTCGCCACCCACTCCTGCACCGGCCGGCATACTGCCGTGTCGTTAGTCCGCCTGTGTCGCTCTCGACCCGGCGAAGAGGAAGATGCTCGCGTTAGCGCTTGACGGTCGCGTGGCTCTGGCCCTGTTCCATGGCATGTCTGCTTGGTTGAGTGACAGACCAAATTGCGCCTTTGATTGTCCAACCGACTGATCTGAAGACCCGGAATCGAACCAGTTCTTCGCTGGGTTGGTGGCCAGCCGACGATCCTGGTCCAAATCACACACGTTCCCTATCAATGGAAATCCCGTGAGCTGGGAAGAATGCGAACGTTGCGGGGATGTTGTGGATTGAGGAACTCGTCGGCGGACGCCAACTCGATCGGTGTCGAACCAGCCTCGGAGAGCCGTCCCAGCTCGGACGTGCGGTCGTGGATACGCACGGCCATGAGGTGAACGACGCCTTCCGGACTCTTCTGCATGTGTCCCTCGACCAGCATCAGCCGCGCGCCCATCACCTCGCGGCGAAACTTCTCAAATTGGCGCGCCCACAGCACGATGTTGACGACGCCGGTCTCGTCCTCGATCGTGATGAAAATGGCATTGCCCTTGCCGGGTCGCTGGCGGACCAGCACGACGCCGGCTACGCGCACCCTCGCGCCATCGGCCCGCCCGCTGGCCTCCCGGCAGGTCGCAACGCCCTCGCTCTCGAACAGCGTGCGCAGGCATCCCATCGGGTGTCCCTTGAGCGATAGGCGGGCAGTCTGATAGTCGGCCGCAACGTGCTCCGGCAGGGTCATGGCCGGCAGATGCGCATCCGGCTCCTCGGCTAGCTCGCGTTCACGCGCCGCTGCGAACAGTGGCAGGGTCTCAGCATCGGGAATGCGGCGTGCGGCCCAGAGTGCGTCGCGCCGGTCGATGTGCATGGACTGGAAGCAATCGGCATCGGACAAGATGCGCAGCGCCCGCTGCGGCAGACGCGTGCGCGCGGCCAGCTGATCGACGCCGGTATAGCCATTGCCGCGCGCTTCGATCAGCGCGCGCGCCCACGCCTCTTGCATACCGTCGATCTGCCGGAAGCCGAGACGTAGCGCGGCGTGGCTGTCGCTACCACGACACAGCGTGTTGTCCCAGGCGCTCATGTTGACATCGACCGGATAGACTTCGACGCCGTGCTCGCGCACGTCGCGCACGATCTGGGCCGGCGCGTAGAAGCCCATCGGTTGCGCGTTGAGTAGAGCGCAGGCAAATGCCGCCGGATAGCGGCACTTGAGAAACGACGATACGTAGACGAGCCGCGCGAACGAGGCCGCGTGGCTTTCGGGAAACCCATACTCTCCGAAGCCCTTGATCTGCTCGAAGCAGCGTTCGGCAAACTCGCGCGCATAGCCGCGCGCCGCCATGCGCTCGACCAGCATCGCCTCGAACTTGTGGATGGTGCCGACATGCCGAAACGTCGCCATGGCGCTACGGAGCTGATTGGCCTCGGCATCGGTGAACTCCGCGGCCACCATGGCGATCTGCATCGCCTGCTCCTGGAACAGCGGCACACCCTTGGTGCGCGACAGGATCGCCTTCAGCTCATCGGGATCGTGGGGCGGGGCAGGCGAGGGATAATGCTCGGGCTCGAGGCCAGCGCGCCGCCTCAGATAGGGATGCACCATGTCACCCTGGATCGGGCCCGGACGCACGATCGCGACCTGGATCACGAGGTCGTAGAATTCCCTGGGCTTCAGGCGCGGCAGCATGTTGATCTGCGCCCGGCTCTCGACCTGGAACACACCGATCGAGTCACCCTTTTGCAGCATCTCGTAAACATCAGACTGCTCGGCCGGAATGGAGGCGAGATCATAATCGACATGCTCGTGTTCGCGTATCAGATCGAGCGCCTTGCGAATGCAGGTCAACATCCCGAGCGCCAGCACGTCGACCTTCATGAGCCCGAGAGTGTCGATATCGTCCTTGTCCCACTCGATGAAGGTGCGCTCTGCCATGGCGGCATTGCCGATGGGAACGATGTCGTCGAGACGGCCGCGCGTCAGGACGAACCCGCCGACATGCTGGGACAGATGACGCGGAAAGCCGAGGATGCGAGTGGCGAGCGCGACCGCACGCTGGATGACGGGATTGGCGGGATCGAGCCCGGCTTGCTCGACCTGCTTCTGTGTGATCTCAGACCCCCAGCTCCCCCATTGCGTTCCGGCAATACGTGCCGTGATGTCCTCCGAGAGGCCCAGTACCTTGCCGACTTCGCGAATGGCGCTGCGTGGCCGATAGCGGATCACCGTCGCGACGAGACCAGCGCGCTCGCGCCCATAGCGGCTATAGATGTGCCGGATGACCTCCTCGCGCCGCTCGTGCTCGAAATCGACGTCGATGTCCGGCGGCTCGCGCCGCTCCGACGAGATGAAGCGGGCGAACAGCAGATTGCTCGTCGCTGGATCGACCGAGGTGATGCCGAGCACGAAACAGACGGCGGAATTGGCCGCAGAGCCGCGCCCCTGACAGAGAATGCCCTGCTCGCGGGCGTAGGCGACGATGTCGTGAATGGTGAGGAAATACGGCGCATAATCTAGATTGGCGATGAGTGAGAGTTCATGACGGAGCTGAGCCTCGACCTTCGGCGGAATGGCGCCGCGATAACAGATGCGAGCCTTCTCCCAGGTCAGATACTCAAGCCAGCCCTGCGGCGTCCACCCGCTGGGAACCGGCTCGTCCGGATACTCATACTTGAGATCTCCGAGGGAGAACGAGACGCGACCGAGAAGCTCCTGCGTCGCAGCGATCGCGGCCGGCGCGTCGCGGAAAAGTTGCGCCATCTCTGCGTTTGACTTGAGATACCGCTCGGCGTTCGCCTCCAGACGTCGCCCGGCCTGTTCAAGCGAGATCCCTTCGCGGATGCACGTCAGCACATCCTGCACGGGGCGCTGTGACGGCATGTCATAGAGCACATCATTCGTGGCGATGAGAGGAATGCCAGCTTCGTGCGAAAACGCCTTGAGTTGGGCGAGGCGGCACGCATCGTTGCTCCCGAGAGGCATGGAGGCCGCGATCCACAGACGCCCGCGCGCCGCCTCCGCGATCGGCGCCAGCCGCGCCGCAAAGTCTCCGATCTCTGCCGGCGGGATGGCGATCAGTAGCAGCCCCTTCGTCTCCTTCAGGAGATCGTCTGCGATGAGACGGCAACTCCCCTTGTCCGCCGCCCTTTTGCCTCGCGTCAGAAGACGACATAGACGGCCCCAACCTTCGCGGTTGCTCGGATAGGCGGCGATATCCGGTGTGCCGTCCGCGAACACGAGCCGGGTGCCCACCGCCAGCCGGAATGTTGCGGCACGCGCTTTGATGCGCTCGCAGAAGCCGCCCCAGTCGCCCCCCTGTGTGCGCTCGACCCAGGCATACTCCCCTGGCCCCGAGCCATCCCGCACCTTCTGTGGCGAGGGCAGCCCGTCCCGGCGCAGGTCTTTGAGCGCGCTATAAGCCCTGACGACGCCCGCGACGGTGTTGTGGTCGGCAATTCCGATGCCGGCATGACCAAGCAGCAGAGCTCGCGCTACCATGTCCTCGGGGTGCGAAGCCCCGCGCAGGAACGAGAAGTTGGTCGCGGCGATCAATTCGGCATAAGGCGTCATGGAAAAAACCCGTGCAGGAACCATGTCCCCTGCGTTGGGACGGACGTGGCGTGTGATCGGAACATCCAGAAGCGGCGCCCCTCCGCCGTCTCGATGCGGAAATAGTCCCGCGTGCCGAAGCCGGTCGCTGGTCGCCACCATTCCTCGGCGATGCGCTCCGGCCCTTCTGCGCGAACAACGTCATGAACCTTGCGCCGCCAGCGGAACCGCTCCGGGGCTGCCCCGCGCGGGCTGGATAGGATCTCGATCGGATGCGGCTTCGGGAAAAGAGTGAACGGCCGCAGCGGAAGCCCCTCGTCGTTTTGCAGAGAGCGCGGCGCGGCAACTCGCTCATCGCAAGCGCGATGCAGGATCTGCGCCCGTTCTGGAACATGCGTGTCCGCGGTCGCGAGCCGCACCACACGCTCGCGGCCGAACATCGCCGCAAGCCGGTCGCACAGCGCCGATATGCGGTCGTTGCCCTCCTCGCGGGCATCGAGATTCGTCTGGCGAAAGTGGCATTCTTGCGCGTGCCCCACCTCGAAGCGAATGAGGTCGAAGCCGAAGCCCGGATCGAGCGGATCGGCGATGGCTTCCAGGCGATCGCGGTACAATCTCAGGAGTATGACCGGATCGCGCATCGGACGGCTCGTCTCGATGGGGATCCGCCGGATTGCGCCGTCGGTGCGAAAAAGACTCGCTTTGAACCTGCGCCCGCCCTCGCCGCGCGCCTCAAGCTCCTGGCAGGTGCGCCGGACAAGTTCGGCGAGAACGAGTTCAATGGCGTCGTGGCTCACGAGCGGCTCGGGACATCTGTGATCGAAAACGAACGGCGCGATCATGCGGCGCGGCGTGATGCGTCGATCCTCCTCACCGAGAGTGCGCGCCAGCTTGGTCGTGAATGCCGGGCTGAAGCGTGCGGTAAAGAGCACGGAGGGACGATCGGCGACATCGCCGATCGTCTTGAGGCCGGCGCGGCGCAAGGCAAGAGCATCCTCCGGTCCGCATTCCAATGCCGCAACCGGCAGGTCACGGAGGGCGCGGTCGTTATGGACACAGTCGACCTCTCCATGACCGAAACGTGCCAAGGCTCGTGCCATATCCGGCGTTGCGGCAATTGCAAGCCTGCACTGCGATACGCCGTGCGCATGGAGCGCACGCCGCAAACGCGCGGCAAGCTTGTCCTCGCCGCCGAAGAGATGCACGCATCCGGTGATGTCGAGGGTGAGCCCATCGGGCTCTTCGAGCGCGACAGATGGTGTGAACGATGTCGCAAGTTCGGCAAGCTCATCCAGGAAGACGCGGTCGGCGCGATGGTTCTGCGGGATGGCGCGCAGAGCCGGAACGCGTGCGCGCGCATCGGTGAGAGCCATTCCCGGCCGCAAGCCGGTGTTCTGCGCCCGCGCAGACACGGCGCTGAGCCGAGCGCCCCCGGTTGATCTTTCGACGAAGACGAGGCCTCCGTTGCCAGCCTCGTTCTCCGTCTCACCGGAATGATCACGCTGCCAGCGGTCGGCCGCCAGATAGGGCAGCCAGAGGCTCAGATAGCGTCTCGATGAACGTACGTTGCTCACGATTCCACTCGACGACATGGTGTTGTCCGGGACGGCCGTATGAATGCTTCAGGAGGGTCACGTCGAACGCCGGCCTGTCACCCGTCCGCGATCGGACCCCGCTCACGTGCCACCGGACACTTGCCGCAGTCGGCGTGCGGACATCCGCGTGCTGAATCAAGACAACCGGAACGCCCGATTTCTCGGCCGCGAGCTTTAGCCGCCGGCTGGCCGTGAAATCGACAGCCGCCGTCGTCTCGATGATGACGGCGCCCAAAGCCGGGCAACGGGCTCCTTCGAGGCCGGCGCGCAAGACGTCGAGGGGCGTGCGCAGGTGCGCGAGGATGAGACGGCCGGGATCCATATCGAATGCCGCCAAGCCGGGGGCATATAGCGCGCCGGCTTCGATCGCGGCAGCATCCTGGCGAACCCAGAGCAACGAGCCTTCTGCGCCTGCCGCACCTTCCCTGTCAGCTCGGGGAAGCATCTGCGTGAGGACCGCCAATGCAAAGCCCGTCGCAGCGCCGGCATGACCAGGCGCCGCAACGATTTCGTGCAAGACAGTGGCCGGTCGCATAAATGAGATGGAGGGCATGGATGACACGAGAGACAAACCCAGAAAATGTTCTTCGTTTGTTCTAATGTGTTTACGTGCTGCTGTCCACCCTCACCTGCGTTGAATGTCTCCTTTGACCCATGACGTCGGATCGACTGGTGCCTGTGGGCGGAATGCCCAGAAAGCGACGGTCTCGGGGAGTCTCGGCCGCCGCACCACTTCACTCAGTCAATGTCGGATGTATGGCGCGGTGCAGCCAAGGACGAGAACCAGCATCCCCCTGCGTGTCACTGGATAAGACAATGACTGCTTTCTCTGCACAGTCACCGTGGGCGTGACACGGAACGACGAAAGTGACCCGTTACCGACCTCTGATGCATGCGGCCCTCGCGACGCAGTAGTTGCCTGAGTCCCCCATGCGCGACTCATTTGGCCACACTCCTTCGTCCCCACGGTCACCTGAGGCGGCTAGGCGGGCAGACAGCGAGGGCTGCTGCTGCCGGCCAATGTCAGACTGCCAATTCGGGGATTGAGCAACCGTCTTGGGCAGCAAGGCAATCTGCTGTAGATCTGGACATGCCGGTGTATACTGGGCCCCAAATTTCGGTGTCATGGACGAAACGTCGGGCATGTTGACCAACAATCCCTTTGCTGAGCTTTCGGCGTCCGTATCGCCCGCCATCATGCAGACTTACGTCGTCGTAATGGCGCTCTTGGTCGTGGCCGGCACGTTGTTCGATATGGTCCACAAAAGGAGTGCCAAGTACTTCTTCGACAACTGGCGGACCTCCAATACCAAGGCGAAGAAGCGGATCTCTGGCGGAGACAAGATTTCCATCGCCGTGCAGACCGCCCTCGTCGACGTCTTGGCGTCAGGCGAATTCTGCAACACGTGGCGCAAGTTCGCGCATCTGCTGGGGATGTATGGCTTTGTGATCTACGTCGTGACGACGGCGATCATGGTCTTCGCCTATCCGACGCCAGCAACGCCGACGCCTCCTGTGCTCGCAGCGTTGTGGTACATTGGCGCTCTAATGGTTTGCCTCGGCGGCTACTGGTTCTGGTTCTTCATCCGGGTGGACGTGGCCGCAGAAGGCAACTCGCCGTTTCGCTTCGTGCAAGCCGACTTGTTCATCGTCTCGCTGGTTCTCAGCACATCCTTCGCCCTGCTCTGGGCTTGGCTGCAGGCAGCGCACAACCCCTGGTCGATGTTTTTCCTCGGGCTCTATCTCATCGCCACCACGGTGCTGTTTGCTTCGATTCCGTGGTCGAAGTTCTCGCACATGTTCTTCAAGCCTGCCGCGGCCTTCGAGAAGAGAATGTCCGAGGCCAACGGCACCCGCAGCAATTTACCAGCTCCCGCCGATGCGCCCGAGAGGTTTGGCAGCATTGCCAAGCATACCCATCATTACTGATCGGCCTGACACCGGTCGTCTCTGGAGGAAATAAGGGGCCATCATGCCTACCTTCGTCTATATGACGCGTTGCGACGGCTGTGGACACTGCGTCGATATCTGCCCGTCCGACATCATGCACATCGACAAGACCTACCGCCGTGCGCTCAACATCGAGCCCAATATGTGCTGGGAGTGCTACTCCTGCGTAAAGGCCTGCCCGCAGTTCGCAATCGACTGCCGCGGCTACGCCGATTTCGCGCCGCTCGGCCACAGCGTGCGTGTGCGACGCGAGGAGGAGAAGGGGACAGTCTCGTGGAAGATCAAGTTTCGCGACGGCCGCGAGAAGAACTTCGTCTCCCCGATCAGGACGACGCCGTGGGGATCGATCCCGTCGCCGGCCGAGCTCGCCCCGCCCACCGCCGAGATGCTGAAGTCCCAGCACCTTGCGCATGAGCCCGACGCCCTCAACGTTCCCGCGCTGCCGGCACTGAAGCCCAATCAGCTCAAGCCAGGATTGCTATGATGCGCCGTCGCAGGACCGTCTACGTGGATGCCGACGTCCTTGTCGTCGGCGGCGGCATGGGTGGGTGCGGAGCCACCTACGAATCCAGGTATTGGGGCCGCGACCTCAAGATCGTGTGCGTCGAGAAGGCGAACATCGAGCGCAGCGGCGCAGTTGCGCAAGGGCTGTATGCCATCAATTGCTACATGGGCATGCAGTGGAACGAGAACCAGCCCGAGGATCACGTCCGCTATGCGCGCACAGACTTGATGGGCCTGGTTCGCGAGGACCTTGGCTACGATATTGCCCGGCACGTCGACTCCACTGTGCACAAGTTCGAGGAGTGGGGCCTGCCGATCATGCGCGACCCCAAGACCGGGAGGTACCAGCGCGAAGGCAAGTGGCAGATCATGATCCACGGCGAGAGCTACAAACCCATCGTCGCGGAGGCCGCGCGTAAGGTCGCTAACGAAGTCTACAACCGCATCATGGTGACGCATCTGCTGATGGACAGATCGCGCAGGCGGGTCGCGGGCGCGATCGGCTTTAACGTGCGCACCGGTGATTTCCATGTCTTCCGCGCCAAGGCGGTGATCGTCGCCGCTGGCGGCGCCTCGCACATCTTCAAACCGCGCGCAGTCGGCGAGGGCATGGGCCGCACGTGGTATGCGCCCTGGAGCAGTGCGTCGGCTTATGCGTTGCCGATCCTTGTCGGCGCCAAGATGACGCAGATGGAGAACAGGATCGTCCTCACGCGCTTCAAGGATGGCTACGGTCCGGTCGGCGCCTACTTCCTGCACTTAAAGACCTACACGCAGAACGCCTACGGTGAAGACTACGAGTCGAAGTGGTACGACGACACCAAGGCTCTTGTCGGCAACTATATCGACCAGCACCCCGTCCCGACCTGCCTGCGTAACCACGCCATTCTCAAGGAGATCGCAGCGGGCCGCGGCCCCATTCGCATGGTAACCAAGGAAGCCTTCCAAGATCCGCACAAGGAGGCAATTGGCTGGGAGAACTTCCTCGGCATGACGATCGGCCAGGCGGTGGTGTGGGCGTCGCAGAACATCGATCCCAAGTTTACAAATCCCGAACTCACGACCTCGGAGCCCTACGTCATGGGCTCGCACGCAACCTGCTCGGGCGCCTGGGCGAGCGGTCCGGAAGACTATGCGCCCGCGGAGTACCAGTGGGGCTACAACCGCATGATGACGGTGGAGGGCCTGTTCGGGGCCGGCGATACCATCGGCGGCACGGCCCACAAGTTCTCGTCGGGCTCGTTCACCGAGGGCCGCATCGCCGCCAAGGCGGCGGTCAAATACGTGACGGAAAAGGGCCGGGACCAGCCCCAGGTCAGCGACGCGGAAATCGAAGACCTCAAGAAGGCCGTCTACAAGCCGCTGGAGCACTACCAGATCTATCGCAACGAGATCGTCGCCGGCACAGTGTCGCCGAGCTATATTCTGCCGATCCACGCGCTGCAGCGTCTCCAGAAGATCATGGACGAGTACGTGGGCGGCATCAGCGCCAACTACATTACGAACGGGCCGCTGCTCACCCGAGGGCTTGAGCTGTTGGGAATGCTGAAGGAGGACGTCGCCAGCCTCGGCGCGGAGGACTTGCATCAGCTGCAGCGCGCCTGGGAGCTGCAGCACCGGTTGCTGGCTTCCGAATGCGTCACGCAGCACACGCTATTCCGCAAGGAAACGCGGTGGCCGGGCTATTACTACCGGGGGGACTATCCGAAGCTGGACGACAAGGATTGGCACTGCTTCACCCTTTCCCGCTACGACAGGGATTTGGGGAAGTGGGAGCTGGAAACGGCCCCCGTCTATCACATCGTGAGCTAGTTGCTCGGCTGCTGGAACGGCCGGTAATCTAGGGAACCTCTGAATAGCGGGCGCTTGCAGCGGCGGGAGCGTCGCTGATCA
>DAIPMW010000015.1:0-91929 GCA_036768475.1 Hyphomicrobiaceae bacterium | reverse complement strand
CAAAGCAATGACAAGTCGCCGTTCAAGGTTTCGCATCTCTTTTATAGCAGTCGTCGAGCAGACTTTGCGCCGATCCTAACTCGATGCAACATTGATGGTATGGTAGAAGAATAGAGCAAAGAGCCAGGTACGCTCTGACACAAGAGGTGAAGTGCAATGTGCTTTTCTCAAACGGCGAGCTTCACCGCAGCAACCGTATTGGTCTCTGGTGGCGTTTACGCCGTTTGGAAAGCCCGAAATGTAAACTTGCGATATATGCCCGTTGCCATGATGCCTGTCCTCGCGGGGCTGCAGCAGTTTATGGAGGGCCACGTGTGGATGGGGCTGGATACAGCGGATCCGGCCATGGTCTGGTGGGGCGCTATGGGGTTCATTCTATTTTCTTGGCTGATGTGGCCAACGTGGATTCCGTTCAGCACGTACGTGCTCGAACCGCCACACAGTCAGCGCAGAAGAGTGCTTTTGGCTTTTGCACTTGCGGGAATGCTCTTCGGGTTGCTCCTTTATGTGCCACACCTCATCAATCCCGATTGGGTCCGGGTAGCGATAAATCGACAATCCATCTCTTATGAAGACACGATGTTCCTGGACTATTTCATGCCTCGAGAGGCAACATACTTCATATATCTCGTTTTGATCATCACCCCACCTATGCTGTCACGCTATCTTCATATGCGTCTTTTCGGCGTGACCCTTATCTTGGTCGTCGCAACCGTCTGGCTCTTTCTTAGGTACGCATATATTTCATTTTTTTGCTTGCTCGCCGGGCTTGGCACCATTCATCTCATTTACATCATTGCAAGAAACAAGTGTAAACGGGAATGCCCGGAACTTTTTTGTTAGCGGCAATGGAAGGACTGGCGCCTCGTGTCTGTTCCGAAAGGTCGTCGCACACGGCTTGGATTGGGTCCTCCGGCGCCTCAACCTTACGTGTGCGTCGGACATCAGTGCCGGCCACCACCCATAGATTTGTCATGATCACTTGGTTGGGGCTCTGCCGTCCAGCGTGACAGGTAGATGCGCTCAAATAGGAACACGGCAATGATTGCTGCTATTGCGACGATCACGATCAACGGGTCGTATTGCAGCTTTTTGGCGGCGAATGTCAGGAGCACAATGGCATCGAGCGCAATTGCCGAGATGAGGACCCATCCCTGTGCGCCAATTTCTTGCCGCAGAGATCGATAGACACCCCAGTGAATCAAAATGTCCATAATGAGATAGAAGAAGGCGCCAAGCGAAGCGATCCGACTGAGGTCGAAGAACACGGTCAGCAGAGCCGCAATGACGACGGTATAGACAAGTGTATGCTCTTGGATCGGACCGGACATACCGAAATGGCTATGCGGTATCAGTTTCATGTCGGTCAGCATGGCAAGCATGCGTGAGACGGCAAACACACTTGCGAGAAGGCCCGAGGCGGTCGCCACAATGGCAAGAGCAACAGTGAGATAGAATCCGCTAGGACCGAGTGCCGGTTCTGCGGCTTGTGCCAGTGAATAATCCTTGGCCGCGACAATTTCGTCGATAGACAAATTTGCACCGACTGCGAATGCCACGAGAAGGTATACAACAACGCAAATGAGTATTGAGTATACGATCGTGCGCCCGACGTTGCGGTGAGGATCGACGATTTCAGCGCCGCTGTTGGTTATCGTGGTGAACCCCTTGAAGGCGAGAATCGATAGGGCAATCGAAGCAATGAATCCGGCAAGCCAGGAGTCATGTGAGATGCTTGTTGACGCCTCCAAGTGCAACCCACCAGCCCACAGCGCTGCAATGCCAAACAGCGCGATGCCACCTATCTTAATGAGAGCCAAGACCAGCGAGAGGATGCCGATGGAGCGGTTGCCGGAAACATTGACCAGATAGGCGAACACGATCAGCCCGACACCAAGGATCGGTACAAGGATGCTGTCAGCGCTAATTGCGAACGGGCGCAATGCATAGGTGCCAAAGGTTCGTGCAACGAGGCTCTCGTTGATCACCATTGATAGCGCCATGAGCATTGCGGCCGCTGCTGTGATCGCCCCAGGGCCGTAGGCCTTCTGCAATATCATGGCAATACCTCCCGCGGACGGGAATGCATTCGACATTTTCACGTAGGTGTACGCGCTGAAAGCAGTGATGACTGCGCCTGCGATAAAGGAAATCGGAAACCATGGGCCCGCGAGTTCAGCGATTTGACCGGTAAGCGCAAAAATGCCTGCGCCAATCATTATGCCCGTGCCCATCGATATCGCGTTGAGCAAAGTGATGCTGTTGCGTTGATACTGCACTTTCATGGAGCGAATGACTTATCTGCCAATTGGGGGGGGCATTTGGTTGCCTGCTCTCAGCAATTGAACACTTTCCGGATAGAAATGTCGGACGGACCTTGGTCCAACTCGGGTTCGCTGTTCCGATACGAAATCGCATCGATCGCGATAAGATGGGTCCGTGAGGATCGCCGATATTGTTCCTGGTGCGTCACCGTCGGTCATCCTGGTACCCTCGTCGATCGAGCAGATCCCGCAACCGCGGCACGAACCGGGGTACGCGTTGCGCGTAGCGGCGGTAAACTTCCCCCAACTCGGCCTCGACCTCCCGCTCCTCGCTTAGCGCCAATCGCCAGTACATGACCAACAGAACCGGGAACATGAGGAGCGTGAGTATGGTCGGCCACTGAAACAGGAAGCCAATCAGGACCAGAACGAAGCCGGCGTATTGCGGATGGCGGACGTAGGCATAAGGACCGGTCTGCGCCAGCGTGCCGGATTGTTGGGCCTGGTAGAGAACGCGCCATGCAGCGGACAACAGGATGAAGCCGCCTACTATGAAGACAAAACTCAGAAGGTGGAATGGGCCAAAATGGGGATTGGTCTTCCAGCCGAACAACATTTCCAGGAGGTGTCCGGAATCGTGAGCAAACCAATCGATGCCCGGGTAATTGCTTTGCAGCCATCCCGACAAAAAATAGATCGTGAGCGGGTAACCGTACATTTCGGTAAATAGGGCGACGAGGAACGCACTGAAGGCACCAAACGAGCGCCAATCCCGCGCAGTCTGCGGCTTGAAGAAGCTGAACGCGAACATGATGAAAATCGCCGAGTTGACGATAACGAGGAGCCAGAGGCCATAGGCGGAACCGTGTTCGCTCATGACAGCCCATATCCTTTTGCTCAGTTGTTCCTGCCGAATCTGAATAGATGGACAAGTACGGCAGCGCATATGGCCAGAACCGCAAGAAGGCCTTCATTCCCAACAATGAGGTGCGTGCGATGCTCGTAGATCAGGAGTAGGCCAGCCGTCCCGAGAAACACTGACACGGCCATCCAGTACGGTGACCGCCAGAAACGCCAGCCACCAGATTTCTCTCTCGACTTGTTATGATGCTCTGTCATGTGGGCATTCTTCCTCAGCCTATTTCAGCATCACGTGCGAGCCGTGCTCTGCAGTGGTTCGAAAACCAATGACGCAGCTACGGTATTGGTAGTGATGGTCACTAAGTTCATTCGCGCGTGAATACGGTGTCGATACCGCTGGCACAGTACAAACTTTCCTACGGCGCCAGCGGCCACCAAGCATTCACACGATCTGCCTCCCGCGACGATTAACGGCGAGCCAGATTCGCGATTGCCGTCGCAAAGTGCCGCAGCCCTATTGGGCGGAGACTTGCACCATCTGGTGCCCCTTGCCTCCGATGGCGATCTCGCCGACGACCTTGAGGCTCGTTCCATCCAGCACCCAGACTTTGGGTTCCTGTGCGCTTGAGACAAAAACACGTCCAGTGCCACGAATTGCCGCCAAGTGGTAGGGAGCCGGACCAAGTTTGGTTGTGCGCAGCTTGCCGCTGGCTACATCGATCGCCGCGATGACGTCGTCACCAAGAACAGCGACGTAAAGCGTCTTTTCGTCGTCGGAAAGATCGATGCCGTGTAGAGTGGAGCCCACACGGTACGTGTGTGAGACGCTACCGGCATCGACATCTATGGCCGAGACGGTTCCGCTGTTGATGTTGTTCACGAAGAGGCGCTTGCCATCCTTCGACAGGACGAGATGTTCGGGGCTTTCACCCACCGGTATGTTCTGTAGAACTATTCTCTTTCCAACATCGAGGTCGCTGACTGTGTCGTTGCCTGCATTGGAAACATAGGCGTGTTGTCCGTCGGGGCTGAAAGCTGCGTAGTTGGGCATTGGGCCCGTCGCAATGGTTGCTGCGACCTCATAGGATCCAAGATCGATGAGACTGATCGCGTCCTGGTGTGGGTGGGTCACTATGGCAAGCGTGCCTTGGGGATTAACCGCCACGTGATGGACGGCACCGGGTACGTCGATGTGCCTGACGACGGTCTGATCCTTGAGGCGGATCACGGACACGGTGCTGACGACGCCCGTGTTCTTGCCCTTGCCGTCAGCGCGCTTTGCGTGATGGGCGGCGTGTTCGTCGGCAGAGACCGCAGCAGGCTTCTCGGGCGCAGAGGAGCCGGCCTTCTGCTCGTCATTGCGACCCGCAATCAGGTAGAGACCGTCGGGCGTCTTTGCAAGGCCATGCGCATTTGGAATGCCCTCGATCTTGCCAGTAATCGCCGAGGTCTGCGGATCAACGATGATGATGGCATTGCTACCGCCAAGCGGGATGTAGACGCGCGCAGAACCTCCTGCCAACGCTGGCACGTTCGCCAGAACCAGCAGCATCGCTGAGGCAATCAGAGTTGTTCGTAACATTATTGGGTCTCCTTTTCGCTTGGACCTGTCCCGACTTGCGGTTGCTTCCTTCGGAAAGTGAATGTGAGGCAATTTTGACTGTTCGGCATGGGCGCACCTTTTCCGTCGTCAGACGCGCACTGTTCGCAGCCGCAGCGCGTTGAGTACGACGGAGATCGACGACGCGCTCATTGCAAACGCTGCGAAAATGGGTCCGATCAAGATGCCAAGGAACGGGTAGAGAATGCCGGCCGCAATCGGCACACCGGCAGCGTTGTAGACGAGCGCAAAGAACAGATTCTGGCGAATGTTGCGCATCGTTGCTCGGGACAGCCGACGTGCACGAACGATGCCGTCGAGGTTACCCTTCACCAGTGTAAAACCGGCGCTCTCGATGGCGACGTCCGCTCCCGTACCCATGGCAATGCCAACGTCTGCTTGCGCAAGTGCGGGGGCGTCGTTCACGCCGTCGCCGGCCATAGCAACCTTACGACCATGCGCCTGCAAGTCGCTTATGATGCGCGCCTTGTCTTCCGGCAGTACATCGGCGCGAATCTCGTCGATGCCCAGCCGCCCCGCCACAGCCTTTGCAGTGCGCTCGTTGTCGCCTGTTGCCATGATGATCCGGAATCCGAGATCATGAAGTGCCTTAAGCGCGGCGGGGGTCGTCTCCTTCACCGGATCGGCGACGCAAACGAGCCCGGCCACCTCACCTTCCAGCACGACGAACATGACCGTTTCGCCTTCGTCCCGACGGTTATTGGCCTTGGCGGTCAAGTCGCCGACGTCGAGACCGAGATCGACAATCAGCTTGGTATTGCCGAGAGCCACAGATTTGCCGTCGACCTTTCCCTTCACGCCTTTCCCTGTGATGGCCTCGAAATCCTCGGTCGATGCCGTAGCAATCCCGCGCTCTTCCGCACCGCGGACGATCGCTTCGGCGAGGGGATGCTCGGATCCCCGCTCAAGCGACGCTGCAAGGCGCAGAACCTCCGCCTCATCGTGTCCAGCCACTGGGAGCACCGCAACCAGTCTGGGCTTACCCTCGGTCAGAGTGCCGGTCTTGTCGACGATCAAGGTGTCAACTTTCTCAAAGCGCTCCAGTGCCTCGGCGTTCTTGATGAGCACACCTGCCTGCGCACCGCGACCCGTAGCCGTCATGATCGACATAGGCGTGGCAAGTCCAAGGGCGCAAGGGCAGGCAATGATGAGAACCGCCACGGCCGAAACAAGGGCATAGGACAGAGCGGGCGTGGGACCCCAAATCGCCCATCCTATGAACGAAAGAACGGCAATGCCGATGACCGCCGGAACAAACAGCCCAGAGACTTGGTCGGCATACTTCTGGATCGGTGCACGGCTCTTCTGCGCGTTCGAGACCATTTCGACGATCTGGCTCAACATAGTATCGGCGCCGACGCGCAGCGCCTCCATGACAAGACTGCCAGTTCCATTGATGGTCGCTCCGGTCAGGGTGTCACCCGCAACCTTCTCGACTGGCACCGGCTCGCCCGAGATCATGGACTCGTCCACCGACGAGCGGCCATCGATCACCACGCCATCGACCGGCACCTTGTCACCGGGACGCACGCGGATGTGGTCACCCACTTGCACCTCCTCCAGCGGAATTTCCTCCTCGCGGCCATCCGGGCGAACGACCAGTGCCGTCTTTGCCGCCAGATCAAGCAGAGCGCGGATCGCTTTGCCCGTGCCTTCGCGGGCCCGCAGTTCCATCACCTGGCCGAGCAGGACCAGGGTTACGATTACTGCTGCCGCTTCGAAATAGACGCCAACATGGCCTTCATCATCGCGAAAACCGGCCGGGAAGATCTGCGGCACCGATACAGCAACGATGCTGAACAAGAAGGCGGCGCCGACGCCCATGGCGATTAGGCTGAACATATTGAGGTTCATTGAGCGGAACGACATGTAGCCGCGCTCAAAGAACGGCCACCCGGACCACAGGATCACCGGCGTGGCGAGGGCGAGTTCACTCCACTGCGACGCGCGCTCGCCGAGAAAAGCCCGGATTCCGGTGAACCCGAAAAACGGCGACATGGTCAGCACCAGTAGCGGTAGGGTCAGCGCAATGCCGACCCAGAGCCGCCGAGTGAAGTCCACCAATTCGGGGTTAGGGGCTTCCTCAACTGCCGATCCGCTTTCCAGTTGCAGGCCCATGCCGCATAGCGGGCAAGAGCCTGGCTTGATCTGTCGCACTTGAGGATGCATAGGGCAGGTATAGACGGGCCCGGAATATCCGGCTGGAACCGTGTCATATCGCCCGCCATTGGCCGCATCTTGATGCCCGTCATGAGAATGGGCAGCGTGGTCGTGGCCATGCGCCTCGACCTCAGCCTCTGGAACCAAGTGCATGCCGCATTTCGGACAATCTCCCGGCTTGTTGGAACGCACCTCGGGATGCATCGGACAGATGTAAGTCACGGTCCCGGGTTGGGATGCGGTGTGATGGCTACGGTCATGACAACTGCAGCTATGCGCTGAATGCGCATGTCCGGCATCCGCCTTCTTGGCGGCTTGCGATATGCGGACGACTTTTTCCATCCCGACCACCCTTCCAAGCAATTTTACGACTGCCTGGTCGCGATGTCACAAGGGTCACAAGGGTCACAAGGCGTAGAGGCAATCCTGGAATAGACGGCCAGAGTTCCAAAGCGTTACAGCTTGAGGCGTCGGCTCTTAGGAGACACCGCATCTTGTGTTGTAGGACACAAAACGCAACCTGCCGGTTCTGTCATTCGCAACCTCGAATTCTTCAAGAATGTTAGGAGGTTGGCGTTTCAATCCTCCACACCGAATCTGGCCGCGTCGGAGACAACGCGTGGCGCTTCAGCACCACTCATCCGCACCTTTGGCCCCGCCACTTGTTCGTTGTCCAGTTTGCCATATTGCCAGCTGGCCAATCAACGACAGAAGGCCGTTCACCCGATTTTCACCGACCATTCCGACACGAATTCGTACGGGGGTACGACCAGATTTCTTGGCGCAGGACCTTTGCGGATTCGCCCTGACGTGTCGTAGTGGGAGCCGTGACATGGACAGAACCAACCACCCCAATCTCCCCGCTGATCTGTGGGCTTCTGCCCTAGCGGAATGCAACCCAAGTGCGTGCAGATGCCGATGACGATCAGCCACTCTTACCTCTTGACGCGGGATGCGTCCGTTTCCGGATCCGGGAGGGTGTCCTTGCCGTCATCGGCCCGGGCGCGGTCAATCTGTTCGGCAGTTCGATGATCTATGAAAACGGGTTTTCCCCGCCACATCACTGTGATCCGTTGGCCCAAGGCTATCGGGCTGAGGTCGATCCTTACCGAGGAGATCGCTGAGACGTCGGCCGACGGGTTCATGCTGTCGATGAAGGGCCATAGACCGGCGGCCAAGCCGACAGTTGCGAACGCATTCGCCGTGACAATCAGGAAATCGCGGCGCTTCTCGTCCAGCATGCCCGAACGCAACACTGGGTCATCGACCGTTGGACTCATGTCGCCTCTTCCTTCACTCTGAAAACGAAGATCGGGCCTGCGCCTTGAGCGTTGACCGTCTACGCAAATATTCCTCCTCATTGATTTCACCGCGGGCAAACCGTTGATCAAGTATTTCTAGTGGATCGTCGATCGATCTCTTACTCCGCCGCCGCGGTGCAGTCCCGCCTCCCCGCCAGATCCAGAAGAGAATTGCGACCAGCAGGATGACGAAGAGTGGGCCGTACGCAGTGCCCCATCCGTGAAACAAATCGGTGCCGTGCATAACGTGGCTCCTTGAGACAGACCTCCAATTCAAATCTAGAGCTCACGAATCTTGGTGTGATGCTTTTGGTTTCCGTTGATCTATTCGTCGCCACGAGGCAACCTCGCACGACGGAATCAGCCCGATCACCATCAAGCAAGGGGCGAACAATCCGCGGCACCGGCGCGATGCGCACTCGAAATCCACTTTGAATGCCGCTTGACCGTCTCTTTTGTTGCGAAAATTCGTCGGCCAAATTCAGCGTCTGTCGATGCGATATGACGCGAGCAGCTAACCGCGAGATGTGTCGAATCAGTCGCAACGGGGTGCGTGGTTGAATAGGTCATTTACAGCAGCAAGATCGGTTTGCCGCGCCGTCTTCTGATAACGCCTGCAAGGGATCGTCTAGCCTGCTAGAGTTCTCGACGCTATCAAGCGATGTCGCCGGCTCCTCGGGCAGCTTTTCGATGTGCTCTTTGCAACACCCACTCTTCTTCAGACGCGTGTTTGTCTCCCTTTTCGCCATTTTCTGTGTCCTTTCTGGAATGACAAGAATTCGATTAGCGGCTACGCAAGCCTGTCGCTCGCGTTCTTTGGTTCGCATGCGCTACGATCACCGGAATTCAGGTAGTCGCGCGTTAACGGTACCGCGTCCTGTCGTTTGGCGAGTTGGATCTGGTATATGACGTGCCCGTCGTTGCGGAATGCCAGCTCGCTGGCCGCTAGGTAATAGCGCCACATTCGGCAGAAGCGCTCATCATAGATCTTCCTGATCTGGTCTAGATTGGCTTCGAAGCGTTCGCGCCAAGCCTTGAGCGTGCTGGCATAATGAAGGCGCCAGACCTCAATGTCCGTAATGATGAGGCCCGAACATTCGACGGCGCTCGAAATTTCTGAAAGGGCTGGGCTATAGCCACCTGGAAAAATATACTTCTCAATCCAGGGATCAGTTGCACCAGGTCCATCCGCCCGCCCAATTGTATGGAGGAGCGCGACGCCGTCTTCGGCAAGTCGGTCGCGAAGAGCATCGAAGAATTGTGCATACTGTGGCACGCCAACATGCTCGAACATGCCAACGGAAACGATCCTGTCAAACGTGCCTTTGACGTCGCGGTAGTCCTCAAATTTGAAATGGACCGACGTGCCGAGCCCTGCGTCCATCGCGCGATTCTGCGCAATCCGAAGCTGCTCTCTTGATAGCGTCACGCCCGTGACGTCAACCCTGTGCTCCCTCGCCAAGTGCAACCCGAGCCCGCCCCAGCCGCATCCGATATCGAGCACCCGCTGACCCGGTTCGAGCAGAAGTTTCTGCGCAATGATCTCTTTCTTTTTCTTTTGAGCTTGCGCGAGCGTATCTTCGGCGTGCTGAAAGTATGCGCAGGAATACTGCCAGTCCTCGTCAAGGAAGAGCGCATAAAAGTCCGACGAGAGATCGTAATGGTGCGCCACGTTGCGGCGGGCGCGAGGGGATGTGCTTTTCTGTTTGGTGCCGCGCAGCCGGTGGCGCATCCAAGACGACGCAGACCATACAACCGATCGGGGCCATGCAACGAGGTTCTGCTGAAGCAAGGCAAGGAGCCCGTAGATATCCTCGTTCCCGACGACAAGTGTCCCATCCATGTAGGCTTCGCCTAGCGCTAGGAATGGATTTGTGACAAGCCGCCTGAGAGTTGTCGTCGAGGTCACTCGCACACGAGCGGTTGGAGAACGCCCGTCGCCAAAGGTGACGCAATGGCCACTGGGAAAGTGAACGACAAGGCGCCCCCTTTTTACGAGCCGGCGCAATTGCCGCGAAAGCAGTCGTTCGCCCAGTGCGCGGCGATGCGTACTGCGGACCGAAGCGTCCTGAAGAAACTTATTCGTTCTGGCGTCCATGTCGGAGACCATGTCTAGAGTTGCAGTGTTGTTAGGCCGTCGTCATTCAGCCTGAGGAGGCTGACCTCATACTGACCTGACCAAATATAGGACGCTTTGCGGGCTCAGGCGTTACAGTGCGCAGTTGAACATCGCTCTCAGTGCCTACGTGGCCGGAGCCGTCTGGCGAACCTTGCGACGGTGAGTGAATGTGATCTCGCTGCCTCATTTTTGTATGCTCTTGCAGTAGGCGCTTGTTAATCTGTCGGCGCTCCACGGATTCTCGCAAGTGAAAGCTCGCCCCAGGGTGCCCTAGCGCAGAGCGTTCCCGCGCTATGGTCAGAGCAACGGTTCAAAATTCGGCTAAGGCCCCCAAGCCCAGTTGACAACACGCGCTGCGTCCGAGCGCCCAAGATGGGCCTCAACAGACGCAACACCATCAACATTCTCGGCCGCGATACGCGCCGCGCGCTGGTCTTCATCGGTCTCGACATCACCCCAGAGGTGTACGTTCCCATCGTGCACCGTGACGTTCATGAGAGCGACATGAAGGCCGTTAACCGTCGCAAGCGCCTTCATGACCTTTCCGCGCAGAGCACGGTCGTTGAGGTTCGGTGTTATTGGACTGCTTGCCGTCGTCGCGGCCAGGGCCTGAAGCAGATTGGCCCGGCTCACAATGCCGATCAATCGACTGCTGTCGACGACGGGGACGCGCTTAATCCGGTTGCGTTCCAACAGCCGGGCGATGTCGGGGATCGGCGTGTCGGGATCAACGGTGATGACATTGCGTGTCATGACGTCGGACGCCGTTCGCCCCTGGGTCTTCACAAACTCTGCGATGCTGTCCGAAGGTGCAGAAAAGACTCCGAGCCACCAAGACCCGTTGGTCTCCGCACTGCCCTTAAGGCGTCGCATGAGGCCCCTTCACTCACCAGGCCAACGAGCTTTCCAGCCGTATCGACTACGGGAACGGCGCTGATCCCGTGTTTCCTGAGTTGGCTGGCAATTTCAACAACACTGCTGTCTGTTCCTACCGAAATGACGTCAGTAGACATGATGTCGCTTGCATGCATATCAGTTCTCCCATTTGGATTTTGAGGCGTTCGCGCAGCGGCATGATCATACGCCTCAGTGTCATCAAGAATTCTTTGACCCGAGCCAGCTCAAAGCATCGTTACAACGAGCCCATATATGCGACGCGAGGAAAGCGTACTGGCCTGACATGAGACCCGAGACCCAATACGATCTAAGACGCGCACGGGCTTCGGGCGTTACAGCTTGCATCATGTTTGCTAGCCTGTGCCCGCAGTCCAATGGTGGAGCGGCGCGGTGAGTTGCGGCGGAAAAGACCAATCGGAAATTGATGCGGTCTGGGCCGTGATGGTCGAGGTTCAGCAAGACCTGTTGCGGATGCTGACCCGCCGCATCGGCAGTCAAGATGAAGCGGTGGACGTCCTACATGACTTCTATGTGAAAGTGCTCTCGCATTTGGACGATGTGCGCGACACGGACAAATTGCGGGGTTGGATGCGCCGGGTTCTAGAGTCCACGCTGATTGACCACTTTCGCGACCAGAGCAAGAGGCGTCGAGCAGAAGCCGGCTACCACCTCATCGAACCCCAAACCGAGGGTTTAGAACCCAATCTAGACGACTTGGACCATGCTGTTTGCGTGTGCCTCTACAAGCTTTTGCCGACCTTGAAGTCAGAGTACGCCGATGTTCTCTGGCGTGCGGACCTAGTTGGTGAGCCGCGTGAGAAAATCGCTTCTGAACTTGGTGTGTCGGAGAGCAACTTGCGCGTTCGTCTGCATCGGGCGCGCCAGGCACTGAAGCAACGTCTTCAGGAGGTATGTCAAATCTGTCCCATCCACGGCTACATGGATTGCAGCGACGATTGCCTCATGGCCGACAAGAAACCTGCAGAGCCACCCAGCGAACTGTAACGATCTCGTTGCCCATCCGTCTTTCTCTCTAGGTCGGCGCGCATCCGTGCATACAGAAAAGTATTAGGCGCGCCAAACATTCTAGCGAATGGAATGTTGAACTCTGTGCTTTGTCGAAGCGGAGGACGGTTTGATGGAGGCGATCGGTTATTTCCTACTGTGGGCCGCCGTTATCTACTTCATGATGCGTTTTGGGTGTGGTGCCCACGTTTCCGGGCATGGACACGGTCACGGCAAACGGGGCCAAACAGGTCACGGTGCAGCTGGCCAGGCGCCGAGTCATGCCGACGATCTGAGATGGGTGGCTCCTGCGCATGACATCGACCCGGTATGCGGAAAGACAGTGAGCACCGAGAAAGCCAAGTCGGCCATCCATGACGGCATGGTCTACTATTTCTGTTCGCGCGACTGTCGCGAGATGTTTGAAGCTGCACCCGATCAGTACCTCGTGACCAAAGCCAAACACCCCACGCAAACTCTGGAGGCCGGCCATGTCTGATCTCACTATCGCTCAGATAACCCGTCGCCATTCAGGAACGCCGCTTCCCGCTGAGCGGGCTCCGAAGATACCGGTGTTTGCCTTTGGCATGAGCCTGGGGCTGTTTCTCGCTGTGACGTTTGCGCTCTGCGTAGGTTTCGATCTCTTGTTTCCAGGGCACGCGATGTACGAAACCTGGTTGAAATTGTTGCCCGGCTTTACTTGGCTGACCTGGCCGAGCTTCTTCTTGGGTTTGGCCGAGAGTTTCGCTTACGGCTGGTACATCGCACTCGTATTCGGACCGCTCTTCAACATCTTTTCTGAAATGAGCTGGGGTTGGAGTCGAACATGACGGCAGCAGCGCGTGCGAAAGCCGTTCAACAGATCGAACGGCAGCCTGGACCAACCATAAGCCCCGGCACCCTCGCGAGAGAAACGGCGGTCCCTGTTGCGGGCAGAGATACAAGCGAGCCCGTTCTGGCGGGAAGCGAGTTCATCCAATACCAAATTGACCTTTGGCAGCGGAGTATTCTGTTCTGGGATACACTGCGACAACGCGCGAACAACATGCTCGAACACGAGCGTGGCGGGCTGCCGCCGCTGTTGGATTTCAAGTATGAAGTCATTCTTGACGCGCGCCGATTTGAGCGTCCAGCCAACTATGCGCTCGTTCGTATCACGCAGGTTGGTGACGATTGCTGGGAAGACTGTGTCGACCCGGACAAGCCCCCCGTCATCGTTGTTGATCCGCGCGCAGGTCATGGTCCGGGGATCGGTGGTTTCAAGCACGATTCAGAAGTCGGCATGGCATTGCACGAAGGCCATCCGGTCTATTTTGTCATGTTCTTCCCGGAGCCTGCACCGGGACAATCGCTTGCCGACGTTCTGCACGCGTTGAGGCGCTTTGTCGAGGAGGTCTCCAGCCGTCACGCCGACACACCGCCCATCCTGTATGGCAACTGTCAGGCGGGGTGGGCGGTCACGCTGTTGTCCGCCGATTGCAAGGGCCTGGCAGGCCCTACGGTTCTAAATGGTTCTCCCTTGTCGTATTGGGCCGGCGAATCTGGCGTTAATCCGATGCGCGTCTCAGGCGGTCTCCTCGGTGGCGCGTGGCTCACGCACTTTATTTCTGATCTCGGCAATGGCCTGTTTGATGGGGCATGGCTTGCGCAAAACTTCGAAAACTTGAAGCCGGAAAAGGCGATTTGGGAGAAGTATGCAGGACTTTTTCATCGCCTTGATGCCGAGCGTGATCGGTTCCTGGAGTTCGAACGCTGGTGGAACGGCTTCTATTTTCTAAGTCGCAACGAGATGCTGGCAATTGTGGAGAACCTGTTCATCGGCAACAAGCTTGAGCAGGGTCAAATGCCAGTCTGCGCCGGGTGCGTGGCCGACCTCAGACGAATTCGCGCTCCGATCATTATCTTCGCGTCATACGGCGACAACATCACGCCACCGCACCAAGCCCTTGGATGGATTCCGGCAGTCTACACGGATACCGACGATCTGAAGCGCGCGGAACAGAGGATCGTGTACCTGACCAATCCGCACGTCGGTCATCTTGGCATTTTTGTTTCCGCCAAGGTTGCACGGCTCGAGCATCGAGCAATTCTCGAAAGCCTTCCCGACATCGAGGCTCTGCGTCCAGGGCTCTACGAAATGAAGATCGACAATCCGTCAGGAGATCCCGACTGCCACAAGCCGAACTACAAAGTGCGCTTTGAGCCCCGCAACGTCGAGGACCTCAAGGTCGAATATCCCCGCGAGGCCTTCGAAAGATTGCGGCAAGTCTCGGAGTACAACGAGACGATTTATCAAACGTTCCTCAGTCCCTGGGTCCAGGTCTTCAGCAACCCGTGGATCGCTGAATGCTTCAAGTGGATGCATCCGATGCGAGCAAGCCGGTACCTTTTGTCAGAAGAATTCAATCCGTGGATGTTCTGGGTCCGGTTCCTGGCGGAATGCATTTCGAAAGAGCGAAAGCCATTACCCAAAGATCATCCGCTCATGGAACTTGAAGAGGAGCTGTTTGAGGACGTCGGACGAGCGATTGAGCGCGCGCGCATTGGACGCGATACGACCTACGAGCGGCTGTTCAGCTTGCTATACGGGGAACTGAACGCCGGGCGGCACGCTGCATTGTCTGCTAGCAATTAGTTGAGAAAGCCCATGGTTGCGAGCCCTTCGGTTCTGGTCATCAATAGCGGGTCGTCGAGCGTCAAATTTGCCGCCTTCGATCTGTTCCGGAACGAGCCGCAGCGAATTTTCTCGGGCTCGCTTCAGCGTATCGGACTGGAAACGGGGCGCTTCGTAGTAAAGAACAGGGAAGGGCAGCTCTTGGTTGAAGAGAGGGCAGAACTTCCCAACCACATCGTTGCCCTGGATTTGCTTCTCGCGTGGATCGAAGAACAAGCGAGCGAATCAAGCCTCATTGCTGTCGGACACCGTGTCGTCCATGGAGGGCCTGAGTGCGATTGCCCCCTTCGCGTGACGCCAGCACTCGAAGCCCGGCTGAAGCGTTTGATCCCGCTGGCGCCGCTGCACCTGCCGCACAATCTCGCTGGGATCACGGCCATCCGGTTGCGACGCCCGGACCTCAAACAGATTGCATGCTTTGACACCGCCTTTCATCGCCGCCTGCCTCGCGTGGCACAGCTGACGGCCCTGCCGCGCCGCTTTCAGGATGATGGGATCAGACGTTACGGGTTTCACGGCCTGTCCTACGAGTACGTTGTGGAGGAGATCAGGCGGAATGACGGAACGCAGGCAGCCAGCGGCCGAATAATCGCGGCTCATCTTGGCAACGGGGCCTCCATGGCAGCGATCAGAAACGCCCGCAGCGTTGAAACGTCCATGGGCTTCAGCACGCTCGCGGGCCTGCCAATGGGGACGCGGCCCGGCGATCTTGACGCCGGTATTCTGCTGCATCTCCTGATCGAACGGGGGATGTCGCCGCAGGAGCTGCAGCGCATGCTTTACGAGCAATCAGGTTTGCTGGGGATCTCAGGCTTGAGCCGCGACGTATCCGATCTTCTCGCACACCCGGAAAAGCAGGAAGCGGTCGAGGCGATTGACTATTTTTGTCACCATGCCCGGCGACATCTGGCCGGATTGACGGCTTCGCTTGGCGGCGTTGATCGTGTGATATTCACCGGGGGCATCGGCGCCAACTCGCCTGAGATTCGCGCTCGCATTTGTGAAGGCCTCGGCCATCTCGGACTTGCAGTCGATGGCGCTCGTAATGAGGCCCAAGAGCACGTCATTTCGGCGCCAACGAGCCAGGTGCGCATCGAGACGTTCCCTACCGATGAAGAACTCATGATCGCCCGACACACGAGCAATGTGCTACGCGCATCGCATCAGCCTGGAGAGGCCTACGTCTATGGCCAAGTTTCCTGAAAATATGGACGATCTGATTGTGCGCGCCAAAGGGAAGCCGCCGATCCGCGTGGCCGTGGCGGCGGCAGATCAGGGTCTGGTGCTCAAGACTGTACAAGACGCAACGTCGCTTGGTCTCATTGAAGCGGTTCTCATTGGCAATCCCGATGCGATCCTCAAGAGTGCAAACGATGCGCGGGTGAAGGTCTCGGGCAACGATATCATGGCGATCGATGACCACAGCATGGTGGCCGCTCGCGCGGTCGAGCTGGTGAAATCCGGCGATGCAGATGCGGTGATGAAGGGGAGAATCCACACCGACACTCTGATGAGAGCATTGCTCGATTCGAAAAGCGGCCTCAGGCGTCCCGACAAGCGCGTGAGCCACGTCTTCATCGTCGATGTGCCAACCTATCCGAAGCTTCTTGCTGTGACCGACGCCGCGATCAACATCGCACCGGATTTGATGGCCAAGGCACAGATCCTCGAAAATGCAATTGAGCTACTCCACCTTATCGGGGTTGACCTCCCGAAAGCTGCAGTCCTCTCCGCCATTGAAACCGTCAATCCAGCTATCATTTCGACCCTAGATGCGGCGAGCCTCACACTCATGAGCAAGCGGGGCCAGATTGCCGGTGCGATCGTCGATGGTCCATTGGCGTTCGACAATGCGATATCGGCAGGCGCTGCGTACGAGAAGGGCATTGTTTCGGAGGTAGCTGGTGATGCCGACATCCTGCTGGTCCCCGATCTGATCTCGGGCAACATCCTGGCAAAGAACCTGGAGTATCTTGCTGGTGCAAAAGCAGCGGGCGTTGTCATGGGTTTGTCTGCACCAGTGGCCCTTTCTTCGCGTGCTGATCCGCTAGCTGCGCGGCTGGCTGCCTTGGCGGTGGCGGTCTTGATGCGCCGTTTCGCGAGGGTAGAGGAAGGATATAACGCAGAGACCGAATCGGGTTCCGCCATACACTGCGCTGCTCAGCCCGAAAGCGCCTGCTGCCCGGTCGGAGTGTAAGCGATGCTCGATCGAACGACGAATATCATAGCCAAAGATGCCACGCACTTAGCGTGCATCTGTTGTGACGATCCATCTCAGCTGGCTTTGGATCGCCCAATGCACGCCGCGCTCGGGCGATTGACAGGAGGCCTTTCACAAGTTGCGCTGAGCCTAGCGTACATCGATTGGGCCCAGCATCTGTTATTTTCGTGCGACAAGCAGAGAGATTTGGTGCTCAAAGCCCAACACGCGTGGTCGCAATACCTTGGATACTGCATCAGGTCGTGTCTTGATCCGTCCTGTGGATCGTGCATCGAACCTTTGCCGCAGGATAAGCGCTTTGAGAATGAGGCGTGGCAACACTGGCCCTATCTACAAATCTATCAGGGCTTTCTGCTAACACAACAGTGGTGGCAGGATGCGACCACGAATGTTCCCGGTCTCTCCAGGCACCATGAAGACATCGTGTCCTTTGTTGCGCGACAGGTGCTCGATGTGATGTCTCCCGCAAACTCTCCTGCAACAAATCCCGAGGTTCAGGCCGAAGCGTTCGCAAGTGTTGGCCAGAATTTCGTTAGCGGTGCCGTGCATTTGATGGAAGATTTGCGGCGCCATGCCAGCGATGAGCCGCCAGTTGGAACAGAAGACTACCAGGTCGGCCGCAACATAGCCACCACACCGGGACGCGTCATTTTTCGCAACAGCTTAATTGAACTCATTCAGTACGCACCAGCGACGGATAACACTTATCCCGAGCCGATCCTGATTATCCCAGCATGGATCATGAAATATTACATTCTCGACCTCAGTCCCGAGAACTCTTTGGTGAGATATCTCGTCGATAAGGGCCATACCGTTTTCATGGTCTCATGGAAAAACCCCAGCATTGCAGACCGCGACCTTGGGCTGGAGGACTATTTTCGGCTCGGCGTTATGGCTGCGCTCGATGTGGTTCGAAAAGTGGTGCCAGGCCGGCCCATCCACGGTGTCGGCTACTGCCTCGGAGGCACCCTATTGTCTATTGCTGCTGCGGCTATGGCCCGCGACAGCGATCATCGCCTGGCAGGTATGACACTTTTTGCCGCCCAAACGGATTTCACGGAGGCCGGTGAACTGATGTTGTTTATCGACGAGGCGCAAATACGTTTTCTTGAAGACCTTATGGCCGATAGGGGTTACCTGGAATCCAGGCAGATGGCCGGCGCATTTCAGTTGCTGCGCTCCAATGATCTTATTTGGTCTGCCATGGTGCAAAGCTACCTGATGGGACGGCGCCAGCCCATGTTCGATCTCATGGCTTGGAATGCCGATGCCACACGTATGCCGGCGCGAATGCACTCAGAATACTTGAGACAACTGTTCCTGGACAATGATTTGGCAGACGATCGCTACTGTGTAGACGGCCGGCCGATTTCATTGCGCGACATTCGCATTCCCATTTTTGCCGTGAGCACGCTTTCCGACCACGTTGCACCGTGGCGGTCGGTCTACAAGATCCATGCGCAAACCAACGCCGATGTGACCTTCGTGCTGTCGAATGGGGGTCACAATGCCGGGATCGTCAACCCGCCGGGAAATTCGAAGCGCTTTCACCAGATTGCCACACATGAGGATTTGGCAGCCTATGTCGACCCTGATCGCTGGCAGGAGCGCGCTATGCATCACGACGGCTCGTGGTGGCCGTGCTGGCAGAAGTGGCTCGCGCGGCATTCCTCCAGCCAGATGCCTCACCCGACGATGGGTGCTCCCCAAGACGGATATGCGGTTCTGGAGAATGCACCGGGAACCTATGTCCTCCAGGCATGAGGCAGTGATGATCACGTACGAACGCCGCACCGACGTCCGAAATGAAAGCGCTAGCCCAGTGACAGTGGTCGGAGCGGGTCCGGCCGGGCTTGCCTGCGCGATTGCACTTGCCCGTGCTGGGCGCCATGTGGTCGTGCGGGAATGGCATAGGGATGTCGGAATGCGGTTTCACGGCGACTTCCAGGGCCTAGAAAACTGGAGTGATGAGCAAGATGTGCTCGATGAGCTTGCCGCCGTCGGAATCCAAACGTCGTTCGAACATCACGCTGTCTCGCAGGGCACAGTCTACGACTCCCGCGGCGATTCGTATTCGATCCAGAGCCGGCAGCCTCTGTTCTATCTCCTCCGACGAGGGACGGGAGAAGGAAGTCTGGACCACAGTCTGTTGCGCCAGGCCCTCGCGGCGGGCGTCGACGTCAGGCTAGGGGAACGGGCAAGCGTAGCGCTAGGTACGACGGTCCTCGCGATCGGTCCACGCCGCGCCGATGCCATCGCAGTCGGTTATGTGTTCGATTCAGGCCTGCCCAATGGAGCTTGGCTCATCCTCGACAACGACCTAGCGCCGCTCGGCTACGCCTATCTCCTCATCTATGGCGGTCGCGGCACCGTTGCAGCCTGCCTTTTCACCGGATTCAAACACCAGCAGGAATACCTTAATCGAACGGTCACCGCCTTCCGCGAACGCGTCGATCTGGAAATGCGCAACCCGCGGCCCTTCGGTGGATTCGCCAATTTCCGATTGCCGCGGACCGCTATGCAGGGAGGACACCCCGTGATCGGGGAGCAGGCGGGCTTCCAGGATGCGCTGGCCGGCTTCGGCATGCGTTATGCCATTCGATCCGGTCTGCTGGCGGCCCGAAGCATTCTTGACGACGTGGACTACACAATCCTTTGGCGCCGCGAGTTACAGCCGCTTCTGCGCGCCGGTACCGTCAACCGATTCCTTTTCAATCTGATCGGCGAACGGGGGCGGCGCACCGCGGCACGGGCGCTCAGTCGGCGTGACACCCGTCTCGTACTTCGGCGCTTCTACCGGCCCTCGATGCTCAGTCGGTTCTTGTTCCCGCTTGCAAGGTTTCGCTACCGTGCGCCACTCCGAGACCGCAGCTGCGATCACGTCGATTGCCATTGCGTGTGGTGTCAATGCCAAACCGACCTGCAGGCCACCGCAGTCCACTGACAAGAAAGGAATACGAGTGATGACGCAGCTTCTGTCACAGGGCGCACCGCGTGAAATCATCGACATGAGTGGCCGTAAGGGCTTGGTGGTCGGCGTCGCTAACGAACACAGCCTGGCTTGGTCGGCCGCGCAGCACTTTCGCAATGCCGGAGCCGACCTCGCGCTTACGTACCTGAACGATAAGGCGCTGCCACACGTGGAGCCTCTGGCCAAACGGGTGGAAGCCGAACTCTTGCTGCCGTGTAACGTGGGCAAGTCCGGTGAAATGGAAGCCGTCTTTGCTGAAATTCAGACACGGTGGGGCCGACTGGACTTCTTACTTCATTCGATTGCCTGGGCGCGAAAGGAGGATCTGCACGGCCGTTTGACTGACTGTTCGGCAGAAGGGTTCTCAGAATCGATGTTGATTTCGGTATATTCATTCATCCGCATGGCGAAATACGCTGAATCGCTCATGGCCAATGGCGGAAGCCTCATAGCGATGACCTATTATGGCGCGGAAAAGGTCGTTGACCACTACAATGTGATGGGCCCAGTCAAAGCGTCCCTGGAGGCCGCTGTCCGTTACCTCGCTCACGAGTTGGGCCGTCGCTCGATCCGGGTCAATGCCATCTCGGCAGGCGCCGTCGCGACGCGCGCCGCGTCAGGTATTGAGCATTTCGACGAACTCTTGAATGAGACTGTGCGCAAGGCGCCGCTGCGGCGCACCGTTGATGCGTGTGAAGTAGGACGCGCCGCGTTGATGCTAGCTAGTGACTATACAAGCGCCATCACAGGCGAAACACTCCACGTTGACGCCGGTTTTCACGTTGAAGGTATGGTGTTTCACTGATGATCGACTTCCAAAATGACAAAGAGATAGCGATCAAGGACCCGGTTTGTGGCAGGTCTTTGAATCTGGATCAGGTGGTGGATCACGAAGACTATGCCGGCTGGGCATATTTTTTCTGCTCGCGCGCCTGCCATGAGAAATTTGTCTCAGATCCGAAGCGCTATGCGTTGGGCGAGAATGTTGTGCCGTCAAGATCGAAATGACACTTACCCAATTGCCAGCAGGCACTATGACGACAATGACTCGTGTCGATGATGCTTCTGCGACTGAACGAGCAAGCAATGCTCGGCGGAGATCTTGGCGGCAGCGCGTTAAGCGGGCACCGAATACATCGATAAGGCGAGTTATGCGAAGTGCGGTTTCATAGAAAATGTGTGTCGCACAAAAAAAGCCGAAGTGTTGAGACTTGTAAGAACAGCTTTAGCGATTTTTTTGGCTACGGACGCCTTCGATGCATCCGAGCGCACATTTCCGATCGACTTTGCATGCAACGAGTGTAGGAACCTGAAGCTGATGCATTCGCTTTTGCGCTCTCTCTCGACCGCGACGACCTCGAAGTATTCACCCGCACCGGCAAGCCGTGCGCACTTGCTGCTGAAGGCTTCAAAGCGACAGATAAGTAAATCGCAATAGAGCGGGTCGAACGCCACACGCAAACGACCTCACTACAATCCCCCCACCTGCCTGCCGCACATTCAATCGCTACGTCGGTGTTCAACCTGCGAAAGCGCTCTCTTCGACTGGTTGATCGTACGCGTGAACCGGGCGATCAGCTCAGAGAATTTGCCCTGGGGATGGGCATTTCGACAATGACTACAGTTGAGCCGTCGAGGCCGGCGACATCGTCAGCGGTCAATACTGTCCTGGTACTCCGAGAAGCAGGGGGAGGGCGCTTCTTGCTGTTCACTCCACCTGTTCCACATCGTCTGGCGGGTCATCTTTGGGCGAGTATTTTGCCACCCACTCCTCCATCGTGAGGCGCTCAGGTATGACGAGAAGGCCGTACCTCGGCTCGTTCTGTCGTTCCTGCTCGCTGAACTTGTCCGACATCTCGTCGAGCAGCTTCGAGGCCGGAACGTGGCCCGAGACCGCTCGTTTCTTTAGCGCCATAACCAGAAGTTCCAGCCACGAATACCAAACCCGCGCCCCGCGCGATTGGCCGTTGAGGCGCTGCTTCTCGCCGAAGACGCACGCGAGAATATCGCGCTTGGCGGTCGACTTCTTCGGTCGACCGCCCGGGTTGCCAGATTGGCCCTTTCTGAACTGATGCTCGGCGGGCGGCTTCTTGTAGCCTGCGGAAGGCGGTTCATTGTTCATTGGTTTTCTTCCTCCTCCTTGCGTCTGGCGCGTTCGTCGAACCACCTCCCTATGATGATCGCGATCCGCAAGTACCAATCGCGTTCACCCGGTTCCGGCTGGAAGTCGAAGATCTCCCTCTGATAGGCATCGGGGATGTCCTTCGGGATCACCAAGACGCTGCGCGTATGGGGCTCTGTCGGTTCGGCCAGCAGCTTGTATTTGGTCGCCAGCCCGAGAAGCCAGCGCATCGATGGTACCGAATTGTTCTTCACTGCCTTGACCATGTGCTGGCGCACTTCTGCTTCGAACGGCGACATCTTCTTCACGCGACCGTTTTCGATCGCGCGCACCGGGCTGTCGATCATCTTGGCGATGTCGAACTTTGCGCTCCGCTTTGAATTTTTCCTTGTCATGCGTCGACCTCCTCGGCTTCAACCTCGGTGGCGCGCGCCTCGGCGACCGTATCGAAGCCCTCACCGGTCGAAGCCAGCACGGCCTCGAGGCGGGTGAGCTTCTTCATGCGCCGGAGGATCACGTCGCAGTAGAGCGGGTCGAGTTCGATGCCATAGCCGTGCCGGCCTGTCTTCTGGGCGGCAACGAGCGTGGTGCCCGAGCCCGCAAAGGCATCCAGCACAATCCCCTTACGGTGCGAGCAGTCGAAAATCGCATCGGCGACAAGCGCTACCGGCTTCACGGTCGGGTGGATGGCGAGGTCATCTTCGCGCGTGGCACTGAAGGCATTAGCGCCGGCGTAGGTCCAGACGTTGGTGCGATAGCGCCCGTGCCGGCCGAGTTCGACGTTATTGACGTGCGGGGCCGTGCCGGCCTTGAACACGAAGACGAGTTCGTGCTGGGAACGATAGAGGCTGCCCATGCCGCCGTTGGTCTTGGCCCAGACGCAGACGTTCTTCAGGTGGGCGTAGCGACTGCTAGCGGCTGACAGCACCTCGCCCATGTGTCGCCAGTCCATGCAGATATAGTGTATGGCGCCGTCGACCGAGGCCTCGATGAGGTTGGTGAAGACTCCACTGAGGAAGCGGGTGAATTCAGCCTCGCTCATCTCGCCCGAGGCCATCGCAAACTCGCGGTGCTGGACCGAGCCAAGGCCCGAAACATGACCATTGATCGGCACGTTGTAGGGCGGGTCGGTGAAGACCATCTGCGCCCGCTCACCGGCCAGTAACCGCGCATAGGTCTCAGGCGTGGTCGCATCGCCGCAAATGAGGCGATGGGGGCCGATATGCCACAGGTCGCCCAAGCGCGTGACTGCCGGCCCCTCGACCGCGGGGACCACGTCGGCGGGATCGGCCTTGGCGGACTTCGTCTCCAGGCCGTCGATCAGCACGTCGATCTCAGGCAGCTCGAAGCCCGTGACCGAGATGTCGAAGTCAACCTCGAGCTCGATCAGGTGCTGCAGCTCGATGGCCAGGATCTCCGGATCCCAGCCGGCCTTCTCGGCCAGCCGGTTGTCGGCGAGGATGTAGGCCTTCTTCTCGGCCTCGGAGAGGTGCTCGAGCCGGATCGCCGGCACCGTTGCGAGGCCCAGTTGCTTGGCTGCTTCGACGCGGCCATGGCCGGCGATGATGGTGCCTTGCCTGTCAACGAGCACCGGGTTGTTGAAGCCGAACGCCTTGATACTGGCGGCGATCTGGGCGATCTGCTTTGCGGAATGGGTGCGCGCATTGCGCGTATAGGGCTTGAGCCCGCCCGGTGCGAGATGTTCGATGAAGAGGGTCTTGGACATGGGTTGAATCTCCTTTTCGGCGAGTGTTCAACCCCTTCTCTAATTACGCTCCCGAAGGATTTCATCGATAAGAAATTGGCCTCTTTCCTGCGAAAGAGCGATCAACGTCGTCGCTGTTTGTAGGCGATATCGCGGATGCGCTCCCAGGATAGGTTAAGTTGCAGTTTCCGTTGCACCATGCGGGCTGCGCGCTCGCTCGGCGGCCCTTGCCACCACTCGCAAGTCCGGATGGGAGGCCAGCCCGCAAGGCCGCACGCTTTCTTGCGGGACGTCAGATACAACTCGTAGCGGTCGTAGAATGTCGAAATCAGAAGCGTCCGCACGCGGTTTTTGGCGAACAGCGGCGAGCGGCCGCGGCCTTGGGGTTTTCTCGCCTCGCCATTGAGGCGGCGACGGAGGTAGTCGTGGAGGATCTCCGGAATGGGCTCGCGTGCATTGTCGACGAGGGCAGCGAGCAGGTCGTCGGTCTCTATCCAGCGGTCTTTTTCAGCCTCAAGTCTCCTGGCGAGGTGACGAACGCCCCGACGTTTAAGGAACGCGCCGTAGACCTCACGCGCCCTCTGAGACGGCGCCGCATGTTCGGTAGGTTGACTCTCGCCTTCGTGATCTCGCCCCATATCGCCCCCTCAACTCGCAAGTGAATCCCGTCGCTACCCGCAAGCATGGAGCGTGCCACATGGATCTAAAATGCGAGCAAATTTGCTGGGATCGAGCAGGTCGTATGGACCGCAAGGTGGAACAGGACGCGGGCGTCCCTGTTATTGCAGCACGTATCCCTGTTCCCGCCGCCCAGCTCCCTGTTCGGGCCGCAAAATTCCCTGTTATTTTCGCTGGAATTTTCGCCTTAACCCACTGATATCACCAATGAAATGCGGTATTTGGGTCGGATTTCAAGGCCGAAAGCGCTACTTTTTCCCTGTTATTGAGACCGGTTCGCGTCAGACTGCCAGCACAGCCAGCCATTCCGTAGGTTTCCGGAATTCGGTGGCTTGCGCCGGGCGGTGCAAAAAACAGTGATATTTCAGTGGCTTATAAAGGTGGAGGTTGTCCGGCCTGGGCCGATTTTGTTGCAAAACTGGCTTGAGGCGTTGGGCGAACCGTGATTCCGTCGTCGTCAGGCGGCCATCGATGGAGCGGTTCGATGATGGGACGGCGCAAGAGTGAGCAAGGCCAACTGTTCTATGCGTTCAATCTGGACGCCGTGGTGCCGGATGACCACCAGGTCCGGCGGATTGCGGCAGTTCTCGATCTCTCCTGGCTGCGCAAGGAACTGGGGCCGCACTACTCACATACGGGGCGTCCTTCAGTCGATCCGGAGTTGATGATCCGGATGCTCATCCTTGGCTACGTGTTTGCGATCCGCTCGGAACGGGCGCTCTGCCGCGAGGTGCAACTCAATCTTGCCTATCGCTGGTTTTGTGGCCTCGGCATCGAGGACAAGATCCCCGATCACTCAGCTTTCACGCGTGCCCGCAACGAGCGCTTTCGCGAGCATGACATTTTCCGCCAAGTGTTCGAAAGCGTCGTTGCTGCCTGCATCAAAGCTGATCTCGTTGGCGGCAAAGGCTTTGCGGTTGATGCGAGCCTGATCGCGGCCGACGCCAACAAGTGCGGATCGACGCCCGGCAACGAGTGGAGCCACGACATCGATCCGGCGACCGTTGAACGCGCCGTGCAGGACTATCTCGCCAATTTGGATGATCCAGCTTGGGGTGCCGCCAGCGACGTAGTGCCGAAGTTCGTCGCGCCCGCTGATCCGGCAGCGCAATGGACCGGCGCGCTCAGGAACGCGGCATTCTTCGCCTACGCCGACAACTATCTCATTGATGTGAAGTTTGGCATCATCATGGATGTCGAGGCGTCGCGCGCCATTCGCCAGGCCGAAGTCGGCGCGTCACAGACGATGATCGAACGCACCGAGGCGAAGTTCGGCATCAAGCCGGAGTGGCTCGTCGCTGATACCGCCTATGGCTCGGCGTCGAACCTGCACTTCCTGGTCGACGAGAAAAACATCGAGCCCCACGTCCCGGTGATCGAGAAGTCGCAGCGCGATGATGGCACGTTCAGCCGCAGCGATTTCACCTATGATGCCGATCGTGATGTCTACGTTTGCCCCAATGGCAAAGCTCTACGGACAAATGGGCGACTGCGGGATGATGGCATGTATGCCTATTACTCTCGCGTCTCCGATTGCAAGAACTGCTCCTTTAAACTGCGATGCTGTGCGAAGACGCCGGAGCGGAAAATCACACGGCATCAATATGAGGCGGCACGTGACATTGCTCGCGCCGTGGCCAAGACCGCTGCCTATGAGCAGACCCGTCGCGATCGCAAGAAGGTCGAGATGCTGTTCGCGCACTTGAAGCGCATTCTTCGCATGGGGCGACTGCGACTGAGGGGGCCGGCAGGTGCCCAGTTCGAGTTCACGTTCGCCGCCATCGCCCAGAACCTCCGACGCCTCGCAAAGTGGACCTTCCGCCCGCCAGACACAGCCATGCCGTGTGTTGCGTAGCGTCCCGTGGCGTTGATTGCGTCAGCGTCAGTGTCTATGCGTCGCCGGCGGCCCATTCAGGGATGGCGGCGAAAGGCTTCGAGCCCGAATTTTTGGAAATCAGCGCCCGCTGACACCGACGATCAAGCTGACTTCTGCAACAAAATCGGCCAGAGACGGCGATGGCACGCGGCGACGGCCGGTCGGGACCAGTTATCTCAGGCATGCCTTTCGGGGGCGGGTCGAATTTCTCTATTCGCGACTGCCTGCTGCCGAGGCGAATTTCAGGTGCTTGCGTTGAGACGACCAGTCGAGGGGCAGGCTTGCCGAGGTTCTCAATAGGCTTTTGGCGCTCAACTCCGGCGGCTGCCGACCGCGCAGGATATCATCAATGATGCTCGGTGCGAGGTATGTAAGGCGCATCAGCGCGGTGAGGTAGCCGTTGCTCTTCCCGCGCCGCGCCGTGATCTCGTTCAATGTCTCGCGCGTATCGGCCAAGACGGCGTCGCGGATGGCGAAGGCTTCCTGGATCAGCCTCACCAATGTCGGATCGATCGTCTCTGCCATGGCTTCACCAATGATCATGCGTTTGCCTTTGCCACAACGCCGAAGATCAGCTGCGATCGGCAACACAAGCATTGGCAGGCATTGGTCCGCGTTTGGGAATCCAAGTGCTGACGCCAAGCCTGCAGTGGAGACACTCAACTCGATCTGGTCCTGAGCAAGCGCAACTCTGGAGACGATCAGTCGGACCCATCGACGCTGATTGATGTTAGTTCCAGCAAGGTCGTCCGCGCGTTCAGCGGCTGCATGAAACGCACGTTCAAGCTCCGCCGCAGTCAGACCAAGTGGCGTCAAAACTTCGACGAGTCGTTGCCGCGAGCGGAAGAGTTGCAAGATCTGGTCGAGCACCAAACCTTCGACCTCGCCTGCAGGTACGCGCATGGTGTTCGGGCCGATGCTGCCGCGACCGAGAAAAGACTCCGAGATGTAGTAACGATACCTGCGGCCTTTTTTGTTTGCATGGGTGGGCGTCATGCGCTGGCGGTCTCCATCGAAGATCAGCCCTGACAGCAAGCTTGGATCTTTGGTGGCAGCAGCAAGTGAGTGCGCGTTGCGATTAGCGGCAAGCTTTTCTTGCGCGAGCGACCACAGGTCCGCTTCTACGATGGCGTCGTGCTGCCCAGGATACACGTTGCCCTTGTGCGCAACCTCGCCGCGATAGACGTGGTTCTGCAGGATCAGATATAGGTTGCCGCGCGAGAACGGCCGCCCGCCGGAAATCCTTCCCGAAACGCCTTCGCGTACCTTGCTGAGACAGCCCAACCGTTTTAACTCCTGTTCGAGCAGCGTTACGGATCCCAGTTCCGTATAGCATTTGAAGATGAGATGCACCGTCTCGGCTTCAATAGAGTTGACGAAAAGCTTGCGGTCTTTGACGTCGTAGCCTAGTGGGACGGTACCGCCCATCCACATCCCCTTGGCCTTCGAAGCGGCGATCTTGTCGCGGGTTCGCTCGCCCGCGATCTCGCGCTCGAACTGTGCAAATGACAGAAGCATGTTGAGGGTCAATCGCCCCATCGAGGTCGTTGTGTTGAACTGCTGCGTCACCGAGACGAATGAAGCGCCCGTTGCATCGAGAACGTCGACGATCTTTGCGAAGTCGGCAAGAGATCGCGTTAGCCGGTCGACCTTGTAGACGACCACGATTTGCACCTTGCCAGCCCTGATGTCGGCGAGCAGCCGCTGCAGTGCTGGACGCTGCATCGAGCCGCCGGACAGACCGCCATCGTCATAGAGGTCACGTACGCAAACCCAGCCGGCGTGCTTCTGGCTCTTTATGAATGCCTCGCAGGCTTCCCGCTGCGCATCGAGCGAGTTGAACTCCTGCTCCAATCCTTCCTCGGATGATTTGCGGGTGTAAATGGCGCAGGAGATGCGTTTCATTGAAGCTCGCTCAATAAGTTCTGAAATAGCTGGGAGCAGACTTCCAACAACCCAATCAGTCGATTGCATGCGCTGCGCGCGGATAATGAACCGGCAACAGCCGGCCCTTCTGCCGCAATGGGGGTTGCATTCTCCAGCGCTCCCGTCAGCTCGGCGAAGAGTTCCCGAGCATACTCGTGATCACTCATGCGATTTCTCTGCCATGATGCCAAAAAAACGTGGCCCGGACCAATGTGCGCCGGTGATCTGCCGTGCAACCACCGACAGCGATCGGTATCGTTGGCCCCGCCACTCAACGCCCTTGTCAAGAATGACGACCGTGTGCGTTACGCCATGCCACTCGCGAACTAGCCGCGTGCCCGGTTTGAACGTGGGCCACGGCTGGCGCCTCTTGGTTGGCGCACCTTCAGCGACGGGCTGGAGCTTTCGAAGGGTCGCCTTTGATAAGCCGCCGAATGCATTCACTTGCATTGTGTACGTAATGCCGCGCAGAAGGATATCGCGGCTCAGCCGTTTAGGCGGCGGCTTCTGATGCATACGCCGCCACTCGTCACGCAGAAGTTCGGTTGATAAGCTCTCAAGACGAATGATCTCGGCATCAATGTCCAGTTGGGGCTTGGCCATGTCAGCGTCCTCGATGCGAGGTCGCGATCTTGTATCGGCGAGGCTCGCCGCCAGCCTTGGACGAGGTGAGGGCGAGCCCAATCTTCTTCACTGTTCCTGCCAGGAAGCCGCGCACGCTGTGCTGCTGCCAGCCAGTGGCCTTCATCATGTCTGGGATGGTTGTGCCATTCGCTTGCTTGAGGAGCTGCAGCAGTGCCGCGTGTTTGGTCATGCGTTAATCGATAGGTTGCTTCGTCGGAGCTGCCTTGCGTTTGTTGGATGCGGTCGTGCTCGCGGCCCTATCGGGCAACGATGCGAGTTTGTTCCTCGGTGCACGCCGCTCTTTGGTCGACCGGTTGGCTTTGACGGCTTTGTCACTTGCTTTGGTGGTCATGACATGGGCTCCTTTAGTTTACGGAGCGCCGTCGTTGACGCTCCCACCACCCAAAGCCCCGCATTCCGCGGGGTGACCCCAGGTCTATCAGTCTCGGAGCATCAGCATCCACCGACTCCCACACCAATGCGTGGTTTGCGCAGCAAGTCTAGTCGGTTTCGGACGAAATCATTTACAAGGAGACATTGGCTGGGTATCTATTGGCGAGGCGCTCCTGGTTCCGATGACGTCCGCAGCCGAGACCACTTCGACGAGTCATAAGGGGCGCCGGTTTGCGTCCCGGAGTTCACGTCGGTGGATCAGACAAGCGTGATGGCTGATCCGACTAGAAAGCCGACAATCAGCAAGCGTTGCGATTGACCCCAAGCAGGCGTCAGGCTGATAAGCACAGAAGAAAGTATTTCGCTAAGCTCCAAACCCTCGAACGGAAGTCAATGCGCGGCGCTCCCCTGAAACCGCCGGCTTCGATGCAAGCAGCTCAGACTTCGGCAGAGCGCGCGTCCATGATCGGGCAGCTGGGCTGTTGCGCTGGATGGCATTCATCGATCAGGGCGGACAGCCACCCTTGCTGCTGAGAAGACGGCCACGTTCGCAATCAAGAACATGTACTGCGCCACCTGCCCGATCACGGTGCGGGAGGCCATCGCCAAGGTGCCGGGCGTGCACACCGTCTCAGTCGACTTCCGCAAGAAGCTTGCCATTGTCACTTTCGAAGACGCGCTCACGACCGTAGACGCGCTTGCCGCCGCATCGCGGGACGCGGGCTTCCCGGCCGAGCGCAAGGAATGACGCCAATGATCGAGCTTCACTCGACAAATACCTGCCCTGAGTGCGGACATCGCTCCACGCACACGATGCCGACGGATGCCTGCTAGTACATCCATGTGTGCGCGACTTGCGGCCTCACTCTGAAACCGAAGAAGGGCGATTGCTGCGTCTATTGCTCATATGGAGATCTGCTCTGTCCGTCGATCCAGGAGCAGCGTGAGGGGCAGTGTGCTGCGTGCTGTCAAGGTTCAGGCGCGCCAGGCTCGGATTGAACGTACCACCGGCGCATAGACGCCAGGATGGCAAAAACTGCGACCGGCACAATGAGCCACTGTGCCAGCGGTGATACGCCGATCTGGTAGCCGAGAATCGTGACCGTCGGCATCGCTGGATCATAGCTCCATGATTGCCGGACGTACACGTTGAGCCACTCGCTGAAGGCTGTGTACGCAATTCCCAACGGCACGGCGAGGGTGGCGACGTGAAGCGCTTTCACGCGCGGCCAACCCCGGGCTCTCAGCAGCATGAGCGATGCCAGCAGGACACTCACCGCGATGAGGACATCGCCGCCGGTGCAGTGCAGAACGGCAAAGGCCAGCTCTGTGCGCGATGCCGTTCGCCAAAGCGTGTAAAGCGGCAGCTGCACGATTTCCCATAAAAGGTGACCGACGGCGGCCAGGCCAGCATAGAGCCCAAGCGCGATAAGCCGATCGCGCCTTCGCGGACCCACGGCGCGCACTGCTGCTTGCTGCGGGCCGCTCACCGGAAGAACACGTATTTGACGTGTGCGGCAATCACCAGCGCGACGAGTACGATCGCGATGAGGTGCCACAGCCCCATGCCCCAAATCCATCCGTCATTCATCATGTCATATGTTCCTCTGCAATCACCGTTGAATTCCGCTCCGCTTGAGGCACTCTTGTTCGGGCGGACCCCAATCCGACGCCCTTTATCATCGCATAGATCGCAGGAATGACCACCAGCGTCAGCGCCGTCGACGATACCATGCCGCCGATCATCGGCACGGCGATGCGTTGCATGACCTCCGATCCGGTGCCGTGGCTCCACAAAATCGGCACGAGGCCGGCCATAATGGCGATGACCGTCATCATCTTCGGGCGCACGCGCTCAACGGCGCCTTCCATGATCGCGGCGCTGAGATCTGCCCGCGTGATGGTGCGATTTTCGGCAATCGCCTTCCGCTTCTGACCTTCCCAGGCGTGGTCGAGATAGATCAGCATGATGACGCCGGTCTCGGCCGCGACGCCAGCCAGCGCGATGAAGCCGACGGCGACGGCAACGGACAGGTTGAAGCCCATCCACCACATCAGCCAGAGCCCTCCGACCAGCGCGAAGGGCAGCGACAGCATGACGATCAGCGTCTCGGTCATGCGGCGGAAGTTGAGGTAGAGCAGCAACAGGATGATCAACAGCGTCAGCGGCACCACGACAGCGAGCCGCTTCTTCGCCCGTTCGTAGAACTCGAACTGCCCGCTCCAGACGGCGTAGTAGCCTGGCGGGAATTTGACCGAGGCTGCAACGGCCTGCTTGGCGTCGGCGACGTAGCTGCCGAGGTCGCGCTCACGCGCATCGACAAAGATGTAGGCGGCGAGCTGGGCGTTTTCCGTGCGAATGCCGCCCGGACCACGCACCAGATTCACCTTAGCCACCTGGCCTAGCGGGATCGAAGCGCCGTTGGGCAGCGGCACGAGCACCTCGCGTGCGATAGCCTGCGGATCGGAGCGCACGTCGCGCGGGTAGCGGACAGAAACACCATACCGCTCGCGGCCTTCAACGGTCGTCGTCACCGTCTCGGCACCGAGCGCCGATGACACGACCTGCTGGACGTCTGCGATCATCAGTCCGTAGCGCGCCAGCTCGCGCCGGTTTGGCTCGATATCGAGGTAGTAGCCGCCGATGATGCGCTCGGCAAAGGCGCTCGACGTCCCCGGCACTGATTTGATTGCAGTCTCGATCTCGCGCGCAAGCTTCTCGATGACGGTGAGATCCTGCCCGATCACTTTGACGCCCACAGGTGTCCGGATGCCGGTTGCCAGCATGTCGATGCGTGCCTTGATTGGCATCGTCCAGGCATTCGACACGCCAGGAAACTGCAGCGCCTTGTCCATTTCCTGGATCAGACTGTCGATGGTGACGCCCTGGCGCCAATCCTTCTGCGGTTTCAGGTTGATCACCGTCTCAAACATTTCCGTCGGCGCTGGATCGGTGGCCGTCACCGCGCGGCCCGCCTTGCCGAACACGCTCTCCACCTCGGGGAAGGTCTTGATGATGCGATTCTGGATCTGCAGAAGTTCGGCCGACTTGGTGATGGAGAGGCCGGGCAGCGTCGTCGGCATGTACATGATTGTGCCCTCGTTCAGATTGGGCATGAACTCAGAGCCGAGCTTGGTTGCCGGCCAGACACTGCCGGCGAGGATCATCAGGGCAACGGCGATCGTGAACACCTTGGCCTTCAGCACGCTACGGATGATCGGTCGATAGAGCCAGATCAGTAGACGGTTGATCGGGTTCTTGTGCTCGGGAATGATGCGCCCGCGCACGAACAGCACCATCAGCGCTGGTACCACGGTAATGGAGAGCAACGCTGCTGCCGCCATCGCGAACGTCTTGGTCCAGGCGAGTGGCTTGAACAAAAGCCCCTCCTGCGCCTCCAGCGCGAAGATCGGCAGGAACGACACGGTAATGATGAGCAGCGAGAAGAACAGCGAGGGCCCAACCTCGCTCGCGGCCTCGATCAGCACTTCCGTTCTCGGCTTGTCCGGGGTGCTGCGCTCCAGATGCTTGTGCGCGTTCTCGATCATGACGATGGCCGCGTCGATCATGGCGCCGATGGCGATGGCGATACCGCCGAGACTCATGATGTTGGAAGAGATGCCGAGCGTCCACATGCAGATGTAAGCGATGAGGATGCCCAGCGGTAGCGTGATGATGGCGACGAGCGCGCTGCGCGCGTGCAGCAAGAACACGAAGCAGACCAGCGCCACGATGGCGCTTTCCTCGACGAGCGTGACCTTCAGCGTGGTGATGGCGCGGTTGATCAGATCGGAGCGATCGTAGACCGGAACGATCTCGGTGCCTTTCGGCAGGCTGCCGCTGATCTCGGCAAGGCGCTCCTTGATGCTGGCTATGACGGAAAGCGCATTCTGCCCATAGCGCTGGATGGCGATGCCGGCCACGACCTCGCCCTCGCCATTGAGCTCGGTAACGCCACGGCGCTCGTCGGGCGCCATTTCGACGCGCGCCACGTCCTTGATGAGCACCGGTGTACCCTCTTGTGATTTCAGCACAATGTTCTCGATGTCGGCGATGCTCTTGAGGTAGCCGCGCCCGCGCACCATGAACTCGGTCTCGGCTAACTCGACGACCCGGCCGCCGACGTCCATGTTCGACTCACGGATGGCGTCGCGGACCTTGGACAACGGGATATCGAAGGCTCGCAGCCGGCGCGGATCGACAACGACGGAGTACTGGCGCACGAAGCCGCCGACGCTCGCGACCTCGGCGACGCCCTCAGCCTTGGCGACGGCGAAACGTACCTGCCAGTCCTGCGTGGATCGAAGTTCGGCGAGATTGCGTTCCTCGGCCATCACGGCGTACTGGTAGACCCAGCCAACGCCGGTCGCGTCCGGTCCGAGGGTTGGTACGACGCCTTGAGGTAGCGTCCGCGTTACCCCGGACAGGTATTCGAGCACGCGCGAGCGCGCCCAGTAGATGTCAGTACCTTCCTCAAAAATGATGTAGACGAACGATACGCCGAAAAACGAGAAGCCTCGCACCACTTTTGCGCGCGGTACCGACAGCATGGCCGTCGAGACCGGGAAGGTGACCTGATCCTCGACCACCTGCGGCGCCTGGCCCGCGAACTCCGTGAACACAATGACTTGCGTGTCGGAGAGGTCGGGAATTGCGTCGAGCGGCACTTTCGACAGAGCATAGAGACCGGCTGCCGTCGCAAACACCGTGGCGATCAGGATCAGCGGGATGTTGGTCGCGGACCAACGGATTATGCGGGTGATCATGGCTACTGTTCCGGTGGGGCAGGCGCTGACACGGGTGCCGGATCGGCAGTGAAGCTCGACAGCGCGGCTTTCAGATTGCTCTCGGCATCGATCAGGAAGTTCGCCGCGACGACCACGTTCTCGCCGGCCTTGATCCCCTCGCTGATCTCGATGTAACCTTCGCCGCGCACGCCGACCTTGACGGCGCGTGGCTCGAAGCGGCCTCCGTCGCGATCGACGATCACGACCTGCCTATTGCCGCTGTCGATCAGCGCCGAGACGGGCACGCTGAGGCGCTCGGCCTCGTTGTCGCCGGCATTGATCTCCACATCTGCGAACATCTCGTGCTTGATGCGGTAATCGGGATTGGCGACCTCAATGCGAACTTTCGCCGTACGGGTCGCCATCTCCAGCTCATGCAGGATGAATGTCACGCGCCCCTCGAACACCTCATTCGGAAACGCGTGGAAGGTGACGTTCGCCCTTGAGCCGACGCGAACCTGTGCGATGTCCTGCTCGGCCACATCGGCGACCACCCAAATCGAGGAGAGATCGGCGAGACGCATCATTTCGTCGCCAGCCTTCATCATCATGCCCTCGATGGCTTTCTTCTGCATGACGACGCCGGACACCGGCGAAGGCCAGTCGAAGGAGATGATTGGCTCGCGTGTGCGCCTGAGCTCAGCCATGACGGCTTCGGGAAGCTGCAGGTTCTGCAGCCGTTGCAGTGCGCCCCTATCGTCGCGATTGCCCGTCGCGTTCGTCGAGATGCGGTAGTCGACCTGCACCTTGACCATGTCCGGGCTGTAGATACGAAACAGCGGCTCGCCCGTCGTCACTTGGCGACCGGTCTCGTTTACGTAGAGCTTCTCGATGAAGCTGTCTGCGCGGAGCGCTACCGATAACAGTGTGCGCTCGTCAGGCTTCGCCACACCCGGCGCGCGGATTGGACGCACGAGGCGACGCATCGCTGCCGGCTCGGAGCGCACCCCCGCGTTCTGCAGCTTGGCGGTGCTGACCTTGACGGTGCCCGGCTCGTCTTCCTCACCCTCGTAGACGGGGATGTAGTCCATCCCCATCCAGTCCTTCTTCGGCACCGGCGAGGTGTCGGGCAGCCCCATGGGATTGCGATAGTAGAGGATCTTCTTCGGCGCACCGCCGGCAGACTTGGGCGGCTCCATCGGCTTGGCCTGAGCGAAGTCCGCTTCCTCGTCGTCGTAGACCGCCACATAGTCGCGCCCGTCTCCGGTCTTTTTCGGCTGTGCGGAGAAGTCGGTATCGCCTTCCGGATGCCTCCAATAGAGCACCTTGCGCTCTTTCGGCGCGGCCGCCGGCATGGCAACGGCATCCAGGGCCGAATTCGTGGTCCAGTGTCGCGGATCGGGCCACGTGCCGGCACCGAGGCGGTAGCCGGCAACGCTTGCGGAAAGGACCGCCACGACGGCGATCCCTCCGGTAAGGAGCTTGCTCATCGGGGACCCCTCAGTCCTTGGCCTGGAATACGAAGACGCCCTGCACTGTATCCTTCTCACCCGGCACTTTGGCCATGACGCGGAACGCCCAGCCGCCGGCCATGGTGAGGTTGGCCTTGAAGCGATAGACGCCCGGCTCAGATGACGGCATGGCCTCGTGCTTAGCCGTCATGTCGGCCATTTTGTCGGGGGCCATGTCGAGGCGAGTGCGGAACAGCACCGCTCCGGGAACGGGCTTGCCCGATGGCTTGTGCACCAGACGGACGGCAAGCTCGCTGCCGTTGCCGTTTTTCACGTCGGCTTTGAGCGGTTGGAATTCGTAGTCTGCGGCGGCGGCCAAGGCCTGTACCGTACCGAGGGAGAGCGCGAGGGCCACGAGGCCTGCGCGAAGAGAGAGTTCGAATGCCATGATCTGATCCTGTCCATAGAGAAAGCTCTCGCAGCGGCACCGAGCCGGTTGCGATCGGCGCTGGACGAAATCCAGGCGCCAGCGCCCGCGACTAAATGCGGGGCCTCGTCGATGAATCAGGTTCGGGGGGGTGGAGGCTGAGGTTGGGCTGACCAGTCGGGCGGACGAGCAGGCACCGTCGGCCGAAGCCGCGCTAACACCAAGGCAGCGACTGGACCTGATTGCATGGCCATGCCAAGAAGCTGGAAGCACTTGGCCATGCAGAACTGGGGTGTGCAAGCATTGTCCTTGTCGCAGCATGGACAGTTAACCGCATTCGCAGCGCCCTTTAACATTAAGGCGCAGTCCTCCATGGGAGCCACGGCTGCACTGCCCTCGTCTTCACCCGCATGGTGGGCCATGTGAGGCATGGCCGTGCCCATCACCTTGGCTCCGCCCGCCCACGCAGTCGCCATCGGCGCGAAAGCGATCGCAACCGCGACGACGACCGAGAGCATGGAACGAAAAAGGGACAAGTTGAGGAACCTCCAAAGTTCACGATCGCAGTGGGACGCTGACAGGGCAACGCAAATTTCCGTGTCCGCCGGTTGAGCTTCTCGATCGCACGGTTGCCCGCGCGATACCCTGCTTCCATTTCCTTAGTGCGAGATAGAGCGAGATGTCCGCAGGTAGGAAATGCAGAAGTCGCTGGACACAATTGGATTTACGGCAGGTCGCGGCGAGACAGGCACCATAAGAGTTGCAGGCAGAGGTGCCGTGCACGTCACCGCCAAGCAAGGTCCGGAGAAACTACTTGTCCAGATCGAGATCGCACCCGGTTGGCATATTAACTCCGCCAAGCCGCTCGATGATCTTCTGATTCCGACAAGGTTGTCACTGATCGACACTGCAGACGCTGCCATCAACTATCCTGAAACGGTCCGGCGCAAGCTCGGTGTCAGCGATCGCAAACTCGCCCCTTACGAAGGACATGTCGAGATTCCTGCGCCACTGTCAGCCGGCCCGAAAGTATCGTCGCGTGCCGTTCTCGATTTCCAGCCTTGCAGTGACCGCATCTGTCTCGATCAAGAAAAGATCGATCTTCTGATCCCGCCCATCAGAGACTCGAAGTGATGTGCCGCCGAGTGACCGTGTCTCTCAGAATTTGCAGGTCGTTTGGACCGAGTGAGTGTGCTGCTCGCACTGGCGCGCCGCCGGCAAAAAAATGAGCCGTCGTCTCCCGGGGAAACGGCGGCTTATGAGCTTCGCGGAGGGCCCGTGTTAGGTCAGTATCGGTCTTGGCTTTAGTGACATCTCGAGGAAGTTCTTCTTGTAGGCGGATTCGCCCACTTTCCGCAGGACGCCACGGCCGAGCTTGTAGCGATAGTTACCGCTGACCGGATCGGGCACCGCGTGGCAGACCGCATTGGCCATCGAGCCCGGATAATTGAAGGCCGCCTTCGCAACGCCGGGCTTGATTTCGTCGGACACGATTGCAACCGCGACGAACTGGCCGCTGACGGTCCTGATGTGCCCGCTTTTCATAAGCTCGGTGAAGCTCAGATCCTTGTCCTTGACGCCGATCGGCCGGCCGGTCTGGACATAGACCGTATCGTTGAAGCCTTCGACGAGATCGCCCGACTCGATACCTTTGGGCTTGGCGTCGTCGGGGTGAATAACGATGAACGGCCACGGCCAGCGCTTTGCAAGGTAGGGCTTGCGCAGGTCGTCGAAGCCAGACTGCCAGGTCTCGTTGACACGACCGTTGGTGATCCAGATCTCGCCCTTGTCCTTGCGCGGCTTGATCGCCTCGTAGAAGTCCGACCAGCTGTCGTTGTTCCAGGGCGCCTTCAGCATGTTCGCCTTGCCCGTGTGCGTGCCGAAGGCATAGAGCCACTTCTGGTCGGTCGTGACGTCCTCCAGCTCACACCACTTGTTGTTGGGGTCGTGGAGCTTTGGTGTGCCGACGAGTTTACCTTCGATCACGCGGATCGGCGTCTGGATACCGGTGGTGCCGAGCTCACGCAGCTTCTCGTGCGCACGCTTGCCCTCGCGCTTGGCATGAACGGCGAGCGCATAGTAGTTGAGCGCGCCGCCGCGCGAGAAGCGCGCTGCCTCTTCGAAGATGTCGTTGGACTCCTTCCAGTCGAATCCCTTGAAGCCCATCTTCTGGGCAAAATGTCCGATCGCCCACCAGTCAGGCCTGGCCTCGCCCGGCGGATCATTGAACTTGGCGTAGAGGCGCAGACGCCGTTCGGCGTTGCAGCGGGTGAAGTCGACCTCGCCCCAGCAGGCTGCCGGCAGCACGATGTCGGCATACTGCGTGTTAAGCGGGTCGACCGGGTAGATGTCGGAGTCGACCAGAACCATGCCGCCCGAGTCGACGCGCTCGATGAACGTCTTGATAAGATGGTCGCGGTCTACGCTGCGCGGCTGATGCTTGTTGCGGATCGTCAGATCGCCGACGCGGGTTGAAAGCTCCTGCGAGGACAGCATCGCTGCGAACCATGTCAGGCCGATGGTCCAGAAGAAGCGGACGTTGCCGTCCATCACCCAGCGATCGACGTTGAGCGCCTTCTTGCGCCGCCCGGGATGCTTTTCAGGGCTGAGGAAGCCCTTGCCGCCGCCGGCGCCCATGCCGCCGCGCTGATGACCGCCGCCGCGCGAGATGACCTGTCCCGGACGATTGCCAGCGCCGCACAGCAGGCCGAGCGTCGCAAGCGAGGCCGTATTCATGTAGTTGTTGGACCAGTAGTTGCCCTTCTCCAACATGAAGGAGGATTTCGGGCGTGAGCCGTCCGCCTTGGGCTTGGCGATCATCTCGGCGGCCGCGAGGATCAGGTCCTTGTCAATGCCAGTAATGGCTGCCGCTTCATCGAGATTGGCGGCCTTCTCATTGGCAATGAACTTCTGGAAGTCGTTCCAGTCGCTTTGCCAGCGGCCCCAGGTCGTGCGCCACTGCCAGCGGGTGTTTCGAGTGCCGCGGCCGTAGCCCGATTCGATCTCCCACTTGTTGTTGACCCATTTGTCGATGAACTCCTGGTCCTGCCACTTGTTGTCAATGATGATCTTCGACAGCGCGAGATGCAAGACGGTGTCGGTGCCGGGTGTGACCGGGAGCCAAAGCCCTCCTCTATCCACACCATAGGCGACGCCCATGGTCTTGTGCGGCGTCACAAAGATCATCTTCTTGTCCGGCACATCGCCGTACATCATCCACTCGGTGAACAGCACGGTCTTCGTCTCGTAGGGGTCGACGCCCGACAGGAAGGCGACTTCGCACTTGCCCCAGTCGTCGTAGGAGGCCGCAAACGAGTTTAGTCCAGCATCATCGAGACCAGCCGCATCCTCTGCATTCTGTGGCTTGTCATGCGGCGCGTGGACGGGTGTGCCGATGGCGCGATTGACGAGCTTGGAGATCGCGTAGGTGTTCTCAAAGTATTCGTAGGAATAGGTCTTCATGCCCCAGGCGTGCTCGCCGTGGTTCTTCAGGACGTGCTTCGACACCTCCGCCATGACGTCGGTAACTAGGTCCCATGAGACAGGCGTCAAGACGCCGGCGATGCGGATCATCGGATACTTCAGCCGGTCTCGCGTCGGCGTGTCGGGATTGTAGATCTTCTGCGCCAGAGTGCCGCCGCGGACCGAGTGATTGCCGTTGCGGTTGACGACGGTCGCGTCCGGATCGGCGATCACGATCATGTGGTGCGGCCGGCCGTTGTGCATGCCGATATTGTGCTGCGAGGGCGCAATCCAAGGCGCGCCACCGGTCGGGAAATCCACGCCGAAGGCGTTCTGATCCTTCGCCGCACCGCCTTCGCGGCCCACCGGCCAGCGGTAGACCTTGTAGCTGCAGGCGACGATGCAGTAGCCGCAAGCCGTCGTCAGCACCTCTGCCTCCGGCGGTGGCAACGGCACGTGCTCGCTGTTCTGGATGGAAGTTTTTGCTTTCTTGGCCATCTCGATGCTCCCCTCACGCGCCGGTTGGATTGCGGTTGTAGCCGTAGAAGAGGCCCATGACGCCGGTGGCGACGATTTCGTCGCCGTCGATCTCAAGTACGATCTGTGGCAGGCTGGCGGCCGAATGCCCCGAGACCACCATGCCGTGCTTGGTCAGATCAAAGGTCGACAGGTGCAGCGGGCACGGCCCCAGCACGTTGTGCTTGGACTTGAACGTGCTGGCGTCCATGACGCCGCCCATATGAGGGCAGACGGTGTTGAATGCGACGATGTTACGTTTCTCGCCGACGCCACCGCCGGCCTCCTCCGACAGCATGACAAGGACATTTTCGATATCCTTGGTCGGATACTTGAAGGCGACGGCCTCGCCTGGCTTCAAGGCCGAAACCTTGCCAATCGCCTTGCGGGCGTAGGAGCTGGTGACGAGCTGCTGTGCTTGAGCGCCACTGCCATATGTTGCGAGAACCGTAATGGCGGATCCGCCCAGTATAAGGAAGTTGCGACGGCTGACGCAGGAAACTGACGTCGGTTTCTCAGAGGTCTGTTGCGGATGTGTTGTCATTTCGGGAACTCCGCCCAGGTCTTGGTTTCGGGAAGCTTCGGCTCTTTCATGAGAAGCGGGTCGTCCATCGACAAGGCTTCGAGGAACGCAACCAGATCAGCCTTCTCAGCGTCCGTGAGCTTCAAAGGCTTCAGCACCTTGTTGCCCTCGCCGCCGCCTTTTCATAAAAGGCGACGATATCGGCCAGGGAGGCCAGCGCACCGTTGTGCATGTAGGGCGCGGTCCACTTCAGCTCGCGCAAAGATGGCGTGCGGAACTTGCCCTTGTCTTCGGGCCGCTTGGTCTTGTGATAGAGGCCGAGATCGTCGGCGCCGGTGCGATACACATCCTCCGGTACGCCTTTCTGGTAGAGCTCCCAGCGGAGCGTGATCTGGTGGACGGGATCCTCCTTGAACTCCTTGGCGGCGGGGACGCCCGTCGCGTAGTAGCGCTGGTCGGAGGCAAGTGCGCCGTTGTGACACGAGATGCAGCCGGCCTTGCCATTGAAGAGCTTGAGGCCGCGTTGCGCAGGTTCACCCATTGCCTTCTTGTCGCCAGCCAGATAGCGATCGAAAGGCACTTTCTTGGCATCGGTCACAATCGTGCGCTGGAAGGCGGCGATCGCCTGCCAAGCCTGCGCAATGTGCGGCCAATCTGTTCCGAAGATCTTCTTGAATTCCGCGACGTACTCGGGAACGAAGCGCAGCTTCATTTCCATCATCGAGCCATCGCCGTTGCCGGCAACGCCGCCACCGGCAGCCGCCGGAGCCTGTGCCTCAAGCGAGGTGACGTTACCCTCCCAGAACAGCTTGTTGTAGTAGGCGCTGTTGAGGACAGTCTGCGAGTTGCGCCAGTGCTGTGTCCCTGGATAGCCGAAGGAAATCGGACCGCCCGTACCCCTCCCAGATCGGGCTGATGGCACACCACGCATCCGAACTCGCCATTGCCCGACAGGCGCCCGTCCCAGAAGAGCTTCTTGCCGAGTTCGACGATCTCGGGCGACATCGGGTTATCGGCCGGCACCGGAACGGCCGGCAGTGTGGCAAGCGGCGGATACTTCTCTGCGCTAGCTGCTGTCACGCCAAGAGCGAGCGCAACGCAAGTCGAGAGCGCGAATTTCAAACGTCTCGTGTCCATGGTGCGTCCTCCCTCAGTTCTGGCCGACGGTGCGGAGTTTGCACTCTGGCAAATCGGGAGCCTTCTCAGTAGGAGCTCTGCCCGTCATCGATTTCAGAAAGGCAACGAGATCTGCCTGTTCGGCAGCGGATAGCTCCAGCGGCTTCATGCCCGACTTCTCGCCACCACCTCTGTTGTAGAAAGCCACAACGTCATCGAGCGTTGCCAAGGCACCGTTGTGCATGTAGGGCGCGGTCTGACCCACGTCCCAGAGCGAGGGGGTGAGGAATTTGCCCCAGTCCTTCTTGTCCTTGGTGACGACGTAGTGGCCGACGTCCTCGCGCAGGTTCATGTAGTTGGGCGTGCCCATGGTCGAGAAATGACGCAGCATCGAGATCTGTCGCTCGGCATTCGTGCCGAGTTCAGGGTTGGCCGGAACTCCAGTGGCGTGCGCCTTGCCGTCGCTCAGCATTGGGCCGGCGTGACACTGAACGCAGCCAGCCTTGCCTTCGAACAGGGCCATGCCCCTCAGCTCCGCGTCGCCGAGCGCGGCTTTGTCGCCGCGCAGATACTTGTCGAGCGGCGCATCGACGGTGCGGATCGTCTTCAGGTACTCGCCAATCGCACCGTAGATCTTGCCGCCATAGGGATCGCCCTTGAAGGCCTTTTCGAACATGGCCTGATACTCGGGCACCTGCTTCAGGCGCTCCTGCGCAAGGCGGCTGTCCATGTTCATCGTGTGCGCTTCGGTCAGCATGTCGCGCACGAGTGTGCCGGCGTCCGAGCCGTCAAGCCGCGCATCCCACATGAAGTAGCTGCGATGGCCAGCATTGAAAAGCGTTGGCGCGTTGCGGAAATACTGGATGCTGGTATAGCCGTTGGATAGCGGCTTGCCGTCGCCCCAGCCCTTTGCCGGATCATGGCAGGTGGAACAGCTGGTGGCCGTGTCGCCGGAAAGACGCGCGTCGAAAAATAACATGCGGCCAAGTTCGGCGCGATCCGCCTTGATCTCTTTCGCGTCGGGAAGTGGCGCGAGCTTGGTGTCCGCCGACCACGCGGGCGTCGCCACGATCATTGATACGATCAGCCCAGGGATCGCCAGCTTCGCACGCGGCAATCGTGTCTCCCTCATCGGAGCCTCCCTTTGGAGAGGCATTTGATGCGGGGAGGTTCAGCCTGCGGGGAGCCAACCGGCGCGGACCTTCTCGCCTCGCGTTCGAACGCCTCATTTTGATAAGAACGCGGGGAGGTTAGCAGCCCGATTGCTCGCTGGTATTGCGAGGACGGTTTCAAATCATGAAGAATTGTGAAGAAATATTAAGTGGCCTCAATCACGCCGAGGTCGGCGTCGCGGCGAGCAACTCACGCAGACGCCTGGCCAGTTCAGCCGGGTGGATCGGCTTCTCCAGCAGTGCGTAACGCGGCAGCCTATCGATACTCATGTCCTTCGGTCGGTAGCCGGTGCAGACGATCACAGGGCATGACGGCTTTATGCGCATCACCTCGTGTGCCAGTGCCTCGCCATTCATGTCCGGCATCACGAGGTCAGTCATCACAAGGTCAAATTTTCCCGGTTCCCGCGAGAACGCCTCGAGCGCGCTGCGCGGGTCGGTGTAGGCTGCAACGCGATATCCAAGACGCATGAGAACTCTGCGATAGGTCGAGACGACGTCGGCTTCGTCATCGACCAGCAGGATCTGCTCGGAGCCGCGCGGCAGCACTTCCTGCGGAGCCTTGCCCACGGTGCCCGGCTCGACGCGGGGCAGCGTCACCTCGAAACGGGCGCCCTCTCCCGGCTGGCTGGCGAGCGAAACAAAACCGTCCATGTCCTGGACGAGCGTCGCGACCATTGTCAGGCCGAGGCCTGTGCCTTTTCCTAGCGGCTTGGTCGTAAAGAACGGGTCAAAAACCCGCTTGGCCGTTTCAGCGGATAGACCCGGTCCATTGTCCGTGACGACGAGTTTCAACCAGGCTTTGTGATCACTGTCATGGCCGGATATGGCTTCGGGAGCATCGGCGTCACCGACGACCGTGATTTCGATCTCACCCGCCTCTTTCGGCACGGCCTCAGCTGCGTTGCGACACAGGTTCATCACGATCTGATGAACGTGCGAGGGGTCGGCCAGCACCCAGGCGTCGTCGGTCTCGAAGCGGGTTTTCACCTTGATGGTGGGCGGTATCGACGCCTGGATGAGCTTTGCCACCTCCTGCACTTCGTCCCTCAAATTGAGCTTCTGCGGGGCAGCAGGTTGGCGGCGCGCAAATGTCAGGAGTTGCTGGACGAGAGACTGGGCGCGGCGTGCCGCAATCTCGATCTGAGTGATTTCGCGGCCAATGTCGCTGTCCCTCTCGGCATCGAGGCTCGCCAGATGCGCAGCGCCGAGAATTGTCGTCAGCACGTTGTTGAAGTCATGTGCCACACCGCCCGCAAGAAGCCCAACGGCCTCCATTTTCTGCGCTTTCACAATCTGCTCGCGGGCCTTTCGCTTCTCGGTGATGTCTTCGCCGATTCCGATGAAATTCTGGATCTCTCGGCGTGTTTGGGCATGGGCCAGAACTCCGCTTATGCCTGCAACCCTGTAGTAGCCAGGGCACAACTCTCAAGCCTACTTTACTATCGCCGAGGTCTTTGAACTCAATGTCTGAAAGAATTCTCGTTGTCGATGACGATCCTCAACTGACGGGCTTCCTCGACCGCTACCTCACCAAGCAGGGGTTTAATGTCGTTTGCGTTGGCACAGCGGCCGAGATGGTAAGCGCGCTGAAGGCCCAGGATTTCGACTTGTGTGTGCTCGACTTGATCCTGCCCGATAGGGATGGCTTCGATGTCACCAAGGAATTGAGGTCAACATCACGGCTGCCGATCGTCGTCTTGTCGGCGAGATCGGAAGTGTTCGATCGGATCATCGGACTGGAACTCGGCGCCGACGATTATATCACCAAGCCCTTCGAGCCACGCGAGCTTCTGGCCCGGATCAAGGCAGTGCTGCGACGGGCGCGTGAGTACGAAACGCCCGTCGCGATGCCGGTCGGGGCAATCAAGGCGCTGTTGTTCGGAAATTGGAAACTCGATCTTGAAGCGCGCACGCTCATAAATTTGCCGGCCGGCGCGCCAGCCAAGCTGACCGCCATGGAGTTTGCCATGTTGCGCGTTCTACTGGAGCATCCCAACGTCGTGCTGAGCCGCGACCAGATCCTGGATCCCGTTCACGGCGAGACGACCTACGTTGCGGATCGTGCCATCGATGTCCATATCGCGCGCCTGCGCCGCAAGATCGAGCGCGATCCCGCAGAGCCTGAATTCATCAAGACAGTGCGCGGCGAAGGCTATGTGCTGGCGGGAAAAGTAACCGAGACCTGACGCGTTTGTCGCTCTGGCTTCTCGTATCTGCAGCCAGGGCTTTTTGCTGCTGATTTGCGATAAGAGTATGCGTTATGCGTTGTTTAAACACGAGGGCCTAGATGCCGTACGGGCGGCAGAAAAGGTCGGCACCTAGCTCAACGTGGCATCAAGCAGACGGAGTCAGCGATGACCTTAGTCGCGCCCAGGATAGCAATTCGGGTTGCCGCTCTTGGGGTATCACTGTAAACGCGCCTCGGAAGCAAGATGCTGGGACCTGAAATTCTGGCAACCATTGGACCCCTTAACTGAGTTTGGGGAGCGAGCCGACAATCTGCGATCAATTAAGTCCGGCCCGCCTGAGACCGTCAAGAAGTCTCGCCAGAATCCGTGGATCTTTGAATGGAAATGCAAATCCAAGCTTGTCCAGGGCGAAGTCGGGATTGAGCACCAGAAGTTCGCCCGCTTCCCACTCTGCGCTTTCGGTTTCACTTGCCAGCGCCAACCCCGCCGCGATCCACACACGGGCCCGCAGATAGTCTGGATTGATCTTCAGAACGTGCCGGAACGTCGCTGCCGAGGCTTCATACTTGCCCTGGACGAATTGGATTTCTCCCAGTACCTCCAAATATGATGCCGACGGCCTAGGGTTAAGGCGGAGAGCCTCATTCATCGCATCCATCGCGTCTGCCGATCGCCCTGCATATGTCAGGATCCAAGCACTGAGCGCATGGCCGTCGGCATAGTTGGGGTCGATTTCAATCGCGCGTTGGGCTGCCTGCATTGCTTCGATATGCTGCTGGCGAAACAGCTGTACCTGGCCCAGCACGAAGTGTACCTGTGGAAGCATCGGATCGACCCCGGCTGCCCTCTCTGCAAACTGCTGGGCCAATTCAAGTGACCGTAAGGGAGCGGTCGTCCAGCCATCGATGGCGTCACGCGAGTGCGCCAGAGCAAGGCCCGCGTAGGCTCTGGCAAAACTCGAGTCAATGTCGATAGCCTTCATGAACTGACGCTTGGCGTCTTCGTTGTCCGGTTTGGTCCGACGTCCATGGAGTTGCAGACCGCGAAGATAGTAATCGTAGGCGACCACGCTGTTTGTGGGGCGTTTGCTTGCGGCGGCCTGGTCTGCGGGGCCCAGCCTAAGTCTCAGTGCGCCAAGCACACTTCTGGTCAGCTCATCCTGCAGTACAAAAACGTCATGGACGGTTCGATCATATCTTTCCCCCCAAAGAACGCGATCGGTGCCCGCAGAAACGAGCTGGACATTCACCCGCAATCGATCACCCAGATGCTGAACGGTACCGTCAAGAACGTAATCCGCCCCTAGCTGACGAAGCAACGCGTCTCGATCGCGGCCCGATCGTTCGTCCGCAGTGACAAAACTCGGAGAAATGACGCGTAGGCCCGAAACGCGGGAGAGGTCCGTGATCAAATCCGCTCTGAGGCCGTTGGTGAAATATCCGGCCGATGACCCAAGACTCTCGAAGGGCAGGACAGCAACCGAGGGGAGATGCGGGCGCGACGCATTTGGCATGGACACGAAGTCCTTGCGGCTCCACACGAGCAGCGAAACAAAAGCGAGAAGTACGAGGCCCAGCAGAACCGCCGCAGAGCGCACACGCCCTCGGAACAAAATTTTGCTGCGAACGGTGCTGCCCTCTTCTCTTTGCTTAACGGTGGCGATTTCATCGACTGGTGCAATCTCCGAAATCAGCCGATAGCCCACCTTCGGAACCGTCTCTATGTGCCGGGGCTGGCGAGCATCATCATTCAAAGCGCGACGCAGCTTTGCGATCGCGTTGGTTACCGCATCCTCCGTGACGATACGACCTTCCCAAACCTGATTCTCGAGTTCCTCCCGGCTCACAACCTGACCCGCGTGCTGGGCCAAGTAGACCAGCACCTCCATGGCGCGGGCTTCAAGGCGCGCTGTCTCGTCGGCACGGATGACGCGAAGAGTGGATGGCTCGACGCGAAGTCCGCCTACGTCGAAGGGTGCATGAAGATGTATCGATCTACTGGACACGGATGTTCGCCATCGGATGCGAGCCGAATTTTTTCTTTTCGAACAGAGCGTTACGAAAGCGTCGGAAAAAAAACGGAGTTCCGTCGGGACTCTTGGAACAGCTTAGACGCAAGTTCTAACTAGGCCAAGGTGAGCTTGCTGCACCGATACGGACGACGGCACTTCGCCGCTTGCGGTGCCCCGTCTCGGTCTTATGCCGCGCACTCTGCCGCCAGCAGAAAACCCTAGAGGAGGACCCAGATATGAAGCGCAACCGAATTGTCAGCCTGATGTCGGCATTTGCTGCCCTCTTGGCCATTTCGGCCTCGGCGATCGCGGACGAGCCGCCTGGCTTCTACGTGAACACCTACCCTCAGCATGCGCTGCAGGCCATGCTGAATGCCGATAAAATCTTGATGGGGCAGAATGCCAAGATAGAAGCCAAGACACGCGAGTTGATCGCATTGGGTGTCGCCGCACAGATTCCGTGCGCGTACTGCGTCTACGTTCATACCAAGAAAGCGCGCTCTGCCGGTGCGAGCGAAGCCGAAGTGCGCGAAGCCGTGGCGACGGCGGCGCACGTGCGGCATTGGAGTACCGTTCTCAATGGCATGGGCTACGACTTCACTGCTTTCAAGGCCGAGGTCGACAGGTTGATGGCGTCGAACTGAGCCAGTTTGACAACATTTTATAGCTCGCTCGATGCTTACACGATCTCTCAATTCAGCACGGTAACGTCTATGGCAATCTCTTTGGAGTCTCTGTCGTTAGCTGCGGTCCATTTGGCGCAAACTGCTTCTTTTAACCCGAAGCATCCGGCCACCAACATTGCGTCCAAACGACGAAACGTGTGGCCCATGCTTGGGTGGCAATTGCTTGGTGTGATCGCAGCTGTCGCAGCCTACGAGCTGACGCAGTACGCGCTCGGCTCATGCCAAGGATATGCAGGCTCAGAAGCAGCTGGGCGGTCAATCGGCGCACATCTCGGACTGTGGTCAATCGATCCGTTGACCTGTCGCTAGCGAGAGTACCAGATAACGTAGAGATGTCTGTCGAGCTAAGAGAACCCGATCGCGCGAGAGCCGATCGGGACGCCCATTGAGGAGGCGTCATTCGGCATCGGCTTCGAGATGTCCGCGTACGAATTCGAAAAGAAGCGGACAAACTACGGATTAACCGGCATATGACCGCTCCAGCAGCATAACCGGCAACGACTTCAGAAATGCCACGAAGGGCTCGGTCGTTCCCATACCACGCGCCAGCACGAGGCTTCCCTGCAGCATCGCTACCGTTTGCTCAGCACGCTTGCGCGCCGTTTTGCGATCTAGTCCCGCATCGCGCGCGACCTTCTCCAGAGCATCGATGAACGCTTCGAAAATTTGCCGGATCTGAGCAGTAAACGGGCCTTCGTGAATATGCGCTGCCGATAGCATGTTGAGGATGCAGGCCTGGCTGCCCCCGGAATAAAGTGCCTCCAGCTTGTCGACCAAAAGCGCCACCCGTTCCTTCGCCGGCGCGGAGCTTGCTAGTGGCTGAAAAATATTCTCTGACAGCCAGTTCTGAGCGCCCGTCAGGACCTCCTTTGCCATCTGTTCCTTGCCGTCGGGGAAACGGTGGTAAAGGCTTGCCCGCTTCAATCCCGTGGCTTCCGACAGCATTGCGATCGATGCGCCCTCATAGCCGACGTCGCGGAATACGCCGCTAAGCCGCTCGAGCAGCTCCGGATTATCGATCGTCGTTGGCCTGGCCATATATTCGTCTTTCTTTCCAGCGGATTATGTAAAATTACCGATCGTTCGGTAATTTTCTCTTGACGCCGTTGTCTTTGCGGCGCAATCATAATTTACCGATCATTCGGTAATGGTCAAGCTGAGCAGGAAGGAAACCACCATGTCGAAGACTGCCATTGTCGTCTACTCCGACCCCAAGGCCGGCTCCGAAGAGGCCCTCGGCCGCATCTTCAACGCGATGTTCGTGGCCTACGAGCTGAAGGAGAAGAACCAGGAAGTCGCGCTCATCTTCCAGGGTGCGGGCGTGCGCTGGCCAAGTGAACTCGTGAAGAACGGCCATCCGGCCCACGCGCTCTACGACGCGGTCAAGGACACGGTCATCGGGGTCTGCCGTGGCTGCGCGGACGTGTTTGGAGCCACCAATGACGTGAAGGCGACAGGACACACCCTCATCGACGAGAAGGCCATCCCGGGGACCTCAGGCATCGTCGACCTGTCGAAGTACCTGGACGGTGGCTACCGGGTCCTGACGTTCTGACCCGCCGTCCGTCTCGTTGCACTGGGCCAGGGGTGCGCACTCGCCCCCTGGTCACCATCGAATGAGGAACATCATGCAAGACCCGTTTCACGACGGCGAGCGCGCCGTGCAAAATGAAACCGGCGAACGCGGCCAGGCGATCATGAACGGCCGGGTCATCGCCGACCGCATCCCGGCCGCAGCCGTGCACTTCGTCAGCCAGCAGTTGGCGTGCATCATCGGTGGGGCGGCACCGAATGGCGATCTGTGGGCAAGTTGTCTGGCCGGTCCGGCTGGCTTCGCGGCCTCGCACGATGACGGCACCCGTCTCGATCTGCGCCTGGTGGATGAAGGCGGGCTGCTGCGCCGGACCCCACCTTTTGCGGACATGCAGGTCTCCGATTCCGTTGGGGCACTCTTCATCGAAACCGCGACACGGCGGCGATTGCGCGTCAACGGTCAGGTCGCATCGCTATCCGACGACCTGGTTCGCCTTGCGGTGGCAGGGGCTTTCCCCAACTGTCCGAAGTATATCCAGCGACGCGAAGCGGTGCAAAAGTCTGATACCTACGAGCCACTGCAAATCCGCGAAGGCGAGCGCCTTGAGGATGATCTGCTTGCCTGGATAGCGGCTGCCGATACCTTCTTTGTCGCAAGCGCGCAACCCGGCAACGGTCCGGTCGATGCCTCCCATCGCGGCGGCAGGCCCGGCTTCGTGCGCGTCGACGGCAACGTGCTGGGCATTCCGGACTACCCAGGCAATTCGATGTTCGGCACGCTTGGCAATTTCGCGGTCAATCCGCGTGCTGGCCTCGTCTTCATCGATTTCCAGACCGGCCGCCAATTGCAGTTGACGGGTGCGGTCAGGCTCGACCTCAGTGGCGGACCGCGGGATCCCGTGACGGGCGGCACCGGTCGCTGGTGGCGCTTCACGGCCCACAAATGGATCGTCTCCCCGCTCAATCATGCTGTCGCGTGGACCTACATCGATGCGTCGCCCTTCAATCCGTGAGGTGCCACCATGAAGCTAGTCGTGATCGCCAAGGATCTTGTTGCGGAACAGACGATGCGCATCCGCTTTGCGGCGGCGGATCAGAGTTCACTACCAGGTTTCGCACCAGGAGCTCATGTCGAACTCACGTTTGCGGGCATGATGCGGCGCTATTCGTTGACATCCGATGCAAGGAACCTAGCACACTACGAGATCTGCGCTCTGCGGGCCGATCCCGGCCGGGGCGGTTCGGCCTATTTGCATGACAGCCTGATGGTCGGCGGCGAGATCGAGGTTTCGCCGCCGGTAAATGCATTCCCTTTGAATATCGGCGCCAGCCACAGTGTCTTCATTGCCGGCGGTATCGGCATTACACCGTTCCTCACGATGATGACTGCGTTGCAGGGGGCAGAACGTTCCTTCGAACTCCATTATGTCGCGCGCAGCGCCGGTCGCTTCCTGCGGTTGTCGCAGTACGCATGGCAGACGACCCATTACACGAAAAAAAGCGGGACCAGTCTCGACGTCGGGCGGATGCTGACGAACCTGAATGGAGACACGGAACTCTATGTCTGCGGACCGCGATCGATGATCGAAGCCGTGCGCCTCAACGCAATGGACAAGGGGTGGCCGCAATCGCGCATCCACTTTGAAAGTTTCGGCGCGCCTGCAAAGCCCGGAGACGGACCGGTGAGGCTCCACCTCGCGCAGTCGCGAGCGACGATCTATGTCGAGCCGGGAACCACCATCCTCGATGCGCTGCTCGCGCACGGTGTTTGGGCAGGCTTTGAATGCAGGCGCGGCGAATGTGGCTCATGCACGGTCGATGTCATCAGCGGCGATCCCGACCATCGCGACGTCTGCCTCACCAGCGCGCAACGCCAAGGTGCGATGTGTCCGTGCGTCTCATGGTCCCGAAGCGCAGAACTCACGCTCAATCTCTGAGACGGACTTGTCATCGAGGATCAGTTGAGCCGCCAAGACGAATCGAGATGGTAACGTTTTCACACGAACAGCGTGATGTCCGACTTCTGGGCTATTGGCAGGAAGCTCGCAGCCCCGACCCAGCCCGCGACCTCAGGCACGAAGTCTTCCCGGTTGAAGCCGAACACGTCGACCGTCATCTGGCAGGCATAAAGCTTGGCGCCGGCTTCGACCGCCAGATCGCGGAGTTCCGGCACCGAGGCCACGCCCTTTTTCCGGAAGGTCTCCTTCATGAGCGACGTCGCCATGCGCTCGAAGCCAGGTACATTCCCCTTCAGCACGTTCGGGATCGGCCAATCGATGTTGCGGAACCATTGTGGCCCCATCGGCATCTTCATCGGCATGGCGGGGTTGCCGATCGGCGTCACTTCGAGGTCGAGGTCCTTCTTGAGCAGCAGCAATCCGTAGAACGTGAAGAACACGTTGACCTCGTAGCCGAGCGCCGCCCCGGTTGAGGCAAGGATGAACGGCGGATAGGCCCAATCGAGTGTGCCCTTTGTCGCGATGATCGACATGGAAGGAACGTGAGTCGCCTCGCGCTCCTTCATCTTTTCTTCGAATCGTGCGTCGAACCAGCGCTCGAAATTTGCGCGTTCGGCGTCGGAAAGTTCGGGCAGCACTGCATCGGATCTCAAGTTGGTCACGGTTGCCATCGTCGCCTCCTGCTCAAGACTTGCGAATCTGGAATTCATAAGCACCATCCGCCTCTCGCGAGGAGATGAGCGCGTTGCCGGTCTGCTTGCAGAACGAGGCAAAGTCGTTGACGGAACCGGGGTCGGTCGAGATCACTTGCAGGACCTGGCCCGTCGTCAGCTCGCCAATTGCCTTCCTGGCCCTGAGGATCGGGAGCGGGCAGTTCAACCCGCTTGCATCCAACACCTTGTCGATGACGGTTGAGCCTGCGGCTTCATTGGACATGACATTGTCTCCTTGCTGAATGAACGCACACGCACAAGTGGCGCATCGACATACAGACTAGTTGGTCTGGACCAGATTCAGCATGCATCAGACCATCTGGTCTGTCCATAGACATTCGAATATTGAGATGCCCATCGCGGCAGGGACCCGCCGTGGTATCCTCTTTGCCTGGATGAAAAAGCGATTATCTATCAAGAGGAAGCGCACGCGACAGCGGGCTGCACCACACGAGTAAAAAATGTCTCCCAAAGCCATCGGCGAGCCGGCAATGTCAACAGCAGCCCCACCCCGCGTTACCGATAGCGCGCGCACGCACTTGCTGGACGTCGCGTTTTCGGAAATTTACGCAAACGGCTACCAGGGACTGCGGATCGATAGCCTGCTGGAAAAGGCGGAGCTGACCAAAGGCGCCTTCTATCATCACTTTCCGAGCAAACAGGCGCTTGGCCTGGCAGTCGTCGATGAAGTGCTTGCATCCATGGCCGACCTCATCTGGGGCCAGCACCTCAAGCAATTCAATGATCCGGTCGAAGGTATCGAGGCCAGCATCTCCTTTGCGACTGGCATGCTGGGAGAGCGCTGCACGACGCTCGGATGCCCAATCAACAATCTGGCCCAGGAGATGAGCGGCATCGATGACGCATTCCGCGTGCGTCTCGAGCAAGTCTTTCGCGGCATCATCTCCAGCATCGCGGCAGCGCTCCGGGACGGGCAGGCGCGTGGTCTCATTCGGGGCGACGTCGATCCCGAAGCAGCTGCAACCTTTATCTTCGCCAGTATCGAGGGAGCGATCGGCTTGGCCAAGAGCGCCCGATCGACGGAAGTTCTGGATGTCGCAATCGCGGAGACCGGGCGATACCTCCGTTCATTGCGACCATGATGTCAGAGCGCGCACTCAGCCCGAGTCGACGAACGCCACACTGAAAATTTTTCTAACGCAACAGATCCTGTCCGCCTCTCCGTTCGTCTCGCACAACATATCAAGTCTGAGGCGAACATCCGACTGAAGCGAAGCATCTCTGTGCCGCGATCCCGATCTTGTATCTCGTGGTAAGGGTATGGAACTCTTCCAGTCGATCCGCCGGCAACTGGCACGGTTTGGGGAATGACCTTGGTGTCCGGTCTTCACCGCTATTCGAGTCAACGGTCGCGACACGAACAAAAAGCAGAACAGGAAGCCGCGACTTCCGCTTTGTGGGTTTGTACTCCCACGCGCGTCGCCATCGAAACAGAAATGCTGCCAATGTCTGCCAAGCCGGTATGGCCGGTTCAATGCTTTGGGCCTTTGTGGAGTGCCTCGATGATCGGACACTGGGGCCAACGCGCAGGCCGACACTCGTCGATGAGTGAGGTCAATGCGCGATCAAGACGCTTGAGATCAGCGATCTTGCGTCGCACTTCATCGCGATGCCTGACCGTGAGCGTGCGGGCTTGCTCGCAGCAGGAAACCTCCTCGTTGAGCCGGAGCAGATCGCTGATCGCCTCGAGCGGAAACCCAAGTTCGCGGCCGCGCCGAATGAAGGTCAACGTCGCAACATGTTCGCTTGCGTAGTGACGATGCCCGCCCGGACTACGCGCAGGTGCCTCAAGTAAGCCTATCCTTTCGTAATATCGGATGGTTTCGATGTGGACGCCTGTTGCCTCTGAAAGCCGCCCGATCGTCATGGGTTCAAACGTCGCCTTCCTTGCCATCGCGCTTGTCCCAAAAAAGCACTTGTATCCGTAGTCGCTACAGATTGTAGGGTCGCAAACGATTGATGTCGACCCGCCTGGAAATCGCCGCTTGGCGACCAATTTTATAACGACAGAAGGAGAGCAAACATGACACGACTTGCGCTCGCAGCGCTGACGCTGCTTGGTTTCGCGTCTACGGTATATGCCGCCTGCCCGCTCTGTCCGTGACCCGAGAGGGCGCGAAAATGCTGAAATTCTTTGCCGCAGGAGGAGCGGCCGCGTCTGTTGCGGCATCGACTTGCTGCGTTTTGCCGCTCATCCTGGGTGCAGTGGGGATCAGCGGTGCACTTGTATCGGAACTCGGTGTATTCGCGCCCTACCAATCAGCGTTCCGGATTGCGGCCGTCACTCTTTTGGCAGCGGGCTTCTGGCAGGCCTACGTCCGAAGCCCAACACATGACAGCGGTGCTGCTTGTGCGCCCCGGCGCACGAGCCGTTGGGTCAAGCCGATCCTGTGGGCTGCGGCATTGTTGCTCGCGGTTGTGTTTGGCGAGCCTGTTTGGGGAAGGTGGATTGGATGACAAGCATGCCCGAACGTCCTGTCTGTGTAGCAAACACGCGGATTATTGAGCAATCGACGATCACGTGTCCGCAGTGCGGACACCACTCGACGCACACGATGCCAACAGACGCCTGCCAATACATCCACGTGTGCGAAAAATGCAGTGTCACGTTGAAGCCCAAGAAGGGCGATTGCTGTGTCTACTGCTCTTATGGTGATGTGCCATGCCCACCGATTCAGAAACAGCGGGCTTCAGGATCCATGGATGGCATCTGCTGTCTGGATTGAACACTCGCTGACTCCTCTTCGTTGACGGGCGTTGATGCTGTCTTGCGCTCGTGGACCGTCGTGCGGTCGGAAGGTTCACGGGTGCGTGTATTGAACGATCATTCCAGAACGACTAGATGCTTTGTTGACGAGAGGTGATCGGATGCCTTTGGAAAAGCAGTTCAACAAGCAGGAGGCGCTTGGTCAAGCGCTGGAAGCCTTCTGGTCGCGCGGCTTTGAGGCGACCTCGATGCAGGATCTGGTCGACTGCATGGGCATCAATCGAGGCAGTCTTTACGCTACGTTTGGCGACAAGCGTGCCCTCTTCCTCGCCGCGCTTGCGAGCTATGACGAGGGGCGCAGACATATGCTGGCCGAGTTCGAGAAGCGCCATGAGCCTCGCGATGCCATTCGCCAGGTCTTCCTTGCGTTCGCACGCGACATATCGGAGGCGGGCGGCAACAAGGGCTGTTTCATCACCAACACGGCGCTCGAACTCGCCGCCCACGACCGCGAAATCCGCAAGCTGGTCGCAACGGCGCAAGAGGACGTGGAGCACTTTTTCGCCCGCATGATCAAGAAGGGCAAGGTGAATGGCCAGATTCCGCAGCATGTCAGGCCGGCAGAGACTGCGCGAGGTCTGCTCGCGTCGCTGCTCGGGCTGCTGGTGCTGACGCGCAGCCGACCCGAGAGCCTATTGCTCAAGGTCATCGTCGACGAGGCAATGCGGCGCCTCGACTGATTTTTTTTACCCAGAATAGAACGATCGTTCCAATTGAAGCACGACGAAACGTATCAACAACGGAGACAGCAAATGACATATCGCATCACCACGTTGCCCCTGCTCACCATCGACACTGCAGTTGGTAAGTCAAAGGCGCTGCTTGAAGCAGCCAAGAAGAAACTGGGCTTCGTGCCCAACATGTACGGCGCGATGGCCAACGAGCCGGCGCTGTTCGAGGCTTATGCGACGTCATATGACGCATTCCGCGACGAGACCGGCTTCACGCCCGTCGAGCAGGAGGTGATCTTCTTGGCCATCAGCCGCGCCAACGGTTGCGACTACTGCATGGCGGCCCATAGTTTTGTCGCCGATGCGATGTCGAAGGTGCCGACGGAAGTGACAGACGCCATTCGTGACGGGCACCATATCCCGGACGCAAAGCTTGGCGCTCTGGTCAAATTCACCACGACGATGGTGGAGTCACGCGGCAGGCCGTCGGAAGCCGATGTGGCCAACTTCCGCGCTGCGGGCTACTCGGAGAAAAACATACTCGGCATCATCCTCGCGATCTCGGTCAAGACGCTGAGCAACTATACCAATCACGTCTTCCATACGCCTGTGGACGAGGTATTTGCCGGCCGCGCTTGGTCGGCTGCTGCGTAACGATGAGGGCCGCATTGCCGCTGTGCAGGCGATGCGGCCTTCCCGCCAGGCGCACTGCCGATCGCAATGCAATGAGAGGACTAGTTGCTGCCGGCGGCCTGGACCAATCCGTCCAGGGCCTTGCGCATCTTGACGAATTTCTCGTCGTGGGTCTTCACGCCATGGCGGGACTTGAGGTCGTCGGGATCCGAAAAGGCCATCCATACTTTTCCCGATGTGTCCTGCCATGTGAGGATCTTCATCGGCAGGTCGATCCCCATCGTCTGGCTTTCCTGCATCAATGGCGTGCCGAGCTTTGGGTTGCCGAATATCAGCAATTCGGTCGGAGCGAGTTCGAGGCCGGCGGCCTTGGCGGCCGCGGAGTGGTCGATACGTGCTGCGATCTTGATGCCGCGTTTTTCGATGGCTGCCGCAAGCCGATCGACGGTTTCTTTCACGCCATGTTGGCTCTCGATTCTGATAAGGCCATCAGCACGAGCCGTCAGCGATGCTACGAATAGAAACAGGGCGGCGTAGACAAAGCGCATTGCGATCCTCCCAGGGAGCTTAGTGTGGTCAGCCATTTTGCGGCCAGCGCAGGAACGAGCGCCCCATCAGCGCCCCAATTCCTGTCAGCACTGCGACGGACCCGACATGCCATGCCAGGACCATCAGGCTGGCGTCCTGCTGATGAAAGAGACGCAGCGCTGCGGCGCCTAGCGAAGCCGCGGCGAGGGCCGCCAACATGGTCGCTGTTATTGGGGCGATCGGTGCACCTCGTCTGATCATCGCCAGGATCAGAACAGCCGGCACGCTGCCGACAAGGACGATGTAGGGGAAGCACATAAGGTCCGGTGTGATCGTGAGGCCTTCGGGACCCATTGTGATCCACGCCTGCCAGCATCCGGCGCCGAGCGAGGCGAGCCAGACGCCAAGTGCGGGCAGGGGCGCGAAACGCTCCCAGAGCGGACGTCCCGGGCACCCGGCACAAAAGGCTGCCCCCGCCGCGAGCATGCTCGTCATTAATGCGGCGACCACCTCGATCACGAATCGGGGCTCCTGGAGCTTGAGCCCGATATCTGGTCTAAGCCCTATCGATGCGACCACCAAGGCAGCAAACATTACGGAGATCATGAACCAGATCACCATGCGCACATGAGGAGAACGCAGCCTCCGGACGGGTGCGGCGCATTCGGCGAGAGCGCCCACAAGCACCTCGGTATCTCTTTCTCTCGGCCCGTTCATTTCAATATCCGCCGCATCACCTTCATAGCCCGATGGACAGTTACCTTAAGGGCTGAAACACTCTTGCCTGTCACTGCAGACGCTTCCTCCAGAGACAAGCCGTGGATTTTCATGAGTTCGATCGCCTGCCGCTGTGGTGGCGAAAGGCCTGCCAGCGCACGCTGAATCTCACCCTGATCGTCAACAACGTCCTGATCACTCTTCGTTTCATCATGCGAAGAGGTTTCAGGCATGGTCTCGACCGTGGTTTCGTTAGCCGATCGCGACGAAGCCCGCCGTGCGGCATCCGCAATACGGCGTGCTGTGATCGTCGATAGCCAGGGGCCGAATGGGCGCCCGGGATCGTAGGTATGCCGTACAACATGGATCGAGAGCAGGACGTCCTGGACAATATCCTCGACGTCGTTTGCGCTTCGCCACTTGCGGCGGACCATGGCGCGGACCACCGGCAGAACGTCAGCGAGCAGGCGCGCATATGCCGAATTGTCACCGTCTTGGGCGGCGCGCATTAAGCCGCGCCAGCGCTCGTCACGAGCAGCTCGGCTGGATGGCGGCTCGTGTTGCGTCATCGGGCACAGCCCGGGCGTTGATCGCTCGCAGAGTACCCGTGGCATAACTCCGTTTGAGCGAGGGGCGGTTCGAGCATTTCATTCCACAGCAATTTTCACCAGCTTATCAAGACAACGTGACGTGACTTCATCGTGAGGAAGGTAACCGAAGTTCCCGTCAATTCGAAGCTCCTGAACAGAAAGGTTCGGAATACCCCGGGACCATTAATTCGTCCAAAGGAGCTTCGCAATGAAGATGCTTATTTTGAGTTTCGCACTTCTCCTCGCTACCCCCGCAATCGCATCGCCGGTCAATACCGACGAGTTGCTCTCGGATCTCACGAGTAAGGGGTTAATCGTCCATCCGAAAGGTATCTGGGGCGGCAAGTAGTGCCGGCCGCTTGGGCTTGGCTGCACATATTGTGCGGCTGCATTGGCTTGATGAGGTGGGCGAGCCGTACCCCTTCGTTGAACGGATCGCCCGCCGCTCGTGTCCAGCCATTCATTGTTCGGGGTGTGTCCGAGGTGGACCGGAATGGAGTGGGCACCAGCCTCATCCTTCCGCCGAGGGTTCGACTCCTTCCGCCCCGCCCGTGCATTGGATATGACAAGAACAAGAGAAACAGGGCACCATGAAGGTCCTGCTCATTGGGCGCAGTGGCGCGCAAACCGCGGCCGTGGCGCAAATGCTCAAGGCGAGGAACGCGCTCGTCGACCGGATCGCAACGCTCAGCGTGGCCGAAGAATTCCTCGCTTTGCGTCACTACGACATTCTTTTGCTCGATCTTGAAGAGGTCGATTCTGAAACCCGACTGGCACTTGAACAAATGCGTCAGCGCTGGCCAGAGCCGAGGCTCGTCGTGATGGCGAGCGAAATCTCTCCTGGAGCATTGTCGAAGCTCCTGAAAGTCTCTGCAGACGATTTCATCTTGAAGCCCGTCAAGCTGGTCGAACTGGAGGCCAGGATCAGGCTTTCGCTCAGGGCCGTGTCGCAACCGCTCAAGTCGGCGCTGTCTGCGGGCCCCGTCAAGATCGATTTGGTTACTCAGGATGTCTGGCTTGCAGGAGAAAGCATCGAGCTGACGGCCCGGGAGCGAAGCGTCCTCAACGTTCTGGTCAGTCATTGCGGGAGCATTGTCAGCAAGGACTTCATTGCCTCACGTATATTTTCGATCGATGATGAAACAGCCATCGAGATCATAGAGGTGTACGTTCACCGACTGCGCAAGAAAATCGCACATCCGGATTGCGGGATCCGCACCGTGCGGGGGCAGGGATACGCGTTCGAAGTGCGTAAGACCTGAGCGCTGCCAGGCTCGAACCATAAAATCCTGCCGCTTTCACTCAGCACGCAAAAAAGAGAGGCCACTCAGACGAGGTCAAAAGCAGCCTCTAAGGGGGGTCTAGCAGATGGGATAGTGAGCGGTCGTGAGTACGCAATACTTAAAAGTTGATCAGAGCGCCGAACTTGACGATCTGGAAGTCATCAGGGCTGCTACCTAGCGCGGCAGGTGCATAGTTTAGATCAGCCTCGGCATTGCGATAGGAGAGCCAGAGCGACATTGCTGCGGCATCGATTTCCTGCACCACACCGAGCCCCCAATGCTCGACTTCCGACCCGGTGATTCCGGCGCGAAGGGCCTCAACGCCCAGCTGATCATCGTAGTTGCCGTATTCGCCGTAGAGTACCGTGTGCCCCAGTTGGTGCCATTTGCGACGGATGCCGGCTTTGACGTACCAGACCTCCGAGTCGACCGCGGCAAGGCCGGGCTCATAAATCGTGTCATTGTCCTCGTTGCCGTAGGCGCCATAGGCAAACAGGCCAGTCGGCACATGCTGTATGTAGAGACCGGCCTGGAAGTACGACGAATCGCGTTTCGTGGCCGAAAATGCGCCAAGCGGCCGCTCGTCCGTGATCTGGTGATAGCCGACGGCAGCGGCGATCTTGATGCCATTGAACTCGCCGGCGTATCGTGCGGCAACATCCCAAAAGTCATCTTCGCCCCAGGATGCGGAAACAGAGAAGCCAGCAAACGTCGGCGAATCGTAGCGAACCGCATTCAACGGAACGCCGTTACAGTCACCGCCTACTGATGCCGAAAGTGAGCCGCAGGTGCTTACATCAGACCAACCGAGGTCGGATAGGGTACCGTTTGTGTTGCGGAACCTAAAGCCGCCCGTGTCGAACGGTAGAACCCAGTTCGCCGGAACGAGAGAGCCTGAACCGTCGACCAGAATTGCCGTGTTGTCAGAGGCCTGTGATAGAAGGCCAAGAGAAACTTTACCGAGCCTTTCGCTGGCAATGAACCAATACGATTGCAGGAGGCCGACGCCCGCCGATGGAGTGCCATCATCGTTGTTTTGGTCGAGCGTGGCGAATTCGGCGGAAAGTGCTTCGATCTGTACGACATATCCGGCTTTCCAGCCCGTCGTGATTGCGGCTTCACCGGTTAGCTTGACGTGGCTAGACAGTGTCGAGCCGATCCCGCCGACATAGACGTTGCTTTCTTCCCCGTCGTCCCAATAGGTGACTTGTTCGGCAACCCAACCGGTCACGGTCAGGGATACCTTGCGGTTACCCTTTCGAGCGGCGGTGGCCTCGAGTTCGGCAATGCGCTCTTCGAGATCGGCACAGCAGTCACCGCCGAGGTCGGCGGCCAGTGCGGGTGTTGAGATCACTGCGGCTGAGGTCAGCAGTGCCGCGGCGAGCAGATGTCTTCTCATAATTTCCCCCCTGTTGCGGGACGCCACACTGATCTTGTTCCGACGGCCCAGCTGACGCGGGCCACGATGCCCTCACACATTAGCCGCGGTTGCTTTAGTCGAGCTTTATCGAATGTGGCGATGTTGCAACGCCTGTGCCGGCGTTCTCGCAGTCCATTTGGAAAAAAGCGCCTTTTAGGGAGAGGGCGTCGTTAGTCACCGCTTTCAAGCATTCGTGATCGCCGGCACGCGACTCAAAGCACGGCCTCATGGCGTGCCGTCCGTAACTTTTGCCCGCGTCCCTTCGAACTTGATTGCGTGAGGCGCTTGGCGCCTCCGCAGTCAACAAAGGGATATTCACAATGGATCGTAAGACCACTCAGCTTTCGTCTCTGGCGGTTGCAGGAGCGTTTGCTGCGGCTCTCGGCATGGCGGCGTCGGACGCCAACGCCCAGACGGACATGAAGAATATGGAGAAATGCTACGGCGTTGCCCTGGCCGGCAAGAATGATTGCAAGGCCGGCAAGGGCACCACGTGTGCGGGCACCTCGACGGTCGACTATCAGGGCAACGCTTGGAGTCTGGTCAAGAAGGGCACCTGCGAGCAAGTCTCGACCCCGCTCGGCAAGGGAAGCTTGAAGTGTATTGCGGATCGCGGCGGCAAGTACGACTGCAGCGAAGCGTGAGGCCCGCCATGAGCGCTGCCCCTCGGAGCGCGATGGCCGACCCGATCCCGGCTGGTGCCGGGGTCGGGCTCAAGCCTGAGCACTATCAGCATATTCTCGATACGCGACCAGCAATCGGCTGGTTCGAGGTGCACGCCGAGAATTACATGGAAGCGGGCGGACCACCGCATCATTACCTGTCAGCCATTCGGGCCATGTATCCGTTGTCCGTACATGGCGTCGGCATGTCGATCGGCGCTGATGGACCGCTCGATCAGCTTCATCTGGCGCGATTGAAGGCTGTCTGCGACCTCTATCAGCCGGGCCTCGTATCCGAGCATCTGGCTTGGTCAACGCACGAGGGCACATTTTTTAATGATCTTCTGCCCGTTCCCTACACACGGCAGACGCTCCAGCGTGTGTGCGAGCATATCGATCAGATCCAGTCTACGTTGAAGCGGCAGATACTCCTGGAAAACCCCTCGACGTATGTGGTGTTCGACACCTCCGAAATGAGTGAAGTGGATTTTATCAAGCAAGTGTCGGAACGAACCGGCTGCGGACTTCTGCTCGACGTCAACAATGTCTTCGTTTCCGCCACAAACCACGGCTTCGATCCGGTCGCCTATATCGATGAATTCCCACTCGAACGTGTGGAGGAAATCCATCTTGGCGGTCACACGGTGGACGCCGATGACATGGGTCGCACGCTCCTTATCGATTCGCACGGTACGCAGGTCGTAGATCCTGTGTGGGATCTTTTCCGTCATGTCATTCGCCGTGCCGGCCGGCGCCCGGTGCTGATCGAATGGGACAACGATGTCCCAGAGTGGGAGACACTTCATATGGAGGCGATTCGCGCGGAAGCGATTTTGCACAAGGAAGGAGCACGCCATGCCGTCGCTTGACCAGGTGCAACGTGAATTCGCGTCGGTCATCTTTCACGCGTCACGTCCCGTGCCGGCCGGCGTCGGCAGCAACTATGGCGGCGCTGCAATCAAGCGCTTCGCCGTTTATCGCAACAATTTCGTGATGAGCCTCACCGAGGTGTTGGAATCTTTCTTCCCGGTTGTTGCCAGACTTCTGGGCGAGGAGTTCTTTCGCGCTACGGCGCGGGCCTTCATTCTCGAGCGGCCGCCGCATTCGCCGGTGCTGACGCGGTATGGCGCGGAGTTTCCAGAGTTCCTCTCCGAGTTTGGACCCGTGACCGACCTCCCCTACCTGCCCGATGTGGCGCGCCTGGAATGGATGCAGCAACGCGCCTATCACGCCGCTGATGCAGACTCGCTCGCGCTAGCGGACTTGTCGCGTGTCCAGCCGCACGACGTTTCTCGACTTTGCTTCATGTTTCATCCCTCCGCCCAGATTTTCCGTTCCAGGTTTCCGGTCTTTTCCATCTGGCGCACGAATACATTCGATGAAAATGTCAAATCCATAGCGGCGTCTTCTGCAGGTGAGGCATTACTCGTCTCTCGCGTCGGCCTGGACGTGAGAACTCTCCTGCTGTCGCCCGGCTGCTGTACATTCTTCGAGGCACTCATGGCTGGGGTACCGTTGGGTGATGCAGCAATCGAAGCATCGCAGGAGACGAGCGCGTTCGACCTTCAGCAGGCGCTTGCAGCGTTGTTGGATCTTTGCGCAGTCTCCGGGCTTGGCGCATCGTGCCGCTCACGTGTTCAATGAAATCCCTGACTGAGGAAATGAAGATGGCATCGGTTGTCAGCAAGGTGATAAGAGTTTTCGAGGCGCTTCCCTACGCGCTCATCGCGCTCCTGGCCCGTGTCATCATAGGGCTCGTATTCTACAAGTCCGGCCTGACCAAGATTGACGGTTTCGCAATCAAGGACGCAACTTTCTTCTTGTTTGCCGAGGAATACAAAGTGCCGCTGGTGCCGCCGGTGCTTGCGGCTTACTTGGCAACCGCCACCGAATTGACATTGCCCTGGCTGCTCTGGCTCGGCATTGGCGCACGCTTTGCAGCCCTTGGCCTGTTTGGCATGACGGCGGTTATCCAGACGTTCGTTTATCCGTCGGCATATGTCACTCATGGTCTGTGGGCCGTCGGTCTGTTGATGATCGTGAAATACGGTGCGGGTGCGCTGTCGCTGGACCATCTCATTCGCATGCGTCATGGCAACTTGCAGGCCTCTGCAACGCAGCCAGCCTGGAAAACATGAAGGGCGGGACGACATGGCGATGATGGACCGGATGCTCGATCGCCTGGGGCGCTTGATCGCAGGTTTGTTGGAAGCGCCATCGAGCGGGTATGAACCCTTCACGCCCTCCGATCCGGAAACCTTGAGACATGTGCTCCGGGTCGGTGACGTGCTACTGGTCGAGGGAAACCAGAAAGTTGGCGCGGCAATCAAGTATCTCACACAATCGACATGGTCACATGCGGCTCTGTATGTGGGTGACCTGTTGGTCTCGTCACAGAGGAATAGCGAAAAATGCATGCTTGTGGAGGCTAACCTCGGTGAAGGTGTCGTTGCGACACCGCTCTCACGATATGCAACCTTCAACACACGAATTTGCCGCCCGGTCGGACTGACCAACGACGAGCTGCACGAAGTTGCGCAGTTCGCCATCGCCCGGATCGGCAATACATACGACACCCGCCACATCGTCGATCTGGCCCGCTACCTTTTCCCCACGCCGCCCGTTCCCGTGCGCTGGCGCAGACGGATGATTGCATTGGGATCGGGTGAGCCCACCCGGGTCATCTGTTCGACGCTGATCGCACAGGCCTTCCAGAGCATTCGCTATCCGATCTTGCCGCGGGTCGATCAGGTCTCCAGCGAGAAATTCGCCTCCAGTGAATATAGCCGTTCGGAAGTCCTGCATATCCGGCACCACAGTCTCTTCACGCCGAGGGATTTCGATCTGTCGCCTTACTTCCAGGTCGTAAAGCCGACGATCGAAGGAGGCTTCGATCCCCACGCTTTGATCTGGGCCGACAATCTCAACAGCGACAGCTGCGACCTGGTGCCTCAATTGCCCGATAGAATGGCGCCGAAGAATGCCGATGCCGGCTCTCCGGTCTGATCGTTGTCGTTGAAGATGGCGATGTAGCGCAGCGGTGGCGCATCCATTCCGAAGGCCGCGCGGAAATCCTGTGCCACATTCCTTGTCTCTTGATGCCATCTGGCAGCATCGGCCGATCCGCGCAGCTGGATATAACGCAGATTGTCGAACCTCGTCGATTTGATGAGCGTTCCATTCACTACGGGTGTTGACGTCCAAACATAGGCCAGGGTGGGGACATCGCGGCTCCACCAAGTCGGCTCTCCGAAAACGAAGGCGATCTTGGCCGCGAAGTCTTCCCGCTCGCGCACGCGGATATCTGCCGTTTCATGAATTCTGTCGGCCCGCCAGGTCCAGGATACCCGCGTCAAGTCGGTACGCGCGCTACGGACGGCGACGTGGATGCTGGTTGCGGAGCGGGCTGGCTGGCTCCTGAGGCAAATACCGGTGGGACCCGACTCGATGTTCAGCCGGTTTGTTCCTACGAAGTCTGTGCGTACGCCGGATGACAGCATGGCTGCGGGGTCGGCGAGGACGCTTTCGGCCATGGTCGATTGTGGCAGCAATAGCGCTGCAAATAGACCCGCCACACCTCTCAAGAACGCAGATTTTGACATGGTCGGCGCGTTTCAATCCAACGGCTCGCCGCATTTTATATCGCCGTCATTCGAGGCGCAGGACTGGATGATTTCGCCTTCGGGATGGAAGGCGTGAAATACAAATGCGAACGTGACGTCATAAGCTAGGTCGACCAGTGTGCCGTCAGGCAGACTGCGCTGCACGGCGACGTTGCCAACGTCGCGGCCGCTGGCAATCGATGCATGATCGAGCGCCGAGTTCTGTCCGCGGCGCCACCGTATGATGACATCGTCCTTGCTGATCGCCTCCGTATTGCGGAGCACTCCCATGAGGACTGCAAGAGGCCGGTCACCATCCCGCACGACCACCACGCGCTTCATAGGGTCGATGCCGGCGCGGAATTCCCCGCGGTACAGGAATGGTATTGCGCTGGTGTCGTAACCTTCATAAGGATTGCGTCCGTAGGCTCGGGATGCTGAATCGTTGGGTATCAGCAGCCGACCGCGCGGGTTACGCTCCTGGAACAGGGAAAACGCCTCCAGGCGTGAAGGGATGAGATGCAGCTTGGTGTCCGTGAGCGCTCCGACGATCGCCTTGCCCGTAAATTGCTGCCACCAGCTCTGTGTCTGCCGGTCGTACATTACGAGATCGGAATTGCGCAATTTGCCCGTCGTGCCGAAATCGAGGACACCGCGATTGGTTTTCCGCTCGAACACGATTGCCGCGTTGCAGAGCGGGCAATACGTGACAGTGACCGGAACGCCACCGACCGTATCGTTGACGATCTCGTGCCACATCAGAATGCGCAGCGGATAGGCGCGTGCGTCAACATTGATCTCCAGCCCGATAACGGGCCCTATTTCCTCCACCGTCGTGTTCCGACCGACGTCGATGAACTTGGGATCATCGATGGCAGGAATGCCGTCCTTGGGTGGACCGCCGGACTTGATTTCGCGCCACGAGATGGTGCTCTTCGAAAAATCCGTCCTCTCCCAGCCTTGCTGGCGCCAGACCTCCGGGGAGCCTTGAGCCTGGGTAGCAACGGCAACGTTGCCAACTGCCACTAGAGCCAGACCCACAGATGCAAACGTGTGCCGCAGCGCGTACGCGCGAGCAAAACGGCTCGTCATAGTCCCCCCGCCGCCTTGATGTCATTGAGACGCCAGTCGTAGTCGTGGTTGGCAATGGCGCCAATGGATTTCAGCTCCGCAGCAAGCCGGGGTTCGGCATACTTCATGAGGTGGCGCAGCACACCCGTGTTGTTTCCTCCGAAGTCAGCCTTGAACCATTCGTAGATCGACGAAACTGCGACTTGGTTGCTCTTTATGCGGGCGCCGCGGGGCGAGTTGACGAAGGCACGGGCCGCGGCATCCAGCTGCGCGTCCAGCGTCGCGCCGGTGAATGCGCGCGGGCCGAGATTGGGGCAGCCGACTGAAGCGCAATTGACCGCATAATGGACGCGGGGGTCCTTGTAGACCTTGCGCAGGATCTCATGCTCGATGTCGTCGAGGCTGAGTGAAACACCGTTGATCGACACGACTTTCGCCTTCCAAGGCCCTCCGGTGAAGGCCGCGAACAGCCCGCCACCCAGCGAGATATCCTTGATCGACGTTATGGGGTAGTGATCAAGCACGATATCGATTGTCTTGGCATTGTAGAGATTTGCGAGATAGGCGAATTGCTCCTTCCGGTTGAGCGCACGCGGATCAACGCGCCCCATCGACAGGAGATACGTCTTGAGCTGGTCGTGGCCACTGGCCTTGAACGCGGCATAGTCGACGCGATTGAGACCGTCGGCGCCCGGCTTCACGAACTTTGACAGCAGACGATCCCAGGCCGCATGGTTGATGGCGATCGTCGAATTGCGATCGTGTCGGGAGACGATGTCGCGAGCCGATTGCGCTGCAGCAGCTGTGGCAATGGCAACGATTGACATGACGAGTGTCAGCATCAGCGAAGTGAACCGGTCGAGGTGCTGCAATGTCCAAAACTCCTGTTTCGGTGCAAATCTGATTTTCTGGCTGTTCTTGTTGGCACGCGACGTGCTGGCCGCTTTCTCTAAGCCGGTCGGCGGGATGCCCCCTGGTAGTCTGCAGAGACGCATCCCGCCGCAGCAGAACGACCGGCGCCGACGGTCAAGGGGAGGGGAGCTCGCCCCGCGCTGTCCGGTGTCCTGCTGAATCCGGCGTCGAGGTTGGTTTCGTTCCGGCGACCGGGATGGTTACTGCAGACCAGCGCAAACCGATCACGAGCGCGTGAGACGCCGCAACGTTTCCAAACACCTCGGCGTGCTGGCGTCCTCACACGCTCGATCACGCAAAGTCACGGTGCCGAACCCCAGTAACCGTACGGCGATGACATGCGAACTCTCTGACATGGCCCAGATGGGCTGGATTCCCGCGACTTTCGGGAACACTCAGTCTCTCCGTGTCAGAGGCGAATTCCAGACAATGGGAGTTGAGAACAATGTTGAATTGGAAAACGGTCGCAAGTACGGCCCTCGCAGGTGTCGTCGTGCTGGCGGCAGGACAGACAGTCGTTGCGCAGGACAAGATGAAATCGATGCCGATGGCATTCGGGGGTAGCTCAGACGTTGCCTTTGCCAAGCAGCTGTGGTCGTCGATGCGCAATTACAGGCTCGTCGGCGAGAAGCGGATCAATGTCCAGCCGTTCAAGGGCAACGAGCCGCATGGTGCGATCCAGCAGGTTCTAGAGCGAGAAATCAAAGTCGGAAAGCGCTCAGGCCGGGTCATCGTCAAGGTCAATCACATGGCCAAGGACGTGAAGTCGGTCTACGCCGAGCCTAACAAGTTCATCGGTGCCTACACCGTAATGTTCAAAAAGCCGGCCGGATATGATCCCGAGAACCAGGACTGGTTCTGGGTCAAGTACAAACCGAATGGCGAGATCGATACCAACCCGATGGGCATGAAGCTGGCGGGCCGTGTCGCCAAGGGAATGGACCAGGGCTGCATCGCCTGCCATCGCACCATTGGTGGGGACGACCTGGAAATCCTTCGGTAGAACTGTGAGGAAATCCTTGAGCCGAGGTCAGACCATGACGAGGCTAAGCTCGATCCTGACATGTCCCGCGTGTGGGCATCGCCTGCAAATGGTGATGCCCACCGATGCCTGCGTTTACCTGCGGGCCTGCCTGATGTGCGGTCACGAAATGCGTAACATTTGCCATGACAGAGCATGTCGACCGCACGAAGTGACTGACGTGATCTTTGCAAATCGGAGCGAGCACTATCCGGCTGGAGACGTGTACGATGAAGAGTCCGCCTCGCAATACTACTATCACGCACATCGCCCCGAAAGCGGCGAGCACGGGCACTTCCATCTTTTCATGCGAGCGGCAGGCATTCACCCCGAGATGGTGCCGGTAGCAGGAGTGACCGATGTCGAACGCCCACTCGGAGAGGACGCGATTTGCCACCTCATCGCGATATCAATGAGTCCCGACGGCCTACCGTGCGCGCTGTTCACGACCAACCGCTGGGTAACTGGTGAAACCTTCTACGCTGCCGAAGACGTAGTCGGGCTTCTCGATCGATTCAACATCGATCACGTGTCGCCCTGTCTGGCAACCAATCAGTTCGTTTCAGCGCTCGTCAGCCTGTTTCGACCACAGATCGAGCGTCTGGTCCATCAAAGAGATCTGCGTATCGCCGCATGGTCGCGGGAGGTGGCCGAGGGTGACGTCTATGAGGACGCACGCCTTGAAGTAACGTCACACACGCAAATCGACATCGACACACAACTCGATGAGTTGGAAAGGGAGTTGGAACGCCGATCCGGCGCAGATCCGTCTTCTGGAAATCAGGTGCCGATCAAGTCGTCATCGCCCAGTTGTGCGCGCGCTTGAATTGGCACGGGCATGTCTTTGGTGCACGCTTGTGTGACCGTATCGGCTGGATCCGTCACGGTTGCCGGCTCATCACAATCGGTCGGTCTCGGGCATCTCAAAGCCCATGATCGCGATGTCGAAGTCGGCATCGATGTGTGCTGGCGGCTGCCGGCGATCTGGATGGACTCGATCAGGCAAGGTCTTCTGGACCATCGGCGGCGGATCGACGCTCAAGGATTAGGTTGAGCGCCGCTATCTGGATAGCCTGGGCGTGCCACAGGTCTTTATCTTCGATTCCGATCGAACCTCAGCCGACTTGCCACCATCGCAAGAAAAGCTGGATCGCGTAGCTGAAATCAACGGCCGCGAAGACGCAGCCGCGTTCCTTTTGCGCAAGCGGACGATCGAGAACTACCTGCATGCGGATGCAATGCCCCGGCTATCGGATGGCAAGTTCGTCATCGGTCGTCGATCCTGGGCGGTGCTTTAAATTTGGTGGCCACGCCGATCAAGCCTTGGAGGCCCAACGGCAAGGCCAAGTGCTTGATTTCCAATTGCCCAAATCCTGCCGCCGCCAACAGGCTACGCAGGCTGCCTTCATCGTAGGTGCGATGAGTTTCGGATGATGCAAAACGCCAGCCCTCCATGCTCGCGCGAGCGGTGACATAGAAAACGGCAAGCCCCCCAGGACGCAATACACGATACGCCTCATTCATCTCAGCCCCTCCCGGCGCGAAGAAGTAGGCGACATTGATCGCCAGAACGCGGTCGAACGCGGCATCTGCCCAGGGCAGTTTGTCAGCGCAACCTTGGCGGATGTCGGCGCGCCCGGCAGCAATGGCGCGTCCATTCCTGCGCGTCGCCGCACCGACCATTCCGCCAGAGCGGTCGATGCCCGCGGCACGGCAGTTCGGGTGTCTTGCGAGGACTTTTTCGATACCTCGGCCCGAGCCAATGCCGATTTCCAGAACATTGCCGCCCGCGGGCATATCGAGAGCATCGACAGCGGCACGTACCGGCATCGCATTGGCCTTGTCCATCAGCCAGGCAATCATGCGCCCAGTCCGTCCTTCCGGCCGACCGAGCTGGCGGCCAATATGTCGCCAGACGTCGATTGAGGGTGCAGACATCTGCCCGTTCTCACAACTTGTCGCGAATCTTTTCATGTAATTCGCGCATGACAACGGGGAAGTACTTGTCCCAAAGCGGCCGCTCGGGGTGCGCAGGAAGAGCAAGGCCCTCGCGGATCACCTTGTCAGCTTCGCGATACGCACCCTGCTCGTAGAGAAAATCGGCATAAAAATAGTGGGCATCACGACCGTTCGGGGCGTTGGCAACGGCTTCGCGCAAATAGTTTCGCGCTTTGTTGGTGTCGCCCCATGAGACCGGGAAACCTGGCACGCGATAATAGAGGACGCCAAGACTGGTGGGTGCTCCTGCATCGAGCGCGCGCGGATCCATCTGCTCAGCCTTGAGAAGGACATCTCGTGCCTTGCCCGCGAAGCTGAGTGCTTCAAAACCCCAAGAAAGCGATGCGCGTTCGCTGTTTATGATGCCAAGCCAGATGAGAGGTTCGACGCGACCGGGGTACTTTTTCACGAGGTCTTCGGCCTCTTCCCCGACGTTGGCCATCTTGTCCTGCACGTTGCCGTTCGAGGCGAGATATTTCACAGAGGCCCAGTGCTCGGCCAGCATGTTTATCTCCCGATCTAACACGGGATCCTTTGACGCAAACGCGGCGGCAGGCATGAGTGTTGCCAATCCGAGCAGTGCAGAAATGAATGCAAATGATTTTTTCATCAGTTGACTCCATTGCGATGAAGCAGTGGCAAGGGACAGGATTAGTGGATGACTAGTCCGTCGGCGGCAGCACGTTTCAGCTGTCTTGCGATGGCCTGATCGACAAGGCCGGGTGTCACGGTCTGAGCTGCCAAGAAAAGCCGCTCCATTCCGGTGGGGTAGATTTCTTGTTTGCGGTGCGCAAGCCCGTCGAGCACAACCCGAGCAACGGCATCGGGCGCATCAAAACTCATCTCAAGAAAGTTCGCGTAGGCTTCGAGCTTGGTTGCGGCTGCCGTCTTCGTGCCTCGCGGAGCGACATGCGTGACGGCAATACCGAGCGGCTTCAACTCGCGCCGCAAGGCCGTAGAAAATGCATGCAGGCCTGACTTTGTCGCCGAGTAGGCGGCAAACAGCGGATACGGGATGCTGCCAAGTAGCGAGCCCATATTGGCGATCTGCGGCACAACACCGTTGTTCAGCAGCGGCAGGCAGTCGCGAACAAGGCGTATCGGCGCAGTCAGGTTGGTTGCGAAAAGTCTATCGATCTCATCGTCGTCGATCGTTCGAACGGGGCCAAAGCTGATCACACCGGCATTGTTGATGAGTGTGTCGAGCGCCCCCCATTGTTCACCAAGTAGAGCAATCAGGCGTGCGCGATCCGCGGCATCGGACACATCGCAGGTGAAGGCGAGGTGTCCTTCGCCTGCAAGGTTGGCATAGGTATCTGATAATGGCTGCTCGCGGCGCCCGCATATCGCAACGCGCATTCCGCGATGTGCAGCTTCAATCGCCAGCGCGGATCCGATTCCCGTACCCGCACCAGTGATCAAGATTCGTCTGGCGGACTCGGTCATGCGGCGCTCCGTTGTTCAATCTGCCCGAGATCCTCGAAGATCGCGCCGTAGAGTCGATACATCGCACGCGTATTGTCGATGACGATATCGACGACGGCAGGATCCTGGAAACCGTCGATCAACCGCTGGAACATTGCGGTATGCTCGACATCGAGCGCGCCGTGCGTCTTCAAGTAGGTAAAGCCGTCTTCAGAGGACATTCCAAAACGCTTCTTCAGCGCTCCCGCGATCTTGTCAGCGAGCAGGACTGACAGACCTTCCAGAACGTGCACCATGCCAAGCACGGCGTAGGGCGTTTCATGCTCGATCGCATAATAGTTGTACGCAACCATTGTTCGACATGGCAGACGAGGTTTGGAGGCGGCAACCGCTGCAGCATTGCCGCCCATCCGGGCGATGTCCTCAAGGATCCATTCTTCGTGACCAAATTCTTCTTTCATATATTCGGCAAGCGCTTGGCGCAGATGTGCGTCGTTGGTGCGCGAAGCGGCAAGCGCGAGTAGTGGAAAAGTGTGCTTTACATGATGGTACGCCTCGCTAAGGAACGCGAGATACATCGCCGCCGATGTACCATTGGAAATCGCGTTCTGAATGAGCGGTATCCGCAAGAAGGCTTCGCGATCGGCTGCGGTTGCGGAAAGCAATCGGTCATATGGGCTCATGGTAGGTTCCTTGATGGACGGGAAATTCTGTTGGTCGAGGAGGATCGCACGCGCAAGGCGGCGGTCGGGTTTGCCCATGCGGAACAAGCCACGATTGGCTGCCTCGGCCGGTGATAAACTGGTGAAGGCTTGTGGGCACGCATAATGGGGAAGTGTGTCCGAGAGGCGCTGCGAAAGGGCAGCGACGCGCCGATCGCTGCTCGTAGCAGGCCAGGAAGTCACGAGCAGCGCGGCAAGTCCGCCAGTCTGTTCATGCGGGCAGACGATTGACCCATGAACGTCGGGAGCATTGAGTATTGCATTTTCAACCCATTCCGGGCTGACGTTACGGCCATTTGCGCAGACGATGAGGTTGTCCTTGCGCCCGTGCACGATCAGTTGGCCATCGGCATTGACCTCTCCAATGTCTCCGGTCTGCCATCTGCCTTCGCGCAAATTCTGTGCACCCAAGTAACCGGTCATGACCGAAGTGCCCGATACAACAATTTCGCCGTCCACAATCTCGATATGACGGCCAGCCAGCGGGCGCCCGACTGTTCCTGAACGGTTGCAATCAGGTGTGTTGAGTGTGACGACGGAAGCGCACTCGGTAAGCCCGTATCCCTCGTACGCTGGCACGCCCAGTGCACGCGCTTGTGCAAGCAATGTGGAGCTGGTGCTGGCGCCGCCAACAGCAACGAAGCGAAGCCCAATTTCTTTGGCGTTGATATTTTTCTGCTGCAATTGAGAAACCAAGAGCTGCAGCAACTGTGGAACAAGCACCATCACCGTAGGTTTTACGCACGCAACAGCTGCAGCGATGTCCAAAGCCTGTCCCGCCATGACGCGGGCTGCCAACTCTGGATCAAAAGTCACAGGTGCCCCAGTCAGCACGGGGATGAGTAGGGCGCAGACCTGCTCTAGCAACATCGACAGCGGCAAGACCGAGAGGTAGCTGTCGCGGCTTGAAATATCAGCCGCAACTACGAGTGCTGTAGCCGTTGACAGAAGGTTTTCGAGCGTTAGCCGAACACCTTTCGGCTGCCCGGTGCTTCCGGATGTGAAGACGATTACGGCGTCGTGTCCGGATAGAGGCGGTGCTTGCGTGTTGTCGCCGGAACCATCGTGTAGCTGACCTGCCGCGTCGCGGAACGGGCAAGCACGGCCGAGAGAGTTCAAATCGACAATCTTGGCCGTCGCGATACCGGTCAATCCGGCCGTGTTAGAGGTCGTAAGTATTGCGGAGAGCCCTGCCCTGCGAATGATGTGCTCACATTGTGCAGACGAGAAGAAATCCGGAATCGGCACCAACGTGCGGCCGGCCAGAATAGCCGCGAGGTATGCGATGGCCCAGGCGCAGTCGCTTTGGCCATAAAGGCCAAGCCGTCCGGCCGGCAAACGTTGGGCGAGTTCGCTGGTCTGACGGTGAAGTTCAGCCCAGGTGAGCGTGGTTGAGCCGCTGCGCATGGCGGTTTCGTCGCCGCGTTGGCGCGCATGCAGCGCCAGCGATTCGGAGATTGCATTATGAACCGAAGTCACGCCACTTTCCTTCCGTGCGTCGCATGCGCAACAGATCGAGAAGACGCAAGGAACAGCGCGCATGACTGCGCCGCGCAGGCAGCGGCGGGCTCCTCGGCATTGGTCGGCTGGCCGAGTGCCTTGGCGATGGCTTCGCGATGTACGGCAACAACGCGGGGCTGGGTGTCATAGTAGCGTCCCCAGGCCTGGGGATGCTCTACGCGGTGTGCATAGGCCCGAACGAGTTCGATGGGATTGAAGTTGAGTGCCGATAGTAAGCGCTGCAACCGTTCCGTTGCGGCAAACATCGACCACTCAAAACCATGCTCAAGGCCATAGTTTGCGATCTCGTGGATGAAGCGAACGGAAGCCGCTGGCGACGTGCTGCACAAGGACGTCACCTCGAGTATGCCCGCCCTGGTGGTGAGCCGCCCGCTAAGGGTGGCGATCATGCTCTCGGCTGGCAGGTCGAGATAGATTTCCGAGAAAAATCCGTCCACAGCGGCACGTAGTCCCGCAGCGCAGACCATTCGCTCGCCCTTGACGGCCGCAACGAGAAGCGGCGCAAAAATACGAATGTCAGCCCCATAGCTTTCGATGTAACGTGTGCGGATGAAACTTTCGACCGAGTTGCGCAATCCGTTGGCCGGATTGACTGTGACGAAACGCATGTGCATCCCCCTTTGCATCCGTCGCGATGGGGAATAAGAGCCTGCGTCGCCTTACGTCGACCTTACAGCCCTGACATGGTCACAATTGTCGCCAATGCGACCGCAGACATGTCCAGTTGGGGGGTATTAGTATGAATGTGGGATTGGGCAGTCTCCTGGGTTGACGCGGTTATCGGCACGAAGTTGGGGGACGTCCAATGCGGGTTCTCATCGTTGAGGATAATCCAAAGCTCGCGGAGTACATCAAGATTGGAGCGGGGAAACAGGGTTTCTCCATCGACTGGGTCGCGACTGCGGCGGACGCCGATATTGCGCTCGCAACCGTACCCTATGGGGCGATCATACTTGACCTTGGACTTCCCGACATAGACGGCAGCGAATGGCTCAATCGCTTTCGCGAACGTGGCGACACGAGGCCAGTGCTCGTTCTCACTGCGCGCGACAGTGCCGAAGATGTGGCGCATAATCTCGACATCGGCGCGGACGACTATCTGCGAAAGCCCTTCGACATGACCGAGCTCATTGCTCGGCTGCGCGCGCTGGCACGGCGGCCCGGTCACATGCTTTCGGCTCAGATAAAAGAGGGCAACCTTGTTCTGGACTGTAGCCTGCGAGAACTGTCTGTGGCGGGGCAGCTCGTGCCACTTGGCCGCCGTGAGATTGACGGACTGGAAGTCTTGCTGCGTCGCGCCGGTCGGGTTGTGACGAAAGTTGCGCTGGAAGATGCGATCTACGGAAACGACGAAGAGGTGAGTGCCAATGCGATCGAGGTGTTGATTCATCGGCTGCGCAGGCGTCTGATCGAAGCCGACGCCAGTCTGACAATCCACACTTTGCGTGGTGTCGGTTACGTCCTTTCGCAACGGCAGGAGTGAGCGGCGCATGCTGCGCATGAATTCGATCTGGATGCGCCTAGTCGTCGGCCTTGTCGCTACGTCTCTCGTCGCCATAGCTGTTGCCAGCTCGGTCCTCTACGTGCGGTTCGAGACGACGCGCCAGGCATTCCGCGAAGAGTCATTGCAAAGTGATGCCCACCTGATCGCACGTATCGTTCGACATGCAGGTTCCGACCGCTCCCTGCAGACCACGGTTGATCAACTCTTACACACCCAGCAATCGAATGGCACATATGCGATAACGAATGCCGAGGGGCAGATCCTTGCGGCGTCGCCCGGGCAGACCACTGCGATGTGGGCTATCGACGAGGAAAAACATCAGGAATTTTTCATCCGAACGGGCAACGCCGAGGTGCCGACGCTCTACGGAATCACGGTCAAGTCGGACTATCATGGGCAACCTGTGTTCATTCAGCTCGGCTTCACGGATCCCGAGATATTCTATGACAGTGTTCTGGCGGAGTTTCTCGAAGACGTTGCGTGGGTCTGGATTCCTTTCGTTGGTGGTCTCGTTCTACTCAACCTTCTGATCGTCAAGAGAGCGCTCTTGCCGCTCGACCGTATCGTTGCCCAGGCCGGGGCCATCCAGCCTCACAACACCGAACAACTGTTGAGCGAAGCGAAATTGCCGCACGAAGTGCAGACGCTTGTTACCAGCGTGAACGGTGCAATTCGCCGAATGCACACGGCGCTTCAGACGCAGGCTAACTTTATTTCCGACGCATCACATGAATTGCGCACGCCCGTCAGCGTATTGAAGGCGCACGCAAGCATCCTGCCCGATACTGGAGATTCAGCAGGCATTCGGGACGAGGTGAATGCGCTGGCACGCCTCGTCGATCAGTTGCTCGACAGCGCTCGGCTGGATGCGATCGCAGAACCTACTCACGAGTATACCGACATTTGCGAACTGGCGCGCGAGGTTGCCCAGCTCCTAGCGCCTTCCGCGGTTTTGACCGGACGAAAGATCGAGGTGTTGGCTCTGCCCATGCCAGTCTTTGTTCACGGGCGACACGATTTTTTGTTCCGTGCGTTGCGGAACGTCGTGGAAAATGGGCTGCATCACACACCGCCGCGAACCAGCGTTCAAATAATAATTTCAAATACTGGAACAGTTACGGTCATCGATAGAGGTCCAGGAATTCCACCCGAAGTTCGCGACAGGATTTTCGCGAAGTTTTGGCAGGGTGAGCGCGACCGGTCAAAAGGTGGTGCAGGTCTGGGCATGGATATCGTACGGCGAACGATGGAAGCCATGCGTGGGCGCATCGTGATCGATGATGCACCCGATGGCGGTGCCTCCATCACTTTGGAATTTCCGCACGATGTGGTCATGAGGTGAAATGTGATTCTGATAAGTGCCATCTCCTGCTGTTTGGTATAGGCACCGCTCCTGATAGCACTAGCTGTTTGGTCTCAGAGTTTGATGGTGTGATCTTTTCCGCCCAATGGAAGGAAGCACTATGGGCCAAATACGCCACGGCAGCGCCACGACCACGTACGCAGTCCGAGCTGCAATACAGCGATCGAAAGCTTCGGCCGCGGAGTTGAGCCGGAGCTACGGGATCAATCCGAAGACGGTTCTAAAGTGGCGCGAAGAACTGCCAGCGCTTCGCACTCCGGCTTGACGACACGGATCAATCACCGTTATGTCATTCAATTAAATCGTTGAATGATTGTCAGGCGTCAATCGATTATTCTGGTCGCACGCGGCAATGATGGAGGCTGCGTTGATCGGCGTAGTGAAAATTTGCGATCCAGGAGAGCTGCGACTCGACCGCATGGTGACGCAGCCGGTTCGCGCCAGTGATAGTGGATTGTCGTGGCCGCCGGGAGCTTGAGGAATGAAGATTGGTGTCGTTGTTCTCGCCCTTGTGGCAGTGGCGATCTGGCCGGTGATGGCGTCGGGACAGGAGAGTGCGGGTCTCTTCCGTATTGAGCGCGACGGCCTGAAGCTGGAGTTGGCACCGCTCGGCGCCGGTCCAGTGCGCGCATTCTTTCTGGCGCGCGGCTTTCCCGCAGATGACACGCAACATGTCGTCGAATCGGCCTGCCTGTTTCGCTCCTCGATCGGCAGCGCACATAGCACCGAAGGTTCGCCGGAGGTGGTCGTCAAGCTGACCCAATGGCGCGTGACGTCGGCAGACGGTGAGCCGGCCGCGCCCAAGGTGCGCGAGGACTGGGCGCCGGTCTGGGCAGCGCGCGGCGTGCCTGAAGATGCGGCGACCGCCTTCTACTGGGCACTGTTTCCGACCGAGCAAGCGTTTTACGCCAACGACTATAATTGGGGTTTTCTGACCTTCGGCCTCCCGCCAGGGACCGTCTTCGACCTGAGGCTCTCCTGGCAGACTGGCGGCATTCCTCACAACACGACGATCAAGGGTTTGCAATGCGCACGCTGAATTCTCAATTCGCCATCACCCGCCGGACATTGATCACCGGAGCCGCTTCTGGGCTCGCCGCCTCGCTGCTCACCGTTCCAGCTCATTCGGCAAGTCCCATGCTGCTGCAGCCTGTCCCCGGCAAGCCGGCAGGACCTGACTTCACGCTGCCCGATCTCGACGGCAAGGACGTGCGTTTCGCAGACTTCAAGGGCAAGGTCGTGCTCGTTAACTTCTGGGCGACGTGGTGTCCGCCTTGCCGTGCAGAGATTCCGTCAATGGAGCGGGCATGGGCGCAACTCAAGGATCGCAACGTTGTTATGCTCGCCGTCCATGTCGGCGGTAAGCCGGATACGATCTGGGAGTTCCTCGCCGAGTTCGATGTCACGTTTCCGGTGCTCATCGACAAGTCATCCGCCGTCTCCAAGGCGTGGCAGACGATCGGCTTGCCAACTACCTATGTCGCCGATGCCAAAGGTCGTAAGGTGCTGCGGGCAATCGGCGGACGTGAATGGGATCACCACGATCTTATCGCCAGTATTATTGCGCTGCACGGATGAACCGGGAGCCGCGCGCAACCGTCCGTCGATGCGCCGGCTGAACCCGAAAAGGAGTCTTGTCATGCGCATGCTCTTCATCTTGAACGATGCGCACCACGGCACGGAACGGGTAGATGGTGGTTTGCGGCAGCGTGACACTGTGGACAAGCTTGCCGCCGAAAGCGTTGCGGCCGACAAGGTGCGGGTGTTTTAAAGATGGAGCGCATTTACCTCGACTACAACGCCAGTACGCCGATAGCGCCCGAGGTCGTCGCTGCCATGCGTCCCTATCTGGAGGAGGGCTTCGGCAATCCTTCGAGCCGCCACTGGTCGGGCGCGCCCGCACGCAAGGCAGTTGAGCGCGCGAGAGGACAAGTCGCGGACCTGCTTGGATGTGCTGACGACGAGGTCGTCTTCAACAGCGGCGGCAGCGAAGCCAATAACCATGCCTTGAAAGGCGCCGCATTCGCTCTGAAGGGCAAGGGCAATCACATCGTCACGTCCGCGATCGAGCATCCAGCCATCCTGAAGCCATGCGAGCACCTAGCGAAACTCGGGTTGGCGATCACGCATGTACCCGTTGACGGCACGGGCCGGGTTGACCCCGATGATGTTCGCCGCGCCATCACGCCGCAAACGATCCTCGTCAGTATCATGCATGCTAATAACGAGGTGGGCACGATCCAGCCGATCGAGGATATCAGCCGCATAACGCGCGAGCGTGGCATCCTGCTGCACACGGACGCGGCACAGTCGGTCGGCAAGATCCCGACCAGGGTTGACGATCTCGGTGTCGATCTCATGTCGATCGCCGGGCACAAGTTCAACGCCCCGAAAGGCGTCGGCGCCCTCTATATCCGGCGCGGTACGCCAATCGAGCCGCTGATCCACGGTGCTGGACACGAGGGTGGACGACGGGCGGGAACCGAAAGCGCCTTGCTGGCTACGGCACTCGGAGCAGCGGCCGAGCTTGCCGCAAATCTCGAACCGATGTCGCGGGTTCGCGAACTACGGGACGACTTCTGGCAGCAACTTGATGCCGCTCTGGGGGATCGCGTCGTCCTCAACGGTCATCCGACATGGCGTCTGCCCAACACACTCAACGTCTCCTTCGTTGGGCAAGTCGGGGCCAACATCCTGGCCGCGCTCGAAGGCGTTGCGGCCTCGACGGGCTCGGCGTGCCACAGCGGGCAGATAGAGTTGTCGCCCGTACTTCGGGCAATGGGAATTGCGCCCGATGTCGGCATCGGTGCCATTCGCTTCAGCCTCGGTCGCGCAACCACACAAGTTGAGATCGATGCTGTTGTGGGCAAGATCAGGGAGGCGATCGGCAGAGCCGGCAACTGACATGCCGGATGCCGGTCTGCTTCGTTGATCTCGCCGCACGCCGCTAGAGGCAGATTCACGACTTCGATGGAAGAAGTCGCGCTTCCATATAGACCGATCAGGCTCTATCTGGTGAAGCCGATGAGGCCTTGCAGCAGGAGCGCAAAGCCGAATGAAATCGCGGTGACAAAACTGAGAACAGCGACCTCCTCCCGCAGGCGGCTGGACATCCAGCGGTGCGGTACCCCGTTGCGTGGCCGCAGCCGCGCAAAAGCGATACCGGTGAGCACGAGCAGCGCCGCACCAGGCAGTGCTTCTAAAAGGCGTACCACGGTGTTCATTGCTTTAGTGTCCTCGATAAAATTTGGTTTGGCTGCTGTCGGGCCGCGCGGTCTTGGTTGTTGCCTATGGACGGGCTCACATCCGCGCCATGTCGATCATGATGCGCGCGCCAATCAGGAAAAAAGTTCGTCGGTGATGAGCGGTATTGCAGCATGCACATAGGCATGATCGGCTATCAGCGGCGGTAAATCTGCAGTGGTAGTCACGTTCGATCAGCGCAGGCGGCAGGTAGTCAAGACGTGCTGCGCTTGCGTGCAGGCGCGCACATCACAACCTCCAACCGAACCGGTCAGCGAGCAGGAAAATGTTCTGGAATCGAACGCCTAAGTAGCGGCAGGTGGCGCGCGCGGCAGGTGTGCGGGACACTTGATGCGAAAAACCTGGTATTTGGTTTCCGCGCGTCGAGGCCGGGGATGCTCGGTGCGAGCGAACGTGGTGCCACTGGAATTGATGATCGCGGACGGGGTTGCGTATGTGTTCGCGCCCCGCGAACGCTGCGAGCGCATCGCCGACGTCTCGAATGTGCCCGGCGGGCGGACAGCTCGAGGGTTCAATGGCAGCTTGGCGGCGTTTGGATTGTCTTTTAAAGCGTGTGCGGCGCTGATCGACAGGCTTATCTTCGGCGCGTCGGCCACGCCCATGAGCATGCCCGTCAGCACAATGACGACGAGTGCTGCTGACCTTGCCAACCACGAGGATAACAGGCAATGCACCATGTGGGAGCCGCCGAACGATACGGGTGTCGAACACTACATTGAACGCCAACGCCGACGCAATTGTTTGGTGAGTTATTTGCTATGCAACTTTTGCACGTCACAACGCGAAATAGTCGAGTCAGAAAATAACGACCGTGGACGTCGCAGTCCGGCGATCTAGCATCTTATTTCGAGCATGCTTAGCTGAACCGCTGCACACTTCAGCTAAGCATGCTCTAGACGTCATCGATGGATTTCAATTCGCTCCCGGACCGATTCCAAGCCGGTGCAGCACGGCGTGATAGAGATCCTCAGAACATCCTATTGCGATCGCCTGGCACGTCACCTCGTGTGATCCTCGATAGATCATGTCGAACGCCACCCAGACGATGATTGCCAGACCTATCCACGAAATCCACGGATAGCGGACCAGCAGGCGAGCGATGAAATGCGATGCTGCCGCCATAAGACCAATCGATAGAGTAAGGCCAAAGACCAACACCAGTTGGCTCTGCCCGGAGGCGCCTGCGACAGCCAACACGTTATCGAGCGACATTGAAACGTCAGCCACGACGATCTGCGTTACCGCGGCCCAGAAGCTCTTGTCACCGGTGCCATTTGCACCGGCTTCAACAGCGTCGAGATCTTGCTCGTGACCATCGACGATGCCACGGTACATCTTCCAGCAGACCCACAAGAGCAGCAAGCCGCCCGCCAGCGTCAGGCCGATGATCAGCAGCAATTTCTGTGTTATCGCCGCGAAGAATATGCGCAAGAGGACAGCGGCCGAGATGCCCCAGAAGATCACCTTGGCGCGCTGCTGACGTGGGACTTGCGCCGCAGCCATACCGACGACAATGGCATTGTCGCCAGCCAGCGTAATGTCGATGATGAAAACCTTCACGAGTTCATCAAAATTGTGCCGCCACCACTCAACCTCAAAGGCATGACCGATCTCGGTGGCAAGCGCATTGAGCAAGCCTGATGGATCGGCCGCAAGAAGCTCGAACATGGGCGCGGTTCCTGGATTAATTGAGAAGACGGTCCGGGGATCAATACCCGAGCATCGCCTCGAGCGGCCCCTTGGGCAGGGGGACGAGGAACCAGCGCTCAAACATGAAGAATAGTGCGAGCGGAACGCCGATGCCGACGCTTACTGACTTCAGCAGGCTGTTGTGACCGAACGCGATCATGAAGGCTGCGATGAAGATCGCCGACGCCGCATAGATGCCGATGTAGTGAATTGCGGCGGTAAAAAACACCATTGGAACGATGATAAAGAGAATGCGGCGGAAGCCAGCGAGCGTCACGAAGTCCTCTTCCCAATCCTCGTTCTTCTTCAGCAGCGCCATTGCGAGGTTAAAGAGGCTCGCGATGCCGAGCAAAGCGCACACGAGGAACGGGAAAAAGCCAGCGGCGGGTCCAACACCCTCTTCCCAGCCATAACCGATCCGACGGCTTTCGATGATTCCAATGGCTGCGATGGCGAGCAACGAGAGGGCGACGACGATATCCATCGTTCGCTTTGTAACGAGTAGTGCCCTCTCGTGTGGGTGTTGGTCTTGCACGGGCATGCTCCAATACAAGGGGATCGATTGTCACGTGTTACAGGAGTTACCGCCGCCGGGCGGGTGAGCGCGGCCGGCGGCGGAAGCTATGTGCTCAACGGCCTGCGGCCAGGAAGCCGGCTTCTTTCATCAAGTCGTGGTGTTCCTTATCGGTTTTCGCGACCCAGTTCTTGTATTCATCACCCGACATCATGGTCTGGTTGAACGCACCCTTTTCCATGAAATCCTTCCAGTCTTGAGTCGCCGCGACCTTCTTGAAGAGATCCACGTAGTAGGCGGTTTCCTCCGGCTTCACGCCGGCCGGCATGAAGATCCCACGCAGCATCTGGTACTCGACGTCAACGCCGGCTTCCTTGCAGGTCGGGATATCAGACCAGGCCATATCGGCCGTGATCTTTTCTGTGTAGGTGGAACGCTTGCCATCGAAGATGCACAGCGGACGCAGTGCGCCCGATTTCCAATGCGAGACCGCCTCGATCGGATTGTTCACGCTTGAACTTATGTGCCCACCGACGAGCTGGGTGGCTACCTCGCCACCGCCTTTATAAGGAATGTAAGTGAATTTTTTCGGCGTGGTTATACGCTCCAGGGCTGCTGTGATGATCTGATCTTCCTGCTTGGAGCCGGTACCGCCCATCTTGAAGCTCTTGTCATCGCCTGCTTTCACAGCGGCGATGTAGTCGGCAGCCGTCTTGGCCGGGTTGTCCTTGTTGACCCAAAGTACGAACTGGTCGAGGGCCAACATGGAAACAGGTGTCAGGTCAGACCATTTGAAGGGGACTCCCGTCGCCAATGGCGTCGTGAAGAGATTCGATAGCGTGATTATGATGGTGTGTGGATCGCCCTTCGCCTTCTTAACTTCCAGGAAGCCTTCAGCGCCAGCACCGCCGCCCTTGTTCACGACAACGAGTGGTTGCGTCATCAGGTTGTTCTTGGCGACCACTCCCTGGATGAAGCGTGCCATTTGATCGGCGCCGCCGCCTGTTCCCGCTGGAATGATGAACGTTACGGGCTTGGTCGGTTCCCAGGCCATCGCCGTTCGCGCAGGTAGCGCAATGGCGGCAGTGGCAGCGCCAATTGCGAGCGCATTGACGAAGAGTTTTGTGTATTTCATGGATGGTGTTCCTTCAGGGACGCCCTGTCATCGGTTGACTTTACTGCGGCCTTGATTGCACCGAGCGTCGGCCGCCGAACGCGCTCGGCCGTTCCCGTGCTATCCGGTGGTCTCGGGGAGCGAGCGTCGCGCGACCTTACTTTTCAACCAACCGATTGCTGGCCAGAAAAGCAGTGCCAGACCGAGTGCCATGATCGAGCCGACGAGCCAGTTCGAGAAGAAAATGGAGAGGCTTCCTTGGCTTCCCAATAGTGCCTGACGGAAGCCTTCCTCGGCCTTGTCACCAAGGACGATCGCCAGTACCAGCGGTGCCAGCGGATAGTCGAGCTTGTTGAATGCATATCCGATAATGCCGAACACCAGCATCATCCAGACATCAAACATCGAGTTGTGCACGGTGTAGGCGCCGATAGCGCACACGACCAGAATGACGGGTGCAACAATCGAAAACGGGACGCGCAAAATCGCTGCAAACAGCGGCACGCAGGTAAGCACGATGATGAGGCCCGCGAGGTTGCCCAGATACATCGATGCGATGAGGCCCCACACGAACTCCTTCTGCTCGACGAACAGCATCGGGCCAGGCTGAAGACCCCAGATCATGAGGCCACCGAGAAGCACGGCCGCTGTCGGTGAGCCGGGAATACCCAGCGTGATCATGGGCAGAAGCGCGCTGGTGCCAGCCGCATGGGCGGCGGTTTCAGGGGCCACGACGCCTTCCATTTCACCCCGGCCGAAGTTGTTGCCATTTGGCGAAAAGCGTTTGGCAATACCGTAGCTCATGAATGAAGCCGGTGTTGCACCACCTGGAGTGATGCCCATCCAGCAGCCGATAAGGCAGCTGCGGATCGATGTCGCCCAGTACGCGACGAGCTTCTTCCACGTGGTGAAAACCGCGCTCAGTCGAATTGTTGCGTGCGCTCCCTGGAACTTCAGGCCGTCCTCGATCGACGACAGGATCTCGCCGATGCCGAACAGGCCGATCACGGCGATCAGGAAGTCGAAGCCGGAGAGCAGTTCTTCATGGCCAAAGGTGAAGCGCAGGGTGCCGGTCATCTTGTCCAGGCCGACCGCGCCGAGCGCGAAGCCAAGGCACATAGCGGCAACCACCTTCATGGGCGAGCCGCGTCCCATGCCGACGAAGCTTGCGAACGTGAGAAAGAAGACCGCGAAGAATTCTGCCGGACCGAAGCGCAGTGCGAACTTGGCAACCAGAGGAGCCAGGAACGTGATCATGACGACGGCGACGAAAGCGCCGATGAATGAGGACGTGAAGGCAGCAGTGAGAGCCTCGTCCGCGCGTCCTTGTCGCGCCATTGGGTGGCCATCAAATGTTGTTGCCACGGACCAGGGCTCGCCGGGAATGTTGAACAGGATTGACGTGATGGCGCCGCCGAAAAGCGCCCCCCAGTAGATGCACGACAGCATGATGATCGCCGAGGTCGGCGGCATCGAGAATGTGAGTGGCAGCAGGATCGCGACACCGTTGGCGCCGCCTAAGCCGGGTAGAACGCCGATGATCACGCCGAGGATGATGCCGACGGCCATGAGCGCAAGATTGAACGGCGTTAATGCGACTGAAAAACCATGCAGAAGCGACAGGATCTCTTCCATGAAACTGGGCATCCCCCTGCGCACCCGTACAATGCGGATACGCCTAAGCTCCCTACGTTATCGGGCAGCACGTTGCGTTATTGCCGGGGATGCTAGGCGCGCATCATGACTTCTTGCGATGCGAATTAAATTCAAATAGACAAGCTTGACAAATTGTCGCAGTTCTAAGTTATTTTAATGTATAGACAATAAGTATTAGAAGTTTTTATTTAGTATCAATTAGCGAATTTCAACAATAAATTCGATATTTCTTCGAGGGGCATTCCAGGCGGCCAAAAATGTATATTGTATAGGTTGTTTTGCTTTACTATTCGCGGCCGTTTGCGGCCCGTCGCACTGCATGGGCGTTGTTCCAGTTATATTCCCTCGATCCTAATGCTGCGCCGCAACATTTTTGCGCTTTCAGAATTCCGCACCGCAGCAAGACGGTCGAGATCCTTTCGGCACGATCATGGCGCGCATGGAGGCGCCCACCTCTTGATGAAGCGCTTGAAGAGCGTGGCGGCCGAAATGGCGCCTACCGTCGCGAAGTCAGCAAACGGGGCTCTCGACACCTCGATGATGCCGTGATTGGTGGACGGTTCTCTGAAAATCCTGCACCGTATTGACGCCGGGATCGATCCCGACGGTGAAGACGTCGTTGCCGGAGCCACTGGTCAGCGTGTCAAACCCGGCCATGCAGCTGCTCGTGCGGGTCGCGGCCGCGCTTCAGTTCGCTTCGGAGAAGCGTTTTGCGCTCGGGGGCTACGCGCTGAGCTTGAACAGGATGTGCTGGCGCTGCACAGAGGCGCGATATTGATGGTTGCGGGGGCTCGAAACCAGCTTCTCCTATTGTTCAACGCGATTGGCCTAAAACCTAGGCCGGGTAGTGTTGGAAGGCCAGCTCTTCGGAAGGCCGAAGTCTTGCATTCTGAAGCAAGTTGAAGGATTTGGCGGGTGAAACTAGGTCTCGACGCGAGATCAAAAAAGGTATGTCTTCGTTTTTTAGACGAAGAGTGCCGACGTTCTTGAGATCAAGTTTGTTTTTTAGTTTAGGCCTCTGGCGGTCCGGGCATGAGGCATCAGGAAGCCTTGAAGGTCTCGCACTACTGCAGATAATCCTGCTGGCTCAGCGAGAACTCCTTCGATGAAGGCTTGCCATTGTCGTTGTTTTTGGTCGTCTTCTGCAAAGGCATCGGTCAATGCATCAGGCACATTGATTGGTATTTCCGTTTCCCGTCGTTTGAAGGTCGCCGATATAGCGCGGGCCAGACGATCGTCGTCAAACGTGAAGGTTTTTGCCAAGAACCAGATGTCGTAAAAATCCTTCATTCGGCTGTTCGCCCGTCCAAGGGCAACCATTGCCTGGAATTTTTCTGCGATCACAGTTTCCATCGCATAGGCGCGCAGCTTCGGAGCCGGCAAATCGAGCAGGACAGGCAACTCGATCTCGTTCACTCCCGGCTCAATGGCATCCCCAAAGCCTATATCGATAATGATACGAATTCTCGCTCCGCCAATCCGCGCTTCGGTTCCTACGCGCAGTCCGCCATAAGCGAGGTCCTCGCGATTTCGATCGATTGTTAAGCCATCTACATCAAACTCCACCCCATCATCGGCATTGATGGCGCATACATCTCTGAAGGTTTCCAGAATGGCCTCAGGCTGGGCATTGCCAAATCCAAGTAGATCGATATCGCGCGTTGGTCGGTGAGGGTTATGCAACCAAGTCGTCACCAGCATCGCGCCTTTGAGTACGAAGTTGCCACGATGGTCGGTGATGCTGAGCCGGTAGAGAAATCGCTCCAAGGCATAGCGTGTAAGCAGCAGGTCAAACGGCTGCCCGCGCTCTTTGGATAGTCTGAGCAAACGGGCGCGAACGGATGCCCCCATATTCTTGATAGGCTCACGCATCTGCGATCACCGTATCGAGATAGGGCCGCATAATTTTCCAGATCCCGGCCTGTTCCGCGAAGGCGGCGATTTCGGAGGGGGTTGTCTTGCGCCGTTTGAGGGCTTCTCGCAGACCTTCGATCGCTAGGTTCAGCCCAGGACTATTCTTATATCGCCGCCCTTCACTCTGCCGATAGCGGAACAGATCAACGACGGTCTTGGCGGGGTTGTAAACTCGAACTTTTACCCCCTCTATCACGTGCTCCTCGATCCCGCTGCGAAAGACTTTTTCGCCAAACCGCACGAACTTTAGAGGGATGGACATAGCAGCGGGCTTACGGTCCTTGGCACCGATGGCTATCCAAATGCGCGATGGGATCGTGTCAGTGAGCCCGTGATAGGCGAGGGCTGAGGTGAGGCAGATGATCCCCTTCGGCACAAGCTTGGCGGCTTCTGCCAGTGTATGATGCGTATCAAGTTCAGCATCGACGACTTGATACAGCCCACGTCCCAGACGCAGCACGAGCCCTTTTTCAACCATACGAGAGAGCGTAGCGGCTGTTACGCCCCGTTCCTTGAATTCACTCAGGCGAACCATCCCCTTCTCATGGAGTAGTGCCTGAGCAACATCTTGCTGTGTTGGTTTGTTCATACATCTAAAATGATACAAAACGTCGGATATGTAAAGGCTATATACGACGTTTTGTATCATCTCTGCGGGGATCAACAATCCATGACAGAGCGGTCTGTTCGCTGCAACAAGTGTTGTTCTCTGCCGCTATTTTTGCCGGATCATTTCCGCTGCAATGATCCACAAAAAATCAACCAAAACAAAGCATTGTGATTTCTTCGCGTGCAATGAAGACGCGCTTCTTGCCGCTATTTTTGCCGGTAAAATTCTGCCGATTCTGGTGTTGTGGCCCGAAAACTTGGCGGCTAGGGCCCTGCTGGCTTTGGGTCCGTAGGCGCGCCGCGCCCGCAGCACCTCAGCCCAGCCGTGCTGCATGAATCACGACAGAAAAGTGTCGCGATACTTGTCTTCGCGACAAAAATCAGGGTAAAATGTCGCGAAAACAAAGAAAGTGTCGCGATAAATGGCAGGCAAACACGAAATTGACGCGCAACTACGGGCGATCGAGCAGGTTCTCGCTGCTGCCGACGGGCTGTTGGTCGAAGAGGTGGAAGCCCGTGCCGGGCTTAAGCTGAACCGGCGAACACTACAGCGCAGACTAGATACGCTAATCGAGCAGGATCGAATAACCAGGGCAGACCGAGGACGGGCAACCCGTTATCACGCCGCCGCCCCACTACCAACGAAGTCCAGCCCGCCCGCCGTGCAGGCAGATATGTTCGTGCCACTCTCGCGGGCAGGGAGTGAGATTTTGCGCCTGGTCAGTGCGCCAGTATTCGAACGCACTCCAGTTGCCTACAACCGAGCCTTCTTGGAAGGGTATCGGCCGAACCATACCCACTATCTGAGTGTCGCCGAAAAGGCCCGACTTCATGAATTGGGCCGCACGGCGGCTACTCAGGAAGCGGCCGGCACCTACGCACTGCAGATTCTAAACAGGCTGCTGATCGACCTTTCATGGAATTCAAGCAGGCTTGAGGGCAACACCTATTCTTTGCTCGACACGCAGCGCCTGATCGAGTTTGGGCAAGCGGCCGAAGAAAAGGCTCCGCGCGACGCGCAGATGATCCTCAACCACAAGGCCGCGATTGAGTTTCTCGTTCAGTCAGCAGGCGAGATCGGGTTCAACCGGCATACCATCCTCAACCTCCACGCGCTTCTTGCGGACAACCTGCTGGAAGACCAAAGCGCGGCGGGCCGACTCCGGCATGAAGGCGTGGCGATCGGCGGCTCGGTTTATATGCCGCCAGAAATTCCGCAGGTAATCGATGAGTGCTTTAACCAGCTGCTGGAAACGGCGTCAGCGATCGAGGACCCTTTTGAAGCGGCGTTCTTCGTGATGATCCAGCTTCCATACTTGCAGCCATTCATCGACGTGAACAAACGCGTCTCGCGCCTTGCTCTGAACATACCGCTGATCCGGCGCAACCTCGCGCCGCTCTCATTTATTGCTGTGCCCGACCAGACCTACACGCGCGGCCTGCTCGGGGTTTACGAGTTGAATAGGATCGATTTGATTAAGGACGTGTTTCTGTGGGCATATGAGAAGTCTTCCTCGCGCTACGTTGCCGTCCGGCAGACGCTTGGCGAACCCGATCCATTTCGACTGCGTTATCGCAACGCGCTGCGCGATGTCGTTGCCGGGGCAATCCGCGAACGTATGAACCAGAAAGATGCTGCGGCTCATATTGCAGACTATGCCAAAACCCAGGTGCTGGAAGCCGACCGCCAAAGGTTCATCGAAGCTGCCGAGACAGAGCTGCTGAGCCTGCACGAGGGTAACTTCGCCCGCTACGGCGTCAGGCCGAGTGAATTCCAATCATGGCAGGCAGTCTGGAAATAGCGCGATCAAATTACGCAAGGTCCTACGGCAGCCACCCTGTGCAAGGCTAGCAGAAGCATGCCCCAACACACTAGAAAGGCAGGGCGCGGTGGGACACACATTCTCTCGACCAGAACTCTATGAACTGGTCTGGTCTGAGCCGATGCGGACCATTTCGGCTCGCTTGGGCCTATCTGATGTCGGTCTTGCAAAGGCTTGTCGCAAGGCCGGGATTCCAGTACCCCCGCGCGGCTACTGGAACCGAAAGCAGGCCGGTCACCGCGTAGCAAAACTGCCGCTGCCTCCTCGTGAACCTGGCCACTCTGATCAGGTCACCATCGGCCAAGACCAATACTGGCGCATGCCCGCGATCACCGCGAATGACCCAGAACCCACACCACCCACCTTCGATGAACCGCTTGAAGATGTCCGCAGCCGCATCGAGAAGCGAACCGGAGCTGTGCGCGTCTCGCCAAATTTGGACCTTGCCCACCGAAACATTCGCGCTCTACTAGCGAAAGACGACGCGCGCCGTGAGAAGCAAAAGAGCTCTCCGTATCTAGCGTCATTCTACGAGCCCATCTTTGACGCTCCGACCGAGCGGCGGCGCTTGCGCATCATGAATGCCCTGCTTTTGGCGCTGGCAAAACAAGGCTTCGGAGGCTCTGTACGTGGCGAAAAAGGCGAGCAGATCGATATTGGGATCGGACAATCGACCATTGAACTCAGCTTGGCTGTCGTGCCTTCGAAGAAGGGCACCCAAAAAAGCAGCCGTGAGCGGCTTAGGCTGGTCATGGACATGGGATACCAGAACCCCCAAGTGACGCTTGCCGAGGACGTCGATGGCAAGCGTATCGAAGATCAGCTTCGTAAGGTCGTGATTGATCTCATCATGGAAGGGGAGTCCCGCTATCGAGAGCGGCAAGTCAATCAGTACGAGTGGTGTGCCAAGATGCGACTCGAACTCATCGAGGAGGCCAAACGCCGGAAACGCGAAGCCGAGGAAAAGGAACGCGCGCGGATTGCAGCCTTGGAGCAGGCCAAGATTGACCGTCTTCTCAGAGAAGCGGCAGCCCTTCAAACGGCAACCACCATTCGCGCCTATGTTCACGCCGTCCGCGAAGCAAGTCTATCACTGCCTAAGCCCATACCAGCCGATGTGTTGGGCGCTTGGGAACACTGGGCCCTTCAGCAGGCCGACAGGATTGACCCTGTAACGTCGCGCCGCTTTCTCGATCTGACAGATCAGCGCCCAGCGAGTTCTGATCCGGGCGATGACGAGGCCATAGGCTGATATTCGCCAGCTCGTCGTCTTGATTCACATCTGAAGCCGCGATCAAAGCCCCCTGACCTTGTCGCGGAGCCGCACCAAAAGGCGGTCTCTTGATTATGCCGATCCTGGCGTCGTGGCGCGGGGGCTTCAAGGCCTTTGGCCTCGGCTTTCGGCTCCGCCGGCCGCCGCGCCTTTAGGGGCGCGGTTCCGCCCCCGCTCATTCCCCGCCGCCCTTCGTCACGGCACCTGAGACCGCCAATTCCGGTGGGCTCGAAGCCAACGAAAGGGCCAGAGCCATGACGAACGCTTCCTCAAACTCCAAGCCGCGCCGCGATCTCCATGCCGAAATCACGCAGCGCCTCATCACGGCTATCGAAAGCCATCCCGGTGATCCGCAGATGCCCTGGCGCAGGTCGGGCCGTCCGCTCTGGATGCCTGAGAATGCGCTCACCAAGAACGCCTATAACGGCATCAATGTCCTCAACCTTTGGGTTGCCGCCGAACTGCGCGGCTTCTCCTCGCCGATCTTCGCCACGTACAAGCAGTGGCAGGAACTGGGCGCTCAGGTTCGCAAGGGCGCGAAGTCCGAGCTTGTCATCTTCTACAAGGAATTCGAGATCGAGACGGAGGACGAGTCCGATAACGGCAAGCGGCGTGTCGCACGCGCGTCTTACGTCTTCAACGCCGATGAGGTCGATGGCTACGACGTTACCGGCCGCCCCGAACCGCTTGGGCCTATCGCCCGCATCGAAGCGGCTGACCGCTTCATGGCCAATACCGGCATCCCGGTCTCCCATGGTGGCGAGCGGGCCTTCTATCGCCCGGCGACTGATACGATCACAATGCCGGATGAGGGTCTTTTCACCGGTACGGACACCATGACCCGCGATGAGGCCTATTACGCCGTTCTCCTGCATGAGGCGACGCACGCGACCGGTCACAAGTCCCGCTGTGACCGTGACTTCGCCGCGCGCTTTAAGAAGGACGCCTATGCCGCCGAAGAACTGGTCGCTGAAATTGGCTCCGCCTTCCTCTGCGCCGAGCTGGGCATCACGCAGGACACGCGCACCGATCACGCCCAGTACATCGCGAATTGGCTTCAGCTGCTCAAGGACGATCCCAAGGCGATCTTCACCGCTGCCGCCAAGGCTTCGCAGGCGGTTGCCTGGCTCAAGAAGCAGCAGCCCTCATAGGGCTGCCTTTTTTGCGCAAACGGACATTCAATTAAAAGCATTTCGGCTTAGGAATATGATCCTGTTGAATATGAAAAATGATTTGTGACATAATCGTTATAGAAAAAATTGTATATGGAAAAAAACTATGACATTTGACCAATCTTCTTTTTTGGAATGCTTCAAAGAAGCAATTCTCACCAGCAACGATGGCACTAAAAGATGGTACTCCAACGGCAAGCTCCACCGCGAAGATGGTCCAGCGGTTGTAACCAACAGCGGCACCACCAAATGGTATCGCAATGGTGTGCTCCACCGTGAGGACGGCCCTGCCATCGAATACTACGACGGAAGCAAAAACTGGTATCGCGATGGCAACCTTCATCGCGATGATGGGCCGGCGGTCGAATTTGCAGATGGAACACGGGAATGGTTTATCGATGGCTTTCGCCATCGCGAAGGTGTCCGTCTTCACAGTCTTTGAGACAGGGATGCGGTTCGCGTAGTGGAGGGTTTGGATCATCCGTTGGGTTGATCTAAGCGGCTCGTCGTTGATGTTGCAAGCGGCGTTGTTTGAATGTCTTTCGTTTGATCCTTTCTCTTTGC
>DAIPMW010000014.1:0-95042 GCA_036768475.1 Hyphomicrobiaceae bacterium | reverse complement strand
TTTGTTTCGAGCATGTTTTTCACGCTGAACCGCTGCACACTTCAGCTAAACATGCTTTAGCGCACACCGAGCTTCTTCTGCAGATTCGACGATGACGTCGTGTACTGGAAGAGCACCTTTTTGCCGGGATAGACGTACTGATGCGCTTTTTGCGCCATCAACGCCGCCTCGTGGAATCCCGACAGGATCAGCTTGAGTTTGCCCGGATACGTGTTGATGTCGCCGATGGCGAAGATGCCTGGTTCGCTGGTCTCGAACTTTTCGGTGTCGACCGGGATCAGGTTCTCTTCCAAGTTGAGACCCCAATTGGCGATCGGGCCGAGCTTCATGGTCAGGCCGAAGAAGGGCAGCATGGCGGTGGCGGTGATGCGTTCTTCGCCCTCTTTCGTCTTCACCGTCGCCGCCTCAAGCCAGCCGTCGCTGCCATGGAGCGCAGAAACCTGACCGATCATCAGTCGCATCTTTCCTTCGGCCACCAGTTGGCGCATCTTCTCGACCGAGTGCGGCGCGCCGCGGAAATCATCGCGACGGTGGAGCAACGTCACCGACCTGGCGACCGGCTGCAGGTTCAACGTCCAGTCGAGCGCGCTGTCGCCGCCACCGACGATGAGCACGTCCTTATCAATGAACTCGGCCATCTTGCGCACGGAGTAGAAGACGGATTTGCCCTCGAACGACTCGATGCCGTCGAGTGGTGGACGCTTCGGTGTGAATGAGCCGCCACCAGCCGCAATGACGACCACCTTGGTAATGAACGCAGTGCCCTGGTCGGTCACGAGGCGGAAGCGATCACCCTCGCGGCTCAACTCGTCAACGCGCTCGCCCAGATGGAACGTCGGAGTGAAGGGCTTGATCTGCTCCATGAGCTGGTCGGTCAACTGCTGACCGGTGACGACGGGAATGCCTGGAATGTCGTAGATCGGTTTTTCAGGATAAAGCTCGGCGCACTGGCCGCCGATCTTGTCGAGAATGTCGATCAGGTGGGTCTTCACGTCGAGCAATCCAAGCTCGAATACGGCGAAAAGACCCACCGGGCCCGCGCCAATGATGACGACATCGGTCTCGATGACACCGCCGCCATTCTCGGGATTCTTGTCCAACATTGGCGTTGTTCCCTTCGTTCACAAAATACCGGCGAACGCGATCCGAAACGGCGGCGTTCCCGTGTCAACTCATCTCACGCGGTCAAACGCCATTGCTGCGCTCGAGCGCGGGCAATATCCCATCAGTACTGCTTGGCCGGCACACGAACCACGAGACCGTCGAGTTCGTCGGTCACCTTGATCTGACAGGACAGACGGCTTTCGTCACGTACGTCGAAAGCGAAGTCGAGCATGTCCTCCTCCATCTCGGAGGGGCTTCCGGTCTGCTTCTTCCAGGCCGGGTCCACATAAACGTGGCACGTGGCGCAGGCGCAAGCGCCGCCGCATTCCGCCTCGATGCCGGCAATCTCGTTGAGCTTGGCCGCTTCCATTACGGTCATGCCGGTTTGCGCCTCAACGACCTGGCTCGTTCCGTCGGGCTGAATGAATGTGATCTTGGCCATGGATTTGAGGCTGCTCCTCGGTCCTCGGACTTAATGGAAAGACCGCCCGACCAGCCATCTCGTTCCGGCCCGGTCCGCGGTGCCCTGGGGGCAGCGCACGTTTAGTCGGAGAAGCCCGTAAATTCAAGCAAGCCCAAGGCCGCAGGTGAGCGCACGCACCAACCGACCGTATCCTCGCCCGGCGCGTAAAGGTCCACAGCTCTCAAGTTCCAAGACTGACGCGGGTCAGGCTTTCTCCCGCCAGTCGGAAATGTAGGCCGTGGCTGCCGCCAAGGCCGTGCCCATGGCAACGAGATGCCCATCGAGACGGTCGGGGGTGAGCTCGGTCTCTTTCTCACCGCGTTCAGCGGCTGCGGCGACATCGACCGCACCGACCGCACGGGCCGACCCCTTGAGCGTATGGCAGCCTGCTAACCAGCCATGCGCATCGCAAGGACAGGTTGCAGCCTGAACCCTCAATCGGTTCAAGGTCAGCGGTGCTTCGCCGAGAAAAAGATCCAGAATTTCGAGCTCGAGAGCGCGATCGCCCAGGGTGTAGCGCGCAAGGTGGGCATGATCGAGCGGCGTTTGAGTTGCGTTGTGTGCGCTTGCTTTCTGCGCCGCCGCCACGCCCGCGCGCCAACGGTCCGCATACCCACGGTTCTGTTCCGGGTGCGTCGTCATGCCGTCCCTTGCTCTATCGGCTCAAGCGAGCGTTGCGCAACCAAGCTGTGAACTTCGGTGTGCGAGTTTCTGTAACACCTGCCAGATCGGCTGACTCCGGATTACCCTCGATCGCACGCAAGTCGGAACAGCCATGGCACGGCAGGCTATAGGGCGGCGGACTAACGGCCAGTAAAGCTCTTCAGCAAACGCGTGTCGAATGGTTAACAATTTGACAAGTCCTGGATTTTTATGGCCTCTAGCGCGCCTGCGACGTGGCCAATCTTGGTTTTGCCCCAATGCGCCGGTAGCCCGATCATGGGGAGAACGAGCTTGGCGATTGTACGTTGTGGAAAGACTTCGCCATGTTCACCGGGATTACGCGAAATCCGGCTTTCGGAAACGTGGCCATATGCTCTAAGTTGATCGGGGGGGCGCGCCAATTGCGCGCGGATCAGGCGTTTCGATGGCACACGACCAGTCCAAGACGAGTAAGACGGCACAGGACGCGGAGAGGTCGGCAAACCTTCCGCACGTGAAAAGTAGCGACCCCAACAAAACTACTAATCCTACGAGCGCCGGCCTCAACCCGAGCAATTCCAAGAAGGGCCGAAAGGATGGCGCCGGCGCAGCTGGCGGCAGCGGTCGTGAGGCGTCCCCTAAGTCTAGAATTGTCGGAGCGAAGGAGGTGGTGCCGCCGACGTCGGAGCCAACCGCTGCGAAGCTGGCCAGCGATAATCCGAAATCGCCACCTGGGCCACCGGGTTCTTCGTCTGGATCGGAACCGTTCAATCTTTCCTCGTTAGGAGAGGCCCGTTCGCCACTTTCATTTCTTGCGCCAGAGCCCGGAGGCCCTCCGCCGCTTCCAGGCACGCCGGCAGGCGCACCGCGTGCTCCCGCCGGTGGGGTGCTGCCCATGCCTCCCGCACTTCCCACCGGCCCCGCGGATGCTCCGGCCCCGACACCAGTAGAACAGGTGAGCGCGACGAGAACCGGCGCCGGCCCGACACTCGCCTTCGCAGCGGGCGTGGCGCCCGCGCCAGAGCCTGCCGACGATGCCATACGCGAGGACGCGTTGCTCGACGTGGACGAGTCACAGGATGGCGCGCATCTGGACCGGCGCGTGGCGCGGCGACGCCCAGCGGGCCCCGTGCGCGGTAAACTCGCGGCCAATGATGATGCGCCGTCGATCGGCGGGCTCATTTATGCGCTTGAGCAGAAGCCGTCGAACCGGATCTACAGGCATGCCGCCATTGCCAGTGTGGTGTGGGCAATCGCAGGTTTGATTTTCGCCTACCTGTCGCTGTCGTCCGAGGCGGCGCTTTCGACCTGGGGCACGATTCTTTCCAAGCCGACCACTTTCCTCACCGGCGCTGCCATCGTCGTGCCGATTGCCGTGATCTGGCTCCTGGCGCTCCTGAGCTGGCGGGCGGAAGAACTGCGGCTCAGATCCTCGACCATGACCGAGGTCGCGATCAGGCTGGCTGAACCGGACCGGATGGCCGAGGACTCGGTTGCCTCGCTGGGTCAGGCGGTGCGCCGGCAGGTGAGCTTCATGAATGAAGCCGTTGGCCGTGCGCTCGGACGCGCAGGCGAGCTGGAGGCCTTGGTCCACAACGAGGTGGCGGCACTCGAACGGTCCTACGAGGAGAACGAGCGTCGCATCCGCGGGCTCATCAGCGAGCTTGCCAACGAGCGCCATGCGCTGACATCGACATCTGTCAGCTTTAACGAGACGTTGCGCACGCTGGGGCGTGAGGTGCCTCCGCTCGTCGAAAGGCTGTCGAACCAGCAGGCTAATCTCTCTCACATCATCAAAGATGCCGGCGAGAACCTCAATCAACTCGAGACCTCGCTCGCCAAAAGCGTAGCATCGCTGGAAAGCGAACTGGGCGGTCGCACGAACCAGCTGCAGGGCGTGCTCGAGAATTACACGGGCGCGCTCGGTCAAGCCCTCAGCCAGCGCACCGAGCAGCTGGGCTCGATGCTGGGCGTCCAGGGCCAGCGCCTTCAGTCCGTCATGGACGACCGCTCCAAGCGCCTGGGCGATGCTCTCGGCAGCCGCAGCGAGGACATGCAGAAGATGCTGGAGGCCTATACCGGCGCTCTGGCGCAGGCGTTGGGCCAGCGGACGTCGCAAATGCAGTCGTCCTTCTCCGAGCACATGAATTTGCTCGACAAGGCGATCGCCAACCGCACAACCAATTTGGAAGCGGTGTTCGAGGAGTATGCACGCGCGCTCGACAGTACGCTGGCCGCCCGCGCAGGCAATCTCGACAAGCAACTCGTGGAGCGAACTCGCGCGCTCGATGCCGCTTTCGAAGGCCGGTTGAAGCTGTTTGACAACGCCATTCAGAATTCGACACGCGCCATCGACGTCGCCGTCGACAGCCGCGCCAAGGCACTCACCTCGGCTCTGGCAGATCATGCCCGCACATTCTCCGAGACGATTTCTCGGCAGTCGTTGGAGCTCGACGAGTCACTCAACCAGGGCATTACCGCCGTGCGCCGCACGAGCGAGAACATCACGCGCCAGTCGCTGAAGGCGATCGAGAGCCTGGCCGGTCAGTCCGACATGCTCAAATCGGTGTCGGAGAATCTCGTCTCGCAGATCGGTTCGCTCACCAACCGGTTCGAGGCGCAAGGCCACACCATCATGAAGGCTGCCAACGCGCTGGAGAGCGTCAACTACAAGATCGATACTACGCTGCAATCGCGCCATGCCGAACTGTCGGCGACGCTCGATCGGATGGTCGGAAAGGCCGACGAGTTCACCCGCCATGTTCGCGATTATTCCACAACCATCGAGGGAACCCTGTCGGATGCGGAGGCACGTGCGCTGGCCGCCGCAGAGCAGCTCAAGATCGGTACACAGACGCACCGCGAGCAGGCCTTGACGCAGATCGAGCTCCTGAAGGCCGAGACAGATGCGGAAAGCGCGCGCGCCCTGGAAGCACTCAAGGAGCGCCTGTCGCACGTCTCGGAGGAGGTCGCCACGCAATTGGGCTCGCTCACCGACCGGTTCTCGGAAACATCCGAGGACGTGCGCAAGCGTGCCGAGAGAGTGGCAGACGAACTGGCACGCGAGCAGGCGCGCATGAAGGAGGAAGCCGATCGCCTTCCGCAGACAACACGCGAGACGGCAGATGCCATGCGGCAAGCGTTACAGGACCAGCTGCGCGCCATCGACCAGTTGTCGAGCCTCGCCAGCCGGGAGGCGCAGCGGCGCGATGTCGGACTGCCGGTTGCGCAGGGCGGCGCCTTGAAGCCTACCGATGGTCCAGCGCCTATGCGCTCGCGCGCTGCCGCCAGTGGTGAGGCATCGCACGGTTCGCGAAACCTCAATTCGCTGACCGAAAGCCTCGCGCAGGAGCTTGGTACGCGCGGCGGGCAGCCAGCGACGCCAGACCAGCGGCCGGCAGCCCCACGCGGCTCTGAGGTACGCGCGCCGGACAACGCGGCTTCTTCCTGGTCACTCGGCGATCTTCTCAAGCGTGCTTCGGACGATGAAGCATCCGCCAGACAGCAGCAGCCGCGCCAGGCACAGGGCGCCCAGCCACCGCTTGGCGCTTTACAACACGCGCCGGCACCGCCTGTGGCAGCGCGAGACTTGTCTGCTGAGCCTTTCAAACTCAACATCGACGTGCTTGCGCGTGCACTTGATGGTGCAACCGCCTCTGTGATCTGGCAACGGCTCAGGGCCGGACAGCGCGGGATCATGGTCCGCTCGATCTATTCGGCGGACGGGCGGCAGGTATTCGATGAGGTGGCGCGACACTACCCCGTCGATCTCAATCTGCAGGCAACGATCAACCGCTACATCGCCGATTTCGAGCGGATCCTGCGCGATACGGAAGCGCGCGATGCCACCGGCCGGCTCGCCCAATCGCACATGACCTCGACAATGGGGCGTGTCTATCTGCTTCTGGCGCACGCGGCAGGCCGCATCAGCTAAATTGCCTACTGCATCTCCATCGATGTATGCAGGCTCCCGCTGGCGCCGCTTCCCGGCACCGATATCGATAATGCAGCATGACCACGCGCCATTTCACCTGCCGTCATGAGCGGTTCGAACTGAAAGTGCCGTTCTCGATTTCGCGCGGAACCAAGACGCATGCCGACGTCGTGGTCGCCGAGATCCGCGACATGGATGGCCGTCTCGGACGCGGCGAAGCCGTCCCTTACGCGCGTTATGGCGAAACAGTGGACGCGACCTGTGCGGCCATAGAGGCTTACGACGGTCCGCCGTTTCGCTTGCCGCTGTCCGAGCTCATGGCGCCAGGGGCAGCGCGCAACGCGATGGACTGCGCGATAGCCGATCTTGAAGCCAAGCAGTCGGGGCATCCGGCCGCGCATCTCTTCGGTAGTCGTGATCTCGTTGCGGTCGAAACAGCCTTCACGCTGAGCCTGGCCGCGCCTGAGGCGATGGCGGCGGCTGCGCGCGCGGTACCTGAACTGAGACTTCTCAAGCTGAAACTGGGCGGCGCGGGCGACGCTGAAAGGCTTGCTGCTGTGCGCGCAGCGCGGCCGGATGCGCGGCTTATCGCAGATGCCAACGAATCGTGGACCGAAGCGCTATTGGAGCCCTTGATGGCCGCCGCGGAATTGGCGCGTGTCGATGTGGTCGAGCAACCGCTCCCCGCCGGCGCGGATGAAGCGCTTGCCCAGATCAAACGGCGCATTCCCGTTTGCGCCGACGAGAGTGCGCACACGACCGCCGACCTCGCCGGGCTCGTCGACCGCTATGATGCCGTCAACATAAAGCTCGACAAGAGCGGCGGGCTGACCGAAGCCCTCCTGATGCTGCGGGAGGCGCAGCGATTGGGTCTTCAGGTCATGGTGGGCTCAATGGTGTCGACGTCGCTGGCGGTGGCACCTGCGCTGATACTGGCGCAACAGGCGCAGTGGGTCGACCTCGATGGACCGCTGCTGCTCAAGCAAGACCGTGCGCACGGTCTTGCCATTCACGATGGGTGGATCATGCCGCCTTCGCACGAGCTGTGGGGATAGCTTCGTTGCTTCTTGTCCAGTATCTGGATGACGCCTTTGCTAGAGCAGGTCAGGTTTTGATTGAATCACCTCAGGCCGTCGTGGCCTGCTCTATCTCTTTGTTTGAGAGACTGATTCACGGCCTATATGGAAGCAGTCGCGCTTCCATATAGGCCGATCAGGCTCTAGACGCTCAAGCGTGTCCAGCTCAGCCGATCAGGCTCCTGGCGATTTCAGCGGATGACAGGGCGAGCCGATTTGGCCTGCTCCTCCTCATCCCACAACAGGCCGCCAGGCCAAGCGCGCGCCAGAACCAGCCCCGCCACAAGACCTGATCCGGCAAGCAGCGCCATCGCCAGATAGGCGCCGCCGCCGTAGCTCGCGTAAAGCACGCCCGACAACAGCGTTGCAGCGCCCTGAAGTATGCCAGCTGCCAGAGTTGCATAGAGCGCCTGCGCCGTGCCTGCCGCCGCCTCCGGTACGGCGCGGCTGATGAAATGGATGGCACCCAGGTGCGATGCGCCATAGGTCAGGCCATGCAGAACCTGTAACAGGACAAGCCAGCCGAGGTTTGGATCGACGCTCATGGCGCTCCAGCGCACGACGGCCGCAAGAGCGCCGACAAGCATCAGGCGGACCGGCCCCATTGCGGCGACGACCCGGCCAGAGACGGCGAACAGTGACACTTCGGTCATCACACCAATTGCCCAGAGCGTGCCAATCCAGGCCGATGAGAGGCCGCCGGTGCGCCAGTGGATGGCGCCGAAAGTGTAGAAGGTGGCGTGCGCGGCCTGGACAGTGCCGATCGCGACAAGAAATGTAATGAACATAGGATGGCGCACGAGCCGCAGAACTGTCGCCCGGTCGATGCCACGCTTCGGCGGCACGGGCGAGAGCGGTGGCCCCAAGGCACCGGTCTGGGCTCTTGCATCATGGCGACGCTGGCGATCGGCGGCATTGCTGGCCGAGGGAAGGTAATACGCGGCAGCAACCGTCGCCGCGCAACCGACCACAATCAGCCAGATACCGATGCCGCTGCCGGCCCAATCGATTGCGGTGCCACCGGCGAAACTTGCGGCGATGAAGGTCAGCGAGCCCCACAGCCGCATGCGTCCGTAGTCGAGTCCGAGACGCACGCCGCCGATCGCGATCGTCTCCGTCAGCGGCATGATGGTGTAAACGCAGATCGCCAGGATCAGAGCCGCGAGCAGGATCGGCCAGAAGCCCGACATTCCCGATAGGAGCAAGGCAGAAGCAAGCGCCACCCACGCCAGCAGCAAAATCATGCGGGCGTGCGCGCAATTCCGGTCGGCCACGTAGGCCAGCGACGGCGTTGCAATCAGGCGCAGAAAGAACGGAGCGGAGGTAATAAGGCCGATCTCGGCAGGCGAGAGGCCCCGCCATGCCAGCCAGAGAGGCAGGTAGGGCAAGTGCACGCCGTAAATGAGGAACAGTGCGGCGAAGAACACGCTGACCCTGATGCCGTAACCTGCCATTCGATTTCCGTCCACAGGGCAGAGTCGGAGCCTGCCCATCACCTGCTGCCGATGCGCCCGGTGGATATATCAGGGCACGGCGTCGTCTTAGAGTCTCATCGGCTGAGATGGAAGTAATCGTGCTTCATCCACAGCAAGCGCCGGTGCGTGCAGGCGTGCCCCCGCTGCAACGGCGAATCACCTATCACTCGTACACCAGGATCGAGTATCAGGATGGGGAGCCATGCCCGAAACACAGGCGACGCCGGAGCAAGACACAGAGCAGGAATACCGGGCTATCGAACAGACGCTCCTCGAAACAGCTCGAGGGCGCTGGTTCCTGGCCGAGCACGGGCGCAGGTCACGCCGGCTCGACACCCTGCTTCTGGAAGACGCGATCGGCCGGCTTTCGACCTCACTGTCGCAGCCGCCGCCGGTGCTGGCCACACTCAGGAGCGAGCTGGAGAAGCTTTCGGCTTTCATCGTCCAAACGAAAAACGCGATGGTGGCCAAGTCCAGCAGCAAGCCTGCGGCGGTCAGCAGCGCGCTCGAAGGGGCTGGAAATGAGGCCCCGGCCGCCGCTCCGAAGGGTGAATCGATAGCTCCGGTGGCGCGGATGCTGCGCATGGCGGAAGACATTCACGAACTGACCTGGACGCTGCAGGCCGACGAGCTGAGCCCGGAGAGCTGCGAGGCAATCGCGCGGCATGCCTCCATGCTCTACGCGGTGAGCCGCCAGCAAGCAATGGAATCGGAGCGCGCGCTCCAATTCGTCAAGGCTCTCGACGACGCGGCCAACCGCATGTCGATCCTGCTCGACACTCTGGTGCACGAGCTCAACACCTACCAGGGCAACGCCATGCCGCCGCCGGCTGACGAGGAGGAGACGCGCAAGGCGAGTTGAAAGACGAACGTTGTTTGCGCCGCCGATCGCAGGCTGCCGCGGTGTCCTTTGCCGCTCGCGCCCCGGGACGGGATGCGGTTCAAACCGTGTCGGCTGCAGCCGGATCGGCCGACTGGCGCCACGCGTCGAACTTCTCCATCAGCCAGCGCCAAGCCTCCTCCTCAAGCGGTCCTGCGGTTTTGGCGACGGCGATCTCCAGATAGGCCAGTTCGGCTTCAATCTTTTCGCGCGGCAACATATGGAGTCGGGTTGCCAGCACCGCGGCCTCGATGACGGCTGCCTGCGCACGGTTAAAACCGCCCCAGGGCCGGTGCGTTTCCTGATGAATGATGCGGCAATGGAAGCGTGGGCGCTGTGCGTCGTCCTGCAAGTGCTCGACCTGCAGTTCCCAATGGACCACCGCATTGGTCAGCACGGCGCCATTGCCCTTGACAGCGCGACGCACCGACCAGTGGCGGCGGCCGACGACGCAGCCTGCGAAGACACGCACGTCATTGACGTGGTTGGCCACGGCAAAACCGTTGGCGAGGAGATTGTCGAGCGTGCGCGAGGGCCGGAAAGGCGCGACGATCCATGCTTTGGAATCCGAAGCGTCCCCATCTTGGATGAGACCAAGCGGCGCGATATGGATGTGCCCGTCCTCGCTGCGGGTCGTGACGATTGTCTCGACGATGTAGGGCATGACGCCCCCTTTCCTCCCTGAACCCCGGCTGGTCGAACATTTCACCATTGGCCGAAGGCGCTCAGCCGAACGTGTTCTTCTTTGACTGGTCCGCCGTGGCCGGCACTGCCTCGTCCTAAATCGCGTTCATGTTTGGCGGAAACACGAACACGATCCAGCACCTTCTTTCGAGCATGTTTTTCACGCTGAACCGCTGCGCACTTCAGCTAAACATGCTTTTGTTTCGAGCATAATTTTCACGCTGAACCGCTGCACGCTTCAGCTCAACATACTCTAGAGCCTGACCGACTGAGATGGAAGCAGTCGTGCTTGCCTCGAAGGCGTGAATGAGCCTGTCAAACAAGGTGATAGAGCAGGCCACAACGGTCAAAAACCTTTCAGTCAAGCCCTGCCCGCTCTAGCGTTCGCGATCGGCGTCCCTCGGGGTCGAGCCGCCCTCCTCTTCTGCGCGCTTCGCCTCGCGTGCCTCGGCGGCCTGCCGGGCCTTGGCCTTCAGCGTCGCTCCTTCGAGCGCGTGGCGGGTCAGATCCTCCGCCGCCTTGTCGGCGGCGACGCCCCAGTCGAGCGGCTGGTCTTGCACGTAGCGCTTGGCAAGACGCCATGCCGTTTCCGCCTTGGCCAGCTCATAGCCCAGGTAGAAAGCGTGCGAGGCGTCATCGGTCACATCGAGTTTAGGGTAAAGATCGAGCGGCGTTGTCGAAACGTGATGGCGGTCTCGATTGTAGATGTGCACACCGTCCTCGCCGACCTCGATGCGGAAATTGTGATCGCGCACCGCATCGGCCGAAGCTGCGATGTCTTCGGGCGTCTGCGGATATGGCAGAAGATCGTGCAGGGAGACCAGGCCGTTGCCGCCGTAGCCTTTTGGCAGGTTACCATCCTTGCGGGCACGGAACATCAGTCGGCGGGCGGCGTCATGCTCCTCCACGGTGCGGCGCGTGTGGGGCGAGACCTGGACGATCAGGACGTTGCGGATCTCAAGCTCGGAGCAGATGCCGGCAAGCAGCGCAGTGACGCCCTGGCTGTCCGCTTCGGTCAGCTCGGTGAGATTGCCTGTACCCATCAGGATCTCGACGGCTGGCCGAAGGCGGCGCAGTTCCGCATAGCGCTCCAGCGACGCTGTGAAACCGAAATGAATGGGGTCGAGAACCGGATCGGCAATGTGAGGCAGCCCCATCGCCGTGGCCGCATCGATGGCGCGCAGCAGCGAATGCAGATTGCCGTGCGGCCGGGGCACGAGGATGGGAACGCACGTCGTTCCCTTGATCGCGCCGAGGGTCGTTTCATCGAGGCTCAGGACATAGTCGGCCCCTGCCCTTGCCGCTCGCTCCAGCTCGGCCACGTCACCGCTATCGACGCTGACCTCAAGCCCCTCGCCCTTCAGGGCCGCGATGGCATCCTCCAGATGGGGGAACGCCGTATCGGGCTGGCATCCAATATCGATAATGTCGGCACCCGCCGCATGGTGCTTCAAGGCGCGCGCCACGAGCGCGTCTATGGTGAGACCTGGCGCCTCGACGATCTCGGCAAAGATGCGCAGGTCGTGGCGGGAAAAGTCCGGCGGCTTGCCACCGCGGCCGAGGAACTGCGGCAGGTCGATGATCTCGTCGGGACCGCGCACAAAGGGAACGCCATAGTGGGCGGCAAGACTGTCAAGGTCCATGCGAGAGCGACCCGGCACGATGACCCTTTGTGCGTCTCCCACATTAGCCATCCGGTTCTTGACGATGGCCTCGGTCATCAACGCGGCAACCTTGATGCCGATGTTGACGACCCGCCAGCTACCGGCGGGCAACTCTGCGCCCTGAAGCGTGGCGAGGAGGCGCTCCTCGGCGAGGCGGCCCGTGAGGAAAAGTTCAGGTGACGACATCACACTTCAGCTCGTGTGCGACCGCGCGGCAGGGACATCTCTTGCGGTCAATTGCGAGGATTGGCAGAAAGCCCGCCCATAGCGCGCCTGACACCGCGACGGCTGCGGTCGGTACGGGCACAGGGGCGGCGAACATGGAGCGATGCGACAGCCATCTGCGGGGTGGTGTGGCAGATCTCCGCCAGGACGCGTTCCTCTCCCGGCCCGATGATGCGGAACGCCAGGCCGGCTCGCTCGACAACCTGACCGAAGACCGGATCAACGACGCCGTCGGTGGTCAACTCAGTGGCTGAGGGTCCCTGCGGCACACAACGCGACTTGATCAGGAGAACCGCGTCGAACCGCAGGCGCTCGGCGAGGCGGGCAGCAAGCGCGTCGGATGTCACCGACCAGTCGGCCGGAATGCTTTCATCGACGCCAGCCAGCTTGAGCGGCAACCATATTGGTATGCGATTGGCAGCGAGCGCCTGGCGAATGGCGGACGCAGTGTCGACGGCGATGAAGCGCGACTGCATGTCCTCGATGAGGAACCCTGTCTGATGCATGGCCAGAAGCGCCATTCTATGCGCGGCGCGATCGGACGTGTCGTGGGTTTTCTGGGCATTGCGTACCTGGTCGGCAAACGGTCCGCCCCCCGGCACGATCACGATCGGACGGCGCGCGCGGGCCAGGGTCGCGGCAATGGTGGAGAGCCGAGCGCCGTTCGCCAGCAGTGATCCCCCGATCTTGACGACGATCGGTGCCAGTCTGCGGCGATCGTTCTGGTCGTGCGCCACCCTTGTCTACCCCCCATCCCGCTTGATCGGACGAACGATCTCAACGCCGACGGCGGCCGGGCCGCGCTCAAGTTTATCGACTCGCACACGCACCTGCACGATGCGCGGGTCAGAAAGGCAATGAGCCGCGATGCGCTCTGCCAGTGTCTCCACCAGGTTGATGTGGCCTGCCGCAACGATAGCGCGAATGCCTTTCAGGATGTCGTCGTAGGAGGGAACCTCGGCGATCTGATCGTGGCGGGCCGCGGCGTACGTCGCCACCTCGGCCTCGACTGTGAAACCGACCTTCTGGGTAACGCCCTGCTCTTCGGGGTAAACGCCGATGTAGATGGGCAGAACATAGTCGCGCACGAAGATGCGGTCGCGCGCGGTTTCCGCCTCGTCACGGCGCCGCACTGCACGGCTGGCCAGAACACTCAAATCCGTCATCGCGGGCCTTTCTCCTCGCCACTCCCGGCGTGGGTCCCTTGTCGTTATTCAGGCGGCGCGGCCGCCCTTGAAAGCTTCTCGTTCATGTCATCGCCTTGCAGCGCCGCACGGATCTCTCTAACCGCGTCAACGTCGATGCGCGCGGTGCGTTCCGTATGCCGGCACAACGCTCCGCGGAAGCCGACGACATCAGGACCGAAAGCTCTCACCTCAGGGATATGCCGGAGACGCAGCGCGCCTGCAAGTCCCGCGAACATACCGACGCTGCGCGCAGCGGTGATAAACGTCTCGATCTCTTGTCTGGAAACGACGTCCAACAGCGCACCGGAAGCCTTGTCCTCGGTATCGAGCATCACACCAGAGAAGCCCGCGGCAGGCAACCGGGCAACGAGGCCCCAATCGGGAGAGCGATCGGCGAGGAGGACCGCGACTCGGCGACCATAGGCGTGCGCTTCGTCATCACGCAAAGCCAATGCGGCGATGAGGCGCGAAGCGCAGGCCGGTCCGAAAAAGCCGATCTTGACGACGTCAACGGATGCGGCGGCAACGCGTGCAACTTCGTTAACGATCAACTCGGGCTGGTCGATCGGCAGGTCGCCGGTGGTGGCGCTCAAAGGGATCGTCGGGGGAACGGCGCTGCGGATGGCACGCAACGTCGCACTGTCGAGCGCGCCAAGTGCTCCCCGACTGGGGTCCTTTGCATCGATTACATCCGCGCCAGCCGCAATCGCGACCTTCGCTTCTTCGGGCGTGGCGACGCTTGCCAGCAGACGCGCTCCGCCGGACCTCAATTGCGATGCATGGGCAAAGTAGGGATTGATCGTCACGTTCAGCCGAATATCCGCCGTTGCTCTTCCATCACCGCCGCGCGGTCAGCGCGGCTGTCGCGCGGTAGCGCGACCTCGGTGTCGGAAAGCACTGTTGCAGGGGTGCCGCCCATGCGCAAGATGCGCGTGCCCAGCGTTACCGCCTCGTTGCGATCGTGCGTGACGAATAAAACGGTCGTCGGCCGGCTCTTCCAAAGATCGATGAGCAGACGCCGCAAGGCATCTGCGGTCGGATCATCGAGTGATACGAACGGCTCGTCCATCAGCAACACATCGGGATTACCGACGAAGCCGCGGGCCAGCGCGGCGCGACGCTGCATTCCCAGCGACAGGCGTTCGGGATAGACATCGCCGGCCTCGGCGAGGCCGACACGCTGCAGCAGCTCGGGGATGCGGGCAAGCCGCTCATCGCCCTCGGGCAGTGCCAGGGCAATGTTCTGATAGACGGTACGCCAGGGAAGGAGACGCGGGCTCTGGAACACATAGGTCATCGCCGGGGCAGGCTGATCGAAATTGACGCTGCCCACATAATCCTTGTCGAGACCCGCGACGATGTTGAGTAGTGTCGACTTGCCGCACCCTGAGGGGCCGGTAAGAACGACGAACGAGCTGCCCGCAATCTCGATATCGATCTTTCCGAGCACCGGCTGCGGCGCGCGGCCAGCCAGCGCCGGCCAGATCTTGCCAGCAATGCGGATACGCACGGCTCCACTCATCGACGCCACCTGTTGACGCGCGTCTCGATCGGCTGCAGCAGGCCGATCTCGATGATTTGGACGACGATGATGAAGGCGACCGCGTAGGCCAGGATCATGGGGACGTCGAACAGCTGGAATGCCACATGGAGCTGATGCCCGACACCGTTCGAACGGCCCAGCAGCTCGACCACCAGGACGATCTTCCAGACGAGCGCGAGGCCCGAGCGGGCGGCCGCGGCGAAGAAGGGAGCCAACTGCGGCAACGTCACATGGCGCAGTGTTCGCCACCAACCGAACCGATACATCAGCGCCATCTCGTTCAAATCACGGGAAAGCGAACGGGCGCCCTCGCGCACTGTAACGGCGACGTTGGGGATCTTGTTTATGGAAACCGCGATGATGGCGGCGGTCTCCGTCAGGCCGAACCAGACATAGCACAGAATGATGATGACGAGCGCAGGCAGGTTGAGGAAGAAGATGAGCCAGCTGTCGAAAAAGCGGTCGGCAGTCGCGCTGCGGCCGAGCGCCAGACCGATCACCGAGCCGATTAGCATCGCCAGGACGAACGAGACGACGACACGGGCCAGCGTGGCGCCGACATGATGAGTGAGCGCACCGGTAGAGAACTCGGCAAGCATCGTCGTTGCAACGGCCACGGGGCCGGGAAACAGACGGCTGGCGAGTGCCAGGGCCACGAATTCCCAGACCACGAGCAGGGCGACAAGCGAGCCAATCGACCAGACGAGACGCCCCCGCCAAGCCGACTGCTCGATGCTCTGCGTGCCTGAAGTCCTATCTGTTGCTAGCGCCATCGAACAAGTTCGGATCAAAAGTGGTGCCGCTGCCGATCAGCTCCTTGCCGCCTTCCGCAGCCAGCAGATCGAACAGCTTCTTGGCGGATGCCGTCTGTTTGTCTCCCCAAGGCTTGGGGATACCGGCGCGATAATAGGCCTTCAAGGCGAAATATTCGGTGTCCGACTGCGCGCGCATCAGTGGTTTCAGGCGCTCGAAGGCGGCATCGGACGTTGCAAGGATCTGATTGGCCTGATCGACGGCGCTAAAGAAGGCCTTGAGTTCCGCCGATCTGGCGGCCGCGGTTTCCTCGCGCCAAACGAAGCCGACGAGCGGCGGTGTGGGCTCGATGCCGAGCTTAATCATCATGTCATCGACGGCCATGAGCGGGCGGAAGCCGGCACCTTCGAGCCGTGCGGCAAAAGTCCAGAAGTTGAGACACGCATCGACACGACCATTCTTGAGTTCCTCGGCGACCAGGGGGGCTGCGCCAAAAACCGGCTCGGCCATGTCGGCGATGTCGCGTTTTAATGTTCTGCGTGAATAAGCGCGCAAGAGCAGCCAACTCTTGTCGATGGCGGAGCCGGCAATGGCCAGACGCTTGCCTTCCAGGTCCAGCAGTGACTTGATCGGCCCGTCCTTGGCGACCATCACGGCACCGAGCGAGGACGAATAGGGGCGATACTTGAGTTTCTGGCCGAGCGAGCGCTGACGCATCGCCCAGGGCCAGTCGCTGACGATCAGATCGACCTCGTTGGCCAGCAGCGCGACCGGTCCAGCCTGGTTGGTCGCCACATCGACGATCTCGAGCTTCACTCCAGCCTTGTCCGCCAACCCTTCCGCCTTGATCGTCTCCAGGAGCCAACCGAGCGATCCGAATTTCAAGGACGCGACACGCAGCTTTCCAGCCTCGGCAGCGCGCACGTTGATCGGCAGCATCGTGGCCGTCAGCGCGGCTCCGGTTCCTTGAAGCACCCGGCGGCGATCAATCATTTGCCATCTCCTGGTTGAAGCAGCTTGCGCTCGGCAAGATAGCGGATACCCCGCAACCATGCCTCATCCGTACTGCCTTGGATCGTCGTCGACATGATCGAGGTCACCTTCGCCTGCGACACATCGCGAAGATAGAGATTGAAGTTGAAGAGCAGGTCGGACAGCTTTTCAACCGTTGCGATCAAGGCGAGCTTTGCGCCGAGGCGTCCGGCGATGTCGTCCTCGCAACCATTACACTTGTATATGGGGCCCGTCTTCTCGACGTCGGCTGCCAGATCGCTGCCGCCGACCGGCTCATAGCGGCCATCTTCGCTGATGCGGCGGACCAGGTCATCGGAGATGAGCTTCAAGCGCCGCAACTCGTCCTTATCCGGACCTGCCGGTAAACCGCCTCCCAGATCGTAGCCCATCGGACTGGATGTCTGGGTGGCATCGATGATCTCGAATGGGAAGACGACGATCTTCTGAGCGCCCAGAGCACGGGGCGCGACCATGATCATTATCGACGGCATCAGCAGCAATGCAGCCATCACCGATGCCAAATTTCGAACCATTGGTCCTCCCACGCGTCTTGTCGCGCGCTTTCGCCATTAACTTAAGGTTTCGGGTGCCCTGAAACCACGCGCGCCGCAAGCATTTTGCGCATCGAACATTTTCAGGTGGGCGCAAATCCGACAACAGGCCTGCGAAGGACACATCCCTTTCTCACGTGATTGTGACCGCTCACATAGATGTGGCTGCGCCAACCGGGCTTCGTGCCGATTTCATCTTGAGATCGGAACAGATGTAACTATGTTACAGTCAAATTCATTATCGAGGAGCTTCCGCATGCGATCCCGAGGAGCCGCAGCATTCCGTGCGCACTGTCGCGCCTGGTGGATGAGCTTTGGGCCATCGGTTGCGACACTGGCGCAGCCATCAGAGGTGCGGGCGATCGTGATGGCGGCCGGTCTTGTCCTCGTAATCGCAGGATTTACCAACAACGCACGAGCACAGGAGGCGACGACGCCTGCAAATGCCCAGGCCGAAAACAAGGCGGGTGCACAAATCATCACCATTCTGCTGGCGCGCGAGTTGCGCGACCGCCCCCCTCCACTTTCCCTTCTCGACCAGCCACCCAAGGACGACGGCGTGGGCGGCGCCCTGCTCGGGATCGAGGACAACAATACGACGGGCAAATTCCTGAAACAGGACTTCAAGCTGGAGGTGGTGGAGAATAACAATCCCGCAGCCCTCATCTCCGATGTCGTTGCGAAGGTCGACGGCGGCGTCGGCTTCGTCGTCACGGACGTGGCGCCCGCGACGCTGTTGAAGCTCGCTGATGCGATTGCCGGGAAAACGGCCGTGATCTTCAATGCGTCGGCGCCCGATGACCGCCTTCGCAACGAGGATTGCCGCGCGAATGTCAAGCATACCGCGCCATCTCGCGCGATGCTTGCCGATGCGCTCGGCCAATATCTGGCCGTCAAACAATGGAGCAAGTGGCTGCTCGTGGTGGGCCCGACGCCGGAGGACAAACTCTATGCAGAGGCCATCAAGCGCACAGCGAAGCGCTTCAACCATAGGATTGTTGGCGAGCTCGCCTTCACCTATCAGGTCGGCAGCCGGCGCGCCGATGGCGGTTACGAACAGATCCAGCAGCAAATTCCATCTTTCCTCCAGAAGGCCCCGCCGCATGATCTGGTCGTCGTGGCTGACGAAGGCGAATTGTTCGGCGACTACTTTCCGTATCGCACTTGGGAGGCGCGCCCTGTCGTCGGCACGGCCGGACTTTTTGCAACCAGCTGGCATCCCGCAGTCGAATTGTGGGGCGGAACGCAATTCCAGAACAGGTTCAAACGACTCAACAACCGCAACATGCGCGCACTCGACTACAACGTCTGGATGGCGGTGCGCTCGGTGGGCGAGGCTGCAACGCGCAGACGCTCGGGCGACCTGCGTGAGCTGATTGGCTATATGCTTACGCCGGAATTCGAGCTGGCTGCTTTCAAAGGCCGCAAGCTCACCTATCGCGACTGGAACGGACAGCTGCGCCAGCCTGTCCTCGTTACCACCGACAAGCTGAATGTCACCGTATCGCCGCAGCAACAGTTCCTGCACCAGTTTTCCGAACTCGATACGCTTGGCTACGATAAGCCCGAGAGCGCGTGCAAGGCCTACAACAAGTAATCCAGAGCCATGGGCGAACCGATCGGCCTTGCAGATGACCGGCTTTGGCTTCGCGGCCCCAGAAAGAACAAAACCGAGGAGACATCCGCGTGAAACCCCTTTCGATACTGACTGTCGGCGCGCTGGCCGGCACACTGGCGACACTGGCCCCAGCACCCGCTAGCGCCTACAAGGTGTTCGTATCGAACGAGAAGGAAAATACCGTCTCGGTCATCGACAGTGAAACGCTCAAGGTCGTTCATACCATCAAGACCGGCGCGCGGCCGCGCGGCATCATCCTGTCAAAGGACAATAAGTGGCTTCTCGTATGCGCCAGCGACGATAACCGCGTCGAGGTCTACGACTCGAAAACATACGAACCGATCAAGATCCTCCCTTCAGGACCGGATCCGGAATTGTTCACGTTCCATCCATCGGGCAACCCGCTCTACATCGCCAACGAAGATGACAATCTCGTCACCGTTGTCGACATACAGACCGGTCAGGTCGTGTCGGAGATTCCGGTCGGCGTCGAGCCCGAGGGGATGGGGATGAGCCCCGACGGCAAGATCCTGGTCAACACGTCAGAAACGACCAACATGGCGCATTTCATCGACACCAAGACGCACGAGATCTTCGACAACGTTCTGGTCGACACACGTCCGCGCGTGGCCGAGTTCACATCCGACGGCAACCAGGTGTGGGTCAGCTCGGAGATCGGCGGCACGGTCACCATTATCGAGACGGCAACGCGCAAGCAGCTTGGCAAGATCAAGTTCGAGATTCAGGGCGTGACCCCCGATGCAATCCAGCCCGTGGGCATACGGATCACAAAGGATCAGAAATGGGCCTTCGTCGCTCTCGGCCCGTCGAACCGCGTGGCGATCGTGGACGCCAAGACCTTCAAGGTGGAAAAGTACGTGCTCGTCGGACAGCGCGTTTGGCAGCTGGCGCTGACACCTGACGACAAGCTGCTGTTTACTACGAACGGAACATCCAATGACGTCACGGCCATCGACGTGGCGCGCCAGAAAGCTATCAAGTCGATTACCGTGGGCCGCTACCCGTGGGGCGTCGTGGTAGCGCCGGAGTAGCGAGCGTCCTGTCCTGCGGCAGCGGTTCAATGTTTTGCGCCAGCCGCTCATGGCGATTATGGTCAGCGTTCCGATTGCGAAGCTTGGTTCTCATCGAGCTCCGCTCGAACACTTGCCGCCGCAATCCTGCTGCTGCAATAAAATTTGGAAAGTGTCGACACTGGAGCGTTCTGCGATCGTGACTCAGCCCCCCAAACAGTCCCCCACAGGCCCCGAGCCGCTGGCCTTGTATGTCAATGGCGTCAGCCACAACTTCGGGGAGAAGAAGGCCCTCGACAACGTATCACTGGAGGTGCCGCAGGGGGTGTTCACCGTTCTTCTCGGGCTGAATGGCGCCGGCAAGTCAACGCTCTTTTCGCTCATCACCCGGCTTTACGACAACGTGTCGGGCGAAATTAGAATCCTCGGCTATGATGTGCGACGGCAGCCAACGCTGGCGCTGCAGCGCCTTGGCGTTGTGTTCCAGAGCCGCACACTCGACGCGGACCTGACGCTCGCCCAGAACCTGCGCTATCATGCAGCATTGCACGGTATCGGCTCAGCGGAGGCCCGGGTGCGCTCGCTCGAGGCTCTGGAGACCGTCGCGCTCGCGGACCGCGCCGGCGAGAGGATCCGGAACCTGTCGGGCGGCCAGGCGCGGCGTGTGGAGATTGCACGCTCGCTGCTGCACAAACCCAATCTGCTCCTGCTCGATGAGCCGACGGTCGGACTCGATATCGGCTCGCGCGAAAGTGTCGTTTCGATCGTGCGTTCCCTCGTGGCAACGCGGGGGCTCGGCGTCCTTTGGGCAACGCACCTGATCGACGAGATCGCCCAGACGGACCGTGTCGTTCTGCTGCATCGCGGGCGGGTGCTGTTTGCGGGCCGCGTACCGGAGATGCTCGCAAAATCAGGAGAAACGGACCTGCGGCGTTCGTTCCAGAAAATGACCGGGACCGAGGAGCTCGATGCGGCATGAGTACCCAAACCGTGCCATCGTCCGTTTCCGATCGCTTGCAGCCCATCGCGACGGCTCAGCGCATGGGGCCCGGCGCCTATCTCAATTGCTTCCGAGGCATCGTCTGGCGCGAGGTACTGCGCTTCCTCCATCAGCGTGAGCGATTCTTGTCGGCGCTGGTGCGTCCGCTCATCTGGCTCTTTATCTTCGCCGCCGGCTTCCGGCAGGTCCTCGGCGTCTCGATCATTCCGCCCTATACGACGTATGTGCTCTACGAAACGTTCGTGACCCCTGGCTTGGTCGGCATGATCCTGTTGTTCAATGCGATGCAATCATCGCTTTCGATGGTCTATGACCGCGAAACCGGTGCGATGCGCACACTCCTTGTCAGTCCCTTTCCGCGTTCGTTCCTGCTCATCTCAAAGCTCAGCGGCGGCGTTTTCGTTGCGGTTCTGCAGGCCTATGTGTTTCTGCTCGTGGCGCGGCTTTGGGAGGCCTGGTCATGGGATACGCCACTGATCGAGACGCTCCAGTCTGACGGGGTCGCAGCGATGGCCAGCGCATTCGTCAACAACCTCTCCGGCACATTCGCGCAACTCGGCAATGTCGATCCCACGCCGATGGGCTACCTCACGCTGCTGCCTGCATTGATCATGTCGGGCTTGATGCTCGGTTCAATCGCACTGTTCATGTCGTCGGTCATCAAGCAACTGGAGAACTTCGCAGGCGTCATGAACTTCGTGATCTTTCCGATGTTCTTCATGTCATCGGCGCTATATCCGGTCTGGCGCTTGCGTGAATCGAGTCCTCTCCTGGCGACGCTGGCCGAGCTCAATCCATTCACGCACGCCGTCGAACTTATCCGCTTTGCCCTCTATGGCCAGATCGGGCCTCAGTTCGAGGGCGGCGGCATCGATCTGACACATCTCCTCGTCGTGATCGGCTGTACCATTCTGTTCCTGGGCGCTGCCATCTTTGCCTACAATCCGTCAAAGGGGTTGATTGCACGGCGTGGCGGCCCCGGTGGCGGCTAAATGAAAAGGGTTGCGAGTATGACGTTGAAGACCATTCCTGGCCAAAAGAGAAGGTCGCTCGGCGTGATCGCTGCGGTAGTCGCACTAGCGGCTCTGGGTGGACATGTTTATGCACAAGAACAGCCTGCCGCGGCGACCCAGAGCCCGGAGGACAAGGCGGCCAGCGAGGCGGCCGCCGCGGCAATGGCGGCGAACGCCGAGTGGCCATGCGTGCAGCACAAACAGTCCGTATTGACTGCGGTGCAGATGTGGGACGGGCCTGAAATCGCCAGCGAGGGCAAGTCTTCCGACGACGAGAGCATTCGCAAGCTGGTACCCATCATCGTCAGCCGGCGCATTGCGGTGGACGAGGTTGAAAAGGACATAAAGGCATTTGCTGGCGAGCTTCCGGCCGACAAGCGCGATGCAAAGCTCGCGGAGCTGTTCTCGGCGGTCCTTGCGCAAATCAATACGACTCGTTCGTCGGTCATCGACGGTATCGAGAAGTTCCAGCGCCGGCAGATCCTGCGCTCCAAGAAGCTCGAAACGGACGGAGCAAAGCTGGCCGATCTCATCAAAGCCTCAGAAACCAATCCGAAGGATCACGAGGCCGCCCGTCTCGCACAGGAAGCACAGAGCCGTTATGATTGGGATGCACGTGTATTCCAAGAGCGACAGCAGAACATTCCGGTCGCATGCGAAATCCCCGTGCTGATCGAGCAGCGTGCCTTTGCTATCGCGCAGACCATCCGCGGTGTCATGGACAACTAGAGCAGGTCAGGTTTATTCAATCACCTCAGGCCGTTTTGAGTTGCTTCTCTGTCTTCGATTGAAGGCGATCCCACCTCCCTGGAAACTCAAGCGCTTTCGTCCCAGCCGACCGGCTGAGAGCATGGCTGGAGTGCGCGGCGGTTCAGCATGAATGGTATGCTTAAAACCAGCATCTAAATCCCGGCTTTCGCACTAAGCTTTCTGGCGGATTCAGGATCATGAACACGCGATAATTTGTCGAAAGGGTGCATGCCTGTCGAAATATATTGCCAAGTTATGAATTGGTGTTTCGATTCTGTATTCCATTTCTTAAAATTCAAAGCAATCGATGAACTTTTTCATTTTATAAAAACGATATTTTTATCTCTTGCGTGCCTCTCGCCGATTTTCATCCATTATTCCTTCACCACTTCCGCATGATCCTTTCGCGGAGCGAATTTAAAGGAGTGATCCGATGATCGGTCTTTTCGGCCGCTTCGGCAAAGATGCACGCGGTTCGATAGCCACAATATTCGGCTTGACCGTATTCGTCCTGCTCGCCTCATCGGGCATCGCCATCGATTTCTCGCGCATCAACCGTCTAACCACACGCGTCAACGCTTCACTCGATGCGGCTGCCCTTGCCGCGGCGAGAGAGTTGCGGCTCAGCGGCACGCCCGACGGCGAATTGCGGGCCCTTGCGGAGAGCTACTTTGATGCCAACCTTCGGCAGGTTACAAATATGGAGGGCCGGATCGATCGCTTCTCGATCGTTATCAATCGGGAAAAGAGCGCGATTACCGTCTCGGCGGACGTGGTGCTTCCGACGACGATCGGCAGCGTCTTCAACCTGGGCGAATACCGCACGACGCTGTCTGCCAGTTCAATCTACAGCGCCCGAGACATCGAGCTCGGCATGATGCTCGACGTCAGCGGCTCGATGGCCGGCTCCAAAATTCAATCGCTGCGGGATGCAGCGAAGGATCTCACGCAGATCGTGCTTGACGATACTCACGGTCCCTCGATGAACAAGATTGCCATCGCACCCTATTCGAGTGCGGTCAATGCGGGCACCTATGCCGAGTCTGCCACCGGCGTGCGCCTCTCGAATGGCTGCGTTACGGAGCGCACGGGCGCACAGGCTTTCACAGACGCCGACCCGGTGAGCGCTCCGCTCAAGAGAAAGACAAGCTTATGCACGCGCAGCACGATCTTCCCTCTTTCGAACGATCTGACGGCGGTGAAGTCCAAAATCGACACTCTGATTGATGGCGGAGCCACGGCCGGTCATCTGGGTATCGCATGGGCGTGGTACCTCATCTCCCCCAAGTGGGCATCGTTCTGGCCGTCGGCCAGCGCGCCGCGAACCTACGACGATCGGGAGGCGATGAAGGCCGTGATCATTATGACGGACGGCGAATTCAATACCTCGTACGAAAAGTCCAACGGCGACTCGGCCCAGCAATCGCTGAAACTATGCGCGAACATCAAATCGTCAGGGATCACCGTGTTCTCAGTCGGCTTCGAGGCCCCCAATGCGGCTCTCACGATCCTCAATCAATGCGCTTCCAAATCGAGCTATTTCTTCGATGCACGCAACAGTGCCGAGTTGCGTGACGCATTCCGCCGAATTGCCAACGAACTGACGGGCCTGCGCCTGACGATGTAGAAACAGCGAGCCAGGTTTTCGCGGGACACGGATTATGCAGCTTCAAAGGCAGATCGACACGCCGGCACTTCCGGCGTGTTTTTTTTGCGCGGCCTCAATGCTGGCGCCAGCTAACCTTCGCATGGTTGAATGACGCTGCACGCGTCCGTCGTGCGCGTTTCAACACCAAGCGAAAAGGGCTCGCCATGTCCACGACAAGACGCATCCCGCACCTGGATCGGTTTGGTGCCGGGAGCATCATGCGCCAGATCGTCCTTGGCGTTTCATGCACGGCAGCCGCGATCGTGCCGAGTACGCTTCCGTCCGCCGCACAAGAGGCGAACAATAGCCTGACGATGAAGGAGCGCGCGCTTGCAGAGGGCCGGACCGACTATATCCTCTACTGCCAGGCTTGCCACGGCAGCGATGGCAAGGGCGGACCGATGGGGCGCATCCTTGTGAAGACACCCTTGGACCTGTCCGGATTGCGTGCGGCAAACGGCGGTGTGTTCCCGTTCTGGCGCGTGTTCGCTGCGGTGGCAGGCGATACGCCGGTCGCAGGGCATGAGACATTCCAGATGCCGGAGTTCTGGCGTCGCTTCCAACGCGAGGAAGCCTTGCCGGGTTATGCGCCTGCGCCGCTGCGCATCCTCGCGCTCAGCCATTACGTGGAGAGCTTGCAGGCAAAGTGACGATTCACGGCTTCGGCAGTAGCGCGACTGCTTCCCTCTCAGCCGATCAGATCAAGCACACTCACTCCGGGCTCAGGGCTCTGGCTTCACGTCGACAAGGGCGTTGCCGAGTTCCTGCCAGCCATCGGTGCCGTCAGGAAACCAGACCACTTTTGTGTAGCCCCAGGCTATGGCGCGTTTGGCAGCGTTCCACGACATCCAGCAGTCCCTGAGGCAGAAAAAGACGAGTGTCTTGTCTTTCGCACCTGCCGTCATCCGTTCCAGATTGGACCTGAAATAGGCTTCAGGACCAGCAGCGAGCTTGCCGTAACCAACGTTGGGCAACCAGAATGCGCCTTCGATACTGTTGTGCTTCGGCGTCCGCCAGACCGCGTTGGCGGGAAGGCCGGGAGGCTTGGGCGCTTGCGGATATACGTCGATGAAGATCGCCGATTCGCTCTTGCGCAGGTTTGCGGCCGCGTCAGCGTCAACGATTTTCGCGCCGCTCAATGTCTTGGGAACCGGCGCCCGGTAGTCATTCATACGGTAGTCCGCGGGCTCGGCGACCTCGACAGGCGCCGTCGAATGCCCCTGCGCAGCGGCGAAGGACGTCATCGGGGTAACGGCGAGGAATACAACGATACATTTTGCCAGAGCATGTGCCGCTGAAGCACCCAGCGGTAAGACCGGACCATGTGCCTTTATGGCTGAGGCATGAACACGATCCAGATGGCGGCGCGCAATGCGCTCATGCGCAAGCCAGAAGAACCAGTGCAATATACCCTTCGGCATGTGACTTGATTTCTCCGGCGGCGTGGCGAGATGCGTGCTCCTGGCTGCAATCGAGAAATTCTTCGTTCTCGTTCGCACTGGCGGGAGCCTCATGCCCGAATTTCTTCTTTCATTTCACCGGAGCCGGACCTGCTCGCACTCAATTTCTCGGCACAATGATCTGGTTGTTCTGCTCATCGAGCAGGGGCACACCATAGTCGAGCAGCACCTTGTCGATCTTGCCCTGGTTCTGGGCGATGATCTGATTGAGCTGGCGCTTCCAAACGTCGTCGCCCTGGCGGACACCCATAGTGATACGGTACGTCATGCGCGGACCGATCGACTCCTTAACGAGCGGCTTGACCACCAACGGTTCGCCGCCCCTCTGGGCGAAGTAACCAGCGATCGGTCCCCACAGAATGCCCGCGTCGATGTCACCAGAACGGATGTCCTCGATCATACGCTCGGCTGGTGACTCGTAGCGGCGATCAACGGTGAGCGGATACGGCTTGGCGAACGGCATGAGGCCGAGTTTCGCCATGATGTCGCCAGGCGGCGTGCCGGCGATTATGCCGACATGCTTACTTTTCAGTCTGTCGTCGGCGAGGCTGTCGACGCCTTCGAGCGCACTCCCCTTGCGGTACAGGATCGCGTAGGTGGAGCGATAGTAGTGATTGGTGTTGAGGACAAGCTCGTCGCCCTGGGCATAACCGATGACGACGTCGCACGCCTTTGCAAAGAGCGTGCGGCGAATGAAGCCCGTTGCCTGGGGAAACCACGTGTATTCGACAGGTATGCCGAGCGCCGCGCCGACAATGTCGGCGATCTTATTCTCGAAGCCCTCCCCCTTCTGATTGGAGAAAGGCATGTTGGCCGGATCAGCGCAGACGCGCAGGACGCGGCGGTTCACCAGATCCGCTCTTTGACCTTCGACCGCCCCGGCGGTTTCGATACCGCCGAGGACGGCCAGAAGCACGGCCATCAAGATGGAGAGTTGCTTACTCACCGAAGCAGGCCTTGTCGTATTCCTTGGCGGCCTCAGGCTTCTCGTCGCGGCCAACAGGGCGGCCACGGCCCAAGGCGCCATCTGAGCGCGCTTTCAGATAAACGTAAATGTCATCGATGTAGCACATGACGTTCTTATTATCGCCGAGCGCCGGCATGACACTCTCTTGACCGCCAGGGAGGTCGCGCATGCGCCCGCTCGCCACGACGCCAATGAAGTCGCCGTAGGACATGGTCTTGAGCGATTCCTTGAGTGCCGGTGCATAGGTCGAACCCTCACCTTCGGGGCCATGGCAGACGTGGCACTCGGAGTGGTAACGACGAAAGCCTGAGTAGGTATACCAGTCGAGCGTGCCGTCGGTCTTCACGCGATAAGTCGGTTCGCCATCGGGCGTCATCCACTTGCCGCCCTCGTCCTTGGCTCCCTTCTGCGTCTTCGAGCCATCCTCGAGGGTGACCATTTCCGGGCCCACAGCGTTCGCCGGCAGGGTGTTCAATCCGACGGCGCCCAAGACGAACGCGGCGGTGGCAATTGTTAGTAGTCTCAAGCTCGTCACGCGCTTCCTCACTTGGTTTAGGTGCGTTCTTGTTCTGCCTGTTCGGAAACCTATCCGGCGGTCATGCCTCTAATACGGCATACGTACCAACGACGTTTGATAATCCTATTCACGGATCTTCAAACTCTCTTGAACAGCTCCGCCAATATACCTCTTCCGAATTTGCGGATTTCACGAGTCCGTCCCTGCGATAACACAGGCCGGCAAGACCGAGACCGATCTTACATGGAAACCGGCGCGGGGAGTGTCCCCGCGCCGGCGTTGGTTACGGATGCTTCAGGCTTAGGGCAGCGTGAAGACCGTGAGAACGCCACCAAGAGCGGTGTAGTTCTTCAGGCCAGCGTAGCCGCCGACAGCGCCCAGACCGTCGTTCGGGTTGGTGAGGCCGGCCGCGAGACCGATGCCTGCCCAGCCGCCGATACCCGAGAGGATCGCGACGTACTGCTTATCCTTGTGGGTGTAGGTCATGACGTTGCCGATGATGCCCGACGGCGTCTTGAACTTGAACAGCTCCTTGCCATCCTTCGGGTCGACTGCCTTCAGGTAGCCCTCGAGCGTACCGTAGAAGACGATGTCGCCAGCAGTCGAGAGTGCGCCCGACCAGACCGAGAACGGCTCAGGCTTCGACCAGACGATCTTGCCCTCGCCAGCGTCCCAGGCAATGAAATTGCCCATGCCGCCGTGGCTGTTGGGAGCCGGATACATGGACAGCGTGGCGCCAACGTAGGGCTGACCAGCCGTGTACGAGACCTTGAAGGGCTCATAGTCCATGCACACGTGGTTCGTCGGGACATAGAAGTGACCGGTCTTCGGCGAGAAAGCCGCCGGCTGCTGGTCCTTCGTACCGAGAGCCGCAGGGCAGACGCCCTTCGTGTTGACGTCGGGACCGTTCTTCGCCGTCGAGTACTTGTCGACGACATACGGACGGCCGTAGTTCGGCTTGGACGGATCCATCTCGACGCCCGTCGTCCAGTTCACGACCGGATCGTACTTCTCGGCGACGAGCAGTTCACCCGTGACGCGGTCGAGCGTGTAGCCCAAACCGTTACGATCGAAGTGGACGGCGACCTTGCGATCCTTACCCTTCACCTTGATGTCGGCGAGGATGACCTCGTTGATGCCGTCATAATCCCACTCGTCGAACGGCGTCATCTGGTAGGCCCACTTGGCCACACCAGTGTCGACGTCGCGAGCGAAGATGGTCATCGACCACTTGTTGTCACCCGGGCGCTGGCTCGGGTTCCAGGTCGAGGGGTTGCCCGAACCGTAGTACATCAGGTTCAGGTCCTTGTCGTAGGAGTACCAACCCCAGGTGCAGCCGCCACCGATCTTCCACTGATCACCCTGCCAGGTCTTGATCGAGGAGTCCTTGCCGACCGGCTTGCCGAGCGACATGGTTTTCTCGGGATCGAACAGGATTTGATCGTCCGGACCGACCGAGTAAGCGCGCCAGACCTTCTTGCCGGAGTTCATGTCGTAAGCAGTGACGTGGCACTGCACACCGAACTCACCACCGGAGATGCCGACGATGACCTTGTCCTTGACCGGAAGTACGGTCGCGGTGTTGGTCTCGCCCTTCTTCGGGTCGCCGTTCACGGCCTTCCAGATCTCTTTGCCGTTCTTGGCATCGAGAGCAACGACCGTCGTATCGGCCTGATGCAGGAAGATCTTGCCATCGGCGTACGCGAGGCCGCGATTGACCGTGTCGCAGCACATGACCGGGATGACCGACGGATCCTGCTTGGGCTCATACTTCCAAATGATCCGACCGTCGTTGTTCAGGTCAAGAGCGTAAACGATGTTGGGGAACGGAGTGTGGAGGTACATCGTGTCGCCAATCACGAGAGGTGAACCCTCGTGGCCGCGAAGCACGCCGGTCGAGAAGGTCCAAGCGACCTTCAGGTTCTTCACGTTGTCCTTGTTGATTTGATCCAGCTTCGAATAACGCTGGTTGAAGTAGTCACCAGTCTGCAGGACCCACTGATTGGGATTGGCAGTTTGCTTCAAGACGTCATCGTTCGCCAATACGGGCGAAGCAATAAACGTCGTGGCGAGCAATGCACCGGTAAGTGCACTCTTTCGCATCGCGCTTCCTCCTTAAAGTTCTTGCCACGCTTGCAAGGATGGTAGCTGTCGTCAGCGTGTCACGGGCCGCGGAAAGGACTTGGGGAATGTCCTTTTATTCTTTGTGTTCCGACGGACCTACGAAACGAACCCGTGTCACTTCTTTGTGAGGGGTCCTGAAGTCGCAGCTACCGAGCGGTATCTAGGCACTTTTTCCGGGGCAATGCAAGACTGCGCGCGTTGGCAAGGGCGCTTGGCGTCGCAGGTAAATGGCACTCGCAATTTGATAGGACAACTCTGTTGACCCATTTTGCGTACCTATTTTTGGGCCTCTTTTGCATCGCACAAAGAAAATGCTGCGGCGCACGGCTGGTTCGTTATTTTCTCTCGAACGTGTGATTGGCAATTGCACTGCGGAGTTTTCAAAGTGAAGGGCTCAATGCGACGTGCGCTGGTCATCGATGCGCGCCGGCAAAGCGGAGGCATCAGGTGCGCAAAGCCAGTGACGTAACTGAATGTGGTCGTGCACGCGACCTGACCCGTAAGGAGTTGCTCGGTCTGGCGCTTGGCGGCGTGTCCTTCGCAGCCCTTCTCAGCATTCTTCGATTCGAGGGACACGGACTTGGCGGCATGGCCGGCACAGCTCGGGCCGCAGAGGTTGCGCGGCCTACCGTTCTGGACGCCACGAGCACATCCACGCGCATCGTCGAAATCGCAGCCGGCGTTTTCGTCCATCAAGGCCAGCTTGGTGTCTACTCGCCCGCCAATGGCGGCGACATCTGCAATACCGGCTTCATCATCGGACGCGATGCTGTTGCCGTGATCGATACGGGCGGCACGGCGCATCTCGGCGCAGCGATGAAGGCGAAGATCGAATCCCTCACCAATCGACCGATCCGTTACGTGATCAACACGCACATGCATCCCGATCATGTGCTCGGAAACGCAGCCTTCCGTTCCGAAGGCACGCAATTCGTTGGCCATCACAAGCTCGGTCCGGCACTCGCCGCGCGCGCCGAGCGCTACCTTGCCTTCAACAGGGAAGCCGTCGGCACGGAGGCGTTCGCGGGGACCGAAATCGTACTTCCGACGATGATGGTCGTCGACCGCCTCGAAATCGACCTTGGCGGACGAAAGCTGTTGTTGAACGCGCGGCCGACAGCGCACACGGACAACGACCTCACCGTCCGCGACGCGACCACGGATACCGCATTCCTTGGCGATCTGATCTTTGCAGGCCATGTGCCAACACTCGACGGATCGATCAGAGGATGGCTCGCACTGCTTGCGGCGCTTGAGACGGAGACTGCCGGGCGAATTGTGCCGGGACATGGACCCGCTTCGATGGACTGGCCGGGCGCCGCGGCTCCGGTCAGGCGCTACCTGACAGCGATTGCGGATGGCGTGCGCCAAGCGATCCGCGACGGACGCACCCTGCGTGAGGCGATCGAGACCGTCGGCAATGAGGAGCGCGACAATTGGCTGCTGTTCGATGAATTCCATCGGCGTAACGTATCGGCCGCATTTGCCGAATTGGAATGGGAGTAGCCCTGGAAAACCATGGACTTGCCCGCTGTGCTACCGGATTGGGGCAAATGGAGTTAGAGTTCAGTGATCGGCAGAACGCGACGGGTGACGTCGCGCGCAGATGGGATGCAAAGCATCAGGCAAACCCATCAGCAAAATCGACCAACAAATCACGCCCCAGCAAAATACTGGGAACCAGCGGAGGACAGGCGGATGAACTTCTGCAATTCGATTTCTGGCCTAGCAGGATTGGCTGCATCCGCGGCGTTTGTAATCGTCGCTGGCCTTGCACCCGTGACGCTCGGCCCGCAAGCAGCAATGGCACAGGCCCCTGTGGAGGAGGATCTCTGGCCCGGCATCCGCAAGGAACTCTATGCGCAACGGCCAATTGCCGAGGAGGATGGTGCGGTGACGCTCGAGGCGCCGGCACGCGCCGAGGACGCCGCAGTTGTCCCGATCACGATGCGGATTCCGGCGCACATGGCTGCAGACGCCAAGCGGCTGACGCTGGTGATCGAGAAGAACCCGGCACCGATTGCGGCGTCCTTCACGTTCGGGCCTGCCGCGGGCACGGGCGAGCGCGTGATCGCTACCCGAATTCGCGTCGACATGTATTCGAATGTGCGTGCCATCGTCGAGATGAACGACGGAACCTTGCATATGGCGACGAAATACGTGAAGGCGGCTGGTGGCTGTTCGGCGCCTGCATTGAAGGACGCCGAGGAAGCACTGGCGCAGCTTGGTAAAATGAAGTTGCGTCTGCATGGCGAAGACCAATCGCCGACGATGCAGGAAGCTCAGGTGATGATTCGGCACCCGAACTATTCGGGAATGCAGATGAATCAGCTCACCGGGCTCTACATCCCGGCCAAATACATACAGTCGATGGAAGTGCTGCGCGGGGATGAGATCATCTTCACGATGGAGGGTGGCATCTCATTGTCGGAAAACCCCAATATCCGCTTCACCTATGCGCCAGGTGCGGGCAACGAGATCGTGGTGACGGCGAAGGACACCGATGGATCCGTATTCACCGTGCGGCACGCGCCAAAGGGCTCGTAAAGCCTGTGCCCCTCCCCTGCGGGAGACTGTTGGGCGAACGAGAGTTGTACAAATCAGAAAGGCGCTGGCCGACCCCAGCGCCTTTTGTAATTTCTGCTCGTCACGACCTTGTCGCCCCGGCCATGTCTGCGCGCGCCGCCTTCTTCGTCCGCTGGCAGCGCTCAGATCGCGTTCATGTTTCCCTCAAACATAAACGCGACCCAGCAGCTTGTTTTGAGCATGTTTTTCTCGCTGAACCGCTGCACACTTCAGCTCAACATGTTCTAGAAGCAGCGCAACTCGCCCTCGACCTGAGCGCGTTTCAACGCCTTGACCTTCTCCTGAAACATCGGCGAACGGAGTGCAGAGACGTTTTCACCGCCCTTCTGGACCACCGACATGATCGTTTCAGCTTCCTCATACTGCTCAAAGGGCAGAAGCTCGGCAATCACATCGATCGAGCAGGAGCATTTGAAGAGGTTCTCGCGCGTCTGCCCGTTGACCTGCAGGCAAGCGAAAACATAATCGGCCCTCGCGGCTGTCGGATAGTCGTTCTCAGGAAGTTCCGCCGCGTTTGCGGAAACGCTGGCGAGCGCGGCGAACGCGCCGCTCAGCAATCCTCCAAACCAGCGGGCTGCGCTTCGACCGAATACCATCGTCTTGTCGCAAGCCGGGGTCATTTGATCTCTCCCACACCTTCGAGCTTGATGGTTTCATCCAGCTTAGGGCTGTCTTTCGTCGGGCTCGCGTAATGGGAGGCGAACTCCGCGAAATGACCAGGGATCTGGTCCGATACGATGATCTCGAAGGTTGCGCCGTCGTATCCCATCATCTTCAGCGCATTGGGATCGCCCAAGTACGGCTGCACCTCAATGCGATTACCCTTGATGGACGCCCCCTTGAAAGCAATCTCGACGGGCTCGATCTTGGCGCCGTTGACGAAGCTCATCTTAAGCTTCTGCTTCAGGTAGGGCCGGCTGCCGCCCGAAAGAATGGCGAGGTTGTTCACCGCACGGTCGAGAAATACCACGAGCAACGGGTTCCCGGTCATGCCCTCGATGTTCTGCGGATCGCGCCCGCGCTCGCCGGTGAAGACCTTGACAACGACGGTCTTGGTACCGGCGTCGCTCTCGTTCACGACGTCGACGCTGATATCGTCCTTGAATGGCTCGCCCAGCAGCTTGGGCTCGGAGACCTGCCGTTCGAATTGATATGCAAGGGTTGTGCCCTTTGGCACATTGGCCAGATGCGGGGTATCGAAAAGTACCGCAGTTGCGCTCGGTGTCGAAGTTGCAGCACGTGCGGCGAACTGCTGTCCAGCCAGAGCCACGACGGCCAGAGCTGCACCGCACAGAAACGTTCTCATCATGTCATCTTCCTCCTCATCGGCGGGCCGGGTGTTCTTCGGGCTCTTTCACCCTTGTTACGGCTCTCAGGCGCGGTTTCTTAGACGGGAAGCTTTGGGCCACGCCAGTGCTTTCCATCGACAATCTATACGCGCGTCGGCGGTAATCCGATGTCTCTCAGTGCAAAATTACGTGAGCGGCGCTGGCCATCCGCACACTGCCGAGCCGTTCGCGCCAGATGATTGCCAATCCGACCTGCATTCATTCAAGGCTGGCGTACCTCGGCCAGGAATTCGCCGAACGCGCGCGGTCCATCGCCAACCTCAACCTTGCCGGTTACCTCCAAGGTGCGCGTATCGATCCGCTCCAGCGTGTTTTCCATCCAGCAGGCAACATAGACGTACCGTCCCGATGCCGAAGCGCCGATGCCTTCTGGATGTTCACCCACCGGGATCGTCTTGACCGTCTGCCCTTTGGCAAGGTCGATCACCGTGACCGTGCCTGCATACTGATCGGTGACGAAGGCACGGCCGCCTGTCAGGGCGACGGCGTAGGGCCGGCGACCGACCTTGTAGGTGGCGATGGTCTTTGCGGACGCCACGTCGATGACGCTGACATCATTCGAGCGGACGTTGGCGGTGTAGGCGCGGGCGCCGGTTTCATCGATGGCGATACCGAACGGACGATCACCAACGGCAACCGTGGCGATCACCTTCAGCGCAGCGGCGTCGATGATGGAGACTTTATTGCTGTCCCGGTCGGCCGTCAGGATCAGGCGGCCATCAGGGGTGACTGCAACGCCGGATGGGGATTTCCCGGTCGCCACTTCGGCCTTGACGGCCAGGGAACCGGGATCAAAAACGCGCAGCTTGTGCTGGTACCAGTCCGCCACCAGCACGTCACCACTGACCGGATTGACGGCAAGACCAAGCGGGCCCTCGCCGGCCGGCACCCGCTTGCGGATCGAGCGCGACGCAGCATCGATGACGACGAGTTCCTTCGCCTCCGGCGCGCTAACGAAAACCGTCTTCCGATCCGGCGATAACGCGATGCCCGCAGGCTTGCCCGGCACCTTGATACCAGCCAAAACGCGCATGGCCGCCCCATCATCGGAGACGGCAACGACGGAAACCGTATCGCTGTTCTGGTTGGTGGTGTAGGCGATTGACTGTGCGGCAATGTCGGCCGGCTGTTCCCCAGCCCTGGCCCCCGTCGCATGCCCATGTGCGGTGGCCAGGGCAATCATAAAAATCACCGACGCAGCCGCGTGGGAATGGCGCCCGCGCCCCCTGCCGGGAAGCTGACGCCGCGTGCTCATAGGCCGGACTTGCCAAAAGAGTTGCATCAACCCTCATATCGCTCAGATCGAGACGTCGGCACGGCAAACCAGCCGCGAGAATAGCCGCGGACTTCGCGATCATCACACCAGAACAGGTCTGGTTTCGATTAGATCAGTCTGGCCGTTGGGGCCTGCTCTATCTCTTTGCTTGAGAGCCTCAATCACGGCAGCAACGCAACCACGCGTGCGCACCGCTCAGCCGATCAGGCACTAGGGCAAGTTGAGCTGAAATTAGCGGCGGTTCAGCGTGAAAAACATGATCAAAACAAGGTGCTGGATCGCGTTCATGTTTCCGTCAAACATGAACGCAATTCTAGCCGCCGGCCTCGGCAGCCTTTTTCACCGCCTGCAGACCGCCATCGTAAACGCCGGTAACGGCCTTCACGGCGGCTTCGTCATTAAGTTCAGGTGGCGGGTCATTGTTCATGTAGCCGCGGTAGAACGCCCCACGCCACTTGAGCACCGACTTGTTGCCCTCGCCCTCGACAGAAAGCGTCGAGGAGTAGTTCTTGACCGGCAGCACCTTCACGTCGACGTCGGTGATCTCATAGGAAAAAGACCGGCCGGCCGCATCATACTTGGTCAGGGCCTCATGGATCTGGCCGCCACCATTCAGCGTCAGCGTGCGCTTGGCGCCGGGCTCGTTGCCGCCCGAGCCTTCGGTCTTCTCGACCGCCGGATGCCAACCCATATCCTGGAAGTTGCCGATCATTTTCCAGACCTTGTCAGCGGGGGCATTGATCTCGATCGTCTTGGTTACCTTCTGTCTCGACGGTCCATGCGCATCGGCAGGTATCGGCTGGGTCGCCAGCGACACGATCGAAAGGGCCAGAGCTGCGGCCAGTGCTCGAATCATCCTCTATTTCCTCCTGACGTGGTTACCTCGTCGTCGCGCGCCCCGGCGCGGGCAGGACCATAATGTCCTTGCGGGCATGGCGCAAATCGGGACAAAGCAGACTACTATTTGAACACGTCTGGATCCGTTGAAAACCATCTCGATCGATGGTTGTACTTCGGCGCGTCCCGTGCTTTTGTCCGACGGTAAGGATCGGGAGAAAAAAGAAGAATGCCGAATTCTCAACAAGGCATCTCGACGCCGGCAGAAACAGACAACCTTAACCATGATTGCGTTGCATGCCCGTTCTGCGGGCTTGTCTGCGACGATCTTGGCGTGGCTGTATCCGGTGACCAGCTGCAGATAACAAAAAATGGTTGCGTGCGCGCCGAAGCGGGTTTCGGGCGCGCCATTCCGGCTGCTGCTCCGCAGATCGGAGGGCAGAACGTCACCCTGGACGCTGCAATTGGTGAAGCCGCACGGCGGCTCAAGGCGGCGCGCCTACCCTTGTTCGGCGGCATTGGGACCGACGTGGAAGGCGTGCGCGCACTGCTATCGCTGGCCGACAAGGCAGGCGGTGTCATCGACCATGCCCTAAGCGCGGCGGTCTACCGCAACACCGGCATTCTACAGACCAAGGGCTGGTTCATGTCGACGCTCACGGAGGCGCGCAACCGCGCCGATCTGGTGATTGTCGTCGGCGCCGACCTCGCCAAAGAGCATCCCCGGTTCTACGAGCGCGTCGTATCGCCGGACGACGTGATGTTCGAGCAGTCGTCCGGCCAACGCACCGTCGTGCTGATCGGCTGCGGCGCGAATGCCCTCGCCGGCGTCAAGGGAGAGCGGATCGGCGAGGTGATCGAGATCCCATGCGCACCAGAAACGATCCCGACGGTACTTGGATCGCTGCGCACGGTGATCAAGGAAGTGCCACATACCGCGCCACCGCCTTCCGGTGTATCGCAAGCGGCGTTGAGGGACCTCGCACAGCGCTGCAAGGCTGCCAGCTATGGTGTTGTCGTGTGGGCGCCGCAGGCGCTCGTATTCGACGGCGCGGATCTGGCCGTGCAGATCATTTCGGATATCGTGCGCGATATGAACAAGACGACGCGGTTCGCAGGGCTATCGCTCGGCGGCAATGACGGGGCTGCAAGTGCGGCATCGGTCTGCTCCTGGCAGTCCGGCTATCCGCTGCGCGTCTCGTTCGCGTCCGGTGCGCCGGAATACGACCCTTACCGCTTCGAAATAGCGCGCATGCTCGCTGACGGAGAAGGCGATCTCCTGGTTTGGGTGTCGAGCTTCGGGCCCGAGCCAGCCGGGCCGCCAGCCACGGACCTGCCCACGATCGTTATCGGCACGCCGGGCATTGCGCTGCGGAGGACGCCTGACGTCTTCATTCCTGTCGGAACGCCGGGCTTGGACCATGCCGGGCGTCTGGTGCGCTGCGATGGCGTCGTATCACTGCCGCTTCGCCAGTTGCGCCAGAGCCCGCATCCGCGCACGCAGGATGTCGCCGCCGGCATCGAAGCCGCCATTTAGAACGCTTTCACGCCTGACCGGACCGGAACAGAACAAGATGCTGATCAAGCTCAAAGGCGGCCGCATCTACGACCCCGCAAACGGGGTCGATGGAGAAGTTCGCGATATTCATGTACGCGACGGACGCATCGTCGCTGCGGATCCATCCGCCAGGGTCGACACGGAATACGATGTTACAGGCCGTGTCGTAATGGCGGGCGCCATCGACCCGCACACGCACATTGGTGGCGGCAAGATGACGATCGCGCGGATGATGCTACCGGAGGATCATCGCGGGCATGAACATCATCGCACCGCGTTGACGCGTTCAGGCACCGGCTTTGCCGTGCCGTCCACGCTCGCTGCGGGCTATCGCTATGCAGAGATGGGCTACACTGCCGGTTTCGAACCGGCCATGCTGCCCGCCAACGCACGCCAGGCCCATATGGAATTGGGCGATACGCCGATGATCGACAAGGGCGCATTCGCCATGCTCGGCTCGGATGACTTCCTGCTGCGCCAGATGGCGGCGCGCGAGGACTTCGAGGCGATCAAGGATTACATCGCCTGGACGATGCATTCGGCGCAGGCGATTGCGGTCAAGGTGGTCAATCCAGGCGGCATCTCGGCGTTCAAGTTCAATCAGCGCAAGCTCGATCTCGACGAGAACCACGCTCATTACGGTGTGACGCCGCGTGATGTGCTCAGAACACTGGCGCGCGGCCTGAAAGAGCTGGGCGTCACCCATCCCCTGCATGTCCACGGCTGCAATCTGGGCGTACCGGGCAACGTCGCCACGACACTCGATACGATTCGTGCGATGGAGGGGTTGCCGGTCCACCTCACGCACATCCAGTTCCACTCGTACGGGACCGAAGGCGACCAGAAGTTCTCATCGGGTGCTGTGCGTGTCGCCGAACTCGTCAACCAGCACAAGAATATATCGATCGACGTCGGCCAGATCCTGTTCGGCCAGACCTGCACCGCGTCGGGCGATTCGATGCGCCAGTACGGCAATACCAAGTCAGCGCACCCGAAGAAGTGGGTGGTGATGGATATCGAATGCGACGCAGGCTGCGGCGTCGTGCCGATGAAGTACAAGGACCAGAGCTTTGTAAACGCACTGCAGTGGGCGATCGGGCTGGAAATCTTCCTGCTCGTCGATGATCCCTGGCGGGTGTTCCTGACGACCGATCATCCCAACGGCGCGCCGTTCACGACCTATCCGCACTTGATCCGCCTGCTCATGGACAAAGGCTTCCGCCGCGACATGATGCAGAAGATTCACCCCGACGCGCAGAAGGCCTCGATCCTCGACTCGCTCGACCGCGAATATTCGCTCTACGAGATCGCCATCATGACCCGGGCCGGGCCAGCACGAAGCCTGGGACTTGCGGACCGCGGGCATCTCGCGCCAGGCGCCTGCGGCGATATTACCGTCTACCAGGACGATGCGGACCGCGAGGCGATGTTCACCACGCCTGAGTACGTGTTCAAGAACGGTGAACTCATCGTGCGCGACGGCAAGATCGTCAAGGTCGTTCAGGGCGCCACCCACGTTGTGCGCCCCGATTTCGACAAGGGCATCGAGAAGTCGCTCAGCGACTACTTCTCGCGCTATCACACCATAAGCCTTCAAAACTTCAAGGTTCACGACGACGAGATCGTCGACCACGACAAGGGGTCGATCGTCGTGCAGCCGACGGGAGCGCGCGTTTGATGGCAAACGAAGCAGCCAACATCAACGGCATCTCCATCGACGACACGTTTGCGGAAGCCTTCGGCATGACCGGCACGGCGATCGTCATCACTGCGGACAGCGCAAAGTGGGCGATGCAGTCGGCCGTCACCATGACGGGCTTTGGCACCTCGGTCATCGGCTGCGGCGCGGAATGTGGCATCGACCGGCAATTGTCGCCGGATGAAACGCCCGACGGGCGCCCCGGTGTGCGATGCCTCATTTTCTCTTTCTCCCCCGACATGGTGGCGGGACAGCTCAAGACCCGCGTTGGCCAATGCGTGCTCACCAGTCCAGGCTCGGCCTGCTACAACGGACTTGAGGCGGCGCAGAAAATCAAACTCTCGACGGGCTTTCGTTATTTCGGTGATGGATGGCAAACGTCGAAGAAGCTGGGCAAGCGGCGCTATTGGCGCGTGCCCGTCATGGATGGCGAGTTCATCGCCGAGGATACGATAGGGATCACGACCGAAGCGGTCGGCGGTGGCAATCTGTTGGTGCTTGGCAAGGATCGCGCAGGGCTGCTCGAGACCTGTGAGGCGGCCGTGGCAGCGATGGGGCAGGTCAACGACGTCATCACGCCCTTTCCCGGTGGCATCGTGCGGTCGGGCTCCAAAGTGGGCTCCAAGTACAAGGGCGTCATCGCATCGACCAACGACGCCTTCTGTCCGACGCTGCGCGGCGCAGTGAAGTCGGAACTTTCTCCGGACACGCTGGCGGTGCTTGAAATCGTCATCGACGGGCTTACGTCCAAATCGGTTGGCGAGGCGATGAGTGCCGGCATCAAGGCCATTACCGAGATGGGCGCCGCCAAGGGGGTTACGCGCATTACCGCAGGCAACTACGGCGGCAACCTCGGCCAGCACCATTATCACCTGAAGGATCTACTGCCATGAGCGGCTTCACGCTGACGCCAAAGTCCGCGCCGCCTGAGCGGCTCGATCTGTCCGCCCTGACGCCATCGGCTCTGGCCGAGATGAGCGCCGGCCAGATCGCCCACATTGTGCTGGGCACGTCGAAATCGCCGGCCACCGTGGGCGACGTGTTCGAGATCACAGGCCGCGCCGGTGACGTGCTGACGATTGCCGGCGGCTCCGACCGCTACGACTTTATCGGCGCGAAGCTCGACAGTGGGACGATCGCCGTGACCGGCGACGTGGGCGCTTACGCTGCCTCGGAGATGAAGAACGGACGCCTGGAGATCGGCGGCAATGCCGGTCCCGGCCTCGGTGCCGGCATGAAGGGCGGCGTCGTCCACGTCAAAGGCTCGTCCGGCGATCTCGTCGGCGGGGTACGTGCTGGCGCGCAATACGGCATGCTTGGGGGCACGATTGTCGTGGAAGGTGACATCGGCGAGCGTGCCGGTGATCGCATGCGTCGCGGTACGATCATCGCACGCGGAAAATTCGGCCGTTGGGCCGGAACACGCATGATGGGCGGCACCTTGTGGGCACTGCAGGGGTTCGGCGATGAACCAGGGTTGCAGATGCGGCGCGGCACGTTAATCGCACCAGCCGTCACAAAGATGTTGTCGACATTCAGCGATGGCGGCATGCACGATCTGACGATCCTGAGGATTATTTCGCGCGACCTTGCCCAGAGTCTCGGCCCCCTCGCCCCACCACCCCTGCCGTCCAAGGTGCACAAATACTCCGGCGATCTCGCCATTTTCGGCAAGGGCGAATTGCTGATCACGGCGTAAGCCCGCATCACGGCGTAAATCCACGTTGCATGGCGCGGATTTTTTGCGGCCACAAACCGGATCGCGGTGAACCAGAAGGCATCTACCGGCGTTATCAGGAGGGTTTCCGTTCGATCCGAATGAGGCCCGTTGATGCCACCAAGTGCAATGCTGTGCAACGTAACGAAGCGGGAGCACTGAGCGTAATTCATTCAACAGTCCGATGCTGCCGAAGCGGGCGCCCATTACCCATGAGGCGATCCCATGTTGTCGCTTTTGAAATTTTTCGCATTACCGGTGGGCTGGGTTTGCCGGAGGCGCTGGCCGACCCTCTTGCCAATCGTGCTTGCGGTCGCATTTTTCTCGATAGTCGCGCCACTTTCTCAAGCCCAGGACATGACGCAGTTCCTGGATCTGTCGTCCGATGATTTCACCAAGGCCGATTTGACGCGCACCGATGTCGAGGACCTGATTGCAAGGCGTAAAGCCGAAGAGCGTATTGATCTTTCGGCGCGGCGTCTCAACAAGCTCGACCTGTCCGGTCTGGATCTCTCCAGCGTCAATCTGCAATCGGCGCGCATCAACGGCGCCAGTTTCAAAAAGTCCAATCTCGACGGAGCGGTCCTCGATCAGGCCTGGGGACTTGATGCCGACTTCACGGGCGCGTCGCTGAAGGGCGCCAGTTTGTTTGCCACACAGCTCATGGGTGCCAAGCTCGATGGTGCGGATTTTTCGGGTGCTCGCGTCGCCGCCGATTTCTCACGCGCGAGCCTGAAGAGCGCGCGGTTTGACAACGCCGACCTGTCGGCCGACATGACGAACCAATCGATGGGCTTGATGCGCGGCGTCTTCAAGTCGTCGAACCTGGAGGGAGCTTCGTTTCACGACGCCAACCTTGCACGCGTCGTCTTGGAGTATGCGCGGCTCGCCAAGGCCGACCTCACCAACGCCAACCTCATGGGTGCGGAACTGGGCGGCGCCGACCTTACGGGCGCAACGGTGGCGGGCGCTCAATTCGAAAACGCGGACGTCAATTCGGCACGTCTCATCGGTCTCAAAGGCCGCGATACGGCGAAGAGGCTCGAAGCCGCCCGGAACATTGAACGTGCGTTCACCGAGTGACATCCCTGAGCGTGGCGGTGCGCGTGGGATCGTCTTTACCCATGCCGGACGGATCGTATCCGCTGATCTCCACAACGAACTTCTGCCGGATGGCACGGCCGAAATCCTCAAAACCTTGTGCAGGCAGAATGAACGATCCCGGACCGCCCATAACGTTCTCCCGATACCAACCTTCGAGCGTGGCGGCCTCGCGACCCTCCAGAATCGGCAGACCATTGATCGTCGTGCCGCGTCCATTCATATCGTCGCGGACGGCCTTGACGGGTTCTTCCGCATTACAATTGTCAGAGCCGTCGCCTGACACATCGACGACAACCTTCAGGGCGCTCTCGGGGATCTGCGGAATAATCTTGTCGCTGATGAAGCGCAGCATTTTCGAAAGGCAGGTGAAGTCTCCTCCCTCACGCTGCATCGTGCGCACCTTGAGCGCCGCCATCAGGGCATCCTCCCGGCTGGCGATCTTTATCCATGGCAGTGAGAATTTCGGCCGATCGGCCCAGGTGACAACGGAGAACAGGATCGATTTGCGTGGACCGGAGAGAATAACCTCGATGACACTTTGGTCCTCAAGTGCGGCTGCAATGCCTTCCAACTGGATCTGATAGCGGCGTTCATCGACGGAACTCGAGACGTCGACGGAAACGATGAGCGCGGTATCCACTCCGCTTGTCCCGGCCGGCGATGCGTTGCCATATCGGGGCAGATCTTCTGCGGCGTGACCGGTCTGCGGCTCGCCTGCCGCGATGGCAATCATGGCGCCGGCGATAAGAAGCACGACGCACACTGTCCTGCCCAATCGGGCACGCTGCCCACCGATTTGCAAATCTTCACCTCATCACATCATTCTGGCAGTGCTTCGGTGTAATCCGGCAATTGTGGCGAACACGGCTTGGCACTGGCGAACTGCGTTTGTGCGTATACGCTCTGCCCGGCGTCGACCATAGCATAGGCTCGCCCGCATACGGGGCCGGCTGCGTCCCGATCACGAGAATTTGGGGATCGGTGCGAGCATCGCCGGATCAGGAGGTTCTGAAGGCTGTTCTGCCAGGCTTACATTCACGTCAGCAATGACTGCGCCTCGCGATATGGAAGCCCGATCGCCTCGGCAACCCTGGCGTGAGCGACATGCCCGCCATATAGATTGAGGCCACTTCTCAAGTGCTCATCATCACGGAGCGCCTGAACCGGCCCTTTGTCCGCCAATGCCAGAACGAAGGGCAGCGTCGCGTTGTTGAGCGCGAACGTCGAGGTTCTGGCGATGGCTCCGGGCATGTTGGTGACGCAATAGTGCACGACACCATCGACGACGTACGTCGGATCGGCATGCGTCGTCGGGCGAGACGTCTCAGCGCAACCGCCCTGATCGATGGAGATATCGACGATCACCGAGCCGCGCGGCATCGCAGCGACCATCTCGCGAGTGATCAATGTGGGTGCGGCGGCTCCTGGCACAAGCACCGCCGCGATAACGAGGTCCGCCGCTATGACGTGCTCTTCGATGGCAGCCCGGGTAGCGAATACGGTGTCGACGGCCGCACCGAATTGCTGGTCGATGGCGTAAAGGCGCGTGCGATCGATGTCGAGAACGGTAACACGAGCCTCCAGGCCAATGGCCATGCGCACCGCATTGATACCGGCAACGCCGCCGCCCAGCACGGCCACATTGGCGGACGGCACGCCGGCGACTCCGCCGAGCAGCACGCCACGACCACCCTGCTCCATCTCAAGGCAATGTGCTCCCGCCTGCACGGCCATGCGTCCGGCAACCTCGCTCATCGGGGCCAGAAGCGGCAAGCCACCGCCGGCGGCGGTGACCGTTTCATAGGCGATCGCGGTGATGCCGCTTTGCGCCAGCGCGCGGGCGAGATCGGGCTCGGCCGCAAGGTGGAGATAAGTGAACAGGGTCTGGCCAGCACGCAGCAACGGAATTTCTTCGCGTTGAGGCTCCTTCACCTTCACGATGATGTCCGAGGTGGCGAAGATTTCTTCCGCCGTATCCGCGATGCGCGCTCCGGCCGCCCGATAGGCGGCATCCTCCAGCCCCATGCGCTCGGCTGAACCGCGTTGGACGATGATCTCATGACCGTGCGCAGTAGCCTCGCGCACTGCAGCAGGCGTCATGCCGACCCTGTATTCGTGAACCTTAATCTCCTTTGGCACGCCGATGCGCATGGCTTCCTCCTGCGTCTTCGAGATCGCATGTGCAAGATGTTCAATATTGCCGATGTTACATGAGCTTTCGAGCGCGCACCGTATACTGCATTCGCCGCCAGACACTTGAATGGGGCGCATAAGAAAAGCATGTCGCGAAATCAATCACGGGCGGACAAGCGTGTTCTTGTCGACAAGGCGTACTTGAGTTTACAATCAGCTCGCATGTTCGAAGGCAGCCGGCGGGAGCGCCGCTTGTGTCCTTCGCATTTCTCGCACCTCTCCGGCGTCGAAAGCCTTGGCCCTCTGGCGCGTCGCCGGTGGCGGTTGTGCGCGACACCTAGGCCTCCTCGGCTCATCAAGAGCGCGTCGCCAACGGCTGACGTGAAGGAGGTTTCACATGGCCATCGCATTAACGCTCAAGCAATTCCTGGACACTCACCACATTCCCTACGAACTCGAGGAGCATAAGCCGACCAGCACGACGCTGGCCACGGCACATGCCTGCGAGATCGAACCGGACGATCTTGCCAAGGGCGTGCTCGCACGCTGCAAGGACGGCTATGTGCTCGCGATTGTGCCCGCGTCACGCCGGCTGGAACTCAATCAACTCGGTGGCTGGATTGGCCAGCCGGTCGGGCTGGCAACCGAGGAGGACATTTCGGACGCATTCCCCGATTGCGCGACCGGCTGTCTACCGCCGGTAGCGGCGGCCTATGGTCTCAGCGCCATTGTCGACACCCGGCTCAACGGACGCCGCGATGTCTATTTCGAGGGCGGTGATCATCGCACGCTCGTGCATATCAGCGGTCGCGAGTTCGACCGCCTGTGCAACGACGTACCCAGGGTGCAAATCAGCAAGCCTGCGGCGTGATTGCCGGAGTGCCAGAGACGTGAGCTGGCAGATCGCGTGCCCGGGATTAGGCGGCGGTTTCGTTCCGCCACGAAATGGGCACGCCTCGTCACGGGAAGCAGGAACCCAGCGCCGCGTGATTGCGCGCCGGCTGCAAGTATGCGGGAGGTAGGTAGACAGATTATCATCGACTGTATCCACGATGGAGGAAGGTCATGAAAGTCAAAGAAGCAATGCATCGCGGCGTCGAATGGGTCGGACCGGATACGCCTATTCTGGAAATTGCCCGACTGATGAAGGATAACGACGTCGGCGCCATTCCTATTGGCGAGGAGGACCGCCTGGTCGGCATGGTGACCGATCGTGACATCGTCTGCAAAGGCCTGGCCGGCAACGGTTTCGATGCCAAATCGGCAACTGCGCGCGACGTAATGACATCGGGCATTCATTGCTGCCGCGAGGAGGACGATCTCGCCAAGGCAATCCGTCACATGGAAGATCTGCAGGTGCGCCGGCTTCCGGTGATCAGTAAGAGCAAGCGAATGGTCGGCATTCTCAGCCTCGGCGACATCGGCGAAACGGCGCCGAGGGATCTGCTGGCCGAGTGCGTCAAGAGCGTTTCGGCGCATCACCACTGAGCACGCCGCATGCTGGCCGCGGCCCCTGGTGAGGCTGACGTCAACAGTGGCGCGGACCCATGATTGTCGGCCGCGCGGCGCTAGAGCATGTTGAACTGAAGTGTGCAGCGGTTCAGCTTGAAAAGCATACTCGAAACAAGGTGCTGGATCACGTTCATGTTTCCCTCAAACATGAACGCGGTCTAGATGTAGCACCTTTGCAAAAGGCTCACCGGCTCACTCATCGCGACAACGCAGCATGCGTCCATCGCACGATGCTTTGCGCATCCATCGCTCCGGCCTGCCGCGCAATTTCCCTGCCGGCCGCAAGCACGATCAGCGTCGGTATGCTGCGTATGCCGAACCGCGCGGCGACATCGGGCAGCGATTCTGTGTCGACTTTCAACAGCCGCGCACCGGGCTCAAGAGCCTCGGCGGCTTTTGCGAACATTGGCGCCATCATCTTGCATGGGCCACACCACTCGGCCCAGAAGTCAACAACGACCGGCAGCGATCCATGCAGGTAGCGATCGAAGTCCGCGGCCGTCGCGACGACAACCGGGCGCCCTGTAAAAAGCGGCTTATGGCACTTGCCGCATGTCGGACGCGCACCCGATGCGAGCCTCTCGCGCGGAGCGCGATTGGTCGCCCCGCAGGACGGGCAGATGATCGTTTCAATGCTCGAATTCTGCATGCCCTTCACCTCGGTTCGACTTGGCCTGCATTCTCGTTCGTATCCGTACTCTCGATCGTGCTCGTGGGTCTTCATGCCGGCGGTGCGGGGCGGCTCTTCGACTTGCGATTGCGATGCCACGTCAACTGAGCCCGCCCCAGGCTCGCCGACATTGCGTTCGATCAATGAAATGATCCGTCTGGTTGCGGTGCTCCGCGAGCGGATCGTGCCAACGCGATTGCAGATTTGTTTGCAGGGCGTTCCCGTACGGGGCGTCCGAATAGATACCTTTCGGGGGCGGGCTGACAGGCAGCACCAACTCGTGGCGCTAACATAAAGGGTGGCGCCTCGGAATTCTTCGAAGCGCCGCCCTGTTTTCATGCTCGACCTGTGGTGGCGTGCTCACGCCCGCACGCATGCGCGCGCTAGAGCAGGTCGGACACCGCTATCACGCGATATCGAAGCGGTCCGCGTTCATCACCTTGGTCCAGGCCTTGACGAAGTCAGAAACGAACTTGTCCTTGGCATCGGCCTGCGCATAGACCTCGGCGATGGCGCGCAACTGCGAATTGGAACCGAACACCAGATCGACCCGGGTGCCGGTCCACTTCAGATTGCCCGACTTGCGGCACCTGCCCTCGAACACGTCCTGCTCCTTGTCCGCCGGCTTCCACTGCGTGCCCATGTCGAGCAGGTTGACGAAGAAGTCGTTGGTCAGCTTGCCCGGGGTCTTGGTGAAGACGCCGTGATTGGTGCCGCCGTGATTGGCGCCCAGCATGCGCATGCCGGCGACGAGGACGGTCATCTCCGGCGCTGACAGTTTCAGCAACTGAGCCCGGTCGAGCAGCATCTCCTCGGCCGACACGGTATATTTTTGCTGGGCGAAGTTGCGGAAGCCATCGGCTTCCGGCTCCAGCGGCTCGAAGGATTCGGCGTCCGTCTGTTCGGCGGTCGCATCCATGCGGCCCGGCGTGAACGGCACATCGACCTTGTGGCCGGCGTCCTTGACCGCTTTTTCGACCGCAGCGTTGCCGCCCAGCACGATCAGATCGGCCAGCGACACCGTCTTGCCGCCGGATGCCGAAGCATTGAACGCCTTCTGGATCTCTTCCAGCTTGCCGAGAACCTTGGCGAGCTGCGCGGGCTCATTGGCCTGCCAGTCCTTCTGGGGTGCGAGGCGAATGCGCGCGCCGTTGGCACCGCCGCGATAGTCGGAGCCGCGGAAAGTCGAAGCAGAGCACCACGCGGTGGCGACGAGCTCCGCCGTCGTCAGGCCCGAGCCGAGGATCTTGGCCTTGAGATCGGCGATATCCTTGGCGTCGACGAGCGGATGATTGCACGCAGGAATTGGATCCTGCCAGATCAGGTCCTCCTTCGGAACCTCGGGGCCGAGATAGCGCGCCTTGGGGCCCATGTCGCGGTGGGTCAACTTGAACCAGGCGCGCGCAAAGGCATCCGCGAACTCGTCCGGGTTCTCGAAGAAGTGCCGCGCGACCTTTTCATAATCCGGGTCCATACGCATGGCAATGTCGGCGTCGGTCATCATGATCGGCACCTTCTTGGACGCGTCGTCGGCGGCAGGCGCCATGTTGGCGTCGGTGTTGGTCTTGGGCTGCCATTGACTAGCGCCAGCCGGGCTCTTGACCTGCACCCATTCGTTGCCGAACAGGACTTCGAAATAGTCATGATCCCACTGGGTCGGGTTGGTCGTCCAAGCGCCTTCCAGGCCGCTGGTGATGGCGTCGCCACCCTTGCCGCTCTTGTAAGTGCTCATCCAGCCGAGGCCCTGCTCGGCGAGATCGGCAGCTTCCGGCGCCGGACCGACATTGCTGGCAGGACCAGCGCCGTGTGCCTTGCCGAAGGTGTGACCACCGGCGGTCAGCGCAACGGTCTCGTAATCGTTCATCGCCATGCGCTTGAAGGTCTCGCGCACGTCGCGTCCCGTGGCAATCGGATCCTGTTTGCCATTGGGGCCTTCCGGATTGACGTAGATGAGACCCATCTGCACGGCAGCAAGCGGGTTCTCAAGGTCGCGGTCGCCGCTGTAGCGGCTGTTCTTGGCATCGCTGGTCGCGAGCCACTCGCTCTCGGCACCCCAGTAGATGTCCTCCTCGGGCTCCCAGATGTCGACGCGGCCGCCGCCAAAACCGAACGTCTTGCCGCCCATCGACTCGATGGCGACGTTGCCGGCCAGAATCAACAGATCAGCCCAGGAAATCTTGTTGCCGTACTTCTGCTTGATCGGCCACAGCAGACGGCGTGCCTTGTCCAGGTTGCCGTTGTCGGGCCAGCTGTTGACGGGCGCAAAGCGCTGGTTGCCAGTGCCGGCGCCGCCACGACCATCGGCCGTGCGATAGGTTCCCGCGCTGTGCCATGCCATGCGGATGAACAGACCACCGTAATGGCCGTAGTCAGCCGGCCACCAATCCTGGCTGTCGGTCATCAGCGCGGTGAGATCCTTCTTCAGCGCGGCAAAATCGAGCTTCTTGAACTCCTCGGCATAGTTGAACTCGCCGCCCAGCGGATTACCGGCGGGCGTGTTCTGATGCAGGATTTTCAAATTGAGCTGGTTGGGCCACCAATCCTTGTTGGACTGGCGGGCAAAGGTCACGTTCGCCATGACCCCGTGCACCGGGCACTTGCTGATCTCGTTCATGTTGCCTCCCTGTGGCATGAGAATTTGCACCAACTGGTCCGTTACCCATGGCTCCTAACGAAGCGTGGCGATCAGGTAAAGTCCACTTGCCTGATTATCATGATAAGTGCCGATTATGATCATGTGAGCCGGCGAAAATAACCTTGCGTTTTCCGACGACTATCCGCGCGACATGGTCTGGTATGCCGCTCCAATGTGCCAGCACCGCGGCAGTTCCGGGACTATCGCGTGGTACGCAGAGTCCGTGATGCGCGGGCAATGCAAAAGCAACCGCGTGAAAGACGGCGCCGGAGCATCCGGCATCTGCGTTGGGCTGATGACCGGCTCACACCCCGAGTTGTATTGATCGCTCAATTATCTGAGCATCAGAATAAAGTATTTTTCAAATTTTACAGGAATAGAATTGCCGCCAAGAGGTGGGTTGGCGTCGGAACGGGTTGTGGGCATGGACCGAATACGGATGTGTGAAAATGAGCTGCGGCGTGTGCTGCAGGCGATTCACAGCGCCGCGGATCCCAGGGAAGTCGCAGAACTCTACGAAGCAGCCAAAGGGTCGGTGACAAATGCGCTGCAGGGCCTCGAGGGCAACGAGCGACACCAGGCCGGGCGCGGGGTGGTCTCTCTTCTTCTTTATCTGCATCTCGCCTACCGGACCAAAGAAGCAGATCGCCGCCAGGCGCCGCGGGTGCTGGCGGTTCGCTGACCCGCGACGAAGCTTCATCACCCGCACTGCAGCGGTCATCACCGGTTGATGGTTTCCACAGCCAAATATGGATTGGACCTGGCCGGCGTTTCGCCTCCGCGCGATCGCTGGCAACCACGACGATGCGACGGTGACCCTGCTCGTGTCCGGTTCGAACGGACGGCTTTTCACATTATACTCGGGCGAGCCGTGTATTACGATGTGCCAAGCCCCGTGGAGAGCACAGAGCACGATGAAAACCCGCGGCAAACGACGACAGGTAGAAATCTACTCGAAGGGGGCGGCGCGGGCAGAACGCATCGTTCCGGTCAATGCGGCGCGGCTTGAGGCCGTTGGCCTGCGGCGCATGAGCGCCAAGGCCCGGGGATATATCGCGGGAGGAGCCGGATCAGAGCGCACCATCGCCGCCAACCGCGCCGCTTTCGACAACGTCAGGATCATTCCGCGGATTCTTGCTGGAAACGATGAGCGCAACCTCGGCGTTGAGATCTTCGGGCGACGCCACGAACTTCCCTTCCTGCTCGGGCCCATCGGCGTACTCGATCTGGCCCACCGCAACGGCGACATCATCGCGGCGCGCGCAGCGAGTGCGGAGGGCATCTGTTTTGTTGCATCGTGCCAATCAAGCGTCACTCTGGAAGAGATAGCACGACAGGGCGGAGCCGGCCGGCGTTGGTTTCAGCTCTACTGTTCTTCAGAAATCGAGATTTCCTATTCACTTGCGCGCCGCGCCGAAGCCGCCGGTTACGAAGCGCTCGTCGTCACCGTCGATACGACGGAACTCGGTTGGCGGCCGCGAGACCTGGAACGCAGTTATCTGCCGTTCGCGCGCGGGCGAGGGATCGCCAACTATGTCAGCGACCCGGTCTTCCGCAGCATCACCGCGCCGACCCAAAAAACTCCGATGCGTTCGCTGGCTTCGCTCATTGGCGCGGCGGAACTTCTGACGCACTGGCCGCAAGGGCCTTATGCAGCGCTTGCCTCGTGGGGCCGCACAGTGGCGGAGATCCAAAAGTTCGTGTCGAAATTTTCGCACCCCATGCTGTCCTGGGACAATCTCGCGGCAATCAAGACATGCACCTCGCTTCCGGTTGTCGTCAAAGGCGTGCTTCACCCCGATGATGCGCGCCGAGCAATGGAGATCGGCTGTGACGGTCTCATCGTATCCAACCATGGCGGCCGTCAGGTCGACGGCGCGATTGCAGCACTCGACGCTTTGCCGGCGATCGTCAGCGCTGTCGGCGGACGCATTCCTGTATTGTTCGACAGCGGCATCAGAACCGGGTCCGACGTCATGAAGGCCCTCTGTCTCGGTGCCCGGGCTGTTCTGGTCGCAAGACCTTACGTTTATGCAATAGCAATCGCCGGAGAGAATGGCACCCGGGCCTTGATCCGCAACCTTGCAGCCGAACTCGATCTGACGATGGGACTATGCGGCCAGAGCGATGTCGCAAAGCTCGGGCCGTGGCTGCTGTCGAACACCGCGACAGGAGACGCGCGTGCGACGATATCGCCGCGAACTTGAGGCGTAGGCACCTTGCTTGCGGTCCTCAGTGCCATCCGTTCGAAATATCATGGACGAGAAGAAAGGCTGGGTTGGGCCTCGTCATTGCACAGATCAGGTCTCGACACTGACGGACCCGTCGAAAAATGACGAGGCTCTCGCAAAGGCGCCAAAACGCGCAACCGTCATGGATCGTTCGACCAGACACATGGACAGCCAAAACATCCGAGCCTGGCCGAATCAATCACGTGGCTCAGAGCTGGTTTACCCGTGCACGATCACAACGATGCCGGCTGCGATCACGATGGTGCCCATTGCCAATATGGCCGTCGAACGCAGGAAGTTGATCATAGTCCCCTCCATCCCCGAAGCGCAGACATAGCCTGCCTGCAAGCCCCCCAATCCGCGGCGCTTCGCACGTGCATCGACGAGCAACGCAGGCACGTGCGCGCTCTCAGCCTTTACGGCTGATGTTCAATTCTCGTGAAAATGAAAAAACCACTGTGTGACGTCGCCGCTCCCGGCGGCTCCTGCCAATGCGCGCGAAGCGCATCCCCAACGTCGCAACGAATGGTATCTCGCAACTGCGTTGTGATCAACGCAATGCAGCGTAACAAATGCTGAGCGTTTGTTTCAGCGCGTGAGCGTTGCGATTTGGCTACGCTACATCCACAGGCCGAATGAAGATCGTGCCGTCGCGCTCCAGATGACCCTGATCGTACTTGTCGCGCGCGACTCGCTCGAACAACCTGCGATTTCGCTTGAAGGTTTCGAATGAACTTTTGCAGCATCCAGCTGTCGAGCCGAAGCGTTCCAGTGCCGTATAACAGATCAAGATTGGGACGGGTCTCGCCCCGTCTTTCATCAGAAAGCGCACAGCACTGACGTGCCGATCGGACTTGGCGGGCGTGGCAGACGGGATGAGCGACATGGAAGCAATCCTTCGCAATGCATCATTCGAAAATTGGCTCGCTACACAAATGCACGCATAGTGACACGCGTCGTGGGCTGGTCTTTCGCAATGCAAAACACGGGACAGATCATCACAAAAGACGACGATGAAGTTTCTGCCTCAAACACACATCAACATGACTGAAGACAGTGGCAAAATTCGTACATAGTCTGCGCCGCGAATTGAAAACTCTCCCCGACTGACAATCGGGCGCCGTCGAACCGGGCCGCATCACAAGCAAGAAATCCTCGCAGGAGGTTTGGTCGTGCGCGTATTGCTCATCCATTGCCATCCCTGCAACGATAGTTTTGGCGCCGCACTGTGCGAGGTCACGCGCCAGACATTACAATCGGCGGGCCACGATGTTGAAGTGCGCTGCCTTTACACCGAACGCTTCGATCCGGTGCTCGATGCTGACGAGCGCCGTCACTACTACGATGAAAACTTTCATCGCGGGAGCGCGGCTGACCACGTCGCCTCGTTGCGACGTGCCGAAGCACTGGTTCTTGTTTACCCGACGTGGTGGTTTGGACCGCCGGCGATGCTGAAAGGATGGTTCGATCGCGTGTGGTTGCCCGGCGTCGCTTTCCGCATCGGTGGCCGGACCGTGCTGCAACCGCTATTGACGAACATCCGTCGAATTACCGTCATCACAACCTATGGCTCGCCACTTTGGTTCCTTTGGCTGGTTGGGTGGCCTGACTGGCGGCTCTTCAAACACGGAATCCGCAGGCTGTGCGCGCGAAGGTGTCGACTCGATTGGCTCGCCTTGACCAATATGGATACAAACACAGCTCAGGATCGTGAGCGTTTCATCAGAAAGGTACGCACCCGACTCGCTTCCTGGGACTGAGGCCAACTGCCCCGACCTCGCAGCAGGCCTGCGGCTGAGGTGTCACGTTGCGTACGCTGCAGACATCATGAGAATCTAGATGAGGCCTGATCCAGGAGAATGTCGCTCCTTCGTCTCAGGTGTTGCATACATGATGGGTTCTTTTGTCTGACTTGGGTCGTAGCTGTGCCGCAAAATGCGTGCTGAACCGATGATCGCAACTGAACAGCGCATCTGCTGCCACACGAATTGCACAATCCTCCGTGTAGACTTGCATTTCCTGGCGAAGCAGGGTTGATTACCCTCAGTCGAGCTGGAGACAACGTTAAGATGGTCGATCGCTGGTGGAAAGCGCTGAGAGGACGCGCGCTGCGCCGTTCGGTGCTGGCCTTGCTTTGCGTGTCGATTTTCTCGGCGTTCGTGGTCGAGGTGCATACCCATACCGCCCATGCCGTCCATGCCGTGCATCACCACGAGAGCGAAGCACTCGCCGCCGCTTCCGATCATGCGATCGTCGACGTCGACCCGGACCGCCAGAAGCATGAAAACGTGCGGACGGACAACGGCTCCAAAGGAGAGCATCCAGCCAAGTCCTCGTGTGAGCATTCGCATTCCTGCTTCGCGCTGGTCCTGCCGAAAGGACTTGGCTCGGGCTTGGCCGCCCTCGTTCGAATTCGGCATCTCAATGGCCTTGACAAGCAGCTTACAGGGCTGCCCTCGCCGTCCTTCGACAGGCCTCCAATAGCAATCCTCTGACGCTCCTTCGCACGCCGGAACTCGCCGAGTTCCGGCGCCTTGCCGTCGTTAGAGGACTCCGCACATGCTCTATTCCCACCGCGCCCGGCTTGCCGGGGCGCTTATGCTGGCTATCTTGGCCACCCTCCCAACGTCCGCTGTCGCTGGCCCCGGCCACGACCACGGCCCGGAACCCGCTGCGGCCACCAGTCCGGCGAGCCCGAGGATCGTAGCCGTTTCCGAAGCCTACGAACTCGTCGGCATCCTCAAGAATGGCAAGCTCGCCATCTACCTGGACCGGTTGGCCGATACGACGCCCATTACGGATGCCAAGATCGAGTTGAGCATCGATGGAGACACACGTCTTGCCGAGGCGCAGCCTGACGGCACATATCTTTTTGTTTCACCGATCCTCGCCAAGCACGGCGATAAAGAGGTGATCGCGACGATCGAGCATGACGGCCGCAGCGATCTGTTGATTGGGACGCTCAAGGGCACCAACGGACACGACACGGCAAGCGGCGTCTCTTTCGACCACGATCATGCCGACCACCATCAGAACGACAAGCGCCCAGAGGCAAATGGAGACGGGCAGAAGCGTCCGGCGGTGTCCGGACCGATGGGCGAGATGGCTCGCAAGGCTGGTCTTGATCCCGCATCAGCCGCAAGAATTTTCGATAACGCACCCCTCATGGCAGGGATTGGTTTGGCCTTCGGCATCTTGATCGGCGCTCTCGTGCGCGGTCGCGCGGGCCTTATGATCGGGATCGTGGGGCTTGTCGCCGTTCTCGGCGCGGGCGCGGCCTGGGCGGGACCTGGGCACGATCACGGTGAAGGGGGCGGCTCGGCAGCTTTCGGCGATGCTCCCCGACGCCTGCCGGACGGTGAGCTGTTCTTGCCCAAACCCACGCAGCGGCTGCTCGCGATCCGCACGCGCATTCTGGCTACCGAGACGGCCCGCAGCGCCGACCGACTGATCGGCCGCGTGATTGCCGATCCGAACCGCTCTGGTCGCGTCCAGAGCACAATCGGCGGACGTATCCAGGTCGTGGGCGAAGGGTTGCCGATTTTGGGGCAACCGGTGAAGAAAGGGCAGGTTCTCGCCTATGTGGAACCTGCTTTCGCACCAATCGATGCCTCTGACGTGCGCCAGACGGCCGGTGATCTCGCGCAGCGCATTGCTGTGCTCGATGCGCGCATCGCGCGCCAGATGCGTCTCGTCGACAAGGGAGTCGTCAACGCTGCCAGTCTTGAAGATCTGGAAATCGAACGCGCAGGTCTCGACGCGCGCCGCCAACAGCTCGCGAAATCGCGAAGCGAGCCCGAGGCTCTTGTAGCACCTGTCGATGGCATCATTGCCGAGGTGCGCGTCGTTGCGGGGCAGGTCGTCACGACAAGTGACACTCTGTTTAACATACTCGACCCCGCCAGCCTGTGGGTCGAGGCCATCTCCTTTGATCCACGCATCGATCCAACCGGCACCAAGGCCCGCGCCCGTACATCGGATGGAGAGCTTTTTGCGCTCGCATATGTCGGCCGCAGCCGCGCACTGCAGCAGCAGGCCACCGTGCTGCACTTTCGCCTCGAAACCCCAAGCGATGCACTCAACATCGGCAGCCCGGTCAAAGTGCTGATCGAGAAGGGCGAGCCCGTGACGGGCCTCATCCTGCCGCGCAGCGCCATTGCACAGGCGCCGAACGGTCAGACCGTAGCGTTCAAGCGGCTCGAGCCTGAGCGCTACATGCCCGTGGCCATTCGAACGACGGATCTCGACGGTGAGCGCGTCATTGCAACAGCAGGCCTCAAGCCCGGCGAGCAGATCATCGTCGAGGGCGCCCCTCTCGTGAACCAGATCCGCTGAGGGGACAGAGAGATGTTCAAAGCACTCGTGGCGCTGAGCCTCAATCAGCGCATGTTCGTCATCGTCGCTTCCCTGCTGCTCGCGGCCTACGGGACCTACATTCTGCCGCGGTTACCGGTCGACGTGTTCCCCGACCTCAACCGGCCGACGGTGACGCTTCTCACCGAGGCTGAGGGTTATGCGCCCCAGGAAGTCGAGCAGCTCGTCACTTACCCGCTCGAGACAGCGCTCAACGGCATGCCGGGCGTCATCCGGCTTCGGTCGGTATCCAGCGTGGGGCTGTCCATCGTCTACGTCGAGTTTGACTGGGGAACGGACATTTACCGCAACCGGCAGCTCGTTGTCGAACGGCTGGCAACTGTCGCTGCCCAACTCCCGCAAGGCGTACAGCCGCAGATGGGACCTATTTCATCGGTGATGGGCGAGATCATGCTGATCGCCATAACCGGCAAGACCGTGTCGCCTATGGAGTTGCGCGAGATTGCCGATTTCGTGATGCGGCCGCAGCTACTGACCATTACCGGCGTGGCGCAGGTCATCCCGATCGGCGGAGAGGTCCGCCAGTACCGTGTCAGCCCCGATCTCATTGCCATGCAGCGGCTCGAAATCACTCCGGGCATGATCGAAGAGACGCTGCGCGGCTTCGGCACGAACGCCGGCGGCGGTTTCATAGACCAGCATGCGCGCGAATACCTCATTCGCAACATCGGGCGCACGACACGTCTCACGGATCTGGAGAACCTCGTCGTAACGGTCAGGGACAATCAACCCATCCTCCTGCGCCAGGTCGCGGCCGTCTCGTTTGCACCGCGCGTGAAGCGCGGCGATGCGGGTTATCAAGGCGATGAGGCCGTCATCATTGGTGTGCAGAAACAGCCGCAAGCCGACACCGTTTCCGTCACCAAAGCAATCGAGGCTGAACTCGAAAAGATCCAGCGCACGATGCCCGAAGGCGTCACAGCCAATCACGTACAGTTCCGGCAGGCGACGTTCATCGAGACATCGATCGCGAACGTGAAGAAGGTGTTGATCGAGGCCGCCGTCGTCGTCACCTTCATCCTTATTCTCTTCCTGCTGGACTGGCGCGCGACGTTCATTTCCTTGACCGCCATTCCAATGTCGATCTTCATCACCATCCTCGTGTTCTACGCGTTCGGCCTGTCGATCAACACCATGACATTGGGCGGCATCGCGATTGCCATCGGCGAATTGGTCGATGACGCGGTCGTGGGCGTCGAAAACGTATTGCGGCGTCTGAAGCTCAACGCCGCATCAGCCCATCCGCAGCCGAGATTGACGGTTGTTTTGAACGCAAGCCACGAGGTGCGCTCCTCGATCGTCTACGCGACCGCAATCGTCGTTCTGGTGTTCGTACCGCTCTTCGCCATGCAAGGTCTTGAGGGTCAGCTGTTCCGGCCGCTCGGTATCGCCTACATCGTCTCGATCATGGCGAGCCTGGTTACGTCGATCACGCTGACACCGGTTCTGTGCCATTTCCTCTTGCGCACACCCGACGGCGCGGCACACGACACGCGACTCGTCCGTATTCTCAAGCGCGGCAACCGCGCGCTGCTTGCGCTCACCTTCGCCTATCCGCGCCTGGTCGTTGCAGGAATTGTCACGGCCGTCATCGCGGCAGGCGTGCTGGCAACGCAACTTCCCCGCTCGTTCCTCCCGGCCTTCAATGAAGGAACAGCACTCGTCATGGTTGTTTACAACCCCGGCATTTCTCTTGCCGAGGCTGACCGGTTGGGCACGCTTGCCGAACGACTGGTGATGAATGTGCCGGAAGTGAAGAGTGTTGGCCGGCGCACCGGCCGCGCCGAACTCGACGAGCATGCCGAGGGCGTTCACGTCACCGAAGTCGATGTCGACTTGGCCCACTCCGATCGCAGCCGCGAGGAAGTCTATGCCGACATCCGCCAAGCCTTGCTTGTCCTGCCGGCGTCGATCGCCATCGGCCAGCCGATCAGCCATCGCCTCGATCACATGCTCTCGGGTGTGCGTGCGCAGATCGCCGTCAAGATCTTCGGTGACGATCTCGACCGGCTGCGCACACTGGCCGCTGCCATGCAGGCGCGTTTGCAAGGCGTGCCCGGCCTTGTCGACCTGCAGACCGAGAAGCAGGTACTGATCCCGCAGCTCCAGGTCGTTCCCGATTATGAGCGCTCGGCCCTTTATGGTGTGAAGCCGCCGGAACTGACGGAGACGCTTGCCAATCTGACCAACGGCCGCACCGTTTCACAAATCGTCGAGGGTAACCGGCGTTTTGATGTCGTCATGCGGCTCGACGACCAGGACCGCTCGACAAGCGGGCTCGGCCAAGCGCTTGTTCCCACGCCCAAGGGGTATGTCCCTTTGAACCGGCTGGCCAAGATCGAAGAAGCTGAGGGACCAAACCAGATCCTGCGAGAGAACCAGCAGCGCCGCATTGTCGTTTCGGCCAACGGTGACGGCCAGCGCGACATGGCAGCGATCGTTGCCGATATCCGCCGCATCATCGATGAGGCCGACATGCCGCCGAGCTATGTCATACGCCTCGAAGGTCAATTCCAAGCGCAGGAGGAAGCGACGCGTACGATTCTGCTCTTATCGCTGATCTCGCTCGCCATGATCTTTCTGGTGCTCTACAGCCGCTATCACTCGGCGATCCTGGCAGGCATCGTGCTGACCTCGATTCCACTCGGCCTCATCGGCAGCGTCGCCGCGCTATGGCTATGGCAACTTCCCTTCTCGGTCGCAAGCCTCATCGGTTTCATCACACTCGCCGGCATCACCGCGCGCAACGGCATCCTCAAGATCAGTCATTACATCAACCTTGCGCTCTATGAGGGCGAAACGTTTGGCCGCGCTCTTGTCGTGCGTGGCTCACTGGAGCGGCTGACACCAGTCCTGATGACAGCCCTTTCCGCCGGGCTTGCGCTCGTACCCTTGATGATCGCGGCCGACGAGCCGGGGCGCGAGATCCTGCATCCGCTCGCGGTCACGATCTTCGGCGGCCTCATTTCGGCGACCGTGATCGATGCGGTGCTGACACCGCTGCTGTTTCTCTGGTTTGGCCGCAAGCCGCTGGAACGCCTCATCGCGGAGCACGATGTCGCTCCCCATACCGCGGCGACACCAATCGAATCCTACTGATCTTCACCACAGGAGAACCTGCATGTTCCGAACAATTCTCGTTGCACTTATTGCCGCATTTGCGCTGACCGGTCCGTCAAGCTCGTCCTTCGCGGACGGCGATCACAGGCATGAGGAGAGCCATGACCGCGATACGCATGACCACAAAAAAAGCGACAATCACGGAGCCAAGCATGGCGGGCTGTTTGTCGAGACCGCCACCCATCACGGCGTCGAGATGGTGCTCTCCGACACGAGCCTCGTATTTCACATAAGCGAGGACCATGAGCCACTCAAAGTCGACGGATCGAAGTTCAAGGCCGTCGTTCAAACAGACGCCGGCACGCGCGTGGTCGAACTCGAGGCCAAAGACACAACGTTGACGGCCGTGCTCAATGCACCACTGCCCAAAGGAGCCAAGATTGCGCTCACCGGAAAGGATCCGCACGGCGCGGTGATCCAGGCTCGTTTTGTCACCAAGTGAGAACCACCCAAAGGAGAAGCCAAAGCCATGAAGCACACTGTCATTGTCGCATGCTTCACTTGCCTCGCCGCTCTTTCTTCGGTCGGGTCGGCAAGCGCACACATCATTCCCTGGCGCGACGGCCAATCCCGGCAGGTCGACTGGGGGCACTGCGCGAAAGGCCCCTGCGTGAAGCGAACCTGCTGGGCGCCGTCGCAACCCCATCGCCATGAAGGTGACCGCGTCGTCATGGACAGCTACGGATCGCCCGAATGCTGGTCGCGCACTGTCGACAACATGCCGAACGAGCGCTGACGCGGGGAGGCGATCCAACACCGCAGCGAATAAGGGGAAGCGGTGGCAGGCTGCGAATCATTCTGGCCGTTGTGATCTGCTCCATCTCTTTGGTTGAGAGATTGCGATGCCGTGTGTCACCTCGCCCAAGTCGCCTACGGCCAACAAACTACCTGCCGCACAAATTGCAGACGAGCATCGAATTTGAAAGCGGAGCCCCCACGTCGGAGGTTCCGCTCCCTCTGTTGCCGCGCTTCAAGCCGCGAGCACGGACAATCGTTTGTTCCGTCAGACTGCTCGAAACTTATCTCGTCAGGTAGATGTGGCTGAAAGCTCGCGCACCCAGAATTGGCACGCTGCCATCGTTATTCCTGAATTCGACCCGCGAACTGCCATCGAATTTCACAGTAGAGGCAATGACGGATGTATAAGCCGCCGGATGCGAACCACTGGGACCACCAGAATACCGCAGGTTGTGCGTCGGCAAGTAGATATAGCCTTCAAGTGTGAATTCGTTGGAGCCTCGCAATAAGGAATTTGTGGTCGGCTCGTCACGTCCTGCAGCAAGGAGCATGCCTGCCATTGGACCCGACGTTGGAGCAGACAAGCGCACGACCGATGCGCCCGCCAAATTTACTGCCGCGCCTTCGGTAAAAACGAAGGAGACGCCATCTCCATAAATCGCGCCGCCGCCTTCGACGGAAAGCGAACCACCCTTGATAAAATAAGTTCCTGGTTCAAATGTAACCTTTGCCCCGCCCTTAATGGTAATGCCGCCGCAATACTTACCGGCCTTCAGCGTGTAGTTTCCGGGCTTATCCAGAACCAGGTTGGATGCTTGGCATGCCCATGGTGTGGGCGGAGGAGACCAATCGGCCAGTGGGTCCAATATGGGTAGACAATTCGACCTGGCCTTGGGCTCCATTGCAAGACCGCCATTGACAATGGCATTACCTACAGAGCAGTTCGTATCTGCGGTGACTATTCCCGATCCCTTTCCCAGGCTGGAGGTCGCCGTCGTAGAATTGGACCAGATGGAGCAGTTATTCGCGACAACTTGTCCAGAAAGATTGTACTCGACCCCCGGCGTGGCCGATGGATTAAGTGCCACGACGCATGCATCCGCGACCCGCGCAGCATTGGCAGCACTTTGTACGTAAATCGTCGGCTGTTCCGGAAGCAACGCTTGCGAGAAGAATTGTTGACCCTTTTCGTCGAGCTCTACGACAACGCCCATTGGCTCGGTCGCTGAAACTTTCACTTTGAGCGACGCATGTGCGCCACCGTTCTTCCCGACATAACGGCCAGCGGCGACCTCTGCGCGGCTCACAGCGTTGTCATCATCATGTTCGAGCATTGCGTTGGCCAACTCTCGAGCGCCGGCCAGACTGCCGGCGTCGGCTGCCGATTTCAGGCCGGTGTCCTTTTTTACCCAGGATGAATAATCCATCGAAAATCCGACAGCGCCGAACAAAAAGAGCAGCGTTATTGCAAACATTATAGCCACGCTTCCTTCTGAATTTCGATAAAAATTAATAAAGAGCCTTTTAATTATCGACATGAGTATGCTCCATTGAGAGACAATTAAACGATCAAATGAAAACACTTGGTAGGCACGATGACAGCCGCAGGGCAGGCCGACGCCCATCACGAGCGTCAACTTCGACGATCAACGCAGAGATATTTGCACGGACACTTGGATGAAAATTGATGGGCGTCCTTCAGGTTCGGACCCCCTTTGGCGTCGCACCCGCCCTGTAGGTTAATCGCTTCCCTTTGGATCACCGGCGATCTCGCACAATGCGTTAATTGCTGGGTAATCCTACGGCAAGGCGCGTCAACAACTGCTAAATACAAAGAATACATTTTTACGAAGTTCGCGAATCTGGAAGCGCTGAATGATCGACGCGCTTCGTGGCGCGCGGACACGGCGATGCTCCGTGCGGTGAATGCACGGCTCTCCATTTTAGCCGCGAAGATATTTCGATGCCGAACCACAAGAGGGTGCATCAGCGCTGGCAGTCTCGCACGTCAGCGGCGCCCAACCGCTTGCAGCGCTACCGGCAGGCTTGCAAGATCCAATCTTGGTGAACTTCATTCGCCCCTATACTTCACTGCGGATCCGCACGTACACACTGTCGGAACGTGCGGCATCCGCAAATGCACTTCAAACACTATTTGACGTCGGGTGGCACGACACGAGCGTCGAGGCACGCTTCACCATTCCAATAGAAGTATTCTCCGCAACCGTTGTCTGGAAGCGGCGTCACGATCCGCACGTTTGGCGCAACATAGGGTCTTTCAGCGTAGTAGCCGTAGACCCTCGGGCTATATGAGCCATCGTCGTAGTCGTAATTTGGGTAATCCAGATAAGGGTCCTCGACGAAGATGCCGACACTCTGCGCGTTTGCGAGAGTTGGCACAGCCAAACAAGCGGCGACGGCGAGAGCTGCTATTCGCAACATGACATAAACCTCCAATTTGATAATCCACCGTGTCAGCACGTCTAACACCTCAGCCCATTGAGGGTTCCGATCGGCCCTGCCTGGGCACTTGGCCGTCCAACGCGCAGATCGCGTATGCATCGATTTTTCGGTCGATGCTGCCACTTCCCTCGTTTTTGGATTTGTGTCGCGCAATACGGGACCCGACTGCAATGACGCATGACGATCTTCATACTGAAGCCATCGGATCTTGAGCAACCATCCGGAACCGTGTGACTGGGAACCCTGTATCTCTAGCGACGTTTGATGTGTGATTAGCCATTCACGTGGTGGCTAAACACTCAGGAGTAATGAAGTATGCGAGGTAACTTCAATGCGGAGGAAGCTCGTTCTTACAGGAATCTTGGTCGCGATGCTGAGCGCTGTGCCGGCGCTGGCGCAACAAGAGATGGGCCGGCCGAAGGGAGTGACACCGGCACCGCAGAGCGCGCAACAAGGCAAAACGCCAACCGCGCCTGATACGGGCGCCAAAAACGCAGAAGTGCGCAATCTGACGGGTTGGCCGGTCTATAGTTATGACGGCAAGCATCTCAGCAATGTTACCACCATGACAAGGGCGGACTCGGGCGACCTTGGCGCGATCTTGTTCGACGTCGGCGGGTTCCTTGGGCTTGGCGGCAAGACCGTCAAGGTTCGAAGAGATCAGTACGTCATCGGTGCCGACAGAGTCGAACTTTCTCTCTCAGCGGAGAAGGTCAACGAACTGCCTGAAGCAGATGTGCGCGACGTGAAGTGACTGGGTCGCGCGTCGACGCAGAATATATCGCATCGCAACGCCCGTGCGAACCATCGCCCGGACTGCGAAGATCCGTTTGCGCCGCTCGAAGCGATCAGACCGGAAGCGGCAACAACTGGCTTTGCGCTGGTGACCAACTGATCACATATCGATGTCGTCGATATCGTGGCTGTAACGAATTTTGAACAGCATCTGGGTCGCGTCACTGGAACCGAATCCGGCGGTACGAGTTATCTGCTAACCCACGGCAGGCAAATTAACTTCCACCAGTCTTCGTAACAAGGAGGCAAACCATGGCGTTGAAGATAACTTCTGGTGCCGCCGCTTTGACGATGGTCATCGCGCTGACATCACCTCTCTCTGCACAGGACTCGCCAAAGCCCCCGGCGAATGAGCAAGCACCTGCTGGCAAAACCCTGCCAGACGTCAAGCCGTCCGAGACTGCCCCAAAGGCTGCGCCGAATGCAGCGGCCCCTGCCGAGAAAGAAACGGCACAATCCATCAAGAGTCTGATCCCGACACAGCCTTCGGGTACTTTTCTCGCGTCTGAGATGATTGGCATGGATGTCAACACAGCCGATAAGCCCCGCGTTGGAACAGTTACCGATCTGATCCACACATCAAACGGAAATATCCAAGGTCTTGTGATTAGCGTCGGTGGCTTTCTGGGCATTGGTTCGCACGATGTCGCGCTGGCGATGGATAACATTCATTTTGCCAAGATCGGTGACAAGCTCGCCGTGACCATCCCGGTGCAGGCTAAAGCATTGGAAAGTGCGCCGGCGTTCAAGTCGAGTGCGCAAATCGCGCTCGATAAGAAAGTCGAGCAGCAACGGCAGAGTCCGGCTCCGAAGCCTGGTCAGGGAGGCGGTCCAGGCAGCAGGTAGGATGGACAGCACCGAACGACAAGGTGCTCTGCATGCCCGTCGCGTTGCCCTGTCACTGGTTCAATGAACCCAAACGGAATAGCGATTGCGATGGATGACCGACGACAAGATCAATACGTGCCACCGGTCGAACGATTATTGGCCGGTGACTTCTCATCACCGCTGGAGGTGCTCTCCTCCAGCGAACTTAGCGTCGCCCACAAACGCGAAATCTTAGAACTCTGGCGCGACGACTTGATCCGTCGCGAGGTGCACCTACGCCACCCCAAGCTTTTGCGGGATATCGAACACGCGCTGGCCTCGCTTCCCAAGCGCCAGAAATGAACCACTCGAAGAAGCGGGCACCAACGTGCCCGCATTGGAAAAACCGCCCTGCCAACAATGAACCTCGCCAACGACGAACCACATCCGCAAGCGCATTCTCAAATAGCGCGGGCGTCAACGAACTGAGCCGCGTGCGGGCGTTTTGTATGCCCTGCCCTTTGGCGATTTGGCGGGAACCAAACAGCCGCAATCGCGTTGTTGGCTCATGCTCAGAAACGCCAGACGTTTTCCGAGTTCGTCCCGCCACCAATCTGCAGGTTGTGCGTCCAATCCGGTGGCATCCGCAAAAGGAGAACAACGATGAAGAAGGCTATCTTGGCTGCTGTGGCAGCTGCTTTCGTCAGTGCGTCGGTCATGCCAGCATTTGCCCAGACACCACCGAAAGGACCCCAGGACTGCAAGCCCACTGAGAAATGGGATCCTGTGACAAAGTCCTGCAAGCCCGCAAAATGATCCCACGAGAGCTGTAAAGTGATTGCCTTGGACGACGTTGGATTGGATAGCTTGAATCCTTTTGACGTTCCGCGGTCATTCTTGTGGTGGCGGGCCTCGTGAGGTCCGCCACTGTCAGGTCAGCATCCGATCCCGCCATGTCGCCCACGCGATTCACAATCACGACCTGATGACCATTCAGGGCGTATACGGCTACAAACCCGAACTTCCCGCCGGCGGCGGAAGCGAAGCGGTGGGCATCGTCGACAAGCTCGGCGCGGGCGTCACCGGACTTGCCATCGGCCAGCGCGTCGCCGCTGCCGGCCTCCTCGCAACGTGGGCGGAGTATTTCATCGCCCCGGCGCATAAGCTCGCAGTCATGCCCGATCAGTTGCTGCCCGAAATGGCAGCGCAGATCCGCGGCATGCCCACCGACGCCTTGCTGGCGCTCGACCGCCTTGACGCAAAGCCCGGCGAATGGATCATCATCAACGCCGGAAACGGCGCCGTCGGCATGGTCATCGGCCAAGTCGCGCGCGCCAGGGGCGTCAAGGTCGCCAGCATTGTCAAACGCGCGGAAGCGCGACGGACGCTCAACGAGCTCGGAATTTCCGAAGTCTTCGTCTCAACCGAAAAGGGCTGGCAGGCGCGCCTTGCCAAAGCCATCGGCGATGACCGCGTCGCCGGCGGGATCGAAATGATCGGCGGCGATCAAGCGAATGAGATGCTGCACTTCATCAGCCCGCACGGCAAGTTACTCTCCTTCGGCCTGATGTCGGGCGAGCCCTTGCGGCTGGACGCCGCCGACTTGATTTTCAAGGAAATCAAAGTCGAAGGCTTCTGGGGCGCAAAGGAAGTTGAGCGGGTCACGCCCGAACGCCGCGCGGCTGTCGCCAAAGAACTGTCGAGCCTTGCGATCGCCGGCAAACTGAGCCTACCGGCCGACAGTGTCTTTCCGCTCGAGCGTGCGACAGCAGCCCTGGCCGCGGCTTCGGCGACGGGACGCAAGGGCAAGGTGATGATCGCCGCCAGTCTCTGATCTGATGATCGAAGACAAGCGGACCGAGAACGACGAAACGGAGAACTACGTCTACTCTATTGCCCTCCATGACCCTCCTATATGGCATCAGGACTGAATGGCTATGCCGAAGGAAGACTGACACTTCCGTCGTCTTTCGCGTGGGTGGAGCGCGCCGGAAGCAACCCTCCAGGGCATGTGCCGCCAAACTTATCCTGTCAAATTTGGGATAGGCAATTCTGCACATATTGCTTTTGTGATAATATGTACAAAGTATCGGAGCTGCCTATGGCCGACAACTCAGTTACAGCCGAACTTCGAAACACTTGGGAGGCGGCAGCGCCTGGATGGGCGAAATGGGAGCATACGTTCGCCACGAGTTTCTCCCAGGCCACCGATGCACTCATCGATATGGCCGGTATTCGGCCGGGGATGCGCATTCTCGATATCGCCTGCGGTGCCGGTAGTCAGAGTCTTCAGGCGGCGAAGCGTGTGGGTCCGAGGGGTGAGGTGGTAGCCAGCGATATCTCTGCCGCCATGCTGGAGCAAGTCCGCCAAAATGCCACTCGCGCGGGTCTTGAGAACATCGAGACGCTTGAATGTGCTGCGGACGAGCTACCAAAGACGCTGCCTCCATTCGATGCTGCGATTTGTCGAATGGGTTTGATGCTTTTCCCCTCGCCACCCGAGGCGTTGGAGGCCGTCCTTCATCTCCTGAAGCCCGGTGCACGTTTTGCAGCACTGGTTTTTACGACGCCTTCCGACAATCTCTTTCTTGCACAGCCAATGGCAATCCTTCTGCGCCATGCTGCCAAGCCCGCGCCTCCGCCCGGGAGTCCCGGCATATTCGCGCTGGGCGCGAGCGGACACCTGAAAAATCTGATGAAGGATAATAGACTTACTGATGTCGAGACGAAGATTGTGCGAACCCGGCTCGTTCTGCCGAGCGCGCGCGATGCTCTGCATCTGATGCAAGAGGCTGCCGGAGCATATCGCGCAGTGGTGGCGAATCTCGATAGCGAGGCGAAGTCCAAGGCGTGGGAGGAGGTCTACGAGTGCCTGAAGCAGTTTGAATCCGATAGCGGCTTCGAGACGAAACTCGAGGCCATCATTGGGTCAGGCGCCAAACAAAATTAGTTTTCATCCACTGAGGACGGCTCCGAAGAGCGATCATCCAAAAGGCGAATCCGACCAACTGGTCGAAGGTCGCTTTAATTTCAATTTGCGCCGTAGCCCGTTTGATCCCGGACGGTTGCAATGGGTTGGAAACTGCCGCTATTGCATACTGAACCAGTCTGCAGAATGCGTGCTCGGGGCAAGGTGGGCGTGCGTCGAAACTTTGGCACAATGATAGGAAATAGCGGCCAGCCTCATCTTTCAGAACGCATTGTAATTCAACATACTATTATAAATCAAAGCTTTGAGTGCGCTGCTGCTGAATTAAAAAATTAATCATTGCGCGACACCGGCGCACAATGCGGCGTATCCATGCTAAATTGACGCTGATCGATTCGCGTTTCGAGAGTTCCAGTTCAGGACGGTGGCAGGCGGACATACATTCCCCCTGCGGCTTCTTGCAAATTTCTGTTTTTTGATAATCTTAATTCATGCCTTCGATGGATGTCTGTCACCTCCATCTCGGCCGATCAGACTCCAGCCCAGCTTCAATCTGCTTCGATCGATGACGTAGCGGTTGGATACTGGGCTCCAGACCGGGAGACATTTCGTCGGGGCCCGTGCGGCTGCAACCGCAATACGTCAATATGTCAGTCATCATTTCGATGAGTGCGCTGCTCAAGGGCGCCGCCGATGCCGATGGAGACGAACTGGACGTAGTCAACCTCACTGCGTCGGCGGGTTCACTCACGGCTCACGGGCCAGGCACCTGGCTTTACACACCCGACCGGGGATCCATCGCGACCGTCCAGTTCACCTATGACGTGAGCGATCACAGCTTGAGCGTGGCGCAGTCGGCGGCACTTCAGTTCGTTGATGCGCCTCCCGTTCAGATCGCGGGCACGGATGGCGATGATATCGTGCTCGGAACCCCAAGCGCCGACACGATCGATACCCTGGACGGCGACGACGTCGTCCTCGGCAGGGAAGGCGACGACACGATCTATGGACGTGGCGGGAACGACCGGATCGTCGGCGGCGATGGCGATGACGTTATCTTTGGACATGAAGGCGACGACCAGATCTTCGCCGGATCAGGCGATGACGTAGTCTTCGCGGGAACGGGAGACGATATCATCCAAGGCGACGCCGGAAATGACGTCATGTTCGGTGAAGACGATGATGATACCTTTACCGCGACGGAAGACGACGGCAACGACTTCATCGACGGAGGCGAGGGACTCGATACCTATTCAGCCAGCGCAATTACTACCCCTATCGATGTCAATCTTGCTGAGATGAAGGCGTCAGGCGATCAGATCGGCGACGACACGCTCATCAACATCGAAAATGTGGTCGGCGGCGGCGGCGACGACCGGATCGTTGGCAGCAGCGAAGCCAACGAGCTCAACGGATCTGACAGCGATGATTTCCTAAGTGGCGGCGCGGGCGGCGACATGCTCTCGGGCGGCCAGGGAGACGACATCTTCGTTGCCAGTTACAATGACGGCCATGACGTCATCGATGGAGGTGACGGCGCCGATACCTACGACGCCTCCACATCGCAAGCCGGCGTCACGATTGACCTTCAAGGTGGCGAGGCCTTCGGGGACGAAATCGGCCAGGATGCAATCGTGTCCATCGAGAACGCCATCGGCGGTGGCGGCAACGACACGCTGGTTGCCAGTGATGCTGTCAATATCCTGACCGGCGGCGGCGGCGGCGACATATTCGTCTTCGAAGCTTCGACAGCCGGCTATGGCAACGATTTCCGGGACAAGATCACGGACTTCGAAGTCGGTGACCGGATCAACGTCAAGGCACTGGGCGAGCAGACCGCTGATAGCCTGGAGGATCTCGGCTTCAAGAAGTTCATCCTCATCAGCCAGGGCGCCGAGTTCACGGAACCGGGACAAATTCGGTTCCGTTACGAGAGTCTCGAGGATGGCGAGGTTACCGTGATCGAGGGCAACATCGACGACGATTTCGCGACACATGAATTCGAGATCGAGCTTCAAGGATACTACGAGCTGTCCAACAGCGACTTCTATGGCGACGAAGACAACAGTGGGCCTGGATAGCCACCCGAACACCAACTCGACTTTCCGAACCCGCGCGATATGCCTCCAGGGACAGACCAATGAGAGAAGTGACAGGCAAAGGCAAAACGAGCCCCACCCAATATCGGACGCAGACGTTTTCGACGCGCGGACACATGTATTTTGGCGCCGCCGTCATGGCGGCTCTGATCCTTGGCATTGGCGGTTGGGCCGGATCGGCGCAACTGTCCGGCGCCGTGATCGCCAGCGGCACCGTCACGGTGGAGCGACACGTCAAGAAAGTCCAACACCGCGATGGCGGCATCGTTTCGACGATCTTCGTGCGGGACGGTGATCCTGTTGAAGCGGGCGCCGTCCTTTTGCGTCTCGACGACACACAGATCCGTGCTGAACTTGGCATCATCGAAGGGCAGTTGACAGAACTGACGGCGCGCATTGCGAGACTCGTCACCGAACGGGATGGGACTGAGCGCTTCGAGCTTCCCCCCGGCTTCGTGGACAACAACAAGGATGCCGAGATTGCGGTTGCCGGTGAACTTCGGTTGTTCGAGGAGAACCGGAAGACGCGCGCCAGCCACAAAGAGCAGCTTTCGCTTCGCATTGATCAGCTGGAGGTCGAGATCTCCGGTCTCGAAGCGCAACGCGATGCCAAGGGCGGCGAGCTTGAACTGATCGACAAGGAACTGGGACAGATCCGCTCGTTGCATGAAAAGAAGCTCACGCCAGTCAGCCGCGTTTACGCCATGGAACGAGAAGCAAAGAGGCTGCGCGGAGAACATGGCGCCCTTGTTGCGCAGATCGCGCGGGCCCAAGGCCAAATCAGCGAGATCAAGGTCCAGTTGATTGGCATAGACCAGACAATGCGTTCGGATGCGCAACGCGAGATCCGATCCATAGAGGTCAAGCTTGCCGAGCTGAAGGAGCGACAGGCCGCAGCGCGAGACCGGCTCGACAGGGCGGAGTTGCGGGCACCGGTGGCCGGTGTCGTGCACGAACTTGCCGTTCATACGGTGGGTGGCGTGATAACGCCAGCCGAGCAGGTGCTGGTCATCGTCCCGCAATCGGATGACTTGATCGTTGAAGCAAAATTCTCCGCTTCTGACATCGATCAGGTGATCCCCGGGCGTGCGGCGCGGCTTCTGTTCAGCGCCTTCGCGTCCGAGATAACCCAGGAAATCTCCGGTCGCGTCGTCCAAGTCGCCGCAGATGCCTCAAAGGACGAGCGGACCGGGGCTTCGTATTTCGCGGGGCGCGTCGCCATATCGCCGGGCGAATTGAAAAAGCTTGGCGACTTGAAGTTGATACCCGGCATGCCCGTCGAGATCTTCGTTTCAACGGGTGAGAGAACCGTCATTTCATACCTGACGAAGCCCCTGCTCGATCAGGTTAACCGTAGCTTCCGTGAGTAGCAGTCACCGCGTGCCGGCGTGGCAGAGTTAACGCGAACGCGCGATATAGCTCGTCTTCCAAGCAACTTCGGATCGGGACATCACGCGGCCGAATTGACCCTGTCGCCGGCACCGGGCTTGCATTATCGGCATTCTGACTTTTTAATTCGATACAAATGAGTTCGCACGCGAAGGCCAATAGCGCAGTGCCTAGGATACTGTCACCGTCCGCGCCCGGCACGTTCGATGGGACTTGCGCTTGTGGCGTGCAGTTCGACAAGACATCGTTGATGCGGCGCGGTTAAGACGCCCGCCAGTCATAGAGAAGTTTGAATACGGGGCGGGATTTGCGCCACGCCGTGGTGCATGGGCCGACGCTCCGAGGACGTTCGAGGCCAGCATATTCGACAGCCCCGCGGTAATTGCGATGAACAGGTTCGTATTGACTAATTGGCGTATCGTACTTCTCGGCATCACCAGCATCGTGCTGTCAATTGCATCAGGCTGGACAACTCTCGACGGCATGTCGAATTTCACCAGTGCGCCGGTCCTTTCGTTTCTCATCACGTTCGGTATTCAAAGCGTAATGTTGATTTCCGCCTGGATGCTCGGTGAGGCGGTGGTCAACCGCTTCCAACGCAATGACGACCGAAGCCTGGCCACACCAAGACGTCTTTGGCTGGCGGTCGTGGCGGTCGTGGCGCTGCCCCTAGCCGGTCTCCTTTTACTGTCTTGGTTCGAGGTCGCCACCGTGTACTCGGTCGTGACGCGGTGGTGGGGTCTCATTCTCACGGGCTTGCTGCTGCTCTTTGCCGCCACCCTTTTCCTCGGGTCACGCAATAGCGCCAACTCACCCCGGGCCACGTTCAACACGACCATGCTGCTGGTCATGTTCACCGCGTGCATGGCAACATCCGTATTCTTTTCGTTCGATTCACTCTTTTCGGCGGTTTTTCCCGACGCCGAGCGATCGCGCGCATCCGAGATCCGCGCCAAGAGCGAGACGGACAAGATCCTTTCGGATCTCATGACGGTCGCCCAGCAGGAGCGGATTGGAGAAAAAGCTCGTTTGCTGGAAGGACCTGTCTGGCGGGCTTATGCCGACGGTCTCGACCGGCTGCGGATTCAAACGGCCGACGGCATTGCGGCGCTGAACCGTGAACGTGCCGCGCTCGTAAAGCAGCAGGGCCGCGCCATGGAGATCCGGGGTGAGGAGCGTGCCGAGAAGCAGGCAATTCGCGATCGTGCCCGGCGCAGGGAAGCAGGGCTCAAGGATCGCCTCGAAAAGCTGAGAATGGAGCGGGGGGAGGCCAGCTCATCGAGAGACAAGCTCGACGAACAGATCCGACAATCAACGCGGCAACTGCGCGATGCGGAGGTCAGAGCACTCAAGGAAGAACAAGGGCTGGGCGAAAGCAAGCTGGCAGGTCGCGGCCCGATCTATGAACGTCTCATTGGCGATGTGGCTCGCGCTAAGATCGAGGTGCAGCGGCAGGAAGCCGAGCGGGATGCGGCGGCCAGGCGGGTTGCCGAAATAGAGACCAAGATCGAGGGAACCGAGAGCGAGCTTGTCGTGCAATCGGTGTCCGCGTCAGGAGCCGAGAGTGCCCTGACCGCCCAAGATACGAGCACTGAAGCAAGTGGTCTCAAGCAGAACGACAACTTGAAGGCGGAAATCAAGGCAAAGCTCACTGAACTGGACGCTTCTCGCGCGACTTTCGAAAGTGCGATGACAAGGGAAGCCCTGGAGCAGCTCGGGCTATCATGTCGCCTTGCGGCGGATGCAATCAAGCGTGCCGGCGGGAGTGGAAACGTGAGCTGCAGCACTGCTGAAGTCAATCTTGCCGCCGCTCCGGTTTTTTCACTTTCCTCGGGTATTGCGGTGCTTTCTTCACAATGTTCGTCGAGCGATGCCAAGGCCTACCAGACCGCGGTTAATGCCCTGGTGACGCGCGCGCGCGACTGCCTCCAGCTTGCTTCCCTTTCCCCCAATGCCGCCGAAAAATATCGCCGGGGTCTCGACAACATCGAGCGCAACCGCGACGATCGTGCGCACCGGTTCATCGTGACGATGAACGCATTCTCCGATGGCAACAAACTTGCCTACCTCGCGCTCGCGATTGCGGTCGGCATTGATGGGCTGGTCTTCATTTCCGGGCTGCTTGCCGCAGCCACCCGCGCGTCACCATTCCGGTCGCTTCCGGGGGCCGCGGGACATTCGGTCGCCGGCGCCGACCGGATCATGCGCAGCGCGCTTCTGCCCGATCCTTCAAATGCCGCGCGGCTTGCCTTGAGCGTCATCCTGCCCATGCCAAGCGAACCGCAGCAGGGCGCTTCGGAGTTTAGCCATCAGATCAATCTAGCTGATGTCCGCGTCCGCAGATCGCGTGACGTGATCCAGCTCATGAACGCGGCCACCGGTATCGGTGCAGCGCGACGCCTCGCCAGCAGGCCGGACGTTTATGAACTCCGCCGCGAGGTCATCGACTTTCTCGCGCTGCACGTGGCAGACGGCGCGCCGGTCCATCCGCTCGACGCCACGTCATCGGATTGGCACGAACAGACCCGCGAACTTCTTTGGAACGAACCACGACCCGCACTCGAAACCTTCGTGAATTATGTTCGACCGGCAAATGCCGACGGCGATTTTGTCTACCGCATCGACCTTGACGACGTCGAAGACCACGACAAGACGCGTGTCATCAAGATCATTAATGCGGCTGCGCTCAACTCCGGCGTAAGGCCGAGCAAGGAAGGCGGCGCACACATCTACGACATTCATCGTGCGATCATGGTCATTGCATTGGAAGTCGTCCGAGACACGGAGACGGTTGCTCCTAAGGCCGCCGCGGCCTCCTTGCCCCTGCCCGACTTGCCCTTGCCCGAAAGGAAGGTTCCGGTTGACGCTTTGCACAATGATGAAGCGATCAATGAACCCAGAAAGTCTTCAGCTCCGATGCAACCGCCGGCTCAGACCAATCCAGCCGCCGAAATGCCCCCGCCGATCGCGGCGGTCAAGACGGTGAAGCTTGTCACCGATGCGGCGATCTACACAACCTGGGGAGCCGAGCCCGATGTCACTCCGTTGACCGCGCCAGCGCCCCACAATGGCTTTCTCGCAGCGACAGCCGTAGCCGCGCAGGATGCCAAACTGGCTGCGCCAGTTGTCTCCAGCTTGAAACTTGCGGACATGGAGGACGCCGATCATCAGCGCCCGAAGGTCCAATCGGCGGCGGCGAAGCAGCCAGCGGCAGGTTCGACGTCGCGACCCGTCCTGCCTCGCGCACTTGAAGACCCCGAAGAATCGGTGCTGGTGAAAATTGTTGGTGACACAATGAAGTTCGACCTGAGCAGATCCGGTTCAGATTGAATCATGCCTGTTCATTGCGACCCGCTCCATCTATTCGATTGGACACCTTGAGCACGTCCGGCACAGATGCGCGCCCGCATCCGCTTCAACCAATAAGCCTGTCGATCGTGTTCATGTTCCACGATAGCATTGTGCCCCGATACGCATTTATTCTTCGGCGTTCGCCTTGATGTCGGTGCTGGTGCTCAATCATCCAGATCGGTCGGAATCCAGATCATGGCGGCCGTGGCGGCAAGGGCAGCGATGGCGACGCCGCCGAGAAGCCACGTGTGCGTGAGGCCAACTAGAAAAGCGGTCAACGCGACCGAGCCCCATGCCATGGACAGCGCGACAATCTTGATCGGCAACCGGATGGCGCGACGTTTCTCGAACCGATGCGCTTCTTCGAGCCCATGACGCAGCAAAGGAATGCGCGCCAGTGCGCCATGGAGCCGCTCGCTCGACCGGGAGAAAGCCCACAGGGCCACGAGAACGAACGGCGTCGTCGGCAATCCCGGCAATACAGCGCCAGCAATTGCCAATACCGTCGCGATCACACCAAAAATTGCGAGCCAGAACTTCAGCAACGCTGCACCTCATTCCCGATCCCGCGGACACGCATCGAGCATGCCCCCGGTTGAATTCGGACAACAAACATTACTTTTATCGTAATGTATAATTTGGCTGACCCCATTCGGCTGCATACACGCCACCATATCAACCAACCAAGAGCAACAGATGCAAAGTGTTGGATCTTAAAAACTGGCCAGGATGCGCAACGCGGGCTTTCTCGCGGCAATCGACACGTCCCATCGTGACGATCTATCGCGAGGACTGTCCGTCGTATCGTTGCAAGCGGGCGAAATACTTTTCATCGAGAGTGAAGCGGCGTCGGCCTTCTACTTTGTGCTCGAGGGATGGTTCGTGCTTATCCCAGAACACGAATCTGGCAGCCGTGCTACTGCCGGATGCATCCACGCTCGCTGGGCCTGTCTGCTTCTTGATGTTTGCTGCCGCTATCGCCAACTTCATGCGCCAAGCGCGTTGGCAGCCACTACATGCCTTCACCGAACCACTCGTCATCATCCTTCACATCGCCTATCTGTTCAGTCCCATTGGCTTCGCGCTCATTGGCGTATCCCACTTGATGCGTGATGCCGGACTGGAAAGAGCCGGGCTACACGCTTGGACGACAGGCACCTTCGCCACGATGATGCTGTGGTCGAGCCCGACCGGACGATGATCCGGGCACTTGCTCGTGCCTGGCGGTGGGTGATGGATCTTCTCGGCGGCGTCCACGGCTCAATCTCTGCACTCTCCGACGCCTATGGGACGAACGCCGGGTACGTCGCAAGGCACCTGCCGCTGGCCTGCCTGTCCCCGGCTCTTGTCACCTTGATCCTGGAAGGCCGGCAACCGGTCGTGTCGGAGGCGCGCCAAAGCAGAGAGCTGACCACCTGGGCTCTGCCCAATCGCATCGAGATCCCAGCTGACTGGAGCGAGCAGGCTCGCCGTCTCGGCTGTGCCTGTGCCGTCTCGACTGTGCCTGAGCCGTCGGAAGACGGAACGATCAGCGCAAGCCGAACTGCCATCGCGCTGCTGGCGGCGGACTCCAACGCCACTGCTCCGGCGCGCCGCCAAGCACCTCGCACCAAACCATACCGGCAATTGGGCCAACGGAGAGTGGCGGGGCCATTTCGCCGGTTTCGAGACGATGTCCGCGACGCCGTGGAAAGAGAAATGCAGGCCACCGAAATGAGCCCGGCTTGCGCACCTTTCTGCGGTCCGCTAATGATATTTTATCATTTTACGTCAATAGCTTAAGTCGTGGCGGAGACGGAGGGATTCGAACCCTCGATACGGTTTTGCCGTATAACGCTTTAGCAAAGCGCCGCCTTCAGCCACTCGGCCACGTCTCCTCGCCAAGCGCCCGTATAAGGGCGGAGTTGTCCGATTGCAAGCGAGGCACGCGAGCGAAGCCAACCTTATCCGAATCCTGTTGGATGAAGTCGGTTCTGCTGGCCGCCAGGGTCGCTCCCCAGTCGCTCCACATGGGCGTTTTCATCTCCGCGGGCGAAACGCGCTGCGGCACCGGAATTCCCGGCAGTGGCAGCTCTAATGCTCGGCGGACACCGCCGTCAGTCCCTTCCCGGACAGGCGCCGTCAGTTGATCGCCAGCCACTCGCGTGCGCGCTTTTGAGCAGCGGAGATTTCCATGCGCGTCATCTCTCGTGAAATTTCCGAGCGGTAACGCTTGGCCTCGCCATTACCGCGCAACGCTGCCAGATTGAACCACTTGTGGGCTTCCACAAGATCGTAGGCGACATCCCGCCCCGTACAATACATCAGCCCCAGCTCGTAGAGCGCATCCGCGCCGCCGCCGTGTGCCGGTGCCTGCCCGATATCACGCGCGGCAAACTCGATACGTGCCATCACGCCTCTCCTGTGCGTCCTTTTACTCGCGCCCCGCAAACCGACTTCCCGGCCTGCGGGCCCCAGCCCCAATTCGTTGGAACGAGCACTGATCCACAACGTGAGGCAATGACAGCGCAAAGCATGGCAACAGACGCATTCTGTTTGGTTAACGTGACGAATTTTTTTATTATTTTCATGATGTTATTTGTTGACGATACGTTGCGACCCTGACCTGTTTTGGGGCAACTGCCCGCGAATGAACCGTCTCTTCAAGGATCGCAAAGAGATCCGGTCACGATCTGCCAACCCCAGTCGAGGAAAACCGTTGGGCTCAGGCTCGCATCCCCCGCCCACCGCCATAACTGGCGCGTCCCGCCCGTGCCGCCGGCAATCGGTGGCGGCCTTGCGGCAAACAAATGTCGACTCGGCCACATTCAGGTTCCATTCATGGCCTATTTGCCATCTTCTCATCCGACGGTCGGCCGGCACGTCATCATGCTGGATCACCGCCGGGCGTGCTCAGCGGATAAATGGGGCCGTCCGCTCGTGCCTGGGGTATGAGGGAGAAGAGGGAAATAGCCGTGACCATTCGCTTTGCCTTCGTGGCAGCAGCAGCCTTGTCGTGCGCGGCCTGCGCCAAGCAGAGCCCGTTGCAGCCGATGGGGCTGGGCTATTATGGCCAGATCGACGCGCACTATGCGCAGCCCAGCGCGGTGACCGCAAAGACAGCAACGTTGAAATTTCCGAGCGCTCGTCCGACCCCGAAAATGAGGCAGACTCTCGGCGGCAAGGTGCTCTCGGCGATCGCGCTGGAGCGCGTCACAGGCCGCAAGCCTGACCCGCGCCGTTTCAACGAGCTACGCTGAGTTCGGTTTGCCTGCCTGACGGGGTGGGGAACGCGATTGCCTGCGATGAACTTGATGCGCCAACGGACGACACTGACGCATCGCCCGCGACCGACGGCCTACTTCAAGATCAGATACTTCCAGTCCGACGTGCGATAGCCATCCGGCTTCCAGATGTGGTGCCACGGCGCTTTCAAGAGCTTAGCCGCAGCCAGCCCTCGCACCGCGTCGGGATATGCCGCAAACGCGCGCGCCGCCTTGCCCGGTGGGACCGATGCGTCCCAAACGAAAGCGCGAGCCGCACCGGCAACGTTCGCGCGCTGTGGAACGAAACTGCGCGGGCCTGTCAGAACGAGTCGCGCGTGTGGGAAATAGGGACGCAGATTGCCCCCGATCTCGTCGTCGGCGACGATGATCGTTCCGAGGTCGTCGAAGCCGTCGGCCCGCAGAGACTGGGCAAGCGCCGCATACGGTATGCCCCATCGGCACTTGCCGCACACGGGATCGAGGATGAACATGTTGGCAAGACGCGCGACAAGAGCGAGCGCTGCAATTCCCAGCGCTACCCGCACAAGCACTGGTCTGCGTCGCCCCGCTTGCACCGAGCGCTGCGCAACCGAAATGAGCCAGATCACGCTCGTCACATACAATGGCATCAGCACGTGCATTGCATAGTCGCCGATGCCGAACACCACGCCGCCCAGGATCGACAGCATGATGCCGCCGAGCATCGTCGTCAGGACGAGCCGTGGAAAGTCCGGCGACTCATCGCAGAACGCACTGGCGAGAACGCCACGTATGTCGGCCCAGGCACGCGTGAGGAATCCGGGAAAAACCGCTGGTACGATTACGACGAGCGGAGCCAGGTACATGAATGGCCCACGCACGGCATCTTTCACACCGACGAGCACGTCGCGGAGATGCCCACGCACGCTCGGCCGGAAGAAATAATCGAAGTGCGCCGAGTCGCTCACCACCCACAGTATGAACGGAGAGGCGATCGCAACAGCGAGCACCGCCGAGAGCAGCAGCATGGGCTTCACGGTGGTCCGCCGTATTGCAGGTTGCAGCGCCACCGCCCCCCACAGGCACATTTGATAGACCGTGTAATTGGGCTCTGTCAGCATGCCGAGGCCGCTAATGATCCCGAACACCACATAGTCGATCGCCCGGCCGTGGTCGTGCAGCCGCAGAAACGCCCATAGCGTCGCCGTAACCGCCACCATGGCCAGCACCTCGTGCGTGAAGCCTTCGTGGTAGCGCCAGGCGATCTGGTAGATCAGCGCCAGCGATTCGACCGTCAGCAGCGCCCAGACGCGATCCTTGAGGATGCGATAGGCCGAAAGATACAAAAAGACGACCGTCGCCGTCAGGGCCGCATACTTGATGGCGAGGAAAGCGACGAGCTTGGGACCCGTCGCCTGCTGAACCGCATAGAGAACCCAGTCGTAGAGCGGAGGCTGGCGCGGGTTATAGCCGGCGCGAAGCTCCTGGGCGAGGATCTGGTCGAGCGTGTCATCTTCGCCAAGCGTCGAAGAAGCAAGCAGCCGAAACCCCGCATGCAGCAGCACGTAGAGCAGCACTGCGGCCAGTGCCAGCGCGAGACCGTGTGCGCGGTCCCGCGCGTCATCTCCCCTGCCTGTCGCCGTCACAACCTGACGCTCCACCCCTCCCGCTGTCACGGCAGCAGCACCGTCGAGCCCGTCGTCTTGCGTCCTTCCAGATCGCGGTGCGCCTGTGCCGCCTCGCTTAGCGGATAGGTCTGATTGACGGAAATCTTGACGATGCCACGGCCGACCATGTCGAACAGCTCGTTCGCGGTTGCCACCAGATCCTCGCGCTTGGCCGTATAGGTGAAAAGTGTCGGCCGCGTCGCATAAAGCGAGCCCTTTGCGGCCAGCAGCCCCAGATCGAAGTTCTCGATTTTGCCCGACGCGTTGCCGAACGTCACCCACATGCCAAACGGCTTGAGGCAATCGAGCGAGCCCGGATACGTGTCCTTGCCGATACCGTCATAGACAACATCACAGCCATTGCCGTTCGTGATTTCCTTCACACGATCGACGAAGTTCTCCGTGCGATAGTTTATGACATGAGTAGCACCGGCGTCCTTCGCCAGAACCGCCTTATCCTGTGAGCCGACCGTGCCGATCACCGTCGCCCCAAGATGGCGCGCCCATTGGCAGGCGATGAGGCCGACGCCGCCGGCCGCCGCATGAAATAGCAGGACCGTCTCGGGCCCCACCTTGAAGGTTCGCCTCAACAGATACTGCGCCGTCATCCCCTGCAGCATCATTGCCGCTGCTGTTTTATCATCAACGCTATCGGGAACCTTGACGAGGCGTGCCGCCGGAATGATCCGCTCCTCGGCATAAGCACCGATCGGATTGGCATAGGCGACGCGATCGCCCGCCTTCAACTCGCTGACGCCGGACCCGACCTCGATCACCTCGCCCGCCGCTTCCATGCCGATCACACCCGGCAATGCAGGTACCGGGTAGAGCCCGGTTCGATGGTAGGTGTCGATATAATTGAGGCCGACTGCCTTGTGGCGGACACGCACCTCGCCGGCACCTGGCGACCCAACGGTCACCTCCTCGAACCTCAAGACCTCAGGACCGCCGTATTCGTGAATGCGGATCGCGCGAACCATGTTTAGTCACTCCCTGCTTCAGTATTAAAATAACCGGCCACACGCCTTATAGTGGCGGCCGGGCCTGCATCATGTTTCCACAAACGCGTTGCCGTGTCGCGTTGCCTTGACCCTGCCACGTCCGCCTTCTATGGGCTCTGTCGGCGGACCACAAGGGGCGGCAGGATGACACTGAAGCGGCAAGCCGCGCACACGATGCGCCGGATCGGACCTGGGCTTAGCCTTGCCCTGACCATCCTGCTTGCCGCATGTGCGGGTAACGGCACGCCGCCTATCGCCCACGGCAAGGGCGTGTCCTGCATCGATGACAGCGCCCACTGCGTCGCCGAGCGCAAGGCTGCGCTTCGCCATATCGTGACGCGCTCCGACCGCCACTGGGTGCGCGAGCCGGCCAACATCCACACCTACGCTTCGGGCGTCCGGCTCTTCGCATTCAAGACGAAGAAGTCGGAGCTCACCTGCGATGAACTCAAGATTGGCCGCCACGAGGCCGATAGCGCAGCGCGCGTGCTGCGCGGTCCGGAGGGGCGCTCTCTGAGCCCGGCGCAGATCTCGCGCGGTGTCATACTCGGTGAGGAAGTCTCGCGTGAGCTGGCACGTGAGCATGCCCGGCGCTGCAAACGCGGGTAAGACCCCAAATGACGCAAAGCCTAGATCGCGTTTATGTTTGACGGAAACATGAGCGCAATCCAGCACCTTGTTTGTTTCTCACCCTGAACCGCTGCACACTTCAACTAAACATACTCTAGCGAACCGTGGTGGCTGCCGCCTCCCTTGCGTGCCGCGCCGCAATTGGCATGGATGGCGCGCCGCGTTTCGCCATGATGCTCGCGTGCTGTGGCAGCCGCACCGACGTCCACAACGGCAAGTGATCAGAGCCAACCATATGCCCAAGGCGCTGATCCAGGACCTCCAGATCGCGCGAAACAAACACGTAATCGAGCTGGAACTGCGGCAGCGGCACGGGCCATGCCGGCCAACTCGCCAGCAACCTGCCTGGTGTTTCGAGCCCTGACGCCAGAGTGAAATCGTCAAAGCTCTGCGACATGCGCGTCATGTTGAAATCACCTGCCACGACCACCGAGCCTTCCGTCTTGCGAACGTGCGCGGCCAGCCCCGCCAATTGTGCCAGATGCCAATCGAGGCGCCGGCTCGGCCTGTAGATATGCGTGCCGATCACGGTAAGCTTGGCAACATCGACCGTGCCGACGTGAAACTGCGCCCAAACCATTGGCGGGTTCGACAATGTTGGCAGCCGCGTACCCGAGCGCACGAACGGCAGGCGCGACAGGAGCGCCTGAGAACAGGGCCACACGGCGGCGCAATTCACCTGGTGGGGATAGGCTGTTTTCAACTGGCTCAATAGCGGCTGCTTGTTTGGGCCGAACTCGGTAAGCACAACGACATCAGCATCCGCACCGATGATGTAGCGCGCAAGACCCGCGAGATCGTTGTTGGAATGCCATGTATTGATCGACAGGATCCGCAATTGCGGAACCGTGTCACGCACGCCGGCCAGGGCATCATGCCAAGGCTGGCGCCGTTCGCCCGGTTCCTCCAGCGCAACCAGCGACAGCATTGACGGTGTGACGAGAATCGCACCCAGCGCGCTGATCAGGAAGAATGACCGCCAGCGCGAGAGCATCAGGGAGATCGCCGCGAAGGCTGCGGCGGCAAAGGCATGTGGGCCGAGTGGCGAGAGAATGTCGAGTGGCGGAAAAAGGGCGCGTAGCAGAATACCCCAGATGACGAGCCCCGCACCGATCAGGACCATCCAAGCCAGAACGAGGCCGGACCGGTCCTCACCACGCCTTGATTTTTCGTGCTCGTCCAACGCCTTCACAGACACGCAACACCCATATTGGCCATTCCTTCGGACGCGCGAAGCACACCCTGGGAAACTGGAAAATCTTAACCAGATATTATCGATATGGTCAGACTGGCACCGATGCAAGGGTCGTGCCCGGCGGATGCTCAAGTTGCATCTGCCCGCAACAAGGTTTCACGGCGACCTTGCCGACGAAGAGAGGAGATCGCAACACTGCCCGGAGGGCCGCCAGCATCACGGGGGCCAGACCCGGCGCGCGAGGCGCCGTTGTTGATGGGACCGCTCGACATCGCATGAAGGATCGGCCAAATCCTCCTGACCGCCCCAAGGTTGCCGCGCGAACGCTGCAATGGGGGCTGCTACTGTCACGCGCGTTACCGGTCATCACCGGACCTGCCCGCACCAGAGCCATCCTTCAATTCCGCAGTGGCGGATCAACATCGAGAAAGCGAGAACACACGCATGGGGCTACAGGAATACGCCGATGCGATCATTGCCTTCGTACGCACCAATCCTCAGTGGATGGCTCCGATGGTCTTCATCCTGGCGTTCGGCGAGAGCATCGCTTTCGTATCCCTCATCCTACCCTTCTGGGGCATGCTGGTGACGCTCGGCGCGATGATCGGTAGCAACGACACGACGGTTTTCATAATCGTCTGGTTTGCCGCGGCGATCGGCGCTGCCCTGGGCGACTGGGTGTCCTACTGGCTAGGTTTCCATTTTCACGACGATATCGGTCGAATGTGGCCGCTCTCCCGCAACCCGGATCTGCTGCCGCGCGGCCATACCTTTATGGAGAAGTGGGGCGTGTGGGCAATCGTGATCGGCCGCTTCTCGGGGCCTTTCCGCGCCTCGGTTCCCATCGTTGCGGGTGCGGCGCAAATGGACAAAGTCAAATTCCAGATTGCCAACTGGTCGTCGGCCTTTCTCTGGGCTTTCGTCCTTTTGGTATTCGGCGATGCCGTGGGCAAGGGTATCTCGTGGGCGCGCGAAGCCTTCGCATACTGATGCCTTGTCAATACCGATCGCGACGAAAGTACCCGGAATAAGCACGAGCGTTCGATGAACACTGCAGCCTCGATATGGGAACGCGTGATTGGCTTCGTCGGCGAGAATATGGCGTTGATCGAGCCGCTGGTCTTCGCGCTTGGCTTTGCCGAGAGCATCGTCCTCGTATCGCTGTTCGTACCCTCAACGATCCTCTTTCTTGCCATCGGCGGGCTGCATCGTGCCGCCGGTGGCGAATTTCTCACGCTCTGGCTGTCCGGCGCTGGCGGTGCATTCCTCGGCGACATCGTCTCCTATGCACTGGGTCGCTATTTTCGCGCCGACATCGCAGGCATCTGGCCGTTCTCCAAGAAGCCGCAGTGGTACGTCATGGCCCGCGGCTTCTTCCAGAGCTGGGGCGCGTCGGGAATCATCGCTTCGAAGTTCTTGGGGATGATGCGCCCGTTCGTACCCGTGGTTGCGGGTGCCGCACATATGCGCTGGCTGCCGTTTCTTCTCGCCAGCGCCGTGTCCTGCCTCGTCTGGGCAGGTGTATTCCTGGGACCGGGCCATAGCCTGGGCTGGTTTGTCCGCTGATCCGGCAACCGAGGCACCCCAGATTCGGCTAACGACGGGTGCGCGTGTGGCCAGCCCCTTGCCCTGGGCGTCCGGATCGCCTAGACGATGGGCGAACTCGGCGGCACGCGTCTGCGACCCGCCGGCCCACCTCTTTGCGATCCACACGAACACTCAGGTGACATCATGGCAGCCCGCACCGCACGCGCCGTCGAAACCCGCAAGAAGAAGAACCGCCGCGCCATTCCGCGCGCCAAGGTGACGCGCGTCCAGGGTAACACGGCGGGCGCCCGCAAGCGCCTGAAGAAGAACGCGGCCAAGGCGCAGGAAGCCCGCGCCAAGGCCAGCGCCTGAATTTACCTTCCCAGCTTTCGACGCCAGCGCCGCACCCGCAAAGATATGGGTGCGGCTTTAGATGGCAATGAGATACGAGCGTGTGGAGCCCGATCCGCCGGTGCCGCATTCGCGCAACCGTGCCATACTGATCCTTGTCATACCGCGTGGCCGGTACGAGGATCATGCAGCCCATGAGCACGCCTCTTTATCCGCCGACATGCCAGCCTCCGAGAGCCCCGCTCGGCCCACTTCGTTTCCTGAAGCTCTGCGCGCAAAACCCGCTCGCTACGATCCCGCTCGCCGCATACCGTGAGCAATCCGCCAGCCTCGATCTGAAGCGCGCCCGCGTTGTCTGGCTGAGCGATCCCGATGTGCTCGAAAGCATCCTGGTGAGCGACGCTGGAAGCTATCGCAAGACAGATATCGAGCACCGCCTGTTCTACCCTGCCCTCGGCAAAGGCGTGCTCACTGCGGAAGGCGCGGAATGGCGCTGGCAGCGCCGTGTTCTCGCCCCCCTATTCCGGCCCGCGGAGGTCCTGTCCTACGTGCCCGAGATGGCCGCGGCTGCGGCCCAACAGATCGCACAATGGCGCAACGGCATCAACTCGGCTGATGCGTCCGGCATCCGCGCCATCGACCATGACATGACGCGCGCCACCTACGACGTGATTGTACGCACCATGCTCTTTGGCGGCGCACCTGACGATGTCGATACTGTCATTGACGCTGGCCAGCGCTATCTCTCCGGCAGTGGCTGGGTCCTCGCCTACGGCATGCTCAATCTACCGTCGTGGCTGCCTCATCCCGCAAGTTTCAGGCTGCGCAGGGCGGCAAGGTCGTTCCGCTCCAGCGTTGCCGCCATCATCGCCGACCGCCGCGCGCATGGCGGCGAGGCGCGCGATCTGCTCGGCCGCCTCCTCGCTGCACGCGATCCCGAAACCGATGCTCCCATGAGCGAGACGCAGCTCATCGACAATCTTGCGACGCTTCTCGAAGCGGGCCACGAAACCACGGCCAAGACGTTGACTTGGGCACTCTATCTCCTGGCCCGTGCGCCCGACTGGCAGCAGCGCGTGCGCGACGAGGCAAACCGCGTGGGCGGCGACGCACCCTTTCAGGCACATCATATGGAGCACCTGCACGTTACCGAGCGCGTCATCAAGGAGACATTGCGCCTCTATCCCGCCGCTCCGGTCATGGCCCGAACGCCAATCCGGCCCGTCGAAATTGCTGGCTACCGGCTTGAACCCGGCAATCCGATCTTCATACCCATCTACGCGATCCATCGCCATGCGCGTCTATGGGTGGAGCCCGACCGCTTCGATCCCGACCGCTTCATGCCCGCGTATGAAGCCACGCTCAAACGCACGCAATATATGCCTTTCGGCGCCGGACCACGCATTTGCCTGGGCGCATCGTTCGCCCTCGTCGAGGCCAAGGTTCTGCTGGCCAGCTTCGTGCGCGCGGTCAATTTCGTTTGGGACGGACGTCATTTGCCCGAGCCGGTCAGCCGGGTCACTTTGCATCCCAAGGGCGGAATGCCGCTTCGTGTCATGCCATTGTGAGTGAAGCGCACCAACAGCCGCCATCGCACGATGTCGGTGGCATGATCATCGACGTCGCACGCATCCGGGCACTCTCGGCACGTTGCGCCGCGCAGTACTCGCGAGGCAGCGCGACGCTCGAACTCACTCGACGCCGAGCTTTTTCTTCAGGATCTCGTTGACGGCCTGCGGATTGGCCTTGCCGCCGCTCGCCTTCATCACCTGGCCGACGAACCAGCCGATCATCGAGGGCTTGGCTTTGACCGCCTCTACCTTGTCGGGATTGGCCGCCATCACGTCATCCACAGCCTTTTCGATCGCTCCCGTATCGGTCACCTGCTTCATGCCGCGCGCCTCGACGATCTGCGCCGGCTCGCCGCCCTCCGACCAGACGATCTCGAACAGATCCTTCGCGATCTTGCCAGAGATGGTCCCCTTAGAGATGAGGTCGACGATACCGCCGATCTGCTGCGCCGACACGGGGCTTTCCGTGATGTCGTGGCCCTCTTTGTTGAGACGGCCGAGCAACTCGTTGATGACCCAGTTTGCAGTCAGCTTGCCGTCACGGCCCTTCGCGGCTGCTTCAAAGAAATCCGCGCGCTCGCGCTCCGCCACCAGCACGCTCGCGTCATATGCGGACAGGCCGTAGCCGTTCATGAATCGCGCACGCTTCTCGTCGGGCAGCTCCGGCAGATCCCGCGCCAGCTCATCCACATAAGCCTGCGTGAACTCCAGGGGCAACAGATCCGGATCGGGGAAATAGCGGTAGTCGTGCGCCTCTTCCTTCGAGCGCATCGAGCGCGTCTCGCCCTTCTGCGCGTCGAACAGTCGTGTTTCCTGGTCGATCGTGCCGCCGTCCTCGATGATGTCGATTTGGCGGCGCGCCTCCACGTCGACCGCCTGGCCGATGAACCGGATGGAGTTGACGTTCTTGATCTCGCAGCGCGTGCCAAACGGCTCGCCCGGACGGCGCACCGACACGTTGACGTCGGCGCGCAGGTTGCCCTTGTCCATGTCACCGTCGCACGTGCCCAGATAACGCAGGATCGTCCGCAGCTTGGTCACATAGGCCTGCGCCTCCTTTGCGGAACGCAGATCTGGCCTCGACACGATCTCCATCAACGCCACGCCCGAGCGGTTGAGGTCGACGTAGGAATATTCCGGATGCTGGTCGTGGATCGACTTGCCGGCGTCCTGCTCCAAGTGCAGCCGCTCGATGCCCACCACTTTCGTATCGCCGTCGACGTCGATCTCGATCTCGCCCTCGCCGACGATCGGCTGTTTGTACTGCGAGATCTGGTAGCCCTGCGGCAAATCCGGATAGAAATAGTTCTTCCGGTCGAACACGCTTTTCAGGTTGATCTGCGCCTTCAATCCGAGCCCGGTGCGGATGGCCTGGGCGACGCACTCCTTGTTGATGACCGGCAGCATACCCGGCATCGCCGCATCAACGAGGCTGACGTGGTCGTTGGGCTCTCCGCCGAACTCCGTCGATGCCCCGGAAAACAGCTTCGCCCGGCTATTGACCTGCGCATGCACCTCCATGCCGACGACGACCTCCCAGTCTCCTGTCGCCCCTGCGACAAGGTTGGTCTTTGTTGCGCTGGATGCCTTGTTTGCCATGGCAGTTTCGTGCAGCCTCCGGTCGATATCCGTAACGTCAACTGCCTAGGGCGCGACGGCCTCCCGGTCAAGCGCGGAGGGAGGGGAAATGCGGCCGATTTGGACACTTGATAGTGCCCTCAAGATCGCCGCCGTGATTGCGGTGACAGCCGGCTTCGGGGGCTGCCTCGATATGATCTACGGCTGGCACTACGATCAGACCAGAGCGGGCGGCAACCGCCCCCGCGTCCTGTCAACTGTCTCGCCAATTCGTAAATTGAAGAAATCGAAAAGCCCTGCAGCGCGAACTCAACTAGGGTGCGCCCCACATTACCTACCTCCTGCAAACGCCGCCGCTGGATAATAACCGGGGCGGCGCCCGAGGCGGGTGGACGTTGACGCGCGTTATCCCTATTGCGCCTGAGGCCACACTGGCCATTGCCGGACCAAGCGAAAATCTGGCGGAGCCCAAATGACTGCAAAAATTATCGACGGAACAGAGGTCGCGGCAGTAATCCGACAGGAGTGCCGTGCCCGCACCGACAAACTCCGCGCCGCCGGCATCACCCCTGGCCTCGCCGTGATCATGGTCGGTAACGATCCCGCCTCGGCGGTCTATGTGCGCAAAAAGATCCAGGCGTGCGCGGATGTCGGCATCGTTTCGCGCAAGCACCTTTTCCCTGCCAACGCCTCTCAGCAGGAGGTCGTCGAACGGATCGGGGAGTTGAGTGCTGACCCGGCGGTTCACGGCATTCTCGTGCAGCTGCCGCTGCCGTCGCACTTCGACATCAAGGCGGTCCTGAGCGCAATTCCACGTGAAAAGGACGTCGACGGCTTCCACCTCTATAACGTCGGTGGTCTCGTCATTGGAGAAACGGTCTTCCCGCCCTGCACGCCCTATGGCGTCATGCGCCTGCTCGATCATGCCGGCGTCGAAGTCGCCGGACGCAATGCCGTTGTCGTCGGCGCCAGTAACATCGTCGGAAAGCCGATGGCGCTGATGCTGATGCAGCGCGATGCAACCGTGTCCGTCTGTCACGCCAAGACACGTGATTTGGCCCAGTTCACCATCCTCGCCGACATACTCGTGGTCGCTGCCGGATGCCCCAACCTCATCGTCGGACCGATGGTGAAAACGGGAGCCGTCGTCATCGACGTCGGCATCAACCGACTGGCGGACGGCCGCCTGGTCGGCGATTGCGAATTCGAAAGCGTCTCGCGCCGCGCTGCCATGATCACGCCCGTGCCCGGTGGCGTCGGACCGATGACCGTGACGATGCTCCTGGTCAATACGATCCGGTCGGCAGAAGCCGATCTGACCATCTCCACGACATCATCCAGGCGCATGGCCGCGCCCGAGCCGCATGTCGGAGCGGGCACACGTTAGAGCATATTTGAGGCATGGACGCTGCTGTACCGTATCCTACGGCGCAGTCTGCCCAGTTACGTATTTCCGCACCGGCAGACCACTCTTGATCCAGCCTGGTCCGTAACGGCCGCCCACCATGCCTTCGGCAACGTTGATAACGCGTGTATAGCCGGCCTTCTCGAGCGGCACCACCAGAGAGCCTGTACGGTTTCCCGTGCGGCAAATGAGAGCGAGTGGCTTCGACCGGTCACCGCCGAGCACCGCGTCGAGCCGTTTCATGAAGTCGGGTCCTTGCATTGTGATCGCATGCCCGCTCGCCGGCAGACCTGTCTGCTTCCACTCCTCCGGCGTCCGCACGTCGACAAGTACAATCTCGCCTTTCACGGCCTTCTCATGCGCATCGGCAGGTGACATCACCTCGCCGGTGGCAGCCGGCGCAGGTCCGAACATGCGCCATGCGATAAAAGCCACGAGGGCAAACAGCGCGATATACGGCAGCTTGCTCGATAGTCCGTCGCGCAAAAACTCGTTGAAAAAGTCCATCCGATCCTGCCCTGTCAGATCTGTTCACTTTGCGACTATAGATGGCGAGCGCAGTTCCCGCAGACAATCCCGCCGGATGTCGCGGCCTGCCGATATGCCGAGGCACACGCCGCCTCCCGCCGCCACGTCAACGCGAATAAGAACGAATAAAAACAAGTGGTCGAAATCACCGCACGAACAGATGCGCCCCGTTGAACTCCTGCGCGGTGTTGCCCGCTCGGCTCAACGTTGCGAGCCGTCCAGACGCCGCAGCCGTTTGGCGAGCAGAAAACCGGCGACTGCCCAGAACAGGCCGAAAATCAGTTGCAAGACGACAATGCCTGCCTCGCCGCCGATGCTGGAGGCATGGATCGCCCCGACAAATACCGCGAAATACAAGAGCAGAAACCCTGTCAGCGACGCTGCCATCGCTGCCACGATCAGCTTCTGCCACTGGTCGGCCTTGAGCCCCATCCAGAAACCGACGACGATGACCGCCGGATTGAGCGCCGCCAGCATGATCAGTGTCGCCGGATCGAAGGTTTTCAGGTCGAGCATTCGCGCCCTCGCTTTCCATCAGGTGCCAACCGTCTGCCGGCACAGGCGGTATGGCAGCGCGAGGACGCCATTGTCCAGCACCATCACAACGACGAATGACACCATATCAGCGCTGGCGAGCACCAGCCTGACAAGTACAAGCAGAACGAGCGATGACACGTACTTGATCTGCTTGGCCGGCGCAGATCATTGGTTGGATCCTTATGTTGTCCGCTCGTAGCAATTCAGTTCAATGCATAGTCCCAGCCAGGAGTGACGAGCGAGCAGATTGTGCGGCCCACTTCCACCTTCCGTCCGGTCTGAGAAAGCGTGTAGACGCCCGAGCAGCGCGCAGAGACAGTCTGCCCGGTCGCCAGGAGCTTTGCTTCGAAATCGCAGACGGCGGCAAGTTCGCGTCCCACCCGGACCTCGCTGTGGATATTGGTATAGGTGATCTGCAGCGCGGTGAACTCGCGCACGAAAAATTGCGTGATGCAGAGATTTCCGCGCGAACGAACAGGTTTTAGCGGCTCAGGAACTCCGATCAGGCGCAACAGCTTCGGATCGATGTGCGAGACCAGAAAGGCGTGCGGCTCAAACGCTTCACCGATCGAAACCGCGTCGCTGGCACGAAACGCGTCGAAAGCCCGTGTGATCACGGCCGGCATCGTTCGGCGGATGAAATGGGTCATCGGCTCTTCCTCGTGTCCGCACTCTGGGCCGCCGGCGTCCAATGAATATTTTAAGCATCAGTTCCGGCTCGGAGCTTCTCGACGAAAAGCTGCATGCATTTTCATCGCTCATGCTCATTGGATGGGCATTTTCGAGCAAAAGCCAATCGAACTTGCGCATGCGCAAGGCGCGACGAAATCAGTTGCTATTTTCAGTGTCAGAATCATCATTCTGCGGATATTCTGGGTTTTGCCTTTCCGGGCTGTCCTGGCCGAGCCTTTCGATGTGCTGGCGCAGGCGCTCCTCCTCGTACTGGATGAACCAGCCGATCATCTGCCGCCACAACGCTTCGACGAGCGCGGGAGAGACGCCCCGTTGCTCGGCCCGTTCCGTTACCCGGTCAATGACCTGCTGGATGCGCCAGGGAACCACAGCACCTTCGGAGCCATCCTGCTTGAGCTGCCAGGCACGATCCACATAACCGAACCGCTCCGCGATGAGATCGACCAGCGCCCGATCGATACGGTCGATTTCGGCGCGCACATCGCGCATCTCGAAACAGTCCTTCGGGGCCTTGCCCGGCGCCGGATTGTCACGCATCGCCACCTCCAGGCATCTGCATCAGGCGGCCTCTGCACAATTCAGGGCCGCGCCCCTTTTCACGATCCAAGCCACCACGCCCGAGCCGGGCTGAAATGACCCGCCGCATCCTCGATCGCCTTGCCCGCACGAAACAGCGTACCCTCGTCGAATGGGCGGCCGATGAGTTGAAGCCCAAGCGGCGTCCCTTGTGCCGAAAGCCCGGCCGGCACCGAGATGCCAGGCAATCCTGCCATGTTGACCGTGACCGTGAAGATGTCCTCCAGGTACATCGCCAGCGGGTCACCGGTTTTCTCGCCCAGCGCAAAAGCTGGGCTCGGCGTGGTCGGCGTCAACACCACGTCGACGTCATTCCAGGCATTATCGAAGTCGCGCTTGATGAGCGTGCGAACCTTTTGCGCCTTCAGATAGTAGGCGTCGTAATAGCCGGCCGACAGCACGTAGGTTCCAATCAGGATGCGCCGCTTGACCTCCTTGCCAAAGCCCGTCGCGCGCGTGTTCTCGTATGTGTCGATCAGATCCTCGCCCTTCACGCGCAGCCCGTAGCGCACGCCGTCATAGCGCGCCAAATTCGACGAAGCCTCTGCGGGAGCCACGATATAGTAGGCCGGCAGTGCGTACTTTGTGTGTGGCAGGGAGATCTCATGGATGCTGGCGCCGGCGTCCTTCAGCCACCCGATGCCCTTGTCCCAAAGCGCCTCGATCTCGCCCGACATGCCATCGACGCGGTACTCCTTCGGCACGCCGACCTTCAAACCCTTCACGCCATCCTTCATCTGCGCCACGTAATCAGGCACCGGCAGATTGACGGACGTCGTGTCCTTGGGATCATGGCTCGCCATAACGGCGAGCATCATCGCCGCATCCTCAACGGATCTGGCGATTGGCCCGGCCTGATCGAGCGAGGAGGCGAACGCGACGATGCCCCAGCGCGAGCAGCGGCCATAGGTCGGTTTGATGCCGACCGTTCCCGTCAGAGCCGCGGGCTGGCGGATCGAGCCGCCGGTATCGGTCGCCGTCGCCGCCAGGGCGAGGTGTGCCGCAACCGCTGCCGAGGACCCGCCCGACGAACCGCCGGGAACGAGCTTGTCGGCGCTCTCCTTGCCATCCCTATCCAGGCGCCGCCAGGGCGACACGACGGTTCCGAACGCACTCGTTTCGTTCGACGAGCCCATCGCGAACTCGTCATTATTGAGCTTGCCGAGCATGACGGCGCCGGCATTCCACAGGTTCTGTCCGACAGTCGATTCGTAGGTCGGCTTGAAATCATCGAGGATCTTGGAGCAGGCGGTCGTTCGGATGTCCTTCGTACAGAACAAATCCTTGTGCCCGATCGGCAAGCCTTCGAGTGGACCCGCCTCATTCTTGGCGAGGCGCGCATCCGATGCCTTCGCCTGTGCCAGTGCGTGCTCGCCCGTTACCAGCACGTAAGCATTGAGCGCGCTGTTGCCCGCCTCGATGGCGTCTAGATGCGCCTGCGTCAGCTCGACAGCCGAGAAATCCTTTTTTGCGAGCCCGGCGCGCGCCTCGGCCAGCGTCAATTTCGTCAGATCCGTCACGGCTTCGCCTTCTCCTTGCCGGCATCGCACCGATGGTAGACCTCGGGCTCGTCTTCCCCATCTGCCGCGACTGCGAGACTGTCATCCTCGCCCTTTATGATGACCACGCTTTGCGGCGTGATGATCGCACCTTCCGAGCACACCATGAACCCGAGCCACACCCGGCCTGGATCGTGCTCGAACACCTTGGTGAATTCGCACGCGCCCTCCCAACTCTTGAAGCCATCCGCAACAAGCACCTCGGGCACGGATTCGACAGTACGCGGCGCACCGGCGTCGATCGCGGCGAGCTTCTTGCAACCTTCATCAGTCGCAAAGGTGCCTTCGATGAAGCTGGCCTTTTCCTTGGCGGAAACTCCGGCTGGAAGGAGCACCAGCACCAGCAAGGTGACGAGCCATCTCATGCGGGTCATGGCGACTACTCCACGACCTTGGGCACAACGAAGAAATGGTCTTCGCTGGCCGGTGCATTTGCAACGATGTCATCGGCCTTGGCCCCGTCCGTGACAACGTCCTCGCGCATTTTGAGATCCTGCGCGACGATGCGCGTCATCGGCTCGACCGCATCGGTATCGACCTGTTTCAACTGCTCCACCCAATCGAGGATGCCCGACAGCTCCTTTTCGAGCCCTTTGGCTTCCTCGTCGGTGATCTTGATCCGGGCCAGACGCGCAATGCGCCGGACGGTCGTCTCGTCGACGTGCATGTTCCCTCGCACGGATTGAACGAAAATGGGCCTTGGCAGAACGCCTGAAACTCTGCGCTGCGGCCGAACGCCCTGATCCCAGCCGCTCTCATAGCGACGAAGCCATGAGCGCGCAACCGGAGGCGACCCCAAGCGAGCCCAACCCAGGCGCGCGGCATCGGCCTTTCCAAGAAGGAAGACGGGAACATATGCCGGTACGAACGCCGCCGCCCCTGATCCCTCCCGCCCCCTTGAGGCGATCGCGGCGCCAAATGAGGCGGCTTGGCAACTTCAGACCGCAAACGCGGCGCCGACCTTGGGCACCACCACGCTCTGCCCCTTCATTTCCGCGACGAACGCATCGGCGTTGGGCGCGATGATCGGGAACGTCCCATAATGGCAGGGAATGACCGTCTTGAACTTGAAGTAGCTCTTGCACGCGAAGGCCGCCGTCCGCGCGCCCATCGTGAAGCGGTCGCCGATCGGCACGATGCCGATCTCGGGCGCCCACAACTCGTTGATCAGCGCCATGTCCGAAAAGACGTCCGTATCGCCCATGTGCAGCAGCACCGGTCCGCTGTTGGGTGTCAGCACCACACCGTTCGGGCTGCCGAGCGGAAACCCGACATCCATCTCCACCAGCGCTGCGGAATGATCGGCCCGCACCAGTGTCACCTTGAATTCGCCCTGGTCCGTCGTGCCGCCCGTGTTCATGGGGTCGAAGGCCGTCACGCCCTGCTTGGCCAGCCACATGCACAAGTCGTAGTTGGTGATAACCTTGGCACCAGTCTTCGTCGAGATCTCCACCGTATCGCCGACATGATCCCCGTGGCCGTGCGTCAGGATGATGTGTGTCACGCCTGCCGTCACCGCGTCCCACGCCACGCCCGAGGCCTCGAACGTCGAGTTCCCCTTGAGGAAGGGATCGATCAGCGCCACCGCACTGCCGGTCTCCACACGGAAAGCTGAATGTCCGAGCCAGGTAATTTTCATGGGAAGGGAGCCTCTCCGAATTGCTGGTAAGAGTTGTCTGCGGAGTATAAGAGACACGCAGCGATCAACAACACCCGGCGCCAACCGCGGTCACTCCGCGATGAACTCCGGCGTTACGAGCCGGCCTGCGCTGGATCCGGCAAGGCGAGCCTCACCGATGATTCCGCCGCAAAACCCGACCGCGCCGGCCCGGCCGGTGCCATTGGGAACAACGACCGAGGACGTCGAGGCGTTCAAGGGATCACTGCCGCCACATGGCCGCCTGATCGGCATCGATGCGGGAACCAAGACGCTTGGACTAGCGCTCTCCGACGTGACCCGCACCATCGCTTCGCCGCTCGAGACGATCCGGCGCACCAAGTTCAAGGCTGATGCCGCACGTCTGCTCGAGCTTGCTGCCACACATGACGCTGCCGGTCTCGTGCTCGGGCTGCCCGCCAATCTCAATGGATCCGAGGGACCGCGCGCCCAGGCGACGCGCGCATTGTCCCGCAACCTCAACCAGATCTCCCGCCTTCCAATACTCTTGTGGGATGAACGCCTCACGACAGCAGCCGCCGAACGCATGCTGATCGACGCCGACACCAGTCGCAAAAGGCGGGCGGAGGTTATCGACAAACTCGCTGCAACGCTCATTCTTCAAGGCGCGCTTGACCGAATGCGCTTGGCTGCCGGCGGCGCTTGACATGTCTTACGGGAAACGGACCATGCTCGTGATCCCACCTCGTTGGAAGTGTCGCTCATTGTCGGACGGAGATTGATACGTGCCACTCTCGCTCGTCGACATCATCGCGCTCTTATGGTTCGTCGTGATCCTCGCAGCCTTCGAGGTCGTCACCCATTACAGCCGGTATGCCGGTTACAGCCTCTCGGCCAGCGTTGCACGCCACCGCCGCGCCTGGCTTGCCCATATGGCAGAGCGCGAGCAGCGGCACTTCGATGCCATCCTGCTGGCAAGCCTCAGCCAATCGAACGCCTTTTTCGCTTCAACGAGCGTGCTCGGCATCGGCGGTCTTGCCGCTGTCATGGGCTCAGGTGACACCGCCCGGCACATGCTCGAAAAACTGCCGCTCGTCTCAGAGACGCCTCAGACACTCTGGGAGATCAAGATCCTGTTCCTGATCTCGATCCTCATCTATGCCTTTTTCAAGTTTGCGTGGGCTTTCAGGCTGTCGCACTACTCGGTGATCATGTTTGGCGCGATGGCGCCAAGCGGTGATGCCGCCACACGCGACGCATGCCGGCGCCATGCGCAACACACGGCTCGTCTGCTCGATCTCGTCGGCCAGCATGCCAATAGCGGCTTGCGATCCTTCTATTACGCCTTTGCAGCCATCGCGTGGCTGTTCCATCCCTTACTATTCATCCTGGCGATGGCCCTGGTGTTCGCAATCTTGATGCGTCGCGAATTCGTCTCGCGCGCCGTCAAAATCATGTCCGCGGCTGCCCCACCGCCCAGCGAGCCCGAGATGACCCCGTAAGCGCTCATTGCAAGGCGCGATCGGTCGCAGACCCTACTGCCGGATGCGCGGTGTCAGCCCCTTTGACTCCGCTTCATCGGCCAAGTCGCCACTCGGAGGGTTCACCGGGGTGTCGTTCGGAATCAGACCTGCGTTCGGTACAAGCGGCAGATGGTGCTCCTCTTCGCCGCGCCCTATTTGGTTCAGCAACAGGTTTGCCTGCGGTGCGAGCGGCAGTGCGCGGAACCGCTGGCGATAAGCACGCGGCGATGCGTCGAGCCAGCGGCGCACCGCACGCGTGAACGTACTTTGCGAGCCGTATCCCACCTCGTGTGCCACCTGGATCAATGGGCGGTCTGTCTCGCGCAGCAGACGCTCAGCAAGCGTGCAGCGCGTCTCGTCCAGCACCTTCTCGAACGACACGCCGATCCGCTCCAGCCGCCGCTGCAGTACGCGTGGCGGCAGCCCGAGATCGTGCGCGATCGCTTGAAGCGTCGGCGTATCACGCACCAAACGCAGGCCGATGGCCTTGCGCACCAGTGTCGGCAAATCGTGCCGCGCTTTCACCTCGCTCATCAGCAGCGAAGCATGGTGCCTGAAGATCGCGAACATTTCCTCGTTCGCGGTCGGCATTGACTTGCCCAGCGTTGCCGCATCGACCGTCAGGCTCGTGACATCTGCATCGAATGTGACGCGTGATCCAAACACGGAAAATTCGCGTTCACTCACATCGGTCGCATTGTGCTCCAATGATACCGCAAGCGGCACCCAACTTTCCCCCGCCGCAAGGCGGATGCGGTAGACAAGGCTCGCGACGATGAAAAGACTGAAAGGCTTGATGGGCACATCGAAGTCGATTGGCGCGGCCCAGAAGAGCCGGCCGGTTCCACCGCTCTCCTCATAGCCGACCTCGAACTCGGTCAGCAGCACCGGCATATAGCCTGCAAGGCATTCCAGGAAGGCTCTGATCGTGGGGGTCGACATCGCAAGATGACCGAGGAGACCTGAGCTGCCGATCACGGACTCCTCAGCAACCTTGAGCGGCAAGCTGGAGTCATTAGCGGTTCGGGTCGCTTCGGCGAACAATCTTGCCATGAGGCGTAGCGGCACGGCATGCATTGGGTCGTTGAGACTGTCCAACGGGAAGTTGCAAGCCAGTGCAGTTCTTCTGAAGTCCATTTTTCGGACATCGAAGTACTTTGCTAG
>DAIPMW010000033.1:0-21532 GCA_036768475.1 Hyphomicrobiaceae bacterium | reverse complement strand
TACCAGACGGGTTGAAATCAGGCCTACTTTTTCAGCTGTTTATGGGACAGCAGTGTGTCGAATTGTTAACGGACTGTGCCGTTTCGGCAACGATATGTAAACGCAAACGAGGCGATTTGTCGCCCCCGAGATCCAGCGCTCACCGAGCCTTGCCGGCGGCTGGGACCGCGCGGTCTGGTCCTGATCATTGTTTGCTGGCGATTGCCGGCGCGGTGGCGCCATGCCGGAGCGTCTTTACCGTGCCAAGGGCTGCGAGAGGGCGGAATCGGTGCAATTCGGTGGGCTGTGGCCGAAAAAAGGGGGTTGAACGGCAAAGCTGGCGTGGCTCCGGCTACTACTGGAGATCGGCAAATGGGGCGCTTATACTTCTATACGCGCACTCGGCCCCGTGGCGGACCTTGAATCCTATGAATCCGTCATGGCGCGGCTTTAAGGGGCGGGTTCATGCGATGGCTTGGCAGACCCGCGCAGCTATCTGCGAATCGATGTCCAATGGCAGGATCATGTGCTCTCTGCCATGATCAGCGACGATTGGCCCGCCCACAGCTCCTGAAGAGGAAACCGTCATGACCGTCCAGACAGAACTTGCTAAGCCTGAAATGTTCGACAGCTTCATGCATTACTCCGGCATGGCGATCGAAATTACGGGGGTCAGCATTATCATCCTCGGCGCGCTGCTGTCAGGCCTGTTATACCTGCGCAGCCTGCTGCGCAGGGATGGGGCGGATACGGCCTATGCGAATCTGCGCACCAATCTGGGCCGGGCGATTCTGCTGGGGCTGGAATTCCTGGTCGCGGCGGATATCGTCGGCACCGTGGCGGTGGAATCGTCATGGGACAATATCGGCATCCTCGCCGCGATCGTGCTGATCCGGACCTTCCTCAGCTTCGCACTGGAACGCGAGGTTCAGGCCCGCGAGGGATAAACCACCCGTGGATTTTACCGCGCGTAACGTCCAATACACAGCGATCCATCAAGTCTAGGCCAGCCAGATGAACATGGAATCATGCGGAACGTCATGCGGATGTAACGGCCCGTCAAAGTCGCAGTACCTTCTTCTATGGCCTTACAAGGAAAATCACGAGGAACTCGATATACTCATAGCTGGTTGCGGCACCGGTCAAGCAGTACGTTACGCGGCAGCGCATCCATCTGCAAGAATTACTGCAATAGATGTAAGCGCCGCCAGCCTAGACCATAGTCGTCGTCTTCTTGAAGAAAATAGTTGGAGTAATGTTCGTCTTAAACAAATGTCATTATACGCTGCTCGCATCCGGCAAGATTCGATAAAAGGTGCGCACACTAGCCACCAGATCTTAAGGAAACGACCCGTCCTATCGCCTCGTGCAACGTTGCAGGAGAGAGCCTAAAATCATCCCATGTCTGGGCGCTGAGCAACATCGACAGGAATTCATCGGCACCAAGGGCCGGCCGGCGCTCGATGAGGAAGTGCATTTCGGGCGGGATCGCGAGGTCGGCATGACTATTGACCATCACCCGTAGCAGGGTTGTGCCCGACCTGTCTACTCCGACAATGAATGGAACCGGATCGTTCATTCGATGTTCTTCCTCTGGAACCAGTTTGGCACGCATGGCAAGGCAAGATGCATGGGTAACACAGACGAACTCGCTGCCGGTGTAGTGCTGAAGACATTCACCAAGGTCGCCAACGCTGGCGACGCCTTCTCCGCATGTCTCGCCACATATCTGTTCGGCCGGTCACCGATACTGGCGGGCGAGGGCGAAGAGGACAGCCACAATGTCCTGCTCGTCGGCAGCATCCTCCATTGGGCGGACTGCCACACCATCGTCTGTGGCGCCGGGTTCATTTCATCTGAGGCCAAGTTGAATGGTGTGCCACGTAAAGTCCTGCTGGTCCGCGGTCCGCGTACCCACGAGCTGTTGCTGAGCCAAGGCGTGCAGGCGCCCCGTAGGTATGCCGACCCAGGAGTTCTTGCGCCGAGGTTATTCACCTCCTGCGAAGCGGTTCGCGGTCGTGTGGGAGTTGTGCCGCACTACAAGGATCGCGACACGCCATGGGTGACGTCGTGCAAGGAGAATGGAGTGCTCGTCGTCGATCCGGGGCAACCGCTTCCCGAGTACTTCAGCGCATTGCAAAGTTGCGAAGTCATTCTGTCGTCTTCTCTGCACGGCTTGATATTCGCCCATGCATTCGGCAGACCGGCTATCTGGATAGAGCTGGGGAACTGCGTTCTTGGCGGCGGCTTCAAGTTCTTGGACTATTACGCGGGTCTTGGTCTTGTCGGCGACAAGGTTCGCCGGATCCGCATATGTGAGGACAGCGATCCTGATGCGATCGCTGCGATTGCGACATGTCCTCCGACAAAGCAGCTTGAAGCGAATGCCGAGGAGGCATTGTGGGAACTGACAGCCGGGTTCGCGCGACGATGACCCTTTCCATATGCGCAATAGTCGCGGTTCACAACGAAGCCACGCATTTGCGACGCGTGCTGTCAGAACTGGACGAACAGGATGTTGACGTCGCGGTCATCGACCATGGATCCGAAGACGGTGCGACAGATGTGATCGACGAGTTCCGTCACCGGGTAGTGGCTTGGCAATGGCGGCCGTATTCCGGGGAGTTTTCCCTGTCAGACCAACTTGAGTGGAAGCGGGAAGTCATTGACGGCCTGAGCCATGACTGGGTAGTGCATCAGGATGCGGACGAAAGGTTCGGCCATGCCGATTCGACTTCTTCGCTGCGTGCAGCGATCGAGCAGGAGGCGGCGGAAGGGTACACCATCGTCGATTTCAACGAATTCGTGTTCCTTCCGCGACCCGGCAGCCGGGGCAGGTCTGCGGACTTCATCGACCGCCTGTACGGCTACTATTTCTTCCGACCTGGGCCGAATCGTCTCAATCGGGCATGGAGGCGCGACCTGGAGGTCAGCTGGGGAAGCAGCGGTGGCCATCGCTTGACTGGCGGAAGGGGCAACTGTTCGCCGGTCCGCCACGAACTGCGCCATTTCATTGGCATGAGCGAGGAGCACCTTCAACAGAAATATGCATCGCGTCAGTTCAGTCAACGCGACCTCAAGAACGGCTGGCATCGCAACCGGATCGGGCTCAATCCTCTGCAGTTGGCGGTGCCGGAACAAGCGAGATGGCTGATTCCATGGAACGAAGGCCATATGCCCTTGCGCACGGATTTGCCCGTCGGAAAGCATTACTGGCAATGGGCGTCGCTCGCGTGACCCGCAGGTCCGCCGGTCGTGTTCCGTTACCGCGTCTGGCTCGCGCCGGTCGGGGTAGGGCGAATCGCGAATATGCTGAGCCGCTTGCCGCCTTTCCCGTCTTGTACCCTGACGCTCTTCGAACGCGGCAACATCGTGGCATACCGCCCGCAGAAAACCGACTCCAGGCCGCGCTTTGCCAGGGCGTGCCCCGGTGGCGCTAATGCCAGATAGGTCAGCGCCGGCAAAAACGGTGCTGGGGGGTCATTTGATTGGCCACGACAGGGGGAAATCGGGAGAGATTCGGTCTGCAGCGGGCTGCAGACGGGCTCAAACGTCAGCGTGCCACGGCCGCGGATACCGCTGGAGATTCGGAAATGGGCCGCTTATACTTCCTTGTATGGTGCGATTGAAATTATCGGACGGAAATCACAGCAACAACTGCGAAACCCCCGCCTGACCGGCGGGAGCGGCCATCAAGGACCAAAGTTCTTCTTAACGATGGCTGTCCAAGTTCAAGAGTTCGAGATCCGGATATAGCCTTTTTTCGAGCTGCACGCGCACCAGCGCGGTGACCAGGTGCGGGAACCGGTCGCGGGGGACGAGCGCGGCGAGGCCGGCGGGGTTTTCGGGCAGGCCCAGCCGGGCCGCGCCTTCTAGGGCCCTGGCGTCGGCGAACGGGTAGATCTCGGGCCAGACTGCCTGGACCTCGCGGAAGAAGATGTCGACGCCGACGTCGCCGATGCCCTTGAATTCCCTGAGCCGCTCGCGCTCGGCCGCCGGATCGCGGCCGGCCCCCTCGCGCAGGCGGCGAAGATCGCCGCGGTAGCGCTCACGCAACAGGTCGGCGGTCTGGCCGAGCATTGTCGCGGTCCGTTCGTCGTAGCGCGCATAGCCGGTTCGGTCGAGCACCCTTACCCGCCGCGCCCAGGTGCTCCGCGCCAGCTTTTCCGGCGTCGTCCAGCCCGCTTCGAGCACCGCCTGCAGCGCGTGCAGCGCGACGGAGGCGCGGATGCGCGCGCTGAACAGCAGCGCCAGGCAAAGCAACTGGAATAACGGCGCCGGCGTGTTGCGCAGCCGGATGCCGGCGAGCTGCCCGTAGGTCTGCCCGCAGCGGTCGAGGAGAATTGCGGCGGTATTCGAGGCCCGACTTGACATGCGCCGTCCGGGTGCGTGTGCATGCGCGAATTCTCCCACTTTTGCCGGTATTGCGGCAAGCCCGGATTTGACCGGCGTGCAAGCCCGTCGAACCGGACCGTGCGTTCGCGTACCCGGGCTTTGTCGAGCATCTCGCCGAGGCCGGCAAGCAGCACCCCGGCCATGTGCGGCGAGCATTTGATGGCTACCTGTAATGCGGACGGCTGGAGCGAAGTCGATCAGGTCTCGGGCCGGCACCACACGAGCCTGTCACGGCGCTTGCCCGGCTGAGGGCCGCAGTGAACCCCCGAAGACGTTGCAAGCGCCGTGACAGGCGGTCCGGACCTGTACACCCCACTTGGCGAAGGCGGATTTCACTTCGTCGTCGGTGGCGAACTCGCCTCGGCGGGCTTCTTCCAGACCGGCCTCGATTTCCTGGCGTACGTAAGCCTCGTAGGCCACGTCCTTCCAGGTCGCTCCCTCGGGGAGCTGATCGGCCAGGGTGTGCAGTGCGTCTCTGAGATTGGCAGCCATGGGTCTCATTCTACTCCGCCTCGTGGTCCCGGCGGCCCGCATCCGAGCCGTTCGAGAAGACCGCGTCCAAGCCGTCCATCGTCTGGCGCTTCCCCGCGCTCGCCCGGTTCGGGTGAACCTGATGCTTCGCCCCGCGATCTCCCGGATCGTCTTGTCGCCCCGAAGCGCCTCCAGCGCCATCCGGGCCTTGAAGTCCGCCGTGAACCGGCGTCGTGTCCGCATCGTGTGTCCCTCCGTCATCCGGCGGAATACACCTTAACCCCTCTCCAATTTTCCGGGACCACCTCATTGACACGGATCAATGATTGGCGCAAAATCCCTTTATACACTGACAGGCGCCAGATCCGCTCTGCGGGCCAAACGTGGGAACGCCGGCTTAGTGAGAGCGTGGCGAACCTACGCAATCGAAACGTTTTTTCTCCCGCGTGGGCTAACGACCGGGAGGCCAGCATGTTGGCATCGTCGTCCGTATCAAAACCTCATCACGAATCCACAACAGGAGTCTCCAAGAGATCACCTTCCTCTGAGTCATCGCCCGTTCTGGCTTGTCTCGACGCCTCCGCGTCGACGGAAAAACTCATCGTTCACGCCATGGCGATGGCAGAAGCGCTGCGTGCGCCGCTGACGCTTCTGCATGTACTCAACCTGCCGGCGGGGTCCGACGGGCCAGCCGATCCGGTGGAATGGAGCATCCGCCGGCATGAGGCTCGAAGTCGTCTCCGGCGGGCGGCAGGAGGGGGATGTACGCGCGCACCAAAGCTGGACATCAGGATCGCGGAAGGCAGACCCGTCGATCAGATTTGCCGCTCCGTGCGGGAGGTCGAGGCCGGCATTACCGTCGTCGGCACGAAGGCGGACGAGAACGCAGCCGACTGGGAGCTGGGTGAAACAGCTCGAAGGCTTATCGATCGTTGCCGCGGCGCGCTGCTGCTGATCCCGCTGTCAGTGAAGGCAGCTCCCGGCGTGCGCTATCGGCGCCTGCTCGTGCCGCTCGACGGCTCGCGCGTGGCCGAAAGCGTGCTGCCGCTGGCCACGCGCATCGCCCGCGCAAGCGGCGCGGAACTGCTTATCGCCCATGTCATTCCCGAGCCGGAGTTGGTTGAGACCGGTCCGCTCGAAGCAGACGATTACGAGCTGCGCCGACAGGTGGGCGAGCGCAATGAACGTGTCGCCCGCAAATATGTCGAGCAGATCCGCAGCCGCCTGACATGTTCGGGGATTGCCGCGCGCGGGCTGGTACTGCCCGACGGTGATGTGCGCAGTTCGCTGGCGCGCCTCGTCGAGGATGAACAGTGCGACCTGCTTGTCATGTCCGCCCATGGCCGCAGTAGCCGGTCCGATGTGGCCTGCGGCAGCGTGGCCGGTTACATGATCACCCATACGCACACCCCGCTTCTCGTCGTCATGGGCGCGCATGTCAATTATGGCAATCACGCAACGGGCAACCAGAGATATAGTCGACCGCCGCGTGGCCCTGTCTCGTAATGCCGGCGGCGCCGGAAAAGGAAGCTGATCCGCTCTCGACGGAAGGGCGGGCGCTTGCTGAGAGGCATCGCCTTTCGAAGATGAAGCCGCGCCATATCGCTGCCTGGGCGAAGCTCGAACGGATGACGGAACGGCTCGGGTCTCTGAAGGCGGCTGCCGCTGATCCCGAGCCGCATGCCGCCAAGGCCTCAGAATGGCTGCTCGACAACGACTACCAGATACGACGTGCCGTCCGGCAGGTTGCCGGCGACATGCCGGTGGATTTCTACGATAGGCTCCAGGCCCTTGGGAACGACGAGGACGAAGGAATTCCGCGCGTCCTCGCGCTGGCCTACGGATATCTGCACGCCACGCATCTCCAGCTTTCACTTGCAGCCGTCGTGCAATTTGTCCGCGCATATCAGGAGCGCGCGCCGCTGACGATCAGCGAGTTGTGGGCATTCCCCACCATGTTGCGGCTGGCCTGTCTTGAGATCCTGTTCGATGCCTGCGGCCGTCTTTTCCCTCGGGTGCGGCCACCATTTGCGCCGACACGCTATGTTGGCGCGTTCGACACGTTCGACGACACGGACCGTGTCGCCCGCGCGCTAACGAACTTGGTCGGCATCGCCTCGGTTCCATGGAAGGATTTCTTCGACCGTACGAGCCTGGTCGAGGCGACGCTCAGGAAAGACCCCGCAGATATCTATTCGCGGATGGATTTCGAGACGCGCGACCGCTATCGCAAGAAGGTCGAGGAACTGGCGGCCGGTGCCGGAGTCGCTGAGCCGATGGTTGCGGAAGAAGCCGTTTCCCAGGCGCTGAGTGCGCCGGAAGCGCCCTGCAATCATGTTGGCCACTGGCTTGTCGGCGACGGTCGCTATCCGTTCGAACGGGAGCTCGGTTTCGACGTTCCGTTCTGGATCGCCTGTGCCCGCTGGCTGCGCCGCCATCCCGGCCTGCTCTATGTCGCCGCACTCTTCATTGCCTCCATGGCCGCGCTCGTCCTGCCCGTCGCCTACCTGGCGATTGCCGGGGCAGGGCCGCTCATGCTGGTGCTGGGGGCCGCGCTGACGGCACTGCCGGCTTCGATTCTGGGCGTGACCTTCGTTCACTGGCTCATCACGCGCGCTGTGCCGCCCGCTGTGTTGCCCAAGCTGGATTTCGAAAAGGGGATTCCCGAAGATTGCCTGACGGCGGTTGCCGTTCCAGTCATCATTCGCAAGGCCGTGGAGGTCGCACGGCTTGTGGAGCGGCTCGAGGCGCACCACCTGGCCAATCCGGATCCATCGCTACGTTTCGTTCTTCTGAGTGATTTCTCCGACGCGCCGCAAGAACATGCGCCCGGCGACAAAGAGATAGAGGAGGCATTGCTCGACGGCATCAAAAAGCTCAATGCGCGCTATCGCGGCGGCGAGGGGGGACCGTTCCACCTTCTGCATCGGCCACGGCGACAAAATCGTTGCGAATGCTGTTGGATGGGTTGGGAGCGCAAGCGCGGCAAACTCGAGGAGTTCAACAACCTGTTGCTGAAGGGCGACAGGTCCGGCTTCAGCTTGATCGAGGGCGACGCGATGCAGCTCGCCCGCATTCGTTTCGTCGTCACCGTCGACGCCGATACGGCGCTTCCGCCAGGCACAGTGAGCCGGCTCACCGGCACGTTGGCGCATCCCCTTAACGAGGCACGTTTCGACAAGCGCTCGGGCCGCGTGCGGGCCGGCTATACCATCGTACAGCCGAGGGTAGAGATATCGCCGCTCAGTGGAAGCCTATCGCCCTTCACGCGCCTTTATGCCGGCAACACGGCGATTGACATCTATTCGCGCGCCGTCTCCGACGTCTATCAGGATCTCTTCGGGGAGGGGATCTATGTCGGCAAGGGCATCTATGAGGTTGCGTCCTTCCAGAAAAGCCTCGAAGGCCGGGTGCCGGAAAACGCGCTCCTCAGCCATGATCTCTTTGAGGGCGTGCATGGTCGCGCAGCGCTTGCGAGCGACATCGTGCTCTACGAGGATTTTCCTGCGGGCTATATCGAATATGCGCGCCGCTGGCACCGTTGGGTGCGCGGCGACTGGCAACTCCTGCCGTGGCTGATGCGACGCGTTCCCGGAGCGGACAGCAAGCGCTTCGTCAACGATTTGTCGACGCTCGACCGCTGGAAGATCCTGGACAATTTCCGCCGCAGCCTCGTTCCGCTGTCGTTGCTGCTTCTCGCGCTGGCCGGCTGGCTGATCCTGCCGGGTAGCGCGTGGGCGTGGACGCTGCTCACGGTCGCCGCGCCCGGCGCCTACCTGTTCACCGATCTGGTGACCGGGCTTGCGCGCGGGCCCAGGCGCGGGGCTATGCAGGGATTGCTTCACAACCTGGCGGACCATTCCGGGCGCTGGGCGCTTGCCATTGTCTTCCTTGCCCATGACGCAGTTGTCGCCGCCGATGCGATCACCCGGACATGCTGGCGGCTATGCATCTCGCGCAGGCATCTGCTCGAATGGACGTCCGCGGCCCATACGGCGGCGACTATCGACGGTGCCGGCCCACGCATGACGGCCTGGCGCTATATGTGGTTTACGCCGACGTTCTCCATACTGGCAGCCGGGGCGGTCCTGTTCGCAAATCCAACCGCCCTGATCCCCGCTGCTCCTTTGCTGGCCGTATGGCTGCTTTCCCCCGAAATTGAGGTGCTGATCAGTCGACGCAGAAAGCCGCCGGTGGAAGAAGTCCGGCCGCAAGATCGAGCGTTCCTGCGTCGGCTGGCACGGCGCACATGGTTGTATTTCGAGACCTTCGTCGGGCCGGCCGACAATTGGCTGCCGCCCGACAATTTCCAGGAGGAGCCGCATTCGGCGATCGCGCACCGCACATCGCCGACCAATGTCGGAATGATGTTTCTTTCGGCACTTGCCGCGTGGGATCTCGGCTATCTGGACACACGCGAGCTTGCCGCGCGTCTGGGCAACACATTCGACACGCTCGGCCGGCTCGATCGGCAGCACGGCCATTTTCTCAACTGGTACGACACGCGCACGCTCGAGCCGCTGGAGCCGCGCTACGTCTCGACGGTCGACAGCGGCAATCTCGCCGTCTGCCTCGTTGCGCTGAAGGCGGGATGCGAAGAGGCGGCAACCGCGCCGCATCTGAGGGCACAATTGTGGGACGGCTTCGCCGACACCCTGGATGTACTTGCCGAGGCGACGGCCTTCATGGGCGATGGCGGCACGGACAAGCTCACCGTCCAGCATTCGGCGTTGGCAGCGCTCGTTTTCCGCGCGCGCGACAACGTGGCGGTGTCATGGCAGGTCTTGTCCGAGATCGTGACCGAAGCGTTTCCGCGCTTCGAAGAATCGATTGCAGCGATGATTTCGGCCCACGGCGAGCAGGAGTCCGAGAGGCTGCACAGCATCGATGTCTGGCTCGAAAGGGCAGGACATCATCTGGTTCGTATGCAGCGCGATTTGGGGGAGTTTTCTCCCTGGCTGCCGCTTCTGGAAGCGCCGCCGATCGGCATGGAGAAGTTCGCCCTGGAACTGAAGCAGGTGCTGTGCGTGCCGATATCGCCGGCAGTGATCGAGGAAAGCTGTTCGCACGCATGCGCGATGGCGGCGCAGGCGGCGGACGTCGCGCAGGACAGTGCGGTCGCCTGGCTGCACGAGCTCGAAGCGGCGATCAAGGCAGGCTGCGCACGTCAGAGCGCGCTACGCGACGAGTTGCGGGACTTGGCGACGACCAGCGAAAGGCTGGCCTTCGCCATGGATTTCCGTCCGCTCTATGACGGCGACGCACGGCTTTTCCATATCGGCCACAACGTCAGTGCCGACCGGCTTGACCCCTCCCACTACGACCTTCTTGCCAGCGAGGCGCGCCTTGCCAGCTTCTTCGCCATCGCTAAGGGCGATGTCGCCCTCAAGCACTGGTTCCATCTCGGCCGCCCCCTTGCGCGCGAAAAGGGCGGCATGGCGCTGGTTTCGTGGAACGGCTCGATGTTCGAATATCTCATGCCGTCGCTGCTCTTGAGAAGCGTGCCGGAAACGCTACTGGAGCAGAGCGAGCGCACCGCGGTGGATATTCAGCGCCGCTACGCGGAACGGCGCGGTGTGCCATGGGGCATATCCGAATCTTCCTTCGCTTCCCGTGACGCCGATCACAACTACCGCTATCGTGGCTTTGGCGTTTCGAGACTTGGCCTGCGCCACGATCTCGCGCAGGACCTCGTGGTCGCGCCCTACGCCACGGCGCTGGCGCTTTCCGTGCGCACGGACTTGGCGGTGCAGAATCTGCAGGTACTCGAAGAACTCGGCATTGGTGGGCTCTACGGCCTTTTCGAGGCGGTGGATTTCACGCCGGAACGCCTGCCGCAGGACAAGCGCTTCGTGCCCGTGCGCAGCTATATGGCGCATCACCAGGGCATGATCCTGGCGGCTCTCGACAACGCATTGTTCTCGGGTGCACTTGTGCGCCGCTTCAATGCCCATGCCAACGTACGCGCCATCGCGCTTCTGGTGCAGGAGCGCATACCTTGGGAACTGCCGCCCGAACTGCACACATCGGAACTCGCGGAACCGGAGGTCCGGAGGCAGACGGTTTTGCCGGCGCCGTATCCCTGGCAACCGCCGCGCGATTCTGCTCGACCGCACATCCACACGCTCGGCAACGGCAGCCTTTCAAGCCATATCAGCGCAGAGGGAGGGGGCGGGCTTTCCTGGCGCGGCCACGCGCTGACGCGCTGGCAACCGGATCCGACGCGCGACGCGGCTGGCCAGTGGTTCTATGTTCGGGATGAGGAGGATGGCTCGGTATGGTCGATTGGCCGGCAGCCCATCGGCGTTGCGCCGGAAGAGGGCCACGTTGTCTTCCATCCCCATATGGCGGAATTCCATCGCCGCGACCATGGCATCGGCATACGCATGGAAGTGGGCGTCGCGCACGGCGACGACGTGGAGATCAGGCGCGTTACCATCGTCAATGAAAGCGATGCCGGGCGCAGCCTGCGTTTCGTCTCCTACGGCGAGGTCGTGCTCGCACCGGCGCTGGAAGACGAGCGCCACCCGGTCTTCAGCAAGCTTTTCGTGGGCAGCGAATACCTGCCCGGCCTGAAGGCGCTTGTTTTCACGCGCCGTCCGCGGAGGGCGGAGGAAAGGCCGCCCGTCCTCCTTCACCGCATGATATGCGACGACGTCGAGGCGGAGATTGCGGGTTTCGAGACAGATCGGCGTCGCTTCATCGGGCGCAACGGCACCCTGCGCGCCCCGCAAGCGCTGCGCGAGGGGCTAACGGGCGCTGTCGGATGGACGCTGGATCCGATCATGGCGTTCGATATGAGCCTGACGCTCGCGCCTGGCGAACGCCAACAACTCGCGCTGGTCACCATGGCCGCAGAATCGCGCGAAGCCGTTTTGCGCCTTGCTGATCGCTACGCCGCGCCCGCAGCACTCGACTGGGCACTGGACGATGCCGCGATGGAAGCGGCACGCGAGACGCGACAGCTCGGCCTCGAGCCGGCGCGGTTGCCCGAACTGCAGGCGCTGTCGTCGCTTCTGATCTGTCGCCATCCGGCCATGCGTGCCGCGCCCGAGATCGTCGCGGCCAATCGGCTGGGACAACCGAAGCTCTGGAGCTTCGGTATTTCCGGCGATCACCCGATCCTGCTTGTGAAGGCGGGCGATCCCGAAGAGGTTGACGTCCTGCGTGTCCTGATCGCAGGCCAGAAGATGTGGCGCCGTCGTGGCATCCTGGCCGATCTCGTCGTCATGCGGCCGGGCATGTCGGGATATATCGAGCCGTTGCGCGAAAAACTCCTGTCGCTTTTGCAGGACCTGGAGGCGCAGGAGGTTCTGGGCCGGCCAGGCGGCGTGCATCTGGTTCTTGGCGATCAGGTCGGGGAAGAGGAGTGCCGCCTGCTCGAAGCCTGCGCTATTGTCGTGCTCGACACGGCACGGGGCACGTTGGCCGAACAGATCGACGCGGCGGCCGAAATGCGGCCTCAGGCGCCGCATTTCGAGGCGACCATTACACCCGGCTTCCCTGAAGCACCGGACATTGCCCGGCCGGCGGGCCTTCTCTTCGACAATGGTTACGGCGGCTTCAGCGAGGATGGCCGCGAATATGTGATCCATATGAAGCCGGGGGAAGTGACGCCCGCGCCGTGGTGCAACGTGCTGGCCAACGACGTCTTCGGCACGCTCGTCACCGAAGCCGGCGGCGGCTTCACCTGGGCGGTCAACAGCGGCGAGAACCGGCTGACGCCCTGGACCAACGATCCCGTCGCTGATCCAGCCCCAGAGGTGCTTTACCTCCGCGACGAGGAAACGGCAGAGGTCTGGACGCCGACGCCACGGCCCGCAGGCGCTGCATATGCGCACGAAATCCGCCACGGCGCCGGCTACACGACATGGCGCAGCTCAGCCCATGGGCTGGTGCAGCGGTTGACCGTCCTCGTCCCGCCGGACGACCCGGTAAAGATCATACGGCTTGAACTCGACAATACGCGGCCGAGGGCCCGCAGGGTGACTGCCACCTACTATGCAGAATGGCTGCTGGGCAGCCTGCCGCGCCTGGCGCGACCCTTCGTGGTGTGTGGATACGATCCATCCTGCCACATGCTTCACGCACGGAATCCATGGAACCAGGATTTTGCCGACCGGGTGGCGTTCCTGACGTCGAACCTGCCTCCGCACAGCTTCACCACCGACCGGGAGGACTTCCTGGGCGGGGAAGGCGAGTTGGCGCTGCCTGAAGGCCTGACGCGCTGGGACCTGGGGCAGCGCGTGCGGCCAGGCGCCGATCCTTGCGCGGCGTTCCAGGTGCATCTCGAAATAGAGGCGAACGGCAAGGCCGAGGCCATCTTCGTCCTGGGGCAGGGGAGCGATTTCGTCGAGGCCGCCGATCTTGCCACGCGTTGGCAGGACCTGTCGCGCTGTGAGGCCGCATTTGAGAACCTCGCACAGTTGTGGGACCACCGGCTTGGCGCCGTGAAGGTTTCAACGCCCGATCCGGCCATAGACCTGATGCTCAATCGCTGGCTGCTCTACCAGACGTTTTCCTCACGGCTTCTGGCGCGCGCCGGCTTCTACCAGGCGGGTGGCGCCTACGGCTTCCGCGATCAGTTGCAGGATGTCCTTGCGCTTCTGTGGAGCGAGCCCGAGCGGGCGAGAGCGCACATTCTGAGGGCCGCCGCGCATCAGTTCGAGGAGGGCGATGTGCTGCACTGGTGGCATCCGCCTAATGACCGGGGCGTGCGGACGCGCTGTTCCGACGACCTTTTGTGGTTGCCCTTTGTCACCGCCGCCTATGTCGAGGCGACCGGCGACGAGGCGATCCTGGAGGAAAAAGTGCCATTCCTGCAGGCACCACCGCTGACGGAACAGGAGGATGATCGCTACGCGCGATACGAGGCGTTGAGCGAGCCGCTCACGCTGTTCGAACATTGCGAGCGCGCCCTGGAGCGCGGCATCACCGGCGGCGTGCACGGCTTGCCGCTAATGGGTAGCGGCGACTGGAACGATGGCATGGACCGGGCCGGCCTCAAGGGGCGCGGCGAGAGCGTGTGGCTCGCTTGGTTTGCGATTGCCACGATGAAGCGCTTCGGCGGTCTCGCCCGCATCGTGACGCGCGACGATCTCGCGGAGCGATGGGAAAACCGCGCGCGCCAGATGGAGGATGCGGTTGAGGCGGCCGCTTGGGATGGCGGCTGGTATCTGCGCGCGATCGACGATGACGGCAATCCCCTGGGAACGGCCGACGCCGAGGAATGCCGTATCGATTCCATCGCCCAATCCTGGGCGGTGTTGGCGCGTGAAGTGCCGTCGCACCGGGCGCGGACCGCATTGAAGAATGCCGAGAGCGAGCTTGTGTCGCAGGAGGCACGGATCGCCCGCCTGCTGTGGCCGCCTTTCGACAAGACCCGGCTCGACCCCGGCTACATCAAGGCCTATCCGCCCGGGATACGCGAGAATGGCGGGCAATATTCCCATGCCGCCGCGTGGCTCGGCCATGCCTTTGCCCGGCTCGGCGAGGGCGGCAGGGCGGTTGGAATTTTCGGCTTCCTCAATCCGCTCGCCCATGCGGTGACGCAGGCCGATGCGGAGCATTACCGTGTCGAGCCTTATGTGGCGGCTGCCGACATCGCGAGCGTCGATCCGCACACCGGCCAGGGAGGGTGGACATGGTACACCGGCGCGGCCGCCTGGACCTGGCGACTCGGCATCGAGGCGATTCTGGGTCTGAGGCTGGTTCGCGGGCAATTGGTTATCGACCCGGTGCTGCCGAAGGATTGGAGCGGCTTCAAAGCGGAAATCAGGACAACGGGCGGCATTTGGGAAGTCGAGGTCGAGGACCCGGAAGGGATCGGCCACGGCCGCATTGAACTCACTGTCGACGATAACAAGCACAGCGGCGGCATCGCACTTCCGGCCGATGGGAAGACGCGCCGGGTCCGTGCTCGGTTGAAGCCGATTCGCGCGCGACGTTCAAAGGCGACGAAGCGGATGTGAGGTACCCGGCATGGCGGGTTGGCGTCGGTCGAATCCAGTGTTGGCCCGTTTGGCTGGCTTTCTCCCGCCAACGAAGCGATGGAGATCGGCAATGGATATGGCGTCCGGCAAGACTGCATTGGTCTCGGGTTCCGGCGCAGGCATCGGGCGCGCCAGGACGTACACTCCCGCGACAGAAAAGCGGTGTTCTCCGGACAGGTGTCCAGCCTGACGAGTCTCACCTTCAGCATGACGACGGCTCCAGGCGCATTATCCCGCCGTTCGCAGGCGGGCTCAAAGTCTTTAACGCCGGTGTTTACGGCGCATGAACAGGACCCGCGACAGCTCCTTGGCGGCCTGGCCGACGATGACCGGCGCGATGCTTGCGCCCAGGATAAGCGCCCACTGCGCCGCCGTCGGCCTCTCGAGATCGAGGATCCCGGCGAGGTCCGGCGCATGGACCGCGGCGAGCAGCAGGCCCGCACAGCCGGCGAGGGCCGCCCAGATGAAGGGGTTGCGGGTGATGTCGTTGGCGAAAATGGGCGACCGCGGATCGCGCATATTGAAGACGTTCCAAAGCTGTGCAAAGGCGAGCGTCAGAAACGAAATCGTCACCAGCGCCGGCCCTGCGACACCCATCCCGCGCGACGCGAACAGCATGGCGCCCAGCGTCGCCGCTGTGATTGAAAGTCCGTGGACAACAATCTGATCCCACAGCGAGCGCGTGATGATCGGCTTCGACGGGTCGCGCGGCGGCCGATTGAGGACCCGCTTGTCGCCGGCCCCGATTCCGAGGGCGAACGCCGGGAATACGTCGGTGACGAGGTTGAGGAAGAGGATCTGCAATGGCAGCAGCGGCAATGGCAGGCCGGTAATGATCGCGATCGACACGATCAGCACTTCGCTCAAATTGCAGGACAGGAGATAGCTGACGAAGCGCTGGATATTACGCAGGATGATCCGCCCTTCGCGAATCGCAACGACGATCGTCGAGAAGGCGTCGTCGCGCAGCACCATCGCCGCCGCCTCGCGCGCGATCTGCGTGCCGCGCAGGCCCATGGCGACGCCGATATCGGCCTTCCTGAGCGCCGGCGCATCGTTGACGCCGTCGCCGGTCATCGCCACCACTTCGCCCTCAGCCTGGTAGATCCTGACGAGGTCGAGCTTCTGCGCCGGCGTCACCCGAGCAAAAATATCCGCATCGAGAATATGCCGCCGCTCGTCTTCGCTCAGCTCGGTCGACGACTTGAGTTCGTCCCCCTCGACGACGCTCGCATCGTCGCCAACAAGACCGATCGCCGAGGCGATGGTTTTGGCGGTCGCCGCGTGATCGCCGGTTACCATGACGGTGCGCACGCCGGCGTGGTGGCAGGCGGCGATCGCACCGCGCACATCGTGGCGCGGCGGATCGAGCAGCGCAAACAGGCCGAGAAGTTCGAGGCGTTCGTAGGCAGGCTCGCCAGTGCCGCACGCGCGCCTTCTCGCTGCGGCGATGACGCGAAGACCCTCGCCGCCCATACGCGCCGCCTTGAGCCGCCAATGGGCGCGTTCCTCCTCCGTCATTGGCGCGCCGCCGCCGTCGTTGGCGACGCTGATGCAGCGCGCGATCACCACTTCCGGCGCGCCTTTGACGTAGAAATCCACTTTGCCATCAAGCGCATGCGCCGTCGCCATCATCTTTATGTCGGTATCGAACGGCACGGTTTCGACGAGCGGCCGGGCCGCGAGCAGCGGGCCACGCTCAAATCCAGCGGCGTAAGCGGCGCGCAGCAGCGCGATTTCGAGCGGATCGCCGACGTCATTGCCTGTATCGCCGTCGAGTTCGGCGGTGTTGCATAAGGCGCCGGCAATCAGCATTTCCTTGAGCAGCGGCATGTCGTCAGCGCGCTGGGCGACATCATCTTTCAGGAACATCCGTGCGTCGTGATCGAAGTCGATGGAGTCATCTGCGGTGACGATGCGCGCCACGGTCATGCGGTTTTCGGTCAGCGTGCCGGTCTTGTCGGTGCAGATCAGGGTCGTTGCGCCGAGCGTTTCGACCGTCGCCAGCCGTTCGACCAGCGCATTGTTGTCAGCCATGCGCCACATGCCGCGCGCCAGCGCCATGGTGGCGACGATTGGCAAGCCTTCGGGGATCGCCGCGACGGCGAGCGCGAGCGCCGCTTCGACCATCAGATAGACATCGCGGCCCACGACAATGCCGGTGACGCCGATCAGAACCGCGATCGCCACCGTGATCCAGACCAGCTGTCCGGCGAGCGCATCGAGCTGCTTTTCGAGCGGCGATCGTTCCGCTTTCGCCGTTTCGATGAGTTTCGAAATCCGCCCGAGTTCGCTCGTCTCGCCCGTCCCGATCACCACGCCGAGGCCGCCGCCACGGACGATCTCAGCGCCCTTGAAGGCGAGGCAGGTACGGTCGGCGAGCGGCGTTTCCACAGCCACCGGCGCGATCGATTTGTCGACAGGTTCGGATTCGCCGGTCAGCGCCGATTCGTTGGCCGACAGGTTATGCGCCCTGACAAGCCGCAGATCCGCTGTCAGCACATCGCCGGCCTCAAGCAACACGATATCGCCGGGGACGACATCCTGCGCCGGTATTTCCACCGTGCGGCCGGCGCGTCGCACGCGCGTCGCGACCGCGCCGATCGCCCGTAGCGCTTCCATCGAGCGCGTTGCGCGCAGTTCGGTCAAGAAACCGATCGCCCCATTGATGACGAGCACGGCGACGATCGCCAGCGATTCCTCGGTCTTGCCGGCGACGACCGAGACAGCGATGGCGAACCCCAGCAGCGCCACGACCGGGCTCAGGAACTGATTGATCAATATCCGAATGAGCGAGACCGGGGCCTTCGCCTTGAGCGCGTTCGGCCCGCACAGCGCCAGCCGGCGCGTCGCCTCTTCCTGGCTCAGGCCGCGCTCAGGGTCGGCGCCGAGCGCGGCGACGACTTCGTCCGCCTCGGTCGCGTGCGCGCCCGGAACGCTTAGCGGCGACGTGTCAGCGACTGGCTTGTCCAATATCCGCTCCATGCCGGCGCAGCGCCTTTCTCCCCGAAACGAATATCGCCATCTTACGTGCGTTCGCCTTGATCGGGTTAGTGATCCGCGCCGACAGCGGCATGCCATTGTCGGCATGGTACGGAAAAATACCGGGAGCGGCCATGACGCGCATCATTTAAGGAGACGCTCTGAAGCTCGCCGGTGTCTATGCGGCGGATTTGCCCAACAGCGCTCATCGGCGCTTTCAGCCCACCTTTATTCACCACCCTCCTGTCGCGAGGCGCTGCCAGGTCCCGTAGATGGGGCGTTTTGCGACCGAGCGCACCGGAGGCGTACTCGCCTGTACGGTGAGGATGCGCGACCGAGCAAACCGCCCCAGATGCGGGGCCTGGCGGCGTCGCAGCAGGGCGGGTGGTGAATAAGGTGGGTTCAGTGGGTGCGAGAGCCGACCTCGGCCCAGCTGACGCAGCTGGCTCACACCATCGCCGACCCAGTGGCGTGGCTGCTGGAACGCGCCAAGGGCTGCGAGAGGGCGGAATCGGTGCAATTGGGCGGGCTGAGGCCGAAAAAGGGTGTCGAACGGTGAAGCTGGCGTGGCACCGGCTACTGCCGGAAATCGGCAAATGCGGCGCTTGTACTGCCTTACACTCCGACCGGTTACTGGCAGTGCGTGCTGCACAAGTGTCGCCGGTCTGGCGACAGCCGTTCGTTCATGGCCGTTAGCCCGGATATTTCACCAGTCCTCCTGCTGCGGCCGCCCCAAGGCACGCCCTGCGGGGCTTTCACTCGGTCGAAGTGCTCGACGTACTGGTCAAGTACGCCTGCGCGCTTCTCGGTCGCGAAAACCCCGCAGGCCGCACCCTGGAACACCCTCGCTACGGACGACTGGTGAAATGTCCGGGTTAAGAACGTCTACTTCGACATATCCGGAATCGTGCCGTCGGTGGCCGACTCGCCGATCGAAGACGAATTCGTCTGGACCCTGCGCAACGTCGGCATCGACGGTGATCCTGGGTTACGACTATCCACAGATATCACTGGCGGACACGCTGGATGCCTTCGAGCGGCTGGACCTCACCGAGGAAGAGAGGGCCAGGATCCGCAGCGGCAACGCTCGCAGGCTGTTCGGCCTGTAGCAATTGTGAGCGTGGAGTTCAGGCTCCCTCATTGACCGGCAACTGCCGGCTCGGGTCGTTCAGTTCCAGTTCGCGCAGCATCACGCCGGCCTGAGTGCGGTTACGCACGCCGAGACGCTCGAAGATCGCCGACATGAGCAGCAAAAGGGGTCACAGCACAGCAAAAGGCACACACTCAGCCGCGCTTTCAGTGGGTGCGAGAGCCGACCTGGGCCCCCCTGACGCAACTGGCCCGCACCATCGCCCGCCGGATCGCACGGCTGTTCGAACGCGTTGGCTTACTGGGCGTGATTTGGCCGCGCTGGTGCCACCGCCGCGCCTGAATTTAACCTGGTTCCACGGCGTATTTGCCCCCAACAGCCCTTACCGGGCCCGGATCACGCCGGCCCGGCGGGGCCGGGGTGGCAGCCGGCCCGGGAAGAGAACCGCACGCCGGCCGAGCAGCAGGTGGTGATGCGCTGGGCGCAGCGACTCAAACGGGTTTTTCAGATTGATGTTGAAACCTGCCCGAGCTGCGGCGGCTCGGTTAAGGTCATTGCCTGCACGCGCAACGGCTTCGCACAGGCAGGCCGGCTCGACCAATCGGCTTGCTTCACTGAATCGCACGAAAACCGTCTTCAAATCGCGATTCGCCCGGGCGCGGCCCGGTGCCGCTCGTGCCGTAACAGGCTAATGGTTGAAAAATGAAGAAGCTTCGCGGCCAGATTGGCTACGGAAGGGCACAGTGCGGCGAAATCCGCGCCCTGGGAGGTTCCGATCGGGGTCAAACGCTGGCATGGCGCAACTCCGGTTACTGCTGGAAACCGTGTAATAGCGCGTTTATACTTCCTTGACCATTCCTGAAATTGCCAATACGCCAACACCACCCTATTACGCCGTGATATTCACATCTATCCGCGTCGAAGGGGATGACGAATACGGGGAAATGGCGCAAGGAACGCTTGACCATGCCTCCAACGAAGAATGGTTCCTGGGCGCGGAGTCGGCTCGAGAAAGGCTTGGGATTACGGTCTGCTACTGGGACAGCCTGGAAGCGATAAGCAAATGGAAAAACATGCCGAACACCGTGAAGCTCAGCGCCTTAGGCGCGAGAAATGGTATTCCGTCTACAAGGTTCGAATAGCCAGGATGGAGTGGGACCACGGAAAAATATGAGCGGGTCATCACGGGCCTTGGCGATTTTTACGCTGGTTGTCGCCGGCGAAATGATTTTCAGCCTGCCGTTTCACGTCGCGCGGTTTTTCCGGCCCACGGTGCTGGACGTGTTCGACCTGTCGAATGCCGCGCTGGGAGATATCTTCGCCTTTTATGGCGTGCTGGCGATGCTGGCCTATCCGCCCGGGGGCATCCTCGCTGATCATTTTTCCGCGCGCAAATTGCTTTCTCTTTCCTTGTTGGCCACCGCCGCTGGGGGCTGTTACCTGGCAGTCATTCCAAGTCAATCGGGAATGTATGCGCTGTTCGCGTTCTGGGGCGTGACGTCGATATTGTTGTTCTGGGGCGCTCTCATTCGCGCCACCCGTGAATGGGGAGGGAAGTTCCAGCAGGGCCGCGCCTTCGGCCTGCTGGAGGGCGGCCGCGGGCTGGTGGCCGCAGTGTTCGCCAGCATGGCCGTGTGGTTGTTCAGCCTGCTGTTGGCGGAGCCCACCGGAGAGACAGGCACCGTTCAACAAAGACAAGCCATGCAGGCGGTGATCCTTTTTTATACCCTTGCCACCGCCCTGACGGCGGCACTGGTGTGGTTTTTCGTGCCGGAAACGCCGGCGGACCGTCCCGACATCGGTTTGGCGCCGTTGCGGGACCTTAATCACGTCATCAGGCGGCGCGTGGTGTGGCTGCAGGCGGCCGTGGTGGTATGCGCCTATTGCGGCTACAAGGGCCTGGACAATTATGGGCTGTACGCCAACCAGGTATTGGGCATGGATGAAGTCGAAGCGGCCCGTTTTATCTCACTGGCGGCTTATTTACGCCCGGTGGCGGCAATATTGGTGGGCCTGCTGGCCGACCGTTTTACCGCGAGCCGCATGGTGAGCCTTATGTTCCTGCTGCTGGCGGTGGGGTATGCTCTGTTGTCTTTGTTATTCCCTTCCTTGGTGGCGCTGGTCCTGATCTATGCCAACCTGGTGGTGACGTTTTTCGCGGTCTATGCCCTGCGCGGCATCTATTTCGCGTTGCTTGAAGAAACCGGTATCGATGCCGGACATACCGGCGCCGCGGTGGGACTGATCTCGTTCATCGGCTTTACCCCGGATGTGTTTTTCGCCTCGCTGGCGGGCCGCATACTGGACGCCTCTCCCGGCATTGTGGGCCATCAGCTTTTTTTCAGCATGTTGGTGGGGTTCGCGGTGATCGGCCTGTTGTCGTCACTGGTGTTGCTCTCCGGTTTCAGACGCAAAGCATTCACATGATGACGCCCGGCGATCTTCTTGCCGATATTTTGCAGGCCGGTGAGTTTCCGGTTTTAGTTCATCGTTTTGCCGGTGCCCATCAGCATGCCTTTCGGGCCCGGTAGGAAGGCGCCGCAATAGAAGTCGACATTGACGTGCGACGTTAACCCAATAGTTGCATAAATTTTGCTCGATTTACTCGGGCAATCCTGCCCTC
>DAIPMW010000013.1:0-104400 GCA_036768475.1 Hyphomicrobiaceae bacterium | reverse complement strand
TGATCCAAACCCTCCACTACGCAAAACGCCCCAGTGTCTCAAAGACCGTGAAGACGGACAGTAGCGGCCATGTGCGCACAGTCTCATCGGACTGGGGACATCTAGCTCTTTTCGGAATTGATCCAAATTACAATGCCAGAGTGGATTTTTATCTTCGCGAACTTCTCACAACATAATGGTGGGAGTGTTGCGTATTTCTACGTGTTTATGGGCCTAGATGAGACGGCTATCATTCCCGCGCCTCACACCCCAGAGGTCCATCCGCACTGGCTGTCTCTTGAATGCCGCGCGCGCAGAGCTGCACACAAGAAAGGCTGCGGATCCACCAAAGTTCAGATAGGGAAGAAAACGATGTTGGAGAAGGCGCAACAAAGAGACGCTGAAAACCGCGCATTTGAAAAGGAGATAAAGAAGTTTGGAGAACTGGTAATGTCCGATGCGAACCTCCTGGCCCAGCTCGATCAGACACCCGACAAGGGCGCGTTCATCGATAGATATGTCGCTCTTGCCAGGACCAGAGGCATCGAATTCACCAAGACTGATCTGGAAATCGCCGTGCAAGAGCAGAAGCAGGGCCACGACTGGATCATCCCAAAGCAAGTTCTGCGCATGATCGCAGATCGATTCTAGGGAGGCAGCCATGAGCAACGATATCGTAACAACAGCAGGTCGCGTCGTTGGTTGCTGGAACGGCGCTTCGGCTGAGGATCTGAAAAAGGAACTTGCTCGTATTAAGCAGGTTCTTGCAAGTGAGGGGAAGGGCGAACGCGTAACACCGCGCGAAATACCCCATCGGGATCAGTTGCCCGAAGACCTCAAAAACTTCAATGCCTACCCCCTCTGGGGTTGCGACAAGGACGGCTCCTGCCTAGTCGGCGCTGGTGCAAATCGCATCGAGCCCGTCGACAAAGTACTGTCCTACTCTCTGGTTGACCATCACTAGAGGTTGCGCCACTCTCAACAGGCATTGACACGTAGCGGGGAGCGGCAAATGCCCTCCCCGCGTGCTGTAAATGGCGGACGCCCCAAATCATGCTTCACAAACCCAATAGCGCATCTGGAATTCTCAATAAGGCCGAAGAAATCGCCAAAGGCGTGTTAGCAGTCAACGCTGAACGCGTTGATAAAGATATCATCTGGCCTGAGAAAGGGTTGCGCACCCTTATGGCAGAAGGTTTTGGCGGGCTCGTCATTCCCAAGCAGTACGGCGGACGCGGCCAGGGATTACTAATGCTGGCCCGAGTATGTGAGACGCTCAGTAAAGAGTGCCCCTCCACCGGCATATGCTACGGGATGCATTGCGTTGCATCGTCTGTCATGTCGGCCAATGCCACCGAGGTCCATAAGGAATTTTTCCTCGCACCGATCTGCGAGGGAAAACATCTCACGACACTGTCGCTGAGCGAAACGGGAACAGGCATTCATTTCTATCTCCCTGAAACAAAGCTCACCGCCATTCCCCCGGATCACTACTCTTTGTCGGGTGAAAAGGTCTTTGTCACAAATGGTGGCTTTGCAGACTCCTATGTTGTGTCCGTCGTCGCTGGTGACAGGGAAGCACCTGCGGGTCAGTTTTCATGTGTCGTAGTTCCAGGCAATGCGATGGGCCTCAGTTGGGGCAAGGCATGGGCGGGCATTGGCATGAGAGGAAATTCGTCGCGCACAATGACACTTCGGAGCGTGCGGGTCCCACGCGCCAATCTCCTCGGGCGCGAAGGCGACCAGATTTGGTACATTTTCAACGTCATCATGCCTTATTTCTTGGTGGCGATGTCGGCGACCTACCTCGGAATCGCAACGAGTGCTCTCGAAGAAGCACAAAAACATGTCTTGCGAAGACGACACGTGCACACCGGCAGCCTGTCTCAGGCACCCGTCATTCAGCATCGGTTCGGAACACTCTGGGGAATGCTGGAGCGCGTGCGCAGGCTCATTTACGGTTCTGCGGCGAGCTTCGATGCGGGCGAAGACAATGCCCTAATTGCCATTATGGCTGGTAAGGCAGAGGTTGCCGACAGCGCCGTTACGATCGTCAACGAAGCCATGACACTGATGGGCGGGCGGGGTTACGCAGAGGACTCTAAAATGGCGCGCCATCTACGGGACGTGCGTGCCGTCCATCTGATGTCGCCGTCAACCGATCTACTGAGACTGTGGATCGGAAAACAATATTTGGGAGTGCCATTCCTCGCCGATTGAGCGAGCAATAGCAATTCCATTAATGCTGTCGTTCTTGGCCCTCAGGTTCATGACCCTGTCAATGTTGCTCAACGCATCTACTCGCTAGACAAGCGTCTGCCGGTTATCATTCTGAGCGATGAGGCTCAATGCGCGCAATTGCGTTCGAACCTGATGTTCATGCCATTCCTGGGTTACGAGGTTCTCGTCTGGCCCACCAATGATACCGATGGCCTTGTCGATGTGTTGGCTGATGCGGCACACCGTCGGCAGCAGAGACAGAGGTTCCACGAAGCCTCCATTGCCAATGCACATGTGCGTCTCGAAGTTCTACCTCTCTTGCAGCCGGAAGCAGCGCAATATGTCGAGGGACTTCTCGATTGCCAGCCCATCGGCGTCCTGGCAACCGACATCGCCGGAAGGATCGTCACGATCAATATCCAGGCACGCCAGCTGCTCGACACATCCGAAGAGCAGGCACTCGGCGCTAGTGTGTTCCGGCTCTTCCCAAAACCAGAGTGGCGGCGACTGAAGATACTGCTATCCCTGGCCTTGAGCTCCGAGGGTCGGCTGTCACCAGAAGTCTTCGAGTTTCCGGCATCCGACGGCCGCCTGACCTACTTAGAGGTCACAATCGGTGCTTTTTCCAATCAGGCGAGCAAGCCAAATGCGATGTTCTTACTGCAGGACGTCACGTTGCGGGTTCAATCCGAGAAGCAGCACACGGAAGCTGTAGTAGAGCTACGTCTCATCGCTACAGTGCTTCGCGCGTTCCACGCAATCAGCACCGGGGGAACGGATCAACCGGCCGAACGGATACGAAAGTTTCTCCGTCTGGGCTGCGAACAGTTCGGCATGCCGATTGGACTACTGTCGCGCATAGAGAACGGTACATTCTATATTCTTGAAGCGTTCTCCAACTCGAAGAAATACCAGGCGGGAAATGAAATTCCGCTCGATCGTACCTATTGCGATTCAACTGCAGAATCGCCGGATCCTATCGCGTTTGCTCAGGCGTGCGAAACCAAGTGGAGAAACCACCCGACGTACAAGGAAGATTCAATTGAATCGTACATGGGTGTACGCATCATCGTGGATGGTTCCGTCTTCGGCACGCTCTGCTTCCTGAGCCGTTCACCGCGTGTCCACTCCTTCACGTCTGCCGAACGCGAAACACTTAAGCTGATGTCGCAGTGGATTGCCAGTGAGCTCCAACGTGAACGCTCAGAAGGACACATGAGGAAATTGTCCAGTGCTTTGGAGCAAACTGCCGATAGCGTCGTCATTACCGACTGCAAGGGTAATGTTGAGTATGTAAACCCCTCCTTTGAGATGCTCACCGGCTACAAGAAACAGGATGTCGTTGGGCAACCCGCAAATTTCCTTCAAACCGACAGTGCAATTCAAACCGAGATGTGGGATGCCATCCGGCGCGGAGCCGACTATCGCTTTCTTCTAACCAACAAAACGCGATCTGGTGAAATCTACCATGAGCAAATGACCATTAGTCCGCTAAAGGACTCCGGAGAGACGACACATCTGATTGCGACCGGACAGGATGTCACCGCCCTAATCGACGCCAAGGAGAAAGAGCGAGAGCGCCAGGTCGAACTCACACACGTCGCCCGGTTGAGCACTCTTGGCGGGATGGTCTCGGGCATCGCCCACGAGCTCAACCAGCCCCTGTGCGCGATCATGATGTATGCGCAGACCTGTATCCGAAAACTTGATCCCGACGAGTCTGGAACGGACGGCATACGGCACGGGATAAACCAAATCGTACGCCAAGCGGAGCGCGCCGATGAAATTTTTACGCGCATTAGAAACTTCTCGCGCAAACGCGACATGCACCGGCAGCGGATCAACGTCAAGGAGGTCGTCGAAAACGCATTGTCTTTTGTCGAGATGGAGATCCGACGAAGCCGGGTGAATATCGTCGTTCATTTTCCCAAGCGTGCGCGATATGTCCACGCCGATACGATCCAGATACAACAGGTACTGATAAATCTAATCCGCAACAGTCTCGATGCATTGGAGACAGTGGATGAAGCGAACCGGCGCATGTCCATAAGGATCGGCGCACTTGGCACCAAAACCAGGGTGGAGATTTCCGACAGCGGCTGCGGTTGCGCAGAGCAGGAGCTTCATCGCCTTTTCGAACCCTTCTACACGACCAAGGCCGCTGGCCTCGGCGTAGGGCTGAGTATAAGTCAGGGTATCGTCGAAGCACATGACGGCAAGTTGTGGCTCGAATCCACTTCGGCATCAGGATCTACTTTCTGCATGACACTGCCTAACGCGAGGAAGTCGTGAAATGCCAGCCGTTCGGGCCGCCACTCAAGCAACCGTGTATATCGTGGACGATGATCCCGCAGTTCGCGATGCAATGCGCTGGCTGCTGGAGCAGGTCAAGCTCAAGACCAGGGTCTGTTCGTCCGCCGCTGATTTTCTCGCGTTATATACCCCTGGCGAGCGCGCCTGCCTCGTTCTCGACGTGCGCATGCCGGACATGAGCGGACTGGAGCTGCAAGAACGCCTCAATGCGGCCGGCGCGCTCCTACCCATTATTATCATCACCGGACACGGCGATGTGCCGCTTGCGGTGAGGGCGATGAAGGCCGGCGCCGTTGAATTCCTTCAGAAGCCGTTCAACGATCAGGTGCTACTCGACACTGTGCAATCTGCATTGGCCAGGTACGATTCTGTTTGGGACAAATTGGAACGCCGCAGTCGCCACTCCGAGAGCCTTTCAACCCTGACAAAAAGAGAAATGGAGGTTCTGGAGTTGCTTCGCAAAGGCAAGCCCAACAAAGTCGTTGCTTCGGTGCTCGCTATCTCGGTGCGAACCGTCGAAGGACATCGTGCATCCATTATGACCAAGACAGGAGCTAATTCCCTTGGCCAGCTGATCGACATGCTCTACTCGAATGATTAGCGGTCCGACCCTCTATCAGCGGACGGCTTTGACGCGAGCTCCCACCACTTGCCCAATCGAATAATGCCTCCGGGAGGAACAAACTCGATGAGAGATTTGTTATACCAGAGCAGGTCAGGTTTGAATTGAATCACGTCTGGCAATTTTGGCCTGCTCTAGGGGCTGGCTCACGCACCGAACAGTGCGTGTGTACAAAATGATGGAACCCGCTCGCATGCCTTGGAGCGACGCCCTTACTGTCGAACGAACCCACATCCACGAACTGGAAATTCTACTCCGCTTCGTGCTTGCGATCGCCTTTGGTGCGGCGATCGGCTTTGAACGCGAATTGCGCGAGCGATCGGCCGGTCTGCGAACGCACGTTATCACGACGCTTGCCGCCGCGATGTTCACTGTACTCACCTACGAGATCTTCCACCAATTTCAAATTCCCGGAAAAGAAACAGCCCGCACCGATCCAATCCGCCTCATTGAAGCAGTTACCGCAGGTGCTTCTTTTCTTGCCGCAGGCACTATTATTCACGGAACCGGCAAGGTTCGGGGGCTGACGACAGGGGCCGGGATCTGGCTGTGCGGGGCCTTGGGAATCGCTACGGGCGCGGGCTTTTATCAGATCGCTTTGTTTGGCGTAATACTCTCACTAATCGTACTGGTGGCACTTGAACGACTGGAACGGCATCTGCTTGCAACCAATGATCCGCCGCCGCGTTAACGCTGCGGTGCCACGACGCAATCACTCACGTCATTCTTGCTTGTCTTCGGATGGCATCCACCGACGCGGATACAGATGAGCTGCCCTTCGCCTGAGGGCAATGATCGGTTTATCGATAATCTGGATTTTGGTAGTCGAAGCGACAGCCTGCCTCCCATTCGGACCTTTGATTGCCATGGGCCGGAATACCGCCTGCATCTTTGAGGATGCGAGCCATGTGCATCAAATTCCAGGTCATGAAGGTCGTATTGCGCTGCGTAAACTCATTGTCGTAGCCAGCGCCGCTATCGCCGTAGGATGGGCCGGGGCCGGCTTCACCGATCCAGCCTGCGTCTGCCTGGGGCGGAATTGTGTATCCAATATGCGATAGTGCAAAAAGCACCGTCATTGCGCAGTGTTTTAATCCGTCTTCATTGCCCGTTACCAGACATCCACCGACCCGACCGTAATAGGCATACTGGCCTTGCGCGTTAAGTTCGCCGGAATAGCCGTAAAGCCGCTCAATGACCAGCCGGCAGACCGAGGATTCTTCCCCGAGCCAGATCGGTGTGCCGATCACGAGGATATTGGCGGCCATGACCTTGGCCTGGATCTCCGGCCAGTCGTCTCGATCCCAGCCATGCTCGGTCATGTCCGGGTAGACACCAGGTGCGATTTGGTGGCCGGTCATGCGAATAAGCTCCGTCGCAATTCCATTGCGCTCCATGATGGCCATCGATGTGCGCATCAGATTCTCGGTATGCGATGCCTGATCCGGTTTCTTGAGCGTCGTATTCAGGTACAAGGCTTTCAAATCATCATATGTTGCCGGGGCATTGGCGCATGTGGCTTCTGCTCTGGGGTGCAGTTGCATAGCAGCATCCTTTGCATGTTCAGCCAGAGGGGCGTTCTCATTAAACGCTCCTCGCGCTCCCGTCGTTTCGCATGCTGTCACGCGCTTGCGTTCGCCTCCGGGATTGACACGCGCGGAGGTGCACGCACGGTGGGTTGCGCATACTGACGATAGCATGTTGTGCTCGAGACATAGGGTGCCGTTGCAACAACGTTGCAATGGCGACGCATACCTCCTGATCGCACGACCTTTCGGGCAGGATACTGTCAATTTGCCTTTTGAGGGCTCTGGGCTGATTGTTTGCGAAACCGGTTTGGAACCAGAATGGCAACTGATCAGTTGAAAATATTAATTCCTGCCGGGGGAGGTTGCGTATCATGGCCGGATCTGCTGCACGCTCTAACATCTCGATAGCGAAGCTGGATTCGCTTAATGCCGCCGAGCAGCTACACGCTCGGCTGCATGTCACGCGCAAGCATTCGCTCGATTTGGCCAGGCCATTGACCGCCGAAGACATGGTTGTCCAGCCGGCCGATGATGCGAGTCCAACAAAATGGCACCTCGCCCACGTCACATGGTTCTTCGAGACATTTGTCTTGAAGCAGCACCTTCCAGGATACGAGGTTTTTGACGAGCGCTTCTCATACTGCTTCAATTCGTATTACGTCGGCGCTGGCGAACGACACCCCCGGCCGCGACGCGGTTTGCTGACGCGCCCTACAATCGAGGAGGTTGTGGCCTACCGACACCATGTCGACCAGCGTCTTGATGAACTTCTTTCACGCCCCGAAGGTCTGTCTCCAGAGGTACAATCGCTCATCGAAATCGGCATCAACCACGAGCAGCAGCATCAGGAACTCCTGCTCACCGATATCCTGTGGGTGTTCGCGGAAAGTCCGCTGACGCCAGCCTACCGAAAACTCGATGTCGATGCCGCGAACCCGCTACCTGCAAGCATATCCCCGATCAATTGGATCAACTTCAAGGGCGGGATCTTTTCTCTCGGCTATGATGGCGAGGACTTTGCCTGGGACAATGAGAGGCCGAGCCATAAGGTCCTGCTACAGCCTTTTTGCATGGCCGACAGGTTGGTGACGAACGGCGAATGGCTTCAATTCATCGAAGATGGGGGCTATCGCGATCCGCTGCTATGGCTCGCGGACGGATGGGGACACGTCGAGGGCGGAAACTGGCAGGCGCCACTACGATGGGTCTACCGCGACGGCAACTGGATGCAAATGACACTTCACGGACTGCAGACCATCAACCCAGCCGCACCTGTAACGCACGTCAGCTACTTTGAAGCGGATGCCTATGCACGCTGGGCAGGCCGCCGGTTGCCAACCGAGTTCGAATGGGAAACGGCAGTCCGCCTCGCGGGCACCACGCAATCACCGCCGGCATCAAACCGGATTTTATCACCCCAACCGTTGCAGGGCGTTGGTGATGGCTCCATTCGCCAGGCATTCGGCGAAGTCTGGCAATGGACCGCAAGCGCCTACCACCCATACCCGGGCTATCGCGTGCCTGATGGGACGATTGGAGAATATAACGGCAAGTTCATGGTTTCCCAGCAAGTGCTCAGAGGCTCGTCCTGCGTTACACCCGTGGGTCATTCGCGCGCGACGTATCGCAATTTCTTCTATCCGCATCAGCGCTGGCAATTTGCAGGTGTACGGCTGGCAAGCGAGGTCGAAACATGATGCCGGCGCGACTGGCGCGCAGGGCGCGGCTCGAGAATGCGGAAACTCGTGAGACGTTCTCCGCCGACGATGACCGCTTCGCGCAGGATCTGATCGCCGGCCTGTCCCGGGAAGTGAAACGAGTCCCAAGTCGCTACTTCTATGATGCCCGGGGCAGCGATCTGTTCGAACAGATCACACAGCTTCCAGAGTACTATCCGACGCGCACAGAGATCGGGATTCTGGAGAACAACGCACGTGACATTGCTCATCATGTAGGCGCACAAGCGGTTCTCGTCGAATTCGGGTCGGGCTCCAGCAGAAAAACGGAGATCCTTCTCGAAGCAATTGCGGATCTTCGTGCCTACGTTTCAATCGACGTATCCATGGAGGCCCTGCAAAATGCTCGTGCACGGCTTGGTCGCAGATTTCCGGCGCTGCACCTGATACCCTTGCCAGCTGATTTCACAACAATAGAAGGATTGCCCAAGCTACCTGCCAACTGCACAACGATCGGCTTCTTTCCGGGTTCAACGATTGGCAACTTCGAATTACAGGAGGCAAAAGAACTTCTCGATCGCTTCGGCAGGCTTCTGGGCCCGGCAAGTCGATTGATTGTGGGCGTCGATCTCGAAAAGGATCTCAATGTTCTGTTGCGCGCCTACAATGATGCCGCCGGCGTCACGGCGCAGTTCAATCTCAACCTACTGGCGCATGCCAATCGGCGGTTCGGAGATGTGTTCGATCTTGATGCGTTCGAGCACCGCGCAATTTACAACGCGGAAAAGAGCCGCATAGAGATGCACCTCGTCAGCAAGCGCGCGCATTCGGTTAGCGTTTTTGGCCGCACGTTCCACTTCGCAAACGGCGAAACGCTCCGCACCGAGTTGTCTCACAAGTACACGCTCGAACGCTTCGCACGTCTTGCGGCGGGGGCCGGTTGGCGTTGTGAACGGGTTTGGCTTGATGAAGAGAAGCTGTTCAGCGTCCAAGCTCTGCGGCGCGTCGAGCAGTGAACCATAGCCAAAACCGAGATGCCCGAAACAGTCGTAGCAACGCTCTTACATTCAGGCTCAGCTTATTTTCACCGGGTCGTGCCGCTGCAGGATTTCCAGGATCTCGCGCTCCGTGACGTTCGGCACAATAACCTTGAGCTCAATTGCGCCTTCGTTCACCAGGATCTTCTCCTGGGGTATGCCAGTGGCTACGAGATCCTCTCTGGCATTGCGAATCTTGTCCATATTGTCGAACTTTCCGACAACTGTCCTAGTCATGGCGCATCCCTTTCACAAAGAGGCGGAACACCCCTCCGACATAGGCATTCAATCAAATTGTCACAAGATATGACTACCGGTCCTTGCGCGGGTCTTGCGTGGAACGCGGTTGCTCATCAGGCTTGTCGCCGTCGTGAGTATCACGCCCTTTCAGCGCGGAAACGAAGCGCTCGTAGTCGAGTGAAAACGCCCGTGCGTTGTGATCACGGAACCGCTCTCTTGTCTGCTTAAGCTTGTTCTGGAACCGCCCGAAGCGCGCGCGAAGTTTGTCAGTGTTGCGGGTGTTGGCCATCGGCCTGGCTCTGCCTTTTGCGAACGGTATGCAAGCAACGCCTTATGTCACGTATCGTTCCCGATTGATTTGGCGCGAAGTGCCACGAAGTCCTGATTCAGATACTTCATACAAGCGCTTAGAGCAGGTCAGCTTTTGATTGCATCACGTCTGGCCGTTTTGGCCTGCTCTATCCCTTTGTTTGAGAACCTCAATAACGGCTGCGATGGAAGCAGTCGTGCTTCCATCGCGGCCGATCAGACTCCAGAGAAGGCCACAGTGGTCGAAGCGATGGCACCATGACCGGACCTGCTCTATTTATTGCCCGCTTGAAACTCGCAACGCAGTCGAACGATCAGTGCTTGATTATCACAACCTCAAGATACTCGCTGGGAACGATCAACGATCCATTGGTGCTGCGGTTGTAGTGCTCCAGCAACGCGAGGACATCTGCCTGCAATTCCGCCTGCTGTTTGGTGTCGAGCAAGGAAAATGCTCGTTGCGTTGGCCCGTAATAGGTCTTGAAGACGTTCAGCCAGTGCTCTGCGGATCTGTAGCGGAATTGGAAGTCCTGCCTCGTAGTCGACACCTGGTGACCCTGGAACAACTCAGCGAGACGTGACGGTGTGCCCCATAATACCGGAGGTTTGATGCCGGCAGGAGGCGGAACATACTTGCCGATGACCTTGAACAGCTGACCGATGAATCCATCGGGCGTCCAGTTCGCAAGCCCGATGCGCCCGCCCTTTCGCACGACGCGCACCAGTTCGGCAGCAGCCTGTTCCTGATTGGGCGTAAACATCACGCCGAACGTGGATAGCGCCACGTCGAAACTCTGGTCGGCAAATGGAAGGGCTTCCGCGTCAGCCTGTCTGAAGGTCACTTTCAACCGTTCTGAGATTGCGCGTTCCCTGGCTCGGTCGAGAAGTGCGGCGACATAGTCGGTGGCGGTGACATCGGCAAACCGACGCGCGGCGGCCAGCGTGGCATTTCCGTTCCCGGCCGCGACGTCCAAGACGCGCTCGTCTGCACCAAGATCCACGGCTTCGCACAGGTTCTCTCCCACGATCTGAAGCGTGGTGCCAATGACGGCGTAATCGCCGGATGCCCACGTGGCTTGCTGGCTCGCCTTGATCTGTTTGTAATCTGGTAATGCGATCCTGAGGTTCATCGGTTCTCTCTCCGCTCCTGCGACACGCCGCATCCGCAGCGGGAACGCCTTTCCTTGTGGCGGTCCGCTTGAGGGTCGGCTACTTACAGGTGAGAAGCTAACGCTGGATTGTGCGGCCGCGGAATGACCGTCCGGCCTGCTTGCTTGACCGTTCGTCCAGAATTGCGGAGGCGGCCTTGACCGATCCACTTTCAGACGTGATGCGCTCGATCCGTCTCAAGGGCGGCGTTTTTCTCGATGCGCGCTTTTCGGCTCCGTGGGCCGTCAGCTCCTATGTCACCAGCGAAGACTGCGGGCCGATCCTGGCCAAGCCGTCACAGATGATCGCCTACCATCTCCTGCTTCAAGGCAGCATGATGGTATCCGTAAACGCTGATCCTGCAATAGAGGTGTCCGCGGGCGAACTCGTGGTTTTGCCCCGCAATGATGTCCACGTCCTGGCCAGTGCACAAGGTATCGCCCCTTGCGATGGTCATCATCTCATCCAGTTGGCTCCCGACGGCGGCCTGGCACGCATCGATTACGGGGGAGGCGGCGAGCCGGCTCACATGATATGCGGCTTTCTCGGTTGCGATGACTTCTACAATCCGCTCATTGCAGCCTTACCGTGTCTGCTGACGATCGACGTGCGTGAAGCAGCGTCCCGCGGCCTCATCGAGGCATCCATGGCGTTCGCCGCCGGTGAAATCTTTGCGGGTCGCCTGGCATCGTCAGATGTTTTATCGCGACTTTCTGAGCTTTTGCTGATCGAGGCCATTCGGCGCTATGCCGAACAGGAAGGAGAGCGGCAGACCGGATGGCTCAAAGGCCTCAGGGATCCTCGGATCGGCCGCGCGCTGGCGCTCATGCACGAGAAGATTGCCGCCGCGTGGACGGTTGAGGATCTGGCGAAACAGGTGGGCATGTCACGAAGCGCTTTCGTAGACCGCTTCGGAGCACTCGTCGGCATGCCGCCTAATCGCTATCTCACGTCCTGGCGTATGGAAACAGCAAAACTCCAGCTGCGCGAAACAACGAAGTCTGTTTCTCAGATCGCCTATATGATCGGTTATGAGTCCGAAGAAGCGTTCAGTCGCGCCTTCAAGCGCGAGATCGGCTTGGCTCCTGCCTTGTGGCGCGAGCAGCAAAGCTGAATTCCTGTTATGGAACCGGTCCGAGCGCCTGCCGCACTGGTCAGTCAGGCCGCTCCTCGAAAATACCGATATCGCGCCGTGCAACCGCAACGGACTTCAGTATTGCATAGCATGGTGTGCCTTGAGCGAGCTTGAGCCTAATCAGCGAGCGCCGCGTGATGCGGGCCAGCAGATCGGTCTCCCCGCATCGCACGGAAACGTCAACGATGGCGCCCTCCCGCGCTCCGATTTCGCGCACCGTGGCGGGCAGGATATTCAGCGCGCTCGTATCCTCCGGTTGACGCAGAGCCAGGATGATGTCGCGAGCGCGGATGCGAACGCGCAGTTTCGTTCCAGGAGCTGCTTGAAAGTAGGGCGTATAGATGCGCCCGCCGCTGAAACCGAGTTCTGTCAGCCCGTCGCCGCGGTCGTGACCCAGCACGGTCGCGACCAGAAACGATCCGGCCTCCTGCCGCCCCAGGACCGGAAAGGCGTTCGGGTCGGCCAGAACTTCCGCAGCCGGGCCATGACGCATGACCCGCCCATCCGAGAGAGCGACCAGAGTCGTCGCAAGGCGCGCCACTTCTGGCACGGCATGACTGACATAGAGTATTGGAATGTCGAGCTCGTCGCGCAGGCGTTCCAGATAGGGCAGTATCTCGGCCTTGCGCGATTCGTCGAGGGCGGCCAGCGGCTCGTCCATCAGAAGAATGCGCGGGTTGCTCAGCAACGCCCGCCCGATCGCGACGCGCTGCTTCTCACCCCCCGATAATGTGCCCGGCCAGCGCCCCAGAAGATGACCGATACCGAGCAGATCGACGACATTCTCAAGACTGGTTGTCGCGCCGCCCACCGGATTGAACCGCGCGCCGAACTGGAGGTTCTGGCGAACTGTGAGGTGGGGAAAGAGGCGCGCATCCTGAAAGACGTAACCCACCCGGCGACTGTAGACGGGAACGTTGATGCCCGCCTGCGTATCGAGCAGGCTGTGACCGTTGACGGTAATGCGGCCGCGCTCCGGCCGCAACAGACCGGCGACCGCATTGACCACCGTCGTCTTGCCCGCGCCTGAACGTCCGAAGAGCGCCGTAATACCGGCTGGCGCTTGAAACGATACGTCGATCACGAAATCGCCGAACCGGTGAGCAAGCGAAATTTCGAGGGTCATTTGCCGGCGATCCTTCGTGCGACGCGCGTTGCCACAACCTCGGAAACGAGTAATGCGCCGACCGCCACAAAGACCGAGATCAACACTAGGCGAAACGCCGGTCCGTCTCCACCGGGAACCTGCAGAAAGGCGTAGATCGCAGACGGCAGCGTCTGTGTCTGGCCGGGAATATTGGAGACGAACGTGATCGTTGCACCGAACTCGCCCATAGCCTTGGCGAAGGCGAGAATACAGCCGGCAAGAATGCCTGGCAGGATCAGCGGCAGCGTCACGAAGACGAAGGTCCATATGCGATTGGCCCCGAGCGTAGCCGCGGCCTGCTCAAGTTTGGGATCTACCGCCTCGATCGCCAGGCGGATTGCACGGACCATCAACGGGAACGCCATCACACCCGCAGCAACTGCCGCACCCGTCCATTTGAACGCCAGCACGATGCCGAACCAGGTGTCGAGAACGCTGCCTACGGCGCCACGCCGGCCAAGCACGATCAGCAGCAGATAACCCGTCACGACGGGTGGCAGGATAAGCGGCAGATGGACGATCCCGTTCAGCAGTTGCTTACCTGCAAATCGCCCGCGCGCCAGCGCAAGCGCAACCGCTATTCCGAACGGCAGCGAGACGACCGTCGCAACCAGGGAAACCCGCAAGGAGAGCGCGACGGCTGTCCATTCCTCAGGCGATAGCCACTCGGTCGTCATAAGTTGCTTGCACGATCAGTTGGCCACCATCGGTTCGATGATCCAGAAACCTTCGCGTTCGAAGATTGGCCTGGCATCATTGGACGCAAGATAGTCGAGAAAGCTTTCCGCAGTGGACTTCTTCTTGCTCTCCGCAACGACGGCTACGGGATAGATGATGGGCGGATGCGTCTGCTCAGGAAACGTCGCGACTACCGTCACGTTGTCGGAAGCCACCGCATCCGTTTCATAGACGATGCCGAATGGCGCCTCTCCCCGCGCAACGAGTGCGAGAGCCGTACGCACGTTGTCGGACTGAGCCACCTTCGGTGCAACCGCATCCCAAACCCCGAGCGAGACGAGCGCCGCCTTGCCGTAGATGCCGGCGGGAACCGAATCGACCATGGCCATCGCGAGCTTGCCGTCATCGAGCAGACCTGCAAGGTTGAAGCCGTTCTTGATCTCGATCTTTTCGGCGCTCTTGCCGTGAGCAATCAGAACGAGCCGGTTTCGAAGCAGGATCCGCCGGCTGGCAGCATCGATGAGATTGTCCTTCTGTAGCGTATCCATCCACGCGACGTTCGCGGAGATGAAGATATCGGCCGGCGCGCCCTGCTGGATCTGCTTGGCCAAGCTCGAGCTGCCGGCAAACGAAACGCTCACCTTGTGCCCGGTCTTCTTGCTCCAGGCCACGCAGATGTCATCGAGCGCAGTCTTGAGGCTGGCCGCGGCGAACACGACGACGTCGTCTGCAGCATTCGCCCGCTTCGCCAGAGGCGCCCCGATCGCACCCAGCGCCACCACGAAAACTGCCGTGAGGCGCAGTACGTTACCTAGTCCGACCACGGCAAACATCCCTCTAGATCGCGTTCATATTTGACGGAAACACGAACGCGTCCGGCACTTGTTGCGAGCATGTTTTTCACCCTGAACCGCTGCACACTTCAGTTGAACATGCTCTAGCGATATGTTTCCGAGGGGATAACGACACAGTCTTGCGCGATGCGCAACCGTTAATTTCCATCGGACATATCGGTAGGTTCGGCGGCAGGCGGCGCAAGCAATTGCTCAAGACTCTCGATTTCAGCCGTCGAACCCGAACGGGTGTTCGCCTCAAGCCCCCGATAGAGCGCAAGCACGCGCGCTCCCGTCGCGGTCAAGGTCGCCCCGCCATGAGACGCACCACCACGCGAACTCTCGACCAGAGGCTCCGCGAACATGGTGTTCATCGTATCGACCAGGCCCCAGGCGCGCTTATAGCTCATGCCGAGCCGCCGCCCCGCCGCGGCAATCGAGCCGGTTTCGGAAATCAAGGTAAGGAGGTCCGCCTTGCCCGGCCCGAACATCGAACCGTTCGAGAAATAGAGCCGTATGCGCAAGCGCGTTGTGACGGGTTTGGCGAGCATCGGCGCAGTGTCTGAAGATTGCTCTGGCATGACAAGAGCAATTTGGCGCGCGACATGAGAATTACCTGCAACGAGGTGCCGCGCCTCCGCACCACCGACCGCAGCCGTCGCCTCGTCAATTGGGAGTGCGCCTCACACGGTGCGCTCGCCGAAGACGTAGCCCGCCCCGCGCACTGTCCGAATGGGATCGCTCTCCCGGCCGCGAATCAGCGCCTTTCTCAGCCGGCCGATGTGCACGTCCACCGTCCGCTCGTCGACGTAGGCATCCCGCCCCCACACACCATCGAGCAATTGTCCGCGCGAAAGGACACGTCCCGGGCTCTGCATGAAATATTCGAGCAGCCTGAATTCGGTCGGACCAAGGCGCACCTCGCGCTTGCCCCGCAATACGCGATGCGCGGCGCGATCGAGCGAAATGTCGCCGACCAATAGCACCTCCGCGATACGCGATGGCGATGCCCGCCTCAGCAGGGCCTTTACGCGCGCCATGAGCTCGGGCAGAGAGAATGGTTTGACGACGTAGTCGTCGGCACCGGTTGAAAGGCCTCGGATGCGGTCCGCTTCCTCGCTGCGCGCGGTCAGCATGATGATCGGGACCTGGCGGGTATCGGTCCGCGCGCGCAGGCGGCGGCAAATCTCGATACCCGAAGCAGCCGGCAGCATCCAGTCGAGGATCACGAGATCAGGTGCCTCTTCGGTAATCAACACCTCGGCATCCTCTCCCGTCGTGGCGTGGACGACGTTATATCCTGCGGCTTCGAGGTTGTAGCGCAACAGCTCTGCCAGTGCCTCCTCATCCTCGACCACGAGAACCTTGGCCGCCAGCGCGCCAGGTATGACGTCGGTGCGGGCGTCAATCATCGCTTCCCACCAGCATCGTGCTCGTCTCATCGCCCTTGGGGCGATCGTCCGAAATGGGCTGGCCGCGCACCAGATAATGCACGGTTTCCGCGATGTTGGTCGTATGATCGCCGACACGCTCCAGATTCTTCGCACCGAACAGAAGATGCGTGGAGATGCCGATGTTACGCGGGTCCTCCATCATATAGGTCAGAAGCTCGCGGAACAGTGAGTTGTACATTGTATCGATCTGCTGATCGTCGCGCCAAACCTGGACCGCGCGATCCGCGTCGCGATCCGCAAAGGCGTCGAGCACCATTTTCAGCTGCTTCAACGCCAGCTCCACCATGCGCTCCAGTCCCGAGATGACTGGCTTGGGGTGGGAGACTTCCGCAATGGCGCTCGCACGCTTGGCGATGTTCTTGGCGAGGTCACCGATACGTTCCAGATCGCCTGTGATGCGCAGCGCCGCCATCACGTGCCTCAGGTCATCGGCCAGCGGCTGGCGTCGCGCGATCATCTCGATCACCTGGTTCTCGATGTCCTTCTCCAGAACGTCGATCGCCCTGTCAGCGGCGATCACCATATCCGCCTGTCGTGAATCGCGCCGTTGCAGGGCATCGAACGCCTGGCCGAGATTGTGCTCGGCAAGCCCGCCCATCCGGGCAATCTTCGCATCCAGCAACGCAAGTTCGTCTTCGTAAGATTTGACGGTGTGTTGAGGCATCAAGCCCTCTCCAAATCGTTCGATCGTGCCTTGGGGGACCCCGTCCGCTATCCGAAGCGTCCGGTGATGTAGTCCTGCGTCCGCTTGTCCCGCGGATTGGTGAATATCTGCCGTGTGTCGCCGAGCTCCACAAGCTTGCCCAGATGGAAGAACGCGGTGCGCTGCGAAACGCGCGCGGCCTGCTGCATCGAATGCGTCACAATGATGATCGTGTAGTTCGATTTGAGTTCTTCCATCAGCTCCTCGACCTTCGCCGTCGCGATTGGATCAAGCGCGGAGCACGGTTCGTCCATCAAGATGACCTCCGGCCGCGTGGCGATGGCACGGGCGATGCAAAGGCGTTGTTGCTGACCACCCGACAACCCGGTGCCCGGCTCGTGAAGGCGGTCGTGCACTTCTTTCAATAGTCCCGCCTTCTCCAGGCACTCCTGGACGAGATCGTCGAGCTCCTTTTTCGAGCGCGTCAGACCGTGGATGCGCGGGCCATATGCGATGTTCTCGTAAATCGACTTCGGGAAGGGGTTCGGCTTCTGGAACACCATGCCGACGCGCGCGCGCAGCTCCACCACGTCGAGGTCGGTATCATAGATATCCTGCCCATCGATCTTGATCTCGCCCGTCACCTTGCAGTTCGGAATCGTATCGTTCATGCGGTTGATGCACCGAAGAAACGTCGACTTGCCGCAGCCGGAAGGACCGATGAATGCCGTGATCGCGTTGCGCGGCACTTCGACATCGACATCGAACAGCGCCTGTTTCGCACCATAATGAACGTTCACTTTGCGCGCGACAATCGTCGGCGACAGCTCGGGAACGGCAACCACCGGCTCCGTGATAACCTGATGCTCCATCGTGTCAGTCCTGTTCACCACTTCCTCTCGAATTTTCGGCGCAGATAGACGGCTGCTGCGTTCATCACGAACAAGAACAGCAGCAGAACGATAGTAGCGCCCGCCGTCCGTTCCACAAAGCCGCGCTCTGCGGATGTCGCCCACATGTAGATTTGCACCGGCAAGGCCGTGGCAGGCTCCGTTACACCGCCCGGAATGTCGACGACGAATGCCACCATACCGATCATCAGGAGGGGTGCCGTCTCACCCAGAGCCTGCACGAGCCCGATGATCGTACCCGTCATGATGCCCGGAAAGGCGAGCGGCAGAACATGATGGAACAACGTCTGCATCCTCGAGGCGCCGACACCTAACGCGGCCTCGCGAATCGATGGAGGCACGGCACGAATGGCAGCACGCGTCGCGATGATCACGGTCGGAAGCGTCATCAGCGCCAGAACGAGACCGCCGACGAGCGAGGCCGATCTCGGCAGACCGGCGAAATTGATGAATACCGCAAGACCCAGAAGGCCGAAAACGATCGACGGCACTGCTGCAAGGTTATTGATGTTGACCTCAATCAGGTCGGTCCAGAAATTCTTAGGAGCGAACTCCTCCAGATAGGCCGCCGCAGCGACACCGACCGGCACGGCCAGCACCATCACCGTCAGCATCATAAAAAACGAGCCGATGAGAGCCACCGCAAGGCCAGAGCTTTCGGGCTGACTCGATGCGCCGTAGGTGAACAGCCCTGTATTGAACCGCTTCCGCAGAACGCCATCGGCGACGAGTTTGTCGATCCACTCAAGCTGCCGGTCATTGAGCTGGCGGCGCGCTTCGGGAATAGAGCGATCTATCGCACCCTTCAGCAGGGAATCGACATTACCGTGCGCCAACAGGTCGATCTTGACCGTCTTGCCGATGAGATCGGGCTGCGCGACCACCTTGTCGCGGATCTGTACGTCAACGGCGCGCGACAGTAGTCCCTTGAGGTCACGTTTCGCTGCACGGTCGAGTTTTTCCGGCAGACCCAAGGCCTTGGCCAGGGCGTTGCGCGCCATCGCCGTATAGTCGGCCAGCCCGAACCGGCTTACATCCCGCTTGCCGTCCGGATCGATCTCAGCTGGGTCCAGATAGACCGGCAGATCGTAGTTGGACTGCAGGAACGCCGACCAGCCGTTGGAAATGATGGAAACGAACAAGCCCACAAGGAATGTCAGTGCGATCACCAGCGCAACCACCCCGTACATCCGGAAGCGGGCCTCCGCCGCATAGCGAACCTTGAGGCGGGCGGGATCGTTGAGACGCGGCAGCGGCTGGGCCGTCGCTGATGTAGCGTCTGGCGTCATTCGTACTGCTCCCGGTATTTGCGCACGATATAGAGTGCGTAGACATTGAGCGCCAGCGTGAGAACAAACAGAGTCAGGCCGAGCGCGAACGCGACGAGCGTCTGCGGGCTGTCGAATTCGAGATCGCCGGTCAACTGGCTGACGATCTTGACGGTGATCGTCGTCACCGGCTCGAACGGATTGAGCGTCAAATTTGCGGCGATGCCGGCAGCGAGCACCACGATCATCGTTTCGCCGATGGCGCGCGAGGCCGCCAGCAACACCGCGCCGACGATGCCGGGAAGCGCCGCCGGGAGGATCACTCTCTTGATCGTTTCGGATTGTGTCGCACCCAGTCCATAGGATCCTTCGCGCAGCGACTGCGGAACCGCCGAGATGATGTCGTCAGACAGCGAGGATACGAACGGAATGATCATCACGCCCATCACGATGCCGGCGGTGAGCACACTGGTGGCGGCGATGTCGAGCCCCACCATCGCGCCTACGTCGCGCAGCAGCGGACCAAACGTAATGAGCGCGAAGAAACCATAAACAATGGTCGGGATACCGGCGAGGACCTCGAGCGCCGGCTTGGCAATGTCGCGAACCCGCGGGGTTGCGTATTCCGACATGTAGATGGCTGCCAGCAATCCGACGGGGACCGCCACAAGAAGTGCAATCAAAGAGATGAACAGCGTGCCCCATAACAATGGCAGCAGGCCGAATTGCCCCTCATCGCCGCTCAGCGTGCGACCGACGGAGGAAAAGCGCGGGTCCCATACCGTCCCGAGGAAGAAGTTTGACAGCGAAACCTTCTGGAAGAAATGGATCGTCTCGAACAGAACCGAGAAGACGATACCGAGCGTCGTCAGGATTGCGACCGTAGAGGCGGCAATCAACAGTCCCAGCGTTACCTTCTCGACGAAATTGCGCGCCCTGAGACGCGGTCGGATCGACATCGCGGCATAAACCAACCCGCCAATCGACAAGAGACCGGAAATTCCCGCGATAAGCAGCCTGCTCCAACCACGATATTCGACAAGGTCGATTGCCGCATTGATTGCATACGCAGGCGGGGTCGAGCCAAGGATAACACCCTTCTGTTGAAGCACACGTTGCGCTTCCTCGATCGGTGCAAAGCCAAGGCGCGCCCTCTTGACCGTCTCTATTCCTGTAGCGTCGAGCTTTGGCAAACCCTCGGAGATCGTTTCCACCTGCTCCATAATCAGCGAGCGTTGCGCTACGTTGAGCGTCGCGAAAGCCTGCGGCAACTCCCCTTGGATCATTCCGGCAAGAACTTTCGGTTCCGAGACACTCCACACCATGATCAACAGGAGCGCCGGCAGCCCAGCCAGGATCGCACAGAACCATCCATAATAGCCTACCTGCGAATGCAGCTTGACGGTTCCGTCTGCCTGCGCGGCGCGCGCACGGCTGAGGCCTATAAAGAAAGCCACAGCGGCGACAATCACGACCCCGAGCAATATCGACGTGTAAGCCACGCGTCCGATCCCCTGTCATCCTGATAGGCGGACGACAATGCGCAAGCTGCGCCGTCCGCTGAGCGCTTGAGACGGGTCGCGATCGTCAAGACCGCGACCCGCATCGTGCACTTACATCGTCTTTGCCGCACCGACGTCAGCCTGAAGAGCCTTCAGCTCCTCTTCCGGCATCGGCACCAAGCCGTACTCGGCGAGCGGACCGTCCGGACCGATCATCTTCTTCGAGGTGAAGAAGTCGACGTAATCCTTGAGGCCGGGAATGACACCGATGTGAGCCTTCTTTACATAGAAGAAGAGCGGACGCGAGACCGGATACTTGCCCGTCGAGATCGTCTCGACCGAGGGAGCAATCCCCGACATCGTCGCGACCTTCAGCTTGTCGGTGTTGTTTTCATAAAACGACAGACCGAATACGCCGACGCCCTTCGGGTTCGACTTCAGGCGAGCAAGTGTCTCGGTATAGTCGCCATCGATATCGACCGAGGCGCCGTCCCTGCGAACCTTGATGCAACCATTGCCGGCCGCTTTATTCTTCGCCTTTTCGTCGCCCTCGGCAGCAGCCATTAGCAGCCTGAGACCGCCCGTCGCCTTGCAGCCCTCGTGCAGAACCTTCTCCTCGAAGACTTCACGCGTGCCGTGCTTCTCACCCGGGATGTAGGCGGTGATCGGCCAGTCCGGCAGCTTGTCGTTGACCTGCTTCCAAGTCTTGTTCGGATTGGCGACCAGCTTATCGTTGACCGGTATCTTCTCCGCGAGTGCGAGGTAGAGATCCTTGGGCTCAAGCGCCCAAGCAGCACCGCCAGCGTCGGTGGCGAAAACGATGCCATCGTAGCCGAAACGGATTTCCATGATGTCCTTCACGCCGGCGGCGGCGCACGCCTTGACTTCAGCGTCCTTGATCTTGCGAGAGGCATTGGCGATATCGATCGTCTTCTCGCCAAGACCCTGACAGAACTGCTTCAGGCCCGCCGACGAGCCGCCCGACTCCACAATCGGCGTTTTGAATTGGCTGTAGGCCTTACCAAACTGCTCCGCCACGATGTTGGCGTAGGGCAGCACTGTGGATGAGCCGGCGATCTGGACCTGATCGCGCGCCGACGCCGCATCGACGGTTGCGAAGCTGCCGACTGCAACAACGGCCGCCGTCAGAGCAAGTGTCTTGGTTTTCACTGTTGATCTCCCTGGATCGGAGTGTACTCGGCGGCCGCATCTCATTCTCGCCGCCTCGAGCGCCGGGCGATTTCCACCGGCGACCCAGGGATAGCGCCGACAGCTAACAGCAATGTGACACTTTAATGCGATGTTTTATAACGATTATAACAGAACGTGGTTCGCGATGGATCTGCAGTTGCAGCGGCTGAGAGCCTTTTCTTCCGGCGTGGGCACAGCGTCCAGCCAGGAGCCCGATCGCTTGAGATAAGGCCGCTCGAGTGCCCGGCGAAGCCCTGGCTTGCGCCCACAAATGGAAATCTGGAGCATGCAACGGCTTCAAATTTGTTTCACCGGTCGCGAACCGGCTCTAATTTTCTGGCTTCAAAGTGTGATTCCGGACGACGAAGCGTCGGAGCCGGAACACTGGCAACCACGAATGGCGAGATCGTGAGCGACTGGCCGCCCGTGGACATCCTGGAAAGCCGATGGTTCCGACGTCACCTCCCCCCACGCTTTCGGCGATGACCGCGCTCGATCGGTTGAGCGCCGAACGCCGCAACGACGTTCATCTTGAGCGGCTCCTTGCCTCGGAGCAGGCCCGCATCGTCGCATTGGTCGGTGCGAAACCGGTCATCCGGTCAACTGCCGACCGTTCGAACGCCCGACTTGCCGTGTTCCACCGCGACGCATGCCCCGGAGGCCTACCTGGGTTGCCAGATCTGATTTTTCTTGGCGTTCATAACAAAACAGGCGACGCGACTTTCGTTCGCGTTTTCCATCCCGAGGAAGCCGCGCGGATCGACCCGGAGGGCACTTTGCTCACGCCCGCGGTCGACCTGCGATCACTCGCCATGCAAGGCGTCCTGCGCGCCGATGACCTTGCCATGGCTGCAACCGCAGCCGCACTCGTCAACTGGCACGAGAGCGCGCGGTTCTGTGGACGCTGCGGCCACCCGACGACGACGCGCGAGGGCGGCTGGCTACGTTACTGTTCGAGTTGCAGCCAGAACCTGTTTCCACGAACCGACCCCGTTGTGATCATGCTTGTCAGCGCTGGCAACCGCTGTGTGCTCGCGCGTCAATCGATTTTCCCCGAGGGCATGGTCTCAGCACTGGCGGGTTTCCTGGAGCCGGGCGAGACCATCGAGGCGGCCGTCGTGCGCGAGATCGAGGAGGAAATCGGCATCCGGGCCCGTGATGTCCGTTACCTCGCCTCCCAGCCCTGGCCGTTCCCGCACTCGCTCATGATCGGCTGTGTCGCAACCGCCGACGACCGTCCCCTCGTGATCGACCCCGGCGAATTGGAAAGCGCCCATTGGGCATCGCGAGCCGAAGTCTTGCAGATGCTTGCCAATCAGCATCCGCAGGGCCTCTGGGTGCCCGGTCCGCATGCCATCGCCCGTACTCTCATCGCCCATTTCGCTGCCGCAGAGGATTAGCTTTCCGGCACGCCGGCCTGATTCACGCGAATTGTACCGCCCAATTTGACGCATGAGGCTTGGAGAGGCTTGGCCCCTTCCCCCGTTGCGACTAGCATCCGGCCATGCAGATCATGCGACGAGCGCTAATGAAAAGATTGACGGCGGGCTTGGCCATTGCCGCCACGCTCCTGCACGTCGCGGCCCTGTCGTTGCATGTTGCCATGATGGCGAGTCTTGCGCTGGCGGGCGATGCCGCGGCTGGCATGCAACCGAGCGCCTCGGTCATCTGCCAACCCGGCCGCCGCGGCGGCGACATCGCGACCGCCGCCGCAGGCGTAAAGGTTGGTAAGTCGGAGAATTCGCGCACGGCCGCTACCACGTTCTGCCCGGTTTGTGCCGGTGGCGGCATCCCTGCATGGGTCTTGCCCGTCACACCCGCGCTGCCCATTCTTGTCGCGCGTGACCAGCCCGCGGCCGCCGCCGTCACCCCGGCCGACGTCGTTTCCCGCCATGAAGCGATGCGCAAGCAAAGCCGCGGGCCTCCGCAGCGGATTTGAAGATCCACCACAGCCTCAGAGCCTGACCCGTCTGAAATCGCAGCCTCGTGCATCCAATGCACAAGGTTGCTCATTCGATTAAGCGTCGCCGCGCTGGCACCTCAGATTCCCGCGACGGCCCGTCAGGCAAGAACACGATCGTTTGCACGAATGAAAGGACTACAAATGCTGAAGAAGACCCTGAGTCTTGTGCTTGCCCTCGCCGGCGCAGCGCTGATCGCACAGCAGGATATCGCCCGTGCCGGCGACGTCACGGTCGGCGACATCGTCATCTCCAATCCCTGGACCCGGGTTACGCCGCCTGGTGCCAAGGTCGCCGGAGGCTTTGTTACGATCACCAACAAGGGTAAGACCGCCGATCGTCTTGTTGGCGGGACCGCCGAGATCGCCGGGCGCCTGGAGATCCACCATATGACCATGGATGGCGGCGTCATGAAGATGCACGAGGTCGCCGGTGGCCTGGAGATCAAATCCGGCGAGACGGTTGAGCTGAAGCCCGGTGGCTACCATGTGATGTTCATGGATTTAAAGTCGGGTCCCGTCGAGGGCTCACCGGTGAAGGGCACACTCAAGTTCGAGAAGGCAGGCGAAGCAGCCGTTGGCTATGACGTTGCCCCGCTGGGTGCCAAGTCGGCGGGCGGCATGGATCACGGCGGGATGGACCACAGCGCCCACGATATGAAGCACATGCAGGATCACAAGCATGGCCACTAGCAGCGGCGTAATGAAAAAGATTCGCCTTGCGGCGTGGACGGCGATCGCCGTCCTCGCCGTTGGTTATGGCATGTATATGCTCGGAGAGGCGCAGAAGGCACAGCAATCCAGGCTCGCTCTGCCCGGTGCCGCCCGGATCGGTGCACCGTTCGAATTGACGCGCACCGACGACAGCCGTTTTTCCAGCAAGGTGCTGGCCGGTAAGCCGTACGCGATCTTTTTCGGCTTCACCCATTGCCCGGACATCTGCCCGACGACGCTCATGGAAATGACCGAGCACCTGCAAGCTCTCGGCACCAAGGCGGACGACATCAATGTGCTGTTCGTTACGGTCGATCCAACGCGCGATACGGCCGAGCATCTGAAGGTCTACCTGTCGGCATTCGAACCGCGCATCATTGGCCTGACAGGCACGCCCGAGGAGATTGATGCCGTCGCCAAGTCCTACCGCGTTTTCTACGAGAAGGTGCCCTCCAAGGACGGCAGCGACTATACCATGAACCATACGGCGTCGGTCTACCTGATGGACCGGAACGGCAACCTCGTCTCGACTCTCTCCTTCCAGGAGCCGCAGGAAACTCGCCAACAGAAAATCGAGAAAGTCTTGAGCCGGTAGGGCATTTTCGGCTGAGCTGCGTGGCGCTGATTTGCGCATGAAAACCCGGTTGAGCGGAACGAACGCAAGCGATACGTTCCACCGCCCCGGACGGTCGGGGTTTCAGCCCCGAGCACGCCTATGTTCCCAGCCCTGCCGCCCATCGGCCTGTCGCCCTACATTCTGCCAGTCGCACTACTGTTCGCATCGAACGTCTTCATGACGTTTGCCTGGTACGGACATCTGAAGTTCACGACGAAGCCCCTGGCAATCGTGATCATGGTGAGCTGGGGTATCGCCTTCATCGAATACTGCCTTGCCGTACCGGCGAACCGCATCGGCTATCAGGTCTATTCGACCGCCGAGCTGAAAACGATGCAGGAAATCATCACCTTCGTCGTCTTCGCCGCCTTCTCCATCGTATTCCTCAAGGAGCCGATCACGGTGAACCACATGATCGGCTTCTCGCTCATTGCGCTCGGCGCCTTTTTCGTTTTCAAGGCACCCCTGTAATGAATGCGCGGCTGCGGTGAGCCGGAGCGCTGCGTGGGAAGATCGGGCGCTCAGATACAGCGACCGCCATCCACCTCGATCGCAACCCCAGTAATGAAGCTCGAAGACGGCTCGGCAAGGAACAGCGCAGCATTGGCGATGTCGCCGGGCGTCGACATTCTGCCGAGTGGAATCGTCGCTACGAATTTCGACCTGTTCTCCGGCGTATCGGGAACGCCCATGAATTGCTCGAGCAGGCCTGTCTCCCCGATCACAGGATTGATGGCATTGACGCGGATCTTCAGCGGAGCCAGTTCCGCGGCCATCGACTTCGTCAGCGTGATCACGGCCCCCTTCGAGCCATTGTACCAGGTAAGCCCAGGCCGCGGACGCACCCCCGCCGTCGATGCTGTGTTGATGATGACGCCACCGCCGCGTTTCTCCATGACCGGCACCGCAGCCAGCGTGGTCAGGTAGATCGACTTCACGTTGACCGCATAGATGCGATCGAAGTCCTCTTCACTCACCGTCATCAACGACTGGTTCTTGTGCGTGAAGCCCGCGTTGTTGACGAGGATGTCGAGCCCCCCGAACACCTCTTCGGCAGTGGCGATCATCTGCTGCACGTCGTCCTTGCGCGTGACGTCGGTTTCCACTGCGACCGCGCCGTTGCCCAGGGCCTGCGCCACCTCGGCTGCGGCTGCGCCGTTGAGATCGGCCACCATGACGCGCGCGCCCTCTTGCGCGTAGAGTTGGGCGATCCCACGCCCGAAGCCCGACGCCCCACCCGTCACGATCGCCATTTTGCCTTTAAGACGCATCCGATCCTCCCGTCTTTGTCGTCGCGGCCAAAGCGGCGCTGTTATACGCCTCACACACCTTGATTGTGGGTCGGCATCATGCCGGCGGCGCGCTCGGCCGCCTCCCGGCGGTAGGGGCTTGCGACGTAGCTGCCCAGGAGCTTCACCTCGCTGGAGAAGAATGACAGCTCCTCCAGAGCCAACTGCACCGGACGTTGGGCCGGATGGCCTTCGATGTCGGCGAAGAACATTGTCGCGTTGAATGTTCCTTCGGTCTGATAGCTTTCCAGCTTTGTCATGTTGACGCCGTTGGTCGCGAAGCCGCCTAAAGCTTTGTAGAGCGCAGCGGGAACGTTGCGTACGCGGAACAGGAATGTCGTTACGATCGCTCCGTCGTCGGGATCGGCGTCATCGGGTTCGTTGGTGAGAATGACGAACCGCGTCGTATTGTGTTCCTCGTCCTCCACGTCGCTCTTGAGAATGGTTAGACCATAGATCTCCGCGGCGAGGGTTGACGCGATTGCCGCGAGCGAGATGTCGCCGCTCTCGCTCACCATTCGCGCCGAACCAGCCGTATCGGCTTCCGGCACAGGCTTCAGACCGAACCGCCTCAGCATGTTCCGGCACTGGCCCAGCGCCTGCGTATGACTCATCACGCGCTGGACCGATTGCAGACTTGCACCGGGCAGCGCCATCAGCTGATGGCGCACGCGCAGAAAATGCTCGCCGACGATATAGAGATCGGCACCAGGCAACAGATGATGGATGTCCGCAACCCGACCCGCCACCGAGTTCTCGATCGGGATCATCGCGTAGGCGACATCTCCCTGCTTCACAGCCGCCAGCGCGTCCTCGAATGTCGGATACGCGACCGCCTCGTAATTGGGATACACCTCGCGGCAGGCGATGTGCGAGTTGGCGCCCGGCTCACCCTGATAGGCAATCCGGTTCGGCGCTGCGGCGTTCGCTTCGAGCTTCGTCATCTGGTCTGCAATTCTGGTTCGCGCCGCGTGCCGCTCCACCAGGATTGATGATACAGCTGGGCTTCGGTGAGAGGTCGGAAGGTGTGTGGATCAGGTCCCCCGCGCAGCGAGCATCGCGCGCGCCCGCGCCAGGTCGGCCGGAGTATCGACACCGAGCGGAACAGTGTCAACGACGCTGACGTCGATCCGCATGCCGTTTTCGAGGGCTCGCAACTGCTCCAGTCGCTCGCGCGTCTCCAGCGGCGAGGGCGCAAGGCTGACGAAGCGTGTCAGCGCCGCGCGCCGGTAGGCATAGATGCCGATGTGATGATAGAGCGGTCCATCCCCATAAGGAGCGGTCGCCCGGGTGAAGTAGAGCGCCCTGAGACGGCTCTTTGTACCGCTGGCGCAGACCGGCGTTCCCACCACCTTGACGACGTTCGGATTGGTCCGCTCCTCGGGATCCTCGATCACGGCCGCCAGCGTCGCAATATCGACGACGGGATCGGCGAGCGGCGCGATGCAATCCTGCACGAGACGCGGCTCCAGCGTCGGCAGGTCGCCCTGAAGATTGACGACGATCGAGCAGCGCTCCTGCGGATCCAGCCAGCCGAGTGCCTCGTTGACGCGGTCGGAGCCGCTTGCATGGTCGGCGCGGGTCATGACCGCCTCGCCACCGGCTGCCGTGACCGCATCGCGGATTTCGACCGCATCGGTTGCAACGGCCACCCGGCCGAGGGCGGCCTCTTGCGCCCGCCGCAGCACGTGCACGATCATGGGCAGGCCACCGATATCAGCCATCGGCTTGCCAGGAAGACGAGTGGCCTGCATGCGTGCGGGAATGATGGTGATGACCTGGGATGAAGGGGGTAACATGCAAGCTCCGCCGCTGCTTTTAGGGCCGGAAAGCCGTGGTCTCACCCGGAAGGTGACAATCCGCCTCAGCGGCGTTCTGTAGAACGAACGCAAGTCTGGTTGCAAGCGAGGCTCAAATTCCTATAGTCGGGCGCGGAATTGGGCTGGCAAACAGCCGCCGCACTCGCACAAAACCACGGAAATTCGAACTCCCGAGACCTGAAACCATGATGGACTCCTTCGAGCTGACCAAGATCGCCGCGGGTGTACTCACCGCGCTGCTGGTCATCTTTGGTACAAAAACGATTATCGAAATCAACACAGGCGGCCACGGTTCCGGCGAAAGCCACTCCGGCTACACCCTGCCGATGGCAGAAGCGGGTTCGGGCAATGAAAAGGCCGCCGCTGCCGCCCCCGCTGCCTTCGATCCCGCTGCCGTCGCAGCGGCTGCGGCTACGGCTGACGCCTCGGCCGGCGAATCGGTGTTCAAGAAATGCGCCAGCTGCCACACGATCGATAATGGCGGCGCAAACAAGACCGGCCCGAACCTGTTCGGCATCGTCGGGCGAGCCAAGGCGGCCCATGCCGGCTTCACCTATTCCGATGATATGAAAGCCAAGGGTGGCAACTGGGATCTGGCGGACCTCGCCCACTTCCTGCACAAACCCAAGGACTTCATTCCCAAGACCAAGATGTCCTTCGGAGGCGTCAGCGACAAAGGCGATCTTGCCAACCTGCTCGCCTATCTGTCGCAACATAAGTGAGCCTTTCCAGGGGCATGCCATAAAGTGAATTCAAGAAGCCCTGCCAATGCGTTGGCGGGGCTTTTTCTTTCCGTATATGAGGTGCGATCCAGCCTCATCACCGCGCCAATCTTGCAAAAACTTAACTTCAGCTCGCCCCAAAGCTCGGATACCCCCGTATAACGGCCGTGCAATCGGGCAATTCCGGCGGCAAAGAGATCGGCAACGGAACGAAAGGGCTTTGCAAAAATGGTTCAGCGGATCGATCACGCGGTGCGCGCCGGCATGACAGGCGCCCTGTTACTCGCTTCCTTGCTGGCCGCCAGCCCTGCCGATGCCCAGAACCCGACCAAGGAGGTTGTCCGCCACCACGCCCTCTCTCTCGTCGGCGAACCGAAGATGCCGCCCGGGTTCAAGCATTTCGACTGGGCTAATCCGGATGCGCCAAAGGGCGGCCGGCTGCGCCGCTGGGACCTGGGTTCGTTCGATTCGCTCAACGCCTTTTCGATCAAGGGTCAGGCCGCCGAAGGTGTGGGCCTGATCTATGATTCCCTGATGAGTTCCTCGCCTGACGAGCCCTCGACCGAATACGGTCTCATTGCCGAGTGGGCATCTTACCCGGATGACTTTTCCTCGGTAACGTTCAAGCTGCGCCCCGAGGCACGCTGGCACGATGGCAAACCCGTTACGGTTGATGATGTCATTTTCTCATTGTCTGCGCTGAAGTCAGCGCACCCGCAATACGCGTTCTATTACAAGAACGTCGTCAGCGCCGAGAAGACGGGCGAGAATGAAGTGACCTTCCGCTTCGACATCAAAGGCAACCGCGAGCTGCCACTCATCGTCGGCCAGTTGACGATCCTACCCAAGCACTATTGGGAGAGCACCGGCGCCAGCGGAGAAAAGCGCGACATCATCAAGTCGACGATGGAGATTCCGCTCGGCTCGGGGCCCTACAAGATCAAGTCCGTCGATCCAGGTCGCGCCATAACATACGAGCGTGTTGCCGATTATTGGGCCAAGGATCTGCCCGTCCAGAAAGGACTGTCGAACTTCGATGAGGTTTCCTACACCTATTACCGCGACATGACCCCTGCCTTCGAGGCGTTCAAGTCAGGCATCATCGATGTGTGGAACGAGAATTCCGCCAATCGCTGGGCCACACAGTATGGCTTCGACGCCGCCCAAAATGGGCTCGTCAAAAAGGAAGAGCTGAAGAACGAACGCGTATCGGGCATGCAGGCTTTCGTGCTCAACACGCGCAAGCCACAGTTCGTCGATCCGCGTGTTCGCCACGCCTTCAACCTCGCTTTCGACTTCGAAACGCTCAACAAGACGCTGTTCTACGGCCAGTACATTCGCTCCAACAGCTTCTTCGCCAACTCTGAGCTTGCCGCCACCGGGCTGCCTCAGGACCGCGAGAAGGAAATCCTCGAAAGCATGAAGGATCTGGTGCCCCCGCAGGTCTTCACCAGCGAATGGAAGAATCCGTCGTCTGCAAATTCAATGGATCGCCGCAACAACCTGCGCCAAGCCGTCAGGCTCATGGCTGAAGCCGGTTGGACGATCAAGAATGGCCAACTCACCAACAGCAAAGGTGAGGTGATGACCGCCGAATTTCTGCTCGTGCAGCCGGACTTCGAGCGCATCGTTCTGCCGTATATCGACGAATTGAAGAAGATCGGCGTCGCCGCCACCGCCCGCATTGTCGACACCTCTCAGTACAAGCGCCGCCTCGACAGCTTCGATTTCGACGTCGTTGTCGGCTCATTTGCCCAATCGCATTCTCCGGGCAACGAGCAGCGCGACTTCTGGGGTTCCGAATCGGCCAAGCGCGATGGCAGTCGCAATCTGGCCGGCATCGCCAACCCCGCGATCGACAAACTGATCGATGCCATCATCCTGGCCAAGGATCGCGCCGACCTCGTCGCCGCGACGCGCGCCCTGGACCGTGTGCTATTGTGGAACCACTATGTGGTGCCGCAATGGTACTACCCCTACGATCGCCTCGCCTCGTGGGACCGCTTCGGCCGCCCCGAGATGCTCCCCTCGCAGAACCCCGGCACCACCACAAGCTGGTGGTTTGACGCCAAAAAGGATGAGGCAGTCCGCGCGAGGCTCGGGCGATGAGGGCATGTGCACTCAGCCACGGCAGCGGCTGGCCTCAAGCAGGCAAGTCCTGGCACGCGCTGCTGCCGGCCCTCGCATTGTTCTTCGCTTTGGCTGCGCCTGCATCGCTGGCAAATGCAGGTGAACCCCGTCATGGTCTCTCTGTCTTTGGGCCGCTCTCCTACCCGCCCGACTTCAAGCACTTCGGTTACGTCAACCCGGATGCACCGAAAGGCGGCCGCATCTCAATGGTCGGCCCCGCAGGACGCATAACATTCGACAGCTTCAACGATCACATCCTGAAGGGTGACGCGGCTCAGGGTCTTGAGTTGCTGTTCGACAGCCTCATGGTTCGTGCTTTCGATGAGCCCGACGCCGTCTATGGTCTCGTCGCAAAGACAGCAGCGCTAGCCGATGACGGCATGTCGGTAACGTTCACACTGAGACCGGAGGCGAAATTCGCCGACGGCTCGCCGCTGACCACTGACGACGTCGTCTTTTCGTTCGAGGCGCTGAAGGAGAAGGGTCATCCACGCTATCGGATCGCGCTCCGCGATGTCGAGAAGGCCGAGGCGCTCGACCCGGTCACTGTCCGCTACACCTTCAAGGGAACGCTGGTCCGCGATCTTCCGATCAATGTGGCGACCTTGCCGATTCTTTCAAAGGCATTCTATTCCGAACACAAGTTCGAGGAGACCTCACTCGTCCCGCCGCTGGGCTCGGGTCCTTACAGGATCGCTGATTTCAAGGCCGGCACGTTCGTGCGCTATCAGCGGCGAGAGGACTATTGGGCGGCAGACCTGCCCGTCAACAAAGGCCGCTTCAATTTTTCCGAGATCAAGTACGAATACTTCCGCGACCGGACCGCCGAGCTGACCAACCTCAAATCGGCCGACTTCGATTTCCGCGAGGAGTTCACCTCCGTTGATTGGGCTACGGCCTACGACGTCCCCGCCGTTGCGCAAGGCCGCATGATCAAGGAAAGCATTCCCGACGACACTCCCTCCGGTGCACAGGGCTTCTTCATCAACACCCGCCGCGACAAGTTCAAGGACGTCCGTGTGCGTAAGGCACTGGGTCTAGCCTTCGATTTTGAGTGGACCAACAAGAACCTGTTCTATGGGCTCTATCAGCGCACAGCGAGCTTTTTCGAAAACTCGCCCATGAAGGCTGAAGGCAAACCTTCCGCCGAAGAACTGGCGCTGCTTGAGCCCTTCCGTGACAAACTCTCCGCGGATGTCTTTGCTGACGCCGTGATGCCCCCTGTCTCCGATGGCTCCGGCAGCGACCGCAAGCTGCTGCGCGAAGCGGCGCGACTTCTCAGCGATGCTGGCTGGACACAAAACGGTGCGACGCGCGTCAATGCCAAAGGCGAGCCGTTGACGGTCGAGATCCTCATCTTCTCGCCGTCCTTCGAGCGCATCATCCTGCCTTACATCAAGAACCTGAAGGCGATCGGCATCGATGCCACGCTGCGCCGTGTCGATCCGGCACAATACGAACGGCGCGTCGAATCCTTCGATTTCGATCTCACCACGGAGCGCTATTCGATGCGCCTGACGCCGGGCGTCGAGCTAAAGACGTTCTGGGGTTCAGAATCGGCCCTGACCGACGGCAGCTACAATCTCGCCGGCATTGCCGACACCGTTGTCGATGCTTTGATCGAGCGCATCATGGCGGCGAAATCGCGCGCCGAGCTCGAAACCGCCGCGCTGGCTGCCGACCGCGTGCTGCGGGCCGGTTACTATTGGGTGCCGCACTGGTACAAGGCAGCGCATCACCTGGCCTATTGGAACAAGTTCTCGCGGCCTGCGACCAAGCCGAAGTACGAACGTGGCGTGATTGACACCTGGTGGTACGACGCCGAAAAAGCGGAACGTTTGAAGACGACGAATTGAGCGGGTGCGTCCCGCTCTGGTCTGATCGGCCGAGAGGGAAGCGCTTGCGCTTCCGGCAAAGGTGCGACCCAGACTCTTCATGTAACGAGCAGGAGCAGGCTAGAATCGCCGATGTGATTGCCTGAAACTGAACTGCTCCAAAGGAAAACGGACGAACCTCGACCGATGGCCGCCTATCTGCTCAAGCGCATCCTGCTCATGGTCCCGACCTTGTTCGGTATCATGGCGATCAGCTTCATCATCATACAGTTCGCCCCTGGCGGTCCCGTCGAACGCGTCATCGCGCAATTGACCGGCACCGGCGTCAATGCCACGGATCGCTTTTCCGGCGGCACCAGCGACAGCCTCTCTGGTCAATCGGGCCAGAGCGCACCCGGCCAGGGCTCGGCCGATCCCGTCAGTTCCAAGTACCGCGGCGCCCAGGGCCTCGACCCGGAATTCATCAAGAGCCTGGAGAAGCAGTTCGGCTTCGACAGGCCGGCGCATGAGCGCTTCTTTATCATGCTCAAGAGCTACATCACCTTCGATTTCGGCAAGAGCTATTTTCGCGATGTCTCTGTGCTCGAGTTGATCAAGGAGAAGCTGCCGGTCTCCGTCTCGCTCGGCCTCTGGATGACGCTTCTCACCTACATGATCTCGATACCGCTCGGCATCCGCAAGGCCGTCAAGGACGGCGAAAGCTTCGACACCTGGACAAGCGGCGTGCTTGTGGTGGGATATGCGGTGCCGGGCTTCCTGGTCGCCGTGCTGCTGTTGATCCTGTTCGCCGGATCGTCGTTCTTCCAGATCTTCCCCTCGCGCGGCCTGACCTCCGACAACTGGGCGGACCTGTCCACCTGGGGCAAGATCATCGACTACTTCTGGCACCTGACGCTGCCTTTGATCGCTATCGCGCTCGGCGCTTTCACCACCATGACGTTCCTTACCAAGAACTCGTTCCTCGACGAGATCCGTAAGCAGTACGTCATCACCGCGCGCGCAAAGGGCCTTGCCGAGCGCCAGGTGCTCTACGGTCACGTTTTCCGCAATGCCATGCTGCTCATCATCGCTGGCTTTCCTGGCGCATTCATCTCGGCGTTCTTCTCGGGAAGCTTGCTGATCGAGCAGGTCTTCTCGCTCGACGGCCTGGGCTTGCTCGGCTTTGAATCGATCATCAACCGCGACTATCCCGTGGTCTTCGCCACCCTATACATCTTCTCGCTTCTGGGATTGGTCGTGAATCTCGTCTCCGACTTCCTCTACACCGTTGTCGATCCGCGTATCGACTTCGAGAGTCGGGAGGTCTGACGCCATGGACGCCCGCTCCACGCTTGCCTCACGGAAACGCGCACGCAGCCTCTTCGGTCTGCTGCCGCTGCGTATACGCTTATCGTCCCTCGTCCACCTCTCGCCGATCAACAAGCGCCGCTGGGAGAACTTCAGGTCGAACAAGCGCGGCTTCTGGAGCCTGTGGGTCTTCCTCGGCTTGTTCGCGATTTCGCTGCTCGCCGATTTCATCGCCAACGACCGGCCGATCCTGGTTAGCTACAAGGGCGATCTTCTGGCGCCCGTCCTCGTCGATTACCCCGAAAGCAGGTTCGGAGGCTTTCTCGCCACCACCGATTACAGGGACCCGGTAATCCTCGATGAGATCAACGCGAACGGCTGGATGCTCTGGCCACCGATCCGCTACTCCTACGACACGGTTAACAAGGACTATCCCACGCGCAAATCGCCTTCCGGGCTCTGCCTCGGGTTTCCCTCGCCGCCGCCGTGGGCATCGAAGGCTGAACTGTGCGAAACGCCGCCCGACCAGCTCGCGCGTTATCGCGCGTTCGGCAATACCAACTGGCTCGGCACCGACAATCAGGGACGCGATGTTGTGGCGCGCGTCATCTACGGTTTCCGCATCTCGGTCCTGTTCGGATTGGTGCTGACGATCTTCTCATCCATTATCGGTGTCGCAGCCGGCGCTGTTCAGGGCTACTTCGGCGGCCGCACAGATCTCATTTTCCAACGCATCCTCGAAATCTGGTCCGCAATACCCTCGCTCTATGTCCTGTTGATCATCTCCTCTGTCCTGGTGCCGGGCTTCTGGACGCTCCTCTTCGTCCTCATGATCTTCTCCTGGACAGCGCTTGTCGGCGTCGTGCGTGCCGAGTTCCTGCGAGGCCGCAACTTCGAGTACATCAAGGCCGCGCGCGCATTGGGCCTGTCCGACGCCAAGATCATGTGGAAGCACCTGCTGCCCAACGCGATGGTCGCCACATTGACGTTCACGCCGTTCCTTCTGTCCGGCTCCATCTCCGCGTTGACCGCGCTGGACTTCCTCGGACTGGGTCTGCCACCGGGCTCGGCCTCGCTGGGCGAACTGCTCCTGCAGGGCAAGAAGCACACAGAGGCGCCTTGGCTGGGCCTCACCGGCTTCTTCACGCTGGCGATCATGCTCTCGCTGCTGGTCTTCATCGGCGAGGCCGTGCGTGACGCGCTCGACCCGCGCAAGACGTTCCAATAGAGGTGGGCCCATGAGCACGTCAGAAACTCTGATCCAGGTTCGCAACCTCTCCGTCGCCTTCGGCAAGGGCGAGAACAAGACTTTGGCCGTCGACCGGGTTTCCTTCCGCATCGGCCGCGGCGAGACAGTGGCGCTTGTCGGTGAATCGGGTTCGGGCAAGACTGTCTCGGCCCTCTCCATCCTTCGACTTCTGCCCTACCCGATGGCATCGCACCCCACGGGCGAGATTTTCTTCGAGGGCAAGGATCTCCTGAAGCTTCCGGTCTCAGGCATGCAGTCGATCCGCGGCGACCGCATCTCGATCATCTTCCAGGAGCCGATGACGTCCCTCAACCCGCTGCACACGATCGAGCGCCAGGTCGGCGAGGTCTTGAAGCTGCACCGTGGCATGAATGACAAGAGCGCCCGCAAGCGCGTCCTGGAATTGCTGGAAAAGGTCGGCATCAACGAGCCTGAGAAGCGGCTTGGTGCTTATCCGCACGAATTATCCGGCGGCCAGCGTCAGCGTGTGATGATCGCCATGGCGCTCGCCAATGAACCCGAACTCCTGATCGCCGACGAGCCCACGACCGCGCTCGATGTCACGATCCAGGCGCAGATTCTGCAGCTGCTTGCCGATCTCCAGAAAGAGATGGGCATGGCGATGCTGCTCATCACCCACGATCTCGGCATCGTTCGCAAGATGGCGGAGCGCGTCTACGTGATGAAGTCGGGCGACATCGTCGAGGACGGGCGGATGGAAGAGGTTTTCACGAACCCGCAACATCCCTATACCCGCCATCTGATCAACGCCGAGCCCAAAGGCGACCCTCCCAAGGTCGATGACAGTCGTCCTGTCGTCATGGAGGCCGATGATCTCAAAGTCTGGTTCCCGATCAAGGCCGGGCTGCTGAAGCGCACCGTCGATCACGTTAAGGCCGTCGATGGCCTCTCGCTCAAACTCCGCGCCGGCCAGACGCTGGGCGTGGTCGGTGAGTCGGGTTCCGGCAAGACGACGCTTGGACTGGCGCTCATGCGCCTCATTGTCTCGAAAGGCCCCATTGCTTATGTCGGGAAGCGCATCGACAGCCTGACGCAGAAGCAGATGCGCCCACTGCGCAAGGAAATGCAGATCGTATTTCAGGACCCATACGGCTCGCTCTCCCCGCGCTTGTCGATCAGCCAGATCATCGAGGAGGGCCTCCTCATTCAGCAACCCCAGCTCACCTATGACGAGCGCCGCCGACGCGTTGGTGATGCCCTGCGCGAGGTGGGGCTCGATCCCGATAGCCAGGATCGCTATCCTCACGAGTTCTCGGGCGGCCAGCGCCAGCGCATCGCCGTCGCACGTGCTATGGTGCTGGGGCCGAAGTTCGTCATGCTCGACGAGCCGACGAGCGCCCTCGACATGAGCGTACAGGCCCAGATCGTCGATCTCCTGCGCGATCTGCAGAAGAAGCATGACCTAGCCTACCTGTTCATCAGCCACGACCTCAAAGTCGTGCGTGCTCTGTGCAATTACGTGATCGTCATGCGCAAGGGACGCGTCGTCGAGGAAGGGCCTGCCGAGGCGATCTTCGCCAATCCCCAGCAGGACTACACGCGTGAATTGCTGGCTGCCGCACTCAAACTTGCCGTCGACAAGGATCGCGTCGCCGTCGTCTAAAGCTTGGCGCGACACAAACGATGCCCGACCCGCCACCACATGGCGCGCAACCGCAGCCCATCTCAAAACCTGCAGATTCGAGACCTGCCAATGCCTGCATCCAACACTGAAATTGTTCTCTACCACTGGCCAAAATCGCGCTCCACGATTGTCCGTTGGATGCTGGAAGAGCTTGGTGTGCCCTATCGTGTCGAGATCGTCGACATCACATCGCAAGATCACCCGTCCAAAGACCTGCTTGCCCTCAATCCTATGGGCAAGGTGCCGGTTCTGACACACGGCGATACCGTCATCAGCGAGGTTTCGGCCATCTGCTGCTATCTGGCAGACCGCTTTCCGCAAGCCGGACTTGCACCGTCGATCGACGATCCGCTGCGCGGTCCCTATCTCAAATGGCTGTTCTTCGCGCCCGGGTGCATCGAACCGGCAGTGACGCACAAGGCCATGCATTGGCCTGACGCACGGCGCAGCACGCTCGGCTGGGCGAGCTACAACGACACGATGCAAGTCCTTGCCGACGCCGCGATCCATGCCACACCGTGGATTCTGGGTGAGCGGTTCACCGCAGCCGACGTCGTGGTCGGCTCGCAGGTTCGATGGGGCCTCATGTTTGCCACGATACCCAAGCATCCAGCCCTCGAAGCTTATGCTCACCGCCTTGGTGAGCGCCCCGCCCTCAAACGCCAAATGCAACGAGATGCTGCTGGATAGTTTTGCGATTCGTCGGCAAACTTTGCCCGCGCTGAGAGCGCGCTCACCTGACACCCACGCCCTTCAAGAGCAAGCGGAGCTCGCATGAACATCGACGACCGCTACCGCGCCAAACTACAGGCAGCGATCGCCTCACTCGAATACTGGATCCCTTCGATCAGCGACTCCGCCAGTATTGCGGAGGTGAACGACGATGCCTACTGGCGCGTCAACGTCGAACCGCTCGCTGCCGGCGCCTGCCCCTTCGAACTCGTGATCCGCAGCGACGGCTACCACGATATGTTGATCGCTGGTGAAGGCTACGAGGATCAGCACACAGACGACCTTGACCTGTTCGTGCCGTTTGCCCAGGCCATCGCGAACGGCAACGTGACTCGCCGGATTTACACCTCCGCCGCAACACGCATGCCGATCGCGGTCGAGACGATCGTTCGCCTTGCCAATGGCGCGGAATGGCGGCGACGGCGTGAACTCGTGACCGGTCTCGACGGCGAAACACCTCATGCGAGCATAGCGCGCGATCACCACTTCCTGCCCTACAAGCGTAGGTGAGGCTGACACACGGCACTTGCAAGCCGCCGCATGCTCAGTCGCGCGCGACGGGCGGCTCCCCGCCACCCTTCGCCACCTCCTCGACGATCCAGCGGACCTGTGCTCGCGCGCCGGGCCCTATCGCCATCAAGGTCGCCAGAAGCGGCAATACCGCCCTGAGATCGTCCGCCAGCGTATAGGGAGGATTGACGACTGCAACGCCCGTGGCAACAAGCCCCTTCGTGGTGGTGTCGGGCTCGGCCACCTGCAGTTCCGCCGCCAGTGCCTTGGCCAATCCTGCAACGCGAAGTCGTTGATAGAAGCGCTCAACTTGTGTGCGCGACTTGATCGGGTACCACAAGATGATTGCGCCCGTTGCGAACCTGCGATGCGCCGCGATCACAGCCCCCGCGAGCCTGTCGAACTCGCCGGCCACCTCGAACGGCGGATCGACGAGCACCAGGCCGCGCCTTTCCTTCGGCGGCAGCAGGGCCTTGAGCGCCGTGTAACCGTCAAGGCCCATCACTTTCGTTTGGCGATCACGGTGAAACAGCTCGACCAGCTGATCGCGGTCCTCCGGGTGCAGCTCGTTAACCACCAATTGATCGCCCTCGCGCATCAACCGACGCGCGACGAGCGGACTTCCCGGATAGCGAACGAGCCTGCCGACACCGCCCGCACTGCGATCGATATCGGCGTCAAGGAGATTAAGATAAGGCGACAGCACGCGTGCCGCTTCTCCCGGCAAATCATTTCGCACCTCGAGCACGCGCGCGATCCCCTGCCGCCATTCTCCGGTCTTTTCCGCTTGCAGGCTGCTAAGGTCATAAAGTCCCGCGCCCGCATGCGTATCGATGACGCGGAAAGGTGCCGCCTTCTTCGTCAAATGCGAGATGACGAGTGTCAGCACCAGATGCTTGAGCACATCGGCGAAGTTCCCGGCATGGAAGGCGTGGCGGTAGTTCATCGCGGCCGGTTCAAGCCTTCTTCTCCCAGCGCCCATTGTTCGCCTGCTGCCAGTACGTCACTTGGCATCCAGCCTGTTTCGCTGCCGTCCATTGCTGCCGCGCTATCTTGACCGCTTCTGGATCATGCCCGTCGAACAGATAGACGATGCGCACGAAGCCCTGGAACGTCTCTGCCGTGGCGCCGTCGATAAAGAAGCGCACGCCCGCACCGTTCGGTGTTTCCGGTCCCGTCGTCAGATAGATGGGTTGATGCTCGCTCATTCCGTCCTTGCGCGTACCGTGAGCAAGGAAGCTGTCGTCGCGATATGTCCATAGCGCAAGGTCGAGCGCCTCAAGCCGTTCCTCCGACCCCGACTGGATGACGGCGCGCCATCCTCGCTCGATGGTCTTCTCCAACAGCGACGGAAGCACTTTCTCGAGCGGCTGCCGCTCTAGGTGGTAGAACAGGACCTCGGCCGCTCCATCCGTCACGCTTTCCGCCTTCCTTTCCGATCGGTACATGCAGAAATTGCCGCGCGCGGATAAGAGGTCATCGACCGAACACATTGCAGCCCATGTCGGCAAGCACGTCACACAATTCCGCAAAAGCCCGCAATCGCCCGAGAGGGGTTGCACCATCTGCGCATAGAGCCTATATCCCGCAGTCCGGAGCGGCGCCATACCTATGGTTGACGCCCGTGCGGGCGGTGAGCGTTGCGGCCTCTTCGGGTTCGCTGTAATGCTCCCGCCCGCTGCGATTCCCGGCACATGCAATGCTGACGCGCGATGCGGCGAGCCACGCGTCGCCTATAGGCACCATGACACGATCTCATCTCGCCAGATACATCAAAGGCGATCGCCGATTTGTGGCAATCGCCCCGGAGCCAGATCTCCTGAATTGGCAGCGCTTGCGCGTTCAAGAGGTCGCTGATGCAGTCACCTTGCCAAAGGTACTCGGATCAGATCACGGCAGCGCCTGTACGTCAGCACGATGCTTGCGCGCTTAGAGAGCAGGTCAGGTTTTGATTGAATCACATCTGACCGCTGTGGCCTGCTCGATTTCTTTGTTTGAGAGCCTCAATCACGGCCTCGATGGAAGCAGTCGTGTTTCCATCGAGGCCGATCAGGCTCTAGGCTCTCAATAGTTTCGCTTCAGCATGCTGCGCGGCACTTCGCCGGCATCGACCAGCGCGCGGATGCAGCGCTGAGAAATATTATACCCCGCAGCCTGCATGCAACGACGCAACTCCGTCCCGTAAAGCGAATAGCCCGGGCAGAAGCGATTGTAGTCGGACTTGCAGGCCCGGCGCACGCGCGCCGAATATGGTCCGCTGTTTGCCGCCATGGCGCCCGTGGCGAAGGTGAACGTATCCGCCGCATAGCCCGCCGTGGCTGCCACAGCTGCGACAAGAACGGCATGCATTGCTTTGTTCATCGGCTCGATAATCCTTGGCTGACTGTTGGCCGCAATCCGGCGCGTACTTAGTCTGAGATTGTGGTTTAGGCTAGTATGACATGTGCTCGTTGCAAACAGTCACCGGCCCAAACGAAATTAAGTGCTAGGAACGCCTAGCTTTTCCGCGACTGGTCCGGCCGGCGTAAGGGTTTTCTCCCTTCTTCAGGCTGAACCGGATCGGCACGCCGGGCAGGCCGAACACATCCCGCAGACTGTTGGTGAGGTAACGGACGTAGGATCGGGGCAACTCGGCAGGGCGGGAACAAAAGGCAACGAATGTGGGGGGACGCGTCGAGACCTGCGTCACGTACCGCAGGCGAATTCTGCGGCCTGCTACTGCCGGCGGCGCATGACGCGCCACGGCCTCCTGCAGCCACCGGTTGAGATTGGGCGTCGGCACGCGTTGGTTCCAGGTCTCGTGGGCGGCCACGATCGCCTCCATCAGCCGATCGAGCCCCTTTTCACCCAGCGCTGAAATGGTGACGAGCGCCACACCGGGCACCTGCGACAGCTTCTCCGACGTGGTCTGGCGCAGATCCCTCAGCAATTTCTGCTTTTCCGCCACGAGGTCCCACTTGTTGATCGCCACCACGATCGCACGACCTTCCTGGGTGACCATGTCGCCGATCGTGAGGTCCTGATGCTCGAAAGGCCGTTCCGCATCGATCAGCAGCACGACGACTTCGGCAAAGCGAAGCGCGCGTACCGTATCGCTGACCGAAAGCTTTTCGGCCAATTCGTCGATGCGTGCCTTGCGTCTCAGCCCTGCGGTGTCGAACAGGAGGAACTTGCGATCGTTCCAGACGAGTTCGCTGGAGATTGTATCGCGCGTCAGCCCAGGCTCTGGTCCGGTGATCATCCGTTCCTCGGCGAGCAGCGCATTCACCAGTGTCGATTTGCCGACGTTCGGGCGCCCGACGACGGCGACCCGGATTGGTTGCGTGCGTTTCACCGGCTCTTCGCCGGCGGAAGCTTGCACAGCCTCCCCGGCGTTCTCGTGCTCGTCGTCGCCACCACGTCGGCGCCCCTTGCGCGCAGGTGTCGCAAGTGACAGCCCGAGTGCCTGCAGGAGGTCGACCACGAGGTCGCCAACACCTTCGCCATGTTCCGCGGAGATCGCCACCGGTTCGCCGAAGCCAAGCGCATACGCGTCATAAAAGCCGCTTTCGCCGGCACGGCCCTCGGCCTTGTTGGCCACCAGAATCACCGGCTTGCCCGAGGCTCGCACGACTTTTGCGAAGGCTTCGTCAGCCGCGGTCACGCCCTCGCGCGCATCGATGACGAACAACGCCAGGTCGGCGGCGGCTACCGCTGCTTCGGATTGCTGGCGCATGCGCGCGGCGATTGTGCCCGGTCCGGCTTCTTCGAGCCCTGCCGTATCCACGAGCTTGATGGTGTGGGTGCCGAGATGCGCTTCCCCTTCGCGCCGGTCGCGCGTCAGGCCGGGCATGTCCGAAACAAGCGCGGTGCGCTTGCCGGTCAGGCGGTTGAACAGTGTCGACTTGCCAACATTTGGCCGACCGACGATGGCGACTGTGGGGATGGCGGACATATGTGGCTAACGGGCTCGCGGATCGGAGAAGCGCTCTACGGCATGTTTAGCTGAAGTGTTGAGCGGTTCAGCGGAAAAAACATGCTCAAAATACAAGCATGCTTCGCTGAAGTGCGCAGCAGTTCAGCACGGTGCAAGCGCGCTTATGCCCGAAAGTATACGACTTGGAAACCTCGGCGCTGCAGCGCGGCAAATGCGGCGGCTTCTCAGGCGTGCTCCAGGCGAGGGAGTTCATCGTCCGAACGGCCGCATCGCATGAACACCCCGGGGTCTTCAGTTCAGGGCGATCAGCTTCGCCTTGTCAGTCAGCACGTACATGCGACGCTTGGCGACGACCGGCGGCACGAACACGGACTCGCCCAGGCTCTGCTGCGACACCACCCGACCGCTCATCGCGTCGACGCCGGCAAGTTGCCCTTCCGAAGAAACGAGCCAGAGCTTGCTCCCAGCCAGCACCGGACCCGCCCAGGTCTTGGCGCCGGGCAGCTGCACGGTCCATTGCACCGTTCCCTGATCCCGTGCGATCGCCATCAACTGACCCGAGGTGTCCACGACGAAGACGCTGCCACCGGCGACCCAGGGCGTTTGTGTGCTGGCAACGTTGAGTGACCAAAGCCGCTCACCCGTCGAAATCTGCGTTGCCACCATACGCCCCGAATGTCCGACGGCGAATACCACGCCGTTATCGATCGCTGGCCGCGCCGCATCGGCGAGGCTGGTGAGCTGTGAGGTGGTGCGGGCGCGCGACAGGCTCTCCGACCAGACGGCCGAGCCGTCCGAAACCTTGAGCGCCAGCAGATCACCGGACGGATAGGGAACCACGACGACGCCACCCGACACGGCAGGGCTGACGCTCATCACGAGGCTCGCCTGCTGCGGCAAGCCGCGCACGTTCCACAGTTCCGCGCCGTCGAGCCCCGACAAACAATAGAACCGACCATCGACGGTGATCACGAAAACGCGGTCGCTATGCGCTGTCGGCGCGGCGCGAACCGGCACGCCGAGATTGCGCTCCCACAGTTTCTTGCCACTTTGCGGGTCGAGTGCGACGACGTTACCGAAACCGCTGGCAGCATAAAGACGCCCGCTGTCGGCCGCCAGGCCGCCGCCATACCCACCGCTCGGGCTACCCGCCCCCAGTGAGAAAAAGCCACCCGATGCCGCCTCTCGCTCAGGCACCAGCGATACCTGCCACGATCTGGAGCCGCCGGATGCGGAAAAGGCCGACACCGTTCCCCCTGCATCAAGCGTGAAGACACGATCACCGAACACGATCGGACTTGCCGTGACGCGGCCGATCTTGCCCGAGCCCGAGCCCGCATCGGCGCTCCAGGACTGGTGGACCGCGGCCCCCAGCGCCAGATGTCCCGGTGCATTTGTCGCTTCGCCACCTGGCTGCGCCCACGCTTCGTTCTCATGCTCGGCGACCAGCACAATCGGCTTGTCACCGGAGGCGAGCTCGCCGGGAATCTTTTCGGCCGCAGGCATGATCGGGATCCGCGTTCCCGGCATGGGCTGCTGCTTTTCCTTGAATGGATTGAGATCGCCGACTTTCGGCAGGCTCGGCAGGCCGCCCGAGCAGCCCGACGCCAGGACGGCCGCGATCATGGCAACCGGTACCGCCGCCACTCGCTTCACAATGCCCATGCCTGCCGTCCCCCTGTCATTTCTGCTCCGCCGGCGCCGCAGGCTTATCTGCTGGTGCCGCCTCGGCCTGTGGCGCCGGTGTCGGCGAAGCCTTGGCGAGCTCAGCGGAAATGATCTCGGCCATCAGCATCTGCGCCCGTTCGCGAACGTCCGAAGGCGATGTCGGATCGGCCAGGATCTGCTCGAGCGGCTTGCGTGCCGCATCCAGCTTACCAGCCTTGAGCGCCGCCAGTCCGATCAGCTCGCGGGCATTCGCACGCCACGGGCTCGATTCGCTTGTCAGATCGTTGAGCCGATTCTCAACCTCGGTAAAGTCGGCATCCCCAATCTTCAGCGCCGCGACCTGCAGCTTGGCGAACGATTTCAACAGTCCATCGGCGCCAGTGTCACTTGCCAACGCTTCATATTGAGTGATCGCCTTGGCCTTGTCGCCAGCCTCCGCTTCAAGCCCCGCCAGCCGCAAGCGCGCCAGTGCCGCATACCCTGCGGGTCCATTTTTCGCCAGGTCTTCGAATGCCTTACGGGCTTCGTCAACCTTCTTTTCCTCAACCAGATAGACAGCGTTCTCAAACGCGGCACCGGCGGCGGTGGCAGCGGCTTGCTGGCGTGACTTGTTGAACTGGTAGCCGCCGACGGCAATAACCAGCGCGACAGCTGCGATGAGGAAGTAGGTGCCATACTGCTTCCAGAGCTGCTCCATTCGCTCCCGGCGCAGTTCCTCCTCAACCTCCCTCATCAGGGTATCTTCGTTATTGGCCATGAATGCTTCGCGTCCTGATCCTGTACCGGATCCGGTGGGATCCCATGTCTCGTTAGGAGCGGCCCGGGCAACCTAATCGGATCGCTGCGCCGACTTTCGCCTGCAGCGACAATAAGTTGACGCCCCCAAAAAACCGCTCGCGCGCGCTCCTGATGCGTGGCGCGGCGCCCGCATTGATAGCCAAGCACGGCAGTGACGCAAGGAAAAGCGCGGCAATAGCCGTCGCTACCCCCAGGAGCCCCACTCCGCCAAGTTATTTGCTGCTGGCTTTTTTCGGCTTTTTCGTGGCCCCGGCTGTACCGCCCGCCCCGCTCTGCTGGGCATCTCGCATGGCATAGGTATGCTCGGGCGCCGGGAACGACCGAGCGCGAACCTCCTCCGCATAGCCCCGGATCGCCCGATCGATGGCAGCACCCACCGCACCGAACTCCTTGACGAACTTGGGCACCCTTGGCGACAGCCCCAGCATGTCCTCCATCACCAAGATCTGTCCGTCGCATGCGGCAGACGCACCGATACCGATGGTCGGGATCGGGATCGCCCCGGTAATCCGTGTGGCCAGCGGCTCCGCCATCGCCTCGAGCACGACCGAGAACGCTCCGGCCTCGGCGACCAGCCGGGCATCCTCCTCAATGGCCGCCCACTGCGCCTCCTCGCGGCCTTGCGCCTTGAACCCGCCAATCACGTTGATCGACTGCGGCGTCAGACCTATGTGTGCCATTACGGGAATCCCACGATCGACGAGATAACGGATTGTCTCGGCCATGCGGCGGCCACCCTCCAGCTTCACCGCACCGCAATCGGTTTCCTTCATAACGCGTGCCGCATTGCGAAACGCGACGGACGGACTCTCCTCGTATGTGCCGAACGGCATGTCGACCACAACGAGGGCACGTTTGGCCCCGCGCACGACGGCGCGCCCATGCATGATCATCAGTTCCAGCGGCACCGGAACCGTCGTTTCAAAGCCGTGCATGACCATGCCCAGGCTGTCGCCCACCAGCAGGAAATCGCAATAGGCATCGGCAATGGCCGCGGTATGAGCGTGGTAGGCGGTGAGCGACACGATCGGCTCGATACCTTTCTTGGCGGTGATATCAGGAGCCATGAGGCGCCTGACCTTCGAGCCTGCGACGGAACCGGCAGAGGATTGTGATGACATTTTGGGCATTCTCCAGATTGCTGCAGCGCTCGCACGTTTCGGCGTGCTCGACGTTTGCTCGCCGTTCCCTTGGCGCTGGACGGATCCTCTGCGCGGCGTCAGAGCGCAGCCGAATGCTGAATGCCATAGCGCACTCAGCACGCCATAACCAGAAGCGGTCCGCAGATAGCGTTATGCGTGTCGGCTGCAACGCTCAGCACAATCAACTTGACGGCGGCGCCCGGCACCCGGTCCCTTGAGGCTGTGCGATTCACAAGGCTGGCCGAGCCGGGGGCACAGCGGCTTGCTCCCCTTTACTTTGATAGCCTTGTACCTGTTGTGAGGTTTGCCTCGGCGCCACACTGATGCCAAAATTGGTTTGGTCCGGGACCGGTTTGAATTGCAGCGGCAAAACCGTCCTGATAACCAGAACTTGGCTCGTATGGATTGCTGTTTCGCGGATCCGATCCGAGTTGATTTTCAGTGCAGGCGGGGGCTTTGAGTAACGTGCGTAGCTCATCGAGGCTGGCGACAGGACGACCGGCAAAGAATGGCACTTTGATCGCGGCAGATCGGTCTCGTCTGCGGATTGTTGCTGTTCTCGCGGGAACACTGGCGCTCACGACGGCATTGACGATCGCGATGGCGGATAGTGCACAGGCGCGCCGCAGCAGCGCGACGCAAATCGTGCGCGATCCGGTCAAGGGCGATCCCCTGACCATCGTCATCTCGCTGGGACGCCAGCAGCTCAGGGTCTTCGACAGCCGCGGCCTCGTCGGTCAGTCTCAGATCTCGTCCGGCCGGCGCGGTTACGCTACGCCGACAGGCATTTTCACGATCCTGCAGAAGAATCGCACCCACTACTCCAATCTCTACGACTCGGCACCGATGCCGAACATGCAGCGCCTGACGTGGTCTGGCGTGGCGCTTCACGCTGGCTATGTGCCTGGTTACCCGGCTTCGCACGGTTGCATCCGCCTGCCCTACAGCTTCTCCCGCTCGCTGTTCTCGATGACACAGCTCGGCACACGCGTCATCGTGCACGACGAGATGGTGGAGCCGCGGCAGTTCCATCATCCCCGGTTGCTTGCGGCGCTGCCGCCCGGCGTCACGGACGTGCCCCATCCGATGCGCCGTTCGGAAGCTGTGGCCGCCCGCTCCAAAGCAGCCGGCCTGAGCACCGTCTCTTCAATGCTTGGCGTGACACCTGTGGCAGCGGCCGAGGCAGCAATCGAGATAGCGGCCCACCCGGATGTACAGAACAACATGATCGGGTCGGAAACGACGGTGACACCTGCGGTGGAGCGCACGCGTGCGACCGCGCTCGCCGAACGCCAGGCCGAAATCGATCTCAGGGCGGCGGAAATCACCGCCCGTGAAGGACTCCACGGCGAGGCCACTGCGGCGATGGCTGAAATCAATGAGCGGCTCAATGAGGCTCGCGCCGATGTGAGGGCGGCACGCAATGCCTTGCCGTCTCTCAGGCACGAATTGCAGCGCAAGGAGCGCGCGCACGCCGAAGCCGAGCGCGACTTCAAGCGCTTCATCGACCGCCAGCAGCGCGAGAAGCACCGCACTGAGGCCCGCGCCGCACAGCGCGAGGCGCAGCACCTCGCGGACGCCTCCAGCGATCTGGACACGGAGACGCTCGTTGCGCGCAGCAATGCGCGCAGGGCCGAAGCCGAGGCTGATGCCGCCGCACGCGACGCTGCCGCCGCCGAAGAGGATGAGTTGGAGGCAGCCTTTCTGCAGGCGCTTCACGACGATGAGACAGCACAGCAGATCTTGCAGGCACAAGACGGTATCATCGCCCGGCGCGCCCAAGCAGTTGCTGCGATCGAGCAGGAACTTGCCGAAATGCGCAAGATCTATAACGAGACGAAGTCCGCGCTCGATCTTGCACGTGACGACTACAAACGCACGGTTGCAGCTGTCCAGCAATTCGCGAAGCCGGCCACCATACTCGTCAGCCGCCGCACCGGCACGCTGAAGATCCGCCAGGGCCACATGGACGTCTACGCCACGCCGGTCAGGATGTCCTTTCCCGAGGCGCGCATCGGTACTCATATATTCACGGCTATGGCCTACACCAACTCCACCGAGACCGAACTGCAATGGCAGTCGACGACGCTGACCGACGAGACACCTGAACTGCCAGGCCGTCCCCGCCATGCCGATGACAGCAGGAACAACGCGTCCGCTCAGTCCCTGCCGCCCGCACCCACTGCAGCCAATGCACTGGAACGCATCGAGTTTACGGATGAGGTGAAGGCGCGCATCAGCGAGCTACTCAAGCCGGGCTCCGCGTTGATCATCACTGATGATTCGGCAAGCCCGGAAACGGGTGCCCACACCGACTTCATCGTGCAACCACGCCGATAATCGTGACGCGCCGCGACTGCCGCCGTGGAAACATGGCTGAAACGGCGGGATCACACCATGCGGGTGCCCCTGCCACCAGTTACCGTGCGCTCCATGGCCTATGACGCGATCGGCAAAATCACCTCCAACAATCGACTAGGCAGCACCTATGCTTATACCTACCCCGCCGCCAACCGTCTGAAGTGACGCGAATGGTGCGCATGGAGTGGGTCAGGTTTTGATTGAATCACGTCTGGCCGTTTTGGCCTGCTCTATCTCTTTGTTTGAGAGACTGATTCACGGCCTCGATGGAAGCAGTTATGCTTCCATCTATGATTAATTGCGACGTAAGATCTGTAGCCTCGCGCGCTGGTAGATCTCCGCTCCGTCTGGAATATGGAATGATGATGAAAGGCAAAAAACGCAGCTTTGTCGTCGTCGGACTCGGTGCATTTGGCGGCACCGTGGCCACCGCGCTGGCGGGAATGGGTGACGAGGTACTGGGTATCGACTTGGACGAGCGACGCGTCCGCGAGCATGTCGACAAGCTGACGCACGTAGCGATCGCGGATGCCCGCGACGAGGATGCCCTGAAGGAGGCTGGCGCCGGACAGCACGATGTAGCGGTCGTTTCCATCGGCGAAGATCTCGAGGCCAGCATTCTGTGCACAATGAACCTGAAGCTCATCGGCATTCCGACGATATGGGTGAAGGCGCTTTCCAGAACACATCACAGGATACTGGCCAAGATTGGCGTCGATCGAGTGATCAGGCCCGAGTACGACATGGGGCTTCATGTGTCAGAGACGCTGCATTTCCCCAATGTGGCGGACTACCTGAGCCTTGGGAACGGTTTCTATGTGGTCAATCTCAATATCCCGGCGTTGGGCCTCAAAACGCTCGGAGAGCTGCGGGCGCTGAGCGAAGGCAAGGTGCACATTCTCGGCTTCATGAGGGGGTCTCAGTATCAAGACGGGAGGCAGGACGACGTCAGTCTTGCCGAGGGCGACCGGGTGATGTTGCTCGGTCGGCGCGACGACTTGCGCCAGCTTGCCGGGGAACTCTGACATGGCGGTTCGGGGGCGGCGTCCGGCGCGCCGGTTGCCGCGCATCAGGCTATCGCCGCCGACAGTGCTCGTTCTCGGCTACGCTCTGCTCGTGTGCGTCGGCGCTGCAGCCTTGAAGCTGCCGATCATGGTGGTTGAACCCCTCGGTTGGCTTGATGCCATCTTCACTTCGGCGTCTGCCGTCACCGTGACCGGCCTCGTCGTTGTCGATACGGGCAGCCACTTCTCGATTTACGGCCAAGCGGTCATTGCCCTTTTGATCCAGCTCGGCGGACTGGGATTGATGACGACGGCGGTGTTCGTGTTCTCCCTGCTTGGTATGCGAGTACCGTTTCGGCAGCAGCTCATTCTGTCGGAGGATCTGAATCACACCAACCTCGGTGGCCTCCTCAGCCTCGCCGCTTCAATCCTTCGCGTCGTAGTGATCGTCGAGTTCATTGGCGCAGCGCTACTCGCCGTCCGATTTGTTCCCGAGCTTGGTTGGTCGGCAGGGCTGTGGAGCGCTTTTTTTCACGCGATCTCTGCGTTCAACAACGCCGGCTTCGGTCTTTATAGCGACAGCCTGACCCGATGGGTCGCCGATCCACTGGTCAATATTGTCGTGCCGGTGTTGTTTGTTCTCGGCGGCCTGGGATTCACGGTCGTGCTGGATATTTATACGAAACGTAACTGGAAGCAGCTTACGCTTCACAGCAAGCTAATGCTTGCCGGAACGGCAGGGCTCATCGCCTGGTCGTTCCTGACCTTTCTCGCGCTGGAATGGACCAACCCGCGAACGCTGGCTGCGCTTCCGCAGATTGAAGACCGGATCTGGGCCTCGTGGTTCCAGGCTCTTACGACTCGCACAGCGGGTTTCAACACGCTTGATATTGGAGCAATCCGTGAGAGCACGGCGCTGTTCTTCATCGCGTTGATGTTGATTGGAGGCGGCACGACGTCGACGGCAGGCGGATTGAAGGTCACGACTTTCATGGTGCTCATCCTTGCAACCCGGGCATTCCTGCAGCGCAGGGCACAGATATCGGTCTTCTCACGCAGTATTCCAGCGGATCAAACCGTGAAGGTCCTCGCGCTTGTTACACTGTGTCTGATGATCGTCCTCACGGCCAGTTTCATTATCCTGACGAGCAGCGGGTTGCCGTTTCTCGACGTCACGTTCGAGGTCGCCTCCGCATTCGGAACCGTTGGGCTTTCGCGAGGCATCACGGTGGACCTCGACACGTTGAGCCGGATCGTCATCGTGCTCGTCATGTTCGCCGGTCGTGTGGGTCCGCTGTTGCTCGGTTTCTTCATCGCGACGGCGTACACAGCGCGCGTTCGATACCCATCGTCCAATGTTTACCTGGGTTGAACCGTGACAGATGCAAAGAGAAGCCAAAGTTTGCAGTTACCTGCAATTGTCAACAAGTCCTGCTTTCGGCGATGGCTTCATGGCCTGGTATATTGAGTAGCCGACCGAGATCACGATCAGGATCCACAGTACGACTGCAATCGGACTCTTGGTGAAGAAGATCGATAGCGTGCCAAACGATTCCAGACTCTTGACGAAATAGATCTCAGCCTGCCGGCCCAGAATGAAGCCGATCACCAGCGGCGCGACTTCCAGTCCGAATTTCGGAATTAGGTATCCCAGGATGCCGAACAGGATCATCGTCCACACGTCGAACATGACGCCGGAGTTGATGGCGTAGGAGCCGACAACGCACATCATGACGATGATCGGATAGAGAATGTACTTCGGTACGGTCACGACCTTGGCGATATAGCGGATCGCGTAGAACATGATCGCGAACATCACAAAATTTGCGATGAGCATGGCAAGCACGATCGCATGCCAGGTGTCGATGTTTTCGCCGATGAACAGCGGTCCAACCTGAATGCCCTGCAGCGTGAAGGCGCCAATCAGGACGGCTGTGGTGCTGTCACCCGGGATGCCGAGCGAAAGCAGTGGGACGAGCGCGCCGCCGGTCAAACCATTGTTGGCGGACTCCGATGCGACAACGCCCTCCGGGGCACCCTTCCCCAATTGTGACGGGTCCTTGGAGAAGTTCTTCGCCTGGCTATAGGCGAGGACGGAAGCGGCGCTGCCTCCCACGCCCGGTAGGATACCAATGAAGGTTCCGATCAGACCTGAGCGGATGACGTTGATCTTCTGAGGAGCAAAAATACCGAATGAAAATGGTTTGCCCTTGGCGATGTCGACCTTTTTCGAGCCGATGCCCGTCCTCACCCCCTTCTCGGCTTCTTCCAACACAGTCGCGATGCCGAACAGTCCGATCAGGACGGGAAGCAAGGAGAAGCCCTCCTGCAGATAGGTTTCCATGAACGGCAGCATGAGACGTGTCTCACCATTGCCGCCGTAGGAGACGTCATAGGAGCCAATGAGGCTCAGCCAGACGCCCAGCACACCGCTGAAAATTCCAAGCAGCATATTGTGCGAAAGCGAGGCAATGATGGTGAGCGCCAATAGGATGATCAGGAACTTCTCAATGTAGGAAAACTTGATGGCGAAGTCGGCCAGCATCGGCGCAAACAGGAACAGCACGAGGAGGCTGATGAGCCCACCGAACAGCGAAGATACGATGCCGATCTTTAGCGCCCGCTCGCCCTCGCCTTTCAGCGTCATCGGGTAGCCGTCGAACGTTGTCGTGATCGATGATGGCGTGCCGGGGATATTGAGAAGGATGGCTGGCACCAAGCCGCCGGAGATGCCACCAACGTAAAGCCCGAGCAAAAGCGAAAGGCTGTGATTGAGGTCCAACGAGTAGGTCAATGGCAGACATACCGCAACCGCCATGGTCGCCGTCATCCCCGGGATCGCCCCGAAAATGATCCCGATGAACACTCCGACCGTGCTGAGCATGAAGAACGACAGGTCGAGAGGCGCAAAAAAATCCATAGCGCGGCACTCCGCTTAGGGCCTACGGCAGCGTTATCCGGAACAGCTTCGCAAGAACGAACCAGGCGATGCTCGGGGCAGCGACGGCATTGAGCAGGATGGCGGTGAGCTTGCGGCGATTGAGGTCATGCACGAATAGAAGCGCCAACGTCGACACATAAACAATCGAGGCGAACAGGAAGCCCAGACCACGATTGGGGAACAGTGAACCGATCCAGTCCATGGCCAGGACGTAGACGATGGTCAGGGCCAGCGTGCCGAAAAACCTGATGAGATCGAATCCTTCCGGCGCGAAGGCGAACGCCCGCTTCCCGTTCGCGACATCGCATGCAAAGGGTATCACTCGCACAACGACGATGATCGCCAGCAGAAACAGGATCAGCCAGTGGATGATCGTCGGGAAGAACAGATGCGACTGATCGAAGTCGATCTGCACCTTGAGAAGGGACTTGAGGCTGTCCATCACACGCACCTCTCGATTGGGAGATTGTCCGACTCGGACCCGCAATTGCCGGATGCGGGCCCGAGCCGTCCCTATTGGCGTCAGCCAATCTGCCTCAGGTGTTCGGTATAGATGGCCTCAATTGATCGACTTCAGGACCTTCTCGATCTGCGCTGCCTTGTCCTTCAGATAGGCTTCGGCCTCGGCGGACGGCTTGAAGTCGGGAATGAAGAACGACTTCTTTTGCGTCTCCTGAATCTTGCCCTCGGCGAAGATCTCGGTCAGCGCCTTGTTGATATCGGCGACGATCGCGGGATCCATGTCCTTATTGTAGAGAAAGAAGAATTCCTTATCGAACACGAAGTGTTTGGTCTCGTCCTGCTGGACGATGGCGTTGGGTGCAGCGAACGCGACGAGCTGCTCGCGAGTCGTGCCGCCCATACCCTCGGGGTTGGCCTGCTCCAGGGTCGCCTTCCTTGCTGTGAGCCACAGGAACTTCATCGCTTTCTGGTCATCGGCGGGCAGGCGCGTAAACTGCTCATTGGCCTGCACCGAACCGTTGATGAGATCGGCTTGACCGTCGAATAGCAGTTGGTTCTTGTCAGCCTGCGAACCCGTATTGACGGGCGCCATGTTGCCTTCCTTACCCGGGCACTTGAGCTTAACTGCGTTCTTCAGCGCCGAGTATCCGATCTCAGACACGCCACCGGGCTGGATGGCGACGCGGATGCGCTTGTCCTGGCAAGCTGCATCGATCATCTCTGCGATTGAATTGTAAGGAGAGCTTTTCGGCGCGAGAAAAGCGTTGCCGGGGTTGATAGCGATGGTCGGGCCGATCTTGTAGGCCTCGAATGGGTTTTCGTAGCCTTTCTTGCCGTAGAGGTGTCCCAGGTAGGCCTGGTCATGGAAGATCATGATGACGCTGCCGTCGGACGTCCGACTCAGGATGTTGAAGCCTGCGCTCGAGCCGACGGCATCAACCTTGGCATTGATGCCAAGTTTCTGGGCAAGCGCGTCGGCGACAATCGCAGAGTTCTGGTAGGTGTCGCCGCCGGTCGACTTGGAGCCGATGACGATACGAAGATTGTCCGGCAACTTGGCTTCGGCATTGGCAGTCGCGGTTGCAACGAGAAGGCCGCAAACGGCAGCGCCGGCGACATAGATCATCTGTTTCATGGAGCAGGCTCCTCCCAAAAATGGTGATTGTGGTGTCCTCTTGCCCCATTGCTCAGACCGGGGTGAGCGCACGCGTTTTCTTGTTTGCTGCGCATCAGGCCTAAGACTTGCTTTGGGCCACCGATCTCGTGCCTTTGACCGCGCGATCGACCAAAAATGTTAGCGCTGTCATTGTTTGTAACAGCATCCGTAGCATTGTCAATGCATCTTGCCGGCATGCTGCAATTCTTGCCGGAACACCGCACCCACTGTTGCGTTTGCCCCGTGATAATACATTGATTTTAAATATAATATGTTCAGCTGGTTTGCTCGAACAATAAGTCTGCAGCTATCGCCCCGCGCCGGCACCACTGACGACCGACGCCTTCAAGGGCAATTGACGTTTGCTGTTTTATGAAAGCGGCCACACCTGTGTCGATCAACCGGTCTCGCGCTCGATGAGCTCGAAGCCGAGATCAATGACGGGGTCGTCGAGCGCCTCGCCACTAATGCGCTTCAACAGGGCCTCGGCGGCGAGGCGGCCCATGACCGGCCGATCGATCCGTACCGTCGAGAGTGCGGGATACGTATCGGGGGCAAAGCTCTGATCACCGAAGCCGAAGATCGCAACGGGTTCGGGAATGGCGATCGCCCGCGACTGACACTCAATCATGGCGCCGTGGGCCAGCGTATCGGAACTGCATACGACGATCCCGCGCTCGAAGCCGTTCCGGAGCAGATCGCTCATGCCATCGCGCCCACGCCGGATGTCGGTAGGAGCCGGCACGGTGGTGGAGGTGAAATCGGTAATACCTCGTCGTTCGAGCTGCGCGTGCATGATCTTCTCGCGCAATCGCGCGCGGCGGTCATCGGCACACAGCGAGGCCACCCTTGTATATCCTTTGGAGACAATATAATCGGCGACCGCTTCGCCAAGGCGCTCATGCGAGAACCCGACGGCCACGTCGAGTGGCGTCGTCGTCAAATCCCATGTTTCAACGATCGGAATGTGCGCCGCCATGATCTGCCGTCGGCACTCCAGCGTGTGCTTCACGCCGGTCAGCAGAATGCCGTCGGGACGTCGGCTCAGAACCGTCGTGACGATTTCGTGCTCACTCTGCTCGGTATACCCGCATTCACCTAGCATCACCTGATAGCCAGAGGATTTCAGCGCCTCGCTGAAATAATGGATCGTTTCGGCATAGACGGAATTAGTCATTGCCGGAACCAGCGCGGCGATGAGTCGGCTTCGGCGAGATGCAAGCCCGCCGGCCAGCATGTTGGGCACATAGCCGGTCTGCTCAATCGCCCTGGTGACAAGCTCCAGCGTAGACTTTGCCACCTTGTCGGGGTGGTTGAGCGCACGCGACACCGTAATCGTTGAGACATCAGCCAACCGTGCGACGTCCTCTAGCGTCACGCTGTCCAGGCCGCGTCTGGCGCTTGGTTTGCGTGTGGCTGGTTTGGCCTCTTCCCTCTTGCTGATCGGTGTGCGCGATGCCTCGGACACGAAATCCTCACTGTGAATACACGCGTAGTGTGCCGCACGATGTCAACGCCGACAATAGCGCAGATCTAATTCCGGAAGAATGGTCATTAAGTCATCAAGATGTATGCACAAATCACATTGACTTGACAAAATGTTAGCGCTAACATAATCAGAAATTCGAGAGGCTGCAAGCGGTCTTTCCAATAATTCCAGATACTTCGGGAGGTTGCCACCGATGGCAAGTCCGTCGCCCACTGTCACCGCGATGACGGTCATCCCTGTCGCAGGCCGTGACAGCATGTTGCTTAACCTGAGTGGCGCGCATGGTCCGTTCTTCAGCCGCAACCTGGTGATCATGGAGGATTCGTCCGGGCATCGCGGTGTTGGCGAGGTACCGGGCGGGGAAGGCATCCGGAAGACGCTGGAGGATGCGCGCGACCTCGTGGTGGGCCAGCCTATCGGGGCCTACAAGAATGTGCTGCTCAAGGTCCGCCGCACCTTTGCGGATCGCGACGCCGGCGGGCGCGGGCTGCAGACCTTCGACCTCAGGATCACCATCCATGCCGTGACCGCACTCGAAGCAGCGTTCCTGGACCTGCTGGGTCAGCATCTTGACGTTCCGGTTGCCGCACTGCTCGGCGACGGACAGCAGCGCGATGCTGTTGAAATGCTGGGCTACCTGTTCTTCGTCGGCGACCGCAGCAAGACGTCGCTCGAATACGCGTGGGAGCCCGACGCCAAGGACGACTGGTGCCGCCTGCGCCACGAAGCAGCAATGACGCCAGATGGCGTCGTGCGCCTCGCCGAAGCAGCCTACGAACGCTACGGTTTCAACGATTTCAAGTTGAAGGGCGGCGTTCTCGAAGGCGAGCGCGAGATGGAAGCGGCGACCGCGCTGAAGGCACGCTTTCCCGATGCCCGCATCACGCTCGATCCCAACGGCGGCTGGCTACTCGACGAGGCCATACGGCTATGCAAGGCAAACGCGCATGTGCTGGCCTATGCCGAGGATCCGTGCGGTGCAGAGAAGGGCTATTCATCGCGCGAGATCATGGCCGAGTTTCGGCGTGCTACCGGGCTTCCCACTGCCACAAACATGATCGCCACCGACTGGCGAGAGCTGGGACACGCGATCAAGCTGCATGCGGTCGACATTCCGCTGGCTGATCCTCACTTCTGGACCATGCAGGGCTCGGTTCAGGTCGCGCAGATATGCAACGAGTGGGGGCTGACTTGGGGGTCGCACTCCAATAGCCACTTCGACATTTCGCTGGCGATGTTTACGCACGTGGCCGCTGCTGCCCCAGGCAAGATCACGGCGATCGACACGCACTGGATCTGGCAGGATGGGCAGCGTTTGACGAAGGATCCGCTGCAAATTCGTGGCGGCCTCGTTGAGGTCCCTGAGAAACCGGGCCTTGGTGTCGAGATCGATATGGCCGAGGTTGAGAAGGCCAACGAACTTTACAAATCACATGGTCTTGGTGCGCGCGACGACTCCGTTGCGATGCAATTCCTCATTCCCAACTGGAATTTCGACAACAAGCGCCCGTGCCTGATGCGTTAGCCTCAACAGTCAGCATTTTTCAAGGATAATCCACATGCGCGAAAACAAGATCCGCAAAATCTGGAACTCAGGCGGCGCGGTCGTGAATGGCTGGCTCGCCATCCCGAGCGCGTTCTCGGCCGAGGTTATGGCGCATCAGGGGTGGGACTCGCTTACCGTTGACCTGCAGCACGGCGTGACAGACTACCAATCGGCCGTGGCCATGTTCACGGCGATCTCGACGACCGGCACCATGCCTATCGCGCGCGTGCCGTGGAATGAGCCTGGCATCATCATGAAGGTTCTGGACGGCGGCGCCTATGGCGTCATCTGCCCAATGGTGAACTGCCGCGAGGACGCCGAGCGCTTCATCGCCGCAACGCGCTATCCGCCGGTGGGAAATCGCAGTTTCGGGCCGATCCGCGCGCTGCTCTACGGCGGACCCGATTACCCGCAGCATGCCAACGACACCGTTGTCACGCTGGCCATGATCGAGACACGCAAGGCGCTCGACAATCTCGATGAAATCCTGAGCGTGAAGGGACTTGATGCCGTCTACATCGGACCTGCCGATCTTTCGATGTCGCTGGGCTGCACCCCAACGTTCGACGATGTCGATCCGCCAGTGGCCGAAGCGATCGAGATGATCCTTGCGAAAGCCAAGGAAAAGGGCGTCGTGCCCTGCATCCACAACGGCACGCCGGAAGCGGCGCTCAAGCGCATCGCGAAGGGTTTCCAGCTGGTCACCATTGGTTCTGATGCACGGCTGATGGCTGCGGGAGCGCAGGGCTTGATCTCGAAGATGCGAGATGGGATCACGGCCGCGGGCGGCGGCGCGGGATACTGAGGGCGGCCACTCGACCGCAAGCAAACAGCAGGAAGGAAGCACAACATGAGCAAGCTCGGCTTCATCGGTCTTGGCATCATGGGCGCGCCCATGGCCGGTCATCTCGTCGCGGGTGGTCATACGGTAGCCCTGCACAGCCGGTCAGGCGTGCCGGCAGAACTGACATCGGCTGGCGGCATCGCCTGCAAGAGTCCGCGTGCCGTAGCCGACGCTGCAGACATCATCTTTCTCATGGTGCCCGACACACCACATGTCGAGGAGGTGCTTTTTGGCGAACACGGCGTTGCGGCCGGGCTCTCCAAAGGCAAGGTGGTCGTCGACATGAGTTCGATATCGCCGATCGCGACCAAGCGGTTTGCCAAGCGCATCAACGATCTGGACTGCAACTATCTCGATGCACCCGTCTCGGGCGGTGAAGTCGGTGCCAAGAATGCGACGCTGTCGATCATGGTCGGAGGCGCCGAGGAGACTTTTGCGAAGGTCAAGCCGCTCTTCGATCTAATGGGCAAGAACATCACCCTAGTCGGCGGCAATGGCGATGGTCAGACGGCAAAGGTCGCCAACCAGATCATCGTCGCGCTCAACATCGAGGCGGTCAGCGAGGCATTGCTGTTCGCAGCCAAGGCCGGCGCCGATCCTGCCAAAGTGCGTGCGGCCTTGATGGGCGGCTTTGCATCCTCGAAGATCTTGGAGGTGCATGGCGAGCGCATGATCAAGCGCACGTTCGACCCTGGCTTCCGCATCGAGTTGCATCAAAAAGATCTCAACCTCGCTCTCTCGTCAGCGCGTGAAATCGGTGTCGCATTGCCCAACACGGCAACCGCGCAGGAACTTTTCAATGCCTGCACTGCGAACGGCGGCAAGGGCTGGGATCATTCGGCCATGGTTCGCGCGCTGGAAAAGCTCGCCAACTTCGAGGTCGCCTCCAAGGCCGGGTAGTTCCGCCGTGATCGCAGCTCAAGAAAAGTCGCATTGTCATGCCTGAGGCCGCCACAGCGCCGCTCTACATCAAGATGCATCCGGCCGACAACGTTGCCATCGTCGCCAACGATGGCGGCCTCGGAAGCGGTGCGCAGTTCCCCTGCGGTTTGAAGCTGGTCGAGCATGTACCACAAGGCCATAAGGTTGCGCTCGAAGACATTCCCGCAGGCAAAGTGGTGACGCGCTACAACGTCACCATTGGTTATGCGCTGGATGACATTCCCGCGGGCAGTTGGATCAACGAGTTCAAGCTGTGCATGCCTGCGCCGCCGAAGCTCGACAGTCTGCCGATGGCAACGCGCCAACCGCCAGAATTGACGCCGCTCGAAGGATATACTTTCGAAGGTTTCCGCAATCCAGATGGCTCGGTCGGCACGCGCAATATCCTGGCAATCACCACGACAGTTCAGTGTGTCTCGGGTGTTGTCGAGCATGCAGTCAAGCGCATCAAGGCAGAATTGCTGCCACGCTATCCCAATGTCGACGACCTCGTCGGGCTCGAACACACCTACGGCTGCGGCGTTGCCATTGATGCACCCGATGCCGCCATTCCGATCCGGACCTTGCGCAACATCAGCCGCAATCCGAACCTTGTCGGCGGCATGATGGTTGTCAGCCTCGGCTGCGAGAAGCTCCAGCCTGACCGTTTGCTCCCTGCTGGCGGGAACGATCCGTCGCGAGGCTACGATTTAGTGACGTTGCAAGACGAAGCCAACATCGGCTTCGAGTCGATGATCCGCTCGATCATGACGACGGCGGAAGGGCACCTGCAGCGTCTTGACGCGCGCCGTCGGGAAACGTGCCCGGCGTCGGATCTCGTCGTGGGCGTGCAGTGCGGCGGCAGCGATGCTTTTTCGGGCGTCACAGCCAATCCGGCGGTCGGATTTGCGGCCGATCTGCTGGTGCGGGCCGGGGCCACGATCATGTTCTCCGAAACCACCGAGGTGCGCGACGGCATCGACCAGTTGACCGCACGGGCAGTCGACGAGAAGGTCGCGCTTGCACTCATCAAGGAAATGCGCTGGTACGACAGGTATCTCGCGCGCGGCGAAGCCGACCGGAGTGCAAATACCACGCCCGGCAACAAGAAGGGTGGGCTCTCCAATATCGTCGAAAAGGCGATGGGATCGATCATCAAGTCGGGTACGGCACCGATCTCAGGCGTGGTTCCTCCGGGCGAGCGCGCTACAGCAAAAGGACTGCTCTACGCAGCAACGCCCGCGAGCGATTTCATCTGCGGCACGCTGCAACTTGCCGCCGGAATCAACCTCCACGTCTTCACAACGGGGCGCGGCACGCCCTACGGCCTTGCGCAAGTTCCCGTCATCAAGGTGGCCACGCGAAACGATCTGGCACGCCGCTGGCACGATCTCATAGACGTCAACGCGGGCCCTATTGCGACCGGTGACGCTACCATTGCGGATATAGGCTGGGAACTGTTTCAACTGATGCTGGACGTTGCCAGCGGCAAGCGCACATGGGCCGAGCAGTGGCGGCTCCATAATACGCTCACCCTATTCAACCCAGCTCCCGTAACCTAGAGCATATTGAGCTGAAGTTTGCAGCGGTTCAGCGTGAAAAACATGCTCGAAACAAGGTGCTGGATCGCGTCCATGTTTCTGGCACGCGATAAGCCCTATGGTTAGCCGTCCCAATACCCTGCGCGAGGTTGTAGTGTCGTGTGCTTCGGTGTGCACCACGTCCCGCTGCATGCTAGGCTTACATCTGTTTGTTTCGCAGCCGCACGCGAAAGCGACGCAAACCGGATGCGAATGCCCCATGCGCCATCGCGCATGCGAATATGCTCTAATGGAACCCTACCCCATGACATTGGATTGCCCCCCAACGGCTAACCGACTGGCCACGGTCGAACAGCCCGCAAGGGCCGACGAGGTAGAGATTGCTCGCCTCCGCAAAGATTACCTCGACTTGATGTGCGAGAGCCTCGTTGGCCGGCTCAATCGCGATCCACCCTTGCAGCAACATTTGTCCGATTATGATGACGCTCACCGCGTCAACGGCTGGGACTGGCCTTCGCGCGCCCCTTCAATGATCGGTCTGCAACGCATGACCAACCTGCGCGATGAGTGCGAGCGCGTCCTCCGGGAGGATGTCCCGGGAGATTTTCTCGAAGCCGGCGTCTGGCGCGGCGGCGCCTGCATGATGATGCGCGCGGTACTCAAGGCATATGGCGTTCGCAACCGTCGCGTCATTGCCGCTGATACGTATGCCGGCATGCCGCCACAGCAAATCGACGACGCTGAAACTGAGTTTCTCCGCGGCATTCCTGAATTTGCCGTCTCGCTCGACGAGGTCAAGCAAGGCTTCGAGCGCTATCACCTGCTCGACGAGCAGGTCGTCTTTCTTCAAGGCCGGTTTGCCGACACGCTGCCCACCGCACCCGTTGTGCAACTGGCCGTCCTTCGTCTCGATGGCGATACCTTTGAAAGCGCGCGAGATGCTCTCGCAATGCTTTACGACAAGGTTGCTCTGAGCGGCAGCATTATCGTCGACGACTATTTCCTGTTTTCCGGAAACCGCCGCGCCATTGACGAGTTCCGCCAAGAACACGCCGTCTCCGAGCCCATCATCCGGATAGACGACTATGGCGGCTACTGGATCAAGCGCGCCAGCGAGACAATAGCAACACCGCTCTGAGAGCGCGCGATCGCTGGCAGCATGCGTCCAGTGTCCGACCGCGGCACTTCTACCAATGCCACCACCCGAAAGCGACCGCCAGCCAACTCAGACCTCGATTTCCTTGGTGGCCGGCAGCCCCTCCTCACGCACCACCGGCTGGGACTGCCGCGGTCGCATTATTGCCTCTTCGTACAAGTGCACGCGCTGCGGCACCGCAATCGCCTCGTGCGAATGGGCAGGCGTCGAATGCATCTTTGACAGGAGCGCATCGAAATAGGCAATCGTGTGCCCCAGCCCCTCGCGCAACGCGACCTTGGGCGCCCAGTCGAGATGCTGGTTCGCGAGACTGATGTCTGGCCGCCGCTGTTGCGGATCATCTGTCGGCAGCGGCCGGTGAACGATCTTGGAGTGCGAGCCCGTCATTTCGATCACCAGATCGGCGAGTTCCTTGATGGTGAACTCCCCCGGGTTGCCCAGATTGACCGGCCCCTTGAACGACGCGTCACTGCGCATGAGCGCGATGAACCCGTCGATCAGGTCATCCACGTAGCAGAACGAGCGTGTCTGCTCGCCGCCACCGTAAATCGTGATCGGGTCGCCCTTCAGCGCCTGCACCACGAAGTTCGACACCACGCGCCCGTCATTTGGCTGCATGCGCGGCCCGTAGGTATTGAAGATGCGCGCGATCTTGATCTCGATGCCATGCTGACGGTGATAGTCGAAGAAGAGGGTCTCCGCGCACCGCTTGCCCTCGTCGTAACAGGCCCGCGGACCGATCGGATTGACGTTGCCGCAATAACTCTCGCGTTGCGGGTGCTCGAAGGGATCGCCATAGACCTCCGATGTGGATGCCTGGAAAACCCGACACTTCAGACGCTTTGCCAGTCCGAGCATATTGATAGCGCCCAACACGCTCGTCTTGATGGTGTGCACCGGATCATGCTGGTAGTGCTCGGGCGACGCCGGGCACGCGAGATTGAAGATCTCGTCGGCTTCCACGAACAGCGGCAATGTCACGTCATGCTCGATGAGTTCAAAACTCGGATTATCTCGTAAATGAGAAATATTGCCGGGCCGCCCCGTCATGAAATTGTCGACGCATAAAACTTCGTGGCCTTCGGTCAGCAACCGGTCACACAGATGCGAACCTAAGAAACCGGCGCCGCCTGTAACAGCCACTCTCTTCGGCTTGACCATCTCGAACTCTCACTATCATTTTGCAGCGCCAGTAAGCGATCCTCTAGAAACTGCGTAGACCAACATGAACCACATCTGAAAGCCTCGAATTGCGCAATCAGACCATCTCCGTGAATACGTGCTTGACCTCGTCCACCCATTCGATGAGCTGCGACACGCCGTCCTGCACACCGATCTCGGGCGTCCAGCCCAACGCGTGCTCAAGCTTGCGGATGTCACTCACGTAGGCACGCTGATCACCCGGCCGCCAGTCCTGCCACTTCAGCGGGATCTTCTTGCCGAGCCGCTTCTCCAAGATGGCGATCAGGTCCAACAGCGATAGAATGTGATCGGTACCGCCGCCGACGTTAAAGGCCTGCCCGGCGATGCGGTCGGGCGAATGAATTGCTGCTTCATAGGCGCGCACGAGATCCTCCACGTGCAACACATCGCGCACCTGCTTCCCGTCACCGAAAATCGTGATGTCGCGGCCAAGCCGCGCCGCAATCGTGAACCACGCCACCCATCCCTGGTCCTCGACGCCGAACTGGTGTGTGCCATAGATGCACGACTGCCGGAACGACGTCGCGGGAATCCCGTAAATACGGGCAAAATCGAGAGTGTACTGATCGGCAGCACCCTTCGAACAGCCGTATGGAGATAGAAAATCGAGCGGTTCGCTTTCTGAGATGCCGAAGGGCCGGTCCGAATAGCCGTAGCGCTCACCCATCAGCCGTGTCTCTGCAGAAGCTATCTTGCCGTAGACCTTGTTGGTGGATGCAAAGATCACAACGGCTTCCGGGCAGAGCCGCCGTACCGCATCGAGAACGTTGAACGTCCCCAGCGCATTGGCCATGAAGTCGGCGCGTGGATCGATGACCGACGTCGTGACCGCGACCTGGGCAGCCAGATGGATCACCGCGTCGTAGCGCTTTGCCGACAAAATCCGGTCCATGGCCGCCTTGTCGCAGACATCGGCACGCTCGAAGTCGAAAGTCGTACCGTCGCGAAGCCATTCCAGGTTCTGATCGGTTCCCTGACGCGACAAGTTATCCAGAACTGTAACTTGCCAGTTTCGGCCGCTGAAATAACGGGCGGCATTGCAGCCTACAAATCCCGCCCCCCCCGTGATCAAAACGCTTTTTGTGCGCATTACTGCAGTCCTGTCTGTCGGCCGAAAAGCCAGGAGCTTTCAACCGAAAGCCATCGCGAGATTGACGAGGAAACGGCAATACCACCCTCAGACCAACCACCCGACACTAAAAAACGTTGATCGCCAAGGTCTAAAATCAAACTCCGCCAAAAAATTTTTCCTTGCGACAACAACGCATCGCACGTGATAGTTCTGGTGCGAAACTTACACGGTTTGATTGTCGCTTAAGCATTCATACCGCTAGTATTGCCGCCAGGGGAACAGGAACTAGCCAATACGCTGCCCCCACACAGATTGCGTCACGTCCAGGAGCTGCGAGGCTTGAAAATCATCATCACCGGGGGCGCCGGTTTCATTGGCACCCATCTAACTCGTCGGCTTTTGGCACAAGGCCACACCGTCACGGTCATCGACAACGAGTTCAATTCCACCCGAGATCGTGTCCCCGAGGGCGCCCGGTTCGTTTTCGGAGACGTCACGCGTCCGCAGGATCTCGAAGCCATCTTCGCCGAGGGCCATGACGCCGTCTGTCACCTCGCCGGTCAGGTCTCCATCATCAGGGCATTCGACAACCCCGTCGCGGACCTGCGCACTAATGTCGAGGGCACCGTCAACGTCGTCCAGATGTGCCTCGCGCACCGGGTTCCCAGGTTGATCTACGCCAGTTCCATGACGGCGTACGGGGACACCGCCGTTGTTCCGACTCCCGAGACCCAGCCTTGCATGCCCGACTCCTATTACGGCATCACCAAGTTCGCCGCCGAGCGCTTCGTCCATGCCACCGCCGAACGGCCCGATCTGGAGTTCCCCTTCTGCGTCACCTCCCTGCGCATGTTCAGTGTTTACGGGCCAGGCCAGGCCTGGGACAACCCCTATCAGGGCGTGCTCGGGATCTTCCTGGGCAAGCTTCAGCGCGGCGAACCGATCACCATCTTCGGAGACGGTGAGCAGACGCGCGACTTCGTTTTCATCGGCGACATCATCGACGCCTGGATGGGCGTTCTTGAGAACCCCGACGCGACCGCTGGCAGGGTTTTCAACCTTGGCAGCGGCCACCCGCTGTCCATCAACGATCTGGCGCAAAAGGTGCTCGCCGCGAACGGCATCGCGCCCGGCAGCTATGAACTGCGCCATGCACCGACCCGTCCGGGGGAGCAGCGCCAGGTGCAGGCTGACATCCGCTACGCCCGCGAGACATTTGGCTGGCAACCCAAGACGAGTTTCGCCGACGGCCTTGCCGCAACCATGGCCTGGGCTGGCCGCGACGAGACGCGTATCCACGCTCATCCGGGCGAAGCCGCGACATCCCACAAGGCGGTAACGACAGGGGACAAGGCATGAAAATCGTTCTCGTCGGGTCAGTCGATGCATGGACGCGCAGCGTCGCAACCGTTCAGCGCTACATCACATGGGGGCGAAAGCTCGGCCATGACGTCGCGCTTTACGGGGATCCCAATTCCGAACTGCCCAACATCGCCACCACTGACAGAACGACAGACGCTGATCTGATCGTCTTCATGATCCAGATTCCGAATGACATCCCGGGCATGCCCTACATTGCTCGCATGATGGACCTCATCCCACGCAACAAGCGCGTCATTCTCGATCTTTGGGGCCGCTATAACGACACCGTTCGCGTCGAGCATGACTTCAACCATCTTGAGAAGCTGGACGGGCACCCCGGCTGGGAATGGCAGCAGGCATTGAAGTCGCTTGGCGGGACCATTGCACAGCCGACCCTGCACCCTCGCCGCAAGGACGTCGCCACGTTCCTTTTCCACGGCTATGATCCCTCCGCCGTCACACACCCTCACGCCTCTGCCGCCGAAGCCGCACGGGCATGGCAGTCCGCCGACCGGGCAAGCCGCCCCTACGGCGTCGTCTATGTCGGCTCCAACTGGCAGCGCTGGTCGCAAGTACGCCGCTTCCTGGAAGACTACCGCCCTGTTGCCGAGAAGGTGGGCCAGATCTGCCTTGCCGGCTGGGACTGGTCCGAGCGTCCGGTCTGGGCCGCCGAGTTAGGTATCGCTGGCGTCGATACCGACCAGGACCTCCTTGCGGACCTGCGCGTCGAAGTGCGTATGGGCGTGCGCTTCGACCGCGTCGTCCCTCTTCTCAACCAGGGCCGTTTCACACCCGTCTTCCATCGTCCTCTCTTCAAGGAATTGGAGCTCGTCACCAATCGGACCTTCGAGACCTTCTATTCCGATACCATCCCCGTTCTGATGCTGCCCAAGCCCTTCGTCGAAGAAATTTATGGGCCGGCTGCCTTGACCTTGGTTCCCGGGAACGACCTTGCCCGGCATTTCGAAAACATCCTCGGCAATCCCGAACCGGCCTGGGACGCGGTCATCAAGACGCGTGAGCACCTAGCCCAACACCACGCATTCCCGCAACGCTTCCAGGAACTCGAGGCCCTCGCCTCGGCACCCCGGCACGTCGCGACAGTCTCATGAGACGGCGCTATGAAGATCCTGTTCGTGATGAAGCACCGCGGCAACGCAGGCAGCACGCACGCGGTCGCCAACTACATGCGCCTGGCAGAACAGTTCGGTCATTCGGTCGCGATCTTCGGATCTCCCGTCTGGTATATCCCCGAACTGAAGTTCTCGATGGACATCGAGGAGTTCGACCACGTCGTCTATCTGTTCGAAACCGATTTGTGGCAGATCCTGCCGATGCATCAGGCGATCATGCTGGGACACTTCCCGCGTTCGCGCCGGCTCGTCATCGACACGGATGGAATGTACCACGAGTTGATCCAGCTCGATGGGTACGACTTCAACCATGCCAGCGAAGCAGACCGGCAGTTCTGGATCGGCTACATGAATTCCCTCGGAGACAGGGTGGTCCACACGCTGATGAACAAATCGCGCTTCCCCAAGGCCGGCGCGCTGCCCTTCTTCGGCTATGACCCTGCTCTCCAGGTCGATCCCGCCAAGAGCCCGCCTAAGACGTGGGATATCCTGCACGTCGGCCACAACTGGTGGCGCTGGCGCGAAGTCGAAAAGGAATTACTGCCGGCCTTCCACCGCATCCGCGACCGTGTCGGCGACATCGGCTTTCTCGGTCTGTGGTGGGATGCCCCACCCGATGAAGGCCCCGCCGCAGGACCTGGCGACGCATTTCTTGCCGATCCCTATGCCCTCAAGCGGCTGCGCATCCAGTTGCCGCCCGCAGTCAACTACAACGACGTCATCAAGACGATGAGCACCGCGCGTATCAACATTCTCACCCAGCGCCCGCTCCTACGTCACCTCAAGCATCTGACATTGAAGTATTTCGAGGTCTTCTGCGCAGACACCATACCCCTACTCATGCTTGATGATGACCATGCCGTAGAGGTCTATGGACCGGCCGCCCGCGAGCTGACCCTACCCGGACGCGCCGCCGAGAAATTCGTCGATGCGCTTAAAAACCCCGGAAAGTACCGCCAGATTGTTGAGGATGTTCGCACCCACTTGCGCACGCATCACTCCTATGAGAGCCGCGCAAGGGAACTCTTCGACATGCTGCAAAATCCCTAAACCGCGCTCTCGAGCAACAGCCCCGACGTACCAGACCGGATAACCTCACATGAAAATCGTCTTCGTCTACTGGGGATACGAGAACGCCGGCAGCATGCTCGACCTGCGCGGCTATACGCGCGCGGCCAAGGCCATGGGCCACGAGGTCCACGTCTACGGCCCGCCCGAGTGGGCCTTCGCGCTCGACTACTCCAAGCACCTCGACGACATCGACGCCCTCGTCTTCGTCGTCGAATGGACGACGGCACTGCAGTTCGGCGACAATGTCGATTGGGTCCGCCTGCTCGACGCCGTGCCCCGCAACCGCCGCCTCGTCATCGATTGCGACGGTCACTACAACGAGCCGATTTGGTTCATGGGGGACTACAATCACCGCACGATGGAAGCCAGCACCGAGTGGATCGACTTCTGCGACAGCCTGTCGGACAAGATCTTCCAGCCGACTTATCATCCCCGGCGTAAGAACGTCCGCCCCTTCCTCTTTCATATCTATGACCCGGCCTGGGAGTCACCCTTCCGCTTCGACGGAAAGGAGTTCGACATGATCTACGTTGGCCACACCAAGCACCGCTGGCGCGGCATGTCGAAGATCCTGAGGGCCATCGAAAAGGTTCGCGGCAAGGTCGGCCGCGTCGGGCTCGTCGGCGAAGGCTGGGGCGACATCATCGACTGGATGGAGCAAGGCGAGGCGAAGCTGAAGCACTACGTCGATCGCGATTACCTCACGAAGTTTCGCTTCGAGGGCCTACCCGCCGTCCCCTTCGATCAGGTCGCCGCCACCATCGAGAAGGGCGTCTTCAATCCCGTCGTTTACCGGCCGGTCTTCGAGCAGCTCGGTTTCGTCACCTGCCGCACATTCGAAACGCCGGCATCCGGAACGATCCCGCTTTTCCTGCTCAACCGCGACTACGTCGCCGAAATCTTCGGCGAGCGCGCCACCGAATTGATGATCACCGGCGAGAACGGTTCCGAAAAGATCCTCGATGTCCTCGACCGTCCCCAGTATTACGCCGAGATCGTGATGGACATCCGCAAGAACTTCCGCGAGCGTCACACCCCGGAAGCACGCTTGCGCCAACTCATCCAATACATCGAGGAGTAACCAGCCCCTATGTGTGCAGCGTCGACCACACGCGAGGCATCAGAGCGTTTGAGCGCCTTCGCACCGGCTCCACACGGTTGGCGGCGCAATCGCCTGCGTTACGGCTTCAACGAGATCGACGGCTGGCCAGGCTTCGCCTACAGCGAGAAGCGCGAAGAGATCTATCGCCGACTGCGGCTCATGAATACTGAGATTGTCCGCCTATTCGTATTCGATAAGCCGGTCCCCGATCCGTTCAAGAACTGGCGATTCTTCGCCGCCGTGATTGACGCGGTGCTGGCCTCCGGCGCCAAACCGATGATCACCTTCGCCAAGTTCGAACCGCCCTTTAATGACCCGGTCCGGATCTCGCGATACGTGGCGCGAACCAGCGAAATCGTCTGGAGTTGCCTGGAACAGTGGGGCGGCAAGGAGGTCGCCAGCTGGTACTGGTGCGTCTGGAACGAACCCAACAACCCAGATGTTGGCGGCAACCTCAGCTATGCCGACTATCTCGCGATCTACTGCGCCATCGCAGAAGAAATCATCGCACTAGTGGGCCCGCACACCCCAGATGGCCGCGTCCTGATCGGCGGTCCCTCCATAGATGGAACCCAGCGCGCGTACTGGCTCGACTGGATGGCCCAGCTTCTGCAGGACGTTGACGATCGTATGCTGGCCTTCGTCAACTGGCACATGTACGCAGACTGGCGCCCGGCAGTGCCGGTTGACACCGTTACGGTCAAGCTCGTCGACGACCCTGCACCTCCGAGCGGACTGCAGTTCGAGGCTCTCACCATGGCGCGCACCCCCCAGTACGAGGCCCGCGCGCGCTCCGTCGCCCGCCTCATTGGCGATCGCGACGTCCTCAATTTTTGCGGCGAGCTCAACACGATTGCACACCACGAGCACGCCTTCACCGGCGGCCTCAACCGCAACCTCTTCGGCGCGGCCTACTATGCCTCTGCGATCGTCAACCTGATACGTGGCGGCGCCGATCTCGAGATGCGCTGGACTGCGACGTCCAAGCATTGGTACGGCGTCGACGACGCCTATGGTCTCCTCACGAACCTCGGCAAGCCGACACCGCCGGCTCTCGCAAAGCAGATCATCGCGCAACATGTCCGCCGGGGCGATCTCGTTCGTTTCCCCGAGCCTCCCCCCGCCCTGATCGGCATCGACGCCGTCATGGCTCGGAATGCGGCGGAAAGGCTAAGTATCGTCGTCGTCAACACGCTCCCCGGCACCCGCGACATCGATTTATCCACCCTGGACCCCGGCCTGGACAATTGCCGCGATATGTTGCTGCTCGATGGAACCACGGCCGGCCGCGTCGTCCGCAAAACACGCAACGGCCCCGTGCGCATTGAGGGATATGGACTTGCGATCTTGAGCGAGGATTGTTCCCGAACCGTCATTGATTGATCGCGGGTCTCAGATATCGTTCGATATCGCCAGCCCCGCCAGCGATAGGGCACCTGTGGACACGAAAATGAGATTGAATGGAGATGGACGGTGGATAGAGCATTCGGTTGGATTGGCGAAATCTTCCAGACCCTGCTGAGGCTGTTTCCCTGGCTGGTCATCGTTCCGGCCACGCATGAGGGTGTGGCGTTCGTCTATGGCAAGCATGTCCGCAGGTGGCGACCGGGACTGCACTGGTATTGGCCCGTTGCCACGCAGTACAAATTGATCGCCATCGTACGACAAACCCAACTCATCCAGTCCAAGGTCATCATGACTAAGGACCACCAGACCGTTATCGTCGGCGCTCTGGTGACCTATTACATCGACGACGTCGTGACAGCTTTGGCCAAAGTCGCCGATCTGGCCTCTGACGTCATGGAGCGGTCACAGGGGGCCATATACGAAACCATCAATAAGTACACGCTCGAAGAAATCCAATCCGACAGAACCTCATTCAGGGAAGTCCTGACAGAACGCGCCGGCGAAGCAATGAACGGTTATGGCGTAAATATCCTGCAGGTCCAATTGACCGAATTCGCACCCACGCGCCCGCTGTCCATCAACTTGCACGGTGCGCTTGGCCAATACGGCCTGCATACACCCTTTTAGGTCAGGGGCCGGCAAACCCGCACCCGCTGTGCCGCAGAACGAATAGCCCGTCGACGGGACGTCCGTAGGCCCTCACGGCCCAAACGGCTGAGAGTGCGCGCCCAAGAAGCCGGCATCAAGACGAACGAGAGAAGCTTTATGGTGCAAGTACTTATCTCGAGCGTATATGTTCGCCATGGTAGTGCTTCCGGACGCAATAGGATAGGTGAGCCTATTGCCTTAGGCTTGACATAACTGTTGACCCGCGCGACTTAATTCAGCATGGGGTCTCCGCGACGTCCCCGTGAGGCTACGGCCCAAAGATCGCGTCCAATGACCTTCAAAAGCAGAAGGGAGGACGCGTTATGCCGTCTCCAACCAAAATCACCGTTTCACAGCTTGCACGTCTGATAGGGCTGCCCGATGGACCACGCCTTATTGACGTCCGTAGCGAAGAGGAGTTCGCCGCCGATCCGCAGCTCATCCCCGCTTCAATCCGATGTCCCGCACCAAATCCAACTGCATTAGCAGCATCGCTTCGTGGCAAGTCATCCGTCGTTATCTGCCGCAGCGGTGGCGAGGTAAGTCAGGGCGTTTCTGCTTGGCTGCGGCACGAGGGTATTCCGGCGGAAAGCTTAGAGGGTGGCTTCGCGGCTTGGAGGGGCGCAAATCAACAGCTCCTGATGACGAATAAAATTCCGGAACGAGATGTTTCGGGACGCACCGTGTGGGTCACTCGCGCGCGCCCGAAGATTGATCGTATTGCCTGCCCTTGGCTCATTCGCCGCTTCGTTGATCCTGATGCTGTTTTCTTGTTCGTTGCGACCTCAGAGGTACTTGATGTCGCCAAGCGCTTTGCGGCTTCGCCTTTCGATATTGAAGGAGTCTTTTGGAGCCATCGAGGTGAAAGATGCACCTTCGATACGATGATTGAAGAGTTTGGCCTGGACATCCCAGCCTTACACAAGCTTGCCGCTATTGTCCGAGGGGCAGATACGGCTCGGCTTGACCTGGTTCCTGAAGCGCCCGGTTTGCTCGCTGTGTCCCTGGGCCTTTCACGCATGTACCGGAATGACCTCCAACAGCTTGCCGCTGCCATGCCGATCTACGACGGCTTCTACCGCTGGGCGCGGGATGCCACCGATGAAACGCACAACTGGCCAACGCCAACGAGGGCAAAGCCATGACCATAACAACGACGGACAGCAGCATCTCTGACGAAAATCGGCCAACAATCAGTTTTCGAGAAGCGCTGCGGACTTGGGCACGCATCGGCTTCCTGAGCTTTGGCGGCCCTACGGCTCAAATCGCCCTGATGCACCGCATCCTTATCGATGAGAAGAAGTGGCTCGACGAGCAGCGCTATCTGAGTGCGCTCAGCTTCTGCATGCTTCTGCCGGGACCCGAGGCCATGCAGCTCGCAACCTACGTAGGCTGGCGATTGCACGGTGTCATCGGCGGTCTCGCGGCTGGGCTGCTATTCATTCTTCCGGGCGCGTTCGTGGTGCTCGCCTTGTCGATGATCTATGCTGCGTTCGGCAACTTGCCAGTTATCGAGGCCGTCTTCCTTGGCATCAAGGCGGCTGTTTTGGTGATTGTCATCGAGGCTCTGCTGCGCATCTCGAAACGTGCTCTGAAACTTAAAGAGCATTGGATTATCGCCGCCCTTTCGTTCGTAGCCATCTTCTTTCTTGGTGCGCCATTCCCCCTGATCGTGCTGACCGCGGCGATTTTCGGTTTCTTCCGAGCGAAAGGCCTAGACCAAAAGAGTGCAGCGCCAGACTTGATTCATCCCTCGGACACGTTGCGAACGGTCTGCATCTGGATGGCGATCTGGTTTGCGCCGCTTTTGGCCATCGCGGGGATATTCGGCAGGGATCACGTGCTCACCCAGATGAGCGTGTTCTTTTCCAAGCTCGCGGTTGTGACTTTCGGGGGCGCCTACGCTGTGCTCGCCTACATGGCTCAAGACGTCGTAACCCAATACGGCTGGCTCGATGCTGGCGCAATGATGGACGGACTGGGCCTTGCTGAGACCACGCCGGGGCCACTAATCCTCGTCACCGAGTTTGTTGGCTATCTCTCGGCGTACCGAAATGGCGGAGAGCCGGTTTTGGCTATGGGGCTGCTCGGAGCGCTCATTGCACTGTGGGCAACCTTCGTGCCCTGTTTCTTATGGATCATGGCCGGTGCGCCATACATCGAGTGGATCGCTCAGCAGCCGCGCCTCAGAGGAGCGCTCACCGGTATTACGGCGGCAGTCGTCGGGGTCATTCTCAATCTGGCCATTTGGTTTGCCCTGCATGTGTTCTTCAAAACAGTCACGTTGATGGAGGTTGGCCCGCTCAAGCTTTGGACACCGAGCTTGGCCTCGCTCGATTGGCGCGTAGTGGTTCTTTCCATCTTCTCTGGCGTGGTGCTGCTCAATCGCCACTGGAGCATTCCATCGGTCCTCGCAGTCACCTCGATGTTGGCCCTAGCTTTACAGCTATTGGGAGGCTGACGCCGCCGAAAGGATTTAGGGGGATTGAGAAGGAGAAAGGAAAACCAGGATGGAAGTATGTTTACGTCGCCATCCATGATCACTCCCGCATCGCCCTCAGCCAGATCAAACCCACCTGATTTGTCGTGCTGGCACGGGACGCGCCCGTTGCACCAATTGGCAATGTCTGCATACCTATATCCAAATGGATATCGATTGTGCTATATCCAATCCAACATAGTTGTAGCCAACGCTCACCACGCGCAATGGGAAGAGGGAATGAAGCAGGCAGCCCGGCGCCACGGCGTGAAAGGCTGCCACTCACCCCGGTGCCACGAAGGCTGAGCGTGGGAGAATACGAGGAGGCAGCGATGGTTGAACGCGTATCGGCGACAGCGGAGGCCTTGGCCCTGATCGCCATGCTTGCAAACCGCAACGGGCCACTGCTGTTCCATCAGTCGGGCGGCTGCTGCGACGGTTCTGCACCCATGTGCTATCCCGAAGGCGAATTCCGCATCGGCGGCCAGGACGTCAAGCTCGGCGAGATCGACGGCATGCCGTTCTACATGAGCGCCTCGCAGTTCGAATACTGGCAGCACACCCACCTCATCATCGACGTGGTCAAGGGGCGTGGCTCGGGCTTTTCGCTCGAAGCGCCTGAGGGCGTGCGCTTCATCACGCGCTCGCGCGTATTCACAGATGATGAACTGGCGGCGCTGGAACGGAGCAAACTTGCGAGCACCTGCAACACCTGATGGACGAGAACGATATTCATGCAGCAATCAGGCGGCACGAAATGAAATCCCTCAATGTCGATCGCGCTGCCGTGTTCCTCATCCGCCGTTATGGCGACGACTGCGCCAAGGTTGCGTACCTGCGCGCGCAACAATGCCAGTGCCGCGGTGCTGCCCAGGCGGCCAGCGAATGGAAGCTCGTCGTCCAGAAGGTTGTCGAGCTGCACTTCGCGCCGCGCAGCGACCCCCTGCATTGACCGCCCTACCGGTAATTCTGCATTAACAACAAGAAAAGGTGACACATGCGAGGTCTTCTCATCGCCGCCATTGGGACTGCACTCACGATGACGACGCCAGCCACCGGCGAGACTCTCAAACTGTATGCTGCCGGCAGCCTCAAAGCGGCGCTGACCGACGTGGCGCGTGCTTTCGAACAGGCATCGGCTGGCAAGCAATCCATCGCCACCGAGTTCGGGGCATCGGGCCTCTTGCGCGAGCGTATCGAGAAGGGCGGGACGGCACACGTGTTCGCCTCCGCCAACATGAAGCACCCACAAACACTGGCCGATGCTGGTCGCGCAACGGGCAAGGTTCGCATGTTCGCGCGCAACCAGCTTTGCGCGATCGCACAGCCGGAGTTGGATGTCGTGCCTGACACGCTTCTTGAACGTATGCTCGACGACAAGATCCGTGTCGGCACGTCGACGCCCAAGGCTGATCCGTCAGGTGATTATGCCTTCGCGTTGTTCGGCAAGGCAGAAGCGCAGAAAGCCGGAGCCAAAGCTGTGCTCGAAGGCAAGGCGCTGAAGCTGACGGGCGGCACGGATAGCGCCAAAGCGCCTGAGGGACGCAACCAGTACGGCTGGGTGATGTCGGAGAAGCAGGCGGATATTTTTCTCACCTACTGCACCAATGCCGTTTTGGCGAAAAAGGACACGGCCTCATTGAAGATCGTCGAGATTCCTGCCGCGCTCGCCGTCGGCGCGGACTATGGCATGATCGTGCTGAAGGACGCACCGGCAGACGCTGAGGCGCTGGCCGATTTCATTCTCGGCGCCGAGGCGCAGAAAATCCTGCGTGACTACGGCTTCGGGGTTGGCGACGACATCAAGAAATAGGACGACGCGCTTGCGGTGAATGCAAACGCCACCCCTGACGCCTGCCATGGGTGGCGTTTGCATTTCACGCGTCGTGACAACACGGCCGAGATCACTCGACGCCCAGGATCACCTCGCTCGCCTTGATGACCGCGGACACCTTGCCGCCGACCTTGAGCCCCAACTCCTCAACCGCATCGACGGTGACGGTCGATGTGATGACGTTGCCGCCGCCAATGTCGATCTTGACCTGGGCGGCAACGGCGCCCTTCTTGATATCCTTAACCGTACCGTTGAGGATGTTGCGCGCGCTGAGTTTCATTCTTCATCTCCTTTGATCCAAGGTGTGCCACCGAGATAGCAATACCGCTGCACACTTTATCTAAACATGCTCGAGGCGGCGCTTCTGCGTGTGAAGATCAGGCCGACGAGTGAGAGCATCGCAAAACCGGCACCCGCAAGAAAGGTTGCTTGCGGCCCGACGGAGTCCCACAGAATGCCCGCAATGACGCTGGCGGCAAAAAGTGCCACGCCGGTCACGAGGTTCAGCATCCCGAAGGCCGTGCCTCGCAAGTCTGGCGGCGCAGTATCGGCGACAAGCGCCGAAAGCAAGCCCTGCGAGAAACCCATATGCAAGCCCCATAGCATCACGCCGATCGCGATTCCGAAAATTCCCGGCGCAAAGGCGAGAACCAAGTCGGCAGCGACCAGCAAGCCAAGGCCTATTATCAGCACATTCGTGCGACCGCCATTATCGGAGAGCACTCCAGCCGGATATGCGGCCAGAGCGTAGAATACATTCATCAATACGAGAACTGCTGGCACCAGCGCGATGGTCAATCCAGCCGACAGCGCCCGAAGGATTAGGAAGGCCTCGCTGAAACGCGCAAGTGTGAAGACAACCGCAACGGCAACTACATACCAGTAACGAGAACCCAGGCGCACAAGCTCGTCTGCGTGCAACGGGAACCGCGCCCGGCGAGGCCTCTCAGGACCCGTTGGCTCGCTAACACCGTAGATGATCAAGAGCACGGAAAGAAATGCGGGGATGACTGCAAACCAGAACACCGCCCTGATGTCGTTGGCTACGAGCCACATGAGGGCAATCGCGAGCAGAGGGCCGATGAAGGCGCCAACCGTGTCCAGGGCCTGTCTGAGCCCGAAGCTCGCTCCGCGAAGTTCGGCCGGGCTGATGTCGGCGACCAGTGCGTCGCGCGGCGCACCTCGGATCCCCTTGCCGATCCTGTCGATTATTCGTGCGGCGATAAGCCATTCCACGCCAGCCGCCAAGGGGAAGATCGGCTTTGTCAGGGCCGCGAGGCCATAGCCCAACGCAGCAAGCAGCTTGCGCTTGCCGAGCCAGTCGCTGAGTGCGCCCGAGAATACCTTCATGATGGAGGCAGTGGCCTCTGCGAAACCTTCGATGAAGCCAACCGTCAGAGTCGATGTCCCAAGTACCGTGACGAGGTAGACGGGCAACAGCGCATGGATCATCTCCGACGAGATATCCATGAGCAGCGAAACCAAACCAAGCGCCCAGACACCGGCCGGGATGGCTCGAAGAGTGGCAAGGTCGAGCCTCGCGTAGACGGCCTTCGTCATTGTCACTTTACCGCAGGATACATCGAGGTCCCAATGGCCGCAGGGCCCAGACTTGCGATCGGAACAGCTGCCGCAACGCGTCCTTTGCCAAGTAGATCACACTTCAGCCAATCATTCACATTGGCTGCTTCGTCTGTCTAGTCTTGCCCTAAGCATCAACGGCCTTCGCCAGAGCCTGTTGGATAGAACCGACGCCGCGCAACCACGACAAACACGATCAGCAATGCAGCAATCAAGCCGAGATCTTGTGGTACGTTGAGCATAGCAGCGGCCGTGCCGCCAACCCCTGCCCACAGAAGGGGTAGGATAAGAAGCCAGCGAGCAGCGCGCCAGGTGCCGAGTAGCAACATTCCGATTGTGAAAATCGTCGTCGGGCAGGGCGTCACTCCAAATGCCGGATAGGCCGGATAGACGTGGCCGGCGGCCCACCCCCAAATCGGATAAGCGATGGTTGCAAATGCGATGAGAAGCAGCCCCAGAACTGTTGTCCTGTCTTTCGCGATGCCGAACCTTAACTCCGGGAACAGATATGGCGCGCCTGCCAGCGCACCAGCCTGGGCGAGAAATGCGGCACCGAAGACCCAAGCAGCGTTGTTGACCGCCGTGAAGAACATCCAGTGATAGCCTATTGCGTTGACCGCCCACATACCGGCGAGGATTCCAGTAATGATCTTCGCCGAGCCTGGTTTGGGCGCTGGCAACTGCGTGATCGAGATCGCCGCCGCCAAGTATGCAAGCACCTGTATTGGCCAGATCGCCTCGTTGTAACGCGCGAACACATCGAAAAATTCATCGACCGTAAATGGCATGCCTTGAGTCCCGGTGAGACGGGCTGTGCCGCCGTCTGGACGATGGGCGCATCAAGCCCGACACCAACACAGTCGAGCAGCGCAATTGGATCAATCATGCCGGATCGCGAGAACCACCTCTTGGCCGATCAGACGGCGGCGCCGAACCGGTGAGCGGTCATCGCCATGTTCGTCGCGAGCTGCAAGCTCAACGACGTCGCGCCCTATGTCTACTACTCAGGGAAGTTCTTGAGCCCCCGAGCGGCAACCGGCAAGCACTGCGGCCCCATTACAAGAGCGAAGACCGCTGGAAACATGACTTCCACTTGCGCGCCGGTTCGGCTGCTTTGATATCCGAAGTGTGCGTCGCAGCGAAAGCCTAAAACACCAAACAACTCATTGATATATAAATAGAACAGTCGATTGGCACAACCTTTGCTGACGGTTAACCAACCGGCGCTGGAAAACCTGCGCCTTTCACGACCGTAAGGGAGGCAACGCTTGGCGATGACCGAAACATTCTACGACGTGATGCGACGGCAGGGGATCACCCGCCGCAGCTTCCTGAAGTACTGCAGTCTCACAGCGGCTTCCCTGGGCCTTGGTCCGAGCTTTGCCCCACAGATCGCACACGCGATGGAGACCAAGCCGCGCATCCCGGTGTTGTGGCTGCACGGACTGGAATGCACTTGCTGCTCGGAAAGCTTCATCCGTTCGGCGCATCCGCTCGCCAAGGACGTCATTCTGTCGATGATCTCGCTCGATTATGACGACACGATCATGGCGGCAGCCGGCCAGCAGGCCGAAGCAATCGTCGACGAGACGATTCAGAAATACGACGGCAACTTCATTCTCGCCTGCGAGGGCAATCCACCGCTCAACCAGGAAGGCATGAGCTGCATTATCGCTGGCAAGCCGTACCTCGAACAGCTCAGGCACGCGGCCAATCACTGCAAAGCGATCATCTCGTGGGGCAGCTGCGCGTCGTGGGGCTGTGTTCAGGCCGCACGGCCGAATCCGACACAAGCAACACCGATCCACAAGGTTCCGGGTCTTGCCGCTAAGCCGATTATCAAAGTCCCGGGCTGCCCGCCCATCGCGGAGGTGATGACCGCAGTCATCACCTACATCCTCACCTTCGACAAGCTCCCTGAGCTTGATCGGCAGGGACGTCCGAAGATGTTCTACTCGCAGCGCATACACGACAAGTGCTACCGCCGTCCGCATTTCGATGCCGGCCAGTTCGTCGAGAGCTTCGACGATGAAGGAGCGCGCAAGGGCTATTGCCTCTATAAGGTCGGCTGCAAAGGACCGACGACCTACAATGCGTGCTCGACCGTACGTTGGAATGGCGGCCTCTCGTTCCCGATCCAGGCCGGGCATCCGTGCATCGGCTGCTCGGAAGACGGCTTCTGGGACAAAGGCGCATTCTACGACCGCCTCACAGACATTCATGGCTTCGGCATTGAGGCCAACGCAGACGAGCTTGGTGGTAAAGCCGCCATGGTCGTGGGCGCCGCGGCAGCGGCCCACGCAGCCGTGAGCGCGGTGAAGCGCGCGCGCTCAAAGGGAGGAAACGAATAATGGCGGCAATGCAGACACCCAACGGCTTCAACCTCGACAACAGCGGTCAGCGCGTCGTTATTGATCCTGTGACCCGCATCGAAGGGCACATGCGCTGCGAAGTGAATGTCGATGCCGAAAATATTATCCGCAACGCGGTCTCCACGGGAACGATGTGGCGCGGTCTGGAAGTCATTCTCAAAGGTCGTGATCCACGCGATGCCTGGGCGTTCGTGCAGCGCATCTGCGGCGTTTGCACAGGCACCCACGCTCTCACATCGGTTCGCGCCGTGGAAGATGCGCTCAAGATCGAGATCCCGGAAAACGCGAACTCGATCCGCAACATCATGCAGCTGTCGCTCCAAATCCACGATCACCTGGTCCACTTCTATCACCTGCATGCGCTCGACTGGGTCAATCCCGTCAACGCGCTGAAGGCGGACCCGAAGGCGACGAGCGAATTGCAAATGAGGACGGGGCCGAGCCATCCGAAATCATCGCCCGGCTATTTCCGTGACGTGCAGAACCGGCTGAAGAAATTCATCGAGAGCGGGCAGCTCGGTCCGTTCAAGAACGGCTACTGGACCAACCCGGCATACCTGCTGCCGCCGGAAGCCGACCTGATGGCGGTCACACACTATCTGGAAGCGCTCGATTTCCAGAAAGAGATCATGACGACCCGCACCATATTCGGCGGCAAGGACACACATCCGAACTGGCTGGTGGGCGGCGTACCGTGCGCGATCAACATGGACGGCGAGCTGGCGGCCGGTGCCCCCCTCAATATGGAGCGCTTGAACTACGTTGCCGGCGTCATCGATCGAACCATCGATTTCGTCGAGAACGTCTACATACCAGACATCATCGCCATCGGCTCCTTCTACAAGGGATGGCTGTACGGCGGCGGGCTATCGGGAAAGAGCGTCCTCGCCTACGGCGACATTCCCGACCGGGCAAACAACTATTCGCCCAAGAACCTGATGATGCCGTCCGGAGCAATCATCAATGGCAATCTGCGGGAAGTGCATCCGGTCGACCTCAGAGACCCCGACCAGGTGCAGGAGTTCGTTCCTCACTCCTGGTATAAGTATCCCGATGAATCAAAGGGCCTGCATCCCTGGGACGGCATCACCGAACCCCACTACAAGCTCGGACCGAACACCATCGGCACCAGCACCAATATCCAACAGCTCGACGAGAGTGCCAAGTATTCCTGGATCAAGGCGCCGCGCTGGCGCGGGCATGCCATGGAAGTTGGCCCCCTTGCGCGCTACGTCGTGGGCTATGCGCAAGGCCATCCCGAAATCAAGGAGCAGGTCGACAAGACACTGGCCGCCCTCAATGTTCCACTGGAAGCGTTGTTCTCAACGCTCGGGCGCACGGCGGCACGAGCCCTTGAGGCACAATGGTGCGCACACAAGCAGAAGTACTTCTTCCAGAAGCTGATCGCCACCATCAAGGCGGGCGATACGGCAACGGCAAACACAGAGCGCTTCGATCCGGCGACGTGGCCCAAGGAAGTCAAGGGCGTCGGCTTCACTGAAGCTCCGCGTGGCGCACTGGCTCACTGGGTGCGCATCAAGGATACCAAGATCGACAACTATCAGTGCGTCGTTCCAACGACTTGGAACGGTTCTCCGCGCGACCTCAAAGGCAACATTGGCGCCTTCGAGGCCTCGTTGATGAACACGAAGGTGGAACGGGCCGAAGAGCCGGTCGAAATCCTGCGCACAATCCACAGCTTCGATCCCTGTCTCGCCTGCTCCACCCATGTGATGGGACCGGAGGGTGAAGAACTCGCGGTCGTCAAGGTGCGGTGAGGGAGGAAAGACAAATGAGAAAAGCGAAACTCGTTGTGGCGACAGTGCTGTCGCTCTTCATGGTGACCGACGCAGCCTTCGCGCACACTGGTCACGCTACATCCGGCCTCGCGGCCGGACTGGCTCACCCGATGGCAGGCCTTGACCATGTGCTGGCGATGCTCGCGGTCGGCGTATGGGCGGCAATGCAGCCGACCTCACGCGCATGGCAGGGACCGGCACTTTTCGTTGCATTGCTTGGTGTTGGTGCCGGACTGGGGCTGGCGGGTGCCGGATTGTCCTTTGTGGAACCGGGAATCCTCGCCTCTGTAGTGCTGTTTGGCGCGATGATTGCTGCGGGACGATACGTTCCCGCGAATGCTGGACTTGTTCTGATAGGCGGCTTTGCTCTTCTCCACGGCCACGCACATGGCACCGAGTTCGTTGGAGCAGTCGGCAGCTATATGGCTGGCTTCATGGTAGCAAGCGCGCTGTTACATCTCAGCGGATACGCTGTCGGCCGCACCGCCGCATTGATCCACCACGGTCTACCGGCAACAGGCCTGGCACTGGTTGCTGCGGGTGCCGCTCTCGTCGGCGCATAGGAGGGCGGACATGAGCACAGATACTGTTCACACGCCGCATCGCGAGGAAGCCGTCTACGTCTATGAGGCGCCTGTGCGGCTCTGGCATTGGGTCAATGCATTCGCCATTCTCACGCTTGCCGTGACAGGCTACCTGATCGGTTCACCGCCACCGTCGGTTCCCGGCGAGGCAAGTAACAGCTTTCTATTCGGCTGGATCCGGTACCTGCACTTCGCGGCAGGTTACATACTGGTGATCGGATTTCTGTTCCGGATCTACTGGGCAATCGTCGGCAACTCGCATGCCAAGCAGATCTTCTTGCCGCCGGTATGGAAGCGCAGCTTCTGGCAAGAGTTGTTTCATGAGGTGAAGTGGTACGCAATGATCGCGAAGGAACCGCTCAAATACTCAGGCCACAACCCTCTTGCGACACTCGTCATGCATGTGATGTTCGTCTGGGGTATCGCCTTCATGATCGTCACGGGACTTGCGCTATATGGCGAAGGCGCCGGTATGGGGACCTGGCAGCATACCTTGTTCACGAGTTGGGTGATCCCGCTCTTCGGACAAAGCCAGGATGTGCACACATGGCACCACCTGGGGATGTGGGTGATCATCTGCTTTGCCATCATCCATATTTATGCAGCCGTCCGAGAGGACATCATGTCCCGGCAATCCATCATCTCATCCATGTTTTCGGGCTGGCGAACGTTCCGCGACGGTCGGCCACCGAATGACGGCAGTCACTGAACGCATTTCTCCCTGGAACGTCGGACCGCCAAACTGCGGGGCCAAACGGCCCCGCATCTTTTTTCGCCTCTGGCACAATGCCGCACCGCGCTGGCCGTTCAGGAAAACAAAACGCCAGCCATCACCACACCCTGGAAGGTGAAAGAACTCCTTCCAGAATACCCTCATTTCGATTACTAAATTTCCATTCCCGAGTTATCAAGTTGGAAATTCATAAGCAATTTCGGTGCTTAGGGCGCTTACAGGTTCTGGCACACAGCTTGCTGTTAACCAGTCAACAACCGCGGGAACCAACGCGCGGTCACTAAGGAAACGTATCTGGATCGAGGAGGCTGCCCATGACCGAGGCGCCACCGGCCGTGCTCATCCTGGGCATTGGCAATCTGCTGTGGGCCGACGAAGGTTTCGGCGTACGTGCAGTGGAGGAGCTGCACCGCCACTACGCCTTTTCCGACAATGTGCGCCTGCTCGATGGCGGCACCCAGGGCATCTACCTCGTTCAGCACATCCGCGATGCCGACATCCTCATCGTCTTCGATGCCGTCGATTACGGATTGCCTGCCGGAACACTCAAGCTCGTGGAAGGCTGCGAGGTGCCGAAGTTCCTCGGCGTCAAGAAGGTCTCGCTGCACCAGACGGGTTTCCAGGAAGTCCTGGCGATGGCGGACATGCTCGGCAATTACCCCCGGCATCTGCTTTTGATCGGCGTGCAGCCCCTTGAGCTCGACGATTATGGCGGCAGCCTCAGACCTGAGGTCAAAGCAAAGATCGAACCGGCGATCGCTGCGGCATTGAAGTTCCTCGAGCAGCATGGCGTTCACGCCAGACCGCGATCATCACCGCTTGCCGAAGACGCAACCATCTCCACTCCAGCAACGATCATGAGGCATTACGAAACCGGGCGTCCGACGCAGGAAGATGCCCTGCGTTCGGGCGACGCCCGCGTACTCGCAGATGGACGCTGGCATGGGCCGGACGACTTCGAGGCCGAAATTGCACGTATCCTTTCCGATACAGCGGGAGCGCGGTGATGTGCCTAGGCGTTCCAATGCAAGTGATCGAGTCCTTCGGTCTCCAAAGCAAGTGCGCTGCACGCGATGGAGAGCATGACATCGATACCAGCCTTGTTGGCACGTTGCAGCCCGGCCAATGGATCATGGTGTTCCTTGGCGCCGCGCGCGAGGTGATCAGCGAGGAGACGGCACGTGTAACCGCAAATGCGCTGATGGCCCTGGAACTGGCCATGTGCGGTGAGACTGATATCGACCACCTGTTCGCTGATCTTACCACCCGCGAGCCGGAGTTGCCGGCACACTTGAAGGCAGAGCGCAAAGGCGCCTGATGAGGAGACGTGCGATATGTTTTCCCCCCTGCTGGCATCGATCATTGAGAAGCATACCTTGCCGGTTTGCGACCATGACGGCATCCAGGCTCACGTTTCCGAAAGAGAATATTCGGTTCTGTTGCTTGCCGGAGATGCCGACAGGCTGATGGAGAGCGACGATGTCGCAGTTATTTTTCCCGAACTTCTCAAGGCGTTTGGAGGCCGGATCGCACCGGTCGTCGTTGCTCGCGAAAGCGAACGCATTGTGCAGCGCCAATACCGTTTCCCGGCGTTCCCCTCCCTCGTCTTTCTGAAGCGCGGCGCATACCTCGGGGCAATTTCCCGCGTGAAGGACTGGACCGATTACATCCAGGAGATATCGGAAATCCTCAGGCGCGAACCCAGCGAACCACCCCCCTTCAAGCTTCCGGGCGGCTCCAACGGCGCGGCTGGAGAACAAGGCCATCACCATCACGAACTTAGCTGATCCAGTCGGCCGCCGGTAGCGCCAGACCAGCCTGAAGAAATCAACCGGACCACACGCAACCAAGAGAACGGATTTCAAATGTCCACGCTTCCAAGCGGCTTGATGATTGGCCCGGGCAGCCAGCCCGAGGATCAGGACGGCACGTTAAACTACATGCAGATGCCGTCTGGCATGTCGGTCTTTTCCACTCCCAATCTTCCCGAGCCTGTGGATACCGTCGGAATCGAGGCCGGCAAGGCAGCTCTTGACGCGGTGCTGGCCGTGCTGGTTGCGGACGAGGCGACAGCGGACAAAGGCGTGATCGACATCACAGCACTCGATGAAGCCAATCGTTCCTTCGTGGACCAGGTTCTTGGTGAAGGCGAGGTGTCCAGCGTCGGCGGAGCTACGCATCAGGCGCAGGAATCCGTGTTGGCCGGCGTGTGGCGTGTGCGTGTTTCGGACGAGCAGGGCAAGGTGATTGCCGACCTCATCGAGGTTGGCGAATTCCCGCAAACGCTGCTGCGGGTTGCGTTCAAGGACGCACGCAGCGCGGTCGATATTCCCGACACCTTCGGCCCGAATGTCTTCAATACCCCGGCCCTCCTGCCCGAAATCAATGAGCATATTGCAAAGGCTGACGGCGGCCAGAGTGCCCACGTCATCAATCTGTCGCTGTTGCCGCACACGCCCGAAGACCTGACGGCGCTTTCACAATTGCTCGGCAAAGGGGAGCTGACAATCCTGTCGCGCGGCTACGGCAACTGCCGTGTGGCGAGCACGGCAACGCGGAACACGTGGTGGGTGCAATACTACAACTCGCAGGACACACTGATACTCAATTCGATCGAGATCACAGACCTTCCCGACGTTGTGCGGGCAGCAGCTGAAGATCTGGCCGATTCGGGCGAACGCCTTGCGGATATTCTGGAGGTCTACAGATGACCACCGCATCGTTTGAGGATTCCTACGGTGGCGACGCCACCAAGATCGGTCCGACATCCAAACTCGAATGCAAGATCTGCTGGTACGTCTACGATCCAGCGGAGGGCGATGCCTATTGGCAGATACCTGCCGGCACACCATTCTCGGCGTTACCCGACCATTGGAGCTGTCCCAATTGCGACGGCAAGAAGAATGGCTTCCTCGTCGTCGATGAGGTTTGAGCCCAGATCGTGGCTATCAACAACATGGACCCTAACCTGGCAGAAGAGACAAGCGACAAGATCGCGCGATGCTTTCGCGAGATCGAAGCCACGCGCATGGCCGGCATCCCAATTCTCAACAGGGCCCTGGGCGTGGAGGTGATCGGCCTTCAGGAATTTGCCGGTGAATGGCTCTGTATCCTGGTAACCCCCTGGTTCATGAATGTGATGCTCCTGCCGACACACGGTAAGCCGGCAAGCGATGAACGGATCGCCGTCCCAGGCACGAAGCAGACCGTGGCGTTTCCGGCGGGTCGATTTGAAATGATCAACGGCTACGAACCTGCGCTTGGACGCTATCGTATGTGCTCACTGTTTTCTCCCGTGCTGGAGTTCGCCGACCAGGAGAGTGCCATTGCGACCGCGCAGGCGGCACTCAATGCGCTGTTGCTCGCAGATGAGGAGGATCAAGATGCCGACGACCGTGACATGGCCATGATTTGGCGCGGCGAACGCCCATCCCGCGAGCCGTCGCGTCAAGAGGACGGCACACAAAGTGAGCGTTCGGCACCCGCCAGTGAAGAATGCAACACGACAGCAGAAGCAAAGCCACTCGACCGGCGTGGACTTCTGTTCGGCAGCCGGGCGCGAGAGAGGGCGGGATGAACCTTGAGGGCCGGGTAACGATCGATGTAAGGCGAACTGCCGACGCGCCAGACGTGCGCGTGGCATTCAGCCAGCCCGGACGGATCGATCACCTGCTGCGCGGCAAGACCCCTCAAGCTGCGATGGAGATCGTGCCCGCCGTGTTCTCCTTGTGCGCCATGGCGCAAACCCAGGCGGCGCGCAATGCCCTCGATGCTGCCACGGGCCTCACCCGGAGCGCTGCGGTTCTGGCTGCTCGCCAATGCATGACTGAGATGGAAAGCCTTCGCGAGAACGCGCTTCGCATCGCTATCGACTGGCCGCGCTTCCTTGGCGAAGCCGTCGACGCGCGCCATCTGAAACCGCTCATGCGTCTCGTGCCCGACCTCAGGACAGCGTTGCCGGAAACGTCCCTATCGCCCAGCTCGGAGACATCGGCACATCCACACAATCAAGGTTCCAGAGACGTCATCGACCGGGCAGAAATGCTGCTGCAGGACCTTGTCTTTGCCGAGCCTCTCAATGTCTGGCGCGACAGATGCGATAGCGCCGCGGTGGCATCCTGGCAGGTTGCATCGCGAACGTCCGCTGCACGTCTTCTTGCGCGCATTTCAGACGCCGGCTGGGAGGATGCCGGCGCCACGCCTGTAATTCCGCTGCAGCCGCTGGATGAAAACGCTGTTCGAAGCTGGATGAAGGACAAAGAAGCGGACGGAGCCCAACTGCCGCCGGGCACGCCAGCCGAAGCACCCGAAACAACGCTCGTCGCGCGCCATCTCGACGATCAACGTCTGGCGGGGGATGGCTCACATGCGACACGTGGGTACGGACTGAGGGGGCGCCTGATGGCACGCCTTGTGGAGCTCTCCATGTTGCCCGACCGCATGCGACAGCTCATTGACGGGTGCGTGCCGCCTGCCAGAGGACGCACCCTGGGTGCCAATGTCGGCCTCGCCGAGGTGTCGGCGGCGCGCGGTCTGCTTGTCCACGTTGCGGTTCTGGAGAGCGGCCGCATTGAGAACTATCGTATTCTGCCACCGACGAGATGGAACTTCGCTGCTAACGGCGTGGCAGCCCGCATGTTGCGCCGGATCGCGTCTGCTCGTGACGGTGACATGCACCTGCTTGCGGAGATGACCGTCAACGCGATTGATCCCTGCGTCGGCCACACAGTGAGGGTCCACTGATGCACGAAATAGGCATCTGCGAGAGCATCCGGCAAACGCTTGAGGCGCAGTCCGAACTACACAGGTTCTCGCGTGTCAAAAGGGTTTGCCTGGAAATCGGTCCGTTGTCGGGCGTCGAAGTTGAAGCGCTCCGCTTCGGCTTCGAAGTGGTCATGCGCGGCTCAATTGCGGACGGTGCGCACCTTGAGATCGTCGATTGCCCTGCCGAAGCCTGGTGCATGAACTGCGCCGACACGGTGCCAATCAAGCAGCGTTTCGATGCGTGCATCAAATGCGGCTCGCATCAATTGCAGGTGACGGCCGGGGAAGAACTGAGAATCAAAGAGCTGGAGGTCAACTGATGTGCACGGTATGCGGCTGCGCGGACGGCAATGTGAAGATCGACGGTAGACAGGATCCCAGTGAGCATTCGCATGCTCATGGCCATACGCATGAACACGCCCATGTTCATGGTCACGGACATGATCACCGGCATGACCACGGCCATGACCACGGCGGGGAACATCATCACCGCGCCGATGACCACGAGCATTTCCATGCACACGCGCAGGCGCATCACCACAGCAGCCATCATCATTACGGAACAGGGCCTGCCGGCGTCGCTATTGCCGGCATGAGTCAAGCGCGCATAATCCAGGTTGAGCAGGACATCCTCGCCAAGAACAATGCCTATGCGGCCGCCAACCGCGAATTCCTTCGCGCACGCTCCATTCTGGCGCTCAACCTCCTGTCCAGCCCGGGATCAGGAAAAACCACGCTGTTGGTGGAGACGATCAAGAGGCTGAAGAACGACAATCCCATCGCGGTGATCGAGGGCGATCAGCAGACGAGCAACGACGCTGCGCGAATCCGCGAGACCGGCGTTCCTGCAATCCAGATCAACACCGGTAAGGGCTGCCACCTCGACGGACACATGGTCGGACATGCCTTGCAGGATCTGGCCCCCGAGCGCGACACAATCCTCTTCATTGAGAACGTGGGCAACCTCGTCTGCCCTGCGGCCTTTGATCTCGGAGAGGCCTGCAAAGTCGTCATCCTTTCGGTCACCGAAGGCGAAGACAAGCCGCTCAAGTATCCCGACATGTTTGCCGCTGCAGATCTTGTCCTGCTCAACAAGATCGACCTTCTTGCGCACCTTGATTTTGATGTGAAGGCGGCCATCGCGAACATGCGCCGGGTCAAGCCATCCATCAAAGTCCTGGAAGTTTCCGCACGAAGCGGTGAGGGCCTCGAACGGTGGATCGCATGGCTCAAGGCTGCGCAGGCCCTGGAATGCATCGACCAGGGTTCCGCCTCCCGCCCAGTCACCAGAGCCGCCGAGTAACCGAGGACCGAACAATGTGCCTTGCATTGCCTGCTCGTGTCATTTCCATAGAAGAAAATGAGATGGCGACCGTCGCTCTCGAAGGGGTCAAGAAGAAGATTTCGCTGGCACTCGTGGAGGACGTCGCCGTCGGCGACTATGTCCTGGTGCACGTGGGCTATGCGCTTCACAAGGTCAGCGAGGCGGAAGCAAATCGCACGCTGGCCATGATGTCCGAAGCCGGCATCCTGGCCGGGGAAATCGAAGAGCTTCAAGGAGCGGACGCATGAAATATATCGATGAGTTCCGCCGCCACGACCTGGCCGAGAAGCTGGCCGGTGCGATCGCGCGCGAGTCGGCTACCGGACGAACATATCACCTGATGGAGTTTTGTGGCGGCCACACGCATGCCATCTTCCGCTATGGCGTGCATGACCTGATGCCTCAGAATGTGCATTTTGTTCATGGCCCCGGCTGCCCTGTCTGCGTGCTGCCAGTGCGCAGGCTCGACGATGCGGTGGAACTCGCCGAGCGCTACGATGCAATCGTGTGCAGCTATGGCGACATGATGCGTGTTCCGGGAACCAAGCAGCGCAGCCTGATCCGCGCCAAGGCCGATGGAGCCGACATCCGCATGGTTTACTCGACTCAGGATGCGTTGAAGATCGCGCGTGAGAACCCCGACCGGCAGGTCGTATTCTTTGCGATCGGATTCGAGACGACAACGCCGCCAACCGCGGTGGCGATATTGCAGGCAGAACGCCAAGGGCTCACCAATTTCACCGTCTTCTGTAACCACGTGCTGACACCCGCCGCAATTCAGCACATCCTGCAATCGCCGGAAGTGCGGGATTTGGGCTCCGTCACGATCGACGGCTTCCTCGGTCCGTCCCACGTGTCGTCGGTCATCGGCTCGCAGCCTTACGAGTTCTTCGCCGAGGAATTCCAGAAGCCTGTCGTCATCGCAGGATTCGAGCCACTCGATGTGATGCAATCGACACTCATGTTGATCCGGCAGATCAACGCGGGACGCCACGAGGTCGAGAATGAATACACACGCGTCGTCAAACCTGAGGGCAACCTCAAGGCGCAGGCCTTGGTTGCGGATGTCTTCGAACTTCGCTCTCAATTCGAGTGGCGTGGGCTCGGGACCATTCCTTACAGTTCATTGAAGATCCGCCAAAACTATGCCCCGTTCGACGCGGAAGCGCGGTTCGAGCTATCGCAGAAGGCCTCTCGAGAGGTGAAGTCGTGCGAATGTCCCGCGATCCTTCGCGGCGCCAAGAAGCCGACAGACTGCAAACTCTTTGGAACGGTGTGTACACCGGACAATCCGATGGGCTCGTGCATGGTGTCGTCGGAGGGAGCGTGCGCCGCCTACTACACCTATGGCCGCCTCCGTCCAACCCCTGACGACCAGACAAGGCTCAAGGAGGCGGCCGCATGAACGCCTATGAGCCATTGACCGGGAACGGCAACCGAACCATCGATATGACGCATGGCAGCGGCGGGCGCGCGATGGCAAGCCTGATCCGCGACCTGTTTCACAAGCACCTTGGCAATCCTCATCTTGCCGCAGGAAACGATGGCGCGGTTCTCTCCCTGCCGCAGGGCCGCGTGGTGATGTCGACCGACGGCCATGTCATCTCACCGCTGTTTTTCCCGGGCGGCGATATCGGTTGCCTTGCAGTTCATGGCACGGTGAATGACGTTGCCATGATGGGCGCAAGGCCGCTTTACCTCACCGTCGGCTTCATCCTCGAGGAAGGCTTCCCTCTCATCGATCTTGAGAGGATCGTCGTCTCGATGGCGACAGCCGCCCGCGAAGCTGGCGTGCAGATCGCGACCGGCGATACCAAGGTTGTCGAAAAGGGCAAGGGTGACGGGGTCTTCATCACGACCACCGGTCTTGGCATTGTGCCCGATGGTATAAAACTGAGTGGCGATCAAGCACGGCCCGGCGACAAGATCATCATTTCAGGAACGATCGGCGATCATGGCGTTGCGATCCTGTCCAAACGGCAGAACGTGGAGTTCGAAACCGAGATCTGTTCGGACACAGCCGCGCTTCACGGCCTTGTCGCCACCATGCTCGCGTCGGTGCCGGACCTCAACGTCCTGCGAGATCCGACGCGCGGCGGACTGGGAGCGACGCTCAACGAAATCGCTCAGCAATCGCGAGTCGGGATGGTTCTTGACGAACGAACCATCCCGATCAGGCCCGATGTTGCCGCCGCATGCGAGCTGCTTGGGCTCGATCCGCTCTATGTTGCGAACGAGGGCAAGCTGATCGCCATCTGCCCTGCGGACAAAGCGGATCGACTTCTTGGCGTAATGCGCGCCCATCCCCTTGGCCTGGACGCAGCGATCATTGGAGACGTCACCGCAGACAAGCATGCCATGATCCAGATGCGCACGAAGTTCGGCGGCGCGAGAGTTGTGGATTGGCTGGCTGGCGAACAACTGCCGAGGATTTGTTGACACGATGCGTATCCTCCTGCTCAGTCACAGCTTCAATTCCTTGACGCAACGGCTTTATGTCGAGCTGGTTGAGCGTGGTCATGAGGTTTCTGTCGAGTTCGATATCAACGACACGGTGACAATCGAGGCGACCGAACTCTTCCAGCCTGACTTGATCATTGCGCCATTTCTGAAGCGCGCCATTCCGGACAGGGTTTGGCAGGAGAATATCTGTCTCATCGTGCACCCAGGTCCCCCTGGCGACCGTGGACCTGCATCGCTCGACTGGGCCATTCTGGATGGCAGACAGGACTGGGGCGTTACGGTCCTCCAGGCGACAGATGAACTGGATGGCGGGCCGGTCTGGGCGTACCGGCGCTTCCCTCTGCGCAACGCAACCAAGTCCAGTCTTTATCGCAATGAAGTTACCGAAGCAGCGGTTTCCGCAATTCGCGAGGTGGTGGATCGCTTTGAAAGGAACGAGAAACTGCCACCTCGACATGAGGAGCTAGACACCGTTCCAGCGCAATGGCGAGGTCCGGTTCGCCAGTTGGACCGGGAAATCAATTGGCAAACCGACAGCACTAAAACGGTTCTGCGGAAGATTGCCTCCGCCGATGGGACACCGGGCATACGCGATCGGATCTGTGGCCGCGATGTCTATCTTCACAATGCATCGAAGGCCGACCTTCCCGCTGGCCGTGCGGTTGCCGGCCAACCTATTGCCCGATCGGAAACATCTGTCGCGCTGGCGACACGCGACGGTGCAATCTGGATTGGCCATGTGCGCAGCGCTGGCGTTGCCGGGGCGATCAAGCTGCCGGCTGCAAGAGTGCTTGCCGACGTCCTGGATCATTTGCCGCTTGCTGCCGGACCAGCGGACATAAGCTTTGAGGAGGCCGATCGCGTCGGCTTCCTGCGGTTCCCATTCCTCAACGGGGCGATGGGTGTGGAAGCGTGCAGCAGGCTGAAGACAGCGTTCGACGCAGCACTCAATCGCCAGACCCGTGTCATTGTCCTCATGGGCGGTCCCGACTTCTGGTCGAACGGATTGGACCTCAATGAAATCGAGGCTGCAAACACCGCAGCCGATCAGTCCTGGCAGAATATCAATGCCATCGATGACCTTTCTGAATCGATCGTTCGCGCGACAGGCCGCCTTGTGATCGCCGCGCTGTGCGGGAATGCGGGTGCTGGCGGCGTATTCCTTGCGCGGGCTGCCGACGAGGTCTGGGCGCGCCGCGGCGTCATTCTCAATCCTCACTACAAGGACATGGGCAATCTGTATGGATCGGAGCTGTGGACCTACCTGCTGCCAAAATTCGCCGGAGAAGCCTCAGTTCAGAGTATCATGCAATCCCGACTTCCAATGGGTGTTACAGAAGCCAACCGGCTCGGGCTCGTGAACCGGATTATCGAATCCACAAGATCTGATTTTGACGCAGAGGTTGCACTGAAAGCACGGCAACTGGCGATGGACCCACACTTCGAGGAGCGTCTCACCGCAAAGGCGCGCCAGCGCGAGACCGACGAAGCAACCAAGCCACTGCGCACCTATCGCGAAGAAGAGCTTTCGCGAATGCGCCGCAACTTTTTCGGTTTCGACCCTAGCTATCACATCGCGCGATACAATTTCGTTCACAAGGTGCCAAAGTCGCGAACACCTCTAACGATCGCCCATCACAGGGACAAGCGCAGATCTGCCGCAGCGAACACCAAGGAGGCCGCAGAATGAGCGAGCTGCCAACCATCCTCGTTGTGGATGACGAGGTTCGATCGCTGGAGTCGCTTGAGCGCATTCTCGGAGAGACCTTCGAGGTCCACACGGCGAGCAGCGTTGCACGGGCAAGCGAAATTCTTGAGCATGAATGTGTGCAGGTTGTCCTGTGTGACCAGCGCATGCCCGATCAAGCCGGAGTTGATTTCCTTAAAACAGTCCGCAGCCGCTGGCCCGAAATTATTCGCATGATTGTTTCAGGATATACCGACGCGCACGACATAATCGACGGAATAAACGAAGCCGGCATCTACCAGTACATTACCAAACCTTGGCATCCAGATTCGCTGCTCATGACGTTGAAGAATGCCTGCAGGTTGTATGAGCTTCAGCGTGAAAATGAACTGCTCGCAATCGAGCTGAAGATGGCGCCTGCCGCAGCCACCAAGAAAGTGGGCGACCGGCGCGAAGCTCTCAAGCGATCATACGATATTGACGATGGTATCGTGCGCACTCACGATAGTCCGATGAGCGTAGCCTGCGAAATGCTGCACCAGGTTGCGCCCTACGATATTCCAATCGTGCTGACTGGCGCATCGGGCACCGGCAAGGAGCTTGCTGCGCGCGCGTTGCACTATCGCAGCCTGAGATGGAACAAGCCGTTCGTGGTGGAGAACTGCGGCGCCCTACCCGATCAGCTTCTCGAAAGCGAACTGTTCGGCCATAAGCGCGGGGCGTTCACCGGCGCTATCGAGGACCATATGGGTCTGTTCGAAAGGGCCAACGGGGGAACCGTGTTTCTCGACGAGATTGGAGAAATATCACCCGCCTTCCAGGTCAAGCTTCTGCGCGTCCTTCAAGAGGGTGAGATTCGACCGGTCGGCAGTGGAAAGCCCCGCAAGGTTGACGTGCGTGTCATTGCGGCAACCAACCGCGTTCTGGAAGAGGAAGTACGCGGGGGTCGCTTTCGCGCCGACCTCTACTATCGCCTGGCTGGCATCATCATCGAATTGCCGCCGCTGAAAGATCGAACCTGCGATATGCCTGTTCTGGCCCGCACACTCGTCGAGAGAGCGAGCGCAAAACTAGGGAAACCCGTCATCGGCATAACGGATGAGGCCATCGAATGTCTTCAGCGCTACGCGTGGCCCGGGAACATCCGCGAGCTGCAAAATGAAATCCTGCACATGCTCATTGTGGCACAACCCAACCGGGAGCTTGGGGCTGATCTCGTATCCCGCCACATCTTGATGGCCGCATCGTTCGAAGATGAGAGAGGCGATGATGACGTCGTCGGTCTCGACGGCTCGCTCAGAGACCGCATTGCAGCGCTTGAACAGCGCATCATTCGCGAAACGCTGATCAGGCACCGTTGGAATAAATCGAAGGCTGCAAAAGAACTTGGCTTGTCAAGGGTTGGGCTCCGGGGCAAGCTGGAGCGCTACGGCCTTGAAAACGTGCGCGCGCTCCCAACGCGAAGGTCATCGGGCTCGGCAAGCTGACAGCGCATCCACCTGAGGTTTCCTCGAATGCTGCACGATGCTCCTAATAATCGGATGGAGACGAAACGCAGACCCCTGGCTGCGTTAACCGAAGCGCCTGCGAATACCGAAGACGCCTGGATTGACGTCATCCAGAAGATGGATGAGGTCTATGGTGATCTGGTCCAGTCCCAGACGCAACTCGAATCCAAGAATGCGATGCTCGAGGAAGCTCAGGCTTTCATCGACTCAGTGCTTTCGGCAATGACCGATGTTCTCATCGTCTGCGACATCGAAGGCAACATCCAGCGTGTTAACAATGCACTGGAGACGGTCACCGGACTTGGGCACGATCAACTTATCGGCCGCCAGCTTGCCGATCTGTTTGAGTCAACGACGTTCGACCCGGTCGAGAAATTTCGCGGTAAGATCAGATCCAGGCAGCACCTGGCGGATTGCGAGGTCACGCTGAAGACAGCGTCGGGAAGCGGTGCGCCACTTGCAATGAATTGCACGCCGCGGCACGACCACAAAGGCCGGCTGGTCGGCATCGTGCTCGTTGGCCGTCCGGTTGGCGAGTTGCGTCGTGCCTATCGGGAGCTCGACGAGGCACACCAGCGCCTGACCCAGACGCAACAGCAGTTGGTCGTTTCGGAGAAGATGGCCGCACTCGGTCGCCTTGTCGCTGGGGTGGCTCATGAACTCAACAATCCAATCAGCTTCGTATTCGCCAACATGCACGCGCTCAAAAGATATGGTGCGGCCATCAAGGGATACCTCACCGCATGTGACACGCACATGCGCATACCCGAACTGGAAGATCTACGCCGCAAGCTGCGTATCGACCATGTGCTGCGCGACATCACGCCGTTGGTCGAAGGAACACTGGAAGGCGCAGAACGCGTAAGCGACATCGTTCAGGATCTGCGCCGCTTTTCAAGCAACCAGGAAGAGCCGGTCGAGCAGTTCGACGTGGCGCGCCTTGTGCGCACGGCAGCCGATTGGGTCATCAAGGCAGAGAGAATCAAGCCCGCCATCGAGTTCGATATTCCAGAAGTCCTCGAGATCAGGGGGCGACGTGGTGCAATCCACCAGATCGTGGTCAACCTCACACAGAATGCAGTCGACGTACTAGCGGGAAAAACGGAACCCAAGATCACAATATCCATTGAAGTCAAGCAGGGCATGCTGGTGATTTCCGTGAGCGACAACGGCACCGGCATCCATGCCGATCATTTCGACAAGATATTTGAGCCGTTCTTCACGACCAAACCGATCGGGCAAGGGACTGGGCTAGGTCTTTATGTCAGTTATGGCCTTGCATTGAAACACGGAGGCAATCTCACGGCAGCCAACAACGACCAAGGTGGAGCAACATTCACGCTTTCGGTACCTGTCGATGAACGCACATGACAGCAACATGACAAGCAGCCTCAAGCGCCGGTCTTTGAAGCTGGTCTGGATGCAGTCCGGCGGATGCGGAGGCTGCACGCTCTCCCTCCTTGGCGCCGAGGGCCCCGACCTCATCACAAGCCTCATGGCTGCCGATATAGATGTCTTGTGGCATCCGTCGCTGAGCGAACACTCGGGCCGCGAAGCAATCGCGCTTCTGGAGCGCATCCGTTCGGGTGAAGAACCCGTTGACATCGTCTGTCTTGAGGGATCGGTGATGCGGGGACCGAACGGCAGCGGACGTTTCCATATGATGTCAGGCTCCAGCGAACCGGTCATGACTTGGATCGAGGCTATTGCGCGTCAGGCCCGCTATGTGATTGCCGTCGGCAGTTGCGCTGCGTATGGCGGCATTACCGCAGCAGGAGACAATCATGTCGAGGCTTGCGGCCTGTCCTACGATGGTAAGCAGCCTGGCGGCCTTCTTGGTGACAACTTCAGGTCAAAGGCCGGGTTGCCGGTGATCAACATTGCCGGGTGTCCGATTCATCCCGCCTGGCTGATCGAGGTGCTCTATCTGATTGGGGCGGGGCGCTTCACGCAAGCCGACCTCGATGAATGGGAGCGTCCACTCGCCTACACGATGCATCTGGTCCATCACGGCTGCGCGCGCAACGAGTTCTATGAATTCAAAGCCAGCGCCGAAAAGCTCTGTGACCGCGGGTGCATGATGGAGAATCTCGGCTGCAAGGGAACCCAGGCCCGCGCCGACTGCAACATTCGCGCCTGGAACGGCTCCGGGTCCTGCATTGACGGCGGCTATCCGTGCATCAACTGCACCGCCCCGGGGTTCGAGGAGCCGGGCCATGCCTTTACAATGACGCCGAAGATTTCCGGCATCCCCATTGGCTTGCCGACCGACATGCCGAAAGCTTGGTTCGTGGCCCTCGCGGCCCTGTCGAAGGCAGCAACACCGCCACGCCTTCGTGAGAATGCCACTGCAGAGCAACTGAAAGCACCTCCATCAAACCGTCCGAAGAAGCGGCCATGACACGCATCATTGTTGGGCCATTCAATCGCGTCGAAGGAGACCTGGAGGTCAAACTCGACATCTCGGGAGACGTCGTCCAACAGGCTCACGTCGTCTCGACACTCTACCGCGGATTTGAACGCATCCTGAAAGGGAAGGCGCCGGCGGATGCCCTGGTCTATGCGCCGCGCATTTGCGGCATCTGCTCGGTGTCCCAGTCGGTGGCCGCCGCCAAGGCGCTTGCTGCAGCAGGACAACTGGCGCCACCGCCGAATGGTGTACTGGCGATCAACACCATGCATGCGACCGAGAACGTTGCCGACCACCTGACTCACTTCTATCTCTTCTTCATGCCCGACTTCGCACGTTCGGTTTACGCGGACGAGCCATGGTACGAAGCCGTCGCCGAACGTTTCACGGCGATCACGGGCACATCCATCGGAAAAGCACTGCCAGTCCGCGCTCAGCTCATGCACATCATGGGTATCCTGGCCGGCAAATGGCCACACACTCTGTCGATACAGCCAGGCGGCACGACGCGATCCATTTCGCCACACGAGATTGCGCGGATGTCCGCCATTCTCACCGGTTTTCGCAGGTTTCTGGAGAGGCAGCTGTTCGGGGATTGTCTGGAACGGGTCGTGTCGATTTCAAGCGGTGAAGAACTGACGGCATGGGCCGACGAGCGGTCGTCCTTTACATCCGATTTTCGTATTTTCCTGCATGTGTCGCAGGCCCTCGATCTGAAGAGTCTCGGCAGAGCATGCGACCGCTTCATGAGTTACGGCGCGTATTCGGAAGACGGCACACATCTGTTTTCGCCAGGGCTGTGGGACAACGGTATTGTCGCGCCTCTCGATATTGCCCACGTGACCGAGGACATGTCGCACGCATGGTACGATCCAGTGTCCATTGCCGAGCATCCCTTCGAGGGAACCACAAACGCAGACGTGTCGCGTTCTGAAGCCTATTCCTGGTGCAAGGCGCCCCGGCTTGCCGGAAAGGTGGTCGAAGTGGGCGCAATCGCGCGCCAGGCCATTGCTGGCCATCCCCTGATCCGGGACCTCGTTGCCAGCGGTGGCGGTAACGTCCATTCGCGTGTCGTTGCGCGACTTCTTGAGATCGCCCTGGTAACGATTGCCATGGAAGGATGGGTCCGGCGTATTGACCCTGGTGACGTATTTTGCACACACGCCATTCTTCCGGACGCCAGCGAGGGGATCGGCCTGACTGAAGCGGCTCGTGGCTCACTTGGGCATTGGCTCCGGATTGCCAGAGGCCAGATCCACAACTATCAGATCGTCGCACCGACGACGTGGAACTTTTCGCCGCGCGATTCGTCGGGGACACCCGGCGCGCTGGAACAGGCACTCGTTGGGGCACCGCTGCGCGCCGGCGAAAGCGAACCTGTCTCCGTGCAGCATATCGTTCGCTCGTTCGATCCCTGCCTTGTCTGCACCGTACACTAGGTAAGCTCATGCCGGACCTGGTTCGCGATATCGTATCCTGCGCTATTCGCGTTCGCGGACTTGTTCAAGGCGTGGGCTTCAGACCAACCGTATGGCGGTTGGCGCACGAGGAAGACGTAAAAGGCTTCGTCCGCAACGACGGAGCCGGGGTCGCAATAGAAGCGACAGGATCACACGATGCAGTGGACCGCTTCTGTCGCCGTATCCGCGAGGAGGCACCAACCCTTGCGCGGATCGAGCGTATCGAGATAGCGCCACTGGCAGCACCCGTCCGCCGCCCTGAAACCTTCGTCATCATGTCGAGCCTCGAAGGACACGTGGCAACCGGCATTGTGCCTGATGCTGCATCCTGTCCGGCATGCATCAGCGAATGCTTTGATCCGAACAACCGCCGATATGGTTATCCCTTCACGAACTGCACCCATTGTGGACCCAGACTTTCCATCGTCGAGGCGATACCTTACGACCGCCATAAAACCACAATGGCGGACTTCATCATGTGTCCGGACTGCCGCCGAGAGTATGAAGATCCAGCCAACCGCAGATTCCACGCCCAACCCAATGCCTGCCCCTCATGCGGTCCACGCATCTGGTTTGAAGACGCCAACGGCAATTGTATTGCCGACAAACCACTCGACAAATGCGCTCAAATGATTGCTGCGGGCAAGGTCGTCGCAGTAAAAGGCATTGGTGGCTTTCATCTTGCTTGCGATGCCACGAACGAGCAAGCGGTGGTCGAACTCCGCCGGCGAAAGGCCCGCGACGACAAACCGCTCGCGCTGATGGTGTCCAGCGTCGACATGGCGCGTATGCTGGCAGAGGTTGACGAAGACGCGGTCAGCTTTCTCACCGGCTCTGAGGCGCCAATCGTGCTACTGGAACGGCATGTTAATGCACAGCTTGCAGACGCTGTCGCACCGGGCCACAGCCGTATCGGCATGATGTTGCCCTATACGCCGCTCCATCATCTACTTCTGGCTAGGCTTGCGCGTCCCCTTGTCATGACGTCCGGCAACCGCTCCAGCGAGCCGCAGTGCACGACAAACCGCGAAGCACGCGCGCACCTCGCAAGACTTGCTGACGGCTGGCTGATGCATGACCGGGAGATCGCCAACCGCCTCGACGATTCAGTGGTTCGCAATGACCGACACGGCCCGACCATCCTGCGCCGCGCGCGGGGTTTCGCTCCTGAACCAATTCAACTGGCAGCAGGCTTTGAGCGCACGCCCGCAATCCTCGCTTTCGGAGCCGAGCTGAAATCGACCTTCTGCTTCCTGAGGTCCGGCTCCGCGACGCTTTCGCAGCATCTCGGCGATCTCGAAGATCCCACAACATGCAATGACTTTCGCCGCACGCTTGATCTCTACCAGCGGATTTTCGAGTTCACACCTGAAGTGATTGCAGTCGACAAACACCCTGACTACGCCTCGAGCACCTGGGGAGCGGACCTTGCCCGAGAGCTTCGCATTCCACTCGTGGGCATTCAGCATCATCATGCCCATCTGGCGGCCGTCCTTGCAGAACACGGATACGAGCCTGACTGCAGCAACGTTCTTGGCATCATTCTCGACGGTACGGGTCTTGGTGATGACGGAACGATCTGGGGAGGCGAGTTTCTGCTGGGCGGCTATCGCTCATTCGAGCGCGTTGGACACTTTGAAGCGATCGGCCTGCCGGGAGGCAATGCTGCGATCCGAGAACCCTGGCGCAACACCTTCGCTCATCTGCGCAGCGCCGCTGGGATTAACGCAAACGATCTCGACCTCAAGCGTCCCGCACTGGATTGGCTGAAATCGAAACCTACCAAGATGGTCGAGCAAATGCTTGAGCGAGGGCTGAATACACCAAAGGCCTCGTCTGCGGGCCGACTGTTCGATGCCGTAGCGGGTGCGCTCGGTCTTTGTCGCGATCGGCAGACCTACGAAGGTCAAGCGGCCATGGAGCTGGAGGCACTGGCAACCACACTCATGGGCGAAGCTCAATCCTATCCCTTCAAAATTGGCGCAGGTCTTCCGGTGGTCGTGAGTTTTGCTCCTATGTGGAGCGCGCTTCTGCACGATCTGGAAGAAGGATCACCACGCGAGCTCATCGCGGCACGCTTTCATCGCACGCTCGTCAACGCAACCATTCAAGCCGTCATGGCTATTGGCCGCAGCCATCGTTTCGATGTTGCGGCCCTGTCGGGCGGCGTCTTTCAAAATCGTATCCTTCTCAACACGATCGGTGACGAACTGGAGCGATACGGCATTCGCGTGCTTCGGCACAGACGTATTCCCGCCAATGACGGCGGCCTTTCGCTCGGTCAAGCCGCTGTAACAGCCGCGGCCACCGAAATGGACACGAACTCTTTCTTTGGTGGAGCGCCCTGAAACAAAATCGGCAGTCCCGTCGCGGTTGAAACAGGCCCAGTCACGCTGCACGTGGCGATGCGCTCACGAAGCGTACTGTGCAGAGAAAACAGGAATGTATTGGCTACACTCCATAACTTGCGGGTTGGCTCGCTGAGATGGGTGTAATCCACCTTCGCTTCAGAAGAACCAGGGATTCCGTCTCGCGTGCTCTGTCTCGAAGGCCTTGATGTCGTCGCTCCACCTAAGCGTTGCGCCAATCGGGTCAAGGCCCTGCAAGAGTGCGTCCTTGCGTGCAGGCTCAATGTCGAAGCCGACAACTTCATCGGCCTCGTCGATGCGGATCGTCTGCTGCTCCAGATCGAGCGTGAAAATATTGCGTGGGGGCGCTTCGGCGCATTTTGCCAACATGGCAACTGTCTCGGGCGGCAAATTGATCGTCAAGATGCCGTTGTTGCGGCAGTTGTCATTGAAAATTCCAGCGAACGTCGTGCCGATGAGCGCGCGGATGCCGAGCTGGTAGAGCCCCCAAACAGCGTGCTCGCGGCTCGACCCGCAGCCGAAGTTTGCACCGGTAACGAGAAACCGGCAGCCCTCGTAGCCGGGCCGGTTCAGCACGAAATTGGGGTTGGGCTTGCCGTCGGTGAAGCGTAGTGTGTTGAACGCACCGACATCCAGGCCCTTGCGATCGACGCCTTTCAGGAACGTCTTTGGCATAATCACATCGGTGTCTATGTTGGGCGCGAGCAGCGGCGCTGCGGGGCCGGTCACGACGCGGAACGGCTCCATGCGTCACGCTCCTTTCTGGTACTTGCGGACATCAGTCAGGTGCCCCTCGATAGCGGCAGCGGCAACCATGGCCGGACTCATCAGGTGCGTTCTGGCTCCTGCGCCCTGGCGCCCCTCGAAGTTACGGTTGGTGGAGGACGCGCAGCGGTCGCCCGGTTTCAGGATATCGTCATTCATGGCAAGGCACATCGAGCAGCCCGATTGTCGCCATTCGAAGCCGGCATCGATGAATGACTGCGCGATGCCCTCGGCCTCTGCTTGAGCGCGAACCTGCGTCGATCCGGGAACCACGATGGCGCGCACGCCTTCAGCAACCTTGTACCCCTTGATGATCTTCGCTGCGTCCCTCAGATCCTCGATCCTGGCGTTCGTGCACGAGCCGATGAATGCGTGGCTGATCGGTATATGCACAAGTGGCGTTCCCGGCGTCAGTCCCATGTAATCGAGCGCGTGGCTGTCTGCATTGCGCCGGATCGCGTCGGTCTGGTGCGAAGGATCGGGCACGAGATCGGAAATCGTGGCGGCCTGATCCGGGCTCGTTCCCCACGTGACCATCGGCGCAACCTCGGAAGCATCGATACATACCTCGCGGCCGAACAATGCATCGGGATCCGATCTCAGCGATCTCCAAGACGTAACGGCATCTTGCCACAGCGCGCCGCGCGGCGCCTTCGGCCGATCCTCGATGTAATCGAATACCTTTTGGTCCGGCGCCATGACGGCGCCACGAGCTCCGGCCTCGACTATCATGTTACAAACCGTCATTCGCGCCTCCACGCTCATGGCGTAGAGAGCATCTCCGGCAAACTCCACCGCATAGCCGGTCGCGCCATCCGCACCGATGCGGCGGATGACCTCCATGACAATGTCTTTGGACGTGATCCCGACGCTGGGTCTGCCCGAAACCATCACGCGCATTGGTTTGAGGCGCCGGTATATCAGCGTCTGGGTCGCCAGGTAGTGCTCAATGTCAGAAGTGCCGATCCCAAAAGCGACAGCGCCCAGGGCTCCGTAGGACGTCGTGTGACTGTCCCCTGCAGCGACCACCATTCCGGGAAGCACGAGCCCTTGTTCCGGCACGACGACATGCTCGATGCCTTGCCGCTTGTCGAGGATATCGAACAGCTCGATGCCGAAATCACGTGCATTCTCGGCAAAGTACTCGACCTGACGCTGGCCGCCGGCATCGGGCATGCGGTCGGTGCGCTTGGCGGCCGTGGAGTTCACATGGTCGACGACCATCAGCGCGGCCTCAGGCTTCCACACTTTTCGGCCGGCCTCCCGCAGACCGGTAAAGGCCTGCGGGCTGGTGTATTCGTTGAGCACGGTGCGATCGACGTAAAGCAAGGTGAGGCCCTCGTCATCGAGCGTCCGCACGGTGTGCGCATCAATGATCTTATCATAGAGAGTCCTGGCCGCTGCCATCCCTGCCTCGCTTGCCCGGTTGAGGGTGACTTAAACGTTTGATCCGTGAATCGCGTCGATGACCGCCGCGGTCACTTCGGCGGTGCACGCTTTGCCGCCGAGATCCGGCGTGTGGTAGCGCTCGTCCGCAGTAACGTGCTCAATCGCGCTCATCAAGCGCTTCGCCGCTTCCGTCTCACCCAGATGCTCCAGCATCATGACGGCGGACCAGAACGTCCCGACCGGATTGGCGACGCCCTTGCCCGTGATGTCAAAAGCCGAACCGTGAATCGGCTCGAACATCGAGGGGAAGTCGCGCTCGGGATTGAGATTGGCTGTCGGCGCGATACCTAGCGAACCGGCAAGTGCGGCAGCGAGATCCGAGAGGATGTCCGCATGCAGGTTGGTCGCAACAATTGTATCAAGCGATTGCGGCTTCATCACCATGCGCACAGTCATCGCGTCGACCAGCATCTTGTCCCAGATGACGTCGGGAAATTCCTTCGCAACCTGCTGCGCGATATCGTCCCACATGACCATCGCATGGCGCTGTGCGTTGGACTTTGTAACGATGGTCAGCAGCTTGCGAGGTCGCGACTGCGCGAGCTTGAAGGCGAAGCGGAAGATGCGCTCCACACCAGCGCGCGTGAACATGGCAACATCTGTCGCGGCTTCGAGATGCGTGCCCTGGTGAACTCGTCCACCGACCCCCGCGTATTCACCCTCGGAGTTCTCGCGGATGATGACCCAGTCGAGTTCTTTGTCCGTCACGTCGCGCAGTGGTGACCTAATGCCGGGCAGGATTCGCGTGGGTCGCACATTGGCGTACTGGTCGAATGGCTGGCAGATGTTGAGGCGAAGCCCCCACAGCGTGATGTGGTCAGGGATCTCAGGATGCCCTGCGGAGCCGAACAAGATCGCGTCGTGATTGCGAATTTGCTCGCGGCCGTTCTCCGGCATCATGCGCCCGTGCTTCTTGTAATATTCGCCACCCCAATCGAAGTGATCCACCTCGAAGCTGAAGTTGCCGTCGCGCTTGGCCAGAGCGTTGAGCACCTCAACGCCCGCCGAGACGACTTCCATGCCGATGCCATCGCCGGGGATAGCGGCGATCTTATGGGTGCGCATTGTTGCGTTTCTCCGGTGTCGATGTTGGACTCAGAAGAACATTCCGAGCGGAAGCCTGAAAGGTGAAGCGTATCTAGAACGATCAATTCAAATCTTGCGCGACATCGACGAAAATGCTCTTGGTGCTCACGCAAAATTGCTGCAGCGTTGCGCGAGCGAAGATTTCTGTTACGAGCGGCAGCTTTCTGACCCGCTGTGGCCGGCTGTGGCCTTGTATATGGAAACTTCTGACCCGTTTCAGCCTTGAGCACTTGCTGTATCGGCGGAAGCGATAGCAGCCTTATTAGCCCGGATGGTCGTTTACGCCACCTAGCTCCCTACAGTCCCCCGTACTGCCCACACCCGACCCGAAAGAATGAACGGTTCGTCCTCTCTTCCGTGCGTGAGCTTTTCGCGCAGACGACCCTTGAGTGCGCTCTGCGTTGAGGCGTCCAACTTGCTAACGTATGACCCTGACGGACCGGGTCCGGTAAGAAACGGCAACCAGTAGTCCTCGAACGAGGAAAACTCCATTTGGATGACGAGGCCGGCTTCTTCGATGTTCACCAAACCTTCGTCAGACCATAAGGCGCCCAGTTCGCCTTGACGACACAGCGGCATGTTTCCTTCGTGCTTCGCAACAGCCGACACATCCATAGCGGCCGCTTCGTCCCACAGGTGGCGCAACATCTCCATGCCATCGCCGTAGTCCCAGACTGCGGCAGCAACTGTACCGCCGGCCCGTGTAACTCGCCGCATCTCGCTCACGGCGCTTTTCGCGTCAGGTATGAAGTTCATCACTAACAATGAAATGCTTTTGTCGAATGCGTTGGTCGAGAACTGAAGCGCTTGAGCATCCCCTAGACAAAATGATGCCCTGTCATCCGCGATGTTCTGACGTGCAAGCTTTATGAAATCAGCGGATCCGTCGAGCCCCGCCACCGTCACCTTTGATCCTACATCAAGCAATGCTCGCGTGAGAGATCCAGTTCCGCACCCGACGTCAAGGACGTAATCGCCATCCAAGACGCCAGCAAAGTCCACAAGCTTCGGGGCCATCAATCGGCTCCAGCATCCCATCAGGTAATCGTAACTGTCACCTCCCCACATCGACTGTTGTGGCATCGCACGCCTCCACAGTAGAGAGCGAAAGAGGGCATCGCTGGACCGCTTGATTGGTAAGGATGCCGACACGCCTTTGTCGCCTTGGCCGAGATCCGATATCGGCAATAAACGCTACCTTTGTGCTCTCCAGCATCGCACAGCGGCACAACTCACGCAATTTGGTCGCGGACCGACGTCGCCCGAGGATTGGCTGCTCGGGTAGAAACTTGCTTTTCAGCCGGGTCGCGAACTTTCTGCCTGACTGGCAGCGCGCGACAGGAGAGCGGCCGCTGGATCTAGCGTGTCTCGGCGGAGACTATACTGCCGGCAGGTGCGCGAACGCGATTTAATCGTGCTGCAGAGGGCTGACGGCGGCATGGCGG
>DAIPMW010000032.1:0-22758 GCA_036768475.1 Hyphomicrobiaceae bacterium | reverse complement strand
AATCTTGTCATCGCCGTGTTGGTAGCTAGTGCTGGACTACTTCTGTATCGCGAGACATTTGACGCTCCCGCCACGCCGTTTGGCGGGTTTGTCGTGCCGCCGCTTTCAGAAGAAGCCCGCGCCGGTGAAGTCATATTTAATGCAAATTGCTCCAAATGCCATGGAACGAATGGAACTGGGACCGACAAGGGTCCGCCCCTCGTTCACGATATCTACAATCCAGGTCATCACAGCGATGAGGCGTTTCAGCGCGCCGTTCGCAATGGCGCCCCGCAGCATCACTGGCCGTTCGGGAACATGCCGGCCCAGCCACAAGTCACCCCAGATCAAGTGACGCAGATCTTAAGTTATATCCGGGCCCTTCAGACCGCGAATGGCATCCACTATCGACCGCACCGCATGTGAGGCAGGGCCTTGAATTTCACAAGCACCCGAAGATGTCGTGTAACGAACCGACGCTCCGCACGTCTATTCGGTACCGGCGAGGTATTGGGCGTCATTCTCATGCTCTAACCGCACTGTGAACGACCCATGCATCGACCGTCCGTCCACCAAGTCAGCTGATCATATGCGTTTGGCAAGCGACCGGCGCAATTCCGGCAATTACGCTAGAGGAGTGTCATGTAATGAAGCACAAGGCGAGCGGCACTGATCAAGACTACACAGATCCAGTCTGCGGCATGAAAGTGAGCTACAAGACAGCCCCGTCAATACTTGAGTACGACGGCGAGGTCTATTGCTTTTGCTCGCCTTCCTGTAAGGATGCATTCGAGAAGAACCCGGAGCGCTATGTATCAAAACCGGGAGCAGGGCGTTAGCTTTGGTCAACAAATTCAGTCCCTGCCACGAGTTTAGCGCAAGCTGCCCATGAACCAATCTGACAAGAGCCACAAGGTCAGCTTGGCGTCCCGCTTGCGCGTCGAGCAGAGCCAGCCGGCGCGCGCGCCTATAAATTCACAAGAACTGTGTAAGCATGCCTCGAGATCGGCTCGTGATTTTCGCACCTTATCCTGCGGGTGAGAAAATTGGCGCGCCGTGGGCAGAGGGCTCGCACGGAACCCCGCTGCTCGACGCGCGTAGCTGGAGTTTATTTCGCCTTCTCGATTTTTTTCACCGTCAGTTGGCCGTTGACACGCTCGGCTTCGAACTTGATCTTGTCGCCAGGCTTCGCGGCCTTGAGCAACTCCGGATTCGCCGCCTTGAACACCATTGTCATGCTCATATCCATGTCGAGTGATTTGATCGGGCCGTGCTTGATCGTGATCTTTTGAGCGGACTCATCGATCTTTTTGACCTCGCCCGAAGCCATCTCTGCCAATGCCAGCGTCGGCAGGGCGATGGCTGCAACGGCAGCGATACTTGCCAGTGCCAGTTTTCTCATTTCACAACTCCTTCATGTTGACAGGCCGGCTTGCTCATCATCGTTCCCGTACGGCCGGCACCCACGGACAACCTAGGCTTCTTCTCGATTCGGCGCGCGCAGGCGATGGATATTGATGTGTCACTTGATCAGCCGCTTGCGCGGTTAGCGGCGAATGTGACGGATGTACTCTTCGGCAGACGGTCGTCGGATCTCATTGCGCCCGCAGGACCGATGGCCTTTCACAGGCTTTTCGACATGGCTTTCTTGAGGATTTCCTGGGGGGCACCGCTCCTGTTGTTGATATGAGGCATTCGCCTACTTGACGATAATCGTTCCGGTCATTCCGGCTTCCAGGTGGCCAGGTATGAGGCATGACATGTCGAATTCACCGGACTTGCTGAACCGCCAGACGATCTCATCGGAGCCGCCGGGCTTGAGCCGACGCGCGTTCGGGTCGTCATGTTCCATGTCCGGGTTCTTCGCCATCTCTTTCGCATGTTCGAGGTTTTCCTCGCGGGTAGCGATGACGATCTCATGTTCGAGCTCTCCGACATTCTTGAGCTTGAAACGGACCTGCTCTCCCTTTTTCACCTCGATCCTGTTCGGCTCGAAGGACATAGTCCCATCGCGTTCCCTCATGGTGATCGTGATGATGCGCGCGGGCTTGCCTGGGTCTCCAGGCTCGCCGTATGCGCGCTCGTCATCATGGTGGTGCGAATGTTCGTGATTACCAGGTCCGGCGAACGCGTCCGCTAGCATCGGCGGGCTGCCAAGGAGCAGCGCACCGCAAAACGACCAAATCGCAAACCACTTCACTTTCATAATTCAGCTCCATGTTGCCACTCACGATCAAGGTCGCGAGTGCAGTCCGAAATCAGGAAGGCATTTGGCGGCTGAACCAGTAATGAACCCGACATCCAATCCGCCCGCGTATCTTAGTTCGCAGTCCTAATGACCAGAGTGCCCGCCGCCATGTTTCGGCTTGACAGCGCGGCCCTCAATTATCGTGGGTGCCCCGCTCGTCTCCTGGGGTACACGAGTTGCGTCAGTCATCTTTGGCCCCTTCCATTCGTAGGCGACCGTTCCCTCAGGGAACTTGAACCATCCGGGGTCTTTATAATCGTTGCGCTCGAGTCCATCCCGCACCTTTACAACCGAAAACATGCCGCCCATCTCGATCGGCCCGAACTGGCCAAACCCGGTCATCATGGGCAGCGTATTGTCGGGAAGTGGCATTTCCATTTCCCCCATGTCGGCCATTCCCGCGGTTCCCATTGGCATATAGCCATCGACCAGCGTGCGGATCTTACGAACCAAATCTTTCTTATCGACGCCGATGTATGTCTTCACGTCGTGCCCCATGGCATTCATAGTGTGATGCGATTTGTGGCAATGGATCGCCCAGTCACCTTCGTGGACTGCATCAAACTCGAACGCGCGCATCTGTCCGACCGCGCAATCGACCGTCACTTCCGGCCAACGTGCATCGGGCTTTACCCAGCCGCCATCCGTGCAGGTCACCTCGAAATCATAACCGTGCATGTGAATGGGGTGATTGGTCATGGTGAGGTTGCCGAATCGAATCCGGACCCGATCTCCCTTTCCGATGACAAGATGATCAATTCCGGGAAATACGCGGCTGTTCCAGCACCACAGATTGAAGTCGGTCATGGTGTTGATCTTGGGCACATATGTGCCCGGCGCGATGTCAAATGCGTTCATGAGGAAGCAGAAATCGCGATCGACCCGCATAAACTTCGGGTCCTTTGGATGTACGACAAAGAAACCCATCATTCCCATGGCCATCTGCACCATCTCGTCGGCGTGCGGGTGGTACATGAACGTGCCGCTCTTGGACAGCGCGAACTCGTAGACGAAGGTCTGGCCGGGCTTGATGTGGGGTTGCGTCAAGCCACCAACGCCATCCATGCCGCTCGGAAGGATCTGGCCGTGCCAGTGAATTGTCGTGTGCTCAGGCAGCTTGTTCGTGACGAAAATGCGCACTTTGTCGCCCTCGACGACCTCGATTGTGGGGCCTGGCGACTGGCCGTTGTAGCCCCACAAATAAGCCTTCATGCCCGGCGCCATTTCGCGCTCCACAGGCTCAGCCACCAAATGAAACTCCTTCCAACCGTCTTTCATGCGCCACGGTAGCGTCCAGCCGTTGAGTGTGACGACGGGGTTGTAATCCGGGCCTTCATTTGGAACGAGCGGCGGCTGCATCGAAGGCGACTTCTGGATCGGCGCCTCGGGCAATGCCGCGTGTGCGGCACGCCCACTTACGGCGCTGGCCGCGACGGCCGTGGCGAGGACACCTGTCCCTTCAATGAATCGCCGGCGCGAAAATTCCATTTTCCTACTCCTTCGGTGTCGTCATTGCTTCGGGGCTGGCATAGGGGTTTGCTTCGCTAGTGTCCCCCGCCACCGCCGTCTGGGGTTGCACTGCCCGCCGCACCGCCGCCAACGTCCGGCGACGCACCACCACCGCCGAGAATTGCGGCATCGAGCTCTACAGCCGCAACCCAGAAATCGCGTTCGGCACCGATAGCCTCGACGTTGCTCTGGATACGCGCACGCGAATCCTGGATCAGTTCGAACAAGTCAGCCAGCATGCCGTTGTACTGCAGCAGCATCTCCTCCGAGATCACGTTGCGCAGCGGCAAGAGCTTACTGGAATAGATGCCAGCGATGTCGTAGGCGCCGCGATAGGCCTGATAGGCCTCCCGTGCTTGGCCTCGCACGTTGATCGCAAGATCGGCGAGTTTATTTGCGGCCATAAGATAGGATTCACGCGCGCCGCGTGTACGTGCCTCCCCAAAATCGTAGATCGGAATCTGAAATTCCAGCTCGACGCCGTGCCAGCGCTCCTTCTCGGTCGCAGGTGTCTCTGTCTTGATCAGTGTCGGCGAAGGACCGCCCGTGAGTTCGTAGTCCGTTTCGATGACACGTCGCCACTCGGTCTTCGAGATGCCTCTGAGCTCGAGGACGTTGATGAACCGTGTCGCGCGTGTCAGTCCGTAGGACTTCGCGAGGATCTCCAACTCGGCGCGTGCGATACGCAGGTCAATCCGGCTGGCCACCGCATCTTTCTCGACGGCATCAAGCCGCCGCGCGTAACGGGGTAGCCTCGGCAGGGCGTCGGGCAGCTTGAAGGCAAGATCGGAGCCCCAGAGTCCCATCAGACGCGCGAGGCGATCCCTATCGCCGCGGTGCTTCAGGCGGGCCACGGCGATCTGTCGCGTCACCTCCACATAGAAGGCGTGTTGGCGCGCCTGGCTCAGCTTGCCCATGGCACCGCTCTCGCCTAGCTTCTTGGCAAGATCTGAGAGGGATTCAGCGGCAACCTGCGCGCGCTTGAGGAAGATCACGGTCTGGCCGGCGCCGACAGCATTGTAGTAGGCACGTCGCGTGTTCGCCGCTAGACGAAGGACAGCTTCCGCGGCGCGAAGCTTGGCCTGCTCGAACCGATCCTCGGCGATCTCACGGCGCCTCGGCAAGGTGAGAAGCCCAAGGATGTTTTGCAGAATCTGCCTCTCGATCTCAAGCACGGCTCCCGGGACCACCATGCGCGAAAGCGAAAGAGTTGGGCTCGGCGGTAGTGATGCCTCAACCACCTGCGCTTCGGATACGCCAAGTTCATAGAGCGCTGCCTGCAAACCCCTGTTGTTGAGTAGAGCGATCTGGACTGCAGCGTTTGCTGTCAGCGGTCTCGCCAGCAATGCTTTGACGCGTGCGCGGACGTTCTCGGCGTCTTCCTCGTTCCGAATTTTGACGACGTCCTTGCCGAGGGAAGCAGTCGCCACATCCTGCACCGCGCCCATGCCTTGATCAGGCGAAAAACTCGCACATCCACCAACGCCAACTACAAGAGTAAAAGCCACTGCCGTGCCTACCTTCTTAGCCAGGCGCGCGCCCCTGGTCGCGGCCACAATTCTGCTTTGCATTGCATCCCCCAATGAGCCCTCGCCAAGACGCCCCCATAAATGCGGCGAGTGCTGTTATTTTGATTTAGGCGCAACCTCTTCGTTGCTCTGTCCCCAAGGCCGCGGCGTCACAATCGCATAGCTGCGGGCATCGCCCGTGACCGACCTGTAGCCGCGCTCTCGAGCAGGCAAGTCAGCGTCCGTAGGATCAGGCCCGATGCCAATCGGTTCCGGCGCCTCCCTGCAGGCCGACAATAGAATTGTGATGCAGAGCACCACGCCCATTAAGCGGGTCGTCATGGCACAAACCTTTCCAACTAGTTTGATGAATGGGCTCGTCCAGGGACACCCGATGTAACAGGTGCCCCGCAACTGACGAGTAACGCCCCGGCTGCATATGGCTACGCCGCGCTCCGCATGTTCCGCGGACGAATGGGCGAATGATGCGTCAGACCTTCGGGGGGCGATCCAAGCGGAACATCACGCTCAGAAGCCTGCCAGCCTGGACAGGACAAGAACTCCTGGCCTCGATAGCCGTCGGAGCAGTCGATGTTGATGTTGGGCCAAGGACTGCTGCGCCGTGACAAGCGGAAGAGCAGCTGCAACTGCCCGTGCACTGGTGGCCTCTGCCTACCGGACAGCAAGGGCCCTGGCAGCGCCGATGACCCGAGAACACCGAAACGAATGCAACGCCTCGTCCGATTTCAAATAGGCTGCCCTTATCCGGATTCCGACGCGTATCGTACGCCGCATCCGCCGAATGAGCGGAATCGATGACGGGTAATGCGTGGAGATGACCGGAATGAGCGCTAGCGGGCGAGCCAATAGCACCCGTCATCGCCAATAGAAATAAGGCGACGAGTGAAGCAGCGACAAGTCCGTGGGCGCGTTCGAGCATTTTTTCCGGTTCTGAACTCCATCGCCGAATTCGGATCCCGCCGATCCAAGAGCATCGCAACCCGAATCTGCACTAATTTAGTCGAGGACCACAGGAAGGAACAAGTCACAAGTGGCTGAACATAATTCGCTGCATCAGGTTGTTGCGCTCAGGCCGCATGGTGCTGCGGCTCGAGACTGGAGCTTGCCTTTGCGAGCGATGATGGCTGCCTTGATTGATACGGACGGAACCTCGGCGCGTGACTCGTGCCAGAGGCCGGAGATGCCCCGCTACATTCAGACCTTTCCGGGCCGGAGCGGTCCGTAGAGCCCCCCAATAAGAAGAGCGAACTTGAGTTCATTTTGCCAATTCGATCGTTGGCGACTCGTGTTCTGGCACAATTGGGCACCGCGCTCCGAAGGACCTCTCCATGCTAGACCTTTCGAGACGTAGCCAACCCCATGTATCAGTGTGTTTCCCGCGGGTTACAAATTGTTTCAAGCAAGTGGAACAAGATGTATCGCTCATGAAACACTTTGAAACTTGGGATACATCACCGCGAAACGATCGCCCGCCATTTTCGTGATGCGTTGGACATCGGGTCCAGCGACACAAAAATGGAGTTGACCATGAAGCACTTTGCGATTGTCGCCAGCGCGCTCGCGCTCCTCGCAGGTATCGCGACGCAGGCCTCGGCTCATCACACCCAGCCTGGTACGACCGAGAGTATTTTGGAACAGATGACCGAACAGGGAAGCTAATCCCCGCCACCCGAGAGGCGCAGCCGGATTCCCCGGCCGGCGGCGTCACTCGGGTGCAGATGTGTGTCGCGGAAGTATTATCGTGACGCGCAAGCCGCCGGATAGGCGGTTCTCGATAAGGAGGGAACCGCCGTCGGCCTCAATGTTGGCCTTGGCGATCGTCAGTCCAAGACCGACGCCACCAGTGTCCCGATTGCGGGATTCCTCCAGACGCACGAAGGGTTCAAATACACTTCCCAATTTGTCACTAGGAATGCCGGGCCCGTCGTCATCGATCTGCACGACAACCGTCTCCGGTGCCTCCTTGATGAGAACACGCGCGCGGAGCCCGTACTTCGTCGCGTTCTCGATCAGATTTGAGAGTGCACGTTTCAGGCCGAGATGATGACCTCGCACGATCGCACTGTTAGCGCCGGCAAGCCTCACATCTAACCCGGCGTCACTCGCCTCATCAGAAATTGTACGCAACAGCGCTACCATATTGATTGGCCGCGGGGCCTCTGTCTTTCCATCACCTTTAAGATAAGAGAGTGTGTCATCGATCATCCGCTCCAAAGACTCAAAATCGCTCGCGACTGCTTCACCTGCATTATCAGGCAAGAGTTCTTCGATACGCAGCTGAAGCCGGGTCAGCGGCGTCCTTAAATCATGTGAAACAGCTGCCAAGGCGCGGGTCCGCTCGGTCATTAGCTGGGAAATTCGATCCTGCATTTCGTTTACGGCGCGGACGAGTTCCCTTACTTCTCGCGGGCCGACCAATGGCAAGCGTGCGGTGCCCTTACCTGGGTGCAAATTGCGGGCGGCGTCAGCGACGATCCGGATGGGACGTGTTAACCAGCTGGCGATGAGTATCGATAAAGCAACAACTCCTAATGCCATAAACGTCATTGCTATCAGCGTTCCCTGGCCCCGCGGGCGCGGCAGATTGAAAGCATAGACATTGACGTTCGCCCAAGTCTTGTCGTGAAGCCGCATGGAGACCAGCGCAACATGCGGATCACCTAGCGGGGAGCCGGTTTCACCGATGACAAGGTCTTCGTCCCGCAATTCCGGCGACAGCTCCTGCAACTGTTTGCTGAGGCCCATCAGCGGCATGGCGCTCGTTCCACCCGCGACAGCGTGCTCTGTTGCACTCCAATGCACTTCCAGAGGTCCGCTCGATAGATTGTGAGCGTTTCTCTCACGCTCTTGTGGCGCCAATTCGCTCAAGCCCTTCCGAATTGCCAAGAGACGCTCTGCCAGCTGTCGTTGCTGAATCGCCGCCAGTTCGACCGTTAGAGCTGCCCGATAGCTCCACAAGCTGATCATGTGCATCAGTGTGATACCGATGAGCGAAACGAGAACCGTGCGGCCCACGATTGTGTCGAACAGTCTACTCATCGGCGTTGCACCGACGGTACGAACATATAGCCCGCGCCCCGGATCGTCTTGATCCGCGTCTGACCGTCTTCGCCGTCGTCGATCTTGCGGCGCAGGCGGCTCACCTGAATATCAATGGCACGGTCGAAACCGGTCGCCATGCGATGCTTGGCAGCATCCATCAACTGATCGCGCGTAAGCACCCGCTGCGGCGCCTCCACGAACGTCAAAAGCATGTCGTATTCGCCTGTCGAGAGATCGACAATAATTCCGTCAGGATTGGTCAACTCGTGCCGTAACGTGTCGAGAGTCCAGCCTTCGAACACGTACGTTGTCGTCCCGCGGGCCGAGTGCAGTTGCTGGCCCGCACGCCGCAGAACAGCATTCACGCGGGCGAGCAGCTCGTGCGGGTTAAAGGGTTTAGCAAGATAGTCATCGGCGCCGATTTCAAGGCCGACGATGCGGTCCGTGTCCGCACCGCGGGCGGTCAACATAATGATCGGAATACTCGATGATCTGCGAAACTCCCGACAGAGATCAAAGCCATTGGTGCCGGGCAACATGACATCGAGAACGAGGAGATCGATCGAGGCCCCTTGCAAGACCTGCCGCATCTCGAGGCCGTCGCGTGCTGTTGTCACGCGAAATCCACTGTTCCGAAGGAACCGCGCCACAAGGTGGCGAATTTCGGTGTCATCGTCGACAACCAAAATGTGCTGGGCAACATGGGTCTCATCGTGCTGCATGTGACCAGGGTCGTTAGAAGCGGTCGTTTTCATCTGAGTTCAATGCTGTTCTGGCGAGCCTTTGGCTTGGCACTGTTAGCCGGTAGGCCGGAATGCGACCACAACCATTCGGTATCGGATCTGCTTCATTGCCATCGTTACTCGTGTCGCATTCCGGGTGTGTGAGCATGTAATGGTATGGACGCCATAACAGGGGTGTCGATGGCTTGCGCGTGATCCTCGTCCAGGCAGCGCGACTCCACTTGAATAGTCGTGAAGTAGAATCCGAACTTTTCCCGCAAGATTCCATGCGCACTCATTTGCACATCCCCCACTTTGCGGCCTTCACCTGCTTGCAAACGTAGATGGGCGGAAAAAACATATTTGTCTGACGTCAACGCCCAGGCGTGGACATGGTGCGCGTCTTCAACTCCGTCCAGCGTGAGGAGCGCATCGACAATTTCAGACAGGTCGACGTCGCTCGGTGTTCCCTCCATCAAGAGATGAATCGCGTCGCGCATGATCCCCCATGAGGCCCAGAGAAGGACAAATCCGAAGGCGACGCCAAGGATCGGATCAATCGCCATAAAGCCCGTAAATTTGATCACCAGCGCCGCGACAATAATGATGATCGAACCGACAAATGTTTGAAGCACATGCCAATAGGCTCCACGGACGTTGAGATCTTTCGCTTGCCGACGATATAGCAGATACAGGGAGACAACCTCCGTAAGGAGTCCCCCGGCTGCTGCGATTAACATGGGAGCCGTTGGCACCTCGATGGGATCTTTAAGCCGAATCACCCCCATGGCGATGACCACAAGGGCCATGATCAACAGGAACGCACCGTTGATCAACGCTCCCACGATTTCCGCGCGGTACCAGCCAAAGGTCTTTGCAGGGTCCGCGGGGCGTCTTGCCAAGCGGGCGGCAACGATCGCGAGCACGACACCGCCAACCGCCGAAAACGTGTGAAACGCGTCCGAAATGACCGCAACAGAACCCGAATAAAGACCAATCGCGAGTTCGATGAAAAAGTATATGCCGGTCAACCATCCCGACACAGTGAGGGCGTGGCCGGACGACGTGAGTTGCCCATGAGCGCTGTGGCTAGACATGAGTCTCATTCTCCGTGATGAATTCAATTCACGCGCAAAATTCAAGTACCCCATATAACGTGTGCACCGATGCACACCCGACCGAATGAGGTAGCGTCTAAAGCGGGTGCAGCCCTTTGTAGCGTCCATAGATTTTCTGAGTTGCGCTGCCAAATAGGATAACATCGTACGCAACTGCCGCTGTAGCCTCCATGCCCGGTGATCCGATCGGCATGCCCGGGACGGCGAGGCCACGAGCCTTTGGCCTCTCGGCGAGTAGCCACTGTATTGCTGACGCCGGGACGTGTCCTTCTATGACATAACCGCTAGTGTGTGCGGTGTGGCATGAGGCAAGCTCGGGCGGCACGCCGGCCGATCTCTTGATGCTTTGCATGTCGGTCGACTCCGCAACATTCACGACGAAGCCATTATCGCGCAGATGTTCGATCCAGCGGCCGCAACAACCGCAGCTCGGGTTCCGGACGACATCGACCGTCGGCACTGCTTCTGCACGAACACTCTTTACCCGAGACATGCTGGCGAGCCCCGCAAGCCCTGCAAAGACCAGTAGAGATCGGCGTGTCAACTCGTTTGACCGCATCGTCATATTCCCGATTCCGCCCCTATTTTGAGTTCATTCGCTAGTTCTAGGGTCTCCAGACTCAAGCGTCTCTAATTGAATCGCGAGCGCGCCAGCGGACGAAGAAATTGTACAGTGGCACGAAGATGACCGCGACATACCATCCATAAAGGAACGACTCGCCCAACCCGATGAGGAACCCGGTGATCGTCAGCCACTCAAACCCCGGAAAGAACTGAAGCCAAGGCTCGTGCCACTTCCAATCGGGCAAGAAGGCAGCCGCAGCAATGCACAGCAGGTAGGTGACCAAAAAGAACAAGCTCGTGCTCCAGCCTACCGCCTCGATGCTGAGAAGGGCCAATGGCTGGTGTTGCGGCGCAGATGCGAAAGCGCGGTTGGATGTCGAAACGGTCATCGTCTCGTCTCCTTGGTTCTTGAGCGAACGCGCGGCTGCGAACTCGGAGCTATTCGCACCCGATACGCTCCAAAAAGATTGCTGAGAACGCTAAGGCCTCCAGCCACTGGAAGCTCAAGCTGAAAAATGACCACCTGCGCTGTCTCCGTGTCGAGACTGTGAGATCAATCGTAACTCTTCGGCTAAACCGACACGCAAGCCGTTCAGTCGTGCAGCATGCCCGAAGACGCGCACGCCCGGTCATATTCGAAGACGACTTTTGGATCCGGCACGAGAAGTTCCGATCGCTTGTTGGCATAATGCAGTCGCGCAAGCATGTTTCGGATCAGATTCAGCCTGGCCTTCCGCTTGTCGTCGGCCTTTACGATCGTCCAGGGCGCCGCAGCGTTGTGCGTTCGCTCCAGCATCTTGTCGCGCGCCCGGCTGTAATCGTCCCAAAGTTCGATCGCCTTTGCGTCGATTGGGCTGGTTTTCCATTGCTTGAGAGGATCGGTGCGGCGGTCCTTCAGTCTGCGCTTCTGCTCGTCGCGACCGATGTCGAGATAGTACTTCAGCAACTTGATACCGGATGCGACCAGCATGTGCTCGAATTCAAGGACTGTCGACATAAACTCCTCGTATTCGGCTGCACTGCAGAAGCCCATGACATGCTCGACACCGGCCCGGTTATACCAGCTTCGATTGAACAGCACGAACTCTTGGGGCGTTGGGAGGTGAGCGACGTAGCGTTGGAAATACCAGCTTCCCCGATCGCGCTCGGACGGCTTGCCGAGTGCCACGACTCGCGTGTCACGTGGACTCAGGTGCTGGACAATCCGCTTAATGACACCATCCTTGCCCGCGGCATCGCGCCCTTCGATCAGTACGAGAATCTTGTCGTCACAGTGAATAAAATGCTTCTGCAGCTTGACTAACTCAACCTGAAGGTCATGCAGCTCCTGCCGATATCGCTTCTTGGACTTCGCCGCGTCGCGCGCACTAAGCTCATCATTCGTGTCAGCTTTCGGCATGCGCTTCACTCGATTAAGGTCTTTTTGTTTCGGTCGTAAGAGCAGATGTTCCCCAAACCGGTTTGGTGAGCGGGACCACAAAATGCGATGAAGGCGTCGCGGTCCCGCTCGATGTGTGACCGGCTTACATCATGCAGCCCATGCCGGTGAGCACTTCATCCGCCTTCTTTTTCTGCTCATCGCTCAGAGCTCCGTAGAGCTTGTCGAGAGCGGGCTTGACCTCTTTGAGGGTCGCAAGGCGCCCTTCCATTGCTTGGATTCGCATATCGAGACGTTCGCCTGCCGTTCCCGATTTCATGTTCGACATCATGCCTTCTCGCATTGCCTTCATGCCTTCCATGTTGCTCTTCAGCGCCTCTGCATAGGCTTCGAAGGCTGGTGTCTGCTTGTCAGTAATGCCGAGTTCGGCCTTGAGAAACGCGATACGCCCAGCGGAATGCGTGGAGCCATCGCCTTCACCCATCGCCATTCCCATCATGGGGCAATCGCGGCCCATCATGCCGCCCTGCATCATGGGGCCCATCATACCCTGGCGCATCATGCCTCCGCCCATCATCATTCCACCTTGCATCATTCCCTTGCCCATCATGCCGTTCCCCATCATTCCCTTGCCCATCATTCCACCACCCATCATACCGCCGGAAGGCATCTCAGACGGCTTCATGCCCTCCTTCATGGGCATCTTCTGGTCGGGCTGCGACGTGTTGCTGGTGGCGCCGCCAGGATGGTGCGCCTCGTGGTCCTGTTGAGCGAACGCAGCTGCACTGAAGCTCAGGGTGGCGACGAGCGCTGCGGTAGCGAGCGATTTCGTAGTGTTCATTGTGTATCTCCGGTTGTTTGAAACGGCGTTGGACTGGCCGTTGAATACATGGTGTTCGCAGTAGCGGTGGATCTACCGACACGAGCGACACGGTCTATTGAATTTGGGGAGTGAGCTGAGCATCGCTGCCCCCCCAATGCATCGCAACGCAGTTGGGACGGCAGCCTGCTTCAGAAGCGCAAGTGCGCGCCTCGCAAAATCAAAGTCGCGGCGGCTTGGGCTCGGGCGGGTTGGTAAGTCCAACTAGCTCATGATCGAGCTGGGCAACCCCCGCCGCGAGAATCTGAAGTGGGGACATGCAGATAACAGCCGTTTCAAGTCCGCTATGGCCAACTGTACAAGTGGTCACACATCCAGTGGACACACAGCAACCTACGCAGCCCGCACAGTTGTTGTCTGTGCAGCAGCCAAGACATGAAGACGTATCTGCAGGTGACGCAGTCGCAACCACTTGGCCAAAAGGCAAGTTGGTCCCACCTTTGATAACTGTGAGTGCCCGCCCGATGAGTGCGCGGAGATCATCGGCGTTCGCTTTGGACATCGAAGCCGATCCCCGGACTGGAAAACGTGCCGCCAAATGGTATGCATGGGCCGCCGATGAAACGTCGTGACCAACGCCCATATGTGCATTCGCGGTGCTCGGCCATAACCCCAGCAGCGCGACGACGAGTGCCAGCATGACACTCAACATATTGGGGCGTTCGAACACGGTGTGGTACGGCCTCCGCAGGTATCAGTAAGCGTGAAGTTAAGCCGCCAGATCGCCTTGGACAAGTGCTCATGTTGACGCGGAAAGATCGCCTGTTCCAATTAAGTTTGTGTAATGCCCGTACCGAAAGCATGCGTCGGCTGATCAAGAATGAACAAATTATTCTTGACCTTCCAGCAGCTGGAAGCGCTATCTGCAAGCCGTGTGCTGTAGGGAGTGAGTTTAGACCCTTCAGTGGAAAGAAACTTCGGTGAAGGTGACATCATGTATGGAGACGGATTTTTCCATGGATGGGGTGGCATGTGGTTTGGACCGTTGTTCATGTTTGGACTGCCACTGCTCATTGTCGTCCTCGTGGTGTGGTGGTTGATGGACACGCGCCGTACCGATGATGCGCCAAGTCCACGCAGGGATGCGCGCACGCTCTTGGATGAGCGCTTCGCTCGAGGCGAGATCGACGAGGACGAGTACCGCCGCCGGCGGGATGCAATCCAGTCCTGAATGTAGATTGCAATGCGCTTCGCTTGCGGACAGCCACGGTTGTGAAGCCATTCGACAGGTTATCTCCCACGAGCGAAAAGCGCCTCATGACGCAACGCCAGAGATACGTGGCCTCCTACCTCGGGCTGATGGTGGTGGGGAATTTCCTCTGGGAATTCGCTCAAATGCCCTTGTACGTCGTATGGCAGACAGGCTCTGTCCGGGAAATCATCTACAATGGACTTCATTGCACCTTGGGTGACGTACTGATCGCCGCAGCAGCATTGGCCGCTGCGATCACTTTTGCAGGTGGGCAATCGTGGCCAAGCGGCGGGCGCCTGCGCGTCGCGACCGCAGCAATTGTCGCCAGCCTTGCGTACACGGCTTTCAGTGAGTGGCTGAACGTATATGTTAGGCAATCGTGGGCGTATTCAGAGTTGATGCCAATTGTTCCAGGCACGGGCATTGGCCTTAGCCCGATGCTGCAATGGATCCTTGTGCCTACAGCGGCTTTTTATGTCGCTGGCCGCCGGCCCCACTTTGCCAAGCGGTGACGAGCGCACGATTCCCCTTGACCTTCCAGTAGCAGGAACCTCCATAATTCTTCGGCTGTCACGACAAAGGAGGATGCTATGAATATTGGCGATGCTTCCGCACACAGTGGCCTCCCCGCTAAGACCATACGGTACTATGAGGACATTGGACTGATCGAGCCCGCACGCCGCGAGAATGGTTATCGGGACTACGGCGATGCTGACGTAAGGCGCCTGCGGTTCGTTCAAAGGGCGAGAAGTCTTGGCTTTTCGATTGAAACCTGTCGCAGCCTTCTCGCGCTGCAAGATAACCAGAACCGACCGAACGCCAAAGTCAAGCGCATCGCACAAGAGCATCTAGAGGAGATCGATCACAAAATCCAGGAACTCAACGCTCTGCGCGATATCCTGCACGACGCCATTGATGCATGTCCCGGCGATGGGAGTTCTGCCTGCCCGATTCTCGATGAACTCGCCGAAGGAGGCCGGTGATGCGCAAAAATGTGGGCAACAGTCGCTGGTTGATGTTGGCAGTTGCTCTCGGTCTGGGAGTCCTGACAGCTTACTTGAGTTCGCACTCACCAAAGCCTGTTGTCCCGGTGAATGTCGCGGTACCCGCACATCTTTCGCAGGCAGCGATACAAGGCCAGGAAATCTTCGTGGCGAACTGCCAGAAATGCCACGGGCCGGATGCTGCTGGGAGCGAAAAAGGTCCTCCGCTTGTGCATCGTTTTTACGCACCCAACCATCACGCGGACATAAGCTTCCTGCGCGCGGCGGAGTTCGGTGTCAAAGCTCATCACTGGCAGTTCGGCGACATGGCGCGGGTCCCTGGCGTATCGAAAGACCAAGTTGCGCTCGTCGTGCAGTACGTTCGCGAGCTGCAGCGTGCTAATGGAATTCAGTAGCCGCACTGGCCTCGTATAGGCGAGCGCGATTGCACTTAGGCAACCGTGTGCCGGCTTGGACCAATAGGAGCCTCATTCGAACGACAGGGAGCGGCAAGGCGCCATGCTGACCAAAGGACAAAGTGGCCTGAGATTCGTATGTCTTGCCGTTCTCACGTGCCTGTTAATATCCGGAACAATTTCGACGTCTTCGATGGCCGACGAAGTGAGACGCCCTTCAGCCGAGAGTGGTCTGGAGCTAGCAAGGACGTTCTGCAAGACCTGCCACATCATTGCTGCTGATAGCAGTGAAACGACACCGGTCGGACCGCCGTCATTTCCCAGTATTGCGAACAAGCCGGGACAAACAGCTGAGCGCATTATTGGAGCCCTTGTGGCACCACATCCACCCATGCCCGACATGCATCTCACAAACGACGAGATGCACGACATCATCGCTTATTTGGATACTCTCAGGACATCGGAAGGAGAGCGTCCGCTTTTGCCACCTGCAGGGGACAAGACGCCTAAATTGCCTAATCCAACATAGTCTATCTCGAGGACGTCCCAATGACGCAGCACATGAGAGAGCAAAGCCCGCAGCCGCACCAGGGACCGGTCGGGATTCGTCGCGACCGTAGAATATAACTCAAGTATTGCAGCGTTTTGCGGACTTGGACACGTTGAGCGATTTCGAGCCAAGCAAGGGACCAACACAGGTAGCGATCTGGATGAAATTGAGTGAGGTGGAAAATGAGAGTCTCTGCAAAGCCCATTGGCCGCTATCCCTTCTACCTGCGGCCATTCTTTTGGAATCAGCAGCGCAAGTACGGTGAGGTCCTGCAGGCGGCTCTCTTGTGGGCGAGGTCGCCCAAGTTGTTTATGGGTGTGGCCATCCTTTATGGTATGATTGATCGACGATCATCACCGATTGATCCTCCTCTGCGTTCTCTTGTTACAGTCAGGGTCTCGCAAATAAACGACTGTCCTTTTTGCGTCGACATCAATTCTGCGACGCTGTTGAGACGCGGAGCCAGTAAAGAAAAGTTAGACGCGCTGCACGTTTGGCGTGAAAGTCCGCTCTTCGACGGACGAGAGCGAGCAGTGCTGGAATACACCGAGGCGATGACGCGGTCAGACCAGCGGGTCGAAGATTCTTTGGTCGAGCGTCTGCGTGCGCACTTCAATGATGACGGAATTGTCGAACTCTCGGGCCTGATTGGCTTTCAAAACATGTCCAGCAAGTTCAATAGCGCGCTTGCCGTACCATCACAAGGTTTCTGCAAATTGGCGACCAGCGAGCCCGCTACTGTTGGACGCATGGCTGAATAAATACTGGCATTGGTCGTGTGCCTCAGCTGCAAACCAATGCCTTCTACCGATTGATTGGTTCGGCGTTCGTGGGCGGGCGATTCAAATGCGGAACTGATCGTTCTTTTGGGATCGAGCGGTTGGAAACCCTGACGGGGCCAGCGCAGAAATCAAAAGGATGCCGCTCATGAATGTCTCGAAACGCATGATGGGTGCTGCGGCGGTTCTGGCTATTCTCGTCATCGCAGCCGGCCTGAGCTGGATATATTTCGGCGATTTGAAGGCGAGCAACGATCCGTTGATCACCTTTGGCAATGTCGACGTCCGCCAAGTCAATCTGGCATTCAAAGTCGCAGGACGCATCGCGACCGTAAATCTCGAAGAAGGCGACTCTATCAAGGCGGGCGAAATTGTTGCTTCGCTTGAAAAGGCGGACGTCGAAGATGGAGTTCATTTGGCGCGCGCGCGCGTTAAAGGCCAAGAAGCCGTGCTTGCCGAATTGCAGACTGGAACGAGACCGGAAATAATCCAGCAGGCAAGGGCATTGGTTACGGAACGGCAAGCAGCGCTGAGACTGGCCGAAGCCACATTGAAACGCCAGGAAGTCCTGGCGGGGCGCGATTTCGCATCACATCAGGTTCACGAAGAGGCGCAGGCTCGGCTGGAAGAAGCCGGAGCGCAGCTACAGGCTGCCCAAGAGGCGTTAAAGCTGGCCGAGATTGGTCCGCGTGAAGAAGAAATCGAGAAAGCTCGCGCCCAACTGAGTGCTCATCGAGCGGAACTCAGCTTGGCCGAACGGCGCCTCGCCGATACGTCACTTAAAGCGCCTAATGACGGGATCATCTTAACACGCGTGCGCGAAGTTGGCGCGATCGTGGGGGTGGGCGAGACGGTCTATACGCTTTCCCTCACCACACCCGTTTGGGTCCGCACCTACGTGGGTGAACCTGACCTTGGCCGAATCCATGCTGGCATGCGGGCTGAGATCCGCACTGATTCGGGCGGCACCTACCAGGGGCAAATCGGGTTCATTTCATCGGTAGCAGAGTTCACGCCCAAGACCGTGGAAACGAACCAGCTCAGAACCAGTCTCGTCTATCGATTGCGCGTGATCGTTAAGAACCCTGACAACGGCCTCAGACAAGGTATGCCCGTCACCGTAATCATGCACACCAACGACAAGAGTTAGAGTATGAGCGAGGCGCTCGCAGAAATTGATCATGTTACGAAGCGCTTCCGCGGGGATTCGCCGCCCGCCATCGACACTCTAACGACGCGGATCAACGCTGGCCAGGTTACCGGGTTAGTCGGGCCCGACGGAGCGGGAAAGACGACGCTTTTGCGCCTGATGACCGGCCTGCTCCTGCCAGACGATGGCAGACTCAAGGTCTGTGAACTCGACCCCACCCGGCAAGCCGGCGCACTTCACCGCGTCGTTGCTTACATGCCTCAGCGATTCGGCCTCTATGAAGACCTATCGGTGATAGAGAATCTAGAACTCTACGCCGACTTACGTTCAGTGGTAGCGTTGGAACGTCAGGAGGCCTTCAACCGGTTGCTTGCGTTCACCGGCCTTGCCCCTTTCAGCAGGCGCCTGGCCGGAAAACTGTCTGGGGGAATGAAGCAGAAACTTGGCCTAGCGTGCGCACTCATTGGACGGCCACGCCTGTTGCTGCTGGACGAACCGAGCGTCGGCGTCGATCCAATTTCGCGGCGCGAACTGTGGCGCATGGTCCACGAGCTTGCTCATCAAGGTATCGGCGTGCTTTGGAGCACTGCATATCTGGATGAGGCCGAGCGCTGTGCCTTCGTGCTTTGTTTGAGTGAGGGCCGGCAAATCTACCAAGGTCGACCTCACGATCTAACGCAGAGCGTTAAGGGGCGAACTTTCCTCGTTCAAAACGTAAAAGGTGACCGGCGCTCTATCCTGTCCCGCGCTTTTGAACGCCCTTCGGTAATTGACGGCGTAATACAAGGCAAGAGCATCCGGCTGGTCTTGAGCAAAGAAGGTGTTCCGCCAACCCCGACTGAAATCGAGGCCGGCCCCCGCGCAAAAGTCGTGACGACACCGCCGCGCTTTGAAGATGCTTTTATGGATTTGCTTGGCGGCGGCATAAAGCGCCGCTCGCCATTCGCGGTCGCTGGCAAAACCCGAGAGCATCTTGATGATGTGGTCGTCGAGGCGCGCGACCTCACGCGCCGTTTTGGTATGTTTACGGCTGCTGATCGTATTAGCTTTTCGGTCAGGCGTGGCGAAATCTTTGGATTGATTGGCCCCAACGGTGCTGGCAAGTCCACCACCTTCAAGATGCTTTGCGGTCTACTACTACCCTCAGATGGATCGGCGCGCGTTGTGGGAATTGACCTCGCCAAGGCACCGAGCAAGGCGCGGGCGCGCCTCGGCTACATGGCGCAGAAGTTCTCCCTCTATGGCGATCTGAGTGTGCACCAGAACCTTGAGTTCTTTGCGGGAGTTTACGGCCTCGGCAGCAAGCAGTGCCGTATTGCGGTCGAGCGCATGGTCGAGACCTTCGCGCTCGGTCCTTATCTAGGAGTCAATGCAGGCATTCTACCGCTCGGTTTCAAGCAGCGTCTCGCACTTGCCTGTGCGGTGATGCACGACCCCGACGTCCTGTTTCTCGACGAACCCACGTCTGGTGTCGACCCACGGACGCGACGCGAATTCTGGTCGCACATCAACGCCATGGTGATAAATGGCGTCACCATAATGGTGACCACTCACTTCCTAGACGAGGCTGAATATTGCGATCGCATAGCTCTTGTCTATCGCGGGCGAATTATCGCCAGCGGCGCGCCTGACGATCTCAAAGCCCGAATTCAATCCGCGGGCCACCTGGAACCCACCCTCGAAGATGCGTTCGTTGCACTCGTCGAGAGCGACAACCGAGGGATAGCGCCATGAAAAAAACTGTCCCGATTGGCGGGGAAAAGCGTCGCCGCATCCTAGGGTTGGTACGCAAGGAAACCCACCAAATGCTACGTGATCCCAGCAGCATTCTCATCGCAGTGGTTTTGCCACTGATCTTATTGTTCCTATTTGGCTATGGCGTCACCTACGATCCTCGGTTCTTTAGAGTTGGACTTGTCGTGGAGCAACAGACGCCGGAGGCAGGAAGTTTCACGGCGGCTCTTTTCAATTCACGCTACTTCAGAATCGAATCGGCGCGTGATCGCCGGACCTTTGAGCGGAATCTCATTGCCGGAGACCTTCACGGAATTATCGTTCTCCCGGCTAACTTCGCCGAGCAGGCCTATCGCAGAGAGACCGCGCCCATTCAGGTCATCGTTGATGGGAGCGATCCCAACACCGCCCATCTGGTGCGCAATTACGCTGAGCTTCTTTGGGAAAACTGGGTTCAACAAGAGTCTATTAGCCGGGGTCAACCGCTCTTGGACGTGGCCGTAAACCTTCGGCCGCGGGTCTGGTTCAATCCGGAGATCTCCAGCCGGAACTATCTGGTACCCGGTTCCGTTGCCATCATCCTCACTCTGACCGGCGCGTTGCTGACGGCTCTCGTCATCGCGCGCGAGTGGGAGCGCGGCACCATGGAGGCGTTACTGGCAACGCCTATCGGAATTTTCGATCTCCTCGTCGGCAAACTCGTGCCCTACTTCCTGCTCGGCATGGGATCGATGATGCTTTCAGTGGCTAGCGCCGTGTTCTTGTTCGGAGTCCCGTTCCGCGGTTCCTTCGTCTTGCTCGCACTTGTTTCAGCAATTTTTATGTGGGCTGCACTCGGGCAGGGGCTGTTGATCTCGACAGTAACGCGCAATCAGCTGGTCGCCGCGCAAGTCTCCATTCTGTCCGCCTTCCTGCCAGCCTTCTATTTTTCGAGTTTCGTGTTCGAGGTCGACAGCATGCCATGGCCGCTCCAACTCATAAGCTACGCTGTGCCCGCGCGATACTACGTCTCGACACTGCAAACCCTGTTTCTTGCCGGCAACATCACATCTGTCATCACACGAGATCTCTTGGCCATCACAGCGATTGCCATCAGCTTTTTTGCGCTGACAGCATTCACCACAAGAGTTCGACTGGAGTAGTCCATGTGGCGACGCATTCTTGCCCTCATTACGAAGGAACTGCATGCCACCGCGCGCGATCAGCAGACTCGATGGGTCGTGCTTTTTGCGCCACCTTTTTTGCTGCTGATTTACGCATTCGCTATCACGCAAGAGGTTAAGAACGTCTCATTGGCTGTGCTTAATCAAGACACGGGACTGCAGTCCCGCGAGCTCATCAGCCGCTTCGAAGGGTCCCCGATTTTCGACCGTATTCAATATCTGGATGGCGTGTCCGAGATCGCGCCGGCCATCGACTCGCAGAATGCGATTATGACCCTTCAAATCGGGCCCGAGTTCTCGCGACGAATTGCGGCAAAAGAGCCCGCCGAAGTCCAGATCATTCTCGACGGTCGCCGCTCCAATGCTGCGCAAATCCTATTGGGCTACACCTTGCGCATTGTTGAGCGTTTCAACGGGGATTTGGGCGCAGTCCGACCAGAGGGCCAGTCAACATTCGTGATCACGCGGGCGTGGTTCAACCCCAATTCCGAGCCCTTGTGGTCAGCGGTCCCATCTCTCTTCGCGGGACTGATAGCAGTTGTTGGCTTCATGGTTTCAGCACTGGCGGTTGCCCGCGAGCGAGAACTGGGAACCTTTGAACAGCTTCTCGTCACACCGCTTCAACCTGCCGAGATTCTCGTTGGCAAGACGGTGCCCGCACTTCTCGTTGCACTTGCCAGCGCGACGGCCATGCTGGCACTCGGCTGGCTCGTTATGCGCGTGCCATTTAGAGGTTCTCTGCCCCTCTTGTACGCCAGCATGATCGTCTACCTGACCGCAATCATTGGCATCGGGTTGTTCATTTCCTCGCTCGCCTCAACCCAGCAACAAGCCGTCATCGGTCTGTTCATTTACATGCTGCCGGCCATTCTCCTCTCCGGCTATGCAACGCCCGTGGCGAATATGCCGGAGTGGCTGCAATGGCTGACTGAGACCAACCCGATCACGCACTTCATCATCATCTGTAAGGGCGCGTTTCTCAAAGAGCTGCCGGCTGACGTCATACTGCGTCATACTTGGCCTATGGCACTTATTGCGGTTGTGACCCTTTCGGCAGGTGCGTGGCTCTTCCGTCATCGGGTGGTATAATAAGGTATATATCGTCGAAGTTTTATTGACACGGAACACGTCGACCGTCGTACGGTGCGGCAGGGAGGTTGCTAGAGAGTTGCAGTTGGTGATCCGGCTAGCCATGCGAGGGCCAGCAGCCAAGGGCGAGTGAATTCTTGCCTTTGTCAGAATTAACTGTGCTGAACTACATCCTGAACAAGCCGACGAACATTAGCTTGTGGAGCGTCACGAAGATTGAGCCGACAACTAGCCGTAAAGAAATGGCTCGCCAAAGCTAAGCGGTGGCCGGCCAATCCGATGAAGCACCCGTGGGTCAGATGAAATTGGCGCCTTGCGCTTCCGGAAAGCGGGGCGTCAGGTTAGAACTTCTGCAACTTCCGCAAGGCATTCTGAGAAGGGCGGACGCCTTTGCGACCGCCCTTCTGCGTCACGCGCGAGTCGCCCGTTGAACGAACTTCGATCGACTCTGTCGCGCTCATCTTTTTAAGCCAAGCCATAGTGACTTCTGACGCGGAGCCCGGCCATAACGAATGCAAGTCTCGACTATAGTCATCGGACTATCCGTCATTCCAGCGCTCGCTCACTATTTTTGCTTCTGCATGCCCTGGCCCATCATGCCAGGACCCGTCTGGCCGCTAGGCCCCATCATGCCTGGACCCATCTGACCGCCAGGACCCATCATGCCGGGGCCCATCTGGCCGCCCTGGCCCATCATGCCGGGACCCATCTGACCACCCTGGCCCATCATGCC
>DAIPMW010000031.1:5000-22906 GCA_036768475.1 Hyphomicrobiaceae bacterium | reverse complement strand
CCTTACGGTTGCCCTTGCGTGCCGTGGTCGCCTCGAGTTCGGCGACCCGCTCTTCGAGGTCCGCGCAGCAATCACCACCGAGATCGGCAGCAAAAGCTGGCGTCCAAGCCGTGGACGCTACGAGAAGCGTAGCGGCGGCGATACTCTTGACTTTCATTTGGGTTCCCCCTGAAACGCTGTTTACGCTCGCAATACGCATGTCGGATCGCCCAAAGACCCCCGTAAGCGCTCAAGCAAGGCCCAAGGTAGGTCGCCAACCTGTCGGTTAGCTTTCAGTCGTGTGGCCGTTCCGACACGTGGCATGCCTGTGCGCTGCGATCGATTTTGCTGGGTGATGCAACTCATGGAAAACAAAAGAGAATTCAAATTCGAACGGTCCCTTGTTGCTGAAAAGAATTTGACAGTCCACAGCGCTGAAACGATCTTTCAGCGTATTGGGAGCATCGTTCAGCCACCGTGGATTGGTAGAATTTTTGAGGATTTGGCGGCGGACGGCATGACCAATCTCCGGACGAGGAGCGTTTGAGGCGAGCCGCACATGCGTATTTTACAGATTGGTGACGCCAATATGGCCTCGACGCGGCTTACCGTTGCGGTGCAGCAACTCGACTGTGCCATAGATGTCATAAGCATGATCGAGCCTGCCCAGGAAGCTCTCAGGATTGCCACATACGATCTGCTGATCACTGATTTTGACACCGCGCTGCCGGTTGAAAGCCTTCTTTCGCTCATCAAGTCGACACGGTTCGCGCGGCCGGATGTTGCAATTCTGGCGTGTGGGTCGCGCGCGGTTCTCGGTAGCGTTGTGAGCGCACTGGGCGCAGGCGCCCATGATTTCGTGCTCCGGCCTCTCGATGGCGACGAGCTGAGGATAAGGATTGCCACGATGCTGGCGCGCCGCCCGGCGCGGGAGGCTGTTGTTCTCGAATGTGGCCCCCTGAGCCTCGATATGGTGTCGCGCCAGGTCATGCTCGATGGCAACACCGTGGATCTGACGCCACGCGAGCGGTCCGTCCTGCAGGTGCTCTTGAGACATCGCGGACACGTCGTCGCCAAGGAAGACATTGCCTCGCGTGTATTTTCAATGGATGAGGAGGTCGCGCCCCAGGCGATCGAGACCTATATCCACCGCCTGCGCCGCAAGACCGAGCACCCCAGGATTTCCATCAAGACGCTGCGCGGTGTCGGCTATCTGCTGGACGAAGTATGATCCGCAAGTATGGCTGCGGTGGTGCCGCTGTGCTCACAGGCTTCGCTCATGAACTCGATTCAACAGTTTCAGGTTTTCTGGCGCCAATCAGATAGTTGACGTCAGTATCCCCAGACAGCGACCAGCGCCCTGAAAGCGGTTCGTAAGCCAATCCCGATGTCCGGAACGGCGTCAGGCCGGCCGCTTGCAAATGTCCCGAAAGCTCGTCAGGCGTCAGAAACCGGTCCCATTGGTGCGTACCGTGCGGCACCCATCTAAGGACGTACTCCGCGCCGAGAATCGCCAGCGCATAGGACTTCAGCGTTCGGCTCAGCGTCGAGGCGACCAGAACCCCGCCGGGTTCGAGCACACGCGCTGCGGTTTTCAAGAATGCGCGCGCGTCGGGAACGTGCTCCACGACCTCCAGGCAAACCGCCACATCGAAACGCTCCCCGCTATCCGCAAGATCCTCGATGCTCTGCACTCTGTAGTCGATCGCCAGCCCACCGGCTGTTGCATGCGTTCGCGCCACGGCCACGCTGTCCTCAGCAAGGTCGATGCCCGTCACCTGTGCGCCAAGCCGTGCAAGCGGTTCGCTGACAAGGCCGCCCCCCGACCCGATGTCGAGAAGCCGGATGCCCTTGAGCGGCTTGAGGCCGGTATCCTTCAGCCCGAGCGCCTCGGTCACCGCGTCGCGGATGAACCGGAGCCGTGCGGGTCCGAGTTGATGCAGGGGGCGGAACTCGCCATCCGCATCCCACCAGCGCGCCGCAAGCGCCCCGAAGCGGGCGATTTCCGCAGGGTCGGCATTGACGTTTGCGGCATCCGAGGCGGCATTCGGCGCGGCCTTGGCGGACATGTGATCTGGGGCAGCCTTGCTCATGCAGCGCAGATGGCGCCTGGCTCGCGCCGCTGTCAAGCTGAGCCCATTCCCATGTCTGCCCTGTTGCGGTCGCGCAGCGATGCCGCTAAGAGTGCCGCGAATTTGAGGGCTATCTCTGAAAAGGGTTCGGTTGGCAGCCGCCGTCCCGGCCGATGGCTCGGGCTGCCCGGCGTTGCGCGTCAAACGCGCAATGAGGCTGTGTTCAAAAGAAGCATATGCGCCCGCAGGGCGTCAGATGGACGAGAGACGATGGCTGTTGTCGTGATGAAGTTTGGCGGCACTTCGGTGGCCGATGTAGACCGCATCCGCAATGTGGCCCGCCACGTCAATCGTGAGGTCAAGGCAGGTAACAAGGTCGCCGTCGTCGTCTCTGCCATGGCCGGCACGACCAATCAGCTCGTCGCCTGGGTCAACGAGGCCTCGCGCAACTACGACCGGCGCGAGTACGACGCCGTTGTCGCAACGGGCGAGCAGATCACGGCCGGCCTGCTGGCCATCGTTCTGCAATCCATGGGCATTAAGGCGCGCTCCTGGCAGGGTTGGCAAATCCCGATCGAGACGAGTACGGCGCATGGCTCCGCGCGCATCAAAAATATCGACGGCAAGGCCCTGCGCGAGCACATCGAGGGCGGCGAGGTGGCCGTCATTACCGGATTCCAGGGCGTCGAGCCTCACGCCGATCGCGTGGCCACCCTGGGCCGCGGTGGCTCCGATACATCTGCGGTCGCCATCGCCGTCGCGGTCGACGCCGACGTCTGCGACATCTATACCGATGTCGATGGCGTCTACACGACTGACCCGCGAATCGTACAAAAAGCCCGCCGCCTGCCCAAGATCTCCTACGAGGAGATGCTCGAGATGGCGTCGCTCGGCTCCAAGGTGCTGCAGACGCGCTCGGTCGAACTGGCCATGGTGCATCGCGTGCGCGTGCGCGTGCTATCGAGCTTCGTGGCCCCGGATCAGATGAGCCCGGTACGGCTCGACAAACTTGAAGACATCGGCACAATCGTTACCGACGAGGATGAGATCGTGGAACAGCAGGTCGTCAGCGGCATCGCCTACGCGAAGGACGAGGCGAAGGTCACCATCCTCAGCGTCGCCGACAAGCCGGGCGTCGCCGCGCGTATCTTCGGGCCGTTGGCCGACGCCAACATCAACGTCGATATGATCGTGCAGAATGTCGCTTCCGACGGCAAGAACACGGACATGACGTTTACTGTCCAGTCCGCCGAGCTGTCGCGCACATTAGACGTTTTGAAGGCAGCCGAGGCGGACATCGGCAAATTCGAGGTGCGCAGTTCCGCCGATGTCGCCAAGATTTCCGTGATCGGCATCGGCATGCGATCGCACGCCGGCGTCGCCGCCGAGATGTTCAAGGCCTTGGCGGAGAAGGGTATCAACATCCTCGCCATCTCGACTTCGGAGATTAAAATCAGCGTCTTGATTGACGCCGCATATGCAGAACTGGCGATTCGTACGCTGCACTCGATGTACGGGCTGGACGCGGCCTGAGATCGCCATCTCGGGTGCACGAGCTAGGCAATTAGAGCGGGCCCGCCGTCCATCATTTAGGTATGACTTTTGCAGCATATTGTTCTCGGCAAATTATGCGCAATTGCCCGTCGGGGTGTGTGGCAGTCTCCGATAATTACTTTTTGAGCAGCCGTGCGGTATATTCTGCCGTGACTGCGGCAGTGGTGGTGGTAGATGCAAAGCAGGCGTAGTGACGAGCCCGATATCGCGGCCTCCGAACCAGCATTGCGCATCATCATGCGCCGGCTTCGCCAGATCATGAGCGAGCCCGGTGACGGTCAGTCGCGCCTCGACAAGATCGTCCGCCACGTTGCCGGCGTCATGGTCGCTGAGGTCTGCTCCATCTATCTGAAGCGCCGAGACGGCTCGCTCGAGTTGTTCGCCACCGAGGGCTTGAACTCCGAGTCCGTTCACAACACGCGCCTGAAGCGCGGTGAGGGTCTCGTCGGTCGTTGCGCCGAACTTGGCGTGCCTGTCAACGAGCCTGACGCCCAGCAGCATCCGGCCTTCTCCTACCGACCGGAGACGGGCGAGGAGCGCTACCATTCTCTGCTTGCCGTGCCGATCCTGAGAAGCGGCCAGGTGCTGGGCGTGCTGGTCATCCAGAACCACGCCTTTCGCGAATATTCCGACGACGATGTCGAGACGCTGCAGGCGACGGCGATGGTTGTGGCTGAGCTCCTCGTCTCGGGTGCGGTCGCCAACGCCGAAGCTGACGCAGAGATTTCTCGCTCGCTTGCCTCCGTCATTCGTGGCGAGGTCCTCTCCGATGGCATCGCGCTGGGACACGTGGTCCTGCACGAGCCGCGTATCGTCGTCACCAAGCTTACCGCAGAGGATCCCGTTGCCGAGCTGAAGCGGCTCGAGGCGGCGATCACCGAGTTGCGTTCCGCGCTCGATGAGATGCTCGATCACGAACAACTCGCCACCGATGGCGACCATCGCGACGTGCTTGAGGCGTATCGCATGTTCGCACACGATAGGGGCTGGGAGCGCCGCCTGCGTGAGGCCGTGCAGAGCGGCCTTACGGCCGATGCAGCCGTCGAGCGCGTACAGAACAGCTCACGCGCGCGCATGCTGCGCACCGCCGACCCATACTGGCAGGAACGACAGCGCGACTTCGACGATCTTTCAGATCGCATGCTGCGGATTCTGGCTGGCCGCTCAAACGGTGCCCAGCTTCCCGTAGACATGCCGGCCGATACCATCCTCATTGCCCGCACGATGGGTCCGGCCGAGCTGCTCGACTACGATCCCAAGAGACTGCGCGGACTGGTTGTCGAGGACGGTAGTGCGCAAAGCCATGTCGCCGTCGTCGCCAAGGCGTTGGGCATTCCCGCCATCGGTCAGGCAGAGGGCGTCGTGGAGCATGTCTCGCCCGGCGACGCGGCGATCATCGATGCGGAGACCGGCGAGGTCTATCTGCGGCCGCTGCCTGACGTCATTTCGGCATTCTCCGACAAGGTGCGCTTCCGGGCCCGCCGGCAGAAGAAATATGATGCCTTGCGCGGTGTACCCGCCATCACCAAGGACGGCCAGCGCATAGCGCTCAATATCAACGCCGGTCTCGTCTACGACATGCAGCACCTGGACGAATCCGGCGCCGATGGTGTCGGTCTGTTCCGCACTGAGTTGCAGTTCATGGTCTCGCATACGCTGCCGCGCCTGGAACGCCAGGCACAGAGCTATCGCCAGGTCATCGAGGCGGCCGGCGGAAAACCGGTCGTGTTCCGTGCGCTCGACATCGGCGGCGACAAGATGCTGCCTTATCTCCGCCAGGTGAAAGAGGAAAATCCGGCGCTTGGCTGGCGCGCCATTCGCATGTCGCTCGACCGCAAGGCATTGTTCCGCACGCAGGTGCGCGCGCTGTTCAAGGCGACGGCCGGTGGCGAATTGCGGCTCATGATCCCGATGATCACGACCGCGGCGGAGATGGTCAAGGTCAAGGAGCTGTTCGATGCGGAGCTGGGTCTGGTGCGTCGCAAGGGCATGCCTTGTCCGGAGCGCGTGCAACTCGGTGCCATGTTCGAGGTTCCAAGCCTGCTGTTCGAACTCGACGATCTTTTCAGACTGGTCGATTTCGTCTCGATCGGCTCCAACGATCTGATGCAATTCCTGTTCGCTGCCGACCGCACGAACGCCAAGGTGGCCAGCCGCTACGATGTATTGTCCCCCGCGCCGGTGCGGGCATTGCGGCTGATCAGTGAGGCAGGCCGTCGCCATAACGTGCCGGTCACGGTCTGCGGCGAAATGGCTGGCCGCCCCCTCGAAGCGATGGCGCTCATCGGTCTCGGTTTCCGCTCCGTGTCCATGGCGCCCGCCGCCATCGGCGCGGTCAAGGCAACAATTCTTTCACTCGATGCATCCGAGATCGAGCGCGAGATCGACCGCTTGCTGGTCCAGGGGGAAAAGGACATGCGCCAGGCGCTGCTCCGATTTGCTCGTCGGGCCGGCGTGGAGCATTGACCGGGGGCTGGCTCCCGCCTTTACCCACAGCTTTACCCACAGGCGCAGATCGAAGCTGTGCCAGCTCTTGAATTTGGGCAACACCTCGTTCCGATTCGTTTTGCGGGGCTTTGACTCGACTGAGCCATAAGCTTTCAATGCTGATTCAGTGCGCGCCCTTGGGACGCCGTGGTGACAGCTTCGTTCTGGGCGGTCGCTATCCGGTGTGCCGCCAAGGCCTGTGCGCGCCAGTCTCACGTTGATGGCCGGCCGGGCGGCTGGCCCATCGTCAAGAGCCAATTCGCCGGGATCATAGGCCCGATGCAACGACGTACGATTGAGACCAGCCCGTCACGGCCCTCCTCCGGTTGGGTCCGGCCCGCTGCGCGTCGCAGTACGTCGGCGGGCGGCGCGCCGCCTGCGCACAGGCATCCGAATGCAGCACCGGTGACAGCCAGATCCTGCGACGGTGAAGCTCTCCTGCCGCCGCCGGTTGTCGCACTCCATGCCGAGGCCAGGATAGAGGTGATGCGCCTATTGCGCGGTATCCGTGTCGCACAAGGTCTCGCAGAGGTGGTCATGGCCGCCCGGCTAGGTACAACCCCGCGTGTCGTGATCGCCCTTGAAAAAGGCGACCTCGCCGGGTTGCCCGAATGGGCCGAAACGCGTCGCATCGTCGATCTGTGGGTGGCCGGTGCCGGGCTCGATCCAAGACCGGCCCTCGGCAGTCTTGCCCTGGCACTCGATGGCCGCGCGCCGCCTGTAATGGCCAGTCGGGAGCTTGACACAGGCGTCGGAGGGGCCACGTTTCCGATGACGCCGGACGAAACGCCCGCCGCACACACTGGTTCGAGGCCGGCTCGCCCCGAATTCCGCCTCGCCGTTGGGTTGCCGCCGTCTCGGGTTGTGCGGTGGGGCACGATCTTGCTGATCGCCGCCGCCGTCGGCACGACCGCAACGCAGACCACGGTCGTTGCCGGCGCCATATCGAAGCTTCCGGCTCCTGCCGAGCGGGCGGTGCGCTCGATTTCGGACTATTTCGCTGTGCGCTTTGCCCCCATCTACGAGGGGCACCGCTGGATCGATGTCGATGATCCCCGCTCCCGCCGCGGCGACAAATTGCGGATCGGCCGACATTCGGATTAGATGCGCGCCCACCAACCCCCGCCTATGATCCGGCGAGGCAAAGGGCCTCATCAACATGAGCAGAATTCCGACTGAGAAACTGGACCGTCTTGTCGAACGCTGGGAGTCCATCCAGCTGGAGCTCAACCAGAGACCCAGCCAGGATGCCTATGCGCGCCTCACCAAGGAGTTTGCGCATCTCGATCCGATTATCGCCACCTACCGGGAATTGAACCGCGTCGCCGGCGAGATCGCCGACCTCGCGGCGCTTTGCGACGACCCCGCCACCGATAAGGAGATGGCGGCCATGGCGGAGGAGGAGCGCGAGCGGCTGCAGGATCGGTACGAAGAGCTTGCCGATCGCTTGCGCATCCAGCTTCTCCCCAAGGACGCCGCTGACGACGGCGATGCCATTCTGGAAATACGCGCTGGGACGGGGGGCGACGAGGCCGCGCTGTTCGCCGCTGACCTGTTCCGCATGTACGCGCGTTATGCAGAGCTGCGCGGCTGGCGCACCGAGATCATATCGCTGTCGGAAAATGACCTGGGCGGCTACAAGGAGGTGATCGCGTCGATCAGCGGTGAAGGCGTCTTTGCGCGGCTCAAATTTGAATCGGGCGTCCATCGCGTCCAGCGCGTGCCCGAGACCGAGGCCAGCGGGCGCATCCACACGTCGGCGGCGACGGTCGCGGTGCTACCCCAGGCCGAGGATGTCGACATCGATATCAAACCGGACGATATCCGCATCGACACGATGCGCGCCTCCGGTGCTGGCGGCCAGCACGTCAACCGCACTGATTCCGCCGTCCGTATCACCCATCTGCCGACCGGGATCGTCGTCGTGTCGGCGGAAAAGTCGCAGCATCAAAACCGCAAGCTGGCGATGCAGGTGCTGAAATCGCGCCTATATGAGATGGAGCGCGAGCGCGTCGACAGCGCGCGTTCGCAGGAGCGGCGCTCGCAGGTCGGTTCCGGCGATCGGTCGCAGCGCATCCGCACCTACAACTTTCCGCAGGGCCGTGTCACCGACCACCGCATCAACCTCACCCTGCACAAGCTTGACGCGGTGATGGACGCAACCGCACTCGATGAGCTGATTGATGCCCTCATCACCGAGCACCAGGCCAACCAGCTCGCAGATATGGAGCGTCATGCCGCCGTCTGAACCCGCTCAGACGCCCTTGACGCTGGCCGGTGCGGTGCGGCAAGTAGCCGCGTCACTGCGCGCCGCCGGAGTTGACGACCCTGCAGCCGAAGCGCGCTGGCTGGTGGCGGCGGCGGCCGCAGTCGAACCTTTGGACGTCATCGTCGCCGCGAGCCGCCCGCTCGATACCGAAGCTGCCGACCGCATTGATGTCTATACGCGGCGCCGATCAGCCCGCGAGCCGCTGTCGCGAATCCTGGGCCGCCGCTCCTTCTATGGCCGCGACTTCTTGCTGTCGGCAGGTACGCTTGATCCTCGCCCCGAAACCGAGGCGTTGGTCGATATGGTGCTCGACATATGCGCCGAGCCTCCCTGGCTGGGGCGGCCGATTGAAATCCTGGACGTTGGCACTGGAACAGGCGCGATCCTGATAACGCTCCTTGCCGAATTGTTGTCGGCACGAGGCAGGGGCATCGACATCAGCAGAGATGCGCTGAAAACGGCTGGCGCGAACGCCGTCCGTCACGGTGTGGAGGAGCGCGCGACTTTCGTGCCGCGCGACGTGCGCGGCGGCCTCCACGATGAGTGGTCGAGCGAAGGACGCGGTTACGATTTTATCGTTTCCAACCCGCCCTACATCGCCTCCGCCGAGCTTGGGCACCTGCAGCCCGAAGTTCGCCTGTACGACCCGGCGGCAGCTCTCGATGGAGGACGGGAAGGCCTGGACTTTTACCACATCCTGGCGGCTTCGATGGCGGTGCTGGCGCCCGGTGGCTGGATGGTGGTCGAGGTCGGCGCCGGTCAGTCCGCCACGGTGGCGGACCTGTTCCAGGCCGCGGCTCCCGGTGCGGCTATCCGCATGGCGGTGGATCTGGCAGGCCACACGCGCATTGTGGCCGTACAGCCACGTCCCCACAACTCAGACGAATAATGCTTGGAATCACGGACGCGACCGGATACAGTCTTGCTAGGCGAATGAGCATCTGCGCGGTAAGCAGACGGTTGCAGCACTTGCTGGCCCAACCTCCCGCGCATGCTTGAGACTGCTGATCGTCGCGCTGAAGTCGCTTGTGGACATATTAGTCCCGTAGTGACATCGCCGATGTGGCGCATTTTTATTAGAGCGCTGCCCACGGTCCCCCGCCGCCCTCCGTTTGGACGTTGTACGCCAGAGCGAGCGTGACAAAAGACGGATGAATGCACTTGCTTGGCGCTTTCTGCTGGGCCGCACGTTGCAGGCCGCGAAACGTCGCTAGGCAGACTTTATGCAGCATTGAGCCGGCGCTCCTGTCCGGCAGGGAAGAGTCGAGCTAGGCCAAGAATTCAGATCGCTAGGATGCGCTGAGGCGAGCCGGGGCATACAGCCGGCGCCAGCGCAGTGACGCGAATTGCAAGGGGTTGGGCATGTCTGGGTAGCAAGGCGTTGCTCGTCAGGTTGCTGGCCGTGCTGAAGCCAGTTTTGAATTTGCCGCACTTCGTCGAAACCAGAGCAATGCGCTCTGGACGGCCCAGAGTACGGCGAAGTGAATGAGAATGGTATTACGACGATGATCGAGAACGGGAGCCCATGAGGCAGGGACAACAGAACCGCCGTGGCCGCGGACGCAATCGCAAAAGCCAGAATCCGCTGACGCGCAGCTTTGAAAGCAATGGCCCGGACGTAAAGATCCGGGGCACGCCGGCACACATCGCTGAGAAATACGTTTCGCTCGCCCGCGATGCGCAATCCTCAGGCGATCCGGTGCTGGCCGAGAGCTATCTGCAGCACGCCGAGCACTACAATCGCATCATCATGGCGTTCCGCGAGCAGCAGATCCAGCAGGGTGGCGGTGACCCCGCGACACTACGCCGCCCGCCCGGCCTGGGTGAGTTCGGCGACGCCGACGATCTGGATGATGGTGACGATGAGGTCGGCACGGACTTGGGTGTCATAGGGCCGAATGACCCGCAGCCCAACGTCCGCAATTTCGAGCCGCAACAGCGGCATGAGCGTCAGGACCGTCACGAGCGCCATGAGCGCAACGAAGGCAACCGCCCTCGGGGGGATTACCAAAGCCGGCAGGGTGGTCGCGATCGCCATTTCAACGGACGCGGTGGAAACGACCGGCGTCAGGGTGGCGAACAGGACAGCGAGCAGCCGCGGCGCGAGGCACGGGAGACACGAGAGAATCGTGAGCAAAGCCGGTCGGACCAGAACCGCCCCGATCAAGGCCGCCCCGATCAGAGCCGCCCTGATCAAGGCCGTAACGACCAAACCGGCCGCCGCGGTGGGGGAGGTGGTGAGGCTCGCCGCCGCGAGTTCGCGGGCTCAGGAACAGAACAGCCGGAATTCTTGCGTCGGTCCGTCCGCCGCCCGCGCCGTCAGCGTGAGGTCGCGGGTGAGGGCGCGTCCGAGGCCACGCCGGCCGAAGACAGCGCCGAGTAATGCCGAGATAATCCGGTCACATAAATTACGAAGAAAAGGCCCGCTGGCATGTTTCAGCGGGCTTTTTCTTTGGCCGGGCGCGCCGTCACAGGCTTGCCTGTCCTCAGACGCCAGACACCTGATCGCCAGGACGTATCGTTCCCGGCGAGGCGATCGTCGCATAGACGCCGAAATCGGAGTGGCCGAACGTCCGCTGCAAGAGCGCGGGTATCGCCATGTCGCGCGCGCCGGTTGCCGGATCGACGTTGGTGGCGTCGCACCGTTGGGTGCGCGTGAAGACGTCGAGGCGCACCGGTCCGATCGTGATCGCCTTGTCGACGAGATCGAGTTCGGACCAGGCCGGCAGTCCGTCGATGATGACATTGGGCCGGAACCGTAGCGGATGGATCGTCTTGCCCGAGATCCGCTCCAACTCACGCACGCTCGCCAAATTGACGATGTGGACGCACTTCTTCGCCATGTCCGTGAAGCTGTGACCCGGGGCAACCACGATGTGCGGCGCGCCACGCAGGTCCGCCTTCATGTAGGCGGCAAGGAACTGCTCGATCATTGAGCGGCCCAGCTTCGTAGAAATCTGTCCCCGGGCGACCTGTCGGCCGTCTCGCAGGATGGTGAGTGTCTGTGTGTCGTCGTCGAAGTGCGTTTCCAGCGTTGCCAGCCGCTCGTTGCGCATCAGCATGAGGAAGTTGATCTTGGGTAGGTGCTTGGGCTCGTCCTGGTTGAAGCGGCCTGGGCCATTCTCGATCGCATAGCCGCGATCGCCCGGCACGGTCTCACCCGGTGCCAGATGTACCTCGTCGAGCCGCTCCGGCGTCAGTCCCTTGACGGGGTAGCGATAGAGCGCGGAGACGTGCGGTCCTGCGGCATCGGTCATCTCAAGTGTCCTGCGGCACTGCGGTTCCGCAGGCAGGCTTACCAGAACGGGCGCCGGCCCGAAAGCGGACCATTGCGCGCCACGGCTGTGCTGTTTTGCTGCCCGCAAAATTCCACAAGATCAGTGAGGTTATCGTTGTCGCGCCCTCTTCCAAGGGTGGAAAACGCACCCATATGAAACGCGGAAGCCCCGGTCTGGGAACGCCGACAGGGTTCGCGGTCGGGGCATGAGACACACAACCAATGGATGACCGCAGGCGCCGTGAAGGGCCATGCGGTCGTGCCGGAAAAGGGGTTGCCATGAATTTCGACAGTTATACCGACCGCTCCAAGGGCTTCATCCAGTCGGCCCAGGGCCTCGCCATGCGCGAGGGTCATCAGCAATTCCAGCCGCTGCATTTGCTCAAGGTCCTGCTTGACGACAATGAGGGTCTGGCCGCGGGCCTCATTGGCAAAGCCGGTGGGCGCCACGCCGAAGCGCTCAAGGCCGTAGAGCAGGCGCTGAAAAAGATCCCGAGCGTGTCGGGCGGTGGCGCTGGGCAGGTCTATCTGTCGCCCGAACTGGCTCGGGTGTTCGGTAAGGCGGAAGAGATCGCCACCAAGGCAGGTGACAAGTTCGTCACCGCCGAGCGCCTTTTGCTGGCGCTGGCACTTGAGAAGGGGAGCGAGGCAGCGAAGCTCCTGGAGCAGGCCGGTGTTACACCGCAGGGCCTTAACACCGCGATCAACGAAATCCGCAAGGGGCGCACCGCTGACAGCGCGTCCGCCGAGCAGGCATATGATGCTTTGAAGCGGTATGCACGCGACCTCACCGAGGCTGCGGCAAGCGGCAAGCTCGATCCGGTCATCGGCCGCGACGAGGAAATTCGCCGTACCATCCAGGTGCTGTCGCGCCGCACCAAGAACAATCCGGTGTTGATCGGCGAGCCGGGCGTGGGCAAGACCGCGATCGCCGAGGGCTTGGCGCTTCGCATCGTCAAGGGCGACGTGCCCGACAGCCTCAAGGACAAGAAACTTCTCGCGCTCGACATGGGCTCGCTCATCGCCGGTGCGAAGTACCGCGGCGAGTTCGAGGAGCGGCTGAAGAGCGTGCTTCAGGAGGTGACCGCCGAGGAAGGCCGCATTGTCCTCTTCATAGATGAACTGCATACCATCGTTGGCGCCGGTAAGGCGGACGGTGCGATGGATGCATCGAATCTGTTGAAGCCGGCGCTCGCCCGTGGCGAATTGCACTGCGTGGGTGCCACCACGCTCGATGAGTACCGCAAGCACATCGAGAAGGATGCCGCGCTCGCACGCCGTTTCCAGCCCGTCTTCATTACCGAGCCGACCGTCGAGGACACCATCTCGATCCTGCGCGGCTTGAAAGAGAAGTACGAGATGCACCACGGGGTGCGCATTACCGATAGTGCGCTGGTTTCAGCCGCGATGCTGTCGCATCGGTACATCACCGACCGCTTCCTTCCCGACAAGGCCATCGACCTCGTCGACGAGGCAGCGTCCCGCCTCAAGATGGAGATCGACAGCAAGCCCGAAGAGCTGGACGCGATCGATCGCGATCTGATGCAGATGAAGATCGAGCGCGAGGCCCTGAAAAAAGAGACTGACGATGCGTCCAAGGATCGCCTTTCCCGGCTCGACAAGGAGATTGCGGATCTCGAGGAGAAGAGCAACGAGCTGACCGCACGGTGGGAGGCCGAGAAGGACAAGCTCGGCTCCGTCCAGAAGCTGAAGGAGCAGCTCGATCACAGACGCATCGAACTCGAGCAGGCGCAGCGCAAGGGCGACCTGGCGCGAGCCGGTGAGCTTGCCTATGGGGTCATTCCCGAACTGGAGCGCAAGATCAAGGACGCCGAGGGCAGCGAGGCCAAGCAGAACGTGATGGTCGAGGAGGCTGTCACGCCGGATCAGATCGCGGCCGTCGTGTCGCGCTGGACAGGCGTTCCGGTCGACAAAATGCTGGAGGGCGAGCGCGACAAATTGCTCAAGATGGAACTCGCGCTGGCCAAGCGCGTCATCGGCCAGATTGAGGCCGTGACGGCGGTCTCAACCGCTGTGCGCCGCGCGCGCGCCGGCCTTCAGGACCCCAATCGGCCGATCGGCTCGTTCATGTTTCTCGGCCCCACGGGCGTCGGCAAGACCGAGCTGACCAAAGCACTTGCCGCGTTCCTGTTCGATGACGAGAGCGCAATGGTGCGCATCGACATGTCCGAGTTCATGGAGAAGCACTCCGTGGCGCGGCTGATCGGTGCGCCTCCAGGCTATGTGGGCTACGAGGAAGGTGGAGCGCTGACCGAGGCCGTCCGCCGCAGGCCGTATCAGGTTGTGCTGTTCGACGAGATCGAGAAGGCGCATCCGGATGTCTTCAACGTGCTCCTTCAGGTGCTCGATGACGGTCGTCTCACCGACGGCCAGGGCCGTACCGTGGACTTCAAGAACACGCTCATCATCATGACGTCGAACATGGGTGCGGAATACCTCGTCAGCCAGAAGGAAGGCGAAGAGACCGAAGCCGTACGCGATCTGGTGATGGCTGAAGTCCGAGCGCGCTTCCGGCCGGAGTTCCTCAATCGTCTCGACGAGATCATCCTGTTCCATCGTCTGCGGCGGGAGGATATGGGCGCTATCGTCGATATCCAGATGGGCCGGCTCGGTAAGCTGCTCGCGGATCGCAAGATCACGATCGAGCTCGACGATGCCGCGCGCACATGGCTGGCCAACCGTGGCTATGATCCTTCGTATGGTGCGCGCCCGTTGAAGCGTGTCATCCAGAAGAACGTGCAGGATCCGCTTGCCGAGCAGATCCTCGCCGGCGGGGTCAAGGATGGCGATAAGGTGCACTTGTCTGTCCGCGACGGCGGCTTGACGATCAACGATTGGCCAGTGAAGACCGCCGCGGCTTGATCGGCGCAATTCCGCCACCAGCGTTCCTGCAACACGTTCGGCCCCGGCTAATCGAATGAGCCGGGGCCCTTTAGCCCATGTTTAGCTGAAGTGTGGAGCGGTTCAGCGTGAAAAACATGGTTCGAAACAAAGCATGTTTAGCTGAAGTGTGAAGCGGTTCAGCGTGAAAAACATGGTTCGAAACAAAGCATCGCATCGCGTGTATCTTTCCATCGAACGCCGAAGCAATTGAACGCAAAATTAATTATTTCAAAACCAGATTAAATCTAAGGTTGCAACCTAATAGCTTGCCAGAGGCGATTTCACGCGTCTGCCGCGCGTAACTGCGGTTGGGCGCCCGAGTGCCGCCCGCTCACGCACGGACGGCTGTAATTGTTATGATCTGCGGAGGTTCGCGGATGCAAAGGATACGTGCAATTGGCGCGGCCGGACAAATGCACAGAGGCGGCGTCTCTGGCATTGTTCCGGAGAACCTCCAGACTGACACGACCTCCGAGCGTGCCGCCTCTTACGATTGGGCTGAGTTGGCGCTTGGTCGCTTGATTCACGGCGGCGCATTCTCGAGCCGGCCCGAAATCGCGCAATCGCGCTCGGTGGCTCTCATTCTGAGGCTTCGTGCCGAGGTGAGGCATGTCTCGGTGTTGACGGGCATCTGCACGTCCGCCGCCAACGCTTTGAGCAATGACCCCAATCTGCACGCGGTTCGCGCACTGATCCGTTTCTATCCGGTCGGCTCATCCAGCTACATCCTCGCAGTGACACGCTATCATCGGCTTGACCCGGGCAGCGGTCTCGCAAGGGCACTGAATGCCTTCACCGATGCACTCGACACTGCCATGAATGCCACGATGGTGTTCATCGCCGACCATCAGGCGGCACGCGATCCCACCAGCATTGCTACGGTTGAATTTTGCGCGGCCTGGCGTTTCGCTTGCGGCCAAGCCCATTGCGTCCTTGCTGAAATCGACAAGGCGATTGGCATATTCAACCCAGTCGACTCCGCCGTTGAGGACGACGTTCTGACCACCGTGCTGAAAGAGGCTGCTGGAGGAGGGTCTCCTCTTCGCGCACCGGATGGCGAGTTCATCATGCCAGCCTGGGCGGAGCGGCGTCAGTTGCCTCGCATCTCTACCGCCTGCTGCGCTCGTCTGCACGTTGGTACGCGGGTGAACGCAATACGCATCATCGACGTCTCGATTGGCGGCCTCGGCATAGAGACCTCAGTGCATCTGCGTGAAGACGATATCGTAACGATCGAGGTGAAGGGGATTGTGCTTCCGGGCAGGGTCGTCTGGTGTAGGCAAGAGCGCGCGGGTATTGCATTCGAACAGAGCCTTCTCGACGAATCACCCGAATTCCGGTTCCTCGCGAGCTATGCCGAACCGGATTGATCGAACCGGCAATCTGACGAGCATGCGCCTATTTGCTTGCGGTTTTGACAGGCGAGCGTCGCATGAGATCGTCAATGCGTGCGTGCTCCTTTTGGAACTGCGCCAGTTGCCGTCCGTCTAGCTGGTGTTCGCGCGGCACCTGGATCGACATCGGGTTCACGAACTGCGAGTTGACGAGAACTTCGAAATGCAGATGCGGGCCTGATGACAACCCTGTCGAACCCACGTAGCCGATCACCTGACCCTGGCGCACTTTCACGCCGTCGCGTGCGCCGGGCGCAATGGCCTGCATGTGTCCGTACGCCGTCTGGTAGCCATTTGCGTGGCGAATGCGAACGTAATTACCGTACTGGCCTCTGCGCCCTGCCTGTTCGATCACACCGTTACCCGCGGCAAGAATGGGCGTTCCTGGCGGTGCAGCCCAGTCCGCGCCTGTATGCATTTTCCGGCGGTTGAGGAGCGGATGGAAACGATAGCCGAAACCTGACGTCAAGCGCACGTTCGAGCTGCGCACGGGCCGTCGCATGAGGAACCGTTTCGAGTTGTTTCCTTGATCGTCATAGTAATCAACGGCGCCATCGGGCGTCCGGAATCGATAAAAACGAGAAGTTTCCCCGCCGGCAGTTATCGAGGTGTAAAGCAGCTCGCCGAGCTCATTTTTGCCGTTGTCCTGGTCCTTCACGTCGAAGAACATCTCGATCTGGTCACCCGCTCTCAGCCGCCGCCGGTAATCGGTCTCGTAGACGTGGATGCGAAAGATCTGCAGGATCGTGTCGGCATCGATGCCCTGCTCAAGCAGGGCGCTGTAGATGCTCGAATAGAGATTGCTATTCTTGAGTGCGTCATCGTCGTCACTGAGCAGTGCGCGCACGGCAGCCTCGGCACCAATCGGTGTCGCTGATGCCTCGAATTCGCCGGCAGGTCCGCGCGTCACCGTCACCTTGTGAACGTGCCCGTCCGCGAACACTGAGAATCGCGCCGGTTCCTTGCGATCGGCTTCCGTGAGTGAGGCCACCAGTGTCACGTGGACCTCGTTGCCAGGCTGCAGTTCCTGCTCCTTGAAGATACCGCGCGCCGCTTCGATCATCGCCACGGCCTGCCACTGGTCGGCGCCGGCCTTGATCAGGATCTTCTTGAGCGTGTCGCCCTTGCCTGCCTTTACGACCGTCAACTCGCCATCCTCGATGTCGTCGATTGCGTCACTTTTTTCGCTGACCGTCTTGGCCAGGATCGTGGTGTTGGGTTGCTGCGCGACTGCCAATGGCACGATCTGATCTTCAACCCCCAGTCCGCCAGCAGCGTCCGCGAGTGGCGCACGCATAGCATCCGTGTCGCGCATAACGATCTCGCGCACCTCTGCATCATCCATGCGCTGTCCGTCCTCGACCGGTAGAATTCCGCCGAGCAGCTCCACGACTCGAACGACAACATCGGCATTGCCGGTATGTTCTCTCTGCTCTCCGTCTGCATCCTGTATCGGGGTCGAGTTCGCGTAGAGCTTGAAAGGATTGAAGGATGGAATTTGCTGTTTTATCGCGTCGGAGGGTGCGCCGAGCCGGGCCACGACTCGCACGTAGGGTTTGGCATGGATGTAGTCGCGGCCGTTACGCCGCTGGTGCAACTTTTCCTGGATGACGAAGCGCATCGAACCAGCGCCGCTCGTCACTTCCAATCTGTCGGACTTCGGCGTGAACCAGTTGAGACCGGCCATCCGTTTCACCTTGAGCAGCGCGGGCGAGGGCAACTCGCCGGTGCTGATCCGCGCGAGCGTCGGGAGAAATCCGCTCGCACTTTCCTTGGAATCGACCGAGCCGTAGATGACGGTGAAGATCGCGATGGATCCGATCGCGGCGGCCAGTACGGTGCTCATGAGCCATCGGAAGCGACCGCCGGGCGGCGCCGATCCATGATCCATTTCGTAGAGATCGCGCAAGCTGCGACGACCGCGGCCGCCGTATACGTTCGGCAGGCCGACCGGTCGTGATCCGCCGGCA
>DAIPMW010000037.1:0-3796 GCA_036768475.1 Hyphomicrobiaceae bacterium | reverse complement strand
GGCTCGACCGCTTCTTGTTGCGCCAGAGACCGAGCAGCAGATCGATCTGCTTGATCGGAAAGCCGAGAGAGCGGGCGCGCTTGATGAAGCGCAGTTCATGCAGGTTTCGCTCATCGAAGACCCGGTAACCGTTCCCCCGCCGTCGAGACGGGCTCAGCAACCCCGCGCTCTCGTAGTACCGGATGAGTTTGGCCGGGACGCCTGTCAGTCTGGCGGCATCGCCAATTTGAACCATAATTTATACCTTCCGTTCAGCGCTTGACCTTCCAACAACTGGAACGTTTAGCCTGCCATCAAGCTAATGCGATTTAAGGACCAACGTGAACAGTTTGGCTTGTGACTCAACAATCTGCCACGCCACGAAGTTGCGAGTTCAGTCACCGTTGACCCGGATCAATTGGAAAACCAAGTTCCAGCGTAGGATTTACTCGGTCGGCTAAGGACGTGGCCGTCTGACATCTGAAATATCTGCCGAACGCGTCTTCGCACGCTCGGTTAGACGGAGATTGTCATGGTTGCAGTAAAGAAGTCGCACTCGATTGACCCGCCGTCAGGCCACCATACGGTCGGCGTGTCAGCTAAGGCGTCTGCGCCGCGTCCGACCTCGCCGTCGCTTCCAGCTCGGAGCAAAAAGGAAGCCCAGCACCACGAGACAGTTGCTGGTGCGGGATCGTTAGGGCTTGAGGCCATTCCCTCCCCTTTCGAGGTGCTCGACTACCAGCGTGATGTCCTGGAGCGGACGATCCTGTTCTTCGACGTCCTGCGCCGGCGCGCAAACAACATGCTCGAGCACGAGGCGGCGGGGCTGCCGCCGCTCGTCAACTTCAAATACGAGATGCTGCTGGATGCGCGCACATTCGATCGCCCGGCTAACTATGCCCTCTTGCGAATAACGGAGGTTGGTGACGATTGCTGGGACGATTGCGTCGATCCGGAAAAGCCTCCGGTCATCGTGCTCGATCCAAGGGCGGGGCATGGTCCCGGCATTGGTGGCTTCAAGCGCGACTCCGAGGTTGGCGTGGCGCTGCATACGGGCCACCCTGTCTATTTCGTCGTCTTCTTCCCCGAGCCCTCTCCGCACCAGACGCTTCCTGACGTGCTCGAAGCGCTACGCCAATTCGTTGAGGTCGTGTCCGGCCGCCACGATAGCAAGGCGCCGGTGCTGTATGGAAATTGTCAGGCGGGTTGGGCGGCGACGCTTCTGTCGGCGCATTGCGAAGGCCTGACTGGCCCTGTTGTCCTCAATGGCTCGCCCCTCTCGTATTGGGAGGGCGAGGCTGGCGCAAACCCGATGCGGCTTGCCGGAGGGTTCGTTGGCGGCGTTTGGCTGACGCATTTCCTCGCCGATCTGAACCATGACCGTTTTGACGGCGCCTGGCTTGTTCAGAACTTCGAGGCCCTGAAGCCCGGCAATGCCCTATGGGACAAATACGCCAACCTCTTCACCAAGATCGACAGCGAAACCGACCGCTTTCTCGATTTCGAGCGCTGGTGGAACGGCTTCTATCGGCTGAGCGGCGAGGAAATGGTATCGATCGTCGAAGATTTGTTCGTCGGCAACAAGCTCGAGCAAGGCCGTATCCGTGTCGACGAGCATTGCACGATCGATCTCACGAGCATCAAGAACCCGCTCGTCATCTTCGCGTCCTACGGCGATAACATCACCCCGCCTCATCAGGCGCTCGGATGGATCCCGGCCGTCTACAAGACGACCGATGCCCTCAAGAAGGCTGGCCAACGGATCGTCTACTTGACCAATCCGCATGTCGGTCATCTCGGCATCTTCGTCTCGGCCGGTGTTGCTCGCTTCGAGCATCGAGCGATCCTCGAAAGTCTCTGCGATATCGACGCGCTCGCGCCTGGCCTCTACGAGATGAAGATCGACAATCCGACCGGGGATCCGGATTGTGCGAAGGATCAATATGCGGTGCGGTTCGAGGCGCGCAACGTCGAGGATCTGCACTTCGAGTATCCGCGCGGTGCGTTCGAGCGCGTCCGTGAGGTTTCAGAGTTCAACGAGAATCTCTACCGCACGTTCGTGAGCCCATGGGTCAAGGCTTTCGCGAACCCGTGGTTCGCGCATTCAATGCAATGGTTACATCCCATGCGCGTGAGGACCTATCTTTGGTCGGAGCGGTTCATGCCGTGGATGAGCGCCTTCGGCGTGCTCGCGGATGCCGTAGCCAGCAATCGTCACGCCATGCGCGATGATCATCCGCTCATGGCACAGGAACGAAAGCTGATCGCCGAAATTTCAGCGTTCTGGGAAACGGCACGCCGTATGCGCGACGCAGCCCAAGAGCGAACATTCACGAACACATACGGCGGATGATGTGAAATGCAATCCGCACACGTTCCCGATGCGTATTTAACAAGAGGCCCATCTCGTGATGGGCCATTAGGCTGCGAAGAACGAGGAGAATGGATATGTCTAAGGTTACGGTCGAAAGCGGTCATGTTGAGCATGGCAACCACGGTCACGCATGTTGTGGTGGCCACCACTCGAAGGAGTACAGCGTGAGCTCGGCTGATAAGCAGCACGCTGCTCCGACAAGCGATGCAAAGCACGGAGCCGCCCCTCAAAAGAGCGGCCAGCCCGGCGGCTGCTGTGGCGGCAGGGCTCGCTAGCAGCGAGCGGGTCGATGCGGACCGAATGCGAAGAAGCCGGAGTTGGAATCTGAGTTTATGAGGGTTAGCCAGTGACAGCGACCAAATCCGGCGACGGCGCCACCGCGTGGCAGCGTGCAATGCACGCTGCGATCGGATTCTTCCTCAATCACGGCGCGCCCATCATTTTTGCCGGTCTGCTCTGGTATGTGCTCTGGTGGGGACATTCTCCGCAAATCGAAGCCGCGGATGCTGCCATGTGGCACGTCTCGTGGGTTGGCGTCATCGCGCTGGCCTACGTCGCGCTACAGGCGCGTGCGGTTCTCGCCCAGCCGCGCGGAGGTGTTACCCATTCCATGATCGAAATTCTGGTCTCGCTCTTGCCCCTCTTTGTCGTGGTCTACGCGTTTGTCGATTGGATGCGGGGGCAAAGTACGTTGTCGGTGTTTCAGGTCATCGTAATGGTGCAGGCCACGATCGCAACGCTGATCGATGTGGTCATTTTCACATGGTTCTCGCTGCGCCTGAGCCGCTTGTCGATCCAGACCGCGGGTCTGGCCCATCGCTGACGCGCGGCCCCCGGACCAGCGAGGCATTAGCCGTTAGCCTGGCAGGATCACCGTCACGCTAAGGCCGCCTTTGTCGCGGTTTGCAAGCGTCAGCTCGCCATTGTGGGACGTGATGATGGAGTGGGCGACAGTAAGGCCAAGGCCAACACCTCCCGTCTCTCGGTTGCGCGAGTTGTCGATCCGGTAGAACGGGCGCAGCACCGCCTCGTTTTCGTCGTCAGGAATTCCGGGTCCGTTGTCGTCGATCGAAACGATGGCGCCACCGGATCTCGGCTGCAGCGTCACTCTCGCGCGCCCACCATATTTCACCGCATTCTCGGTGAGGTTCCAGAACGCCCGTTTCAACGCGAGATGGCGGCCGCGCACGACAACCGGCGCCGTTGCGACGAGGGCAACGTCATGGCCGAGATCGGTGAGGTCGGTCGTGATGGTCTCGAGCAGAGAACCGAGATCGATCTGCTTTTTCTCCTCGGCGATCTGGTCCCCGCGGAGAAAAGCCAACGTGCTGTCGAGCATGGCTTCCATATCGGAGAGATCGGTTGCTATGGCGCGGACAAGCTCGTGGTCCGAAATCTCCTCGCTGCGCAGGCGCATGCGTGTGATGGGAGTCTTCAAGTCGT
>DAIPMW010000030.1:0-23543 GCA_036768475.1 Hyphomicrobiaceae bacterium | reverse complement strand
CGTGATCAGCGACGCTCCCGCCGCTGCAAGCGCCCGCTATTCAGAGGTTCCCTAGGTCGTTCGCGCCGGCGACAGCCTCTGGCGTATTTCTCGACGCCATTACCGCAAAGGAGCGCTTTGGCCGGTCATTTACCGCGCCAATGTTGCGAAGATCGACGATCCTGATCTGATTTTCCCCTGTCAGCGCTTTGAAATTCCCCGCATTCGCAGCCGATAATCCGGCAGGCGCTGTGTCACACGGTGCTGGCCACATGTGCCGATTGCGCGTAAGACGGCGGCTCGGCGGACGCGCCGGCTGGCGCACGCTGCTTCAGGGATCAATATGGGACAAGGCCACATCAGGGGACACGGCGCGCGCAATATGCCTGCTGGCGGACTGGCCGGCATAAAGGGACGCGCCGACCACTGGACCGTCTTCCTGGGGCTTGTTCCTTTCGTCTGGCCGAAGGGGCGTCCCGATTTGCGTTTGCAGGTCGTCGCGGCGTTCGTCGTCCTGGTCATCGCCAAGCTGGTCACGGTCGCCGTGCCGATCCTGTTCAAGGAGGCGACCGACTGGCTCACCGCCAATGCACCCGCAGCCGGCGAGCTTGGCGGCACACTTGCTCTCGTTGCGACTGCGCTGATCATCGCTTACGGAACCGGCCGCGTTCTGATGATGGTCTTGAACCAGATCCGCGACCTGTTCTTCACCAAGGTCGGCCAGCACGCCGTGCGCGAGCTCAACAACCGCACCTTCGAGCACCTGCACCGCCTGTCCCTCCGTTTTCACCTCGAGCGACGCACCGGCGGACTTTCGCGTGTCATCGAGCGCGCGGCACGCGCCATTGAGCTGATCATCCGCATGGGGCTCCTGCAGCTCGCGCCGACGGTGCTGGAGCTGCTGCTCGTCTGTGCGGTGCTGCTCTACTATTTCAACTGGCTTTACGTGGCGGTCGTGCTCGTCACCGTGGCGGCTTACATGTGGTTCACCTTCGCCGCTTCTGAGTGGCGCATCGCCATCCGCCGCGAGATGAACGAGAGCGACAACGACGCCAATACCAAGGCGATCGACAGCCTTTTGAATTTCGAGACGGTCAAATATTTCGGCAACGAGGCGATGGAAAGCCGGCGCTTCGATAGGGCCATGGCGCGTTACGAGCAGGCCGCTATCCGCACTTACTATTCGCTGGGCGTTTTGAACTCCGGCCAGTCGCTCATCTTCACCATCGGCATGACGCTTGTCATGTGGCTGGCCGCGCGCGGCGTCATGCAAGGTACCCACACGGTCGGCGACTTCGTCATGATCAACGCTATGATGATCCAGCTCTACATGCCGCTGAACTTCATGGGTATGGTCTATCGCGAGATCAAACAGGGTCTGGTCGATCTGGAGACGATGTTCGCGTTATTGCACGAGCATCCCGAGGTTCGCGACAAGCCGGGTGCACCGCCGCTGACGGTCCGCCAGGGCAATATCCGCTTCGACCGCGTATCCTTCTCCTACGATCCCGAGCGCCAGATTCTGCACAATCTCTCGTTCGAGGTGCCGGCCGGAAAGATGGTCGCCATCGTCGGCCCGTCGGGAGCGGGTAAGTCTACGATCAGCCGCATCCTCTTCCGCTTCTACGACATTCAGGCCGGTAGCGTGACGATCGACGGTCAGGACATTCGCGACGTCACGCAGACTTCCCTGCGTGCCGCGATCGGCGTGGTGCCCCAGGATACCGTCCTCTTCAACGACACCATCCTCTACAACATCCGCTATGGCCGCCCCGATGCCACCGATGACGAGGTCAAGGCGGCTGCGAAGCTCGCCCAGATCGACGAGTTCATCGGGACGCTTCCGGACGGCTACAAGACCATGGTCGGCGAGCGCGGTCTCAAGCTCTCCGGCGGTGAGAAGCAGCGTGTGGCCATCGCCCGCACGATCCTCAAGGGCCCGCCGATCCTGATGTTGGACGAAGCAACCAGTGCCCTTGACAGCCACACTGAAAAGGAGATCCAGGACGCATTGGACCGGGTCGCCCGGAACCGCACGACACTGGTTATCGCGCATCGCCTGTCGACGATCGTGCATGCCGACAATATTCTGGTGCTGGAGGCGGGCCATCTCGTCGAACAGGGTACGCATGCGGAGCTGATCGCCACGGATGGGCTTTATGCGTCGCTGTGGAATCGCCAGCGGCAGGCGGAAAAAGCGCGCGAGGAACTTGCCCAGGCACTCGAGGAGGCGCAAAAGGCGGGCGCACTGCTTCCGGGCGATATCCGCATGAGCGAGCCGACCTGAAGCCGATCACCCTGAAAGCGTGCTCGCGCCGACACTCGGTTCGAAGGAGCGCCACTTGCAATGGCCCAAGGCGTCTATATTTTTCTGTGACGCACGTGCAAGAGCCTGATCGGCTGAGAACGACGAGACTGCCGCGCGTGCGATGGTCTATCCGCCGAGCGGCCACAGGGATACCGCGTGCAGCAGCCATCTGAGCCAGCACCGAACACCCATGACACAGGCGGCAACACGCCTGGCATGTCCGGCCGCGCGTTGCGTGCGCTCGCATGCCTGGTCAGGCTTACGCTGCTCGGCACCGTCAATCTGGTTCTGGCACTCGTGCTGCTGTTCGAGGAGTGGGGATGGAAACCGCTCGCAGCAGTATTGGCATGGTTTGCACGCTTCCGCCTCGTGGCCCGGCTCGAGGCAGTGATCGCCGGCTTGCCACCGTATCCTTCTCTGGCCGTCTTCGCTCTGCCCAGTGCGATCATCTTCCCCGTCAAGATCGGGGCGCTCGCGCTTATGGCCGGCGGGCACGTGGTCAAGGCCGGTCTGTTGCTCGCCGCCGCCAAGGTTGTGGGCACTGCGCTCGTCGCGCGCATCTTCATGCTGACCAAACCGCAACTCATGCGGATCGCTTGGTTCGCGCGCGCCTACGACTGGTTCGTGCCGTGGAAAGAGGCGCTCTTTGCGCGCGTGCGCGCCTCCTTCGCCTGGCGTTACGGCCGCATGTTGAAATCACGGGTGAAGCAGGCACTGCGTCGTCTGCAGGCACGCTGGCGGCCGCACCTGAAGTCTGTCTACGACACGCTGAAAGTCCGCATTGACATCGCCTGGCGTCGCTATTTCGGGAAGAGCGTGTAGAGATACACAGCGTATCCCGAAAGCAGCACCAGTCCTTCCTGCCTGCTCAACCGGTAGCCCGAGCGTGCAAAGGCAAGCATAGCCATCGATGCGCCGAGCATGACGAGGTTGTCGTATCGTACGATCTCGCTGGGAATGATGGTTGGAGACAGCAGCCCCGTCGCCCCGCCGATGCCGAACGTGTTGTAGATGTTGGAGCCCATGATGTTGCCGAGCGCGACATCGGCATGCTTGCGGTAGGCGGCGACCGCCGAGGTCGCGAGTTCCGGCATCGAGGTTCCGATCGAGATGATGGTGAGCCCGATGACGGCCTCGGACACATGATATGTGCGCGCGATCGCAACCGCCGAATCGACCAGCAACCGGCCACCCGCGATGACAAGAAGCATGCCGCCAATCGCCGTCAGAAGCGCTGTGACGATGTCGATTCGAATCGGTGGCCAGCGGCGACGCCTGTCCCTTTCGGCCTTGTCTGACAGCAATTCCTCGATTGCTTCCGCGCGCTCGTAGGCCGCGGTGTGACCCTCAATGTGTGCGCCCGAGCGTTCCTGCCTGTAGGCGTACCACAGATAGGAGATCAACAAGGCGAAGAGTACCGCTCCAACCGGGCGGCCGAGCGGCGCCGTCAGACCCACGACGTTGAACAACAATGCACTGGCCAGCACGATCATGCCGTCGCGCTGGAAGGCTGCCGTTCCCACGGCCATCGGCCGGATTGCTGCCGAGATCCCGAGAATCAGCATGATGTTTGCGATGTTCGAGCCGACGATGTTGCCGACGGCGATGCCGGGCGAGCCTTGCATGGCCGCCTGCACGCTCGTCACCAGTTCCGGGGCTGAGGTGCCGAAGCCAACGAGCGTCAGGCCGATCAGCAACGGTGACATGCCCGCGTACTCGGCGACCCGCACGGCCCCGCGCACGAGCAGTTCGCCTCCAGTCAGAAGGATGAGGAAGCCGGCGCCGAGGAGCAGAAGATCAATCATATGCGCACGGCCTCGTCGTTGCACCGCCCTGCGGCTTAGAGCCTGATCGGCCTCGATGGAAGCACGATTGCTTCCATCGAGGCCGTGATTGAGGCTCTCAAACAAAGAGATAGAGCAGGCCACAATGGCCAGACATGATTCAATCAAGATCTGACCTGCTCTAGAGCAGATCGCTCGCCTGTTCCACGGTTACGTCGTTCATACACAAGCACGCCGCATCCAAAAAACGGGCCGGCGGTGCTTTCGCCGCGACCTCAAATCGACCTCGGCCGGTGTTCGCTTCGCAGACGCTCGCGCCAGCCGTGTGCCAGAACATGCAATTATGTTCTGGAACGGCTCATTGAAATAGCGCGGCATCGCAAATTCTGCGAGCCGGAGTTGTCAATTGTCGGGGAATGCGTCGAGCCTCTGTCAGCGTGTGGCAGTTCCATCCCAATTTGCGGGCACGATGGCAGTAGGCGCGATGCCGGTTTTGGATGACCCCGCCGTCCTGACTTTCCGTGGCACTGCCCGTGAGGGCTCTGCAACATCTTCTGCAGCATCTGTGGTGGTCACGGGGGAGCGGCCGCCGAAGGTTTGTGCGAGTTGCACTTTCGCGGAACGCGCAAGATCGATGATCGCAAACAAGGCAATAATGCTCAGCAGCAGCGCCAGGAGCTTCTTGGGCATGATCCAGGATCCTCTGGCTGGCTCGGGAACGATGGCCCGATGCGCGGGTTGGATGTTGGACTGCGGCAATCAGGCGCTCGACTCTTGTATGACTTCGTGACCCGGGAGTTTTCGATCCTGCCGATTCGAAGCGCATCCGTCGAGAGTCGTTTGGGACACGCAATGCCTTCGATCGTTGCCCGAATTCAACGCGATGCCGATTGCGCGTGCGGCAGCAGTGCAATTGATGAGCGCTTCCAATGCTGATCACGCACGGGTTGAGAATTCGCTCTCGCTGTAGCCTTGAAGGTAGAGCAATGCGGTCAGATCGCCTTGCGTGATGACGGCGCCACCGCAATTGGCAAGTGCGGCTTCGCGAACCTTGGGCTTGGCGCGAAACGCGACGCCGAGGGACGCTTCGGCGAGCATCGCGAGATCGTTGGCGCCGTCTCCGACAGCCAATGTGTGTCTCGTGTCGATCCCCCGCTCCGCCGCAATGCGTTTCAATGCGGCAAGCTTCGCCTCGCGCCCCAGGATCGGTTCCATAACGCGCCCCGTGATCTTTCCGTCGATGATCTCCAGCGTGTTGGCCTGATGCTCGTCGAAGCCGAGCTGACGCGCAATGCGTTCGGTGAACACCGTGAAGCCGCCTGACACGAGCGCACACCAGGCGCCGTTGGCTTTCATGGTGGCGATCAGTTCGCGCGCGCCGGGCATGATGGTGATGCGCTGAGCCACTTCGTCGAGCACGCGCGCATCGAGCCCCGCCAGCATGGCCACACGTTCCCTCAGCGCCGCCTCGAAATCGAGTTCGCCGCGCATGGCGCGTGCGGTGATGGTCTCGATCACATCGCGTTTGCCGATGAGGTCGCCCAGCTCATCGAGCATCTCCTGCTCGATAATCGTTGATTCCATGTCGGCGACCAGAAGGCTCTTGCGGCGAACGTCGGGGTCGTCTGGCAGCAGGGCGGCATCAAAACCAGCCATTCGTGCAGGCGTCAGGACATGCCTTTCGATCTGCTCGAACTGGTCCGCCCGTGCGTCTCCAGGGTGTTCCGATACGACCGACACTTCGCAGGCAGCGCCATCCTTCAGCCGATGGAGCTTTGAGCGATGCGATATTGGTATCGGCCTGACAAATGTGTCGAACGTCCGGTCGTCCAGGTTCGCGCGCGCTGGATTGGCGATTATGACAAGACGGAACGATGTCGAGGCCACGGATGTCGGCATGTGTAGGACTTCAGGATGTCGCGCGTGAGAGGTGCTGTTGCCGGCGTTGCTGATAAGCGCACACGAGTTGGAGGGCTCGCGGCCCAGGCAACATTGAGGTAATCAGGGCCGATGAGCATCCAACCCCGCCCGAAGGCGCTTCTTATTGCAGGTCCGACCGCAAGCGGCAAGTCGGCGTTCGCGATTGCGGCGGCGCGCGCACGCGGCGGCGTCGTCATAAATGCCGATTCCATGCAGGTCTATCGTGAGCTGCGCGTGCTCACCGCGCGCCCCACCGAGGCCGACGAAGCCGGTGTGCCGCATCGTCTGTTCGGGCACGTCAGCGCGGCTGAGCCTTATTCGGTCGCGCGCTGGCTGGATGAGGTGTCGGCCGAGATTGCCGCCGCTGAGGAGGCTGGCCTGCTGCCCGTCATCACCGGCGGCACCGGGCTCTATTTCAAGGCGCTGCTGGAGGGGCTGTCGCCAGTCCCGCCGATCCCGGATGAAGTGCGCTCGCATTGGCGAGCCGTTGCCGAAACACTTGGTACGGATGATCTTCATGCCGAGCTGATGCGCCGCGACGCTCTGACTGCCGCACAGATCCGGCCGGGTGATCGCCAACGTACCGTGCGCGGGCTCGAGGTGATCACGGCAACCGGCAGGCCGTTGGCCGAATGGCAGGCGATAAGGGGTAGGCCCGTCGTCGACATGGGAAGCGTTGCGAAGGTTGTCATCTCGCGGCCGCGCGACGAGCTTTACGAGCGCTGCGAGCGCCGTTTCCGGCAGATGATCCGCGAGGGGGCATTGGACGAGGTGCGCCGCGTCGGCGCGATGCAACTCGATCCGGCGTTGCCGGCAGCGCGTGCGCTTGGTTTGGCACCGCTGCTTGCACATGTGGCTGGCGAGATATCTCAGGAGGAGGCTGTCTCGACTGCGGTGAGGCAAACGCGGCAATACATCAAACGGCAGATGACTTGGCTTCGACGATATATGATTTCGTGGAGTTTTATGAATACGCAAGAATCGGAAAGCCAACTGGCAAACAACTTTCCAATTCTTGATTTTATGCATTGACGTCATCCCGTCCCGTGCCTAGCTTCCGCGCGACGATGGGGCGGCCCGTGGGCGCGCGCCTCGACAGGGCTGGCAGCCGGCGGCTGTGCCTGCGCAATTACGACCCTGGCGCGACGAAAAAGTACGACGAGAAGGAGAGGCCTCATGGCACGTCAGATGACCGGCGCGGAGATGGTGATCAAGGCGCTGCAGGATCAAGGTGTTGAACACATCTTCGGTTATCCGGGCGGCGCTGTGCTGCCGATCTATGACGAGCTCTTTCAGCAGGAAAAGGTCAGGCACATCCTGGTTCGCCAGGAGGGCGGTGCCGTCCATGCCGCGGAGGGCTATGCCCGCTCCACCGGCAAGGTCGGCGTTGTGCTCGTCACCTCCGGCCCTGGTGCGACCAATGCCGTGACCGGCCTGACCGACGCGTTGATGGATTCCATTCCTCTCGTCTGCATCACCGGCCAGGTTCCCACACACTTGATCGGCAATGACGCATTCCAGGAATGCGATACGGTCGGGATAACGCGCCCCTGTACCAAGCACAACTGGCTGGTCAGGGACATTAATGATCTGGCGCGGGTCCTCCACGAGGCATTCTATATCGCCAAGAGCGGACGCCCTGGCCCGGTGGTCGTCGACATTCCCAAGGACATTCAGTTCGGCACCGGCAACTACGTTGGCCCCTCGAACATCCAGCATAAGACCTACAAGCCCAAGCTGAAGCCGGACCAGGCGGCAGTCCGCGAGGCCGTCGATCTGTTGGCCAACGCTAAGAAGCCGGTCTTCTATACGGGCGGCGGTGTCATCAACTCAGGCCCGAAGGCGAGCCAGCTCATGCGCGAGTTCGCGCGTCTCACCGGCTATCCCGTTACGTCAACCCTGATGGGCCTTGGCGCATTTCCCGCGTCCGACAAGCAATGGCTCGGCATGCTCGGGATGCACGGCACCTACGAGGCCAACATGGCCATGCACGATTGTGACGTGCTGTTCTGCATCGGTGCGCGCTTCGATGATCGCATTACTGGCCGCCTCGACGCCTTCTCGCCGTGGTCCAAGAAGATCCACATCGACATCGATCCGTCCTCGATCAACAAGAACGTACACGTCGACGTCCCCATCATCGGCGACGTCGCATACGTCCTTGAGGACATGCTGCGCGTATGGAAGGCCAAGGCGCCGCAGCTCGATAAGGGCGCACACAAGGCGTGGTGGAAGGAAATCGACGGTTGGCGCGCCAAGCGCTCGCTGGCCTACAAGAAGCATGATGACTTTATCATGCCGCAGTACGCGGTCGAGCGACTCTACGAGCTAACCCGCGACAAGGACTGCTACATCACGACGGAAGTTGGTCAGCACCAGATGTGGGCGGCCCAGTTCTATCACTTCGACGAGCCCAACCGCTGGATGACGTCCGGCGGGCTCGGCACCATGGGCTACGGCCTGCCCGCAGCGGTCGGCGCACAGCTGGCGCACCCGAAGTCGCTGGTCATCGACATTGCTGGCGACGCCTCCATCCTGATGAATATCCAGGAGGCGTCCACCGCTGTGCAGTACCACCTGCCGGTCAAGGTGATGATCCTCAACAACCAGTACATGGGCATGGTCCGCCAGTGGCAGCAGTTGCTCCACGGAAACCGCTTGTCGGAAAGCTACACCGAGGCGTTGCCCGACTTTGTCAAGTTGGCCGAGGCGTACGGCTGGAGCGGCGTCTATTGCGACAAGCCGGCCGATCTCGACGATGCGATTTGCAAGATGATCGAGACACCCGGTCCGGTGATCTTCGACTGCCGTGTCGCCAATCTCGCCAACTGCTTCCCGATGATCCCGTCGGGCAAGGCGCACAACGAGATGCTGATGGGCGAGGAGGTCTCCGACGAGATCGTCGGTCAGGCGATTGGCAAGGAAGGCAAGACGCTGGTGTGATGAAGGTGGCGCGCGGCACGCAATGCCGCGCGTTTTTTCTTGCGCCGGCGTCGGCAACGGGACATTCCAGATGCATCTCATCATCGCCAACAAGCTCTATTCGTCCTGGTCGATGCGGCCGTGGCTCGTCATGCGCGAGGCGGGGCTCGACTTTCAAGAGACAGTGATCCCGCTCAGGCAGCCCGACACGGCCGAACGCATCTCGCGCTATTCGCCCTCCGGCAAGGTGCCGGTTCTGATCGACGGTGAGGTGAAGGTCTGGGAAAGTCTCGCCATCATCTCCTATCTGGCCGACAAGTATCCGGCCAAGGCGATCTGGCCGGAAGGCATGGTTGCCCGCGCCCACGCCAAGTCGATCGCCATGGAGATGCACGGTGGTTTCCAGGCGCTGCGCCAGGCCTGCCCGATGAACCTAGGCAAGCGCTTCGCCGCACCCCACATGAGCGGCGATCTGAAAGCGAGTGTCGCCCGCGTCGAGGAGATTTGGCGAGAGACGCGGGCGCGGTTCGGTGCCGGCGGCCCGTATCTCTTTGGCGAACGGTTCACGGCAGCCGATGCCATGTTTGCGCCCGTCGCGACGCGCCTGGACGGCTACACAATACCGGTGGCGCCAGAAACGCGCGCCTACATCGACGCCATTTACGCTAACCCGCATTTCGCCGAATGGCGGGCCGCCGCCTTCAAGGAGCCGTGGACTATCTCTGCCTATGAGGAAGGCTTGACGATGATTGACGATCTGAAGGAAGGGCAGGGCGCCTGATCCCGGCCAACCAGACGAAATGATGGATCAACACGCAAAAGAAAGACGAGCCGCACAATGGTCCAGACGCAGAAGCAAACACACTACCCAAGCCTGACCAAACACGAAGGCATCGTGAAGCGGACATTTTCCGTCACGGTCGATAACGAGCCCGGCGTGTTGGCCCGCGTCATCGGCCTCTTTTCTGGTCGCGGCTACAACATCGATTCGCTGACAGTGACCGAGACAGAGCACTCCAAGCACGTCTCGCGCATTACCATCGTCACGCAGGGCACACCGATGGTGATCGCGCAGATCAAGAATCAGCTTGAGCGTCTGGTGCCCGTGCATCGAGTCCACGATCTGACCGAGGAAGGCAATCCGCTCGAGCGCGAGTTGGCGCTGGTCAAGGTCGGCGGCAAGGGCGAGAAGCGTATCGAGGCGCTGCGTATGGCCGAGATCTTCCGCGCCAACGTCATCGACGCCTCGACCGAGCATTTTGTTTTCGAGGTGACCGGCAAGTCATCCAAGGTCGAGCAATTCATCTCGATCATGAACGAGCTGGGGCTGCTCGAGGTGGCGCGCACTGGCATTGCTGCCATCTCCCGCGGCCCCCAAGGAAGCTGAGGCACTGCAACGGCCGCCTGCAGCTGAATATGAAAAGGCGCACCCTGCTTTGCTACGCAGCGGTGCGCCTCACTTTTCTATAACCGCAGAGATAAGGGGCGAGATCAGAAGCGACGCATCCTTTTTGGGTTGTTACGCTCGAAGACCGTGACGGCATGCTCGGAGAACACCAGTTCCTCGTTCGTATGCAGATAGGTCGCGCCGCCGAGGTCGCGGAAGCCGGGCTCGCCCTTCGGTGTCGCATAGAGCGGAATGGCGTGGGGCGGCTGGGAAGCTGTGACGAGGAACGCCAATAGCTTGGGGCGGATTTTGTCGTTGGCAGTGAACTCGCACTTGCCCTCACCCTCTTTTGCCTCGCAAAATCGCAGCTCCGTATAGGTCGGCGCATCCGCCTCGTGCTTTTCAACGGCGGCATAAATGAGGTCTGAGCACTGCTCGTAGGTGAGTTTACCGGAATCGGCGCAGTCGCTGGCGGTTGTGTAGATGCCCTTGGCAACTTTAGCAGCAGGACTGGTGCTGTTCGAGCCGCCGCAGCCCGCCAGTGCCGCCGGAAGAACCAGCGCCGCCACAACGAGCGCAAGCTTATGCGATCTGGATTTCGCCATCATCGTCACCCTCTTTCAGCCCACCAATACCAGCCCGCGGTTGCAGATCGGTTAATCGGGCGTTGAGGGAGACGGCAATCGCTGACCCGTCAGCGCGGATGGGCGCCAAAAAACGCTATTTTTCCTTGTCGGAGACCGTTGAAATCGGCGCCGGTCCGGTTAAAGTCCGCCCACCTTTCGTTGCCGGGCGCATGCCCGGCGGACCCCATTCCACAATCAAGCGAGAAACTTCGCGAGCCAAGAGGCAAGACCATGCGCGTTTACTATGATCGGGATGCCGATCTCAATCTGATCAAGTCGAAAAAGGTCGCCATCATCGGCTACGGAAGCCAGGGCCGTGCGCATGCCTTGAATCTCAAGGACTCCGGCGTGAAGGACTTGGTCGTGGCGCTCCGTCCCGACTCTTCGACCGCCAAGAAGGTCGAGGCGGATGGCCTCAAGGTCATGTCGGTTGCCGACGCTGCCAAGTGGGCCGACCTTTTGATGATGGCCACACCCGACGAATTGCAGGCCGATATCTACCGGGATCACATCGAGGCCAATATCCGTGACGGCGCGGCCATCGCATTTGCGCACGGCCTCAATGTTCACTTCAACCTGATCGAGCCGAAGAAGACGGTCGACGTCGTCATGATCGCGCCCAAGGGCCCTGGCCACACGGTGCGCGGTGAGTACCAGAAGGGCGGCGGCGTTCCCTGCCTCATCGCAGTCAATCACGACGCGTCGGGCAATGCGCATGATCTGGCCCTGTCGTACGCGTGCGGTGTCGGCGGCGGTCGCTCGGGCGTCATCGAGACAACCTTCAAGGAAGAGTGCGAGACTGACCTGTTCGGCGAGCAGGCGGTGCTGTGCGGTGGTCTGGTCGAGCTGATCCGCGCCGGTTTCGAGACGCTGGTAGAGGCCGGCTACGCACCCGAGATGGCTTACTTTGAGTGCCTCCACGAGGTGAAACTGATCGTCGATCTGATCTACGAAGGCGGCATCGCCAACATGAACTACTCGATTTCCAACACTGCGGAGTGGGGCGAGTACATGTCGGGGCCGCGCGTCATCACCGATGAGACGAAGCAGGAAATGAGAAAGATCCTGCGCGAAATCCAGACCGGCCAGTTCACGTCGCAATGGATGCAGGAATGCAAGGCCGGCCAGGCACGCTTCAAGGGCATTCGCCGTGTCAACGACGCCCATCAGATCGAGGCGGTCGGCGAGAAGCTTCGCGCCATGATGCCCTGGATCGCCACCAACAAGCTGGTCGACAAGTCGCGTAACTGATCGCGCGTTTCAGAATTACTTTGACGTCGAGCGGGTCGGTCGCCGAAGGGCGGTCGGCCCGCTGTCGTTACCGGCGGAGGTGAGCTTTATTGTGCGCCAACCGGGTGCCTGATCTGAGCGCAGCGCAGGCGCGTGCCACGGCGGTATTCGCCGTCTGGTGAGGCTTTCATGTCATAGCGTGCGATGTGCAACCCGGTGCATGATGCAGGTCAGGAGATGTGGCGCCCAAGCAGGAGATGGACCTGATGTTGCGTTCAATTGCTATTCTCGCGATGAGCATCGCCTTGGCGTTGTCGGCGCCCGCTGCGATGGCCAAGGATAAGGCTCAGTCCGGCGGATGGCCCGCGGCCAAGGCCGGCAAGGGCGAGAAGGTCTGCCGCTACAAATTCCCGACCGGAGAGAAGCGCGCCTGGGTCTGCAAAAAGGAGGAGCCCTGCTGCGCCTGGGACGCGATTACGTACGTAAAGTGCGGCTCGACGATAACCGGTTGCCTGTAATCGCAAGGTCCGCGAGGCCGCCAGCAACTCCAATTCGGATGGCGGTGCTGGCGCCGGGACGGCCGCTGCCGATGCGTCGGATAGTGACATGATCGGACGGTGACATGAGAAGTGTTGCCGGAAGATTCGCAAAGACGCTGGGGAGGGAGGTGTGTGGCGGTGCGCCTATGCAAACCTTCCGGCAGGTACCCGCGCCGATGGTCGAGGTGGAGGCTCGACCGTCAGCGCGAGGTATTGGCGGGCGACGAGGAAGCGGGGAACCCCGCCGCCCTTCCGTACCGCATCTGAGCGGCACAGGGCCAAAGGACGCTGGGACCACAGAAGGGCACCAGGACGCGGAAGATCCTGGCTTGGTCTTGCAGGTCCAGATGGCCTTTTCTCATAGGCGGCCCCGCCGGTCTTTGCTCCTGGTGAAAAATCGCCAGATTGCGGGACCGCCCAATTCAGGCCGACAATGCTCCCTCGCAGAACGTCATTGAAGATGACGAAGCGAAATGGGTACGGTCGTGATGTATGAAAATTTGCGCCACGTGCATCAATTCCCCCTGGCGATGCAGTCCCCCCACGTCCATGCGAGCGCTGGACGTTACGAAGCTCATCCGGAGTTCCCGTGTTTGTGCTTCGCCGATGACGTGATTTGACTGCTCGATTGAGGCGCTTCAACGGCAACTTGGCGGCGATTCAGGGAAAAACTCAAGAAATGACAGGCTTCTAGAGTTTTTTTGCTGATTTTGAAATGTGCTCTTTTTCGAAAAAAGCTTTGTCGAAAATAAAGCATAACTGGGGTCGAAACGCATTTCCTCCAGACGCAAGAAATGATGGTGCTGCAATTCATCTTCGTCAAGGCACACCGGAGCGGCAAAGGCGGCTGCCGGATTTGATGTGGGAGATCGGCAACGGCGTCGGTTGACGCAATACGTCAGCAGATCGGACGAAAGCGGAACTTAATCGCAAGCTCTTCTGAAACGTGCATTCAGAAGCGGCCGGGTTTGCTCAATTGAGGAAAAATTTAAGTCCCGCCCGCAACACCGCCTGGGAGCAACTGGCCCTGGCGGTGCTCAGACCCGCCGGGCGCAAGTATTTCTTGCCTCGAACAGTCGCCCCGGCAGTGCGTTTGCCCGGCCGGAGCGGCCGCAAGCTTTTCCAGGATGGCAGGCAGGAGCACAATCAGCAGTGCGATGAAGAGAGATCGCAAAGGCAGGTGCATCAACTCGCCCCCAACGTAGAACGCATCAACTCAAAGTGCCCCCTGCGGTGGGAGGCCGGTGCACATTGAAGGCGTGCTTTCGTTAACGGAGACTTAACATTACCGGCTCCGGTGCGGCCCGTGCGAATGGCCTGGCTATCTGCGCATGCACGATGCCGGCGGCAAATGAGTGAAGCAATGATGTGAAAAGATGATCTCTGACGACCCAATCAGAAGGGGACTGCCAATCCGAGTGCCCCGAACCGACCCCATTGCCGGCAGGTCTCCCCCGCCCTGACTGGGAGCTGATCGTGTGCGATCGCAGCTTCAGCCATTCCGGCGAGAATGTGACTCGGATTGTTCACTCAAGATGTTGGGAAGCAGACCACGCTCCACGTCCGCATTTTCTGTGCCACGTCACTATTCCCGCTTGGAGCCCAAGCGGGTTTCATGCACATTGCCGCCGCTATTCGCGATAGGGCCGGCACATGCAACTGGACTACCATATTCTCGATGTCTTCACCGATCAGCGGTTCAGCGGCAATCCGCTGGCTGTCGTGCTGGGTGGGGAAGGCCTCAGCGCGTCGGCCATGCAGGCCATCGCCCGCGAGTTCAACCTGTCTGAGACGGTGTTCGTTGCACCGCCCGAAAATCCGATGCATTCCGCGCGTATCCGGATTTTCACGCCCGAGCGCGAGTTGCCCTTCGCCGGACATCCCACCGTCGGCACTGCGGTGCTGCTGGCCGATTTGCGCTCGCCGGCTGTCAATGGCGAGCGCGATGCCATCATTGCGCTGGAGGAAACCATCGGCACCGTGCGCGTCGGCGTCAGGGCGCCGGCAGGCACGACGCCGTTTGCCGAATTCGACGCGCCCCGCCTTCCCGAGGTGCGCGACCCGGTGCCGCCGGCTGACCGGCTTGCCTCGGTCCTCGGACTGCTGCCGCGCGAGATCGGTTTCGAGAACCACAAGCCAATGCTGGTTGCAGCTGGTCCGGCCTTCCTGCACGTGCCGGTCGCCAGCCAGGAAGCCCTGGCGCGGGTCCGCATCAATACCAACGAATGGAGTCGGGTGATCTCGCCACTCGATTGCGTTGGCGTCTATCTTTATACGCGTCAATGCGTCCACACGACGAGCGCCTTTCATGCCCGCATGTTCGCGCCCGAGGCGGGCGTCAACGAGGATCCGGCGACTGGCTCGGCGGCTGTCGGGTTTGCGGCGGCCGCCTTCGCCTTCGATGAGTATCCCGACGGAACCCACAGGCGGATTGTCGAGCAGGGCTACGAGATGGGCCGCCCCAGCCACATAACATTGACACTCGTCGTCAAGGGTGGCCGGCTCAACGTCGTCCGCATCGGCGGACATGCCGTGCGCGTGGCAGAAGGTCGGATCAGCGTATAGCTCCTTGCTGGCTTTCTCTGTCTTGAACGGTGCGGGGTGCCCGTCATCGAGCCAGATGAGCTGCGTTTCCGAGCCGCCGCCCCGCGCCATCTGTCGCTTCCCTCTTGCAAGTTAACCCCCTGTTCGGCTAACTGACCGCACTATTTGTACAGTTGCAGCCTGCTGGGCGCGGCGGGGGAGTGAGCCTCGCGTGCTGGCAGCGAACCGGATCGACGATGATGAAGAGGCCTAGCGCCCTGACATCGATGATTTTTTCGGCATCCGCAGCGTGTCTGCCGGAGCTGCGACTGCGGTTGCCTCGTGCCACGGCGCGTCCGGCCCTCCTTCTCCTTATGAGCCCCTGAGCACGTCATACCGCGGCTACGGCATAGCGGGCGCTCAGGGGATTGAACGACGAAGATCGAGGGTTCAACGCCAGCGCGTGACCGCGGCTGGCAGCAAGGCAAGGAAGACCAGACCATGACCGACAAGAGCGACGTGATCGCCCCCGAAGGCAACGTACAGATCGTGCCGAGCGATGCCGACCGGGTTCTGATTTTTGATACAACACTGCGCGACGGCGAACAGTGTCCCGGCGCCACGATGACATTCGAGGAAAAGCTCGAGGTCGCCGACTGTCTCGACCAGATGGGCGTCGATATCATCGAGGCTGGCTTCCCGATTGCGTCGGAAGGCGATTTCGACGCCGTGACGGCCATTGCCAAGCGCGTTAAGCGGGCGACGGTGGCTGGTCTGTCGCGTGCTGGAGAAAAGGACATCGACCGCGCCGGCGAAGCCGTGAAACATGCTGTAAAGCCGCGTATTCACACCTTCATCTCTACCAGCCCCGTGCACATGAAGTTCAAGCTTCAGAAGTCGCCCGAGGAGGTGTTGGAACTGGTCGCGAAGCAGTGTCAGCGCGCGCGCAACTGGGTCGATGACGTGGAATGGTCCGCCGAGGACGCCACACGCACCGAGCACGACTATCTGTGCCGCTGCGTGGAGACCGCTATCAAGGCGGGCGCCACCACGATCAACATCCCCGATACGGTTGGCTATACGGTGCCGGAGGAATACTTCGCCCTCATTACCATGCTGCGCGAGCGCGTGCCCAATTCCGACAAGGCGATCTTCTCGACCCATTGCCACAACGATCTCGGCCTCGCCGTCGCCAATTCGCTGGCCGGCGTGAAGGCGGGCGCGCGCCAGATCGAATGCACCATCAACGGGATTGGCGAGCGTGCCGGCAATGCAGCGCTGGAAGAGATCGTCATGGCCATCAAGACGCGCAACGACGTTCTGCCGTATGCGACGTCGATCGACAGCAGGACGCTGGCCCGCGCATCGCGTCTCGTCTCGGCGGTGACGAACTTCCCCGTGCAATACAACAAGGCGATCGTCGGCCGGAATGCATTCGCACATGAGAGCGGCATCCATCAGGACGGCATGCTCAAGCACACGCAGACCTATGAGATCATGACGCCGGAATCTGTTGGCGTCGGCAAGACCTCGCTGGTCATGGGCAAGCATTCGGGCCGCAATGCGTTCCGCTCGAAGCTGAAGGAGTTGGGTTACGAACTGGGCGAGAACCAGTTCGAGGATGCGTTCAACCGCTTCAAGGCGCTGGCGGACCGCAAGAAGCACGTCTACGACGAGGACATCGAGGCTCTGGTCGACGAGGGCATCGCTCACATGCACGACCGCACCAAGCTGGTCGCGCTTACTGTTATCGCCGGCACCATGGGGCCGCAGGCCGCGACGCTGACGCTCGACATCGAGGGCCAGCAGCACACCGTACAGGCGACCGGGAACGGTCCGGTCGACGCAACCTTCAATGCCATCAAGGAATTGCTGCCTCACAATGGCCGCCTGGCGCTCTACCAGGTGCATGCGGTGACGGAGGGCACAGACGCCCAGGCCGAGGTTTCCGTGAGGCTCGACGAGGATGGCCGCACGGTCACGGGCCGCGGTGCGGATACCGACACGCTGGTGGCGTCCGCACGTGCCTATGTGGCAGCCGTCAATAAATTGATGGTGAAGCGCCAGAAGACGACCGCCGCTCAGTCGGCGATCTGATTGAGCCTACAGCATCCACAAAAAAGATCATGCAGGCTGCGGCACGATGTGAAGTCGGTCGCGGCCTGCTCGATCACGTCACGCCAGCCGCCGGTCGGGCCTCGCGCAGCGTCTGCAATTGTTCTCCGGTGCGGATGCAATCGCATTTTTTACGCGACGCGTATGCAGTCTTAAGAAGGCACGTTGTTGGCGCGTGGCACCCCAGCCGCTATCATCCGCCGCAGCTTCTCAATTTCCGGAGACCTGGGTTGTTTTTCGCATTTGGGGATGCACGATCACCGGCACGGATTGAAGGTGGGCATAATGGCGCTCGTGGCATTGTGTGAGGCCAATGGGTTGGTGATCTAGTCAAAGAGAACGATCGCCTGAGTGGGGGCAAAGGTATCGATGCGTTTGGGCGTCTCCAGCGTCTTTTCCGATGACATTGCAATCGACCTGGGCACCGTGAACACGCTCGTTCACGTCGCCGGCACCGGCGTCGTCATCGATGAGCCATCGGTCGTCGCGGTCCGCAACCGACATGGCGTTCGCGAGGTTCTGGCCGTCGGCACCAAAGCCCGGCAGATGTTCGGTCGTACGCCGGAAACGATCGAGATGGTACGTCCGCTGCGTGACGGTGTCATTGCGGACTTCGTCGCCACCGAGGAGATGCTGCGCCAGTTCATCAAGCGGACGAAGAGAATGCTCGGCTTCCGCCGGCCACGCATCCTGATCTGCGTACCGGCCGGAGCAACGCCGGTCGAACGCCGCGTGGTTTATGAAACGGCGGTCTCAGCGGGCGCCCGCCGCGTGTTGTTGATCGAGGAGCCGGTGGCCGCAGCGATTGGCGCCGGCATGCCCGTCGATGAGTCTGCCGCATCGATGGTGGTGGACATCGGCGGCGGCACCACCGACATCGCCGTGCTGTCGCAGGGTGGCGTCATCCAGACCCGATCGCTGCGATGTGCTGGCAACGCAATGGACGACGCGATCATCCGCTATATTCGGCGCCGTCACCAACTTCTCATTGGCGAGACCAACGCCGAGCGCATCAAGATCGAGGCAGGCAGCGCCTCGCCACTGGCCAACGGGCGCGCGGCGCAAGTCCATATTCGTGGCCGAGATTTGTGCCAGGGTGAACCGAAAAGCATAGTACTGGGTCCGACGGACATTGCCGCGGCGCTGGACGATCCCATCGATAAGCTGGCCGATTTCGTGCAGCGCACGCTGGAGGATCTGCCACCCGAAATCTCAACCGATGTCTGCGTGCGCGGTATCCGGTTGACCGGCGGAGGCGCCAGGCTCGACAAGCTCGACCGGGAGCTCGAGCGCCGCATCGGCGTCAAATTTGTCGTGCCGGACAATCCCATGCGGTGCGTGATACGCGGTTCGGCAGCGATCATTGACCGGCTAGGGGCGCGCGAGCAATTGCTCATCCGCCCCTGAGCAACGCAAGGGGCGTGGGAGAGTGGAGCGGCGCAGGACTGTCGTGTTGCAGCGCGAGTTCAGCCGCGGGGCCGCTTGGCGCGGTCATTCAGAACCCTGTGATGTCACCGAAAAATGGCTCGGTCCGGCCAAAGAATTGTGCTTTCCGCAAAGTTGTCACGGGATGGTCTGGTTCATGGAGAAACAGGCTGGACAGGGCAGGGTGTTGGTGCTATCCGAACCCCCTCGGGGCCGGTTTGGCCCCGTTGCCGTCCCGGCCGCAGTCGATGGTGCAAGGTCGCCTGCAAACTGGTCGCCAGGGAACGGCCTCCGGCAAGCCGGATATGGGTGATTAGCTCAGTTGGTAGAGCAGCTGACTCTTAATCAGCGGGTCAAAGGTTCGAATCCTTTATCACCCACCAATTAAATCAACGACATATCGCAGATGAAGTAACGCCCACCGACCGATGGGTGCGATCCGGGACTCCATTGATCGTAACTTTTGCCGACTCTTTGGAGGAGTTCAGAGAACGGCGGAATCGGAGGATTCCCACCGTTGTCATGCACCGTATGTGGCCCGACGAAGCTGCGTTCCGCTGGGGAGCCGTCGCATGATCTGATCTGAAGCCGCGGCGTTGGTCCGCCAAGTGCTTCGCACACGGTCCCATCAGGGACGGGGATGAGGCGAAGGCCGCACGAATGCCTGGCGCTGCTTTCCGCGCGCAACTACGCAAGCCCGCCGTTTAGCATGGTCCGCCTCACCTTCGACCGCCAACATGCGGCGCCCAACAGGCCGACCGCGGACAGAAGCATGACCCCATGACGGAAACCGAAGCCATTTGCACTTGACGACCACTCCCCGATTGCAGAAACAGCTCGTCGCGCAGGCGGCCATTGAAGCTCTCCACGAAGGCGTTCTGGATCGGCTTGTCGGGTGCGATGTAATGCCAGCCGACACTGCGGACGGCAATGTTACGATCACGTTGCTGGTCGCCTATACGGCCGCTACCGCCCGCCACTATGACGACATCACCCACGACCTTGTCGCTCTGGCGATCGAGGAAACCAATCATTCCTTCCGTATTAGCGGCATTGAGAACGTTAAGCTGAAGCTCGTCCACGCCTATCAGACCGACTACGTCGAGAGCGGGACGCACTTCGACCACCTGTGGCGGTTTGCCGACAAGGGCGACGGCTACATGGACGAAGTGCACGGCGAGCGTGATCGCATCGGCGCCGACGTCGCGGTCCTTTTCGTTGACAACGAAAAGGGCTGCGGTCTGTCGACTCGCGATGCCGCCGATCCCGAGGAAGGCTTCACGGTCGTCCACCACGGCTGCGCTGCCGGGATGTATTCCCTCGGCCAAGAAATCGGCCAGCTGATCGGCGCCCGCCATGATCCGGTGCTCGACACACACGACGAGCCATATGCCTACGGGCATGGTGTGCTCTCCATTGCGTCACGGCCGCTGTGTGACGGCCCCATAAGCAGGACAGAATCAATTGATCCTGCTGACTTGAACAAGGTTGTCCGAGAACGATGGGGCATGCCCCATATCAGTGAACTCGGCAGAGCTAATGGAGTTGACCGTTCCGTCGTTGAGCTGGCGCCAATAGCCGAGCGTGGCGACGACAATGCCTGGATTAACGTCGTCGGAGATGCGCGCTACGCCCTTGAAGGCTCCGCGCATGTTGGCGACCTTCACCCGGTCGCCATCAACGATGCCGCGCGCGTCAGCATCCTCCCTATGGATCAACACGAACTGCTCACCCTGGCCTTTGATCTTGTGATCCATGTTGGCGTAACAGGAGTTGAGGAAGCCGTGGCTCTTCGGCGAGACAATATTGAGCGGGAATTTCTCTGCAAGTAGGGGATTGCTGGCAAGCGATTCCCGCGGCGGTGTGTAGTCGGGCAGCGGATCGATCGGTTCGCCTGGTTGGAAACTTTCATACATTTGCCGGAATGGTCCCGCGACGAAGTTCGTCGCATTCGGCACCTCGAGCATGCACTTGCCGCTAGCAGTCGGAAAGTTGCCATCCCTGTGTGGTGCCCGGTCGTCTTTCGTTCCGACCTTCAGTCGTGCAAAGCCGTGCTCGCGCAAGTATTCCAGATCGATTCCTTCACATGCGGGCGAATCCCAATCGACGTAGTGTTCGAGGCATTCGGAGTCCGACCACTTGAAGTTCTCTTCCTCAAAACCGAGGCGGGCCGCCAGGCGCCGAAAAATCTCGTTATTAGGAATGGCTTCGCCGGGAGATTCGACACATTTGGTGTTATAGGTCAGATAGAGGTGGCCCCACGATAAGATCATGTCCTCCATCTCCGCTCCCATCGATGCGGGCAGGACGATATCGGCGTACGATGCGGTATCTGAAATAAAATGCTCGGCCGAAACGAGGAAGAGATCCTCGCGCTTCAGACCTTCCACGATCTTGTCGGTTTCGGGCGCCTGGGTCACCGGGTTGGAGTTCCAGCACATCATGGACTTGATCGGCACCTTCAAATCCAATTCGCCCAGCAGTGCCCGGCCGATTTGGAGGTTGTTGACCACCTGCGTGCCTTCCGGAATGAGATCGGGGCGGCAGATGACGTCAAACTTGTAGGGATGTTCCCAAACCGGGAACTGCGTGATGCCCCCTCCAACGTGCCGCCACGCGCCCGTCAAGGCCGGGATGCAGGTCACCGCGCGAATGGTTTGGCCTCCGCCGTGGTGACGTTCAAGTGCAACGCCGATGCGGATGGCCGCCGGCTGGGTCGTCGCGAGTTCACGCGCCAGCTTGCGGATATCTTCAGCAGGTATGCCAGTGATCTTCGCGGCCCACTCCGGGGTACGCGTTGCGGCGCGCTCCTTCAACGCCTCAAACCCCAGGATGTAGTTGTCGACATAGTCTTTGTCGACCAGTCTCTGCTCGATGATTGAATTGATTAGGGCCATGGCAAGCGCCCCGTCGGTGCCTGGCTTTGGACAAATGTGCCAATCTGCCTCCTTCGCCGTCCGCGACCTGTAGGCATCGATCACGACAACCTTGGCTCCGGCCTTTTGAGCTTCCTTGACGATCGCCCAGTGATGCAGGTTGGTGGAAACCGAATTGCACGCCCAGATAACGATGTACTTCGAATGGATATAGCTTTCCGGGTCGACTCCCGCTGTCGGGCCGAGCGTCAGCAGCCAAGCTGTGCACGATCCCTCACCACAGAAAGTCCGCTCCATCACGGTCGCGCCGAGACGGTTGAAAAAAGCATCGCCTCCGTTCAGGCCATGAACCAAACCCTGATGGCCGAGATAGCTATAGGGAGCAATGGCTTCGGGCCCGTATTCGGCGATGATCGCCGTCCAACGCGTGACAATCTCGTCGAGCGCTTCATCCCAGCTGATGCGTTGAAATTGTTTCGACCCCTTCGGTCCGGTTCGCCGCAACGGATAGAGCACACGATCAGGGTGGTAGTGGCGCGCCTCATAGTCCTTGAGCTTCACGCATAGACCACCACGCGTCATGGGATGATCGGGATTCCCCCGCACGCCTTTCAGCTTGCCCCCCTCCACATCGAAAAGCATCGAGCATGTATCGGGGCAGTCGTGCGGGCAGCCGCCAAAAAAGGTCGGTGTCGAGACACGCTCGTTCATGGGTTTCCTCTCCCTCATTCTTGTCCTTGGTTCTGCGAACAGAACGACAGTGGCCGCCACAGTAAAACCTAAGCGTGGTGATCGGGAAAGGGAAATCGGATTGTGATATGCGAGGCCGGACTTGTGTAAACGGGCCGCTTCGGGCCAGAACTCACGTACCGCTGATCGCGCAACGCAGTGGCCAGATACGGAAATTCACCACGGGCGTCCTGTGCCGCAGCGGTTTTATGCGTGACGACAACCGACGCGGTATGCACGGAAAGCGCATGGCGTCTAATCGTCGGTGTCTCAGGAGCGAAGAAATTGGCCCTCAGCGAAAACCAGAACAGAAACGGTCTGGGAGGTCTAGCGGACATAACGGCTCTGCTTAGATTCGATGGCATGATATTGCAGCGCATGGACGGTTGCGATGTCGGTCGGCATTCACTGCCACGCATCTGTTGCGCACCGGTACAATGGCTGTAGTGGGTCATGAGTGAGCGTGCGGCACATAGCACCGTCGCGGCCGCTTCACCACCTGCGGAAGCTTGTCGACTGAGGCCTCGGCCCGTGGCAGACAGCCTCGGGTAGCCGCTTATAGACGGCTTAGCGCGTGACCCCAAGCCGCTTGGCTATGTCCGTCACATTTTGAGCCCTTCGGCCTGCAGCTCCTGAAGCCGCTTGTCAGAGAATACACGCTTCTTGCCCTTGTACTTGCCTGCCGCCGCAACTTGGCGATGCCTTTGCGTTGCCGCTCCAGCATCATCTCCCGTTCAAACTGGGCACGAGCCGATGACGTTAAGCATCAGTTTGCCTGTGGCGGTCGAAGTATCGACTCCCATGCTCAAGATCCGAAGCGACGCCCCGGCCTTAGAAATTTGTTCGAGAATCTGGCCTAGGTGGACGACAGACCGGGCAAGGCGATGCAACTTGCAGACGACGAGTTGGTCGCCCTTCCGAAGCGAATGCAGCGCCGCTTCAAGGCGCGGGCGCTCGCTAATGCTTGACTCCGGCGGCCATGAGGTCGCGCACCTGAGCCGTGAACCCCCGCCTCCTGTTCGAGCGTGCTGGTACGTGCATATCCGATGATCATGAATTAGCCCCTCCGTTCTGATTCGAAGGTGGGGTCGTTCGCTAGCCCTGTCAACTTGGAGTGTTAGATATTTAAGGAACCTCTGAATAGCGGGCGCTTGCAGCGGCGGGAGCGTCGCTGATCACG
>DAIPMW010000001.1:482664-619960 GCA_036768475.1 Hyphomicrobiaceae bacterium | reverse complement strand
TCCGCAACGAAGCAATCCCAATGCGCTGTCAGGGGAACTGGTGCCGCTTGCGTGAACATAGCACACGAGCAGCTAAGCCTTTGAAGTCCTTGAAGTGGCTCGTGAATTGTCACCTGATTGGGTAACTAGCGGGCTAACGAAGCGACTCTAGCTTACACTTTCTTGCGAATTTGTTAAGCTGCTTCGATGTCCCGAATCAACCGCAAACATCTCAGGCTTCACGGGCACCGCTGGCAGCTATTCCGGCGATTGCCTCCCCATGTCTCGCAGGAGTGGGGAATGATCTTTCTCGTTCGCAGTCTCGGGAAGGTCAGCTTGACAGAAGCCAATCGAGCTAGAGACCGTATCTGGCAGGAAGTCGAACGACTCGAAGACGAACTCGCTTCAAAGAGCGTGACTGCAGAGCGCGACTATGAGGCTAGCATCATCGCAGAACTACAGTCTCTCGCTGGTACCCCTGAGAGCGACCAGATGAAGATCGTCTTGCTTGACCAAGCGGAGACCATGCAGGCGAACGGGAAGGACGGTCTAGGCTTCTTCAAACGAGTGACCGGGAAGCAGCACAGGCTCATTCACTTCGTCGACCAGTGGGACGCCTCGAAACGAGTAGTGCCAACTACTCAGCTTTCGCGAAGGTTCGCTGTCGACCGCTTCGCTGATTGGGCCGGAGACACAGCGCACGTTGAAACAGTGACACGTCGTCAGGCTGGGGAATACGTACATCACCTGCAGGCGAAGGGCTTGGCACCCCGCACGGTGAACTCCCAGGTCAGCTATCTCAGTGCCTATTGGAAGTTCATGATGAAGCGAGGGATCGTCGACGCTAACCCGTGGCAAGGGCAGCAGGTTGCTGCCGATAAGGTTATTGAGCGAGAGCCTTGGGAACCTAGAGAGATTATCGACCTCATCGACCATGCGCCTAGCAGTGACTTGCGGGACGCGATAGCGATCTCTGCACTCAGCGGTCTTCGCTCCGGGGAGGTTGTGAACTTGAAGGTCGGTGATTGCACCAGCGGTGTCTTATCGGTGCGCAAAGGCAAGACGCCTGCAGCTACTAGGAAGGTTCCTGTGCATTCACAGCTGGCTGTCACCATCGCGAGACTGGTCGTCGGCAGAGAGGCGAATGACTGGCTGCTCGCTGAGTTCAACGGAAACAGGAAGCTGCTGGTAAACAAGTTCACGAGGTACAGGAAGCAGCGATATGGCTCGGGGGTCGAGCGGCAGGCGACCAAGGTGTTCCATAGCCTTCGATCATATTGGGTCGACTCGCGGTTGAAGGTCGATGTGGACTTGAGGCTGGTTCAGGAACTCGCAGGGCATGTGCCGCAAGGGGTGACGCAGAAGCACTACTATACAGGCATGACCCATGAGCAAGCGCGTCAGGTTGTTGAAGCGGTACAGCTTCCAATCAGTTCTGCGGAGTGACTAGGTCGGGTCGGTCTAGCGTTTGAGCCTCGGTGATGGTGTCTTGATCCATGTGAATGTGAACTCCTTCTTCTTCTTCTTCTTTTTAATGTTGAAAGCTAGAGGCCCGCTAGCATCGCTGCCAACGGACCCCTTGGGTTTATGTCTGCTCAGGCCGCTGCCGCTCAGTCGAACCGAATCAGCTTGCGCTTGAACGCATCCTGCAAGCCAACTTCCTGCCCGTTGATGGTGACCGCGAAGGTACCGTTGGACTTCTGAGTGACCTTGCCGCCTGCTTCGGTGATCGCTTCGATAAGCGGACCATTGCGCTCGGGGTCGTTCATCGCACGGAAAGCAGAAGCACTCAGATACTTGAGCGACTGCGAATCGCGGAACAGAGCAGCACGGCGGGCCATCTGCAATTCGCCGTCGTCGAGCACGTATTGCATGAGTTCCGACATACCAGGGACGCCGGTCTCACCCTTCGCAAGATGGTCGACGAATGCTGTGTAGCCTTCGACCATTGCGCTGAATGACTTCTCGCCCAGCATCTGCTCGACCACATCAACGTCGCCAGCGATAGCAGCGTTCGTGAGCGTTGCCTTCACTTCACCGGGGAGCGTCTTGTCTGCGAGGTCGAGAGCAGCGTCGGCACGTGCGAAGGCATCATTCAACGCCTTGGTCTCCTTCGCAGCCTCATCCATCTCGGTCTGCTGTGTCGACTTCTGCTTAGTGATCTGCTCCTTCGTCTTGTCGTCAGCGAAGTCGAGGTCTGCGAGAACGAGACCGTCTGCAGTCTCGCGGACGAAGCCTGCGTTGAGAGCGACCTCACGACTGACGGTCATTCCATTTGGAAGGGTCACCATGCCGTCGTTAACGAGGTTAGCCTTGCCCTCAACACCGGCCATGTCCTGCACCGAACCAGCGCCGACGACTCGACCGGAGAAAGCGCCGACCGTGGTTCGGACCAGCGAGGCATTGTCTGCGGAAGTGAGCCCTGATTTATGGTCGGTGTTGCGGCTGTTCGTTGCTCGACCACGATACTGTGCGGCGAGTTCCTGTGCGGACATGATGTCGGCGGGGTTGATAGAAACTTTCTCGGACATATTGGGGTTCAATCCTTGTTGTTCTGCGGTTGCTCGCCCTCAGGGCTGCGCTGTGTGGTGGTTGCGGAGTTGAGTTCATGCGCAGCCTTCACGACTGCATCAGTGGTCGACTCGACCGGCGATAGGTGTCTGAGCACCGCGTCGGCATACTCAGCGAGTTCTGGTCGAATGCTGTCGGTGATGTACGGGACGCCTTCGTGAACGCCACGTGCGTGCCATATCGTGATGGTCGTGCCACGACGCTCGAACCTGAAACCGTCTGCGCCAAGGTGAGCGGTGTACCCGGCTTGGACGAAGCGGTGGCGACGCGAGTTGATCTGCTCAATCTTGTCGGACATAGCGGACTTGAGGCGATCAATGGTCTTCGCTACGAGCAAACACTTCTCGGTGATAGCTTCGAGTCGACTTCCAGTTGGCGGTGAGGTCAGCGGCTTGTAGCCCTTGGAGACGTGCGGGCCGACCCCGAGGACACTTAGACCTGGCGCTACCTCGTCGCTTGTGAGGGGCATCGCAGCCTTGCGGTTCTTCCAGTTGTTCAGGTTGTCGTCGCCGTCACTTCCGAGAGACATGGGTCGCCCCCTTCAACCGTGCGGCGGGAACAGTGTGCTCCCATAGCTCGACCTTGCTTGCATCGTACTCTTGCGAATAGAGCGGGAGCAGTCGACGGGCGATCACTTCTTCACGGTACACGAACAGCGCAACGTCCAATGGCATCGAGCGGGGTTCATGTCCGAAGTGGCGAAGGGCGGTGCTGAGGTTCTTCAAAGCTGAGCGATAGTGCCGCGACAATGATGCTGCGCCCAGGTCTTCGAGTTCGGACACAGAGGCGGGAACGGGGTCTCGCAACGAGTGCCAGCCGATCAGGGTGACCTCGCTGAGCTTCCCGGTCTTCACTTCATTCACAAGGCCGGTCGGCACCGGTGAGGCAATCTGCTTTGCGAGGGATAGCGGGAGACGCTTGCGGTCGAGCTTGTCTTTGAAACGCGGACCTAGAAGCATTGAGAGCGATGCAAGGATAGACTTCGCCTGCAGAGCGTGAGACGGAGCAACACCTAAGCGCCGTGAAGCTGCTTCGGGTGTCTCATCGGGCCTCATGCGGTCGTAAGCGATTGCCATGCCGTGTGTGTGGCGGACGTGCTGTCGACCTAGGCGGGGGATTGCTGGGGATTCCAAGTCACCGCTGAGTCGCGCTGGTGAGAGAGGCTTGGGGGAGGTTGTCACTAGAGTGTTCCTTCCTGTTGTCATGCTTCCATTCGGCGGCTTGCGCCTTCCATGTGATTGAGTGTCGAGCGACCTCAGCGAGTGCTGCGTTCGCATGATGGATTGTCTTAAGGGATTCGGGGTCGTAGCCGTTGCGATTGAGAACGCGAAGGCATCTCTTGACTGAGTGAATGAAGCCCTTGGGTGTGTGTGTGAGCGTGGCGACGTGGTTAGTCGTGTTCGGGAAATCTCGGAACATCCCCGCCTCATCTCGCAGGGTCTCGAAGACCGTTGCTCGCTCTGCAGCGTCGAGCAGCGACTTTTCATCAACAGCAGTGGGAGGCGGTAGCGGAATGAACGCTTCGCCCAATGCGTGAAGTGTGTGGAACCCGGTGAGAGTGTGGTTGACCGTCCTAATGAGGCGATTGGTCCTGATGCCTAGCAAGGTCGAGACTCGGTGAAGGGTCTTCGTGTAGATCGCTGCAGCCTGCGGACCAACTTGTGAGCCGATGAGTTCGCTAGGGTGGACTGGCGGTGATGTCTTCGACCAGAAGGCAGCGGCTTCTTCGAGTGCGGCTGCATAGGCTTCGCGGGTCGTGAAGGGAGAGGGTGATGTGTTTCGCTTGTTCATGGTTCTTCTTGTTGTTGTGTTTCTCTTGGGTGTTAAGGCCAAGGTTCCGCGCAGCGGAAACCAACGAGGCCCGCCAGTCGGTGAAGACCAGCGAGCCTCTAAACGTGTGTTCGTGTTCAGTGTGAGTGTGTGTGTGTGAGTGTGTTACCGTTGCGAGGAGAACTTAGCCAAGAAGGCTTGCTCCGCTTCCACGGACATACCGCGCAAGGTGCGCTTGTCGAGGTCAGGGAACATCTCGCACAGTTCCTTGATCGTGGCATAGGGCACACGGTCGATGAACTTGCGGGCTTGCTGTTCGACGGTAGAGAAGTGAGCGGCCATCGTTTCTGTCTTTCGTTTCTGTCTGGCCGCAAGTCGTGTGAGTTGTCCACAATGTGGGCTCAGATACGCTTGCATGTATGGTCGTTTGTGGTGGTACCTCGCTCCGCTGTCTCGAAGGGAGATTGTAGCAGGGCGGGGAAGTGGTGGGTTACTCTTGCACAAGACGCTTCACTGTTTCCGGTAGCCAATGAAGTAGACGTTCGGACCCCATTGCTCGACGCAAAGCGTAGAGACTGCATCGCGGAAGGACTTGTTCCACTTGCGCAGGTCTTTGAACTCGGTCTTCGAGAGGGCCAGCTTCTTCGTTATGTCGGTGAACTTGAGCACGTCCCCAGACTTCGCATTCTTCGACCATGCCTCGATTAGCTTGAACGCGGACTGCGCTGTGCCCTTCAACTTGATCGTCTCAGGCTGCCAGTTCTCAACGCAACACTCGGGGAAGATCACAGGCAGGCTCTGCCTTATCTTCGAGTGAACCGAGGCTATGATGTAGGCATGACAAGGTGGGCAGGTGTCACCCTGGGACTTACGCACGGCACCACGACACAGCGCCTGCAGGATGTCGTCGGCATACTCCCCTAACTCGAAGCGGTCGAGGTCTTCCTTAGTGAAGTCACCGGCCACCGCTGGGAGACCTGCAGCTAGACGCTTGCGTGCCTCATACTGTGACGGTCGTAGGAACAGGGTTCCTGCCAAGATGATGTTCGTGACGTGAGCGAACTGATTCACCGCTCTATGCTTGCCCCAATTGCGGAAGTGTACCTTGGCGAAGACGTGCTCGGGCAACTTTGGCTTGAGTTCCTTCATGATGTCGGGAACGCCACGACCGGCCTTGTGGTGGATCACAAGCCATTCCTCGTCTGGTCTACTCATGATTGCTTTGACGACCCCTGCAGTGAGGCTCTTGCTGTTATCCTTCCAAGATGCTTTACCGCCCCCTCGGTTCCACACGTGAACGGTGAGGTTGCGATATGACTTTGAGGCGGACTTGATGCGACGGACCAGCTTGCGACTGCTCACCATGTCGTCATACAGAACACGAACGCCTGGACGACCAGAGGCATCTAGGATGAGCATGGGTGCGAGGTCGGCAGGCATAGCTTCGTGGTAGTCGACTGTAGCGTTGCCATATCTTCCGTCTTGGCGCACCTTCACAGACTTGCCTGAGACCAGCGCGATACTGGTGACGATCTCCGACTGTGCCTCGTTGAGCTTCTTTATGGTCTCATCGAAGGGGTCGAGAGCGTTCGCAGCTTCGAGCATGTCATTCAGGGACACATCATGCTCTGCAAGGTAGTCAGGCACAGTGTAGACCGCGCCATCTTCGAGGGTCTCGATGTGGTCGAATGCTGCCTTGATAGAGTTTCGCAGATCGACCGAGACCGACCTGAGCACCTTCATCACTGAGAGCACGTCATCGACATTCACCGAGATTGGGTGGCCTGGAAGATAGGCTTCATCCCATACCCGAAGACGACGGCACTGCCCCTTGTAGTAGAGGGACTCAGCGGCCCACACATCGCAGTCTTTGAGTTCCCTCATGATGCGTTCGTGTGTCGTGATTAGAACCTGAGCGTTCTGGATGTCGAGACGACCGAGGGCATTGAGGTCTTCACGAGAAGTCCACACTCCCAGCATGTCCCTGGGGATGGCAGCGTCCGAGACGAAGCGCTGCACTTCTTCGAGCGTGTTGGTTGCGACCAATACACCGCAGTCTCTATGGGGTACCTCTTGCTGCTCCAAGAGGGTGTCGAGGTATGCGATGAGTGCGGTGGTCTTGCCGATGCCAGGGTCCAGGCTCGATAGGTACATGACCGGTTCGGCTTGATCGGTGACGATCTGGTCAAGGCAGTCAATGATAGCTTCGAGGGCGAGCCACTGGTCGGCTGAGGGCCGGTGCGGGGTGCTTCTGGTCTCCCTGGCTTTCTGTTCGAACAGAACGTTCAAACGGTTCAGCGCCTTCGAGACGACACGAGAGGTCGCCCCAGCGTTGCGCATGGGTTCATAGTTCATCTTCTTGCCTTTCAGGGAAGGGTGTCGGGCAGGTCTTATCGGTCCACCCTGGGGATGCCTGCCGGTTTTCCTCAGGGGGTAGGGTCAAAAAGGTGGAGCAAGTCCTTCAGAGCCTAGAAGGAGTTCCTCCCCCTTTTGAGGTGCTCGGTCCTCCCCCCACTTTGTGGGTGGGGGTCGTCCCTGCTTAGGGTCTTGCGCTTAGTCGAGTAGGTGGATTGAGGGGAGCCATCCCCGTCCAAGGGGTGGCGGACCTCTCACCTGAGAATGAAGGATTGCGATGAGTGTGCGGTGAGGGTGGTGCTTGGGTACCTATCGAGGCGTTGAGTTCCTGCCTTGCTGGTGTGGTCGTAGCCAGCGCAGCCGGTTGCGATAGGTCAGAGGGACGACGGTCCCGCACTGATTGGTCCTCTTACGAGCTACTCAGCGGTTAGGGCTTACGCTCTCACCGTCCACGCGTCTTTGACGCTCCAATCCGACCAGTCCAACCGGTCAGGATCAACAAGACGACTCGGGATGCTCACATCAGGAAGTCTGCCGTGTTCCCTCTTAGCCCTAGCTTCAAGCTGCTCGACGGCAGTCAGGGCAGGACCACGAGAGTGCGGGAAGTAAGACCAGTTCTCCGGTAAGAGGTTCAGGGGGTTCCCACGAGACTTGCAGTAGGTGTGCCCTGGTGCGTCGGTGACAAACCTTGAGAGTAGGACTGCTGTGTAGCCTTTGGGGGCCGCTGGGTCTCGGTAGCAGTGAGCTACTGCCTTGTTCGCCGTTGACCAGAAGAACGCACCGGATGAGCAGAGCGACTGCCAGCGGGTCAGGTCAGCGAGTGACATGATGAAGAACTTGGTCGGGTTGTCGGGTGAGCGGTTGGAGAGTGCGAGGGCAATCGTTGGGGTTCCTGGGGTTGCGATAGGGGTGCGATTGGAATCGAAGGTGTAAAGGCGGAGAAGTGCCGCCTCACGCTCGGTGAAGCGCATGGTATGGGGTGTCCTTTGGCTGCTATTGGCTGTGGTTACTGACGCATAGATAGATGCACGGACACGCCTACCCATATCCAATCAGACATAGGGTAGACGGTGTCCTGAGCAAATCCTCTTTGGCCTGATAGGCTCAGCGCAGAATATTGGGGGGTAGGCATCAAGCAATCTTGCGGACCAGCCGCGCACTCACAGCGCACACCACCATGAGCTATTGGCTCGACGCTGGGTGCTGCAGCTAGTCGGCAAGAACTGCTTCTTCTCTCATATACAGGGGTTAATTGGCGCAAAGCTTATCTATCATGTCGTGGGCGTAAATAATAACCCGCTGAACCATAAAGAAAATCGGCAGGCTCAGTGACAACCCGCCGAGGTTTATCTATCATGACTGGGGCGTAAATAATAAGCTACTGAAACACAGAGGAAAACAGTTGACTCAGAAGATCAAGCCTGCCGCTCTCCCAGCTTCTTGTAGAGAGCCTGTCGAGTGACCCCTAGCTCTCTCGCGATCCCTGCCATGGTGAGCCCCTGGTCCTGCATCTTCTTCACCTGGGCGGCGGTGAACTTCTGCGCCTTCTGCCTGGGCTTCTTGTACTTCCCCTCTGCCTTCGCCTTGGCGATGCCCTCGCGCTGCCGCTCAAGCATCATCTCTCGCTCGAACTGAGCGACCGACCCCAGCACATTGAGCATAAGCTTCCCCGTCGCAGTGTTCGTGTCGATGCCAAGGGCAATGATCCGAAGGTTCGCACCGGCCTCCTCGATCCGCTTCAAGATGTCCCCAAGGTGGAGCACAGAGCGAGCCAAGCGGTCGAGCTTCGTGACGACCAGCGTGTCGCCCTCTCGGAGGCTCGCTAGGAGAGCTTCGAGCTTTGGCCGCTGGTCAACCGATGAGACCTGCTCCTTGTAGATTCGAGAGCACCCGAGCCGCTGAAGTTCAGCGACCTGGGCCTCGAAGCCTGCGACCTGCTCAAGTGTGCTTGTGCGTGCGTATCCGATCAACATTGTCTCATTCGCCCCTCTGTGCCTTGCGCTCTGCGATGTACTCTAGCTCTGCGTCGATCCAGTCCTGATGCAGCTTGAGCATCTCCCTAACGTGTCTCCGGGCTAACGCCTTGGCTTGCTCTGTGCCGCTGTACCAGGTGATCTCTTGAGCCCGTTCAAGTCCGATGGTGTAGCGGTCGCCTGTCAGTCCCTTCTTCGCGGCGTACTCGAAGAACTCTTTGAGGAACTCTGCCGTGTCCATCTCGAAGGGCTTCTTTCTAGGCTTGGCGAGGAACTCTCGAAGCTGGGCTTCTGTGAGCGGCTTCCGCCTCAGCACGTTTGCCTTGTAGCGCTTGATTGCCCCGGACCTGCTGTCCCGCTCCTTCTTCTCTCGACCGAGTAGCGACTGCTTCCAGGCTATGACCGGTCCTTCATCTTCCCGAGGCTCTAGCGTCCTCTTGTGGCCCCAGCGTCGAGGCCGGACTTCTGCAAGGCGCTTCGCCCGCTTCCGTCTCTCTCGTGTTGTCAATTCCATGGTGGTGTGATCCCCGTTTGGTGGTGGTTGGTCTTCCTAATTCTGAGTATCTCATGAATTGCCGATATGTCAACTCAACGTCTATAGATGTTCTCAAGAGCGCCGATCGGACCCTCTCGCAGGCCCGGAATTGCGTTGGAGAGTGTCAACCGTCCAGGGTGACAACTTAGACCTTGCCTTGGGTTTACAGGTCGGGCAGCGAGGCAGCCCGCAGGTCCACCGTTGGGAAGCCGCTGGAAGGTAGCTGAGAGGCCCACAGTTGACTCAGGAACGGCGTTTAGTTCTTTTCCGATGCGCGGAAGGGCGGACCTAAACGGCCCTCAGCGACTCTCTGTGGGGCTAGTTTGAGAGCCCCGCCTATGATTATCTAGCGGTAGCAGTTGGTTAGCTCGAAGTATTGCGCTGAGTTGAGAGGAAAGAACCCCTCATCCCGGCGCAATGCCATGGGCCATATAGGCCAGTGAGTTCACAGTGTCAGATCGAAGGTGGACTGCTGGTCGATCTAGGATCAGTGAGCACCAGATGAGATGCGAACATCTTGAGACTGATTTTCGTCCTCTGTGTCTAGAACTTCTGGGTACCCCAAGGGGGGCCAGCGAGCGAGCGACAATCCAGAGGGTCTGAGAGATTTCTGCGGTGAAACAAAACGGTCCCTCACGACCAGCGCACACTTGCCGGTCACCCATGCTCGCCCTTGTGGGCTGCGCCTACTGCCGACCTACTGCTCGCCCTGCGGGCTGCGCCCCTGCTGCTCTCCTCCTGTCTCTCGCAAGTCTCTTTAAGGACAAGCTGAGGACTTGAGGGCTGACCCCGAGGTCGTCCGCTACGGAACGCTTGGTCCTGCCTGCTTCGACCTCCTTCTCAGCCCACACAATCTGATCGGTCGTAAGCAGCCGACTGCGACCCTTGCCCTCCCGAGGCTGCAGACCGATGTCCTTGCGGAAATCCTTATAGGCTTGGACCTCGGGCGGTAGCGCACTGCGCCGGGGTTTCATGGTCTCCCCCTTCGCATTGCTCGCGTGTTGATCTTCACGACCTCGGTCGCTCTCTTTGGGGTCGTGTCCTGTGGCTTCCCAAGCTGCAGCGAGAGGGAGCGCTTGGTCCCCGATGGTTCTTGCCCTGGGATATTGATGAGCCTCTGTTGAAGCCACTTCCTCGCGTCGTCTTCATCATGTGTCACGGCGGAATAGTCCTCCTGTCCTAGGTAGTCGAATGAGAAGACCAGCGTCTTCGAGCTTCTCCTGTGCTCTTGCGACCTGTGTCTTGCTCACGGGCTGGTCGCTCACGTCGATCTCGACGCGGTGCATGGGTGAGGAAAGGGTGAGCGTTAGCCCTGCATTCGCTCGACCAAGCGTATCCGGCGGTATCTCGTGTTCAGGCCACGAGTGGAGCGCCTGTGTGATGCGGTCTCTCAATGGCGGTCGATCATCTGGTGTGTCGTTGTTGCTCATTGGTGGTGTCTTGTTCTTGTTCTCGATGATGGTGGCGAACTCCACTGTGTGGAGCCTCTTGAATAGAAGAAGGGGACCAGCGGTCTCCCGTGGTCCCCCTCGTGGTGGGTGTGTGGTGTCTTAAGCCGGATACGGCGGCTGGCTCACCCCTCTTGCGGCGTTCCCCTATCCCAGGCGGCTCTCAGAAGTGTGTGCAACGGCAATGCAGCAGTAGCGATTCGCGTGAATCTTACTTAGCGTCACCGCTATGTTGGACAATCTGCGCACAGCCGGTTTTGATATTCTCGAACTGCACCACGCGGCAGCGATACTTGAGCACGACATGCCTCAAGCCCTCGCAGACCTGGAGACCGTTCTCCTTGAGCTGGAGATACCCGTGGAGGAGCTGGTGAGCGGCGGTGGTGGAGAAGCACCTTCAACGCAGCGTAAGCGTCGAAGGCTAAACGAACTCGGGTGGAAGAAAAGCAACGTCACCGTGCGCAAACTGGTCGGTTTCGACGAGGATGAGATCGAGACACAGTCGCTCTCACATGAGATCGACCATGTTAAACAGTTTGGTGATTGGGTATTCGCGCTCGAAATAGAATGGAACAACAAAGACCCGTTCTTCGACCGCGACCTCGAGAACTTCAAGCGGCTTCACGCTGAAGGGGCCATATCTGTCGGCGGAATCATCACGCGGGGTCAATCACTTCAGGAGAACTTGAGGTCGCTTCTACTGCAGTTTGCGGACCGCGATGAGGTCGTGGGATTTGGTGATCTAGATAAGTACAACTACACACCCACGCCGAGACAGCGGAGAAATATCGAAGCCAGGGCCGAGCGGGTCGGATTCCGGCAGGCTTGGGTTGAGCTATTTGTGCAGGATAAGTTCGGAGAAGCTACCACTCACTGGCGTAAGCTTAAGGACCGCGTGGATAGGGGCGTGGGAAATCCCTGCCCGCTACTGCTCATCGGTATTTCCTCGACTGTGGTGAAGGTATAATCGGTCGATCAATCGGAGCCTGATTCGAGATGCTTGAGCAACTACAGGGGCGGAGATTTGCGACCATTCTGGCTGATCCGCCTTGGCAGTTCCAAAACCGCACCGGGAAGATGGCACCCGAACACCGGAGGCTATCCCGTTACGGAACGATGACGCTTGATGAGGTGAAGGCGCTGCCTGTCTCAGACATAGCTGACACTCCGGCCCATCTATACCTCTGGGTGCCAAACGCGCTGCTACCCGAGGGGCTGCAGGTGATGGCAGCTTGGGGGTTCAACTACAAGAGCAACATCGTCTGGCACAAGATACGCAAGGATGGTGGTCCCGATGGCCGTGGCGTCGGCTTCTACTTCCGAAACACAACCGAGTTAGTGTTGTTCGGAGTCAGAGGTAAGAATGCCCGCACAAAGGCGCCTGGACGTCGACAGGTCAACATCATCAAGACACAGAAGCGTGAGCATTCGCGCAAACCGGATGAGCTGTACGAGATCATCGAAGCGTGCAGCGAGGGGCCATTCTTGGAGCTATTCGCTCGCGGTCCGAGGAAGGGTTGGACGGTCTGGGGCGATCAGGCAGAAGACTATTCTCCCTCCTGGGCGACATACTCTAATCACTCGGCATCAAGCGCATCGGCCGGGACTCGCTATGCAGGCAACATGGTGGTGCCAGTCGCAGCTCAGGCCGGTGTAGCAGCTCGTTCTCTGTTGGCCTCACCGATAACAACAAAGCAGACCATCAAGGACACGCTCGAACCCTCGCGTTTCATCAGCGAGTTCATTACTCCGGCCAAGGGAGGCAGATTGGCTGCGACGGATGCGAGAGATTCATACAAGCGTCACTGCAAAGAGCTTGGATGCAACCCGGTTCACGATCTGGCCTTCTGGCGTGCTCTAAGTGAATCGGCATCGCAGCTCGGAGCTAGACGGACCACGAACAATGGCCGCATAACTTATGAAGGCATTGCGGTTAGTAAGGCTCTGGTTGCCGCATAGTCACAGGCACTGTGGCCCCCCTCATGCAAAACCACCGCAACAGCGATCATGACTTTGGACTCCTCATCGGAGCCTTATTTGGTATTGCTGCGACACTGCTGGTGTTGGCTACGATCATGCTGGTGGGCGTAGCAGGCGAAGGTCTCGAAGCATTCCTTTACAAGTGGCAGACGCTCATCACGGGCTTCTTTGCCCTGGTGGCGGCGATTGTTTCAGGTCGCATCCTTCTTGGGCAGACCCAGGAACAGCGTCGGCAGTTTGAAGAACTCCGCTTGGGGAGGTTGAGGGCTGCGCGCACGATATTCCAGACTTCCATTGGGTATTTCACTCAGTACGCGATGGCGAGTGCGGAGGTCGCAGCCACAGGTCTCGAGGCTGTTCGACTTGAAGCAGTCGGTCGCATGGCAGATGGAAAGAAATCAAGATTGGAGACGCTTGAGCTGCCGGAGCTACCTGACCACGTGCTTTCCGATCTGCGAATGCTTTCGGAGCACGCAGCTGAGAATGAAGCGAAGCACTTAGGTGAGCTAACTAGATGCTATCTATCCCAGCGTCATTCTCTTTGGGACCTCATTGAAGCGCACAATAAGCCGAAGCGCTTCGGTCGTGTGAGACTCTTGACTGAACGCAATTGGGAACAGTCCGCCGGTGAAGCGGTGGAACTACTCTTAGTAGCATGGCACTTGTTCCCGTACGTGCACGGCAAGATTGAATCAATTCCGGAAACACAGTGGACCACTGCCGACGTAAGCAACGCTATAAACGTGCTTAATCTAACTGATGTCCTTAGCAGCGACTATCAGAAGGAACTCATCGGCTCTCTGGCCAAAGATGCAGTCGAAGGCGGAGACCGTTGAAAAGACCGCTATGCAGACTTAGCGGCCCTTCATCGAAGCGCTTGGTGACGGTACTTCGCGTTCCAGTCTCTGACGTAGTCGCTCAATGACCGGCTTTACAGCCTCACCTATCTGCACCCAAGCCATCGCTAAGCCCCCCTCTTGATAGCTTGAGGGCCTCTACAGTCGACGCGTGAACTCGGTTAGTACCAACCTGCAGAGCGATGCCTGTCAGCCGCTGCAGCCTCTTGAGGTCTCCCGCCCCTCGGAACTCGCGGCTCATTGCGGGCAACTCCTGAGTGGGTCTCACAGCTTCACCCGCTAGGATGCGGTAGGCGTTCGAGGTCTGCACTGTGGTCACGATGGACTCGACCAGACCAGTCCAGCCATTCACTCGCTGCACCTGTGCCCTGATGATGCGCCGCGTCTTCTCGACCAGCCTCGCAGCTTCAAGTCTCTTGATCGCCGCGACAACCGTCGCTCTGCAGAAGCCTGTTCGCTGACACAGGGTAGCGATTGCCGGATAGCAGGCACCGTCCTTACCCCTGCGATGGTGGCCGCTAGGACGAAGGTGAAGGCGAGGGCGGTCGCTGCTCCTACGGCAAGGCCATGCAGCGCACCGCGCATGTTGGGGATAGAGAACCTCGACCGGACTGCTCTCACGACGCAGGCGGGGACCGTGTCCGTCGTCGCTACAGGGTCGTCAGCAGCGGTGTCTGAGATGTCTGAAATGTCGCTGTAGTCGTCGCTGTCGAAGTCGCAGGGACACTCGATCTCATAGGCGGCAATGCCAGCGTCATAAGCAGCGGCCATCGGACCAGCGATGAAGGGATTTAAGGAGGCCGCTCGGTCGTAGCCATAGCCCCTGCAGGTGAGCCAGCCAAGGTCTCTAGCGGTCGCCTTTGTGGTGATCGAGCGGCGTGCTGTGCGCATGACCGCAGAGAGTTCAGAGAGGGGCAGCGCACCCAGCGCAAGGTCGAGGTAGTCTTCAACGGTGATGATTGCAGTCGACATGGTCATAGGTCTCCGATTGGCTAACATTTCGAGCAATGCCCGTGTTACCCAGGAGACGGAACCACTTGATCTATAAGGACTTTTATGAACTGGTGCCGCTTGCGTGACTCGAACACGCGACCCCATCATTACGAATGATGTGCTCTACCGGCTGAGCTAAAGCGGCTTTCCGTTCGTCGAAACGAATGTCGAGGCCGAGGGAATACCCTGCCCTCGCCTCGATTGCAAGATGCCAGGACCAAACGCTACCGAACGATGCGCCACCCCAGGCTCATCCCCCTGGCCGGGGGCGCCCGGGCGATTGTGGCCCCCAGATGCCGCACCTCGCGAAGGACCTTTTCTCCGTTTAGCCGGTCGAAAAAATCACCGGTTCGTGCCGTAACGGGGCATGACGGGCTCAATGTCTTCCACGCCGCCATTATCCGGCCCGGGATCATCGGGCGCGCGCGGAGAGACGAAGATCTTCGGCTGGTCGCCTTTCGCCACCGCTGCGGCAGCCTTGCCCGCGTCATCGCTCTTTCCAGGAAGGGCGATGGCAGTGCCCGTCGCCGAAACCAGTGCCGGCGAGGTCTCCTTGGCCGCCGCCTTCTCCTTCACCTTGTCCGGGGAAACCACGACCGCAACCGAGCCCGGCGACTTTTCGGCCGGCGCCTCGACGCTCGTCGTCTCCGGCGTGGGCACCTTTACTACAGGTGCAGGCGCAGGTGTCGAGGACGGTGCAGCCGCAGGCGCAACTGTCGCCTCCGCACCACTCACGACCGCAGGGCCCGCAGCAACGCCAGGCGCCGGCATGGGCGCAGCCGCTTCGGACGCCTCAGCGACAACCGCCGCTGGTTTATCGGTTGCATCTGCTTCGCGGCTCGGTTCCGCTTTGCGTTCCCCGCTCTTTTCCGGCGTGACGATTGGCTTGTCGGGTTCGACGATATCACCGCCCATGCTGTCTGACGTCGTTGCCGCCTCAATCGACTTTGTTGCGTCAATCGCATCGAGTGGAGCACCTGTCGCGGCAAGCTCAGCAAGCTTGTCCGCCAGCAGGCCGCTGTCAGCAGATTCGAGCGCCTCGGCCGGAACACGCCAATGGAAAGCGTCAAGCTGTCCCGTTACGGGCGAAACCGGCGCCCATTCCTCCGACACGACCCCGTCGGCGGTCCAGGCCGGGTCGCGTTGGGCGTTCACCGCGCGCGCCAGCCACTCGCGCACGCGGCCTGCGTCGCCCTTCTCTTCCGCCTCGATGCGCGCCATCAGCGTCGCCACCCGCTGCGTCAGGCGCTCTTCCAGCAACGGCTCCAGCGCACTGCGGGCAGCGTCGAAGTTCTTCGACTCGATTGCCGCTCGGGCAATGGCAATCGGGCTTTCGATCGAATTCTGCTGCATGTTTGCCAGCTGCCGGACGCGGTCCAGACGATCCATTGGGCTGTCGCCGATGCGCGCGTAGGCAAAAGCCGCCGCCAGATCGGGATGCGGCGACTTGAGCCAGGTCTTCTGCAGCACCTTGGCGGCCTTTGCCGTGTTACCGCGTGACGCCAGTAGACGGCCTGCAATGGCAGCCGCCGGAACCAGAGCCGGAGCCAGATTGTGCGCTTCCAGTGCCAATGCAAGCGCGCGATCGGGATCGCGGTCCTCGGCCGTCTGCGCCTGTGCCGTCAGCAGTACGGCGCGACGCCGGTCCGCAACCGCCTTGTCCAGGTGCCCATGCTTCTTCGCTGACGTGAGCGTTTCCAGCGCACCTTGCCAGTCCGATGCCTTGCACTGCAAATCGAACAGCGCGTCCGCCGACCAGCTGATCTTCGGATTGAGCTTCAAGGCGCGTGCAGCGAATTGCTTGGCCGCCTCGAGCTCACCCTCCCGCTGCGCCTCCAGGAAGAGACCGCGCAGGCCAAGCTGCTCGGTGTCGGGTTGCGCCAGCATCGCCTCGAAGATGCGGCGCGTTGTCGTCTTGTCGCCCGCAAGCTGTGCCGCCTGGGCGCGAAGCAGATGAGTAAGCGGCTCGTTGGGCAGTGTCTTGCGCGCCTGCACGGCATGCCGCATTGCGCTCGGCCCGTCGCCGGCACCGATCGCAATGATGCCCGAGGACAAGGCTTCGAGCCCACGTTTCTGCCTGCGGCGGTAGAAATAGTCTCCGACAGTCGCGGGGCTGGTCCAGAGAGTGCGTGCCAGCGACCACAGAAGTATTGCGACGCCGATCAGGAACGCAAGCCCGACCACCGCGTGGAAAACGCTGATCTCGCCCTCATAGCCTTCCCAGTTGACGACGATGAGGCCCGGCCGGTCGGCCAGCCACGAGAGGCCCGTCGCAATGACGGCGATCCCGAATAGATAAACCACGAGACGCAACATCGGATGACCTCTTTACTGGATGGTCGGAGCAGGCGCGGATGGCGCACTGGTGCCGAGCGATGACTTGAGCTGGCTCTCGATTTCTTTCAGCGCCGTGTCGGCGGCCGCACGCGCCGCCACCTGTTTGAAGAGTTCTCCGGCCGGCGCTTTGGCCTTCTCGGGAAGCTTCTGCGCCAACGTCTGGAAGTCACCGATCCGCCCTTCCTCGAGTGCGGTGTCCATACGCGATACAATCGCTTCGACGCTGTCGTCGTCGGCGCTGTGCCGTACCTTGCGCACGCGCACCACCGATTTGGCGCCCGAAAGAAGCCGATCGATGACCCCGCCGTCACCTGTATCCTGGGCCGCAGCGATAATGTTATGAGTAAGCGGCCGGAAATCCGACTGCAGTTCCACCAGCGTACGCACACCGCTCATTTTATATGGCTCGAGCGCCGACAGATCGACCCGGCCGCCCGCCGCCTTCTTCACCTGCGCGAGTTCCTCCGCATAGCCGAGCCCGCGGTCGATCACCCGCTTCAGGTTGGCAAGCTCCAGCGAAAGCACAATTCGCTCCGCATTGGCCTTACGATTTTCTTCCGCCGTGACGACGCCCGCGATGCTCTTCTCCAGCGTCGCGATCTTCGAGCTCACAGGCGCAATCGCCTGCGTGATGTCATCCGGCTTGGCCGCCGCCTTGAACCTGGCAGCCAGATCGCCCTTCAGCGCGTCCACACCGGAGGAGAGCTTTCCGGTTTCCTCTTGCACGACGCGCAGCGTCTCGCTGACGCGTTCGTTGTCGGCCTTGAGCGCCTCCATGCGCTGGCCTGCCCGTGTTGTCTCGGTCTTGATCTCTGCAAGTTCGCGGTCGATGCGCTGCGTGCCCGAACGCGCCGCTTCCGCGGCCTCTGCCGCCTTGCCCATGCGCGTGTCGATTTCCGCACCCACACTCTTGCGCAGTGCTTCGATCTGATTGGCCATCGTCGACTCGAGATCGGCGATTTTGCCCGTCACCGCGGCGAGTTCGGGAACAGCGGCATTTGCGTTCCCGTCTCTGCTAGCCGTCGAGAGTAACGCCAGGCGCTCTTCGAGTTTCGCGATTCGTGATTCATCGGCTCCAGCCGAACCTGTAGCCGATGCACTGGCGAGCTTCGTTGCCAGCGCCTCAGCCTCCGACTTCAATTTCAACTGTCCCTCGCCCAACTGCACAACGCGACCCTTGAGCTCCGTGAGCTCATCCATCCGTTGATTGAGGCCGTCCACAGCAGCCTTCAGTTTCGTGCCCTCGGCGGCCTGAGGGGCCAACTTGGACGCGGCTTCCAGTTCGCTGATCCGTTTGCCGAGTTGCTCCGTTGCCTCGTTTATCGTTTGACCCACCGGCAGACCGAGCTGGTTCAGTTGCGGCGCCAGCGTGTCCGCGCCAAGCAGCGCAAGGAAGCCACCAATCAGACCAGCCAGCGTATGCGAGACGAAGCGGCCGAAACCTCCCCCGCCGCCTTCGCGCTCAAGCGGCGGCATGTTCCCGGCAGGCGGCTGAGATTTATCCTTGGCCGCGGCATGACCCGATGCTGATGCATCAGCCTTGCCGGCCTCACCCTTGCCGCTTGGTGCAGCCGAACGCGGCGCCGTGGAAGCCGAAGTCGACGACGCGGCGCCAACGCTTGCCTTCGTATCCGACTTGATGTCCCCCTTGGTATCGCTCTTTGCGGCCGACCCTGGCGCATCGGAAGGAGCAGCCTTTGCCTCGGCCGCCTTCTGCTCCGGCTGCTTGATCTCGACCGCCTTCAGATCGAGCGTTGCGTGCGGGCGTTTTGGATCGCTTTGCCGCAGCGGATCCTTCTTTTGATCATCGCGATTGTTGGACATGTGACTAGGGACCCTCCACATTACGCAACTACGTGCGCGGGCGCAGAGCCGTTGCGCTGCACGGGCACGTTACGTCTCAATCCGTATTGTCATTTTTAGTGCCGGGGGGCGACATTGCCGGCGATTGTGCCGCCAGTTTACGAATAAGAGCAAGCATTTCTTCGATATTTGGCTTTGCAGTCACTTTCACGTGTTCGGCATCGAGCGGAGCCAGACGGTCTGCAATGCCCTGCGACAAACAAAGATATGCCGCAACGCGGGCACCATCGGCCAGCCCGTTCGCAAGAACGAGGTCAACGTAGGTGTCAGCCGTTAACGGCGACATAAGAACCACGCCGTCATAGCCGTTGTGCCGCAATCTTTCGACCACCTCGGTGGGTAGACGTGTTGCAGCCACCGAACGGTAGACGGTATCGCGCACGAATGGAATGCCGGCGGCAGCGAGCGGCGGCCCAAGGTCGAACGAGATCTTGTCGCCGCTGAGATGCAGGACCGGTCCCGGCGCGGCCGCACGCGATGCGGGCAGGGTTTTTTCTCTCCATGCCGCAAGTATCAGTGGAACGAGATCCTTGGCCGTTGCCGGGCCTACCGTGACATCCTGAAAGCCGGCTGCGCGCGCCGCTTGGCCGCTGCCGCGCCCGACCACAAGAAGCGGGCGAGAGAACATTTCGGCCAACAGTGGTGAGGCTTCCAGTGCTCGCAACCCGTTCCGGCTCGTCACCACGATGGCGCAAGCCTGCGCGAGTAGTGCGGCATCGGGAACATAAATGGCAATCTCCAGAAGCGGAGCCACATCCGAGGTGATGCCTTCGCCCTCGAGCAACTCGCGCATCGCCGAGGCGTCGGGCTCTGGCCTGGTGATGAGAAGATGCATCAGCCTGCCTGGGAGAAAAATCCCGATCCTGCCTGCCCGAGCAGCTCTTGTGCAGCCGCATCGCCAATCGCTTCGGCATCAGCAATGGCACCGGTCCGTTCAATTGTATGCGCCACTCCGCCATCCGGCGTGAGGATCTCACCCTTGAAGGAAATGTGTCCATCCGCGTCGACGCGGGCAAGACCGCCGATCGGCGTCCGGCACGAGCCCTCCAGTCGTTTCAGGTACGCGCGTTCCGCTGCGACACACACGCCGGTCGCCGCGTGGTGGAGCGGCGTAAGAAGCGCTGCCGTTTTTTCATCCCCAGCGCGAATCTCGATGCCGATAGCGGCCTGTGCCACCGCGGGTAGCATCTCCTCGGTCGGCACCGCTCGCGTAATGCGGTCGGCAAGGCCAAGCCTGTTCAATCCTGCAACAGCGAGGAACGTCGCTCCGGCAACACCTTCCTCGAGCTTCTTGAGCCGCGTTTGCACATTGCCGCGAAACCCGACGACCTCGAGGTCCGGCCGCAGCCGCTTCACTTGCGCCTGCCGCCGCAGCGAAGAGGTGCCCACCACGGCACCAGTCGGCATTTCGGCCAGGGAGGCATATTTCAGGCTGATGAAGGCGTCGCGGACATCCTCGCGTTCAAGCACGGCACCGATCGTGAGACCATCCGGCAGCTCGGTTTGCATGTCTTTCATGGAGTGAACCGCGAGATCGATCTCACCTGACAGCAACGCCTCCTCGATCTCCTTGGTAAACAGGCCTTTGCCGCCGACCTCCGCCAGCGGGCGGTCGAGTATCTTGTCACCGGTCGTCTTGATGATGACGATCTCGAAATCGCTGTCCTTGCGGCTGTGCGCGGCCATCAGCCTGGCGCGCACTTCGTGTGCCTGCGCCATGGCCAGAGGCGAGCCGCGCGTACCGATACGGATGGGAGGGGTCGCTTGCAAGCTTGAGGCTCCGGGTGCTAGAGCCTGATCGCCACCGGGTGAAGCGCTCAATGCTTCATGTGGAATGGAAATCAGTCTCTCGAACAAGAACTTAGAGCAGGCCACGAGGGGCATGTGATTTGATCTGACCCGAACCTGCTCCGGATTGACGAACGACGGCCGCATGGCAGCGGCGTGATGGCGGCCACGAGTGGCGCCATTAATGCCGTCTCCGGCCGGTAAAGGCAATGCGGGCCTGCCGCCCCGGGCAGTTCGCGAATTGACAGGTCATAACGCACGATGCCGGCACGAAATCACCTTGCGGCAAGAGTGGCCACGGCAAACGACGGGAATCGCCGCAGCGCCGACGCCGCCACGCTTGTGCTGGGCATTGAGACGAGCTGCGACGAAACGGCAGCGGCGATCGTCTCACGCGATGCAAAAGGCCGGGGAGCGATACGCTCCAGCACGGTACGCTCGCAGTGGGAGAAGCACCGCGCATTCGGCGGTGTCGTCCCCGAGATCGCGGCACGCGCCCATGTCGAATGCCTCGATCAGATGATCCGCGAGGCCTTGGCTGATGCCGGAGTTGCCTTTTCTGATATCGACGCGATTGCCGCCACCGCGGGTCCCGGGCTCATCGGCGGACTGATGGTGGGCCTCGTGACCGCCAAGATGCTCGCGCTCGCCCACGGCAAACCGCTGCTTGCTGTTAACCACCTCGAAGCTCATGCCCTGACAGTCGGCCTGACCGACGGTCTGCCTCCACCTTATTTGTTGCTGCTGGTCTCCGGCGGCCACACACAGCTACTCGCGGTCGATGACGTCGGCAGCTACCGCCGCCTCGGCTCCACCATCGACGATGCCTTGGGCGAAGCCTTCGACAAGACCGCCAAGCTGTTGGGCCTGCCGATGCCCGGCGGACCCGCCGTGGAGGAAGCGGCACGCAGGGGCGATCCCCGCCGCTTTGCATTGCCCAGGCCGATGCTGGGACGAGCAGAGCCACATTTTTCCTTCGCCGGCCTCAAGACGGCTGTGCGCCACGCGGCGCTGACCGTTGCCCCCCTCACTGAACAGGACGTCTGCGACCTGTGCGCAAGCTTCCAGTCCGCTGTCGCAGACAGCGTTGTCGACCGCACGCGTCAGGCAATGCGACGGGCAGCAATGGAACCGGCGGCGATGGAAACGACGGACCGCGGGCTTCGTCACCTGGTGGTTGCTGGTGGCGTCGCCGCAAATGAGGCACTTCGCGCAGCATTAACCGAGTTGGCCGCGACAGAAGGCTATACGTTCCATGCCCCACCGCTTGCGCTGTGTGGTGACAACGCCGCCATGATCGCCTGGGCCGGGGCAGAACGTTACGTGCGAGGCCACATCGACGGCCTCGATGCCCCCGTGCGCCCGCGCTGGCCTCTCGATACCGCGGCGGTCCCGGCCCTTGGCGCCGGCAGCAAGGGCGCGAAGGCATGAAATAGGCCGCCGCGCCGTTCTGGTTGCGGCCAACCGTCTTCATGTGAGACATCTGTCGAAAGGGGCGCGAATGGCGGGGCGCAACATGCGACTGGAAATTGTGGGAGTGATCGGAGGCGGCGCCTGGGGAACGGCGCTGGCCCAGACGCTGCGGCTTGCAGGCCGTGATGTCTTGTTGTGGGCCCGGGAGGCCGAAGTCGTCGAAGATATTAATTCACGCCAGGTCAATGCTGCGTTCCTGCCCGGCGTCCCGCTCGATCCGGGACTGCGCGCCACCTCCGAGCTTTCAGAGATCGCACATGCCGATGCCATCTTGATGGTCGCGCCGGCACAACACGTGCGCACCGTTGCTGGTGCGCTCAAACCTCATCTGAAGTCGGGTCAGCCGTTGGTCAACTGCGCCAAGGGCATCGAGCGTGCGACTGGCAAGCTGATGGGACAGGTGCTGGCCGAGACGGTGCCTGACGCGCTGCTGGCGGCACTTTCGGGCCCGAGTTTCGCCGCCGACGTCGCCCGCGGCCTGCCCACCGCACTTACGATTGCCTGCGATAGTGAAGACATGGGCCGCGCGCTCGCCGAAGCCCTTGGATACCGCCATTTCCGGCTCTACTGGTCACGCGACCGCCTTGGCGTCGAGATCGGCGGTGCGGTCAAGAACGTGCTTGCGATTGCGGCGGGGATCGTCGCTGGGAAGGCGCTTGGCGCCAGCGCTCATGCCGCGCTCGTCGCCCGCGGCTTTGCCGAGCTGCGCCGCCTTGGCGCCGCACTCGGAGCCGAACCGGAGACCTTGATGGGATTATCGGGTCTGGGTGACCTGATCCTCACCTGCGGCAGCACTCAGTCGCGCAACATGAGTCTCGGTCGCGCATTGGGCGAGGGTCGCGCGCTTGATGAGATCCTCGGCTCAAGGCGCGCTGTTACGGAGGGCGTTTGGACCGCCGCGGCCGTCGTCAAGATCGCACGTGCCAAGGGTGTCGAGATGCCCATTGCCGAAGCGGTCCACGCCATCGTCGAAGGGCATGCCGAGGTCGACGACGCCATCGCCGCATTGCTCGCTCGCCCCTTCAAGGCCGAAGGTTGAGACGGGTGCGCAAACCGCTCACCGGCAAGACACAAGCAGCGGACAAACCGGGCCAGTGTACCTCTGGAGCAAATGAAGGTTTTTCCCCCGGTAGCTCAAACGCCGTGGCGCGCGAGAAGCCTGTGTATGTCTCCAACGCTTTGAATTTCGATCATCTCGTCCATGCTCAGACCGATACCGAACGTCCGCTCGATCATCGAGACCAGCGCGACGTGGTTCAGCGAGTCCCACCGCGCAACGTCGCCGGGAGATGTCGCAACGCTAATCGGTGCATCATGCAGAAAGACCTCGGCGAAGATCTCGACGATCTCCGGGCGAACCTCATCTCTGCTTGCAACATCGCTCATCATTTTGAACTCCATTCAATGGTAACGAAGGCGCTTGCAGGCAACTGCTGCTGGTTCGCCCTCCAAATCCAATGGCGTGCTTCCCGCTCCCCGGTGTCTACAGACCCAGTGTCCAGAGGGAGCAAGCCATGCCCGGGGTACAAGTCGCGCACAAGCCCATTTTTCGCTGTCGGACGATAGCTTGCGATGACCTCGGTGACGCCCCGCTGGCACAGCATATCGATGAGAGCACCGAGGAACGCGGTCTCGATCTGCCGCGCAATGACGCGACAGCTCATAACCAGACTATCGATATGCGCGGTAGTGCCGTCGATTCTGGCAACGGCAGCAATCACGATGCCATGATTGCCAAAGCGGTCCTCAGCGGTGCCGAGCAACACCAATGCACTGTCCGGGCGCGACATGAATGCACCCAGATCTGCTTCCGTGAAACGCTGCGTCGTCGGGTTGAACTGGTTCGTACGTTCATGAAGTTGCGCCACGCGCGGCAGGGTTCGCGCCGTCAGCGGCTCGATCGTAAGCCGCTGCTCGAGGCCGCGCAGATAATCGTCGTAATTCGCTGCGGTTGCCTTCAGCTCATGAGCTTTGCGCTCAGCGAGGTACATCGCCGGCCGCTCGATGTCCTCCACAGTCAGACGTGCGGGCCATGTATCGGTTACCCCCCGCAACCAGCACGGTCGCGCCGCCGGATCGGCTGGCATTTCCGGAACACGCACTTCGGGGCATAAGCGTCTCATCGCCTCGCGCTCGTGTGGGCTGTCATCGAGAAACAAGAAGCTGTCGAGTCCCAGATTGAGATCCGCCGCAATCCGCCGAATGTTTTCAGGCTTGGGCTGCCAGTTTACCGCCGTTGCAGCGAAATCATCAGGACGCAGCGCCATGCCGGGGTGCTGATCGAGAACCGCCAACGCATCGGGGTTGTTCTTGCTTAACGCGACGAGAAGCTTGCCCTGGGCCTTGAGGCGCAGACATTCAACCTGCAGGGCCTTATACGCGTTACCCGGCGGATCATCCCCGCATTGAAGACGCTCGATTCCATCATCGCCGAAAACACCGCCCCACAAGGTGTTATCGAAGTCAAGCGCGACGACTTTGACCGGTTTGGCTTGTCGCATCGCCCAGGCCGCTGAATAGGCGTCAGCGATTGCGTTGACCGCAGGCTCGGCATAGGCGATGCGCCCATAGAACCAGAGGCGGGGGTCGTACCGCGCATCATGCGCAAGTCGCGCGAGAGCGACATCGGTGTCGATCAGAATCAGATTGGCAAAGCGTCCGGCAAGGCCAGCCAGCGCTTCATTCGTTCTGCGGGTGAGCGACGCCAGACCGGCCTGATGATAGCCGTCCATGTAGCCCATGCTCGGCTCACTACCTGCCGGCAGCGTATTGATGAGAAGCGGCAGACCCGCAGCGGTCGAGAACGTCGTAACAGCCTGTTCAAGCGCCTCCAGCCGCGCCGTGAAATCTCGCGCCGCTGCATCGACCCCCATTCGCCATGATGCGTGGAGTAAGGTTTGCGGATCCAGAACAATCAGACTGGCCTGTGTCCCCTCGGCAGGAGCATGCAATGCTGCAATGGCAGAGCCAAAAGGCGCTTCGTCCACCTCGATCCGAACCCCTCTCTTGCCAAAAGCTGGCACCAGGGCCTTGGCGAACGTCGACGTCGTCGAGAACCCGGCGACGCCTGCTTTCAACACAGGTAGTGTTTGCAGATGGCTCGCGAACGACGTCCTCGCATGATGCAGGGCTCGCGGCGTCGCCGGCCATGCCGCGAGCGCGAGGGCACATGCCGCGTCACCGGCACCGAGTTCGCCAAGCCGACGAACGATGACCGCTGCGCTCCCGCCCGATAGCGGAGCGATCGTCACGAGGTCCGATATCTCAACCAACAGCTCCTCGCCCGGATGACCGGAATGCATGCCATTCAGTCTGCTCAGAACCTGTAGCTCGGGAGGCAGCGCCGATGTCGTATGCGCAGGCAACGGTTGACCCGAAACGAGAATGTCCCGGGCAAGCCAATCGGGCATAACCATATTCGCCTTGTCGAGACGTTCGACGAGACGCTGGATGTGCTCCATCCCAACGTTGCTCCAATCGAACGCCGGCAGGAGCTGGCGCTGGCGTATGAGCTGCGGTGCCGCCTCGATCAGCGCATCGATAAGGGCATCAGGTTTGGCCTGCCCTTGCCCGCGCACATCACCACGCACCCTTTCGCCACGTTGATTATGGCTGGTCATATCTGTCGCCGCCATTGCTTTGGCCCACCTAGATCATGACGTCGCCGCCCGTTACGAGCAGATTCTCGCCGGTAACGAAGCGTGCGAAGGGAGATACGAGGAACAAGATGGCCCCCGCAACGTCATCGACCGTGGCCAAACGGCGCAACGGCGTTCGCGCCACCATCATCTGACGTATGCGATCTGGTGTGCCAGCCACCAGATCGGTGTCGACGAGCGAGGGAGATACCATGTTGACGTTCACACCGGACGGTCCGACCTCTTGCGCGAGGTTCTTCATCATCGCGTGCAACGAACTTTTTGCCGCAACATAGGGAAGCCAATGGTGAGCCGTGCGCTGCAGGCTCGCCGATGTCAGGACCGTGACGACCGACCCCTTGCTTTCACGCAGATGCGGCAGCGCTGCCTTCGTGACCTTGAAGGTACCGCCGACAATACAGCGATGTGTCGATTCAATATCTTCCCATGTGAGCCGGTCGAATGAAGCCGATTGGATTTTCGGTCCCGCATTGTTGACGAGAATGTCGAGACCGCCTGCACCTGCAATCTGGTGCATCATAAGCTCGACGTCCTGCTCGCTCGTGATATCGCCACGGATCAGATCACACGAGGCGCCGCTCTGGCGTATCTCACCGGCGAGGTCTGTAGCCGCGCCACGACTGCTATTATAATTGATCCAGACATGGGCGCCCGCGCTCGCAAGAAGGCGCGCTGTGGCTCTTCCAATGCCGCGCGAAGCGCCGGTTACAAGCGCCTTGCGCCCTTCCAGCATGCGCGCCAATCCCGGCGCCGGGCTTTCCTCACTCTTGGTCGACGGCTCAGGCAGCCGGAGCACTTTTGCGCGTGCTTTTCCTGCCAGAACCTTGCCGCCATGCTGATTTATAATCTCGGTATCCAGTTCGACAATTCGCGTCTCGCGGTCGATACGCTCAATCCGCCCACGCGCCTCGACCGTGTCGCCGATGAACACCGGCGCGCTGAATTCAATGGTTTGCGAAAGATAGAGCGCCCCAGCCCCGGGTATCTTCATACCGACCAAAGTCGATAACAGGCTGGCATGAAGAAAGCCGTGCACCACCCGGCTGCCGAATTCGGTGCGGGCTGCAAACTCGTCATCGACATGTAGCGCGTTGTAGTCGCCCGAAAGACGCGCAAAAGCAATGACGTCATCGGCCGTAATCGTACGAGTGATAACCTCACTCTGACCGACGGAGAGCTGATCGAGGCGATCACTCACGAAATTTCCCTTTCGACATCGGCCCAGACGCCAATTTGGCGCAACGTGATCGGATCTCCAGCCGGCTGTTCATCACGTCTGCAACTACGCTCGTGCAGGTCGAAATTGCTTGACTTCAGTCAAGAGGGTTGCACGGCCACCTTGCTAGCCATTGACCGCTCGCACTGACATAAGTGGAGAATCATGAGATGAGCGCAACATTCGACGCGGTCGCGGAGATCATTGCTGCAAATACCGATGTTTCCCAAGGCGATATTAAGCCGGAAAGTCATTTGATGCGCGATCTCGGCATCGACAGCCTGGCCTTCCTCGATTTGGCCTTCGAAATCGATCAACGATTCAGTATCCAGATGCCCGTAGAGGACTGGATGCAGAACGTTAATCAGGGCGACGTAAACTCCGAGGAATACTTTATCGTCGGCAATCTGTGCCGGCATATCGACAGTTTGGTCTCCGCCAGCGTCGCTGCCTGAGAGCGGGCCCTGGCGATGCGGCTGGAATACTTCCAGATGCTGGATGCGGTCGTGGATATCAACCGCGATACCGCATCTTTGCGAGCCACCTCGAATGTACCGTTCGAAAGTCCCGTATTCGAAGGACACTTCCCGGGACACCCGTTGGTCCCCGGCGTTCTCCTTCTTGAGACGATGGCGCAGGCTTCCGGATACCTTCTGCTCGCACTCAATCAATTCCAACGCATGCCATTCTTCGCCAACAGCAAAACCGCCAACTTCCGTTCGTTCGTGCGGCCCGGCGATGCATTGAATGTGGAAGCCAGGCAAATCCATGCCGGCTCGGGCTACGCGGTCACGAATGCGCAGATCACACGCAATGGCGAGACCGTTTGCAACGGACAACTCATGTTCCGCCTCGTAAAATTCCCGGTGCCAGCGCTCGAACACCACGTCAGATCCGAAGGCCGCCGCCTCGGCTTCCTGGAAGAGGATTGACTCGGCACATGCTGCGGGAGCGCGAAGCTTGGGTGACAGGGCTTGGCATCGTGTCCTCGATTGGCGAAGGTCACGATGCGCACTGGAATGCTCTGACCAGCCGTCCTATCGCCGCTGCGCGTGTCGACTCCTCAAGCCATGCTCCCTACGCGGTTCATCCTGTCGGTGACGTCGATATCGATCGGTTGATCCCCAGCAAGGCCGATCGTAAGCAGATGGGCGTATGGCAGCGCTTGGGCGTCCACGCCGCCGGGCTGGCGCTCCAGGATGCCGGTGTGGCCGGAGATGAGAACATCCTCGATCGCATGGACCTCGTCGTGGCCGCCGGGAATGGTGAGCGTGACCAGGCATTCGACGCCAGAGTGCTCGATCGGCTGAGCACATTGGAAACATCGGCCAAGGCAACCGAACTCAACGCGGCATTGATGACCGGGTTGCGTCCTACCCTTTATCTCGGCGAACTCTCCAACCTGCTAGCCGGCAACATCCAGATCGTACATAGAGTCACCGGATCTTCTCGCACGCTGAAAGGGGAAGAAATTGCCGGCTTGTCTGCCATCGAAGATGCGATGCGGCGTATCGCCGCCGGCCAAGCCGACATTGTCCTGGCGGGTGGTGCGCTGAACGCCGAACGAGACGATCTTCTCCTTAATTACGAACTCGCCCAAAGCCTCTGGGCGCAGCCATTCGAGCCGGTATGGCGCAGGGCGCGCGCCGGCGGCGGATTCGTGTCGGGCAGTGCGGCTGCCTTTCTGGTGATCGAGGCGAGAGATCACGCCCAGGCGCGGGGCGCCAAAGGCTATGCAAAAATTTCTGCAGTTGTCTGCAACCGTTCGCAACGGGCTTCATCAGGCGACATCAGTAATTCGTTATGGCAACTGCGCGAGCAATTGGGCGACGATTTGCCGAGCGGACCGGCGGGCGTATTGTCCGGCGCCAGCGGCGCCGAACCAGCCACCAGCGAAGAATATTCGTTCCTGAGCGAATGGATAGGCGCATCGCAAGCGCCGAGTAATGTGCGCGCCTATGGCTCCTGCCTGGGCCACACCGTGGAAGCCCACGCGCCGGTTGGTATTGCACTTGCCTGCCTGGCACTCGACCGAAACGGCTTCTTCGAACCCTTCGAGGATGACCCGCTGGAAAGAGCGTGTGCCACGCCACCAGAACGCATCCTCGTCACCAGTGTTGGTCATTGGCGTGGAGAGGGGTTGGCCCTCATCGAACGCATCGACATCGAGGCGCGACCAGCATGAGCGCACAATTCCTCGATGGCAGAGGCCGCCCCCTGGTTGTCGTGACCGGCATGGGATTGGTCACATCGCTCGGCTGGGGCAAGTCCGATAACTGGCAGCGGCTTGCCGCAGGACACTCCGGCATTACACAAATTGCGCGCTTCCCCACGGACGGCCTCAGGACAACGATCGCTGGAACGATCGCCACGCCCGATGGAGCCGCCTACTCGGCCTATACGCACTCGCTCCAGATCGCCGAAGCCGCCGCAGATGAGGCGGTTCGGCAAGCCGGAATCGGCACGCCGGGACGCTTTCCCGGACCGCTCTTCATCGCCACGCCACCCTCTGAGCTCGAATGGCCGCATCTCGCCCAACTCTACGGGCACGCAGACCCAACCGCTGACACGGGCTATCGCCGTCTGCTCGCTACCGCCCGGACACGGCGCTTCGATGATCTGCGGGCTCACGTTGCATTCGCGAGTATTGCCGACGCCATGCAGAAACGTTTCGGTACCATGGGTGAACCGCTGTCGATCTGCACAGCCTGCGCCTCAGGCGCGAGCACAATCCAGATGGCCATGGAGCGATTGCGCCGCGGCGAAGCTGAGGCAGCTCTTTGCGTCGGCACCGACGCCACGGTTCATCCTGAAGGTCTCGTGCGTTTCTCGCTCCTGTCGGCTCTGTCCACCCGAAACGATCCACCTGAGGCGGCATCGCGTCCCTTCACGAAAAGTCGCGACGGCTTCGTCATCGCCGAAGGTTCCGGCGCCGTTGTGGTCGAAACCTATCGACACGCCAAAGCGCGCGGCGCGAAGCCGCTTGGCGTCGTTCTGGGCGCAGGCGAGAAAGCCGATTGCTACCACCGCACCCGGTCCAAGCCGGACGGCTCCGCAATCATCGGCGCCATGACGAAGGCTCTCACCGACGCTGGCACAGCCGCCGACGAAATCGATCACGTCAATGCCCACGGAACGAGCACGCCCGAGAACGACAAGATGGAATGGACGTCGCTCGCACACGTCCTGGGTTCGCGCGCGGGCACGGTCCCGGTCACGTCGAACAAATCACAGATCGGCCACACGCTGATTGCCGCGGGCGCGGTAGAAGCGGTCATTTCCCTGATGACGATGACAGAGGGCGTCATTCCGCCCACCATCAACCACCACGATCCCGACCCGGAGATCGGCCTGGATATCGTGGCGAACACTGCGCGTGCCGCTCGTGTGCGGACGGTTCTGTCCAACTCGTTCGGCTTTGGCGGACAGAATGTCTGCCTCGTTCTGGCGGTCGAACCCAGATGAGGAGCGTTGCGATGACCGGTGTGAGTGATGAGCGTTGCTGCACGCACGGCGAAGAACGAAGCCACGAGCGCGAGACGATGCGGGCGGCCCTCGTCGTCGGCGAGCGAGGCATCGAAGTTCGCGAAATCGCCGCATCACCGCCGCCCCAGGTTGGCGAGGTGCAGGTGCGCATACGGGCGGTCGCCCTCAACCACATCGACGTCTGGGGTTGGCGCGGCATGGCTTTTGCCAAGCGTACGCTGCCGATCGTAGCGGGCGCCGAGGCTGCCGGTGAGGTTATTGCTGTCGGAGCAGGTGTCGACACGCACGCAATCGGCGACATTGTCTCGCTTTACGGCGCATCGACCTGCGGCACATGCTCCGCCTGTCTCCAGGGCCGCGACAATTTCTGCGAGCGCATGGACAGCATATTCGGCTTTCACATTGATGGTTTCTTGCGCGAAACAATGAACATTCCCGCCCGACTGGCCGTGCGCGCGCCGCCCGGCGTCGATAGCAAGAGTGCGGCCCTGGCGCCCATTACATTCGGTACCGTTGAGCATATGCTGTTCGATAATGCGGCGCTGCAAGCAGGGCAGACCGTACTCGTACATGCCGGCGGCAGCGGTATCGGCTCGGCGGCGATCCAGCTCGCAAAGGCGGCAGGTGCTACCGTCATCACGACCGTCGGTACCGACGCGAAGGCTGAAAAGGCGCGCGAGCTCGGCGCCGATCACGTGATCAACTACACGAATGAGCGCTTCGAAGGTCGGGTGCGCAAGCTGACCAACCGCAAGGGCGTCGACGTCGTCTTTGAGCACGTCGGTCCGGCGACATGGGCAGGCAGCATGCTCTCGATGAAGCGTGGCGGCAGGCTCGTGACCTGCGGCTCAACGACAGGCATTCTCGCTCAAACAAATCTCAATCTACTCTTCCAGCAGCAACTGCGATTGATCGGCAGCTTCGGATGTACCCGAGCCAATATGCGTTCCGCGATGGACAAGATGGCCTCAGGTATCGTGAAGCCCGTGATCGACACGGTGATCCCCCTCGACCAACTCGAAAGCGGTTTGAAACGGCTCGAAAGTCGGCAGGTTTTCGGCAAGATCCTCGTGGAAATGTGAGGAGGCGCACCAGCGATCGCAATGGATAATCCATCCAATCAGGTTTGGGTCACGGGGCTCGGGCTGCTGAGTTGCGCAGGCGAAGGAACCGCCGCGCATATGAGTGCGCTCGACCAGGTCGACAGCCCTCCCCGCATCGACGAGCAAGGTTTCGCGCCTTATCCCGTTCACCCGCTTGCCCCCGTCGACATGAGTCGCCAGATCGCGAAAAAATCCGATCTTCGCCAAATGGAGAAATGGCAGCACATTGGCGTCTACGCTGCAGGACTGGCGCTTGAAGATGCCGGCATCGCGCACAACCCGGAACTGCTCGGAAAAACACATCTCGTCGTGGCAGCAGGCAGCGGCGAGCGCGATGCGGCAGTCGATTCCAAGGTTCTGGAAGCAATTGCGTCGCGTGGCGATACCGAACTCTCCGCCAAGGAGATCTTGCCAACGGCACTGCGCCCGACGCTGTTTCTGGCGCAACTTTCTAACCTGCTCGCCGGCAACATCTCGATCGTGCATAACGTTACGGCCTCGTCGCGCACATTCATGGGCGAGGAAATGTCTGGACTGTCCGCGATTGAGAATGCCGTCAGACGTATCGCCGCCGGGCAAGCTGATATCATCCTCGTTGGCGGCGCCCTCAATGCGGAACGCAAGGACTTGCTGCTCGGCTACGAGCTGGGCTGCAATCTGTGGCCACGCACTTATGCCCCGGTCTGGCAGCGCCACACGGCCGGTGGAGGTTTCATCCCTGGCAGTGCCGGCGCCTTTCTCGTCCTCGAATCACGGTTGCACGCCGAGGCCCGTGGTGCGGATCCTTACGCCAGGGTCAACGCTATCGTGACTGACCGTGCGCAGCGCACCGCGTCCGGCCAGATCCGCCGGGTCATGCAACAACTCTTCAAGCGCGCGTCTGTCAACATCACACCAAAGCCGATTGCGGTTCTCTCGGGTGCATCCGGCGTCGAACCGGCAACACAGGAAGAACGCGACTTCCTTGATGACCTCGATGCCGAAGGCTTCATGCCGACGATCCGTGCCTTCGGCAGCCGGCTTGGACATACGGTCGAGGCGCACTTCCCGCTCGGACTGTCGATCGCAGCGCTTGCACTGAGTCGGGGTGAGTTCCTCCCCCCATCGGGAGGTGACGACGTCGAAGCCGCCACGAAATCCCCGCTTGAGCGCATCCTCGTCACCGGCGTCGGACATTGGCGCGGTGAAGGCCTCGCGCTCCTGGAACGCGTAAACGGCGGGAGGGCATCATAATGGGCCGTAACCTCAAGGACAGCCAAGGGCGCACGGTGGTTGCCGTTACTGGTATGGGGCTCGTCACCTCTCTCGGCTGGGGCAAGGCCGCCAATTGGGCGCAGCTCACGACTGCTCAATCGGGCATCAGGAAAATTACCCGCTTCCCGACCGATGGTCTGCGCACCACGATCGCGGGAACCGTCACACACCCCGAGGGGCAGCCGGTTTCGGCACCGGAACTGACTTTAGCCATGGCCCGATCGGCATCCGGCGAGGCACTGCTGGAGGCCGGATTGACGGAGGGCTCCGGCTTTCCCGGTCCACTATTCGTCGCCACGCCACCCGCAGAACTCGAATGGCCACAACGCAAGGCCCTTTACGAGCACCCGAGCTGCCACGAATTGACGGGCTACGACCGGCTGCTGGCTGCGGCGCGAACAGGCGCGTTCAAGACCATGTTCGAGAATTTCCAATTTGCCTCCGTCGCCGAACACCTAGCGCGTGCTCTGCGCCCACGCGGGCTGCCTGTCTCCGTGTCCACGGCATGCGCGTCCGGCGCGACAGCAATACAGCTTGCCGTCGAATCCATCCGCCGCGGTGATACCGACACCGCCCTTGCCATCGGCACCGACAGCTCGGTGCAACTCGAGGCGCTGATTCGCTTCTCTCTCCTCTCAGCACTATCGACTCGCAACGAACCACCGCAACGAGCATCGCGCCCGTTCTCCAAGAACCGCGACGGCTTCGTCATGGCGGAAGGCGCCGGTGCGCTGGTTTTAGAGTCACTGGAGAGCGCGCAGGCAAGGGGAGCAAAGTGTCTCGGCATCGTTCGCGGATGCGGTGAGATGGCCGATGACTATCACCGGACGCGTTCAAGACCCGACGGCACAGCCATCATCGGGGCCATCCGCAATGCCCTGCAAGACGCTGGAGCAGCACCGGAAGAGATCGATTATGTCAACGCACACGGAACGAGCACGCCGGAGAACGACAAGATGGAGTATCTATCTTTGAAAGCCGTTCTGGGTGACCACCTGGACGCCACACCGGTCAGCTCAAACAAATCGATGATCGGCCACACGTTGTCGGCAGCAGGGGCAATCGAAGCTGTTCTGTCCTTCATGATGATTGAGCACGGTATGTTGTTGCCAACCATCAACTATGACGAGCCCGATCCTGACATCCCCTTGGACGTCGTGCCGAATGCTGCCCGGCGCGGCGTCGTCAAGACGGTTTTGTCGAATTCTTTCGGATTTGGTGGGCAGAATGCAGCGCTCGTGCTGGCTGCAGCAGACTGAAGTCAAGCGGTGGTGCCAACACGCTCAATGAGCATCTGCGGACAAAACGACACGACAACATTACCGCACGAATCGATACCTTCCGCTCCCACCACGAGCAACCCCCAGTCTTTATGGGACGCGAGTTCCATCTTTCGTTCAGCCCAACCTCGAAACATGATCGTTTCACCTATGCGAACCGGCCGAGCCCAACGCAGATGCTTGACACCAGCCGCCGGGCCCAGTCGAGGGACTGCCAATCCCCGGGCGATAAACCTGTCCGCCTCATCCTCATAGTAACGCAACATGCATGCCATCCACGCTGCTGGCAGATGCCAATCCGGCACCATCAGGTGCCCGCCGCCGTCTGTGAAAAGGACCTGTTCCCGCTCCCCGCATGTCAGGGCATGGAAACTCTCGATTTTGCTCAAATCAAAGGCGTAGGGGCCGAGAACGGCTTCATCGCCAATGCCGATTTCTTCGAAATGCCGTATCACATCATCGCGCGGCTTACGCTGGGCGCGAGCAGGCCGCGCTTGCCGAAGCTTGCAGCTCTGTCGGATGTCAACGCTGTTGCCCACAGGCGGTTTGACGATCAAATCCAGCATCAGGCGCATGATGCTCTCGCCGCGCTGGTTTTTGACATCAATGCGACCCCGACACGCCGTATCACCGCACGCGCAGAGCTCGACGGCGCCGAGCTGGACATTGCCGAAAAGCTGGTCCCCCGCGCGTACCGGTGCATGGAGTAATATCTGCTCCAGGCCGGCCAGCTGAACATCGAGCCTCAGCCCTCGAGCAACGGCATCGAAACGTTCCCAAATTCTCGCGCACGTGTACCATGCCGATGCGGCAAGCCCACCCAGGAGCGAGCCTTCCGCTGCATCTTCATCGATATGGAATGGCTGAGGATCGAAGACTCTGGCGAACGCAATCATTTCATCGCGCGAAATTCTTAGTGCCGGAAGCGAGAACACGCCGGGCAGTACTGAATGGTGCTCCATTCTGTCAGACATGTTTGTTCTCCATGCTTCACCATGAAGTCCACACCAATCACCATACTATTGGAGCGTGCGAAGAGCGACATTCGTCGCCTAACCCACCAGGGACGCCCCCGCCTTGCCATGAAGATAGCCGTTTACGATTGCGGCCGGCAGCTTCAACGCCCCGATTCGGGCAACCAGTTCCGTCCATGCCGACCGACCGTCGATCAGATCGCGATAAGCGCTGGCAACCGCTACCATATCGCAGGTATGCGGCGACAAACGGAGCCGTGAAACGCCCATTGCACGCAATTGAGGTATGTCCTGCGCGAGAACCGTGACTCCCGATCCGAGCGTTTGCACGCCATTCACCGCAAGAAACGATTGTCCATCGAGCGTGTCGACCTGCAGGCCGTCCAAATCATATTCGCACACGTACTTGCAGCCATCCTTGGGTAACCCGTGCGCTCTCGCATGATAGCATCGGGCAGAAATGGCAAGAGGCGCTCGCCCGAACGCAAAGACCTCCAGATCTGCTTTCCGCTTTGCCGCACCCAGGATTGCAATCGATGAAAGCGGTAGTTCCGGCGACAGCGAGACCGTTGCACTCCCCATGGCTTCGAGTTCGGCCAGTGTCTCCTCATTATAGACATTCACGAGAGGACCAACGATGTGTGGCGTATCGGCAATGGCAGAAAGTCCGGTTACGTCGTTGATCTCGACCAGATGCCCCCAGTCCGCCAAGCTCGCAACCTCGGCGATTTCCCGCTTGAGCGTTGGCAGCGCCAGCGCCGATAAGGCGACCTCCTTGCCGGCGCGCTCCAATCGCTCGATCACATCGCCGATCACATCCATTCGAAACGGCGAGCGCTTCGAACAGACCACCTCTCCGATAACAACCCTATCCACCGGAGCCTCGTCCGCGATGCGCGCATAAAAATCCGCCCACATCGGCGTTGGCCAGTTGAACAGAACCGGCCCCAAAGTAAGTCTCATTTCACCGGCTTCACGAACGTCCGCCATGCTCACCGCCACGTCTTTCTGTAAGCGCCCGTCGTTTCGCGACCGCCTTCCGTCAGGGTGCTCAGAGCGCCTTCGGGCAGCGCCCGGCCGGCTTCCAGCGCATCGAGCGCGGTGCGGAATTGACGGACGACTGCTGACAGATAGGCCTTGCCACGCTGCCGCCCTTCGATCTTGAGCGCCGAAACTCCCGCCGCCTTCAGCGCTGGCAGAATTGCAAGTACGTTGAGACTCGTTGGTTCTTCGAAAATATGAGCGGCTCTGCCATCGACCTTGAATCTGCCCTTGCACAAGGTCGGATAGGCTGCCGGCTGACCGGCTGGATAGCGATCGATCGTAAATCCGCCGAGTCGTGCCGCCAGTGTGTCGCCCTCCTGCCGGTAATCGACCTGGGCCGCCGGCGAGCACACCCCGTTCATGTTCGGCGATTCGCCTGTTGCATAAGAGGACATCAGGCAACGTCCCTCTGTCATCACGCATAGTCCGCCAAACGCAAAGACTTCCGTCTCGCACGGGATCTGAGCGACGATTGTCGCAATTTCATCGACCGTCAGCACACGCGGCAGCACCACGCGCTTGACACCATAGCGCTCCACATAGAATTGAATTGCAGCCGGTGTCGCCGCTGCCGCCTGAACGGAAAGATGTAGCCGCTGCATGGGATAGGTGCGGCTTGCCCAGCCCAGCAGTCCTAGATCGGCAAGGATCACGGCATCGGCGCGCGCTTCGACCGCTTTCGCGACGGCGCGATGCCACAACTCTGTGCCGCCCGCGCGGGCAAACGTGTTGATGGCGACGAGTACCTTGGTGCCACGATCATGCGCATAGGCCACGCCCTGCGCGAGTTCCTCGGGTGTGAAATTCAGGCCTGGGAAGTTGCGGGCGTTGGTCTCGTCCCGGAACCCGCAGTAAACCGCATCGGCACCGGCATCGACGGCAGTGCGCAGAGCTGAAGGCGTGCCAGCAGGACAGACCAGTTCCATATGATTAACCCAGCGACTAGGAAGGTTAGGGGAATGTACTGACTGGCGCCGGCGGACTCATCGGTGCCCCGAGCAAGCGCCTCATGATGTTTGCGGCTCTCTGGATGCTTCCTGATACGAACGGCGCGGCAATGTCGGGGGCGCCGAGCAGGAGCCCCGGGTCCAGCTCGGCATCCTCGACGGCATTGCGCAGGGCCAGCACCGCGGCCGTATCTCCCTCGATTACAAGGTCGCGCGTGAAAAACAGGGCGTCTCCGTCATAGGTGCCATCGAGCAGCCCGAGCAGCACCAGCATCACGGCAGAAATGCGCGCATCCCAACGCTCGCCGTCCAGCGAAGCGCGCACGCGCAGACGCGGAGCCTCACCGCGGGGCTCCAATAGGAACACGAACGGGCAATCGACGGGATCGATTGCAAAGAGCTTCTCGGAATAAATGCCAAGGCGCGAGAACATGCCGGGGCGTCGCTCGAGTGCCGTTTGCAGCGCTCGATTGCCGGCTATCTCCACGGGGGCGAGCGGCAGTGCGCCCATGACCGTCGCCATCGGCCAAGGCAGCGCGCCTTTGCCGTTACTGAAAGCCGCATTCGCGACACCGGAGGAAGGGCGTGACATCTCCACCATGACCGCCGTCATAACCCCGGCCAATTCGAGCGCGCTTAACGGAAGTCAAGCCATATCGAGCTTGCGTGCCCGATAGGAAGCAAAACCGGAAAGCTACGTTATGTTTTTCGAACGCTCTACAGTCTACCGCTCGCTCGGCGATTTCCTCGCCGCGCTCGATACCGTCGGACACGTGGTGCGCATCGATGAACCCGTATCGACCGTGCTCGATATCACCGAGCTTCACCGACGCGTGATCGAGCGTCAGGGTCCGGTGTTGCGCTTCGAGCGGCCTATCAAAGCCGACGGCACAACATCATCCATCCCGCTCGTGACCAACCTGTTCGGCACGGTCGAACGCGTGACACTGGCCCTCGGCGGAACCGAGCGTGAGCGATTGTTGTCAGTGGGCCGACTTCTTGCTGAGCTGCGTCAGCCAACTCCTCCAGCAGATCTGCGCGATGCCCTGCGCCGCTGGCCAATGGCCCGCGCAGCACTCAATTCGAGACCTGTCATCGTGAGTCAGGCACCCGTACAGGCTGACATACGCCAGGGGGCGGAGATCGACCTCGAGCGACTGCCGGTGCAAACCTGCTGGCCTGGAGAACCAGCACCCCTCATCACCTGGCCGATTGTCATCACCAGACCTCCCGGACCGGTCGAGGCCTCGAACCACAACTGGGGCATTTACCGGATGCAGGTGACCGGATCCGACAGCGCAATCGTACGGTGGTTGGCGCATCGCGGCGGAGCCAAGCACTTCCGCGACTGGCAGACCGCAGGCAAGCCAATGCCGATCGCAGTTGCGATTGGGGCCGATCCAGCCACGTTACTGGCCGCCGTCACACCCATTCCTGAGACAATGTCGGAAGCGAGCTTCGCCGGGTTGCTCCGTGGAGAGCGCACGCGGCTTTGCAAGGCAATCACGGTACCCCTGCTCGTCCCTGCGGAAGCGGAGATCGTACTTGAGGGCTACGTTACGCCGAACGATACGGCGCTGGAGGGTCCTTACGGCGACCACACGGGTTACTACAATGCAGCAGAGCCCTATCCGGTGATGCGGCTGACCGCCATCACGACCCGCGCCACACCTTTGTATCTGTCCACTTTCACCGGCCGAGCTCCCGACGAGCCGGCCATTTTGTCAGAAGCGTTGAATGATGTTTTCCTGCCGCTGATCCAGCAGCAGTTCCCCGAGATCATCGATTGCTGGCTACCGCCGGAGGCCTCCTCGTATCGGATCGCGGTCGTCTCGATCGCCAAGCGCTATCCGGGACATGCTCGCCGGATCATGCTGGGGATGTGGTCGACACTGCCGCAATTCAACTACACGAAGCTTGTCATCGTGGTCGACGACGACATCGATGCGCGAAGCTGGCGCGATGTCATGTGGGCCGTCGCGACCCGTGCGGACGCCGGCCGCGATTTGATGATTCTGACGGACACGCCCGTCGACGTGCTGGACTTTGCCTCACCGCTTCCGGGACTGGGCGGCAAGCTCGGCATTGACGCGACGCGCAAGATCGGACCGGAAACGACGCGCAGTTGGGGCGAACCGCTGGCGATGGACAAGGCGACCTGTGCGCGGATCGACAATCTCGCTCAAAGGCTGCCCGACCTGTTTGGGCATGAGACAGCGCAAGCGCGGCGGCAGCCATGAAACAGCGCATCATCGTCGGGATCAGTGGCGCTTCAGGTGCAATCCTCGGGCGGCGGGTCCTTGAGCTGTTAAACGAGGCAGCCAATGTCGAGTGCCACCTGGTGGTAACGCCTGCAGCTGAAAGGACAATGGCCCTTGAGCTCAATGGTCGTGCCCTTGAGGCAGCCCGGTCTCTGGCTACGGTTTGCCACTCCTACGATGACGTTTCTGCCGCCATAGCAAGCGGCTCGTTCCGCTGCGATGGAATGATCATCGCGCCCTGCTCGATGCGCACGCTTTCCGCCATCGCCTACGGTCTTGCCGACAACCTGCTCACGCGTGCCGCCGACGTAACGCTGAAAGAGCGCCGGCGCCTCGTTCTCCTCGCGCGCGAGTCCCCGCTGCACGCCGGACATTTGGAAGCCATGCTCAAGGTTACGAATCTGGGTGGAATCATTTTTCCCCCCGTCCCGGCGTTTTATGCCAGGCCGCAAACCATCGACGACATCGTAACGCAAATCGCTGCCCGCGCGCTCGAGCTTCTCGGTGTGGACGTCGAAGGCCGCATGAAACGCTGGGGTCAAACGTCAGTCTGACAGCTCCGATGAGGATTGCGAAACCAGCGCCACGTCAGCCAGATTCGGAGGCAACTGACCTGGAAAAACTGCAGATCACCGTTGTTGGCGGCGGGATAATCGGCCTGTGGCAAGCCTTTACTCTGGCTACGCGAGGACATGACGTGTGCCTTCGCGAAGCCGCGGCGCACACGCATAGTGGGGCAGCCAGTCGCGTTGCCGGCGCAATGCTTGCGCCATATTGCGAATCCGAATCGGCTGAGCCCATCGTCCAGCAATTAGGACTGCACGGTCTCGACCTGTGGCAACGGTTCGATCCCGAGCTGCAGATTCGTGGCACGCTGGTTCTGGCAGCACAACGCGACAAGGCCGAGCTCGATCGATATTCACGCATGACGGCGGGCCATGCCGCCATCGACGGACCCCGCATTCGACACCTTGAACCGTCACTGGCGAATCGCTTCGAGCACGGCTTGTATTTCCCCGACGAGGCACACATTGCACCTCGGAAGGCAATCGACCGTTTGATTGGCGCGTTGCAGAATTTGAAGGTTGACGTTCGGTTTTCCTCTCCGGTTGCAGAACCACTTTGGCTCGCCGCCCCGGCCGGCGGACTGGTGATCGACTGCCGTGGCCTGAGCGCTCGAAGCAACCGCGTCGAGTTGCGCGGCGTGCGCGGCGAGATGATCGTCGTGCGCACGACCGGCCTAGCCCTGTCACGCCCTGTTCGGTACCTCCACCCGCGCTTTCCCATCTACATCGTGCCTTGGGGCGACGACACCTACATGATCGGGGCCACGATGATCGAGAGCGAGAATCTGACGGCGGTGACCATACGTTCAACGCTCGAGCTCATGAGTTCGGCAATTGCCGTGCATCCCGGTTTCCTCGAGTCCCGAATAATTGAGCTTTCGGTCGGGGTGCGTCCGGCGTTCGACGACAATATCCCCAAGATTGGGGTCAACGGAAAATGCATCAGTGTCAACGGCGCCTACCGGCACGGTTTCCTGCTGGCTCCGGTACTGGCCGAGATCGTTGCTGACCATCTGGAACGGGGGCGGGCCATTCCGCACGAGCTTGCACAGCGCAAAGCGTGAGTTCCCGGAGGTTCCGACGACCATGCCGGGCAGCACCGGATACAGCGGTATCAACGCTGCTCCAGTCGATATGCGGCATGACATGCCGTGCAATTGGCAACGATGTTCGACAATTGCGTCAAGAGATCTGAACGAGTCGATCCTGCCGCTGCAGCGGCTGCCAACGCATCAAATCGCTCGTGCGTGTCGGCTGCCAGAAGCACGAACTGAGGCGGCATCGACAAAGCCTTGACAAGCGACACGTCGTTGACCGCCGACATGCCCGACGCGCTGGCGCCCCTGGCGACGCCGGACCGGTCATTCCTGCTGAGAGCATCGGTGATCGTATACAGGCTCATCAGATAGGTCTGCATGCCGGAGCGGAAATGCGCAGCATCGCGCGTTTCCATCCTGACAACCTCGCGTTCGGCATCGACGACCCCGACCGTTTCCAATCCGCTGACCGGCGCCTGACAGCCTCCAAGAACGCTGGCCACGATCGCGGCGACCACGGCGCGTCGCTCCATTGAGGATTTGCCGAGCAAGTTTTCCCCCTCCCAGCTTCTGTCCACGCCACCGGAAAAATGGATGACGCCGTAGTGTTTGCCGCCCCTGTTACACACTCTTTGCCGGACGAAAGGCCCGGCAGATCTCCGGATCTGTTTCCAGTCGGTAGCCCCCAATCAAATCGAGGCAGTACGGAATTGCAGGAAAGACGGCATCGAGGCACGTCCTGATTGCAGCGGGCTTTCCGGGTAGGTTGACGATGAGAGATTTCCCACGCAGCCCCGCAATCTGGCGCGAAAGTATCGCCGTTGGAACGTCGCGCAGGCTGGCTGTCCGCATCAGTTCCCCAAAACCCGGCATGGTCCTCTCGCAAATTGCAGCCGTTGCCTCAGGCGTCACATCGCGCGGTGCAGGACCAGTGCCGCCCGTAGTGAATATCAGGCAGCATCCCTCACGATCGGCAATCTCGATAAGCGCCTCTTCGATCACTGGCCGTTCGTCGCAAACAATTCGCCTGACGGCTCGCCACGGCGTGGTCAGATAATCGCTGAGCGCCGCAACGATCCCCGGCCCGCCCTGGTCCTCGTAGATTCCGGCAAAAGCTCTGTCCGAAACCGTCAGAATTCCAATTGGCACATCCCCCACTGCGTTCTTATCCGGCTGTTCGGCATCTGACGGCATGCGCCTCACCCCTCATCACGCCCGGTTCAACGTCACGTGAAGACATGGAATTCGCTTCGATCACTTAGCCGAAATCAAGCGGACGATCGGAAACATCCTGGATCGTTTCCGCGCGGGCAGGAATGGCGACCCGCACACATAACAATCCGGAGGAGTCCAAATGAAATACCTTGAGCCAGCTGTTTTCGTTCCACCACGGTCCAAGACCTGGGTCGCTCCGGACTATAGCGACGTTCGCCTCGGGTTTGAGGTGACGGCTTACGTGTACGTCCGCTGAAGACCGAGGGGCCTCGTGCCCCTCACCTTCTTCGCCTCGTGCAACGCACCGCATCACTCAGGAGGGTGGGATGGAGATCGAGCAGCGTCTGTCTCCGGGCGACATCATGGAACTCCACCCAAATTTCCATTTTCGCTGGGAAGAGCCACAGAACGCCTACGTACTCCTTTATCCCGAGGGCATCGTGAAGCTCAACGATACCGCCGCCGAAATACTCGATGTCTGCGCGCGCGGGGATTGCACCATCGCCGAAGGGTCCGCACTTCTGGCAAGCCGCTACGAGCATCCCCGAATCGAAGGCGAAATCATGCAATTCATGGAGTTGGCTTATGCCAAAGGCTGGATCCGGCCCAAGTCTTGACGGCCTCGGCATGCCGTTGTGGCTCGTCATCGAGCTGACCTACAAGTGCCCGCTGAAGTGTCCGTGGTGCTCCAATCCGGTCGACTTTGACAAGTATCGCAACGAAATGACCACCGACGAGTGGAAGGCGCTGCTGCGCGAGGGGCGCCGCCTTGGCTCGCTGCAACTCGGCTTCACAGGGGGCGAGCCGACTTTGCGAAAGGATCTCGACGAGCTCGTCGCCTATGCAGATCAACTCGGCTACTACACGAACCTCATCACGTCCGGAGTTGGACTCAACCAAGAGCGGATCCGCGCACTGAAGCGCGCCGGCCTCAAGCAGGTTCAGCTATCGCTGCAGTCCTGCGATTCTGAACTCAGCCACAAACTCACCGGACTCGACGTCTGGAAGCACAAGATCGACATTGCCTACAGCCTCAAGGCCGAAGGCTTCCCCATGGTGCTCAATGTCCCGGTCAGCCGTTACAACATCGACCAGACAGAGGCGCTGATTGACCTGGCCGCCGATCTCGGCGTCGAGTATCTCGAGTTCGCCAATCTGCAGTATTACAATTGGGCGCTCGTCAATCGGTCGGAGCTGCTGCCGACGCGCGAGCAAATCCAGCGGTCGGAAGCCGCCGTGGCGCGCGCTCGTCAGCGCTTGGGCAAGCGTCTGACAATCTACTTTGTCGTACCCGATTATTTCGACGAAAAGCCGAAGGCCTGCATGAACGGCTGGGGCGCAATTCATTTGACGATCGCGCCCGACGGAACAGCGCTGCCGTGCCAGGAGGCGCGCCTGATCAAGGACATCGCGTTCCCAAATGTGCGGGAACACGGACTCGACTGGATCTGGCGCAACTCGCCCGCCTTCATGAAGTTCCGCGGCGACGACTGGATGAAGGAGCCGTGCCGAAGCTGTTCGGAAAAGGAAAAGGACTTTGGTGGCTGTCGCTGTCAGGCATTTCTTCTGACCGGTGATGCCAGCAATACGGACCCGGTCTGCCGGAAATCTCCCCATCGCCATCTCATCGACGACATCCTCAATACCGCAACGAAGCGCCGCGAAGACGGTGTTGAAGAGCAATTGATCATGCGTGAGCGGAATGCGGGCGTGGCGTCATGATGCCGTTCTCGGGCACGACAGGCGCTAGCTGGTGCCGGCTAGGGACGCAGCCATGATATTCTCTGTCGAGACGCTGACAGCGGTGAGCGATGCTGCAGCCCGGATCCTCCATATCATGGCGGTGGTGATCTGGATCGGTCACAACTGGTCCAACGTTGTCCATACGCCCTACTATCGCGCAGCACTCCCTGCTGACCCGGACGTCGCAATTCGCGATCTGGCAATCGCAGCGTCAAAACGCGAGCATGGCATTTTTCGCTACGCGTCACTCGTCGTGCTCGCAACCGGGCTTTTCATGCTTTGGCGGCGTGGCGACATGATCGACGCTCTGACGCTGACAGGATCATCCGCAGTTCTGGGCTTGGGCATCTGGATTGCCGTCCTCATGATCCTCAACTTATGGGGCGTTCTTTGGCCGCATCAGAAGAAGGTGTTGGGTTTCGTTCCCGCCTCCAGCGATGAGCGTATTGCCTGCACGCGCATCACCTTTGTCTCGTCGCGCATCAATACCCTCCTTTCGACCGCAGCAATTGTCCTCATGATTGCGGGAGCACACGCGGCAATTTGAAGGCTCCATCTTCGGTCGAGAGGTCTCGCAGATGACAGTCTACAGCTTCGCATCGGGGCCGGCCCCTCTACCCCCTGATGTCATTGATGCCGTTGCTGCCGATGTCAGGCGGCTGTCGGAAGGCCCCTACTCCATCCTGGAGCTTCCCTTCACCCATCCGCTTTTTTCACGCATCCTCGATGACGCTGAAAGCTGCGTAAGGGAGCTTCTGGAACTGCCGGACACACACCACGTGCTGTTTCTCCAGGGCGGTGCCACGTCGCAGTTTTCCCTCATTCCGCAGAACCTTCTCGGCGGCGCTGCCAAAGCCGACTACGTCGATACTGGCCTTTGGTCACATCGAGCGATCGAGGAAGCATCGCCTTGGTGTCGAGTCAACGTCATAGCGCAAGGAGACGGCCGCGCACTACCCTGCCCCGACACCTGGGACCGCGCGCGTGAGGCAGCCTACTGCCACTTCACCACAAACGAGACAGCAAACGGCCTGCAGTACCATCGATGGCCGGACGACGATGGCGCGCCACTTGTTGCCGACATGACGGCCGATCTCTTCACGCGCCCAATTCCCGTCGGGCGGTTCGGCCTCGTGTATGCCAGCGGACAGAAGAACCTCGGCGCCACCGGCCTCACCCTTGCTCTCATCCGCCAGGATCTATTGGGGCGATCAAGTCCCGCCGTTCCCGCCCCCTTCAGCTACACGCGCCAGCTACACGCCCGCAGCAAGGTGAACACACCTCCCACACTGGCCATAACGATCGCGGCTCACATGCTGAACTGGATCAGATCCAATGGAGGACTGACGGCGATGGAGGAGAACGCCAGACGTCGCAGCGCCCTCGTCTACGCCGAGATCAACAAGAGCAATTTCTACGGCTGTGACATAGCGGCAGATGATCGCTCGATGCTCAACATCTGTTTCCACACCCCCACATCGGAATTGGATGAGTTGTTTCTGACGCACGCCGCCGAACAGGGACTGTTTGATCTTTGCGGTCATATCGATGTCGGGGGAATCAGAGCCTCACTTTACAATTCCGCACCACCTGGCTCGGCCGAAGCGCTTGTCGAGTTCATGAAACGCTTCGAAGCGAGGTGGGGATAGAGCATGTTTAGCTGAAGTGTGCAGCGGTTCAGCGTGAAAGACACGTTCGAAACAAGATGCTGGATCGTTGGCGGTTACTTTTTTTCGATTTATTTCTTGCTTTCGCCTGAAGCTCAAGCGTTTCCGCCGGATCGATCGACCTCGAAGAAAGGATGCCCGGCCAGTGGCCGGGCATCATGGTGCAGCGTGAGAAGGAGGAACAACTCACGCAACATCATCCCAATTTCCAGGCGTCTTCTGGCCCGTCCACAGATACGGATTGGTCAGGCCAAATCCGAAGACCAGCGGAAAGACAAGCGACCAGTTCACACCCATGTACGCATAGGTCAAAAGCTCTTCCATGCTGGAGAAAACCGGACCAACGAGCTTGACCAGCAGGGCTGCAACGATGACGTCGAGCACGAGATAGAACACGCACGCGAGCAATCCGCCCCACGGCATCGCAATCTTCGAGAATGGCCAATTATGGGTAATGATCGGCAACGCATAGTTGATCGAGGTGGCCGTCATAAAGCAGAGCAGCCAGAGATTGCCGTTGGTGAAATGGCCCATTGTCCAGAACGCGGAGATCGGTGACGAGTTGAAGTCCCAAAAGCCGACGGCGCCCGAGATCATGAACACCAGTGCCGCGACAGAAAACAGCATCGACATGATGACGACGGACTTACCCGGCTGGGACAGCCCGCGCGTTAAGTAGCTGACGGTTCCTGTGCCAAGACCGACGAGCAGAAACGGGAACCACCATGCAGGCACCCACTTCATCGACGAATGCGTGATCAGATACGTAAGGCCCGTAATCAAGATGAGATGAATGAAGAACTGGCGCGACGGTGGCAGCGAGGCAACCAGGAAGTTGCCACCCGCAAAGCAGAAGAACGCCAATAGAAACCACGTCGTTCCGACCAGTGGGAATATGCCATCAGCCCCAGGACCGATCGTGTAGATGAGCTTGGCGCTCCACCAGCCCAGCACCCAGGAGACGGCAACAACGACGATACCGCGGACGACCGGGTTCTCGATGGAGTTGAAGGGCCACAACGAGCAGACCACGAACAAGCAAACCCACCACGCAGCAAAGATCTGCCACGTCACGTTATCCAGCCAGAATGACTTGGCAATATCCTCCCCCTGCCACGGGCCAATTGGAAAATTCGTGACCCAGAGGTTCACCAAGAAGCAGGATATGATCGAGGCGGCATAGATCCACATGAAGCCGATTAAGGCTTCCTTTGGCCTGTACGGCGCGACTTCCGCAGACATTTCGTTTCCTTCCCAACGTAATTTTTCGCCGCGCTCTTTCTTGAAGCGCGTGCTTCGACGAGATCCCGCCAGATACAGACGCGCCGACATCTGGCCAGCGGGAGTTCACCAATCGCCAGCAGCAGAGATAGGCGCATTCCCGCAACTTTGTGGGTCTCCCATCAGCCGCACGCCTTGGCGCGCATCGATACATTTTGTATCGACCGGTACATATTGTGCAGATCTGCGGAAATAATCAAGAAAAATGGCACATGCAGGTCATATGCGCGCACCATTGATCACAGGATTGGCGCGAAGTTGTTTTGAAATGATCGGCTGTTATGGCAGACGAATCTAAGCGCAATTGAAAAGCGGTGCCGGCCTGTACCAAGTCCGGCAAAAGATTTGATTTGCACGCGCGATGCAGCTCAACCCCAGGTTCAGATTGAGACGCCCGACTCGCTTCCAAACCAAGAAGAATGCAGCGAACGTCACGATCACCACACCAGAGCATGTTGAGCTGAAGCGTGCAGCGGCTCAGCGTGAAAAGCCGCTCGAAACAGGGTGCTGGATCGCGTTCATGTTCCCCGCAAACACGAACGTGATCTACTAGCGGCGGCCCTGAGCGATCCTGTACGCCTCGGGCAATTCTCTCAGCTTCAACATAGCGATCGTGCCGATCAACGGTCCCGGCACCAACAGCACGAACACCCACTGCCAGCTGCCGAACAAGTCGGCAAAGGCCGGCAGGATGCGAATCGCGATCACCGTCAGTGCGAAACCAAGACCGAGCTGGAGTGCGAGACTTGTGCCGACGAACGACGAGTCACCGACTTCCGTGACGATGGCGGAAAACTGCGCCGAGTCTCCGACCACACTCACACCCCATATGATGGACAGCGTAAGCAGCAGCCACAGTGGCCCCGAGAATGCCAATCCGATAAGCAGAGCGCAGGTGCCGGACGTCGCCATCATCAGCGATGTCGTCGCCGTGCGCCCGATGCGGTCGGCGAGAACGCCACCCAGAACGCAGCCGATAAACCCTGAACCGATGACGATAAATGTCGTGAATGACGCCGTCGAAGCGGCCAATCCGTAGGGCTGGTAGGCAGCGTGAATGAACGCCAGGAACCAGCCCCACATCGCATAAAGCTCCCACATGTGGCCGAAGTAACCGATATTGGCCAGCATAACGGGCTTGTTGCGCAAGACGAGACCAATCTGGCGCGGGTTGAACCTCGCGCGAGGATAGGAGAACGGTCCCTCCATCGCGTGATGGAACATGAGACACGCGCCACAGAGCGTCAGCATTGACGTTCCGAAGACAACAAATCTCCAATCAAGTGTTGATGTTGTGGCCCGAAGCAAATGCGGGAAAGCAGAACCCAGCGTCAGCGCTCCGATCACCACACCCAGTGCCAGACCGCGACCGCTGACGAACCATGTCGAAACGAGCTTCAGCGCGGGCGGATAGATGCCGGCCAGGGCGACACCGGTGAGAAAACGTAGCGTTATGGCGACCTCAGCGTCCGGCGCAGCAAGCAGCGCCATATTCGTGACAGCCGCCGCCAATGCCGCGCTGGCCATGAGCTTATTGGCCGCCACAATGTCGGGCAGATTGATGAAACTTGCCCCCAATGCACCAGCAACAAAGCCTATCTGGACAGCATTCGTCAGCCAAGTCGCAGCCCCGTCGCTGAGCGACCATACTGCTTTGAGTTCGCCGACAATTGCGGTTGCCGAAAACCACGTTGTCATCGACGCCACGATCGCAAGACTCAAGATTGCGAGCGTTTGCCACCTGCCGGCCGCATCGGCGGAACGTTGATCTCCAGTTGAAACCGTCACGTCACTGCCTCATCGTTCTTGGCAGCAGCCGGAGCCTTCTTCAGCAAAGCAACGTAAACCGTTGCTGTTCCTGAAAGACAAACCTCGCCTTTGTCGTTGACGATCCGGGTCGCGAGTTCGCAGATTGGCTTGTCATCACGAACCGACGTAACCTCCACCTCTGCGGTAATTTCCTCGCCCACACCCACCGCGCGAACGAACCGCCAGTTCACACCGAGAAACACAGTTCCAGGGCCTGGCAGATCCTGCGCCACAACCGCGTTTAACAACCCGGACGTTACCCCGCCCTGCACGATGAGCCGCCCGAAAACTGATTCAGCAGCAAGCTCCTCGCTGTAGTGGAGGGGATTATAGTCGCCCGTCATTTCCGAAAAACGGGCAATGTCCTGGAACACGGTTCGCCGAGTGCGGCGTGCGATAGCCCCAATTAGCGGCTTACCGTTGATCGTGCCCTCCCACGGAGTGGAAATTGTCGCCGTCAAGTCGGTATCTCCCTGGTTCGAGCGGCTATACTTCTTCTGTGTGTTTCTCAAAACGTGGGTGCTAAAGGTGGACCAGTAACGAATTGACGGGTTACAAGGTATAAGTGCTGCACAGTGTTTCGTCTGTACACCTTGTGGTTTCTGTCTCCTCGTATTGCTAATAAGCCGTTGCCGAATGGCCGATCGGCAATTATTTGATTGCAATCATGTGCGCTTCAGCCAGCTCGCATTTTAGGAATCACCCATGCCCCGCTCAGATCTGAAAGGCCCAAAAAAACGCCGCGTGATCGCCGAAAAAACAGCTACCACGTCTGTACCGACTAGTCCATACACACTATCGTCAGACACCGACGGCGCAGGTGGCGAAAAAGGACGTGGCGGACAGCAGTACGAGCGGATCAAGCAGATTGCCGCCGAGCTATTTGCCACGCGGGGTTATCGCGCGGTCGGCGTGGCTGAAATCGGCGATGCTGTGCAGTTGGGTCGTGGCGCGCTTTACTATCACATCAACAGCAAGGAAGACCTGCTCTTTTCCATTATCGTGAGATACATCGAGGAGCTCGTCATAAAGGGCCGCGAAGCGATCGAAACGGAACCCGACCCGGCCAAGCGGATTCATATTTTGAGCCGTCAGCTCATGACGACGATTTTTGCAAATCTCTCTGAAATGACGGTGTGTTTTCGCGAGACCGATTGCTTAACGGGGCAGCGCCATCGCATCGTCTCAGAGCTGCATCAGTCCTACCAGGATGTCTGGGCCTCGACCCTCAGGGAAGGCGAGAAAAAGGGCCGCTTTCGCCACTTGCCCACGATCGCAATCAAGGGCGTTCTGGGCATGTATTTCCATAGCTTCCTATGGCTCAAGCCCGGTGGCAAACAGTCTGCAACCGAAATTGCCGACGTTTTTGCAGACATGACCCTGTCGATTGCAGAAGGCCGGCCAATGAAGCTGCCAAAATTTTCGGATTAGTGAAACCTGTTTAGCGACGTCAAATCCTCAAAGATCGTGAGACATTTTAGTTCGCTTCGTTTCTATGTAACGCTCATTAAACGGGTTCGGCTTGCTTCTTAAAGGCGTACACTGGATCACGCCAATGCCGTTTCTGACAAGTGCATCCTTTTTCAATGGATTACCCGTCAAAAGATTTAGCGACGTCAAACCCAAATCATTGAGGATGCGAGCCGCGAAATCATATTCGCGAGCGTCGACAGGCGCTCCGATCGCCAGATTCGCCTCGATCGTGTCTGCCCCTCGATCCTGGCAGCTATACGCGAGCATTTTTTGATACAAGCCGATCCCACGCCCCTCTTGGTAAGGCAGGTACAGAATGGCACCGAGCGGCGCAGCGCACATGGTATCCAGGGCCATCTGCAGTTGCCGATAGCAATCGCAGCGCAGTGAACCGAAAACATCTCCGGTTACGCAACCGGAATGGATGCGCACCACAGGCACCGTAGTCTCATTGGCAAGCACACTGCGGTGAACAAGCACGAGCACCTCTTCGTGCTCCGCCTCCCCTTGATAGCAGTACGCATCGAGGACGACTTCCCGCCCATGCCGCTCGATAGGAAGCTTTGTAACGACGGTTCCGCGGATCTCTATCGGCCTCGACGGCGGCGTGACATATCCCAGAGGGTCAATGCGCGTCGCCGACCGAGCGTCCGGACCTGCCCCGTCACACAAGCCATTGGCGTTTGGGCCATTAGCGTTTGCCATGGTGAGCTTTCGAAAGCGACTGCGCAATCATGGGTTGTTTCTCGTAGACAACATTGCCACCACTTCAGCTTGAATTTTTGTACCGATAGATACATTTCTAACGTACGACACTTGTGGTTTCAACCGCTCCTGCGGTCAACGTCGACCGTCCGTTTCAAGGTTTCATTCTTGAAACGGAGCAAAAGGTTACGCGAGTTGGAACTTAAAAAAACCTGGCGAGCTGTCTTTAAGCTGATCTGGTTCCAGTGGAATCCTATCGCGCACCGCAGCCTGCGCCTCAACTCCTGGTTTGGGAGACGGATTCACGCGTCCGTCAGAGCCTGGCACGCATCCATCCGTCCAATCGCATCCTAAAGGCGTGCAGGCTCACGCGTATTGCGGAGGAGCTGGCGCGCCGTGACGCAATCCTGAGATATTTGTTCTTTGAGAGAATCCACGCTCACGAACTTGACCTCGGGACGTTGGAACGCGATGAACGCGACATCCATCCTGGCACCATAGATATTGCGATCGAAATCAAACAAATGAACTTCGAGGCGCGGCGCACCGTCATCGAATTGCGGGCGCGTCCCGTAGCATGCCACAGCATCGTGGCATGCATTGTCGACTGTGGCCCGCACGGCGTAGATCCCATGCGCCAGCGATGTGTCGGGAGCAAGCACGAGATTTGCGGTCGCAAATCCCAGTTCCCGCCCCCGCTTATCGCCATGCACAACGGTAGACGTGATCGTCCAAGGTCGACCCAGAAGAACGGCCGCTCTAGCGACATCGCCGCGTCTCAAGCAATCAAGAACGATCTTCGACACAGTCAACGCCACGCTGTCTCCTGTGTCTTGGCCACGATTGTCAGACAGACTGCGCATCGGCAATGATTCCGGATGTCCCATTCCCCGCCAGAGTGATGATCGAACAGTTCGTTGCATTCGTCGCGACTGGTTCGCGATGCCGACATCTCGATCGGACGCACACTCCGCTGATCAGATACTAAATGTGAGCAACCTGCCCATAGCGGGCGTCGTGATAAAGAAGCGGTGCATGCGCAGCGTCGCCTGCGCCAATGACGCGACCAACGAAAATCGTATGTGTGCCTACCGGAATCCGCTCGACGATCTTGCATTCGATTTGCACACTCGCACCCGTAATGACGGGCAAGCCGCGTTCCGTGATCGTGTGATCGACAATGCTGAACTGATTGTCTGATTTGCCGGCGAAGTGCTCCGCAATCATTTTTTGATTATCGGCCAACACATTCACCGCGAAAAAGCCTTTGCTGTCGATATGCGGATGCGTCCGGGCCGATTTATTGACGACGATGAGGATCGTCGGCGGCGTCGCGCAGACACTGCAGACTGCCGTTGCCGTGAAGCCGTGCAATTGGCCTTGGCCTTCGGTCGTAATAACGGTGACGGAGCCTGCCAAATGGCGCATGATCGAACGGAAGGTGTCGGCGCCGACATCGCTTTCCGCACCGCTCATTACGTCGCACACGAGATTCTCACTCATTCAATTCCACTCCGTTGCAAGTTGCGATGTGAACCGTCCTCTCACATCGGTTCCTGTCCCACCACGTTCAGTCCATAACCTTCGATACTCACCAAGGTCTGCTCCCGGTTCGAAAGCAGGACCATGTCGCGAACACCGACATCGCGAAGTATCTGCGCACCGATTCCGTATTCGCGCAGCTCCGGGCCGGGGCGCGAATGCGGACTGCCATTGCGGATACGCCGCGAAAGCGCAGTCGGCTGTCCGTCGTTTAGCATGACGATCGCACCACGACCGCGTTTCAGGATGCGATGCATGGCGCTGCTCATGCCTTCGCCATCGCGCGCGAGAATAACGTCACCGACCATATCGAAGCGATGCATGCAGACCAGCGTCGGCCCGGCCTTCCTGAGATCACCCTTGACGAGCAACACGTGCTCGCCGTGCTCGACGGTATCGCGATAGACATGGAGCTGCCATTCTCCGAAACACGGATGATGCACGCCTGAGGTCGCGACGAGTTCGATCAGGCGCTCAGTACGAAGCCTGTAGGCGATGAGATCCGCAATCGTGCCGAGCTTAATTCGGTGCTGGCGCGCGAACTTCTTGAGGTCTGGAAGTCGCGCCATCGTACCGTCATCGTTCATGACTTCGCAAATGACGCCCGATGGATTAAGCCCCGCGATCCGCGCCACGTCCACGGCAGCTTCCGTGTGCCCGGCACGAACAAGCGTTCCCCCTTCGCGCGCAATCAAAGGGAAAATGTGTCCCGGGCTGACGATGTCGCGCGCCTGACACTCCGGATTGATCGCGACAGCGATCGTCCGCGCGCGATCCGAGGCGGAAATTCCCGTTGTCACTCCAGTACGTGCTTCGATGGATAGCGTGAAGGCGGTCTTGAGGCCGGGACCCGGCGATTGCACCATGGCGCTCAATCGCAGCTCGGCGACACGCTGCGGCGTAAGCGCCAGACAGATCAGCCCGCGCGCATACTTGGCCATGAAATTCACGACATCAGCGGTCGCAAACTGAGCAGGAATGACGATATCGCCCTCGTTCTCACGATTCTCGTCATCCACGAGAATGAAATGGCGCCCGGCTCGAGCCTCTTCGATGATCTCCTGCGCCGAATTGATCTCGTCGCCTCTCGCGTTCGGATTCGTGATCATGAAGTTCATGACAGGGGGATCCTCCGAGACAGAGCCATTGTCTTCTACGTCGACGTTGGTGGACTTGTTTCGCATAGACCGATACCGTCCACTTTAGTGTTCAAAGGGCAATCTTGAGCGGTGCAGGCGGGTCGTCGCGCTCGAGCTCTCGGACGAGCGGAATGACGCGTTCCCCGAAGAAGCGCGTTTCCTCATGAAAGTGCAGAAAGCCGCACAGGATCATGTCCGCGCCGTTCTTCCTCAACTTATGGATTCGGTGTGCGATTTGCTCCGGCGTTCCGATTAAATTGGTTCTAAACCCGTCATTGTATTGCACCAGGTCGCGCTCGCTCGAATCCGACCACATGCCTTTCTTATCGGGGCTGGCCTGGCCGGCCTCCTTGACTTCGTTTTTGAACCGGGCAATGGCGACATTGTCGGCGGCCGCAATGACTCGATCGAGTTCGGCACGCGCCTCGGCTTCGGTCTCGCGAGCAATGATGAAGGCGTTGACGCCAAACCTGACGCGACGCCCCAGGGGCAGCGCCATCTTGGTCACATTCAAAATCTGCGCTTTATGCGCCTGAACGGTATTCCCGTTCATGAAGTACCAATCCGAGACTGCTGCAGCCATGCGCTGCGCCGCTAGGGAGTTCCCTCCCTGAAAGATCTCCGGCATCGGCCGTCCGGGCAGCATCAATGGCTTGGGCTTCAGCGTGTAATCGTCGATTTGCCAATACTTGCCATTGTACGAAAAGTTGTCGCGCGACCATGCCCCGCGCAGGATCTCGACGAATTCCTGCGAGCGCGCATAACGCTCGTCATGAGGAAGCCACGGAACGCCGAGCGCATCGAATTCTTTGCGGTACCAACCGCTCGCCACGTGCAGCGACCAGCGACCGTTGAAGATTTGATCCGCCGTGGCGCCATGCTTCGCCAGCGGCCCAGGATGGAAAATGCCAGGAAGAACCGCGGTGATGATGTTGAGCCGCTCGGTGTTGGCGAGAAGCGCCGCCGAGAACATTAACGAATCGTGCTGATACTCCGCGCCATAGCTTCCCATGAAGCGGACCTGCGTGAGGGCATAGTCAAAACCGACCTCCTCCGCGATCTTGATCAGCTTGACATTGTAGTCGAGGCTCCAGTCCGTGCGTTGCGGGACCTTGCTGACCACGAGTCCGCCGCTGACGTTCGGCACCCAGTGTGCGAATTTTATTGGCGCTACGTCGCCCATGGACATCTGCATTTCTCTAAGCGATAAACATGAACCCCCATTGCGCTGGCGGGCGTCCGAGTAGCCGCATCAAGGCGATAGGCTCGAGGCCTCAGCATGCCTGGGAAAGCTCGCTACGGTCCATGTTGGAAAACAGCCCGCGCACCTCTTCAACGACCCGGTCAATCCGCGCACGCAAGAGCTCGTTCACGATCTTGCCGTCCTGCACATCACTACCGACCGCATAAAGGCCCGTCGGAACGGTCACCATAGAAAAGAAGCTCATCAGCGGGCGCAACTGATGCTCCAGCACGAGCCAGTGCATTTCATTTCCGCCGGTTGCACACAGGACGACCTTTCGGCCGCGCAATGCATCGATGTCGACCAAGTCAAAGAAGTGTTTCAACAGCCCCGTGTAGCTGGCCCGAAATATGGGTGTCCCAACGATCAGCAGGTCCGCACTCTCCGCGAGCCGCACCGCTTTCTCGCCCTCGTCCGAAATATCAGAGCGGGTGAGCCCGCTCATGATGTCCCGGCCGGTTGCCGCAAGCGAAATGCTGTGATCCTCTACAGGTAGCGCCCGTGCGATCGCATCGCCAACCGCGTCAACCAGGACTGCGGTTCGAGAATGCGCACTTGGACTCCCGTTAATCCTCACCATCGTGAGCATCGGCATCGCCCTCCCAGACTTATTTTTTTGAGGTCCGCATTCTGCGGCGGACCATTTTCTGTATCGATCGGTCCATCATGCGTCCAAATGTGTCACGAATCAAGGGGAAACCACGCATTTCGACGCAGATTCACACTACGCAAAACGAAATGCCCCGCCTCGCATGACGCGTGGCGGGGCCAGTCAAATCGCAGATTGTACGCGACTAGAAGTTGATGAAGCCGCCGAACACGATGGTCGACATATCCTTGGTCTCGACACCAGGCACACTGACTTCATGCTCGCGATAACGCAGCCAGATGGACATCGCAGCGGCATCGATTTCCTGCACCACGCCAACACCCCAGAAGGTTGTATCGGAACCGCGCAGCACACGCCCGACATCGTCCGACGTATCATCCGGAGTACCACCATTATTCACAACGAACGCGCTATTCGTGGCGTGAAGATACTCGCCATACGGTATGGTGGCGCCAATCTGCGTGGGGTGAAGACGGATACCGCTCTTGATATACCAGGTATCGCTGGCCGGATTGTTGAGCGGATTGACATCCTGGTCTATGTGGCCCCATGCACCGTGCGCGAACCAACCGGACGGATTGTGCTGCAGATAGACGCTGGCCTGCGTGTATTCGAGGTTACCTTTCGGAGGCGCGCCCTGTCCCGAATCGCTTGTTTCGGAGTAGGTCACGAGTCCCTTTACCGTGAAGTCCCTGAAATTGGTGTTGATGTAGCGCAGCGCTACCGCCCAGTTGTCATCCTCACCCCACGACGCGGTTGCAGAAAAGCCGCCGATGGTCGGTGTATCGTAACGCACCACATTGAGCGGCACGCCATTGCAGTCACCAGGACCGCCGCCGTAGCCACGGCATGACGACGCATTACCCCAGATCAGAGAGTCGCCAGGCGCAAAGTTGCCACGCACAGAGAAGCCGAACACGTCATAGGCAACCCAGTAAGCCGCCTGTAGCGTCCCCGAGCTGTCGAGCGCCACCACCGCGCTGTCATCCGCTGGCGAGTGCATGCCGACGCTCAACTGGCCTAGCCGCTCGCTCTTGGCAAACCAATACGAATAAAGCAGCTGCGCCGAGTTGGGCCCGCCGCCCGAGAGCGCCGCACCACCGTCATCGACATTCTGGTTGGTCGTATAAACATCACTCGAGATGAACTCGACATGAAGCACAAACCCCACCGACACGTCGTTTGTGATTTGCGCCTTACCCTTGAAATTGACGTTGCTGGCGAATGCGGTTCCCAGGCCGGTCACATACGTGTTGGATTCGACACCATCGTCCCAATGGACGATCTGCTCCGAGACCCACCCCGAAACAGTCAAAGAGACCTTGCGGTTCCCCTTGCGGACCGCAGTCGCCTCCAGCTCCGAGATCCGCTCCTCCAGATCTGCGCAGCAATTGCCGCCCAAATCTGCCGCATCAGCCGAGTGATGCCCCAACAAAAGCCCAATACTCGCAACAGCCGCGGCTAGCGATATTTTCGTCTTCATGATCCCCCCAAGTAACATTTCGAATGATTCGCAATTGATTATATGAAATTATACCGATCGGTCCATCGGTGCCGTGTGGCGGGGACGCACATTTGCCCATACTGTGCAGCGCCGCCACGTCGCCGAATCGGATCGACGACATAAGACAATGTAATTATTAGATTTATTGGCGAACGTTGGATGTGAGTTTTTGAGCCTGTCAAGCGCCAGCCGGCTCGTTTCGCGCTCATCCGGGGATGGAGATTGATGCCCCAGTGTGGCCAGCACGCATCATTATGGCGAAATGAACCATCCGGTACAAAACATTAGCGATCAAGAATATGACTTGTTTCGAATCTGACTGATTTGATTTTTTGAATCGTTCTCACGAACACGGCGCGAACCTCGCCGCATTAAGTTGCCTTCCAACGCACACCGACACTTGCACTTCATGCGCAAGGTGTTTAAATGGACCGGTCGGTACATCGACACGAAGTGTAAAAAGCAGGTCGTCTGGTGGTTGCTGACCCAGCCATCGGGTCACGGCTCAGAACGTCGCATCGTGTCGATACCGTAACCTCGAGCACATGCAGCCCATATCGCTGAAACGAGATCAGGCTGTCAGGGCGAGGCTTCGAAACGGAAACCAGAAAAATAAAGGCGCACTCTACGCAAGCGCCTTGGCATCACAGCTAAACCATCACGGATCGAGGAAACGCAATGAAGAAGCGCATAATCTTGAACTGTTTCGACATGACCTGCGTCGGCCACCAGGCTGCAGGAACATGGACTCACCCTGAGAGCCAAGCATGGAATTACAATACCATCGATTACTGGACCAATCTGGCGAAGGAACTCGAGCGCGGGTGCTTCGACACGCTCTTCATCGCTGACGTCGTCGGCGTTTATGACGTCTACCGCGGCTCGGCTGAAGCAGCACTCAACGACGCCGCGCAGGTTCCGGTGAACGATCCGTTCGGCGCCATCTCCGCTATGGCTGCGGTTACCGATCATGTCGGCTTCGGCATCACCGCAGCGGTGACCTTCGAGCCACCGTATCTCCTCGCCCGCCGCCTCTCCACCCTCGATCATCTCACCAAAGGCCGCGTCGCATGGAACGTCGTGTCCTCGTATTTGAACAGCGCCGCGCTCAATATCGGCATGGATCAGCAAATCGAGCATGACGAACGCTACGACATGGCCGACGAATACATGGACGTCATGTACAAGCTCTGGGAAGGTTCCTGGGAAGACGGCGCAGTTCATCGCAACAAAGATACGGGCGTCTTCACCGACGGTGCAAAGGTGCACCCGATCCGCCATCAGGGCAAATACTACAAGGTTCCAGGCTTCCATCTTTGCGAGCCGTCACCGCAGCGCTCGCCCGTTATTTTCCAGGCGGGCGCTTCAGGCCGCGGACGTCGCTTCGCAGCGCGTCACGCCGAAGGCATGTTTGTTCTGGCGACTTCCGTCGAGCAGGCCAAGAAGATGACCAAGGACATTCGCGATCTGGCCGAGCAGGCTGGCCGCTCGCGCGACTCGATCAAGATCTTCATGCTCTACACGGTCATCACCGGCGCCACAGATGAGGCCGCGCAGCGCAAGTACGAAGAGTATCTGTCCTACGCGAGCCCGGAAGGCATGCTGGCACTCTACGGTGGCTGGACCGGCCTCGACTTCTCGCAGATCGACCTCGATGAGCCGTTGAAGGCCGTCGAGAATGACAGTCTGCGCACCACGCTCGAGTCGCTGACCGGCGGCGACGGCGGCAAGCCCTGGACGGTTCGCGAAGTCATTCGCCAGCGTTGCATCGGCGGTCTCGGCCCGGTGCTGGTCGGCGGTCCGAAGACGGTTGCCGACGATCTGGAGCGTTGGGTCGACGAGGGCGACATCGACGGCTTCAATCTCGCCTATGCCGTGACACCGGGAACGACAACCGACTTCATTGATTACGTCGTGCCTGAGCTTCGTAAGCGCGGTCGTGTGCAGACGTCCTACAAGCCCGGCACGTTCCGTCAGAAACTCATCGGAACGGCCGACGGCCGAACGGAGGCGAGCCACCCCGCAGCGCGTTATCGCGGTGGCTTTGCCGGTAAGGAAAGCGTTGCCGACAGCACGATCGAGTCGAAGCACAAGATGACTGAGCCGGCCGAATAACGGCTCAGACGGGAATCAGGAAAGAGGCCACGCTCTCTCCTGGCAATGCCGCCGCTTTTGGCCCCGTCCCCAAAATGCCGCGGTAACACTGCTGGGCCCAGGCGCACCCCCGGCGCCTGGGCCCAGAGTTTTCTGACCAGAGTTTTCAGATATCTCTTGTTTCAAAAGGTAATCATCACAGTAAGCAACCTCTTCGGAGGCAAGCGTTCAGCGACATCATGATCGATATCGAGCCTGATGCGGAGCCATTAGTCACCATGACCGGATCTCTTTGTTTGAGAGACTGATTTCACGCCCTCGATGAAAGCAGTCGCGCTTCCATCTCAGCCGATCAGACTACCCGCGCCGTATCGGCATCAGTTCGCCGTTCGGCTTCTGCGCGCCCACTGGCCAGGAAAGAAGGAGCTGGGCAGACGTAAGCCCTACTTCAACGAGTTCGTTCAGTGGCTCGGCCAGCAGCTTGCCAAGCTCGATCCCAAACTCAGCGGTGCAGACGACGTCGAGGAAGCTGACAAGGCCGCCTACAACGCGCTGAAGGCGATCACGACAGCTCCTCGCCCACAAACCCCGCAGTCTCGTCTCTAGGGTCCGGACTCTTTAACACCACCATATGACGACGGCTGCAATACAGAGCGCCGCCATGAAGTTCTTCACGTTGCGGTCGAAGCGGGTTGCGATGCGGCTGGACCCCTGGGCGCACCGAGCTGGAGTTCCTTCTGGTCCAGTGCGTCACCCCCGCCCGGTCCACGGATGCGGTGCACCGTTTCATGCGCGAATGCTTCACGCCGTCCCTGGGCTCGGACGTTGAGCTGAGCACGGTGTGGGATCGCTGGCGCATTTGGAAGCCGTCGCTGCGGCCACGCATGCCTGAGCTGGAGTTCCGCGAGGTGCTCAAGGAGCGCGGTTATCCGCTGGTGATGACTGGCGATGACCAGGGCGTCATCCGAGGTTGGATGCGGAAGGCCAAGGTGCTGCCCGTGGGCAAGAAGGCTGGAGGCACCCCTTATCGCGAGCCGTAAGGTTCGCAGCGCCTTATGTCCCAAAAAGCCAACTGTTTAAAGTAGCAACCCCTGATCTGTGTGAGGTGGATAGAAAACGCCAATGATGACGAAGGGATTAGACGCCCAACCATGATACATCTTCGTGGTGCCCAAGATCAGATGCACATCCAGCTTTGAAAACTCGTCCATGTATTTCTTGCGCACCATGGAAAGAGCTTTAGCCTCATCGCCTTCGCACCGCGCAAGGCAGTTCCAATAAAGTGCGCCAATCTCCCAGTCTTCAATCATCATTGTCGATTGGCGCCCCTTGCTATCCTCGAAGCGATAGGACAGCTTATAGGGCAGCTTGGAAACCGCTTGAAATTCGCGCTTCACTTCCGCTTCATTCTGAAAAAGCGAAAGCTGGCTAGCCTTAACCGCGAGATCACGCAGCTTGTCGGCGCTCCACTCGCGGTCAACCTCTTCAATCTGGAAGTCCAGTATTTTGGTGGGCTTGAAGAGTGCGAGCGAAAGCTGATTGGAGTTCGCAAGTTCAATCAGCGCCGTGAGGTCGTTGTGGATTTTGTTTTTTGCGCAAATGATGCGCTTGCGTTCTGCCCATGCCTGACCCGTGCCAATCGGTTCACCATCGGCCAATGCCTGAGTGATGTCATCAACCTTGAAGCTTTCCGGGCGAATATCCGATGTGTTCTTGGATAAAGGAAGCTTTATCCATTGGTACTTCTTGTAACGCTGCTCATAGTCCAGCTTGCGGAAGGGGAACGGGTAAATCCGCACCCAACTCCCGTCATCAAGTATTCCAGCGGTGCACACAAGTTCATCGTACTTGCGGGAGATGGTGGGGTAGGTCTTGACCACAATGAAGACGCGGCGCGTTTCGCTCATAGGTGCACGACCTTGCATTTGTCTCGTGTGGTGAGAAAGTCGCTGACGCAATGACGGTGGCAACTCTTATGGTGAGCTTCGAAGCAAGTGAGGGCAACGCGGCCGTGTTGCTTTATGAGCCTGTCAAGCTCAGCCAGCCCCTTGGTACGTGTTGGCAATTCTTTGCGGTACTCCGAGAATAGAGCCGCAAAATCAACCTCGTCTTCCAAGCCCTTCCGCTTGGCAGATATGATGCCAAGTTCCGGGATGTGGGCGTAGTCGATTTTGAATTTTGGAAGCACCTGGGCAAGCATCGGCTTTGAAAAGCCGTACTTGCGACTCAGCGGGTTCTGCCTAACGTCACAGAGCAAGCGTACATTGTTCTTGATGAGGCGATTGAGGTAGGTCTCAAATTTCAAACCCTCGTAGCCGATGGTGAACAGTGCGGGCGGCTCTTGCTGCAAGGCAGCTCGCTGAGCTTTAACGGCCGCGACGCCAGCTTCATCTAGCACGTCTTCAACGATCTCACTGTTGACCGCAAAATAAGGGAAGTGCTCGTAGACGTGGCGGATGAGCTTGCGACCCCTAAGCTCCTCGTACGTTCTAAGGCTTTTGACCAGCAGGGTGATTTCATTCGTTGAAAGTGCAGTTCGCACTCTCACATCGGGCACAAGACTAACCGTCTTGTCATTGAGGATAACCCACCCTTGATGCTGGAGCGTGTCGAGATCGGCCATCGCTTGGTACGAAAAGCAACCGTAACGGTAAGGCACAAAGTCGAACGGTGGCTCTTCCTGCTCACGTGAGAGTAGGAACAGCAGCTTCTGGAAGTCGGTGCGTGAGAGCTTTCCGCCCACCTCTTGCAGCATCAGCAGCAGCAATTGTTGCCGCTTGTAGGTCGGGGGACGGATGCTCTTCATTAGCCTACGAATGCCCTATCTGGTCACCACCATCTCTTACGCAAACAAAACACGAACATATCTGCTTCGCCACGGGTGGGGAAGGCATCTTAATTTAGCAGACGGACGGATGAGGCAATCGCCCTTCGCCTACTCGTGGCACCTTCAGGCCGCCGCAGCACAACCGCGAGTGGCCAGCTTGCAAAAGCGGCGCTGGAGCACCTTACCCGGTAAGGTGACTTTCAAACCTTACCAGAAGATCTGTCATTGATTTTATTGGGTTTTATTTGGTGGAGCCGAGGGGAATCGAACCCCTGACCTCTGCAGTGCGATTGCAGCGCTCTCCCATCTGAGCTACGGCCCCTCAAGGTGGCCGGCATTTAGGGCGCCGCCTCAGGCATTGTCAAGATGACGGAGCACGGCCCCACAGGTCCACTCCGCCCCCATCCGACCCCCGGGTATGAGCCCCGAACAGTGCGTCGCTAACCGGTTCCGACACCCTGTTCTCTAGGCGCTGTCAAGCCGTTCCAGTCTGTCCTTCACGCAGAAAACGTAGCACTTTGCAAAGACCCAAACCGATGCATGACGCGTGGCAATCGACACCGCGACGCCAACATGGCGCACATTGCGACCCCCCGCCGCTTGCCGTGCCCCATCAAGGACTGTACACGTCTCCGAGCCTTTCCCGGACCAGAGACCCATGATCGAACTCCTGCTTTTCATCAGCCAGCTCATTACGATGTACGAGTTTCTGATCATTGCCAGCGTAATAATGAGCTGGTTGATCGGCTTCGGCATCGTAAATCCGTATAATCAGATCGCCCGCGCAATCTGGAATTTCTTTCAAGCCATCACCGAGCCGGCGCTGCGGCCGATCCGCGCCATATTGCCGGATTTCGGCGGTATCGACGTTTCGCCAATCGTACTGCTACTTGCTCTGCAGTTCGTCCAGCACGTCATCCTGCCAAACATCATGAAGGCATTCATTTAATGAACCGGGACGATTTGCCCTGGCGATCAGTTGGCGATGGCGTGGTGGTGCGCATCCGCGTGACGCCCAAGTCATCTCGCGACACGATCGAGGGGATTGAATCGACACCCGAAGGCGCCGCAGTCAAAGCGCGTGTGCGCGCCGTCCCCTCCGAGGGCGCCGCCAACACCGCTCTGGCCGCATTGTTCGCAAAATGGCTGGGAGTGCCGAAGGCGAATGTCGCTCTCGTTGCTGGAGGCAAATCGCGCATAAAGTCGCTGGCCATCCGTGGTGAGCCGGCGCAACTGGCGCGCGATCTGGCCGCCAAGCTCGGCCACTAACTTTCGGGGACGCAAAAGATTACAACATGTTTGGCTGAAGTGGGCTGCGGTTCAGCATGAAAAACATACCTAAAACAGAGGGTTGGATCGCGTACGTGTTGCCACGAAACATCAGCACGATCTGGCCGCAGGCCGTCAATGCAAGAACGCCTACTTTCATGCGCATCGAAAGCGATCCCGCAACGTAGTCTTGTCGTCACGCGAGACGATCGCCAGGAATGCCCGTGAACGGGAGCGGGCGGCCAGATAATGACCGGGTAGAAGTAACGAACCAGCAGGAGAGAGCAGACGATGTCGCAAGCAAGGATCATCGACGGCAAGGCAGTTGCTGCCGATGTGCGCGCCCAGGTCGCGAGCGATGTGGCGCGCCTCAAGGCCGAGCATGGATTCGCGCCGGGCCTCGCGGTTGTTCTTGTTGGTGAGGACCCCGCTTCAAAGGTCTACGTCAAGAACAAGGCGTTCCAGACCGTCGAGACGGGCATGCAGTCCTTCGAGCACAAGCTGCCAGCCGAGACGTCCGAGGCCGATCTGCTCGCGCTCGTCGACAAGCTCAACAAGGACCCCGCCGTAAATGGCATCCTCGTCCAGCTGCCGCTGCCAAAACATGTCAATGCCGAGAAGGTATTGAACGCCATCGATCCCGACAAGGATGTCGACGGCTTCCACCCTGTCAATGTCGGCCGGCTCTGGATCGGCGCACGTTCGCTCGTCCCATGCACACCGACCGGCTCTTTGATCCTTGCCAAGACGGTGCAGGAAAACCTTTCAGGTCTCGACGCCGTCGTAATCGGGCGCTCCAACATCGTTGGCAAGCCGATGGCCTCGCTCCTGCTGGCGCAGAGCTGCACTGTGACGATTGCGCACTCGCGCACCAGGGACCTGCCGGGCGTCGTCAAACGCGCCGACCTGGTCGTCGCCGCTGTCGGTATTCCCGAGTTCGTCAAGGGCGACTGGATCAAGCCCGGCGCCATCGTTATCGACGTCGGCATCAACCGCGTGCCCAAAGGCGACGGCAAGACCAAGCTTGTCGGAGATTGCGAGTACGACAGCTGCGCCAAGGTTGCCGGCGCTATCACCCCTGTGCCCGGCGGAGTCGGACCCATGACGATCGCCTGCCTGCTCAGGAACACCGTCGAGGCGGCGCTCATTCAAAAAGGGGTGCCTGCCTTGAGCTGAGCAGCTGAACGCCCACCCTCCACCTGCGAACCACGGGCGCGCGACACAGAAAGTTGAGCGGCCTTCGCGCTGGCATTGAGCGGTGCGCGGCTTCGGCCATCAACAACTGCACGGACCATGACCTCTCGAGCGCAAGGGGTCAGGCCTGCATTGTTGTGAGATCCATTTGGGCTCCTGGAGCATCGCTGTTGTTGTGGTGACATCAGCTGATCTCCTCGGGGCCGAATGGACAACCTCCTGAAAGTTCGCACGATCTCAACTTGCCGGAGATTGCGTCGATCGCCTCAGCCAACCAAGCAAACTTTCACCACCCTTTACTCCTTACTCGCCGTGACGTCCCGTCATGCCGCCTGCCTCTGGCGCAGCGTCTCGCCGCGATAGCTAAGCGCCTCGGCGATCTGAACGCGACCGACACCTTCTGCACCATCGAGATCGGCCAATGTACGGGCCACCTTCAACGTGCGATGAAACCCGCGCGCAGACAGCCCCAATTTTTCCGCCGCCTGTCGCAGAAGCGCCGTGCCTTCCGCGTCTGGCATCGCGATGTCTTCCAGCAGACGAACCGAACAGTCCGCGTTGGTGCGCACGCCACGAGCACCCAGCGCTGCAAACCGGTCGCGCTGTCGCTCTCGTGCCGCGATCACCCGCGCCCGCACCTCCGCACTCCCTTCACGCGGCGGCGGCAATACCAGATCGGCGGCCGATACTGCCGGCACTTCGATCTGAAGATCGATGCGATCGAGCAACGGCCCAGAGACGCGGGACTGATAATCCTCGGCACAGCGTGGCCCGCGCTTGCACGCCTGTCCCGGCGAGCCGCCACCGCAGCGGCACGGGTTCATGGCTGCAACCAGTTGAAAGCGTGCAGGATAGGAAATGCGATGGTTCGCCCGCGCGATCACAGTTTCGCCGGTCTCCAACGGCTGGCGCAGGCCATCGAGTACTTGCGGTGTGAACTCCGGCAACTCGTCGAGAAACAGCACGCCCAGATGCGCCATCGAAACCTCTCCGGGTCTCGGCCGCGATCCGCCGCCCACGAGTGCCGCCATGCTGGCCGAATGATGCGGCGCACGGAAGGGTCGCTCCGTCGCAAGCTTACCGCCCGAAAGCTCCCCTGCCAGCGAATGCACCATCGATACTTCGAGCATTTCTTCCGCAGTGAGCGGCGGCAGGATCGACGGCAGTCGGGATGCCAGCATCGATTTGCCCGAGCCTGGCGGCCCGATCATCAGGAGATTGTGTCCTCCCGCCGCCGCAATTTCGAGCGCGCGCTTGGCGCTTTCCTGGCCCTTGATGTCGCTCAAGTCTGGCATCAAGCCGTGCGCGTGCTCGACATTGGGCTTCGGCCGCGACAGCGTTTGCAGTCCCTTGAAGTGATTGACGAGCGACAGCAGATGCGGCGCCGCGAGAACATCGAAATCCTCGCCTGCCCAGGCAGCCTCGGAACCCACGTCCGCCGGACAAATGAGGCCCTTCTTCAATGCATTGGCCCCGATCGCGGCGGGCAGTCCACCCGGCACACTGCGTATCGATCCGTCTAGCGCCAGCTCCCCGATTGCCGCAAAGCCAGAGATCGCATCCGGCGCAACCGCCCCCATTGCCGACATCAGCGCCAATGCAATCGGCAGATCGAAATGGCTGCCCTCCTTGGGTAGGTCGGCGGGAGCCAGATTGACCGTCAGATGTTTGTAGGGAAGTCCCAACCCCACAGCGTGCAGCGCGTTACGCACGCGCTCACGGCTTTCCGCCACCGCCTTGTCCGGCAGACCGACGATCGCGAACGTCGCCTGCCCCGGCGTAATCCGCACCTGCACCTCGACATGCCGCGCCTCGATGCCAACGAAAGCCAAAGTCGAGATCTGCCCGTACATGCCGCGTTAGTCCTCCGTCCCGGCGGACAAATCCACGCATCGCCGAGTTGCATGAGCCTAATCTGGCTGCGGATGAAAGGCAAGAACAAAAATGGAACACGGCCCTGCCGTCCGAACAGTGACTCACCCGTGTCCCGCCATGACGCGGCCTTCTCCGATCTTCCATTCGATCGAATTCCAGATCATCTCCGCGATGTCCGGGCCGCCGTGCTGCTTGATATGGCGGATGCCCGTCGGCGAAGTGACGTTGATCTCAGTAAGATAAGGGCCAATCACATCGATGCCCGTGAAAATCAGGCCGCGCCGTTTGAGTTCAGGCCTCAACCGCGCGCAGATCTCGCGGTCGCGCTCTGTCAAATCGACCGCCGCGGCGGTACCGCCGACATGCAGGTTGGACCGCGTCTCGCCTTCGGCAGGGATGCGATTGATGACGCCCGCAAGATCGCCGTCGACGAGGATGATGCGCTTGTCACCTTGGCGCACCTCGGGTCGGTATTCCTGCACCATGAAGGGCTCGCGGAAGATCGTCTGGAACAACTCGACGAGTGCGCCGAGATTGGTATCCTCAGGCTTGATGCGGAATACGGACGCCCCGCCATTGCCATAGAGCGGCTTGACAATGATGTCGCGGTGACGCTCTCGGAATGCCAGCACGTCGCTCAGCGAGCGCGTCACCATCGTCGGCGGCATCAGATCGAGAAAATCCAGAACCCACAGCTTTTCCGGCGCGTTGCGAACTTCGCGCGGATCGTTGACCACCAGCGTCCTTGGATGGATGCGCTCCAAAAGGTGCGTCGAGGTGATGTAGGCCATATCGAAGGGCGGATCCTGCCGCAGCAGCACCACATCGAAGGTCGATAAGTCCTCCACACGCGGATCGCAGACCGTGTAGTGCGAGCCCGCTTCGTCTTTCACGCTGATTGTTTCGCCGCGCGCGCGCAGCGTATTGCCATCGAGCGTCAACTCCTGCGGCAGGTAATAGAACAGATCATGCCCGCGCGACTGCGCTTCGAGCAACAGCGCAAATGTGGAATCACCGCGGATGTCGATGCGATCGATCGGGTCCATCTGACAGGCGACCCGCAGTCGCCGCGAAGCGAATGACGGCATGGGTGTTTATGTGCTCCTGAAAAATTGGATACCAAGGGCCATGGATAACGGCACCGGTTCCCGACTTATTGAGGCAAGCGCGAGCCCGGCCCGAAGTCAACAGCGCATATCTGTTTGGAGCACTGCATCCCAGTGATCCCAGCCTGAACTCGCCCAGAAAAGACGAGATTAACTTTTTGTTAACCAGATCAGCCCAGCCTCGACCTTGTTTCAAGAGGCATTGGGCGACATGCAAGACGGAAAACTGAGCAGGGAGCTGACTGAGGCCCTGGCACGGCTTCAAACCTCGTTCGAGGCTCTCGGCGCCGCACGCGACACGCTCGGCCAGACGCTCGACAGCGCACTCGTTGAGCTCACGTGTCAGATTAATTTGCTCGACGCAGAACTCAATTCCAGGCGCCGAAACATACGCCAAAGATCCGCCGTACGGGTTCGTCGGGCGGCTTGAACTGCGCTCCAGATAACAGCCTTCGCGACACCGATCACAAGGCATTGGGTAGATGCTGCGGCCAACGCCAGGGCATCACGAAAACAAGGTCGAACCCCAGCTCTATCGCCCGGTAGGCCGGATGCCGCGCAAGCCAAAGCTCCGCTGCGCGATGCACTCTGCGGCGCTGACTGTCGCTGACAGAGGCTTCCGCTGCTGCGCGATTTGCCCGCATCTTCACCTCGATGAACGCGAGCCGGCCACCTCTCAAGGCAACGATGTCGATTTCTCCCGCCGGCGTGATGACGCGCCGCCCGATGATCCGATAGCCCTTCAAGCGCAACATTAACGTTGCAAGTCCTTCGCCCCGATGGCCGCGGCGGTACCGCTGCCGCCGCTCCCTGGTCACTGCATCCTGTCGCGACATGGCGGCCTCATGCAATGTGCCAGCAGCCGCGCCTCGAACGAACGCATCTCACCGCTCCCGCTCGCCCTTGATCTTCAAGCCGAGCTCATAGACGCGGCCGCGCGCCACGCCAAGCGCATCGGCAACAGTCTTGGCGGCATCCTTGAGACGCATGTCTCGCAAGGCATCGGCGAGCGCTGCCTCGATCGCCGCATCACTGGCTTCGGCCTGCTCGGGCGGGCCAACCAGAATCACGAATTCCCCGCGGGCGGTTTGCTGCGAAAAACGGCCCGCTAGCTCTGTCAGGCTGCCGCGATCGACCTCCTCGTGCAGCTTGGTGAGTTCCCGCGCAACCGCTGCCGGCCGCTCTCCCAGCACCGTCACCAGATCGGCAAGCGTTGCCGCCACGCGCGATGGCGCCTCGTAGAAGACGAGGGTCGCATCAATCCGCCTCATCTGCATAAGCTTCGCCTGGCGCGCACCCGATTTCGGCGGCAGGAAGCCCGCAAAAAAGAAGGCATCCGTCGGCAGGCCGCCGCTCGCCAACGCGCAAAGCACCGCGGAGGCACCAGGCAGGCTGACGACCGTGTATCCGTGATCCAATGCCTCACGCACAAGCTTGTAGCCGGGATCGGAAACGAGCGGCGTACCGGCATCCGTGATCAAGGCAACCCGGGCGCCCGCCGCCAACTCATCCATGATGCGGGGTCGCTGCGCGGCGGCATTGTGTTCATGATAGCTCTTCAGCGGCGCGCGAATTCCATAGTGCTGCAGGAGTGTCCGCGAATGACGCGTATCCTCACAGTAGATCACGTCCGCCCGCGCCAGGACTGAGAGGCCGCGCAATGTGACGTCGCCGAGATTGCCGATCGGCGTCGCTACCAGATAAAGGCCGGGTGCCAGCACACCGCTCAGTTGACGCATCACCTCGCGGCGCGCAGCAATGGCGACCGCCGCCACATCGTCGTCGTGTACAGAATCGGGCTCCCCGCGGGTCATGCGCTCCAGCTCTCCAGCCTGACGGTCCTTGTCCACAACCATTCCGCTTCCCATCGTCGGGTCTGAGATCTAGCCATCCCCGCTCTGCTTCGCGACACCAGCCCTGCACCAGCCTACGCAAATCGGTCCGGCTGCCGCACTTTTTTGTGCTTGGCGAGCGACCTCGAAGCAACGCCGCCATCCCCCGGCACATCTGTTTTGACCTCTGGCGGCACAACCAGCCGCGCGTTTCAGTTCATTGTGTCATGAAAGCTCTTCTCTGCTTCGCGTCAAATCGTTAACTGGATTGGAAGAAGGACCTGCATTCATCGTCCTGCGCCGGAAATTTGCCGCCGTCGCACGGTCATACTGCGATATGTCTGAAGCCCCGATCCTGCGGGCGGCTGACTAACTGGGGTCTCAAGCATGATAGTGGCTGCGCACCTGTCGATGTTTGCGCCTGTTGAGGACATGAAACAACGATGCGATTGAGCCGTCGCCACCCCTCGCTCCTCCTGACCCGCCGCGATGCCATTGGCGCACTCGCATGCGCATGCGGGGGCCTGCTTGCAGCCTGCAGCGCCAATGTCGGCAACGGCCCGCAAGCGTCCCTCGACTCGGCGAACGACGCCGCCGTGACCAAGACTGCGAGTCGTGAGACGAAGATCGCCATGTTGCTGCCCTTGGCCGGAATGTCACCGTCCTCGGCGGTCGCAAAGAGTCTCAAGCAGGCCGGTGAGATGGCGCTTTTCGAACGCGACAACCCGAACGTCCGCCTGATGGTCAAGGACGACGGTGGCACGCCCGAAGGAGCGCGCGCCGCAGCCGAGCAGGCTGTCCGCGATGGTGCCGAGATCATCCTCGGGCCGCTCTACGCACGCTCGGTGACCGCAGCCGCGCCGGTGGCACGGCAGGCCAACATCCCCATCCTTGCCTTTTCCAACGATTCTCGCGTTGCCGGCAACGGTGTCTATCTCATGAGCTTTCTGCCCGGACCGGAAATCGAACGCATCGTCTCTTTCGCCGTTTCGCGTGGCAAGCGCCGCTTTACCGCCCTCATCCCTGCCGATGCCTATGGCGACACCGTCGAGCCGGCATTCCGCGCAGCCATAAGCCAGTATGGCGGAACTCTCGTCCACTTCGAGCGCTATCCTGTCAGCGCTAACGCCATGATGGAGCCGGTGAAGCGCGTTGCCGAAGCCATCCGCAGTGCCGAGCTTGCCGGATCGCCAGTCGACGCACTTTTCCTGCCTGGCAGCCAGGACACGCTCCCGCAGCTTGCGCCGCTGATCAGCTACCACGGCATCGATCCGCGGCGCGTGCAGTTGCTAGGCACCGGCGCCTGGGATTACCCAAATGTCGGCCGCGAGCAGGTGCTGGCCGGTGCTTGGTATCCGAGTCCCGACCCGCGTAGCTGGCAGGACTTCTCCGCGCGCTTCGCCCGCACCTTCGGCACTGCGCCGCCGCGTCTGGCCAGTCTCGCCTATGACGCCGTCGGTCTTACTGTTGCGCTGTCGTCCGATCTGCCCGGCCAGCGCTTTACAGCCGCTGCACTCACGAATCCGCAAGGCTACAACGGCGTTGACGGCAACGTCTCATTTTCCGCCAACGGCCATGCGCAGCGCCGGCTCGCGGTTCTCGAAATCCAGCAGTATGGGAATAGCGTGATCGATCCGGCGCCACGCTTCGGCACCGCTCCGGCGACAACCGCACACGCCAATGGCGAGACCTTCGCCCCGCCCGAGACAAGCTCGGTGCGAGCGCCCTTGCCGGCCTATTGAGCCGCGCATAGAGCGTGTCTGGCCCATTTGTGCAGCGATTCTGCGTCATGCTCAGAATAGAGGTCTGGATCGCGTACGTATTTTCATTAAACAGGAACATGATCCGGCCCGATCGATCCATAGCCTCGCGCTGCCGGTGCCACTCCTTTTGAGCACGGCGGCGGCGAACCCGCCACCTGTCCTGCAGCGCCCCTATGGGCCCGTCTTTGCAAACTCTCTCCCATGTCGTCCGTCCTCACCATCGTCGCGCCTGTCTTCGGCCTCATCATGATCGGCTATGTCGCGGGCCGTCTGGAGCTGATCTCGACCGCTGCCGCGAAAGGCATCTCGGATTTCGCTTTTACGCTGGCAATTCCTTCGCTGCTCTGCCGCACCGTCGCCTCGGCCGATTTGGGCAGTCTGTCACCGCTCGGCGTCCTCGGCAGCTTTTATGGTGCTGGCTTCTCGACATGGGCGCTGGCGACGCTACTGACGGTTTTTCTGCTGAAGCGTTCCGCCGCTGATGCACCTGCCATTTCCATGACGTCGACCTTCGGTAATTCCGTCATGCTCGGAATTCCGTTGGCGATGGGCGTCTACGGAGCGGCAGCGACACCCATCATCGCACTGATCTTGTCGATTCATGCGCCCGTCTGGTGGCTCACCGGCATGCTGCATGCCTCTGCCACGGGCGATCACGCTGGCCATTCTTTTTGGACGATCATCAAGAGCACGCTGAACGAGCTCGTCCACAATCCAATCGTAATCGGCATCATCGTTGGTGCCCTGTGGCGCCTCACCGGAGTGCCCTTGCCCGGGGCCATCGACCGCCTCCTGGAATTGATGGCGCAGGCCGGCGTCCCAACGGCGTTGGTTGCGCTCGGATTGTCGCTTGTGAGCTTCGCCATCAAGGGTCAGGTTCCGACCTTGATTTCGGTAACTGTTTTGAAGCTCTTGTGGATGCCGGCAATCGCATGGCTATTTGCTACTTATGTCTTCCAGGTCGACGACGCGACGCGTGGGGTCATCACCATCATGGCCGCCGTGCCAACCGGCGCCAACGCATTCCTGTTTGCCGTGCGGCTCAACCGCGCCGTCGATTCGACATCGGGTGCCGTGGCGCTCGGCTCACTGCTCGCTGCGGGAACGGCAGCCATACTCGTCAGCTCGCTCCACGCCCCCTAAAGCAGCGGTTCAGCGTGCAAAACATGCTCGAGACAAGGTGCCGGATCGGCTGCGACGGAAGCAGGTGGTCCTCCGTCTCAGCCATAATCGAGGCTCTCGAACAAAGAGATCGAGCCGTTACGGTTCGAGTTCGGTATCCCAGTAGAGATAGTCGACCCAGCTCTCATGCAGATAGTTCGGCGGGAAATGCCGTCCATTGCGGTGCAGTTCGAACACGGTAGGCCGCATCGGCGCCTGCATGGGGTGCATTCCCGCATCCCGCGGCATCGCGTTTCCCTTGGCGAGATTGCACGGTGCGCAAGCGGTGACGACATTTTCCCAGCGCGTCATGCCCCCGCGCGAGCGCGGGATCACGTGATCGAAGGTCAGATCGTCGCGCGCACCGCAATACTGGCACGAGAAACGATCGCGCAGGAACACGTTGAAGCGAGTGAACGCGGGATAAAGAGCCGGTTTGACATAGGTTTTGAGCGATACGACGCTCGGCAGTCGCATTTCAAATGTCGGGCTGCGCACGAACCGGTCGTACTCGGAGACGATGTTGACGCGATCGAGAAATACCGCCTTGACCGCTTCCTGCCAGCTCCAGAGCGACAAAGGGTAGTAGCTCAGCGGCCGGAAGTCGGCATTCAGAACCAGGGCCGGAAAAGCTTCCGGCACGGTAGCATGTGCGAGCACGATCTGCTTCCTGTCGGATCCTAGTTCACGAATCACGTGGCATTCCGCAATTCGCGGTCGGGATACTAGCTGCGCGTGTCAGCTCTGTGAAGATGACACTATGGACACCCAGCCACAACACCCAAGACCCTGAAATAGGACAACAAAAAGCAAATTAAATCATGCATTTGTACCATGCCGGGGGACCAGCGACTGCTGCAGGAACCGTCCACCGAGTGCCAAACCCTGCATGTCGATGCCGTGTCCGAGCCCTGGCGAAAGGTGCCAGGACGAGGTCAACCCAGCATCCGCGAGTGCGTTGGTTGTGATTTCCAGCGCCTCGGCGGGAATCACATCGTCGGCCTCGCCATGAATAAGCAGTATCGGCGGCTGGCCGCTCACACCCAGCGCCTCTCTGTCCGCTGCCAGGTATTCAGGCCCGGCAATGATGCCCGAATACCCGAGAATTGCCGCTGGCGGCGTCCTGAGGCGCAACCCCACGTGAAGCGACAGCATCGTCCCTTGGCTGAAGCCGACCAGCGCAAGACGCTCGATGTCCAGCCTCAGCTTCATAAGCTCCAACGCAAGGAAGCGTTCCAGCACGGGCGCTGCTTGCTGTGTTCCGATCCAGCGCTCTTCTGGGCTGCGCGTCGTCAGCGCAAACCACTGAAACCCGTTGAAGCCCGCAAATGGCAACGACTCGGGTGCATTCGGCGCGACGAAGGCGGCATTCGGCAAAAGCGCCCCCCAATGATCGGCAAGTCCGATGAGATCATCGCCATTGGCGCCGTAGCCATGCAACAGGACCACCAGCGCATCCGGGCGGCCATGCCGCGGCATCCGGCGTGGACCGTCGAGGTCAGGCATCATGATCGTCACTCCGTGCGTGATTGTGATGAGCGCGAGGAACGAAGACCCGCGCGACCGCCGCGGAGCCCGGGCACACTGTTCTTACGCGCACCACCGCTTGGCTGCTGCCGGCGCAGATTGGCATAGTCGGCCCAGATGAGGCGGGCCGCAACACCGCGCCACGGTCGCCATCGCTCTGCTATTTCAAGCGCTTCATTCGCCGACACGCGCTCGCCCAATGCAAAGGCCCGCGCCACGCCGACCTGCAGCGCAAGATCGCCTGCGGCCCAGGCATCGGCACGCCCCAGACAGAACATCACGAAAATGTCCGCAGTCCATGGGCCGACCCCGTGCACGGCGGTCAGCGCCTGGCGCACATCTTCCTCGCTCGCTTGCGCAAGTCTTTCGATCCGCAACGATGGCTTGGCTCCGTTCGTCGCATCCGCCAGCGCCTTCAAGGTGCGGATCTTTGCAGCCGATAAGCCAGCCGCCGCAAGCGTTGTCGAACGTGCGCGTGCAATATTCTCCGCACTGACCGAGGGCAACGCCTGTTCGAGACGTGTCCAGATCGCCGCAGCGCTCGCAATCGACAGTTGTTGCCCGACGATGATGCGCGCCAGCCCCGCGAAATCCGCGTGATACCGCCGCAAGGGTGGATCACCGCTCCGCTCGTGAATGGCCTTCATCACCGCGCAGCGCCGTCTCAGAACGCGCACGCCGTCGCGAATATCGCTTTCAGTGCGAATGAGTTTCTGCGCCATGAAACCACTTGCCGATGCGCTTCACACTTTCATGAAACGCCCATCGCTCTTAGAGCATGTTTAGCTGAAGTGTGCAGCGGTTCAGCTAAATATGCTCCAAGCAACGTGCTGGATCGCACCTGGTTTGCAGCATGTGTCTGGCAACGCTTGCCGCAACCGCCCCGCTTCGCGCCTATCGCGCACATGTGCTCGAAACGAACTATGCGGGTACTGATGTGCCAATGAGGATTGAGGAACGTCGCGCCTGCAATTAGATCATTCCCGTTGCGCGGCACCGATGTCCGCGCCCGCGGGCAACCATAATGATCGAACGCCAAACTGCCGTCTTCCGTTTTGCGCCGAGTCCCAACGGCGAATTACACCTGGGCCACGCGCTGTCCGCGATGGTTGGACATGACTGGGCAGCGCGCGTCGGCGGGCGCTTTCTGGTTCGCATCGAGGATATCGATCAGACCCGCTCACGTGACCATTTCGTCCAGTCGATCCTCGATGATCTCGCTTGGCTGGGTCTCGACTGGGAACGACCGGAGGTGCGCCAATCCGAGCACTTCGCCGATTATGCGCTCGCCGTTGAGCGGCTTCAAAGCCTCGGCCTCGTATATCCCTGCTTTGCCACGCGCGGCGAGATTGCCGTGGCCATAGCCTCCACCGCAAGCGCCGACGCGCGCCAACGTCTCGACCCGGATGGCGCACCCATCTATCCTGGACTTTATCGCGATATGGATAAGCGCAACATTTCCGCCCGCCGTACCGCAGGTGAGCGTGCCGCGCTGCGACTGGATATGAAAAAGGCGCTTGCCGTCGCGGCGGCAAAACTCCAAGGCCGCCCGCTCACCTTCCGCGAGACCGACGACGACGGGATAGAGCACATCGTCGAAGCCGATCCAGCCCGCTGGGGCGACGCCATTTTGATCCGCAAGGACACGCCCGCCAGCTACCACTTGTCGGTCGTCGTTGACGATGCCCGTCAGGGTATCACGCATGTCACGCGCGGCCGGGATCTCTATGCTGCGACCGACCTGCACCGCCTGCTCCAGGTGCTGCTCGACCTGCCCGAGCCGCGCTATCACCATCACCGCCTCCTCATCGGACCCGATGGCCGGAAACTGTCCAAGAGCACCGGCGCTCCACGCCTCAAGGAGCTTCGCGCCGAAGGCGTGACGCCCTCCGAAATACGCCGTCGCTTGGGCCTTCCCCCGCGCTGAAGGCTGCATGCAAACGCACATGATGCGCGCCGGTCACCATCGGCCGACCGCGTCAACCATGATGCATTTCTGATTTCGATGTTAACGAGTTAGAGCGTATGCTTAATTTAGAGTTCAAGGTCTGCACCGCGGCACCCGGCGGGTTGTAGCGGCACGACACACCGAGTTGGGCTGCGGCCTGCCAAGGGCTCGCTGCTCGCCGCGTCGAGGGAAACGCCAGAGCCGGTATGAAGAAGGCTGCGAACAGGAAGCCAAGACACAACGCCCGGCGCGCGAAGGCGCGGTCATCGGGTGCCGGTCCGCACGCCCAAATGAAACCCGCTGGTTCGCCCCGGCTTCTCACGCGTACCGCGATCCAACCGGCTCACGGCGATCGGGCGGCGTATGGCCATGAGCTGTTCACAAATCTACTGGCAGCGCTTCCGGTCAGCGGTTCACGGTCCGCAGCAGCCACCGTCGCCTGGCTTAGACGCGCTCCAATTGTCTGCGCGCGGGCCATACCCCTCCCTGCCGAAGACCGAGATATCCTCGCTCTTCTTCTGGCACCGTTCTTTATCCTCGCACTCGCCATCGGCGGCAACCAGAGCCTCCAGCTCGGCAAACACGTGAGGGCGCTGATCGCCCGCCCCGTCGCGCCGGTCATGCTGCCTGCGGAAAACGAGGCGGCACGCCAGATCGCAACGCGGCCCGATGCTGGCGTCGAGAGACTTGTCCGCCTCAACCCCGTGCAGCCGCAGGCCATAGCAGACTGGATCAGGGCGCCTATTGACTTTGCCATGCCTCGCGCAACGCCTGAACGCGCGGCCCAGGCACTTGCCAATCCGGACACCTTGTCATCATCCCGTACCGCGGCCGGCGTCGAATTCGAGCATGCCCGAGATGTTCTGCCCGTCTCACTGGTGGCGCCGAAGCTGCATCCTCCGCACCAAGTCGCCGCCCAGCCGCCCGAACGGCTCATAGCCGCTGCCATGCCGCGGCTGCTGACCGATACCGCACCCGAACGGCGCATGGCATCGGCAGATCGGCAAGGCCGAATGCTCTCCCTCATCGGCCCAGGCGCTAAGGACGCCTTGGTCGCATTCGATGTGGAGCGCGACATGGCAACCCAGCGCATCAGCCCGTTCGAGCGCTGCACATTGGCTGCGGCAGACGCCGGGTCGGGTGCGGCACCCGGCGCCGAGATCGCCAGTTCCCCTCTGCCGATCGCGCCGGCAACGTGGTTCGCGCCAGAGGGCAGATCCTCCTTCGGCCAGCGGCTTGCCGCGGCCGCACGTCGCCAGCTTGGCGAATTCATCGTCTACAACGATGCCTACCGCCGCATTGCATATCCCCACGGCGACGTAGCCAAACTGTACGGCGTATGCACCGATGTCGTAATCCGCGCATATCGCGATTTAGGCATCGATCTGCAGGTCGCGGTGCAAAATGCACGCGTCGGCTCGGGCGACCGCAACATAGATCATCGCCGCACAGAGACGCTGCGCCGCTTCTTCCGGCGCGCGGGCGAAAGCCTGCCCGTCACGCCCTTCGCCGAGGATTACCTCCCCGGCGACATCGTCACCTACGCACGCCCGCAGAACACCGGCACCGCATCACGCTCTCACATTGCCGTGGTCAGCGACGTAATCGCCCCATCGGGACGGCCGATGATCGTTCACAACCGCGGCTGGGGGCCGCAGCTCGAGGATGCGCTTTTCGTGGATCAGATCACCGGCCATTACCGCTATGCCGGACCGCTCCGGTCCGAACCGCTCGAAGGAGCGTCCGCAAAAACGCATCTGATGACCCGCCCCACCGCCGACGAGCGAACCCACCCCGCGCCGCCCAAGTCGCGACGCACGGCTTCGAACCACGCCGCAGTTCGCTGAGTTACTTTGGCCGTCGAGTGCCACCGAAGCCGGCTTTGATCTCCCTCGTACGAGCAAATCGGCCGAAGCCTCACGTGGAAGTTGCACGCCTGCAGCACTCTATTCCCTCAGTTGCTCTCTCCACGGAAGACAGCTTCATTTCTTCATCCAATTTCGGCCCACCCCTTTTCATTGTTTCGGCACGCTCTTGTGATTCCGATGAAACGATTGCAACGCCGCTCGGATCAAGCCCGCACGCTGGCCATTTGAAGGATCATCTGAAGTTGTATGCCGTACCCGACACCGCTCCCGTCGTGAATGCATTGATTACCGACCATTTGCCCGCGCGCTTGTCGCTCATCGGCATCCTGCACATGCTGGTGGCGCCGATCCTCTCCGTTGTGTTCCTCACGGCCGGCCCAGCGCTGTCGCACCCCGCATATGCCGCCGACGCGGCTGATTTCGGCACACGTCTGGTTTCTGCCGCACGCAAGCAAACGTGGGTTCCCGTGATCTACAGCCCAGCGTATCGCAAGATCGGCTATCCAAATGGCGATGTGCCCTGGTACTTCGGTGTTTGCACCGACGTGATCGTCCGCGCCTATCGCAGCCTTGATATCGATCTCCAGGTGCTGGTCCATGAGGCGCGGGTCGGCTCCGGCGACACCAACATCGACCATCGCCGTGTCCCCGTATTGAAGCGCTATTTTGAGCGCCGTGCCCGCTCCTTGCCCATCACCAAGGATCCCGCCGATTACGCCGCCGGCGATATCGTCACTTATTATATGCCCGATGGCCGGTTTTCGAAGACTCACATCGCAATTGTCTCAGACCGGAAAAACGCTTCTGGTATTCCATTGATTATTCATAATCGCGGCTGGGGGGTGAGCGAGGAGGATTGGCTTTTTGCCGAGAAGATTACCGGGCATTTCCATTTTGCCCCGCAAGAAATGGGCTCGACGCGACAGCACAGATGAACGTCGCAGCGCGATAATTGGCTGAATTTTCAAGGTCGATATCGATTGTGTGGCATGAGCCAAAGGCAATAATTTGAAGGCTAGGCCGACACCATTAACCATTTCCCAGCCGGCCGAAAGCAGGCGAATCAAAACCTTTTTTCTCCCCGGTCTGCCGCTGAACCGCGGCCGGAGAATCGGGTCGATTCCCATGAATTCCTTTTTTCTAATTGTAAAATTATGGAAATCAGCGCATTTTTTTGCTTAGAGACCTGATTGTCTGTGATTTAGACGCTCAAGCTTCCGCCGAGGACACGATCAAAAGTGTTGCCGCGACTCGAAAAAAGGTGAGCTGGACCCTTTCGCAATGAGCATGCCCCTTCCAACCGGTGTGGAGCTGACCGCCGTCGCTGCCGTGGCGGGTGTGTTGTCCATCGCCGGTATGTGGCTTACCCGGCGCGCTACTCACCTGATTGGATATGGCGACGGCACTAAGGCGCATCCGTCGCTGAAAAGAGCCGAACGGCAGCCTTCATCGCCCCGCAACCCGGCATCGGCATTCGATATGCCAGATGGACCGCGCCCCGCCAGTTGGACACGGGTGCGGGATGTGGTGCTCGCCAAGCTGAATGGCATCTTCGAATATGCACGGTCGAGCAGACGCACAGGGCTTCGGCCTGCGCAACCGCGCATCGCCATGCACTCAGCGGTTTGCGCTCTCCCGCAGCGCCTGCCGATCGACGCCCAGTGGGAGCGTGCCGCAAGCGTTGTCAACCGTGCCGTCGCCGGTGCCCGCACCGTTCGCGCCGCACATGTCGCCGCAAGCGAGAAGCTGGATGCTGCACACTACGCACTCGACAAGCTGATCGGCGAACTTGAAGGCATCATTCCACGGAAACCATCGCCGGCCAAGGTCACGATATTGACGCGCACGCCCAACGTCGTCGCTCTGCGCGCCACTTCGGCTCCGGCTGCTCGCGCGGCTTGATAAACCTTCTGCCCAAACCCTCGCCACCATACCGGCCAGCACCGATCGTTCCCCGCAGTTTCTGCCGCGACCCGTTGGCCATCCACCATGAAAAACGGGCCGCGCAGACAACGCGGCCCATCAGTTGGCAGATCAGCAGATGAACGTGTGTACGCCGTGGCTCAGGCCGCGCGGCGCACCGGCCTTGAGCATAGAGCCTCGGCCACATATGCAACCACCTTGTCCCAGGACAGCTCCGCTGCCTTGTGACCCTGTCGCCCAAGACCGAAGGCTTTCATGGCATCGGCTGGCGAGCCGCCATCACGAAACACGCGCGCGCAGGATTGGCGCGCAATCCCCATGGCTTCGTTCCATTGCAGTGGGTTGATATATTCGGGATTCATGACGGAGGGCCTCCTTCGCCTTGGCGGTCACGCCGGGGGTGCGCGACCAGACCACTTACCAACGCTACGGCGCGCCTGCAGGCATCGCACGAAGCGCTGCAAAAGGTGGCAAGCACATTCAGCATTATTGGTGGCACTACGCGGAACCATGCAATGCGCCACCTCGATTGAGGATAGCTCGAATGCTGAACATGCTTGCCGTCTCGTCCGAAGGCCGCCGCACGCGGCCGTCGAGAATTCTCTGAACGTGTCCGTCGCTACTCCGCAGGATCGGAATGCACCGCTGACGTCGTCCTCTCAGCAGGACGAACCGACTGCAACACCACACCTATGACATCGTAGAGACTGAACCACTGTGACTCCTCACTATCCACGCGAACACCTCGACACGACTCACCAGAACCAAATGCAACCGGTTGCAATCCGGCCCACCAACGCAACCCGTAGCGACGTCACGCGACACACCCGGCCGGGATACTCCGGCACAATCATTTGACGATGGGCGAGCCGCTCAAAACGACGCGAAACGAACAATGAGCCGCTCGCCTGGATCGCGAAAAGAAGCGTGAGACTTCTTTTTGAACGGGTGTGCTCCACAACGCAGTACGCAACACGACGCTACTCGTAACAACGCAACGCAACGCTACAGACGCATGACAAGCTGGTGGCTCAGAACACGGGGGAACATGCGACGCGAGCCAGAACTGCAAACCGGATGGAACGCACCGGTGAGAGGAGAGCCACGAAAGCCCGATTGGGCTGACGACGCTGGAAACTCGAAGGACCGTTACGCAGGCCCTTGATACTGAGGCAGGAAACCGGTGATACGCATCCGGGTCGAGAGGGCATGACCCGGCCGTATGAACTTGAACTCTTGGATCTTCGCGGAACTTCGAGGCGCCTTCGACCCAATCAACCGAACTGACCGACAACCCCGTCCGCTTCCGTATCCTGCGAACGAGGGAGAATTAACCGTGACATTTGGGCGACGCTTGGGCCAAAGAAAGGTCCAGCGGAGGAATTTTCCTTGACCGCTGATGAATAGATCTCTCCGAACCAAAGAATCACGTGGGATTCCCGGCGCTTCACGAAGCGAGACCATTGTTCGCCAAGTTGTGGATAAATCCTGAGGTGGCGGCGTTCCGCTCACACGGTCCGTTCGACCGGACCTCTGAGGGCTGCTCAAGCGCGTGATCGAAAGTAGGCCGATCGGCTGAGGTGGAAGCGCTCAAGCTTCCGTCGAAGTCGAGATTGAGGCTCCCAAACAAAGAAATAGAGCGGCCACAACAGCCAGACGTGATTCAATCAGAGCCAGGACCGCTCTAGCGACGCCGCAGCAAGCCCGAAGGCATTAGTTCACCCCGCCAACCGGTTTTGCGGCCCTTGCTCCATCCCGGCGGCCTGCTGCCACCCTTCCAGCCGGTTTTCTTCCCCTGACCCCAGCCTGGCGGCGTTGACCATTTTGATCCGCCGGCGCCCTTGCCCCCGCTTGGCCCTTTGGCCACGGCGATGGTCGGAACCGCCAGCAGAGCAAAACTTGTCGTCGCAATAGCCAAAACTTTGAAAAACGACATTGAGCGCCTCGTATCGACGAAATCGTCGAATTGGTGAATGGGCCAATGCGAAAATACTAGGTAAATCCGATTACAACTGCGTGTAGCAAACTGGTTGAAATTGATTCAAAAGCGCAACAGCAAACTCCTGGGGCGGCGCCCGGAGAATTTCTCTTGAGCAGCATTTGGTCACTGAAGAATTATCAGAGAACCAGCGTTATACGGAGCCGATGCTCAACGCCGCTCGACCGCCGCAAACACCGCGCGCAGGCCCACCGCAAACAGCACCAGCGAGATCAGCGTGTTCCAGCCTGCGAATGAGAGGAGGAATATGCGGATCTGGGGCTCGTCGCAGCGCACCACGTTGGTCCGTTCGAGGGCATTGATAAGGCCACCCGCATCCGTCGTCACCGCCTGCAGGCCGCTGCACGTGGATGGCCCCGGCCAGAACTTCCATTCCGCGCCGGCCTGATAAGCTCCCAGTCCCGCGTTGGCGAGAAACGCAAGCGCCACTGCGAAGAACACGATCGCTGCCCATCGCGGCTGCGCCGCGCTGACGAGAGCGAGCGCCACAAATGTCGCAGGAATAGAAAAGTAATAGGCCCAGCGCTGCAGCAGACACAGCTCGCACGGCTGGTAACCGCCGATATGCTCAAATCCCAGCGCAGTCAGGATAATCACGATAGCCGCGAACAGCAGCGCCCCACCGATGCGATAGGCTTCGCTGCCTTTCACGCGAGCGACATGAGTGGCCACGATTGTCTCTCCGCTTCGATTTTGAAAGCTTCGGCACGCATGCGATAGCGATCCTTCACGCTATACGAAATACTTGATGACCAGGAAACCACCGATCAGCAGCACCAGGAACACGGTCAGAACCAGCCCCAGACGCTCCTCGATGAAGGCGCGGATCGGCGCCCCGAACCAGTAGAGCAGTGCTGCAACGATATAGAAGCGCAATCCGCGGGCGGCGATGCTCGCAATGCCGAATACCGCAAGGTCGAGCGCGGTCGCGCCGCTGGCAATCGTGATAACCTTGTAAGGAAAGGGTGTAATGCCTGCAAACAGCACGATCCAGGCGCCATAGTCGTTGTATTGCGAGGCGAATGTCACAAACTTGTCGAGGTATCCATAGAAAGACAGGAGCGGTTTTGCCACCTGCTCGAACAGGAAATAACCAATCGCGTATCCGAAAAAGCCGCCGATAACCGAACCCACCGTGGCAATCGCCGCATATAGCCAGGCCTTGGCGCGCTGCGCCAGCACCAACGGAATGAGCAACACATCCGGCGGAATTGGAAAGAACGAGCTTTCCATGAAGGCCACACCGAAGAGCGCAGAGCCCGCATGACGGTGCTCGGCCAGCCGCATCGTCCAGTCGTAGATCCCTCGCAGCATGTCGTCTCGATCCAGCCCCGGCGGTTGAACGAAATGCCCGCCGCGTTCGCGAGCGAGAGCTGCGCGGGCCAGCTCATTTAGAGCCTGATCGGCTGACATGGAAGCGGTCGTGCTTTCATCTCAGCGTGATTGAGTTTCTCAAACAAAGAGATAGAGCAGGCCAAAACGGCCAGACCTGATTCAATCAAAGCCTGACCTGCTCTAGCCGGAGAATCAGGCTGCGGGAAGATCCTGTGTTCGTGTCGACACCAGACTTTCGGCAAGTCGCGTCACGATCCAGTCGAGGACGAGTCGCCCCTCCGCCGATGCCACCACCCGACCGGCGGGAGCATCTGCTTCGAGCAAGCCTTCGGCGATAAGTCTGGCGGTGGTCGTTCGCGATGGCACGAGCCCGGTCAGCGCTGAGAGCCGCGCCACATCGAGTCCTTCACTGACCCTGAGCCCCATGAGCATCATCTCGTCGGCCTGCTCCGCCAAGCTCAGAACGCTTTCCTCGACATAACCGCAACCACGTGCATTCACGGCTTCGAGCCATGCCTCGGGGACGCGCTCGCTCATCGTCGCTATGCGAGCGCCGTCGCGATCCCGCAGAAGACGTCCATGCGCACCTGCGCCGACGCCGACGTAGCCGCCATAACGCCAGTAGGTGAGGTTGTGCCGGCTCTCCGCACCGGGGCGCGCATGGTTCGAGATCTCGTAGGCCGGCAGACCGGCAGCCTCCGTCATCTCCTGGGTCAGGTCGTAAAGCACGCGCGCCGTATCGGCCTCCGGTATGACGAGCTTGCCAGCCGAATTGAGTGCCGCATAAGGCGTGTCCGGTTCTATCGTCAGCTGATAGAGCGAAAGATGGTCGCCTGCCATGCTGAGAGCCTCACCGAGCTCCTGCGCCCAGGCATCCGCGGTCTGACCGGGGCGCGCATAGATCAGATCGAATGTGAACCTTTGAAACGTACGCGCCGCGATTGCGAGTGCCGCTTTTGCCTCCGCCACGGAATGAACGCGCCCGAGCCGCCGCAGTTCGGCATCATGGAGCGACTGCACCCCCAGCGACACGCGGTTGACGCCCGCTGCGCGGTATCCTGCGAAGCGATCCGCCTCCACGCTGCCCGGATTGGCCTCCAGCGTGATCTCCGCGTTAGCCTCGACATCCCAGAGCGCTGCGATCTGATCGAGAATGCCGGCCACCACCTCAGGCGGCATCAACGACGGCGTGCCCCCGCCAAAGAAGATGCTCGTCACAGCCTGCCTGCGGCCGGTGATCGACTGCGCATAGCTGAGCTCGCTGCGATAAGCCGCTAAGAAGCGGGCATGATCGGGCGACTTCACCCGTACATGGCTATTGAAATCGCAATACGGGCATTTCTGAGCGCAGAAGGGCCAGTGGATATAGATGCCGAAACCCGGCGACGTATCGGACAAGTCTCTCTCCGCTGCGGCCGAACGTGAGGCTGAGGGATGCCTCAACGGCACCGCAAAGGCAACTCAAAAGCAAGCGGCGCCGCCCTTATGGACGACGCCGTCACCGCAGCCGTTCTGCAAAACAGAGGATTACTCGATCAGGCTGATGTGTCCGCCTGATGACAGTTGCCCCGGAACTCCGGACATGCCAACCAGGCTCGGATCACCACCCGCATTGAGGTGAAGCTCACCATTACCTTCGAGATCCACAAAATCAGAAACGATCGCGAAGTAGGATGAGTTTGCATTGATCACACCAGAACCGGTGATACGCGTTTTCGCCTGGGGCGAATACCAGTTGCCGACAATCTCGATCTTGCCACCGCCAATGATCGTATTCTCGATGGCCCATGTGCTACCGCCCGTGTAGTTGGAAACGCTCGGCTGCAGCACGGCCATGGATGCTGTCGGACCAGATTTCGGCGCCGTCAGCAGGAAGTTGCCACCACCAAACACATAGATGCGGCCATCCTTGGTACCGGTCATCCAATTACTGTTTGCAAGGATGATCGTCGTGCCCTGCCGTGCATCCAGTGTTGCATTGGAGTTCACGGTCAGATCGTTGAAGATCACGTACACGCCAGGTCCGAGCGTCAAAGTCCCGCCAGCTGAGACATTGACGCCGCCACAGAAAGTAATGACACCGCCATTTGCATTGATCGTCGTCGCGTTTTTGACGCGCATCGTCGACTGGTAGTTGCATCCGCCGGGAACGATCAGCCCTTTGGAAGCGAGCGCCGCCTGCGTAAATTGGCCGGCATAAGGATCAGACTGAACTGGGCATTTGGTCTTTGCCGCTGGGGTGAATCCGGAACCCGAAGCACCGCCCGCTGAACAGAATGCAGCGCCGGTCATCGTCGCCGTTCCGCCCGTCACCAATCCATTCGAATTGCTGGAATTGGACAGGACCGCGCAGCCCGGCGCAACGAGGTCAGCCGTACCCCAGGCTTTGACCGTTTCTGGCGCTGCTGAGTTGAGGCCGAGCAAGCAGAATGGAGCCGGTTTACCCGACATTCTGGTTTTGGCCTCAGCCTGAATATCGAATTTATCAACCACAAACTTGGCGAAGGTCGCCGGCACCTGTGCCGAGGCCATAACGGTAATGGTGGAATCATCGCCCTCGCGGGCGTCGGGCGTCGGGCGTCAGGTTTTTCATGTAGCGCAGCGACGAATTGCTCTTAAGGTAGTCGATCGCGACCTGTTTCACTGACTTGCCCTCGCTCTGCGTAATGAGGCCATCCGCAGTGTTGAACGACGAGGATGATTTCTTGTCTAACTTATAGGCGGAGGCGGCGATTGCCGCCGCATCGACCGCTTCACGCAGGTTACGTTTGGCCGCCCATGCCCGGCCATAGTCGACCGCCAAGCCGATGAACATCAGCATCGGAATCGCGAGTAGGCCAAACAAAATTGCAACGGAGCCGCGCTCGTCATGCCGGAAGCGCCTGGACTTTGGATTTACTCGGAGCGTCATCGCTAGCGAACCATGTTGAAAGGTTGGAGACGCATCGAATATGGCAGACACCTCTTATTGATCTGTATTACGCAGTTGCGAAATTTGCGGTGAAGTAGATTGGAATTTTGGAACGCAGAGAGGTGATCCATTAACCTCTGGGAGAGGTCCCGGACTTTCTCTTAGAAAATTTTTCTGACAAGCGCCCCTCGCATGACCGTCCACGGCTACCGCCACCACGTGGGCGTCACGCGTTCCGCCAACCCAATGCCTCTTCAGGCACGGTCACGCAGGCACCATTCGGATGTGGCCGAACGCCGCAGACCATTCCGAAAGGCAATATTTCAAGAGCGCTGCGTGGCAGCCAGCAATGCCCGTGCGAGCAACCGCCACTTGGTCTCGTCACCAAGGTTTTCCGCCTCCAGCCACGAGGCCATGCGTCGCAACCCCGGTGCCATGCCCGCGCCGACCTCCTCGGGATGCGCCGCGGCATCGGCCGCGAGATTGGCAACGAAGCGCGCGAGTTCCTGCTGCGTCGAGAGGTTCGCTGCCGCCGCTTGCAGACCCGAGACAGCAACGCTGCGCGACGGCTGGGCCGTCATCTTCGGCAGATTGGCAAGGCAGGCGGCCTTGAACGCCGCAAACGCCCGTGTCCGATGCGAAATGGCGTATTTCTCCTCCGGCACCATCTCGCCGAACGTTTCTTCCGCATCATCCGGCTGAAACATCGGATCGTAGCCGAAACCATTGCCCCCGCGCGGTGGCCACACAAGGCGGCCGAACACTTTGCCCTCGAATAACTCGCTGGACCCGTCAGGCCAGGCGAGGCACAAGACCGAGATGAAGTTGGCGCGTGGTCCTTCGCCCAGCCAGCCCCCGCGCATCGTGATCTCGTCCGCCACCTTCTGCATGGCGATCGAGAAATCCTTGGTCGGCCCGGCCCAGCGCGCCGAATAGATTCCGGGCGCGCCTTTGAGCGCGTCGACCTGCAGGCCGGAATCGTCCGCCAGCGCGGGCAAGCCTGACGCTTTGGCGGCCGCCACGGCCTTTAACCTGGCATTGCCCGAAAACGTCGCTTCTGTTTCTTCCGGCTCGCTCAGCTTCAGCGCCTTCGCCGAAACCGCCTCCAGCCCATAGGGTGCGATGAGCTGCTGAATTTCCCAGGCCTTGCCGGGATTGTGGCTGGCAACGACGATTCGCGACCCGGCTTCGAGCTTGTTCGACGCTTCGAGAATTTGAGACATCGGCTTCAAAACCCCCAGATGTTAGGCTCGGCGAACTCGAGGGCGTTGCCGGCCGGATCGCGAAAATAGATCGAGCGCCCACCGGACGGCCAGCGGAAATCCGCCTCGATTTCGATGCCTGCGGCTTCCAGATGAGCTTTCCAGATGACGATCTCGTCGCCGCTCGCGGCAAAGCAGACGTGGCACTCTCCCCGCGCGCCGTGCGGCGGCACCGGCGTTTTTGCATCCGGTTCCGGCGGCTTCATGGTCTCCAGCGGGTTGAAGACGAGAAGCATTTGATGGCCGAGCTTGAAGAACACCTGCCGGCCGGGCGATTTTGCAAAGACCTGAAGCCCCAGCACCCGCGTGTAGAAGACCTCCGCCGCTTCGAGATCCTCCGCATAAAGGATCGTTTCGAGAATATTGTCGGGGGGCTTCGGCTGCATTTCGGTACTCCTGCGTACGCTCAGCACGCTTCGGTCGCTCGGCAATCAGGCCCTCATGCCACGGTCAGCTTTTGCAGCTCGACCAGTTCGCCGATACCCTTCTTGGCGAGCGCCATCAGGCCGTCGAAGCTGTCCTGGCTGAAAGGTAGCGTCTCCGCCGTACCCTGCACCTCCACGATACCGCCCGCTCCGGTCATCACGAAGTTGGCGTCCGCATCCGCGTTGGAATCTTCCGCATAGTCGAGGTCGAGCACGGGCTGGCCGCTGTAGAGCCCGCAACTCACCGCAGCCACTTGGTCGCGCAGCACGCCGTCCTTCACCATATCGCGCAGCTTCATCCACTGGATGCAATCGTGCAGCGCCACCCACGCACCGGTGATCGCCGCCGTGCGCGTCCCGCCATCCGCCTGGATCACGTCACAATCCACCGTGATCTGCCGCTCGCCGAGCTTCTGCAGATCGACCACCGCGCGCAATGCCCGCCCGATCAGCCGTTGAATTTCCTGCGTACGCCCCGAAGGTCCACCCCGTGTCACCTCGCGTCGCGTGCGCTCGCTGGTCGCCCGCGGCAGCATCGCGTATTCCGCAGTCACCCAACCACGCTGCTGGCCCTTCAGCCAGGGCGGCACGCGCTCCTCAAGGCTCGCGGTGCACAACACGTGCGTGTTGCCGAACTTGATGAGGCACGAGCCCTCTGCATGCATGGATACGGCGCGCTCAATGGAGACGCGGCGAAGCTCGTCGGGCTGGCGTTTGGATGGGCGCATTTCTCACCGGATGTCATAACGTAAGGGGAAGCAGCCTGAACCGGCCGGCCCAGGCTGCGGCGCAAGCTAGAAGAGCAGGAGCGCCCATTCAACTCGAAAAGGGCGGTACGGCCTATCGCAAGCTTGAAATTTCTCTCTCGACCAACAATTTGACCGCCACCTTCCTCGCTGCCTACAGTCTGCTGGCCGAGGCTTCGGCTGCCCAGTGAGCCCAAATCTTTGTGACGATGCACATGTCGACCGAAGGCCTGACGACCCTCGATGCCTTGAACGATCGTTCGCGCGCCATTCTGCGTCAGATCGTCGAGACCTATCTCGCTACCGGCGAGCCCGTCGGCTCGCGAAACCTGTCGCGCGTGCTGCCGATGACACTTTCGCCGGCATCGATCCGTAACGTCATGTCGGATCTGGAGCACTTGGGCCTCATCTACGCGCCCCACACCTCCGCCGGCCGCATGCCGACGCACTCGGGCCTGCGGATGTTCGTCGATGGTCTGCTCGAGGTCGGCGATCTTACCACTGATGAGCGCCACCGGATCGAGCGCCAGATCGCCGGCCGGCCGCAAACCTCGTTCGATCAGGTTCTGGCCGAGGCGAGTAATATGATTTCTGGCCTCTCGCACTGTGCCGGCGTGGTGCTCGCCGACAAGCAGGTCCGCCGCCTGAAACACATCGAGTTCGTCACGCTTGAGCCGACCAAGGCACTCGTCGTTCTCGTTTCCGAAGACCAGGAGATCGAGAACCGCATTCTCAACCTGCCCGAAGGTTTGCCACCCTCGGCGCTGGCCGAAGCTGCCAACTTCCTCAATGCGCACATCCGTGGCCTCACCATAGGCGAGGCGCGCCGCCGCATCGAATCCCAGCTCAGTCAGGCCAAGGCCGAGCTCGACGCGCTTACCAAGAAAGTGATCCAATCGGGCCTCGCCGAATGGTCCGGCGCGCTCGACGAGCGCAAAAGTCTCATCGTTCGCGGTCAATCCAATCTGCTCAAGGACCTCACGGCTGCCGAGGACCTGGAGCGCATCCGCCAGCTCTTCAACGACCTGGAATCCAAGCAGGAGATGGTCCAGCTTCTCCATCTCGCCGATAATGCCGACGGCGTGAAGATATTCATCGGATCGGAGAACAAGCTGTTCTCGCTGTCTGGCTCATCGCTTGTGGTAGCGCCATTCCACGATAAGACGAGCAAGGTCGTCGGAATTCTGGGGGTCATCGGCCCCACCCGGATCAACTACGCCCGCATCATACCGATGGTCGACTACACGGCGAAAATCGTTGGCCGGCTGTTGTCGCGATGACGCGGTCCCCAGCCCCTCACTTGATTTTTCATGAAATGCGGCCGATATGCGGGGCTCGAAGCGTGCGCCCATCGGCAGCCAGCGAGCCCGCAAGGACGATTGCGACGCGATTGCCCGAAATCGGGCGGCAGCGCCGGTTTAGGCAACCGACAGCGGAGTGATGATGTCCGACCAGAATAGACCCCATGAGCCTGGCCAGGGCAACGGCGCCAAGAACGAACCGAAAGAAGCGACCGACCGTCACCGGACCGGTGAGGCAGGCAGGACTTCGGAAAAAGACGAACTCAAGGCAACCGCGGCAGCAGACACCGACGCCGTCGATATCGGTGCCGATCCCAGTGCCGTCCTTGCCGCCGAGGTCGAGACGCTGCAGGCCCAGGTTTCCGATCTGACCGACCGGCTGCTGCGCGCTCATGCCGATCTCGACAATGTGCGCAAGCGTGCCGAGCGCGAGAAGCAGGAGACTGCGCGCTACGCAATCTCGAACTTCGCCAAGGACACTGTCGGCCTTGTCGACAACTTCGAGCGCGCGATGCAGGCGGTCGAGCCCGAGGCCATCGAGAAGGATCCGCATCTGAAGGCGCTATTGGATGGCGTCGCCATGACCGAGCGTGAGTTCATCAACGTACTGGAGCGTCATGGCGTGCGCCGGATCTCGCCGAAGGGTCAACCTTTCGATCCACGCCTGCACCAGGCGGTAATGGAACGTCAGGATTCGAGCGTTCCCAACGGCACCGTGGTTGAGGTGTTCCAGGGCGGGTATACGATCGAGGATCGTTGTCTGCGTCCCGCGATGGTGGTCGTTGCCCGTGGCGGTGGCAAAGCCCAACCCGAGACCGGCCAGGCAGAGAAGGCAGCAGCCGAAGAGCAGCCGCCATCGACATCTCAAGAGCCCGCTGGCAAGCGCGATCAGGGCGCCGACGAAGGTTCTGCCGATACCGCACAGACCGAGCCCGGTAGCGATACGCCATCATCCGACAACGACAACCCGACCGCGTGACGTCGGGTCGCAGCGGCGCGGCATCGCGCATCAGGCGAAGGTGCGGCCGATCTTACTTCAACCGCGTTGCAAAACGCCGCTCCGCACACTCAGTCCCCGACTCCGGTGTGCAGGTGTAGAGCGAATAGAGCACCGCGTCCGCGCGTCCCACGAGGTTTTCGGCCGGCACCATTCCCATGTCGTGGAAGCGACTGTCGTTGGAGTTGTCGCGGTTGTCGCCCATCATGAAGTAGTGCCCTGGTGGAACGATCGTCTCAGGCATAGACGCGTGATGGGCGCGGTGTGTGTATTCCAGCATCAGATGCGTGCGCCCGCCCGGCAGTGTCTCCTCGTAACGGTTCACCTCGACGATGCGACCTTCGTACTCGCGGAAGCGATAGGTTTTTTCCAGCTTTCGAGCGAGTGGCCTGCCATTGAGAATCACCTGCCCGTTGTCGACCGCGATACGATCGCCTGGCAGACCGATCAACCGTTTGATCATGCGGTCGGAACGCTTCGGATGGACAAAGACGATGATGTCTCCACGCACCGGTTCGCTGGCAAACAAACGCCCATTGATTGCCCCTTTCGGCAGCGAGAAGTCCAAAGGCAGCGAATGCCGGCTGTAGCCATATGCGAATTTGTTGACTGTCAGGCGGTCGCCGACCTCAAGCGTCGGAACCATGCTCTCGGAAGGAATATGATATGTGGCATAGGCCGCTGTCTGGAATGCAAAGGCGAGCACGAGCGCCGCAACAATGCTCCACACCATGTCTTTCATGTCTCGGCCTCCAGCCTTGAGCTTGATCGTCTGAGATGCAAACGCCCCAGCTTCCACCGATGGGCGTGAACCAAGCTCTTCATATAAGGACATAACAACCAGGCCGCGGTCGTCAATTGATCCCAGCAAACCTGACTTGCACCAAGCCGTCTTATAGATCCCACATCATGCCCGAAAGAGGGCGTCAGCACCGCTCGCCATTGACCGCAATAGCAATTCCTGAAAGCCATGCGCGCGCGCCGCTTCTTTCCATCACCCATCGCGGTTGCATGCACATCCCCAGACATTTCGCTCAAGCTTGGCACGCGCCGAATTGAACGACGCAGCCGCCGCTGGCCTGCCTTGTACTGCGGGCAGCCCACGGATATATCGCTCCGGCCATGACTCGAATAGGCGCCGACCTGCTGCTGCTCACCGCCGCCCTGTTCTGGGGGCTCGCCTTCTATTTCCAGAAGGACGCGATGGCCTACATCGGCCCATTCACTTTCGTCGCCGCACGCGGTCTCCTTGCGACACTGGTGCTGGCCCCCCTCGCCTGGCGCGAATGGCGACATACCCCCGGGCTGGTGCGCCACTCTATCCTCGCAGGAACCGCCTTCTTCCTGGGCGCCTACTTCCAACAGGCCGGGCTCGTGACCGCATCGGTATCCAACGCCGGCTTCCTCACCGCACTCTATGTCGTGGTCACACCACTCATCGCCTGGCTGCTACTGCGCCACCGCCCCGGTGCCAACATATGGCCGGCGATCGCACTGTCGTTCGTCGGCACCTGGGCGTTGGGCGGCGGAACGGTGACGGGGTTCACCGGCGGTGACGTACTCGTGGGTTTCTCCGCCATCTTCTGGGCATTGCATGTTGTCCTGACAAGCCGGGCTGCCGCACTCGACCGCCCTTTCACGTTCACCTGCCTGCAATTCGCGATCGTCGCCGTGCTCGCTGGCTTCGCTGCATTGCTGACCGAATCCACCGCCCTTGCGCCACTCGTAGAAGCGGCGGCGCCCATTTTGTACGTCGGCATCATTTCAAGCGCTGCCACGTTCACAATTTTGGTCATCGCGCTGCGTCATGCTGCTCCGGCCGAGGCGGCCGTCTTACTGTCGACCGAAAGTCTTTTCGCCGCAGCAGCCGGAGCCATTCTCCTCGGCGAGCGGTTGAGCGCGCTTTCCTGGACTGGCGCACTACTGATCATCGCCGCCGTTCTCCTCGTGCAGACTTGGCCGCGCCGCCGCGCTCCGCCGTGACCCGTCTCAATGTCAGATTGATCCGCCCCGGCTCACCCAGGAGATCCGAGCTGCCCGGTCCGATCGAAATAACCCTGTAGGAGTACCAATCCTCCCAAGCAGCCATGTTTGTTCACGCTCTGCTGGACCTTTCCAAAATTGCACGATCACCGTGGAATTCGGGCATAAGCCGCACCCGGCGGTCGCGTTGCTGGACCAACCGTAACGGAACTGGCAGGGTCAAAAAAACATCACGACGTGGTGATCCGCCGCCGTTGCACGGCTGTGCCGGCTCCTTATATAAGCCGCATCAACGACCGCAGCTCCAGGGGGCCGCCCCCTGAACTCTGAAGGACCGATCTCCTTCAGAAAAGGGATCAATCGGACGCCGGAATGGGTCCGAACGGCCTGCCGCAAGAAGAGGATCTTGAAACCAATGGCAAAAGTTATCGGCATCGACCTCGGAACCACCAACTCCTGCGTCGCCGTCATGGACGGTGGCAAACCGAAGGTGCTCGAGAACTCGGAGGGCGCCAATACGACGCCGTCGATCGTCGCCTTTACCGACGATGGAGAGCGTCTCGTCGGCCAGACGGCAAAAAACCAAGCCGTCACTAACCCGCTCAACACGCTTTTTGCGATCAAACGCCTGATCGGCCGTCGCTTCGATGACGAGATGGTCAAGAAGGACCAGGGTCTCGTCCCCTACAAGATCGCCAAGGGTCCCAACGGGGATGCCTGGGTCGAGGCACAGGGCAAGCAGTATTCGTCGCAGGAAATCTCGGCCTTCATTCTCCAGAAGATGAAGGAGACGGCAGAAGCCAAGCTTGGCGAGAAGGTTACGCAGGCCGTCATCACCGTCCCCGCCTACTTCAATGACGCCCAGCGCCAAGCCACCAAGGACGCCGGTAAGATCGCCGGCCTTGAGGTCCTGCGCATCATCAACGAGCCGACGGCCGCGGCGCTCGCCTATGGCCTCGACAAGAAAGACGGCGCCAAGACCATCGCGGTCTATGACTTGGGCGGCGGCACCTTCGATATCTCGATCCTGGAGATCGGCGATGGCGTCTTCGAGGTGAAGTCGACGAACGGCGACACGTTCCTCGGCGGCGAGGACTTCGACATGAAGATCGTGTCCTATCTTGCCGACGAATTCAAAAAGGAACAGGGCATCGATCTGCGCAACGACAAGCTCGCTCTGCAGCGTCTCAAGGAGGCGGCCGAGCGGGCCAAGAAGGAACTCTCGTCGTCGACGCAGACCGAGATCAACCTGCCCTACGTCACTGCCGATGCATCAGGACCCAAGCATCTCACGATGAAGCTCACCCGCGCCAAACTGGAGAGCCTCGTCGACGACCTGATCGAGCGCACGAAAGGCCCCTGCGTCAAAGCGATCAAGGATGCCGGCCTCAAGGCTGCCGACATCGACGAGGTCGTGCTCGTCGGCGGCATGACGCGCATGCCCAAGGTCCAGCAAGTCGTCAAGGAACTGTTCGGCAAGGAGCCACACAAAGGCGTCAATCCTGATGAAGTCGTTGCCATTGGCGCTGCGATCCAGGGTGGCGTGCTGAAAGGCGAGGTCAAGGACGTCCTGTTGCTCGACGTGACACCGCTGTCGCTCGGCATCGAGACGCTGGGTGGAGTGTTCACACGCCTCATCGATCGCAACACCACGATCCCAACCAAGAAGAGCCAGACCTTCTCAACCGCCGAGGACGGTCAGACGGCCGTGACCATCCGCGTCAGCCAGGGCGAGCGCGAAATGGCTGCCGACAACAAGCAGCTGGGCACGTTCGACCTCGTCGGCATCCCGCCGGCACCACGTGGCGTACCGCAGATCGAGGTAACGTTCGATATCGACGCGAACGGCATCGTCCACGTCTCCGCCAAGGACAAGGCGACGGGCAAGGAGCAATCGATACAGATACGCGCCTCCGGTGGCCTGTCGGACGACGAAATCGAGCGAATGGTCAAGGACGCCGAGGCGCACGCTGCCGACGACAAGCAGCGCCGCGAATCGGTCGAGGCCAAGAACCACGCTGAGAGCATGGTTCACCAGCTCGAGAAGCAGCTTGCCGACCTCAAGGACAACGCCAAGGTCGCCGCGATCAAGGATGACGTCGAAAAAGAGATTGCTGCCACCAAGGAAGCGATCAATTCCGGCGACACCGAGAAGATCAAGGCCGCCACTGCATCGCTCTCCCAGGCAGCGATGAAGATCGGCGAAGCGATGTATGCCGCGCAGTCCGGTGGCGCGGGTGCTGATGACGAGGCAACAGCCTCGGGCGCCGGTGCCAGCGCTGACGACAACGTCGTCGACGCGGACTTCGAGGAGGTCAAGGACGACGATAAGAGGAAGTCGTCCTGATGATTGAAGCGGGACCCGGGCAACTGGGTCCCACCCCCCACTGCGGCGATAGCGTCGCAAACAGCGAATGATGCCTCCCCAACCGCCTCGGCCAGTTGACCCGATCAGGCCTGTTCGTTGACCGCCGCCAAGCGCCTGCGCCCATTGATCCCGCATCGATACGGCGCAATATTTTTGAAACGGCGCTGGACCTTGTCGCCAACGGATGCACCGAGCCAGGTAGGTGCGGATACCGATACGAACGCACATGGCAAAGCGCGATTATTATGAAGTCCTGGGGCTCAAGAGGGACGCAAGCGAAGCGGACCTGAAAAGCGCATTTCGCAAGCTCGCCAAGGACTGCCACCCAGACCGCAATCCCGACGACAAGACGTCCGAGCATCGCTTCAAGGAGATAAACGAAGCCTACGAGACGTTGAAGGATCCGCAAAAGCGCGCGGCATATGACCAGTTCGGCCATGCCGCGTTCGAGGGCGGACGCGGACCCGGCGGACCGGGCGGCTTCGGGCCTGATTTCGCCTCCTCCATGTCCGACATCTTCGACGATCTGTTCGGCGAGTTCATGGGAGGCCGACGTGGTGGCGGCCAGCGCACGCGCTCCGGCCGCGAACGGGGTGCCGACCTGCGCTACAACATGGAGATCTCACTCTCCGACGCCTACGCCGGCAAGGATGCGGAAATCGTCGTACCCACATCCGTTGCGTGCGAGACCTGCTCGGGCACCGGCGCCAAGACTGGCACCAAACCCACCACCTGTCCGACCTGCTCCGGCCACGGCAAGGTTCGCGCCAGTCAGGGCTTCTTTACCATCGAGCGGACCTGCCCCACCTGCCACGGCCGTGGCGAGGTCATCCAGGATCCATGCCCAAGCTGCTCGGGCACTGGTCGCGTCACCAAGGAGCGCAAGCTCGCTGTCAACATCCCTTCGGGTGTCGAGGATGGCACGCGCATTCGTCTCGCCGGCGAGGGCGAGGCAGGTCTTCGTGGCGGCCCCGCCGGCGATCTCTACATTTTCCTCTCGCTCAAGCCGCATGAGTTCTTCCAGCGAGACGGCGCCGACATCTTCTGCAAGGTGCCGATTGCCATGACCACGGCGTCACTTGGCGGTCAGATCGACGTACCCACGGTGGACGGTTCGATAACCCGCGTCAAAGTTCCCGAAGGCACCGAATCGGGCAAGCAGTTCCGCCTCCGCGGCAAGGGTATGCCCGTGCTGCGCTCCAAGGTGACGGGCGACATGTACATCCAGGTCGAGGTGGAAACGCCCAAGAACCTGACGCGCCGCCAGCGCGAGCTGCTCGAAGAGTTTGAGAAGGAAAGCCACAAGGAGACCTCTCCGCACTCTGCCGGCTTTTTCGCGCGCGTCAAGGAGTTCTTCGAGGGCAAGGGCTGAGGATCGCAAGGCCGCCTCCCCTTTCTTTCCGAGTTCCGCCAGATTCGGGCGCTTCCCGGCCTTCGACTTTCGGTCGCTTGAGAGCCGCATTTGACCTGCATCAAGGTTGCAAAACCTCCAAAACAGGACCGTCCTCGCACGCCATAAGCGCAAAAAGATTCGAGGACTGGATCATGACGCATATCAAGAAGCTGGCGCTCGCCGTCTTTACTACCTGCGTCGCCGGCGCTCCCGCCATTGCCATGTCACCCGCTGGCGAGGAGGCGATGAACAAGGCCGGCCAGATCATGTTCGAGCACCGCTGCCGCAGCTGCCATTCGGACGATCCCAGCGCAAAAAGCTACGGACCGAGCCTCGTCGGCGTGGTCGGCCGCAAAGTGGGTAGCGTCCCCGGCTTCGCCTATTCCGACGCCATGAAGTCTTCCGGCATTGTCTGGACCGACGAGGCCCTTCGCGCCTGGATCGCCGACAACACTGGTGTCATGCCCGGCACGCGCATGAAGCACATGAGCATCTCCGAGAAGAATGAGCAGGATTTCATCATCGCCTATCTCAAATCGCTGAAGTGAGCCGGGCGCCCGGATTGGCACGATTTCACCAGCTTTCCGCCGTACTGAATCGTACCGAATATCGTCTCCAGGAAACCGATTGCCGGGCCCGGACGTGAGTCGATGTCCAGGCCCGCAACATTTTGGCGCGCCACCCTCTGGCGCGATCCTATAAAGCGCCTTGCCGTCGTCCGCGACATCGCGTGCGCCAATTCCACGGTTGCCGACGGCCCGCGCATACCGGCCAAGTGAATGGCGTGACCGGAGCGCAATCGCGCCTTATGATCCGCCGACCCGCCCGCTTCACACCATCCTGCATCCTGGAAAACCGCACCGATCATGAATTCGCAAGTCCGACTGCTCTTCTTCGCCGGCTCGCAACGCCAGGCTTCGTTCAACAAGCGTCTCGCCCGGCTCGGCGCCTCCATTGCCGAGGCCAACGGCATCGCGGCGACGCTTGCCGACCTTGGCGACTATCCGATGCCGATCTACGACGCAGATCTGGAAACCGCTGAGGGTCCGCCGGAAAACGCCAGGAAGCTGAAGCACCTCATGGGGTTGCACACCGGTATCTTCATCGCCTCGCCCGAGTATAACTCCTCGATCACGCCGCTTTTGAAGAACACCATCGATTGGGTGAGCCGCGTTCGCGAAGAAGACGAGGGCCCCAACGAGGTCTTCAAGACCCGCGTCTTCGCGTTAGGATCCGCCTCGCCGGGCGGCATGGGCGGACTGCGCGCCCTCAATACCGTACGCCAAGTGCTGGAGCTGGGGCTTGGCGCTCTCGTGCTACCCGAGCAGTTCGCGGTGCCGCGAGCAGCCGAAGCCTTCGACGAGAATGGTCATTTGAAGAACAAGGACGCCCAGGAAACCTTCAAGATCCAGATCCAGAAGCTTGCCCGCGCGGCTCACGTGTTGCATGGGTAGCCGGACGGCGGGCCATCCGGGCCTACCGCGGACACAGCGGAATGAGCGGCTGCCATGACCCATGACATCCACCTCAAGGATCGCCTCATCGTGGCGCTCGACATGCCGACCATGGAGGAGGCGGTTCGGCTGGTCGCCCACCTTCAGGAAGGCGTGCATTTCTACAAGGTCGGCCTCGAGCTTCTGTTCGCCGGCGGTCTCGACTTCGCCCGCCACCTGAAGGCGCACAGCAAGCGCGTGTTCCTTGACATGAAGCTCCTGGACATCGGCAATACGGTCGAGCGCGCCGTCGCCAATGCCGCCGATTTCGGCGTCGATTTCCTCACCGTCCATGGACAGGATTTGAAGACCCTCCATGCCGCAGTGGTTGGCCGCGGCAACTCCCCTTTGAAGCTGCTCGCCGTAACTGTTCTCACGAACCTTTCGGCTGACGACTTGAAGCAGCAGGGCTCGTCCATGAGCCCCAGCGATCTCGTCTTGCATCGTGCGCGCCTCGCTCACCAAGCTGGTTTCGACGGCGTCATCGCTTCGGGCCAGGAAGCCGAACGCATTCGCAAGGCCATCGGTCCCGACTTCCTTATCGTCACGCCCGGCATTCGCCTGGAAGGCAGCGTCATGGACGATCAGGAGCGCGTCATGACGCCGGAGCGCGCCATCCGCGCTGGCGCCGATCATATTGTCGTCGGCCGCCCCATCACCCAATCCGACGATCCACGCGCCGCCGCGCTTGCCTTCGTCCACCACATCCGCGACGCGCTGACGCTCAACTGAGCGCGGCCCATACCCTCGAACCAGCCAAAAGAGAGATAAGAAATGCCCAAGGGATACGTCATCGCTCACGCCACCGTCACCGACCCGGACAAGTGGGGCCAATATGTCGCCAAATCGAAGGTCGCACTCGACAAGTACGGCGGCAAGCCGATCGTGCGCGGCGGCCAATGCGAGATCGTCGAAGGCAACGGTACCCAGCGCAACGTCGTCATCGAGTTTGCCAGCTACGCCAACGCGATTGCTTACGCCAGATCACCCGAATACGCCGAGGCGAAGGCGCTCCGCCAGGGCGCCGGCTCGCTCGATATCACTGTCGTCGAGGGCGTGTGAAAAGATTGCCCATGCCGCCGCCACGTTTGACGGGGCACATCCACCGACACGGCCTCGCGATCAACTGATCTGCGAGGCCGATTCACCACTGAGACGGAAGCACGATGGTCAGCATCGAGGCCGACTGCCCCCGCCGCCGCACAGGGCCGCGTTGCGGCCTTGGAGCGTTCCATCATGTTTGAACCATTGAGCGCGCCAACGCCGTCGCTCTTCAGCAGCCCCTTTCTCGCCCCTACCCCTCCACGCGCACATTTGCTTTAAGCTGCGCCCACACCGAGCAGCGGCTGCGGGCGCCCATCGATCGTCGATGACCACCGTCGCCATCAACCCGAGACGCACCATGCCGCACAGGCCCGAACCAGACCTGGCACGTCCGCCCTGGCGGGTATCCGTGCTGACGCTTTTTCCAGAGATGTTTCCCGGGCCGCTAAGCATGTCGCTCGCGGGGCAGGCGCTAAACGCCGGCCTGTGGTCGCTTGAAATCCACCAAATTCGCGAGCATGGGCTCGGCCGCCATCGCGCGGTGGACGACACACCGGCCGGCGGCGGCGCCGGCATGGTCATGCGCGCCGATGTGATTGCCGCTACCGTTGACGCCGCGCGCGCCGCCGGCGGAGCAGACCTGCCGCTCATCTATTTCACTCCGCGCGGCGAACCGCTGACGCAGCACCTCGCGCACGAACTGGCGGAAGGACCCGGACTCATGCTGCTGGCCGGCCGTTTCGAAGGCGTCGATCAGCGCGTCATCGAAGCCCGCCAGATGCGCGAGGTATCCATCGGCGACTACATCCTCTCAGGTGGCGAGCTTGCCGCGATGGTTCTTCTCGACGCCTGCATCCGCCTGCTGCCCGGCGTTGTCGGCTCACCCGACAGCCTTGCCCACGAGAGCTTCGAGACCGGCCTTCTGGAATATCCGCTCTATACCAGGCCGCGCGAATGGGAAGGCCGCGCGATCCCCGAAGTGCTGCTGTCCGGCGACCACCGCAAGATCGCTGAATGGCAGGACGCCGAGGCCCGGCGCATAACGCGCGAACGCCGCCCGGACCTGTTGAAGAGCCCGAAAAGCCGCTGATACCGCCCCGCCTGAAGACTGAAGAGCCGTACACATCCACGTGATCTACATCAGGAAGCTTTGCGAAATTCGCATAGCTCTGGTATTTTGTGCACCGCAAAAACAGCCATTCCCGCGAAACGTCAAGCTGATTGCACGCCGCCAAAGGGGGGATCCGAGATGGACTGGGACAAGCTCCGCATTTTCCATGCCGCAGCAGAGGCCGGCAGCTTCACCCATGCCGGTGACGCACTGCACATGAGCCAGTCTGCTGTCAGCCGTCAGGTCTCCTCACTCGAAAAAGACCTCAAGATTTCGCTCTTCCATCGCCATGCACGCGGCCTCGTGCTGACCGAGCAGGGCGAGTTGCTCTACCGCACCGTGGCCGAGGTGATGACCAAGCTTCACACGGCCGAAACGCTGCTGTCGGATACCACCACCAAGCCGTCGGGCGAGTTGCGCATCACGGCCGCAATCGGGCTCGGCACGGTCTGGGTGACACAGCGCCTGCGCGAGTTCCTCGAGCTTTATCCGGAGATCCGCATCGATCTCAACCTGAACGACGAGCAGGTCGACCTCGCCATGCGCGCCGCCGACGTGGCACTGTGGACGCGCGAGCCCGAGCAGGCAGATCTGATCCGCCGGCCCCTGTTCTCGATGAGAGTGCGCGCTTACGCCTCCACGCAGTACGTGCGCCGTTTCGGCGCGCCCGTCAATCTGAAGGCGCTCGACGACCATCGCATCGTCTCTTATTCGGGCGTACCGGCGCACCATCTGGCGGCCATCACCTGGATCGAGACGGTGGGCCGCGACGGCCTGCCTCCGCGTGTCCCCGTTTTTCGGGCCAATTCGGTGGTGGCACTGAAATATGCGGTCCGCTCAGGCATCGGCGTCGGCATGATCCCGGACTACATGGTCGAGGAGGAATCGGACCTCATCACCGTCCTTACCGAGATCGACCCGCCCACGCTGCCGATCATGTTCGTCTACCCCGAGGAGCTGAAGACATCCAAGAAGGTGCAGGTTTTGCGCGATTTCTTAGTCGCCAAGGCCCGGCAGTTGAAGATTTGAGCCCATCGCCGGAGGACCGGCCCAGCCTGAAAGCGGCTCGGGGGCAGCGTCGCGCGCGACGCCGCATTTGCGCCCACACGGCCAAGTCGCTATCTAAGGGACACCTCGGCCCACGCCGGACGGGCGCGCGAAATCCTGGACCTTCGGCAACGTGTCCGCGATCCGACGTCAGCCCTAACTGACGGCCATTCCAACCGCAACGACGAGCGCTATGACCAAGACCGCACCCTCAACTCTCTATGACAAGATCTTCGAAGATCACGTCGTCGATCGCCAGCCCGACGGCACCTGCCTGCTCTATATCGACCGCCATCTCATCCATGAGGTAACGAGCCCGCAAGCCTTCGAGGGACTGCGCATGGCCGGCCGCAAGGTCCGTGCGCCGGAGAAGACGCTCGCCGTCGTCGACCACAACGTGCCGACCACCGATCGCAGCCACGGCATCGATGACGACGACAGCCGCATCCAGGTCGAGACGCTGGCGAAGAACGCCAGGGATTTCGGCATCGAGTATTACAACGAGCTCGATAAGCGCCAGGGCATCGTCCACGTCGTCGGACCTGAGCAGGGCTTTACGCTGCCCGGCACAACCATTGTCTGCGGCGACAGCCACACCTCCACACACGGCGCGTTCGGCGCACTGGCACACGGCATCGGCACCTCTGAGGTCGAGCACGTGCTGGCCACCCAGACGCTCGTGCAGAAGAAGGCCAAGAATATGCTCGTCGAGGTGAGTGGGCAGACGCCCCACGGCGTCGGCGCCAAGGACATCATCCTCGCCATTATCGGCGAGATCGGAACTGCCGGCGGCACCGGCCACGTCATCGAGTACGCGGGCGATGCGATCCGCAACCTGACGATGGAAGGCCGCATGACGGTCTGCAACATGTCGATCGAGGGCGGCGCCCGCGCTGGCATGATCGCGCCCGATGAGAAGACCTACGCCTTCATCAAGGACAAGCCGAAAGCGCCCAAGGGTTCGGCCTGGGACATGGCGATGAAATATTGGGAGACGCTGAAGACTGACGCAGGCGCCCACTTCGACACAGTCGTCAAGCTCGATGCTGCAAAGCTTCCGCCGATCGTCACCTGGGGAACGAGCCCCGAGGATGTGGCGGCTGTCACCGGTCTCGTGCCCGATCCCGCCAAGGTGGAGAACGAACTCAAGCGCGCCTCCATGCAGCGCGCGCTCGACTATATGGGTCTGACACCGGGAACGAAGATTACCGACATACCGCTCGATGTCGTCTGGATCGGCTCGTGCACCAACGGCCGCATTGAAGATCTGCGTGCGGTAGCCAAGATTGTCGAGGGCAAGCAGGTCTCCTCGAACCTCGCCTACGCCATGATCGTGCCGGGTTCCGGTCTGGTGAAGCAACAGGCCGAAGCCGAGGGTCTCGACAAGATCTTCACCACCGCCGGCTTCGAGTGGCGTGAGCCCGGCTGCTCGATGTGCCTCGGCATGAACCCCGACCAGCTGAAGCCCGGTCAGCGCTGTGCTTCGACATCGAACCGCAACTTCGAAGGCCGCCAGGGCTACAAAGGCCGCACGCACCTCGTTTCGCCGGTCATGGCAGCGGCAGCCGCTCTCGAAGGTCACCTCGTCGACATCCGGGAGTATCCGGGGGCTTGAGACCTACACTGTTGGCAATGCCATCAAGAAGGCGAGCAGCCTCACCCACTAACCAAACCAATGCGATGGGCGAGCCACCCGGCTCGCCCTCTTTTGCATCTAGAGCATGTTTGACTGAAGTGTGCAGCGGTTCAGCGTGAAAAACATAGCTCAAAACAAGGTACTGGACTGCGTTCATCTATCATGGTCGGGCGTTCCGACCATCCAGGGTGCTGCTCGGAAAAGTGGACGCGGGTCGGGCGTGTGGTGCTGAATTGCACCGCCTTCCCCTGCCGGTGGCTGGGTCCTCGGGACAAGCCGGGGATGACAACCGTACCTGTTACTCCCACAGCCCTGGCACATCCTCGCGGTCTGCTTGCCAAGCGACGGGGCAATCCGATCGCACCCGTGCACCCCGCATCCCCACGCGCTATATATCCCCCATGACAACCCCGCCCGACACACGCGACGACGTCGCCAAACCCGCGCCCGACACACACGACCAGGCCCCTGTGGCGCTCCCGGCCCGCCCCGGCTTCGAGAAAACGCGTGTGTGGGTGTTCGACCTCGACAACACACTCTATCCGGCTGACTGCAACCTGTTCGCTCAGGTCGATCACCGCATGGGGGAATTCATACAGAACTATCTGGGCGTGCCTTACGAATACGCCCGCCACCTGCAAAAGAGCTATTACCGGCAGTTCGGCACCACGCTCGCCGGCCTGATGCAGATCCACAAGATGGAGCCAGCAGCGTTCCTCGACTACGTCCACGACATCGATCTGTCGGCGGTTCCCGAGCACCCCGAGCTCGCCGCAGCGATCGAGAAGCTACCCGGCCGCAAGCTGATCTTCACCGCCGGTTCGCGCCGCCATGCCGAGAACGTGGCGAGCAAGCTCGGCGTCCTGCACCTGTTCGAGGACATCTGCGATATTGTGGCGACCGGCTTCGTCCCCAAGGAACAGCGCGAAGCCTATGATCACATGATCCGCGCTCACGGCGTAAGCCCCGTTGAGGCTGCCATGTTCGAGGATATGCCCCACAACCTCCTTGCCCCACACGACCTCGGCATGACCACCGTGCTGGTTCATTCCAACTACATCGACCACCCCGCCCAGGCGAAAATCCGGACATGGGTCGAGCCGCCAGCCCACATCCATCACATGACCGAGGATCTGGCGCGCTTCCTCGCCGGGATCGAGACTGCTTAGAGCCTGATCGGCTGAGATGGAAACAGTCGTGCTTCCTTCGAGGCCGTGATTGAGGCTCTCAAACAAAGAGATAGAGCAGGCCACAACGGCCTGAGGTAATTCAATCAAAACCTGACCTGCTCTAGTCGGCCAAGGTCGGACGTCAGCCGCCGCATAATTTGCCCGGCGCGCGGCGACAATAGCACTTGTTGATCCAGACGAGATGCCGCCTCAGCAACTAGGCTGTCACAGCATATACTTGTTCGAATTGTTTCGAGTTGAAGTGCGATCCGGAAGCTCGGCAGAAACCAGAACAAAAAGAAATCAGGTATGGCCACCGCAATCAATGTCCCCGCCTACAGCGATGCACTGGTCGTACTTGGAACAGCCGGTATGATTGTGCCGCTGTTGAGCAGGTGGGGATTGAGCCCTGTCGTCGGATACCTCGGCGCCGGGGCGGTGCTGGGTCCCCTGGGGCTCGGCTCGTACGTCGCGGAAATTCCGCCGCTCTATTGGTTGACGGTGACAGACGCCAAAAACGTGGCGGGAATAGCTGACCTCGGCGTCGTCTTCCTCCTCTTCCTTATCGGTCTTGAACTTTCCTTCGAGCGCATCATCACGATGCGGCGCCTCATGGTCGGGCTCGGCGGCCTGCAGATCGCCGTGTCGAGCATTTTGATTGCCGGCATCGTTTCCATGTTCGGGCTGTCGGGACCGGTATCGGTGATCCTCGGCGGTTCGCTGGCACTTTCGTCGACTGCCATCGTTCTCGAAGTGCTTTCAAGAGAGGACCGGCTCGCCACCGTCACCGGCCGGGTCAGCTTTTCTGTTCTGCTTGCGCAGGACCTTGCCGTGGTTCCGCTCCTGATATTCATCTCGCTGCTCACCGCGAACGGCGAAGGTTCCGTATTTGCCAGCGTTGGCAAGGCGATGTTCCAGGCCTTCATCGCCATCAGCATTATCATCCTCATTGGGCGATTGTTCTTGAGGCCCTTGTTCCGGCTCGTATCCGCGACTCGCTCCAATGAGCTGTTCATTGCCGCGACACTATTTGTGGTGATCCTGACAGGCGTGATCGCAGCTCTGGCAGGGCTCTCCATGGCGCTTGGCGCCTTCATCGCTGGCCTCCTGCTCGCCGGCACCGAGTATCGCCGCGCCGTCCAGGCGACGATCGAGCCATTCAAGGGATTGCTGCTCGGTATGTTCTTTTTCACCGTCGGCATGAGCATCGATGTCCGCGAGGTGATCCGCGAACCGCAGTGGATTGTCACAGCCGTCGTAGCCCTGATCGTCGGCAAAGCGGCGATCATTGTCGTGCTGACGCACATGTTCAATCTGGCCAGGCCCGTCGGCATCGAATCCGCGCTCCTGCTCGGACCCGGCGGCGAATTCGCATTCGTAGGCATAGGACTGGCAGCCTCACTCGGACTCGTCAGCTCGCCCGTCGCCTCGTTGACGCTCACGGTCACATCATTGTCGATGGCCCTCATTCCGGTGATGGCGATCATCGGTCGACACATTGCCGCCAGGTTCGCCGACACCCCGGCACCCGATCCCGAAACTCTCGTCATGCCCGATCCACACAGGGCGCACGCGATCGTCGTCGGCTACGGGCGCATGGGCAAAGTGGTATGCGACCTGTTCAAGATGCACAACATTCTCTACATCGCGATCGATCATAACGGGCAAGCCGTGAGCGAAGATCGCCATAGAGGCCACGACGTCTACTTCGGCGACGCAACCAAACGGGCGTATCTGGAAGCCTGCGGCATTGCCAATGCGACATGCGTCATCGTCACTGTCCAGTCTGCCAAGATCATCGACGAGGTTGTCGAGCAGATTCGCGCCATTCGACCCGATGTGAAGATCGTCTCACGCGCGCGCGATGGCGAACATGCGCGCCATCTCTATGCCACCGGCGTGAATGATGCGGTACCTGAGACCGTCGAGGCCAGCTTGCAGCTATCGCGCGCTGCACTCATTGGCATGGGGTTGCCGCAAGAGGCGATCGGCCCAGCCATCAAACACGAACGCGAACTCTTGCGTGGCCAGCTGCTGCCGTCCCACTCCGCCAAAACCGAATAGAGCATGTTTAGCTGAAGTGTGCAGCGGTTCAGCGTGAAAAACGTGCTCGAAACAAGGCACTGGATCGCGTTCATGTTTGACAGAAACATGAACGCGATCTAGCCCGATCTCCCGCCACCGCACGAAGTTACAGCATGCGTTCACGTCCTGGTTCTCTCTTGAGGGCGAAGGTGGCGAAGGCCCTATCCCCGCCCCTCGAATGGCATCTCGGTCGCTTTGATCGTCATCGACAGAACATTAGCGTCGAGCGGCAGGCTCGCCATATAGAGCACCGCACTGGCAACATGCGCCACATCCATGCGCGGCTCGACCTTTCTGGTACCGTCGGCCTGCAGCGCCCCTTGCCCCTTAACCATCGGCTCTGTCAGCGCCGTGATGGCATTGCCAATGTCGATCTGACCACAAGCGATGTCATGACCGCGACAGTCCAGTGCAATCGACTTCGTCAATCCGGCGACCGCGTGCTTCGTTGCCGTATAGCACGCCGTTAGCGGCCTCGGCGAATACGCAGAGATCGAGCCGTTATTGATGATCCGTCCGCCTTTAGGGTTCTGCTTCTTCATGATCCGGATCGCCTGCTGGCAGCACAGGAATACACCTGTGAGATTGACATCGACGACCTGCCGCCATGTCTCGACCGGCAGATCCTCAAGCGGCACTGGCGGCGCGAAGAGCCCTGCGTTGTTGAACAGGAGATCAACGCGCCCGAACGCCTGCACCGTCGCCTGAAACAGACCCTTGACCTCCAGCGGATCGGCAACGTCGGTTGCGTGAACAAGCATTTCGCCACCGCCGGACGCGGCAAGCGCCTTTGTTGCCTCCAGCTCCGAGATACGTCGGCCTGCGAGCGCCACGTTGTAACCGTCACCTTGCAATGCCAGCGCCACGGCGCGACCGATACCTGCGCTTGCCCCTGTCACGACCGCCACTTTGCCTGCGCCTCTGCCAGCCACGTCATCCTCCTGTTTTGTGAAGCCTTGAGCACGCGATGGTGCGTTTGATGAACGCTATCATGGCACGCGCGCACCGCAAGCCTCGACGCTACATAATCAGCCCGAGGCACCACGATCCAGCAGTCGCACGACCCGACATGAAGAAACAACCCACGTCACGTGAATAACGTTGCAGCATCGAAAACGAAGCGGGCGCCGCCAGGGCGCCCGTCCGTTGAACTCGTCCAGTGAGAGCGGATGGTTCAGCGCGTCGGAATCGGCGTCTCGCCGCGATAGTCGTAGAAGCCGCGTTTCGCCTTGCGGCCGAGCCAGCCGGCCTCGACGTATTTCACCAAGAGCGGACACGGGCGATACTTCGAATCGGCGAGGCCCTCATAGAGCACCTGCATCACCGACAGACACGTGTCGAGGCCGATGAAATCCGCCAGTTCAAGCGGTCCCATCGGATGGTGAGCGCCAAGCTTCATAGCTTTATCGATCGATTCCACGGTGCCGACGCCTTCATACAGCGTGTAAACAGCCTCGTTGATCATCGGAAGCAGGATGCGGTTGACGATGAATGCGGGGAAGTCCTCACTCACCGCCGTCCGCTTGCCCAGGCTATGCACGAACTCCTTGGCGACGCCGAACGTGTCATCCTCGGTGGCGATGCCCCGGATCAACTCGACCAGCTCCATCAACGGCACGGGGTTCATGAAATGCATACCGATGAAGTGTTCGGGCCGGTCGGTCGTCGACGCGAGCCGCGTGATCGAAATCGACGAGGTGTTGGTGGCCAGTATCGCTTCCTTCTTCAGGAAGGGACACAGATCCATAAAGATCTTGCGCTTGATGGTCTCATCCTCGGTCGCCGCTTCGATCACCAGATCGCAATCGCCGAGCGCCTTGAAGTCGACCGCATAGCCGATCCGCTTCAGCGCCTTCTCGCGGTCCGCCTCGCCGATCATGCCCTTGGAGACCTGCCGGCTCATGTTCTTCTCGATCGTCTGCAAAGCGCGGTCGACCGCTTCTTTCTTCAGATCGTTGAGCACCACGTCATAGCCGGCCAGCGCGATCACGTGCGCAATGCCGTTTCCCATCTGGCCTGCACCGATGATGCCGACCTTCTTGATCCCGCTAAGCGTTCTCTTGTCGGCGCTGTTGTTGGCGCTGACCTTTGCCCTTTTCGGCGCCTTGACTGCTACGTCCATCTCGATGGTCCCTTTTTCGATCGACCGATGTTATCGCCGGCGCCCGATCGCCCCTCACGGGCCGGCTTTCAGTGCCAAGTTCCTTAGCTTCGAGCCTTTTCCAGTTCGGCCGCTAGCTCTGGCAGCGCCTGGAAGAGGTCTGCCACGAGTCCGTAATCAGCGACCTGGAAAATCGGCGCCTCCTCGTCTTTGTTGATCGCCACGATGATTTTTGAATCCTTCATGCCCGCCAGATGCTGGATGGCGCCTGAGATGCCGACCGCAATGTAGAGTTCTGGCGCCACCACCTTGCCCGTTTGACCGACCTGCATGTCGTTGGGCACGAAACCCGCATCCACCGCCGCACGCGAGGCACCGATCGCCGCGCCGAGCTTGTCAGCCACGGGCTCGATGAGCGTCTTGAAGTTATCGCCCGACTGCAGGCCGCGGCCACCGGATATGATGATCCGCGCCGAGGAAAGATCGGGCCGGTCGGACTTGGTCAGCTCCGCACCCTTGAACGTCGAAAGGCCAGCAGATGCCGGCGCGTCGATGTTCTCGACCGTTGCGCTGCCGCCCTCGCCGACGGCCGCGAACGCCGCGGTGCGCACAGTGATCACCTTCTTTGCATCGCCCGACTTCACCGTCTGAATGGCATTGCCCGCATAGATAGGACGCTCGAACGTATCGGCGCTCTTCACCGCGGTGATGTCGGATATCTGCATGACATCCAGCAACGCCGCCACGCGTGGCAGAATGTTTTTACCTGATGCTGTCGCAGGTGCGACCAGCACGTCGTAGCTGCCCATCAACTTGACCAGCAGCGCCGAAACCTCCTCGGCCAGTCCATTCTCCAGATGCGGCGCATCGGCAAGCAGTACCTTTGCGACGCCGTCCAGCTTTGCAGCCTGATCGGCGACCGCCTGCGCGCCTTTGCCCGCCACCAGGATGCGTATGTCGCCACCGATGGCCTTGGCCGCCGTCACCGCCTTCGCCGTTGCGGGATTGAGCGAGGTGTTATCGTGCTCGGCGAGAATCAGAACGGTCATCACAGCACCCCCGCTTCCGACTTCAGCTTGGCGACCAGATCGGCCACACTGCCGACCTTGACGCCCGCCTGGCGTTTTGCCGGTTCGGCTGTGGTCAGCACCTGCAGGCGCGGCGTGATATCGACACCCAGATCGTCGGGCTTTTTCACCTCGAGCGGCTTCTTTTTCGCCTTCATGATATTGGGCAGTGTCGGATAGCGCGGCTCGTTGAGGCGCAGATCCGTTGTGATGACGGCGGGCAGCTTCAGTGTCACCGTCTCAAGGCCGCCATCGACCTCTCGCGTGACGGCGACACCGCCATCGACGAATGCGATTTTGGATGCGAACGTGCCTTGCGGCCATCCAAGCAGAGCCGCCAGCATCTGCCCCGTCTGATTGCAGTCGTCATCGATGGCCTGTTTGCCGAGAATAACAACGCCCGGGCTCTCCTGCTCGATGATCGTCTTGAGCATTTTGGCAACAGCCAGAGGCTCGACCGTTGCGGCTTCCGGCGTTTCGACCAGTATGGCGCGGTCCGCACCGATCGCCAGCGCCGTGCGCAACGTGTCCTGCGCTTTCGCCGGACCGATAGAAACGACGACCACCTCAGTGGCGCCACCCTTCTCCTTGATCCTGACGGCCTCTTCGACGGCAATCTCATCGAACGGATTCATCGACATCTTCACATTGGCAAGTTCGATGCCCGTTCCGTCGGCTTTGACGCGGATCTTGACGTTGTAGTCAACGACGCGCTTCACCGGCACAAGTATCTTCATCTCCGCAGCGGTCCCCAGTCTCGAGTTTCTTCATTTGTCACATGCTCTACATCAACCTGATGCACACTTGCGACAGAGTGCCTTCGGGCTGATGAGGGTTGCAGCCATAGGACCCATCGCAGAGGCAACGCATTTGGATCCGGAAAACGGTTTGTGCACTGCAAACTCAACTCCACCCTGAGACCCGAAACAGCGGAGCAAGCCCACCGGTAGACGGCGTATGGGAGTTGTTCGCAGTTGCGAAACAACAGCGTAGGTGCGGGTTTCTGGGAAGTCAATGCAACCGAGCGAGGCCAGCCTTCACGGGTGCTGGAAAATGAAATTTCCCCGCCGACGATGCCCTCTTGGGCACACTCCCTCACACGGTCCTCAGGCCCTGATCGAACAGGCGAACGTTGGGACGCTTGAAAACGGGCACCAGAAGTGCCCCGGCGAGCAGCCCGCCAATGTGGGCCCACCACGCCACCGGCCCCACCTCGGGCACCAAGACCATGATAATTTGCGTTATAATCCAAACGCCTAGCACAATCGCGGCACTCACCTGCATGGGCAGGATCTTGAACACAAGCACCCAGACGCGGACCCGCGGATGCAGCATGAGGTAGGCCGCTATGACGCCCGCGACGGCGCCGCTGGCGCCGATCAGCGGCACCCCGGAATCTGGTGCGATCCAGGCATGCAACAGACCTGCAAAAATGCCGCACAGCAGATAGAAGACGAGGAAGCGGACGTGCCCCATCGCATCTTCCACGTTGTCGCCGAACACCCACAGAAAGATCATATTTCCGGCCAGATGGAGAAGATCGCCGTGGAAGAACATGTAGCTCAAGAGTGTGAGATTCTCCGCAAACGCGACCGTCTGCGACGGAGACTGGATCAATTGGCCGAACAGCTCCCCGGGGATGACTGCGAAACTGGCGACGATCGCGTCCTGCCCGCCGGCCGCCGTCAGCAAAAAGACGAGCGCATTGAGCCCAATGAGCGCGTACGTCACATACTGACGGTGGATATACTTCAGCGGATTATCGTCCTGCAGCGGCACGAACACGAATTGAGCCTCCCTTCGTCGGGGATTGGACGCCGCAATCGCAGCGCCAGAGCCTGATCGGCCGAGATGGAAGCAGTCGTGCTTCCGTCAAAGCCGTGATTGAGGCTCTGAAACAAAGAGATAGAGCAGGCCACTACGGCCTGAGGTGATTCACTCAAGACCTGCTCGAGACCGGCGAAGATTTGCATGTCGGCATCACTCCGACAATGCTCTTCCGCGTGCTGATGCGGCGTTGGTCGACGTGCATTACGCCCCTCCCATTCCGGTCCGCAGCAGACAGTAGCGAGCTCGATCTGTTCAGGTCGACACGTCTGGACGTTCCGACAGAGCCTTGTCTAGCGTTCTCAGGATCCCGACAAGGATCAGGAGATAGCCCGTCGTTTCCAGTAGTTCCTCGGCGATCTTAGAGAATTGCCCCTGGCGTATGAGCGTTTCTGTTGCATACGCGCCGACGAATAAAAGCACGACACCGAGCTGCAGCGGGATTGCATAGGGATGCAGCGATCTTTGCATGATCGCGACGAAGTGGCGCCGCCGCGACCACGCATAGACAACCAAAATAAGAGCGCCTGTGATGAGCAGGATCTCCTGAAGCGAGAACTCGTGCGTCAACCAATTCCACCACTCCGGTCCACGAAACGACTTGACCTCCGCTTCGCGAACGATGCCCGTGATCGTGGCAATCATGAACATTGTTGAAATAGTGCGCGTTACGCCACGACTGGTGCGTATCGAAGCAATCAGCACGATCACACACGCCACCAGAATGGCGACTTGCACATTCTCCAGCACGCCGTGCTCGAAAAATAAGGACGCGGGTCGCGCATGTGTCCACAACCACGCCATCCAGCCGAAGATGCCGATGACGGCGACAAAGATCACGCGCTCCGAAATGACGATCCACCCGGCACGCGTTAACGGGCCGCCGGCATTGTGCAGATCGGCCCCCTCGTACAGTGAATTATGCAACTCCACGTCGGCTAAGCCACCCCCTTAAGCCTGATCGTCTGAGATGGAAGCGCGACTGCTTCCGTCGAAGCCGTGATTGAGGCTCTCAAATAAAAAGAGATAGAGCAGGCCAAAACGGCCAGACATGGTTCAATCAAAACCCGACCGGCTCCAGCTCCATCTATTCATGATGTCACGGTCGGCTCGATGGCAACCCATTCCATCGTCGAGGAAGCCGAGGGCAAAACAATCTGCCAGAGTATGAGCGGTGAACGTGACGCTCCCAACAACGTGGTGAAGCGCTCAGCGGTTCTTGCCCGGCACCCATAGTACGTCTGCCGCCCCGCGATCGTTGACGTAGCGACCGGCGACGAACAGGAAGTCGGAAAGCCTGTTCACGTACTGCAGCGCAGCCTCGCTCACCGGTTCGTCTTCGTGCATCGCCAGCTCCACCATCAGCCGCTCCGCGCGACGACAGACCGTCCGCGCCACGTGCAGGTGTGCGGCAGCGGCCCCACCGCCCGGCAGTACGAAAGACTTCAGCGGCTGCAAATCGCCGTTGAGCTGATCGATCTCATCCTCGAGCCGCTTCACCTGATCCGCACTGATGCGCAGCGGCTCATAGCCCAGATCCTTGCCGGTGTCGGGCACGCACAAATCGGCCCCAAGGTCGAAAAGGTCGTTCTGTACCCGATGCAGCATGCTATCGACAGCTTGATAGGGTTCGTTGATGTGAAGCCGCGCCACGCCGATGACCGAGTTGGTCTCGTCGACCGTGCCATAGGCAGCGATCCGTAACGAATGCTTCGGAACGCGTTCGCCGGTGCCGAGCCCCGTCGTTCCCTTGTCGCCCGTCCGCGTATAAATCTTGTTCAGTTTGACCATGAGTTTTCTTCACGCGTTGAGGCAACATGAGCCCGAATTTCGAGACGAGAGCAGGACAGGCCCCTCAGGCTTTGAGCAGCAGATATCCTATGATGATCAGGATGGCCAGGAATTGCAGGCCGATCCGCCAGCGCATGAGCTTTTGACTGAGGCTCGCGCCCTTGTTGCGCATCAGGCCCCAGAGCCCGAGCAGGAGCACCACCAGAACGGACAGAGCGGCGACGGTGGTGAGATGATAAAGAGCAGTTTCCATGAATATGCTCGCTGATCGAGAGCGGTATGATTGTACTGGCGTACTGGCGCCTTGATAGACCTCCATCCCGGAAGCGGCAAACGTTTCACGCAGTGGCTGGGACGCTCCGACGCACGCCGGTGCTACCCCCCGCATGGGCCCGCATGGGATGGGCTGCAATGGTATGGCGCGCCTTTGTCTTTGGCGCCGGCCCGCTCTTGCCGTAATTTTGCGAATCATGCGCGTCTGAGCGCGTCGTGAAGCCCGCATCCTTTGCGCGCCCACCAGGGGAACTCTTTTGAACCGCCACATGGCGAAATCGCCCAAAACGCCCGCCGGAAGGGCCGGCCGTTGCCGCGCCTCGCCGACCGGTGCATGCGCCATTTCGTTGCTCGCCTTGGCCAGCGTCGGCCCGCTGATGGCCGCCGGCGGCGTTGTTCTGTCAGCCCTCACCTCCACCGCACACGCTCAATCGGACACTGACGAAAAGCGGCGACAGCTCGATGAACAGCGCAACGAGCTAAAATCGGTGCGCGATCGCGAGCAGGAGCTCGCCAAGGACGTCACCGATATCGACGCGGAGCGCGAGCGCCTCAAGCAGCGCCTCGTCGAGACAGCCGCCCTCATTCAGAAGAGCGAGACCAAGATGTCGGCCATCGAGGGCCGGCTCGGCGAACTCCAGGCTCAGAAAAAGATCGTCCGCGGATCGCTCGATCAGCGCCACGGTCAAATTGCCAAACTGCTTGGCGCCTTGCAGCGCATGGGCCGCAATCCGCCGCCCGTGATGATCACCCGCCGCGCCGATGCTCTCGATATGGTGCGTTCCGCCATGCTCCTTGCGGCAGCTTTTCCCGAGCTGCGCGGACAGGCGATGCAACTGTCATCCCGCCTCAACGAGCTGGTCCGCGTGATGGACGACATCCGCTCCGAGAGCGAACGATTGAAATCCGAGACGACACGCCTCACGGAGGCGCAGACCAAGCTCGCCGGCCTGATGGAGGAGCGCAAGAAATCGCTCGACCGGCGCCGTGACGAATTGGCGGAAGTGCGCCGCGCCAGCGCCGAGATTTCACGTTCGGTAACCGACCTCACCGAGCTGATTGCACGCCTCGACAAGCAGGTCACTCAAAGCACGAACCTGAAGAGCTACGAAAAAGAGCTCGCCCAGGCGCCTGAGCAGCCTTCCAAGCCGCCCGCCACCGGGCCAATCGTTCTCACCCCGGAACAATCATCGGACGCGAAAACACCAATCCCCCATAAGGAGATTGCCCTCAACGCGCCAAAGCCCGGTGAAATCGTGGAATTGCGGCCGAGCCATAGCGGTCACGCCGCTGCAAGTGCCGGACGCATAAAACCCGCACTCCCCTTCCACAAGGCCCGCGGCCGGCTGCCGCTGCCCGCTTCAGGACGCACCGTCCTTAATTTTGGCGAAAAAACGCAATATGGGGGGAACTCCAAGGGAATGGTTCTGGAGACGCGTTCAGGCGCTCAGATCACGTCCCCGTGCGATGGCTGGGTTGTTTACGCTGGCGAATTCCGCAGCTATGGGCAACTCTTGATAATCAATGCTGGCGGCGGGTATCATATTTTGCTTGCAGGCTTGTCACGGATCGATGTGGAGCCCGGACAATTCGTGCTTGCAGCCGAGCCGATTGGCACCATGAGTGGAACGGCGGCACCGCGCGAGCTGAAAAGCGGCACCGACGCCCCAGTCCTATACGTAGAATTCCGCAAGGAAGGTAATCCCATCGACCCCAACCCGTGGTGGGTGAGTGGTCCCGAGAAGGTGCAAGGATGATGCGCAAGACCGACTTCGCATTTTGGACGTTTCTACTGATGACCGGCTTCGCTGGCGCCGCAACGGTCCTCAATGCGCCTCAGACGCATTCGGCCACGACGAAGTCGCAGAGCCTTTATCAGCAGCTCGACCTGTTCGGCGACGTGCTCGAGCGGGTGCGCTCCGACTACGTCGAAGAGCCCGATGACGAGAAGCTCATCGAGAGCGCCATCAACGGCATGCTCTCTTCACTCGACCCGCATTCGGCATACCTCAACCGCAAGCACTTCCAGGACATGCAGGTGCAGACGCGCGGTGAGTTTGGAGGGCTTGGCATCGAGGTCACGATGGAGAGCGGCGTCATCAAGGTCGTCGCGCCGATCGACGACACACCGGCCGCGCGCGCCGGCGTGCTTGCCAACGACCTCATCACGCATCTCGACGACAAGCCGGTCAACGGATTGACGCTCGAGCAGGCCGTTGAGCAGATGCGCGGTGCCGTGAACACGCCCATCACCCTGACGGTCGTCCGCAAGGGCGCGGAGGACCCGCTCGAGATCAAGATCGTGCGCGACATCATCCGCATCAATGCGGTGAAGGCACGCCGTGAGGGCGACGTCGGCTACGTCAAGGTTTCGACCTTCAATGAGCAGACACACTCAAACCTCGTCCGTGCGATCCAGTCGCTCGAAAAGGAGATCGGCGGTGAGCTCAAGGGCTTCATTATCGACCTCAGAAACAACCCGGGCGGCCTGCTCGATCAGGCGATCGCCGTATCCGACGATTTCCTCGAGCGCGGCGCCATCGTCTTCACGCGCGGCCGCAACAACGAGGAGACACAGCGTAATCAGGCGCGCCCCGGAGATATCACGGGTGGCAAGAAGATCGTCGTGCTCATCAACGGTGGTTCGGCGTCGGCATCCGAGATCGTCGCTGGCGCCCTTCAGGATCAAAAGCGCGCTACTGTCATCGGCACACGCTCGTTCGGCAAGGGCTCGGTGCAGACCATCATCCCGCTCGGTGCCAACGGCGCAATCCGATTGACCACCGCTCGCTACTATACCCCGTCCAATCGCTCCATCCAGGCCATGGGCATTGCACCCGACATCATCGTCGAGCAGGAACTGCCCGAGGACATGAAGGCGAAGGCCTCCAAGACAAAGATTCGCGGTGAGGCAAGCCTGCGCGGCCACCTCAAGAACGAAAAGACCGAGGAAGAGGAGGCGTCCGGCTCGTCGGCCTATGTGCCCAAGGAGCCGGAAAAGGATACGCAGTTGCAGTATGCGCTGAACTTTCTACGCGGCAAAGTGACCGGACCGGCCACAGCGTCGCCCGCATCGCCACCGTCCGAGGTTCAGCCCCAGAAGGCAAACTGACGCATCACGGCTGAGACATGATTAGCCGCAATTTCTGAACGAGCTGCGGGCGCTCCAATGAGGGGCGCCCGCTCTTTTTTGCCACTGCCACCTACGCCTCGGCACGCTATGGTGCATAGCGTTCAAGCAAGAGGTGGCCTGATGACGTTTGACGGTTTCGAAAGCGGCAGGCAGGCGGTCGGTGACGTCTCGATCAGCTTTGCGCGCGGTGGTGACGGCCCTCCGCTGCTTCTCCTCCACGGCTATCCGCAGACCCATGTCATGTGGCACGCCGTAGTCCCGCGCCTGACGCGCGCGTTCCACGTTGTCTGCGCGGATCTCAGAGGCTACGGCGACAGCGACAAGCCCGAAAGCACAGCCGATCACGCAACGTATTCAAAACGCGCAATGGCAGCCGACATGGTGCAACTGATGGCGTCTCTCGGCTATCCCGAGTTCGCTGCGGCCGGTCACGATCGCGGAGCGCGCGTGGTTCACCGCCTGGCGCTCGATCACGCCAAAGCCGTTACCCGTGCCGCCGTTCTCGACATCGCACCGACGCTTCACATGTTCGAGGCGACGGACCAGGCTTTCGCGACCGCCTACTATCATTGGTTCTTCCTGATCCAGTCCGACGGACTACCCGAGCGCATGATCGGCTCAAATCCGGCCTGGTACTTGCGCGAGAAGCTGAAGCGCTGGTCGGCGCCGGGAGCCCATTTCGACGAAGCAGCGGTCGCTGAATATGTCCGCTGCTTTTCGACGCCCGAGGCCATCCACGCGACCTGCGAAGACTACCGTGCCGCAGCCGGCATCGATCTCGACCATGACCGGGCGGACCGCGCTGCGGGGCGCAAGGTCGATTGCCCGTTGCATGTGTTGTGGGGTGCCCGTGGCCTCGTCGGCCGCACCTATGACATGCTCGATGTCTGGCGGCGTTATGCGCAGGAGGTTTCCGGTCGCGCGCTTGACTGCGGACACTTCTTGCCCGAGGAAAAGCCAAAGGACGTAGCGGATGACCTTGAGCGGTTCTTCAGGAGCGCCGCCTGACCGTCTCGCTGAGATCGGGCCCGACATGACGAAAATCGACCTCGACAAGATGACCTATCGCCCTTGCGTCGGCATCATGGTCCTCAATCGCGATGGCCTGATCTGGATCGGCCGCCGCTCCGACGCCAAGAACAAGATCGAGAATGGAACGTGGTGGCAGATGCCTCAAGGCGGCATCGACCCCGGCGAAGCCCCCACAGCCGCTGCACAGCGCGAGCTTTACGAAGAAACGCGCATCCATTCCGCCGAAATTATCGCCGAGCACTCGAAGTGGCTGAACTACGACCTGCCGGTGGAGCTGGTCGGCAAGAAGTGGGGTGGCAGATACCGCGGCCAGACACAGAAGTGGTTTGCCATGCGCTTCCTCGGCGACGACAGCGAAATCGATATCTCTCCGGCCGATCATGAGATTGAGTTCGACGCTTGGCGATGGGCGAAGCGCTCCGAGCTGATGGACCTGATCGTCCCGTTCAAGCGCGAGGTCTATCGCGCCGTGCTGGCTGAGCTGGGCCCGCTGGCCGCCGAGGGCTGAGGCCAACTCCGCGCCAACACACGTTGCATCCCCGACCACCGCCACCAGCCAACGCACTCTGCTCTACCCGACGCCATTGGGCCGCCACCCCACTTCCCAGGCATCGCGACATGTCCGTCACAACTTTACGCTACCCTTGAGTCAGATTGATTCGCCGGACGTACCCTGTACGCCACCAAGGATGCGGGCCCCGTCATGAATATTTCGACCAGTATTGCAGCACCAACGCGCGCAAGCCTACCGTTCCGCGACGGCGTCGGCATGGTGTTGTTCAACCCGCGTGGCCAGATCTGGCTTGGCAGCCGTCGGCCACGCTGGATGGCCCCCGACGGCGAGCCCATCTGGCAAATGCCTCAGGGCGGTCTGTTTGGCCGCGAACTGCCCCTGGACGCCGCAATGCGGGAACTGCAAGAGGAGACCGGCGCACGCTCGTTCGAACCCGTTGCTGAACTTGATCGCTGGTTATCCTTCGAACTGCCCGACCACCTCCTCGGCCTAGCCCTGAAAGGGCGATATCGCGGCCAGCGCCAACTGTGGTTCGCAATGCGATTCACAGGCCCGGACACAGAGTTCAACCTGCACAGAGCCAATAGCCCGCGACCAGAATTCCAGTCCTGGATTTGGACGACACCCGAGGACGCCGTTGCGCGAGCCGTGTCGTGGAAGCGGAAACTCTACGCGTCAGTGATCGGCGCCTTTGCCGAGAGTATGACCGCCTGAAATGCCACCGTACTCGAAATCACGCCGCACAACGGCGCAAGCCGGACATCGACGATGTCCGGCCTGAAGTGCCGCTTCACCGAGGGAGTAGCCGTAGTCCTGATCGGGCGATCAGGCGGCTTTTTTCCGTTGCAGACCCTTCAACTGATCGATGGCGCAGGTCAGATGACGAAGCGCCTCGTCGTCCTTCGCGTCTGCCAGTGCCGTCTCGGCCTTGCGCAGCGCATCCTCAAGCTGCCGCTGGTCCGCCTCGTCGACGATGAAGGCATGCTCGGCCAGCACCGTAACCGATTCCGGATTGACCTCGACGAACCCGCCATTGATGAAGATGCCTTTCGTCGCGACCGCCAGCTTCACGACGATGACGCCCGGCAGCAGCGTCGATACGACGGGCGCGTGCCCGGCCAGAACGGTGAACTGGCCTTCTGCGCCCGGCAGCACGGCCTCTTCTGCCACGTCCGACAGAAGGATGCGCTCCGGGCTCACCAGCTCGAACTTGAACGTGCCTGACATTGCCTCGCCGTCCTCACTTTGTCCTTAACGCCCGTTACTGCCTGCGACGCAGCGCAGATCGCGCCTCATGATGCCGGCGCGGGTAATCCGCGCCGGCATCTGTTTTCAGTTCACCGCATCGCCGTCCTGGCGCACGTCTTCCCGGGTCTGCAGCTCGGTGCCGCAGAAGGGGCAGAAAAACACAGGATGGTCGACCATGCCCGGCTCTTCGCCCTCGATGTCAATCAAGCCGACCGACATATAGAGCACGCCGTCTTCACCGACCACGATGAGCGGTTCGAACTCCGCACCGCTCATGGCTTCCTTGAGTTCGGTACAGCAGCTACCGAATTCGTCGTCACCCTCGCCCTCGACTTCGACGTCGTCTTGGTTTTCATCGGCCATGATGTCCTCCTCCAGCCTGCGCGAAACACCTTTATGGGGCGCTTCGCGTGTCATGACGTCGTGCCTGTGAGCGTTTTTCCACCGCTCTTTTCAGATCAGGCCGCCTCGGCCAGTTTCTCGGCCTTTGCGATGGCTTCCTCGATCGTCCCGACCATGTAGAACGCCGGCTCGGGAAGATGGTCGTAGTCACCGTCGCACAGGCCCTTGAAGCCCTTGATGGTGTCGGCCAGCGGCACCTGCGCGCCATCTGCGCCGGTGAACACCTTCGCCACGTCGAACGGTTGCGACATGAAGCGCTCGATCTTGCGGGCGCGGGCCACGGTCAGCTTGTCCTCTTCCGAGAGCTCGTCCATGCCGAGGATCGCGATGATGTCCTGAAGCGCCTTGTAACGCTGCAGAATCTCCTGCACGCGACGCGCCACCTGGTAGTGCTCCTCACCAACGATGCGCGGGTCGAGCATGCGCGACGTGGAGTCGAGCGGATCGACAGCCGGATAGATGCCCTTTTCCGCAATCGAGCGCGAAAGCACGGTCGTTGCGTCCAGATGGGCAAACGAGGTCGCCGGCGCCGGATCGGTCAAATCGTCGGCCGGCACGTAGATCGCCTGCACCGAGGTGATCGAACCCTTCTGCGTCGAGGTGATGCGCTCCTGCAGGGCACCCATGTCGGTGGCGAGCGTCGGCTGGTAGCCGACCGCCGAGGGGATACGGCCAAGCAGCGCCGATACCTCTGAGCCCGCCTGCGTAAAGCGGAAGATGTTGTCGACGAAGAACAGCACGTCCTGACCCTGGTCGCGGAAGTATTCGGCAACCGTCAGGCCCGACAGCGCGACGCGTGCACGCGCGCCCGGCGGCTCATTCATCTGACCATAGACGAGGGCACACTTGGACCCGGCCGCAGAGCCTTCCTTCTTGGGATCCTTGTTGACGCCCGACTCGATCATCTCGTGATAGAGGTCGTTACCTTCGCGCGTGCGCTCACCGACACCGGCAAACACCGAATAGCCGCCGTGCGTCTTCGCGATGTTGTTGATGAGCTCCATGATGAGGACGGTCTTGCCGACGCCGGCGCCGCCGAACAGGCCGATCTTGCCACCCTTCGCATAAGGCGCCAGCAGGTCCACAACCTTGATGCCGGTGACGAGGATTTCCGCTTCCGTCGACTGATCGACATAGGTCGGCGCCGGTGCGTGGATCGGGCGGTTCTCTGCACCCTTGACCGGACCCGCTTCGTCGACCGGCTCGCCGATCACGTTCATGATCCGCCCGAGCGTCGCGTCACCGACCGGTACCGCGATCGGCTGGCCCGTATCCTTCACGTCCTGGCCGCGCACCAGACCCTCGGTGGAGTCCATCGCAATGGTACGCACTGTATTTTCGCCAAGATGCTGGGCCACCTCGAGCACCAGACGGTTGCCCTGGTTGACGGTCTCAAGCGCATTCAGAATTGCGGGAAGGTGACCCTCGAACTGCACGTCGACGACGGCGCCCGTCACCTGGCGAATCTTGCCGGCCTTGTTTGCCATTGGTTTTCTCCAGCGATTGAATTCAGACGACAGTGAGCGTGACGGGCACGTTGCCTCGTGTCGCCCTGGAATACGGACAGATCTGGTGTGCTTCCTCGAGCAAGGCCTGAACCTTTGCCTTGTCAGCCCCAGGTATCGAAAGTGAAAGATCGACTTTGAGTGCAAAACTCGTTTCGTCCTGGTCGATCTCGACCGAACACGTGACCTTTGCTGCTCGACCGTCGAGGTCGTGTTTTTTCGCTAGCGCGAGCACCGCCTGACCGAAGCACGACGAATAGCCCAGCGCAAACAACTGCTCCGGATTGTGCCCCTCGCCCGAGCCGCCCATTTCCGTGGGCAGCGCCATGGCAAGCGCCAGCTTCGCGTCGTCCAGCACAGCACGGCCTTCCCGACCGCCTTTCGTCGTCGCGCGTGTTGTGTAGCTCATCTGTTGCCTCATACTCCTGACTAGAGCGCTTCGGCGCCCGAGATGATTTCGATGAGTTCCTTGGTGATTTGCGCCTGACGCTGGCGATTGTAGGTGATCGTCAGCTTGTCGATCATTTCGCCGGCGTTGCGCGTCGCGTTGTCCATAGCGCTCATGCGCGCGCCCTGCTCCGACGCGGCATTCTCCAAAAGGCCGCGGAAGATCTGCGTGGCGATGTTGCGCTTCAGGAGCTGCCCTAAGATCACCTGTTCGTCGGGTTCGTACTCGTAGACCGCTGCGCTCTTCGACCCCGGCACGTCGTCCTTGCCTTCCGGCAGCTTGGCGGGAATGAGCTGTAGCGCGGTTGGCTTCTGCGCGATCACCGACTGGAACTCGGAGAAGTAGATTGTCACGACGTCGAATTCGCCCGCCTCGTACATTTCGAGGATGCGATTGGCGACACCCTCTGCCTCGCCAAACCCCACCTGACGAACGTTGCGGAAATCGCGGCGCTCGAAGATCTGCTTGTTGAGGTCACGGCGCAGGTTGTCGGCGCCCTTGCGGCCGACGGTCATGATCTTCACCGTCTTGCCGGCACTCATCAGCTTCAGGGTATCTGCACGCGCAAGCTTGGCGATGTTGGAGTTGAACCCGCCGCACAGACCGCGCTCGGCCGTCATGACGACAAGCAGATGCGTATCGTCCTTGCCGGTGCCGACCAGCAGCGGTGAGGCTCCCTCGCGGTCGGTAATCTTACCGGCGAGGTTCGCTAGAACGGCGTCCATGCGCTCAGCGTAGGGACGCGCCGCGGTCGCCACCTCCTGCGCACGGCGCAGCTTGGCGGCGGCGACCATTTGCATCGCCTTCGTGATTTTCCGCGTCGCCTTCACCGAGGCGATGCGGTTGCGTAGGTCTTTCAAGCTCGCCATTCGAGCATCCCGTTTCTTGTCCGGACCCTTGGGGTGGCTAAGTTCCGGTTACTGGCCTTGAGCCTCGAACCGGCAACTGCAATGCGCATCACGCCGTGAAGGTCTTGGAGAACTTGTCCAGCAGCTCCGTGAGCTTCTTCTCCGTCTCTTCCGACAGAGACTTGCTCGAGCGGATCGACTCCAGGATGTCCTTGTGCTGATCGCGCAGCGTATGGAGCAGCTGCTGTTCGAACTTGCCGACCGACTTGACCGCCAATGAATCAAGGTAGCCGCGCGTACCCGCGAAGATCACGCACACCTGCTCTTCCATCTTCAGCGGCGAGAACTGCGGCTGTTTCAAAAGCTCGGTGAGGCGCGCGCCGCGGGCCAGCAGCTTCTGCGTCGCCGCGTCGAGATCCGAGCCGAACTGCGCAAACGCCGCCATCTCGCGGTACTGTGCCAACTCGCCCTTGATCTTGCCTGCGACCGACTTCATGGCCTTGGTCTGCGCACTGCTGCCGACGCGCGACACGCTCAAGCCCACGTTGACGGCCGGACGGATACCCTGGAAGAAGAGGTCTGTCTCGAGGAAGATCTGTCCGTCCGTGATCGAAATCACGTTCGTGGGAATGTAGGCTGACACGTCGTTGGCCTGTGTCTCGATGACCGGGAGTGCCGTCAGCGAGCCGGCCCCGTGGCCATCGTTAAGCTTCGCCGCGCGTTCCAGCAGGCGCGAGTGGAGGTAGAAAACGTCGCCCGGATAGGCTTCGCGGCCAGGCGGACGGCGCAGCAACAGCGACATCTGGCGGTAGGCAACGGCCTGCTTGGAGAGATCGTCGTAAGCAATCACCGCGTGCATGCCGTTGTCGCGGAAGTATTCACCCATGGCGCAGCCGGTAAACGGCGCGAGGTACTGCATGGGAGCCGGATCCGAGGCCGTCGCGGCGACGATCACCGAGTACTCGAGCGCACCGCGCTCCTCCAAAACCTTCACGAATTGCGCGACGGTCGAGCGCTTCTGGCCGACCGCGACATATACGCAGTAGAGTTTCGCCTTTTCGTCGTCGCCGTCGTTGAGCGGCTTCTGGTTGAGGAAGGTGTCGAGGATGATGGCCGTCTTGCCGGTCTGACGGTCGCCAATGATGAGCTCGCGCTGGCCGCGGCCGATCGGGATCAGCGCATCCACCGCCTTGAGGCCAGTCGCCATCGGCTCGTGCACCGATTTGCGCGGCAGGATACCCGGCGCCTTCACGTCGACGCGCATCTTGGTATCCGACTGGATCGGCCCCTTGCCGTCGATCGGGTTGCCGAGGCCATCGACCACGCGGCCGAGCAGGCCTTTGCCGACCGGAACCTCGACGATCGCGCCGGTCCGCTTGACGGTATCACCTTCCTTGATCGCGCGGTCGTCGCCGAAGATCACGACGCCGACGTTGTCGGCTTCGAGGTTCAGCGCCATGCCGCGGATTCCACCAGGGAATTCGACCATCTCACCGGCCTGGACATTGTCGAGGCCATACACACGTGCGATGCCGTCGCCGACCGACAGCACCTGACCGATCTCGGAGACCTCAGCCTCCTTGCCGAAATTCTTGATCTGCTCTTTCAGGATCGAGGAGATCTCTGCGGCCCGGATTTCCATCTCTTGACCTCTTGTCTGGGCGTTATCATTGCGTACCCGAACTCGCACGAGCCACCGGGCATCGGATCTTCAAGCGTCTGGTTGCCGAATGGGAGCCCGGCAACCGGTAATCGTCTTGCGGCACATCCCGCCGCCGAATTCGCCACCCGTAAACGAGCCGGGCGGCGACGCACTGCTAGCCCGCCCCTTTGAGGCTGACCCGCAGGTTGAAAAGCTTCGTGCGCAGCGACGAATCGACCATGCGGCTGCCAATCTTCACGATCAGCCCGCCGAGCAGGCTCGGATCGACGCGGGTCGCAAGTTGCACATCCTTGCCGACGGATGCCTTCAGCGTCTGCTTCAGCTCCGCGAGCTGGTCCTCGTCGAGCGCCACCGCACTCGTCACCTCTGCCGTCACTTCGCCGCGGCTCTTGGCCAACAAGGCGCGATACGCCCTGATCATGTCCGAGATTGCAAACAGACGTCGGTTCTTGGAAAGCAGCTTGAGGAAGTTGGTCGTCAGTTGACCGATGCCGGCTTTGGCCGCCAGCTTCTCGATTGCCACGGACTGCTCTTCGGCTGAATAGAGTGGGCTTCTGACCAGATTGGTGAGGTCGGAGCTCATGTCGAGAAGGTCTTGGAACTTGGCCAAGTCGCTCTCGACATCAGCCGCCTTATTCTCGTCATTCGCCAGATCGAACAGGGCAGCGGCATAGCGGCCGGCCACGCTGGCCATCATCGGATCGTCTGTCGCCACGTCAAAGGCTCTCGTACGGCGCTTTTTTTGGATAGCGCGTTTCTGGATCTGGACGGGACCCGGAGCCCCCTTCCATCGCGGGAAATTTGCATGCTCGTAAGAGGCGGCGTCTATTTGCCCATCAATCTGCCCCTACGGAGACGCGCGGTTCTCTAACATGGCCCGCCCAGGGCATCAACGGGTGCAGCGTGACCAGAAAGCCCTAAATGAACCGCAGCCTATTAGCTTTTGGACCAACCCTCCAAATCCGGACGCATCCAGGGCGAGGGGCTGACACAGCTCAACTTGTATTCGAGCCGCCCGCCAGCCGCGTCACGATTGCTGCAGAAAGTTGTAAGGTCTTGTGAACAGGACATTTTTCAGCAATTTCCACCAGCCGATCCCGGACATCGGGTGCAACCGGCCCATCTATCGCAATCATACATTCGAACCTATCGATACGTCCGGTCCCGCCCGCCGCGACCTCGCCGCAGTCCTCGCAATGCTCCGCCGCCACCTTGCCGTGGCTCACTTCAACTGAGATTCGTCCCAGTTCCAGCCCCTTGTGGCGGGCGTACATGCGCAGCGTCATTGATTTGCAGGCGCCGAGCGCGATCGACAAGTAGTCGTAAGGAGATGGCCCCAGATCATCGCCGCCGACCGACTGCGGCTCGTCCGCGAACAACCGGTGCCGCCCCGTCATCACCGTGTTCTGGAACTGCCCCTGCCCGATTTCGCTGACACGAACGCGATCATGCCCACCTGCGTCCGTCATCGGCGCGTCCTCCAGGAAACGCGACGCCCATGCCGCGATGACCCGGGCCGCATAGGCCGCATCCCTTGGTTCTTGAAGCAGGTGCCCGGCATGATCGAGCGAAATGAAGCTCTTCGGGTGCTTGGCAGCCGCGTAAAGGCGTGCGGCATTGTCGATGCCGACGATCTCGTCGAGCGGCGCATGCAGGATCAGCAAGGCTTTTCGCAACCGGGGCAACGCCTCGACGATCCGATATCGATCGGCATCCTCGAGGAACTGGCGGCGGATCGTGAACCTGTGCCCATCGATCACGATGTCGGCCTGCCCTTGCGCGCGCACCTCATCCGCCGATGCCCCCACCAGCCGCACGACGTCAGCAACATCTGCCGGTGTGCCAATGGTGGCAATCGCCTTTGCCTCCGGGATCTCGCCTGCCGCGGAGATGATGGCCGCCCCACCCAGCGAATGGCCCACAAGCACCGTCGGCGCTTCGAAGCGTGCCCGCATGTACGCCACAGCCGTCAGCACCGCCGCGCGGTATTCCGAAAAATTGCCCTCCGAGAACACCCCACCCGACTTGCCATGACCCGGCAGATCGAAACGCACCACCGCCAATCCCTCGCCCGCAAGCCCCTCTGCGATGCGCCGCGTGATCGCAAGATCCATCGAACAAGTGAAGCCGTGAACGAGCAAGGCATAGGCCCTTGGTGGGCCCGCCGGCAGATCGAGACGCGCGGCAAGCTCGATCCGCCCCGCCAGGCTCTCGAAATCGAACCGGATCGGTGGCGTCTTCTTCGCCGGTAAGCTGCGCACATCGCTCATGGCCACACTCCAATCGCCATCCTCTAGACTCTGTGAATGAAAAACAGTCGCCGAGCCGATGCGTAAACTGTCACAATTTATTTTTTATTTGACCGGTTCACAGGTCGACTAACGCCAAATGTCCCTCGTCTCAAAAAAGTACGCGCCCGTACGAATCGCGCGTCTATCAACGAAGCCCTAACCATAGGGCCTGCGTTGCATCGCCATGCATTGCAATGAAACGCCAAGATTAAAGCTCGATTAATATCGTATTGCTATACCCTCAGTTCCTACAAAGATTGAATTCAGAGGGTCTTCGCCTTGCTATCCTCGTTCTGGCGGCGAAAAAACGTTCGGCTTTTTCAACGCCTCAATGCGGCCATTGAGACGTCAGAGCGGTTGAACGAAGTCTACAATGCGCCCAAGCCCCCTCGCGTCGTCATCGACACGTCCTATGTCGATCACAGGTCACGACATCCAGCAATCGCGGACCACGACGAGGGCGAATATGGCGTCACCGACTCTGAACTCCTTGATCTGAAGCATTCGCACGAGATCACCTCCGCCACCGGTCACATCGATACGCACGATGCTGGCGGCAGTCTCGCGTTCGAGCGGGGCGATGAGTCAGCGATGAACGAAGCTTGGGGCTGCAATATTTCGCTGTTCAAAGAAGCAGTCGAGCAGCTTGAACTTGCCGAGCAGCGCGAGGCCGAAGCCTTGCAAGAGCTCGAAAGAATGCGCCGGCGCACCGAAGAGCTCGAGGCCGCTGTCACCGCTGAAAAAGAGGCCCGCCGCACCGCTGAAGCTGCAAGCGATGAAGCAAAAGCCGCCGTTGCATCGGCCACGGAAGAACTCGCCACACTGCGTTCATTAGCCGACGCACCGGCTGCGAGAGCCGGCGCGGAAACCGAGGTGCGCGCGCGGTTGGAAGCCAAGCTTATGCTCGAGCAGGCCGCGCGCCGCGAGGCCGAAGCGCAGCGCGACACAATCAAACAGAGCCTGAGCCAAGCCAACGACGAGATCGAAGAACTCCGTAAGGTTGCCGCAGAAGCAGCCGCGGCGACGACGAACCCCGAAAAAGCATCGAACGAAAGTGGGATGCTCGACGAAATAACCACCTTGCGCTCGCGCAACGACGAGCTGGCTGCCGAGGCGGCCAGAGCACGCGAAGCGTTGTCCTGCGCGGAAGCCGACGTCAAGGCAGCGCGCCAGGCTGCAGAGGCTTCCCTTGAGGAAGTCGATATCTTACGCGAGGCCGCGACCAAGGCTGGCAAGCTCGAACAGGAATTGACGGCCGCGAAGACGCGCGAAGCTGAGGCATCCGCCAAAGCTCAGGACCTTGAGACGCGCATCCAGGAACTTGAGACGCAAATCTCTGGCATCGAACGCGAACGCACCGCCGAGCGGGAATCCTCACGCAAAGAGTCCGATGAAGCCGCCGCCGAGTTGATAGCACTCCGCCTTGCGGCCAAGCGCCTTACCGAGCAACACACCCGCGAGAGCGATGACGCCCGCAAGCGCCATGACGCCCTGCTCAAGGACGTCGAATCGTTGCGTGGCCACATCGCAGGCCTCGAGGCCGCCGCTGCCAAGGAACGCGAAACCGCCCGGAAAGCCATCGAATCGGCGAACAAGGAAATCGCAACCCTGCGCGCTGCAGCCCAGGAGCTCGCAGACAACAGCACCCGGGCAAGCGGCGAGGCCGAACAGCGCACCGAAGCGGCACTGACGCAGATCGAAGCCCTTCGCCAGGAAATCGCAAAGCTGGAGAAAAATCGCGACGTCGAGCGCCAGGCCGCGGCCACAGCTGCGGCCGAAGCAGCGGCGGAAATCGAAGCGCTGCGGCTTGCCGCGCGCGAGATCGCCACCAGCCGGGCGCAGACCGAGACCCAGGAAAGCAGCAAGATGGAGGCGCTACGCAGCGAATTGGATGCGCTGCGCCAGCATGCCGACAAGCTCGAGGCAGCCCATACCGCCGCCGAAGCCGCGCGTCGCAGCGCCGAGCTCGATCGCGACAACGCGCGCAAGGAACTCAGCGAGGCAGAAAGCGGCATCGCCACGCTCCGGCATCAATTGCAGGCGCAGCCCGCCTCGCCAGACAACGTGACCGCAGAGCCACCAGTGTTCAGGCCCGCGTCACTTGCAAAGGCCGTCGTTGTCGACCCGCAATCGGCTGCCGCCGCAGGCCGCAAATCTGCGAGCGAGTCCTCGCAAGCCTTGGTTCGACCGCCGGCATCCAAGGAGCACTCCGAAGACGCCGCACCGCAGTTCGACGAAAACCAGACGCGTGCCATGCCACAGGCTGAGAGGTTCGCGCCGCAGCAAATCGCGATCATCCCGCCGCCACAGTCGCAGACATCTGAAGCGGTTGCCGTCGCCGGTGACACAGCCACGCCAACGGCACCAGACCCTTCCGGGTTCACCGTATATTCCAACGATACCGAAGCATCGGCGGCGACCAACGAGATCGAACGGCGAGGACGAGAGAAGCGTGTTCCCTCGCGAATGGCCGTCACGCTTTGGACCGAAGCCTGGGGTCAGCCGCTGTCCTGCTTCCTGGCGGACAAGTCGTCGCGCGGCGCGAAGATAGAAATGAAGCCCGACCGCATCTTCGGCGGTAACAACCGCATCAATGTGGGTGATCGCCTCACCCTCACGTTCTACTACGCACACGAACGCACGTCGGTCTTCTGCGACGTGATGTGGATGGAAGACAACTTCCTCGGCGTGAAGTATTACGGACAGTTCCACACCGAGTTCAATAAGCCGCGCCCGACGCAGCGTCGAGGCTACGGAACCGGCGACTAGTGGCAGAACAAGTACGGCCTATCAGTTCAACGCCAGCTTGAATTTCAAGCCTTCACCGGAACTGGATACGGTGGCGCTTCTGGATTTCTGCAATCGAATTGACACCCCATGCCGCCACCCTCCTGCCACGTAATCCGCAACGCCACCGCTGAAGACCTGCCTGCGGTCCTCGACCTGTATCGTCAGGCCGGTTTCGGCAGCGGCACGGCGATGGGTCTCGACCGGGCACGCGCGATGCTGTCGCGCATCGAGTCCTATCCCGACTATCGTCTCTACGTCGTCACAGAGGATGGCGGTCCGCCACTGGGCACATATGTCCTGCTCATCATGGACAACATCGCCCACGACGGTCGCCCACTGGCCATTGTCGAGCAGGTCGTCGTCACTCAAGAGCAAAAGGGCAAAGGCCTCGGCAGACTGATGATGCATCACGCCATGGCCGAAGCGCGCAACGCCGGATGCTACAAGCTTCAGCTCTCCTCTCACACGCGCTTCAAGGAAGCACATGCCTTTTACGACAGGCTGGGCTTTACGCGCCATGGCTACAGCTTTTATGTCGATCTTGCCTGATCCAGGGCACCCTCACGCATTTCACTCGAGCGGAAGTGGAAATTCCTCCTTGCCCGTTGCGATCCGCTTCAGCGTCTCACAGGGGTTCGCATCTCGAAACAGATGCCGGTAGGCGTTGGCCGCAAACCCAAGCGGGCTTATCGCAAGATAGATATCGTTGAACATGGCATATCCGCCTGGCGTCTGGCGCGGAAATGAGGACAAGAACAGCTCCCGCGACTCTGGCGGCAGTGACGCGATCTGTATCGCATAGGCGACATACTCATGCGCGGTTACAGGGAGCTGAAAACCGGCCGCGCGCTCTCGAAAGAGCGCATGAGCGACTTCATGCACGACAAGACTGTCGTAGACATCTTGCGGCGCAAGCCGGTGATAGACGCTGCTAGGCAGAATAAGCGATTGGGTCACATCATAAGTCGAGATTTGAATTTTCCAGCTGTTCCCGTCGAACAAAGCAATCACCGGAACGCCGAGTGGATGCCTGAGTTCCTCTACGACTTCGATCGTCAGGTTGCGTCGCTGCTGGAAGTCGCAACGTTCAAGGAACGAGCGCGTCCAGATCGCAGCGGCACAGATGCGCGCCGCCGCCGCATCGTTATCGGCCCTTATCGTGATCGACGTACCCGGACACAGCAATGAACCCGCTGTCGCCTCGGCGCCGCTCAGCCACGCAACGCCAAATGCGAGACCCGCTAGGGCACATTTTGTTGAACTGTGCAGCGGCACGGCGTGAAAAACATGCGCACAACGAATGGCAATATCGCGGACGCGTTTCAGCGCGACCTGAACACGACCTGTACCCTTCGACCACCCTTGCAAAGTCGCGTCGCTCCTCGCCAACTCTGGCGCCAAAATCCGATGAAGCGCGGGTTGCCCCTCAATGATTCATGCAGAAAGCGGGACGGTTGTTTGTTGCTTTCCTATGCGTCAAAGAAAGCTGTAGGGATCGATGTCGATCGATAGCCGCACGTCGCCCTTGATCGGGCCCACGACCTCCATCCAGGCGCGAATATACCCCTGGATATCGAGTTCACGAGAGGCTTTCACTAAAAGCCGCCAGCGGTGTCGTCCACGGATGATAGCAAGTGGCGCCTCTGCAGGCCCCAGTACCTGGATCCTCTCGGAATAGGGTGCCCGTCTTGCAATGTCCCGCGCCGCGTTTTCCGCCAAGCCCTTGTCACGCGACGAGATGATCATCGCCACAAGCCGGCCATAGGGAGGAAGCAATCCGCGCTGGCGCACGTGGATTTCCTGCTCGAGGAACGACTCGCGATCTCCGGAGATGATCGCCTGCATCACCGGATGCTCAGGATTGTAGGTCTGCACCAGCCCGCGACCGCCGGAATACGCGCGACCCGCGCGACCCGTCACCTGGTGCAACAGCTGGAACGTGCGCTCGCCTGCACGCGGATCGGCACCTTGCGCGAGCCCTAGGTCGCCATCGACGACTCCGACCAGCGCGAGATCGGGGAAATGATGACCCTTCGCCACAATCTGGGTACCAATGATGATATCCGCCTCGTGGTTCTCGATACTCTTGATCACCTGCCGCATCTCGATCAGGCTCGGAATGAGGTCCGACGACAGCAGCGCGACGCGCGCCTGCGGGAAGCGCTCGGCCACTTCCTCCGCGACGCGCTCGACGCCCGGACCGCACGCAACGAGCCCGCCTTCCTCACCGCACTTGGCGCATTTCTCCGGCACAGGAAGCGCGAACCCGCAGTGATGGCAGTTGAGGCGGTTGCGAAAGCGATGCTCCACCAGCCACGCCGAGCATTGCGGACACTCAATGCGATGGCCGCACGCCCGGCACAGCGTCAACGGCGCATAGCCCCGCCGGTTTAGGAAAAGAAGCGACTGCTGTCCTTTGCCGAGCGTTTCTTCGACTGCTGCGACGAGCGGTGGTGCCAGCCAGCGCCCTCTGTCGGGCTGCTCGGCGCGCAAATCGATCCCTGTGATCTCCGGCAGCTCCGCGCCCGAATACCGCCCCGGCAGAGCCACCTGCCGGTAGCGCCCCGTGCGCGCATTGACATGGCTCTCGATCGACGGCGTCGCCGACGCCAGGACAACTGGAAACGAGCCGAGCGACCCGCGCACGACACTCATGTCGCGTGCCTGGTAATGCACGCGGTCGTCCTGCTTGTAGCCCTGGTCGTGCTCCTCATCGACAACGATCAGCCCGAGGTCGGGATAAGGAAGAAAGAGCGCCGAGCGCGCGCCGACGACCACGCGCGCATCACCCTGCGCCACCCATTTCCATGTGCGTCCGCGATCGGCCGGCGACAGTGCCGAATGCCACTCCACCGGCGCACCGCCGAACCGTGCGGCAAAGCGGTTCATGAACTGGCTCGTAAGCGCGATCTCCGGCAGCATGATGAGGGCCTGGCGGCCCTGTTCCAGGGTCCGCGCCACGGCTTCGAAATAGACCTCCGTCTTGCCCGAACCGGTCACACCGTCGAGCAGCGATACGGAGAAGTTACCTGCATCGGCAGCCGCGCGCAGCGTCTCAACCGCGCGACCTTGATCCTCTGTGAATGTGTTCGCCAAATGCCGGCAATCGAGCCGCGCAGGCTTGCGCTCGGGTATCGCCACCTCGACCAGATTGCCCGATGCCACCAGCCCGTCGATGACGCCGCTCGAGCAGCCCGCCTCCTCCGCCAGTGCCGACTTCATGCGGATAAGCCCGTCGCAGGCGACATCCAGCACCCGTTGCCTGGCCGTCGTCATGCGGGCCGGATCGGCAGCCTCCGCCACATAGCGCACGCCGAAGCGCGGGCTCGCAGGCTCGAACACCGATTGCGCACTCATCATCATGCGCACGACCATGCCCAGTGGCGACAGCGTATAGCGGGCGATCCATTCGGCAAACCGAAGCGAAAGATCGGGCAACGGCGGCACGTCGAGCAGGCAATCGATCGTCTTCATTTTCTTGCGATCGACCGGCTTGCCCTCGCCCACGGCCCGATCCCAGACCACGCCGATCCGCCGTTGCGGGCCGAATGGCACCAGAACGAACGTCCCCGGACGGACGGCGGTCGCCGGCCCACCCTCGGGCACCAAGTAATCGTAGGTCTGGTCGAGCGCAACGGGCAGCACGACGGGCACCGCGCCCACAGCCGCCGGCCCATGTTCCTTATCCAACTGGTCCAGAAGACTTTCCAAAGGCCCCGCCGACGGACTAGAAGCTACATCGAAGTGAATCAGACAGATCGAATTATTACCCTAGCCGCTCCACCGGGGCGACCGCGGGGCAAGGAGCCCGATGAGATGAAATTCTTCGTTGATACCGCCGATGTGACCGAAATCCGCGATCTTGCGGCGACGGGTCTCCTTGATGGCGTTACTACGAATCCGTCGCTTGTGGCGAAATCGGGCCGCGACTTCAAGGAAGTGATCACCGAGATCTGCGCCATCGTTCAGGGCCCCGTTTCCGCCGAGGTGACCGCCCTTGAGGCCGAGGGCATGATTGCGGAGGGCCGTGAGCTGGCCAAGATCGCCAAGAATGTGACAATCAAGGTCCCGCTCACGATGGAAGGTCTCAAGGCCTGCCGTACGCTGACAAGCGAAGGCACGCTGGTCAACGTCACGCTCTGCTTCTCCGCCAATCAAGCGCTGCTCGCGGCAAAGGCCGGCGCCACCTTCGTCTCGCCCTTCATCGGCCGCCTCGACGACATCGGCCTGGACGGTATGGTCCTGATCAAGGAGATCCGCCAGATCTACGACAACTACCCCGGTCTCTCCACCGAGATCCTGGCCGCCTCGATCCGTACGGTGAACCATGTGAAGGATGCAGCGCTGATCGGTGCCGATGTCGCCACGATCCCGCCGTCGATCCTAAAGCAGCTCGTCAAGCATCCGCTGACCGACAAGGGTATCGAGATGTTCCTGGCGGACTGGGCCAAGACGAAACAAAAGATCTTGTGAGGCACGCTTGCCCGAGCGCTTCCGTTTCCCGCATCGTGGGGAGCAGGTCGAACCGGCGTTCGTCGCGTTGCTGGAGAGACTCGAGCGCGAGTCGATCCTGCTCGACAGTCGTTTCCGCATACCGGGTACCGGCATCCGCTTCGGGTTCGATCCACTGATCGGCATCATCCCGTTTGCGGGTGATATCATTGGCGCCGCATGGAGCCTTCGCCTCCTTGCAATCGCAAGACAGCTTGGCGCCAGCCCCGTCCTGGTGCGAAAGATGCTGCTCATCGTTGCTGCCGATTTCGTGCTTGGACTGACGCCGATTCTCGGTCCCCTCGTCGACATATTCTTCCGCAGCAACATGAGGAACCTGGATCTGCTTCTCGATGCAATAGGAAAGGCGCGCGCCGTCCTCGACGATCAGGCCCGATGACGCGGAGAACGGCTTCCTCACCCTCTTGCGATCAGCGGCTTGCAATCAGCGCACGCCCGAACGTGTGACATCGTTTGCCGCTGTAACCGGACATGTCCGCGCCAGATTGCGGAAATCGCGCGCTGCCACGTAGTTGCCTGTTGGCAGCCGCCTCAGCGGAGCCGGGAAGGCGCGCGCGTTGCGCTGGTTGTCGATACGTATCTCCTCCACGCGATGCCGCCCACCGCGCTCGACCCATGTCGGAATGAAGCCCGCCGCCGAGACTTCAGCGCGCGTGCTCGATGTCTTCGTCAACTCGACGAGCGCAACGATACCGGTACGCTGGTCGTTGGAAACCTGATTGGAGATGAAGTTGCCCGTCGAATAAACGACAAGCCCATCACGGCCATCGGCCGCTGTGATCTTTTCCCAACCTTGTAGGACGTGCGGGTGCGTACCGATCACCGCGCTCGCACCGGCCAAGATTGCCTCACGTGCGTATGCGCGATCCGATGCCTTCGGCACAGGCGACTTCTCGATGCCCCAGTGCGGCGTCAGGATCACGGCATTGACGTCGGGATCCTGCGCGTTCCAGCGAATCTCCTCGAAGATCTTGTTGCGGTCGCCATAGCAGTTGAGCACCTGCTCATACAGGTCCGGCATGCCGTTCGTCGCGTACGTGCAGGCAATCCAGGCAACTGTCATGCCTCCCGCCTGCGACTTCACCGCCCAGCGGTGGAATGCATCCGCATCACGTCGCCTGGTTCCCGCAAACTTTAAGCCCGCCCCATCCAGCGCTTCGATGGTCCGATCAATGCCGAGCGGACCGCGATCTGCCGCGTGATTGTTCGACGTGGATACGACATCGAACCCTGTCAGCTTCAGATCCTCGATCAGAGTGGGATGATAGTTGAACACGAGCGAGCCGCGCGGTGCGCCATAGACACGGCCGTCCCAGCGCCGACCGGGATCGGCAACCGCATGACCGCCCGGCGCCACTCCCCGGGCTGCCGGACCTTCGAGATTGCCATAGGTGAGGTCCGCTCCGGCAAGCACGGGCCCAAGAGACTTCCAAAACTCCGCGTAGCGCCCGCCACGTGTGAGCGCCTGCCGCTGCAGCGAATTGTGAAACAGGAGGTCGCCGACGGCCGCCACGATGATTCGCTCGCCTGCCGCGCAACCCGCACGGAAGGACATCGGCTGGTCTCCAGCCGTAGCCGGTGCCGCGGCCACGACCAATCCCGCGACAACGACAAACGACGTCAGCCCCAACCCATGGCCGGTCATGACCGACTCCTCGCGCAACGCACACAAACCAGACAAACCCGCCGCGATAACAAATTGAAATCGCGAAGAACGCGAGACTGCCAGAAATTGCGCCCACGCTCCAGCGATCTGCTGGCCGCACCGATCCCGCCACCTGTTGGCCCTCGACAGCACAGCGCCCGGCACACCGCGCGTTTCACGCGCGGCATGATCCCGGATAGACCGGCGTGACCACGCCGCAACCACCTGTTAATCATTTGTTAACCAAGTTGCCGCGTCATCATCTGATCGCCACGCGATCCAGCGTCTTGTTTCGAGCATGTTTTTCACACTGAACCGCTGCACACTTCAGCTGAACATGCTCTAGGCGACGATGTGATTGACCTGGACCAGAGCCGCTTGAAAAGCCGAGCAAGCATGCCCGCCCCAACACGCCCACGCGCCAAATACGCCATTGGATCGAGCGATCCGATGGCATTGGACCTGGGTGCCAATCTGGCCGCCGCATCCCGATCCTGGCTGGAGCATCTGGCCCACGCGCGCGGCTATTCCCGCGAGACGTTGGCCGCCTACGAGCGCGATCTGCGCCAGTTCGTGTCTTTCCTCGGCATGCACCTGGACTATACGCCATGCCTTGCCGACCTCGCTCGCATCGACGCCAAGACCGTGCGCGCCTTTCTTTCAGCGCGGCGCAAGCAGGGTGCGGTAAGCCGCTCGCTCTCGCGCACCCTGTCCGCGCTGCGAACATTCTTCCGCTGGCTCGAAGCGGAAGGCCGCGTGAAGAACCGCGCGTTGCAACAGGTTTCCCTGCCCAAAGTGCCGCACTGCGTTCCCAAACCACTGACCGAGGAGCACGCTGCGCGGGTTGTTGAAGGCGAAGGTGTGGGAGATGCGGCCGACGAGTGGATCACCCTGCGCGACACTGCCGTACTTCTTTTGCTTTACGGCGCGGGCCTGCGCATTTCCGAAGCGCTCGGCCTAACGGTCGCTGACGCGCCGGTCGATGGCCGCGATGTGATTGTCATTGGCGGTAAAGGCGGCAAGGAGCGCATGGTGCCGATTCTTCCGGTCGCGCAGCAAGCTGTCCGCCGCTACCTGGACCTGTGCCCATATCCGCTTCAAAGTCATGATCCGCTGTTCGTCGGCGCCAAGGGCGGGCCGCTCTCGCCCCGCATCATCCAACTCGCCATGCAGCGCATGCGCGTGAGCCTCGGCCTCCCCGACACCGCAACCCCGCATGCACTCCGCCACTCGTTCGCCACCCATCTGCTGGCCGCAGGAGCCGATCTCCGGCAGATACAGGAGTTGCTCGGTCACGCCTCGCTGTCCACCACACAGATTTACACCGCTGTGGATCGCGACCGCCTTCTGGCCATCTACGAAAAGGCCCATCCCCGGCATCAGGCGGGCGGCAAGAATAGCGGGGATTAACTCTTTCCACGCATTTCACATCATCCTAACCTGAGAATTGCCGACATTGAGCCGTTTGCGATCACATTCGATCGCATGCGCCGCCGCGCCCTTCAGGATATGGGAGATGTTTCGCTGAATGCGTAAGGCCGCGCTTCGATACCTCGCTCGATCAAGCTTGGCGGTCCTTGCGGCGGCGGCGATCGCGCTGACGCCGGCGATCGGCAATGCCGCGGAGAAGGCAGCCGCTTCGGGTCTTCGCTGCAGCGGCGTCAACATGCTGCCCGAGCTGGCGGCCACATCGCCCGAAGTCTATTCCGAGATTCGCTCCACCGCCGACTCGACCGCGAACGCGCGTGCCGTGCTGTGGAAGATCGAGCGCCAGGGCGTGCCGCATTCCTATCTGCTTGGCACCATTCACATGACCGATCCGCGCGTCACCGCCTTCTCGCCGCTCTTGCAGGCGGCGCTGGCCGAGACCGAGACCGTCGCTCTGGAAGTGGCCGATGTATCTGCCGACGCCACCAACGCGGCAATTGCCAAGGCCGCACGGCTGGTGCTCTTCACCGACGGCCGCACACTCGACGATCTGCTGTCCGACGAGGAATACGATAAGGTCAAGGCAACGCTCACGGGTGTCGGACTGCCCGGCGAAATGGCCGCCATGTTCCGGCCCTGGGTCGTGTCGATGATCCTGTCGGTCTCTGCTTGCGAGCGCCAGAAGGTCAGCGACGGTCTGCTGGTGCTAGATATGAAGCTTGCCAACGCCGCGCGCGAACGCGGCATCGCGGTGGTCGGTCTGGAAACGATCGAGAGCCAGCTCGCTGCCATGGCGGCCGTTCCCGACGACCAGCAAATCGCCATGCTGCGCGCCAGCCTCAGGTTCGCCGATCGCGCCAACGACACGATGGAAACACTGCTGCAGCTTTATCTGAAGCGCGACATGGGCTCGGCCTGGCCGTTTCATCTGGCACTGGCCAAGCAGGCCGGCATCGGTCGTCAGTCATTTTCCGAATTCAAGAAACGCATCATCTCTGACCGTAATGAGACGATGCGTGATGCGGCTCTGCCTCTCCTTCGAGAGGGCCGCGCATTGATCGCGGTCGGCGCATTGCATCTGATCGGTGATCAGGGCCTGATCGCGCTGCTGCGCGAGGCCGGCTACACCGTGACCGCGGTGGAGTAGGCACTTCATCTTATAGATTGGCCTGCACCGAAACGCTGCACCACGTTTCCACCAGCTGACCGGAAAGGGCGGCTTGAGGTCGCGACCGCGGCCCGGCGCAAGTGCGCCGGAAAGCTACAAGAACCCACCGAACGATACGCTGAACGCAGCAACACGTGTTCGCAAATCACATCGCGACAGCCGACCGGAAAGGGAGGCTCAGGCCGCGACCGCGGCCCGGCGCAAGTGCGCCGGAAAGCTACAAGAACCCACCGAACGA
>DAIPMW010000001.1:283671-482564 GCA_036768475.1 Hyphomicrobiaceae bacterium | reverse complement strand
CGCGACCGCGGCCCGGCGCAAGTGCGCCGGAAAGCTACAAGAACCCACCGAACGATACGCTGAACGCAGCAACACGTGTTCGCAAATCACATCGCGACAGCCGACCGGAAAGGGAGGCTCAGGCCGCGACCGCGGCCCGGCGCAAGTGCGCCGAAAAACTGCAAGAACCCACCGGATGACGCGCTGAGCGCAGCAACAGGTGTTCGCAAATCACATATGAATCGTCCGTTTGTCGACGGATAGAGCCGCTTCCTTCACCGCCTCCGAGAGCGTCGGATGCGCATGGCAGGTCCGTGCAAGATCCTCCGCCGAACCGCCAAACTCCATAATCACGCAGGCTTCAGCGATAAGCTCACCGACATTCGGCCCGATCATGTGCACGCCGAGAATCCGATCCGTCTTGGCATCCGCCAGGATCTTCACAAAGCCTTCCGCCGTGCGGTTCACCTTCGCCCGGCCATTAGCCGTGAACGGGAACTTGCCGACCGTGTAGGCAACGCCCGCCTCTTTCAGATCCTCTTCCGATTTGCCGACGGTAGCCACCTCCGGCGCCGTATAGATCACACCGGGAATGACATCGTAGTTCACGTGACCTGACTGCCCCGCGAGCATCTCCGCCACCGCGACGCCCTCGTCTTCCGCCTTGTGCGCCAGCATCGGCCCAGCAATCACGTCACCGATCGCGTAGATACCCTTCACATTCGTCTGGAAGTGCTCATCCACCACGACACGCTTGCGCTCGTCGAGTTGCACGCCCGCTTCGCTGAGCCCCAGACCCTCGGTGTAGGGCACCCGCCCAATGGCGACGAGGACGACGTCCGCAGCGAGCTTTTTCGCAGCGCCCCCCGCCGCCGGCTCGATCGTGACAGAGCAACCGATATCGCTCTTCTCGAGCGCCGTCACCTTGGAACCCAGGATGAACTTGAAGCCCTGCTTGGTGAGGATCTTCTGGAACTGCTTGGCGATTTCCAGGTCTGTGCCCGGCAGGATGCGATCGAGATACTCGACGACGGTCACGTCGGCTCCGAGCCGCCGCCACACGGAACCCAGCTCCAGCCCGATCACGCCCGCACCGACGACGATCATCGTTGCCGGCACTTTCTTCAGGTCGAGCGCACCCGTTGACGAAACGACTTGGCGCTCGTCGATGTCGATGCCCGGCAGCTTCGCAACGTCCGAACCGGTCGCAATGACGATGTGCTTGGCCTTGAGCGTTTCCTTGCCGCCATCCTCTTTGGCAACCTCGACGGTTCCGGCCGCAAGAATACGTCCAGTGCCGATGTAAGCATCGATCTTGTTTTTCTTCAGAAGGAATGCAACGCCGTCGACATTGCCTTTCACGCCGTCTGCCTTGAATGCCTGCATCTTGGTGAGATCGAGCTTCGGCGAAACCTCGATCCCCATGCCTGCGAACGCATGGTTGGCTTCCGCATAGAGTTCCGAGGCATGCAACAGCGCCTTGGAGGGAATGCAGCCGACATTGAGGCAGGTTCCGCCGTGCGTCTTGCGCTTCTCGACGACCGCCACCTTCATGCCAAGCTGCGCCGCGCGGATCGCGCACACGTAGCCGCCGGGGCCGGTTCCGATGACGATGAGATCGTAGGGTCCTGCCATGTCCTTATCCTTGATCATCCCGCCGAATCTGGTTGCGACAGGAAAATTCTCCCTGGCGTCTCTCGAGGCGTTCGCATCCGTCGTCCGAGGAAACGTCCTTGAAGTCTATCCAACAAAGGCGATGAATATTTCCCGAAAGAGCTCCCATTTGCTCGGCCCCACCATCACCCCACAAGTGGCGGGGTGATATGATGCCGGCTCGGGTCACAATTCCAGCAGGAAGCGCTGTGGATCTTCCAGGTTCTCCTTCACACGCACCAGGAAGGTGACCGCCTCCTTGCCGTCGACGATGCGGTGATCGTAGCTGAGCGCCAGATACATCATCGGCCGCACAACGATCTCACCCTTGCGCACCACCGGCCGCTCCTCGATGCGGTGCATGCCAAGAATGCCCGACTGCGGTGCGTTGAGGATCGGCGTCGACATCATCGACCCATAAACACCGCCATTGGAGATCGTGAACGTACCACCCTGCATGTCCTCGATCCCGAGCCGTCCATCACGCGCGCGCTTGCCAAACTCGGCGATCTTCCCCTCGACCTCGGCCATCGACAGCCGGTCGGCCTCACGCACCACCGGCACCACGAGGCCCTTCTCCGTGCCCACCGCAACACCGATGTGGTAGTAGTTCTTGTAGATAATGTCGGTGCCATCGATCTCCGCGTTGACCGCCGGGATCTCCTTGAGCGCTTGGATGCACGCCTTGACGAAGAAGCCCATGAAGCCGAGCTTCACGCCGTGGCGCTTCTCGAACAGATCCTTGTATTGGCTGCGCAGCGCCATCACGTTCGACATGTCGACATCGTTGAACGTTGTCAGCATCGCTGCGGTGTTCTGCGCGTCCTTGAGCCGTCGCGCGATCGTCTGGCGCAGCCGGGTCATCTTCACCCGCTCCTCGCGCACCACGTCATTGGCAACCGACGGCGCACGCACCTGCTGCAATGGCACCGGCTGCGGCGCCGTCATGTAATTCATTTGCTGGCTTGCCGGCGCGCTCGCTGCCGCTGGCGCTGAGCCGGCACTGGCCCCCGGAGCCCGCTCGACGGCCGCCGCGACATCCTCCTTCAGCACCTGGCCCCGCTTGCCCGAGCCCTGCACGTCCGCGGCGGAAAGCCCTGCTTCGTCGAGCGCCTTGCGCGCCGCCGGAGAAGGAGGCATATCGCCGCCCGCCCGGGCCGCCGGTGCCGAGCCGGCACTCTCCGCAGGTGTTGGCGCCGGCTTGGGCTTGGACTCGGCCGCCTCGGCCTTCTTTGCAGCCGCGGGAGGAGCGGCAGCTGGTGCCGGAGCAGCCGCCTTGGTGCCACCAGCCCCTTCGTTGACATGGCCGAGCACCGCACCGACCTCAACCGTCTGACCGGCTTCCACAGTCACATCACCCATCACGCCCGACGCCGGTGCGGGTACCTCAACAGTGACCTTGTCCGTCTCAAGCTCGACGAGCGGCTCGTCGGCCTTCACCGCTTCGCCCGGCTTCTTGAACCACTGGCCGACGGTGGCCTCGGTCACGCTCTCACCAAGCGTCGGAACACGGATCTCGATCGCCATATCTCAGTTCGTCCTTTTGCGGTGCCGTGCGCGGGAACGGGCATCGGCGGTTTTGATATCCAGCGCCGGGAGGCGGTGCCGGCCAGCACACGCCACCGGCACCATCGTCATCTCTCAGCCCAGCGCGTCGGCAACGAGCTTCTTCTGTTCCTCAGCATGCTTGCGGGCAAGACCCGTCGCCGTCGATGCGGACGCCGGACGCCCCGCATACCGCGGACGTGCCACGTGTCCGCCGACATGCTCGAGCACCCACTCCAGGTTCGGCTCGATGAACGTCCACGCGCCCATGTTCTTGGACTCCTCCTGGCACCACACGATATCGGTGGCATTGGGATAGCGCGACAGCTCCTGGATCAAGGCACGCGCCGGGAATGGATAGAGCTGCTCGATGCGCAGTACGACCGTATCGGTAATGTTGCTCGCCTCGCGTGCATCGATGATGTCGTAATAGACCTTGCCCGTACACATGACGACACGCTTGATGTCATTGTCGGGCTTCAGGACGATCTTCTCCGTGCTGCCCGGATTGTTGACGCGATCGGCATCATCCCACAACAAGCGGTGGAACGTGGTGTTTGCTCCCATCTCTTCGAGCCGGGAGACCACACGTTTGTGCCGGAGCAGAGATTTCGGTGTCATCAGGATTAGCGGTTTGCGGAACTTCCGGTGGATCTGCCGCCGCAGGATATGGAAGTAGTTGGCCGGTGTCGTGCAGTTCGCGACCTGCCAATTGTCCTCCGCTGAAAGTTGCAGATAGCGCTCGAGCCGCGCCGAGGAGTGCTCCGGCCCCTGGCCCTCGTAGCCGTGCGGCAGGAGACACACGAGCCCCGACATTCTGAGCCACTTGCGCTCGCCCGAAGACAGGAACTGATCGAAGATCACCTGCGCACCGTTGGCGAAATCGCCAAACTGCGCCTCCCACATAACGAGTGCATTGGGTTCAGCCAACGAGTAGCCGTATTCGAAACCCAGCACCGCCTCTTCCGACAGCATCGAGTTGATCACCTCGAATCGCGCCTGGTCTGGTGAGATGTGCCGCAACGGCGTGAAGCGTCGCTCGACTTCCTGGTCGATCAAGACCGAATGCCGCTGGGAAAAGGTGCCGCGTTCGCAATCCTGGCCCGATAACCGCACCGGAACGCCTTCCATACACAGCGATCCGAAAGCCAGATGCTCGGCCATACCCCAGTCAATGCCTTCGCCGCTCTCGACCATTTCGCGGCGCCGCTCCAGCAGACGCGCGACGGTCTTGTGCAGGTTGAAATCGGCGGGGATCGTGGTGATCCGTCGCCCGATATCACGCAGCTTCTCAACCGGCACACCGGTCTGGCCACGCCGCGCTTCATCTTCGGCAAAACCGATCGACGACCAGCGACCGTCCAGCCAGTCCGCCTTGTTGGGCTTGTAGGAATCGGAGTTTGCAAACTCTGTATCGAGATGCTGCCGGAACGACGAGCGCATTGCGTCCATGCCCTCTTCCGTCACCACGCCTTCCTCAACGAGCCGCTTCGAATAGATCGTCGTGACGCTCGGGTGGTTGCGGATGGCGCGGTACATGCGCGGCTGCGTGAACATCGGTTCGTCCGACTCGTTGTGGCCGAACCGGCGGTAGCAGAACATGTCGATGACGACCGGCTTCTGGAACCTCTGTCGGAATTCCGTGGCGATCTTTGCCACATGCACCACCGCTTCCGGATTATCGCCGTTGACGTGGAAGATTGGCGCCTCGATCATGCGCGCCACATCCGAGCAATAAGGCGAGGAGCGCGAGTGCCGCGGGTTCGTCGTGAAGCCGATCTGGTTGTTGATGATGAAATGGATCGAACCGCCCGTGCGGTGACCCTTGAGCCCCGACAGGCCGAAACTCTCCGCAACCACGCCTTGGCCGGCAAACGCCGCATCGCCGTGGATAAGGAGCGGTAGCACGGGGGTGCGTTCGCCTGCCTTGCAGCCATGCTGGTCCTGCTTGGCGCGCACCTTGCCCAACACCACCGGATCGACGATCTCCAGGTGCGAAGGGTTGGCCGTCAGCGACAGATGCACGTTGTTATCGTCGAACGAACGGTCGGACGAAGCACCCAGGTGATACTTCACATCGCCTGAACCCTCGACCTCCTCCGGCTTGAAGGAACCGCCCTTGAATTCGTTGAAGATGGCACGGTGCGGTTTGCCCATGACATTGGCGAGCACGTTGAGACGGCCGCGGTGCGCCATGCCCAGAACGATCTCGCGCACGCCGAGCTGGCCGCCGCGCTTGATGATCTGCTCGAGCGCCGGCACCATCGCCTCGGCGCCGTCGAGCCCGAACCGTTTCGTGCCCGTGTACTTGACGTCGCAGAATTTCTCGAACGTCTCCGCCTCAATCAGCTTGTTGAGGATCGCCTTCTTGCCCTCGATCGTGAAGCGGATGTCTTTTTCCGGACCCTCGATGCGCTCCTGGATCCACGACTTCTGCGCCGGCGAGGTGATGTGCATGAACTGCACGCCGATGTGCCGGCAGTAGGTACGCCGCAGGATGGCGAGGATCTGCCGGATCGATGCGGTTTCGAGCCCCAGCACCTTGTCGATGAAGATCGGCCGGTCGAAATCGGCCTCCGTGAACCCGTAGGTCTCCGGCTTCAGTTCACGGTGAACCTTGCGATCGACGAGACCCAGCGGATCGAGATCGGCCGCCAGATGGCCCATCACACGATAGGAGCGGATCAGCATCAACGCGCGAATTGAATCCTGTGTCGCCCTCAGCGACGCGACCGGTGACATCTCGAACCCGGCGTAGTGGGCCCGCGCCGAGATCTTCTCGCGCAAGTCGCGCTCAACCCCGTCATAGTCGCCGGTCAGCGCGCTCGTCAGTTCGTCGTGCACCGCCAGCTGGTTGAGCGGTACCGCCCAGGAGGGGGCCTCCGCATGGGCAGGTTCGCCACCAGTCTGGCCAGACTTCATCGATTCGAAAAAGTGGCGCCATTCGTCCGAGACCGAGCCCGGGTTCTGCTCGTATTGGGCCTGCAGCTCCTCAATGTAGGAGGCGTTTGCGCCATCAAGGAAGGCCGTGCGGAGAAATTGCTCGTTCAGCGCCTGTCGTGACATTTGATATCCTTAGGATTTTATCCTGATCGTCGCCTGCTGCCGCGCTCGGAAACTGCCAGCGAAGGACCTCGGAGGGCCGCGGCATTCGGTCACTATGTAGTCTGTTTGACGCGCCGCTTTAAGTCCGTCGAAAGAAGGGGGCCATCGGGCTCCGCGGTACCCCCAGATCAGCCCCTATTCCTTAATAGCCCATGAAGCGGCGATCGCCGATCCTGCCTCTCGCAACATTTCGGCGGCACGATGCCCGCCAACGCGCATGGCCGAAAAAAAGCCGGTGCAGGACATCCCGCACCGGCTCGTTTTCGAAGATGGACCAGATTGCGATGCTGCGACGGGCTCAGTTGCCCTTCAGCATATCCACCAGCGTCTTGCCGAGCTTAGCCGGCGACGGCGACACACGGATGCCCGCAGCCTCCATCGCTGCGATCTTGTCCTCGGCCCCACCCTTGCCGCCGGAGATGACCGCACCGGCATGGCCCATGGTACGGCCCGGAGGCGCCGTGCGTCCGGCGATGAAACCGGCCATCGGCTTTTTGCGGCCTTTTTTGGCCTGCTCGATCAGCCACGCCGAAGCGTCTTCCTCGGCCGAACCGCCGATCTCGCCGATCATGATAATCGATTCCGTCGCAGGATCGTCGAGGAACAGGTCCAATACATCGATGAATTCGGTGCCCTTCACCGGATCGCCACCGATGCCGACAGCCGTCGTCTGGCCAAGACCTTCATTGGTGGTCTGGAACACAGCCTCATAGGTCAGCGTGCCGGAGCGCGAGAGGATGCCGACCGAGCCCTTCTTGAAGATGTTGCCCGGCATGATGCCGATCTTGCACTCGTCCGGCGTCAGGACGCCTGGACAATTGGGGCCGACAAGCCGCGACTTCGACGTCTCCAGCCGGGCTTTGACGTGGACCATGTCCATCACCGGCACACCCTCCGTGATGGCGACGATCAGCGGCACCTCGGCATCGATCGCCTCGATGATCGCCGCGGCAGCACCCGCCGGTGGCACATAGACGACGGTCGCATTCGCGCCAGTCGCCGCCACGCCCTCTTTCACCGACTTGAAAATCGGCAGCTTTTCGCCACCCTTGCCGGTCCAGAATTCTCCGCCCTTCTTAGGATGGATGCCGCCGACCATCTTGGTGCCATGGTAGGCGAGCGCCTGCTCGGTGTGGAACGTGCCGGTCTTGCCGGTGAGCCCCTGAACGAGCACCTTGGTGTCTTTGTTGATCAGGATGGACATGTCTGCTCACGCTCCCTTGATCGCAGCCACGATCTTCTGCGCGGCATCGTCCAGATCGTCGGCCGAGATGACGTTGAGGCCGGATTCATTGATGATCTTCTTGCCGAGATCGACGTTCGTGCCTTCAAGGCGCACCACCAGCGGCACCTTGAGGCCAACTTCCTTCACCGCAGCGACCACGCCTTCCGCAATGGTGTCACAGCGCATGATTCCGCCGAAGATGTTGACCAGGATGCCTTTTACGTTGGGATCGGCAGTGATGATCTTAAACGCGGCTGTCACCTTCTCCTTGGAGGCGCCACCACCGACGTCGAGGAAATTCGCCGGCTCCTCGCCATAGAGCTTGATGATATCCATCGTCGACATCGCAAGCCCGGCTCCATTGACCATACAGCCGATGTTGCCATCGAGAGCGACGTAGGACAGGTCGTATTTCGACGCCTCGATTTCCTTGGCGTCTTCTTCCGTGATGTCACGAAGCTCGGCGATATCGGGATGCCGGAACAGCGCGTTGTTGTCGAACGACACCTTCGCGTCGAGAACGCGCACGTGTCCGCCCTTGAGCACGATCAGCGGGTTGATCTCGAGAAGGCTCATGTCCTTTTCGGTGAATGCCTTGTAGAGCGCCGGGAACAGCTTCATGCCGTCGGCGCGCGCATCCCCTTCCAGCTTCAATGCATCGCAAAGCTTGGCTGCGTCCGCATCCGTCACGCCCGTTCCGGGATTGATCGCCAGTGTCACGATCTTCTCGGGCGTGTCGTGTGCGACGGTCTCGATATCCATGCCGCCTTCCGTCGAGACGACGAATGCCGGACGGCCGACGGTGCGGTCGATCAGGATCGACAGGTAGAGTTCGCGAGCGATATCGGCGCCGTCCTCGATATAGAGACGGTTGACCTGCTTGCCCGACGACCCCGTCTGCTTGGTGACGAGTGTCTTACCGAACATCTCCTTGGCGTTCTTGATTGCCTCATCCGCCGAGAACGAGACGCGCACGCCGCCCTTCGCGTCCGGTGAAAGCTCCTTGAACTTGCCCTTGCCGCGACCGCCGGCATGGATCTGGCTCTTCACCACCCACACCGGGCCCGGCAGCGACTTCACCGCCGCCTCGATCTGATCCGCAGAGGTCACAGGTGCGCCCGCTGCGATAGGCGCGCCATAGCTCTTGAGAACCTGCTTCGCCTGATATTCATGAATGTTCATTGGTTCGATCCACCCTTTTGAGCGTGTCGCTTCCCGTACTTCGCGGCGACCACGACGGTTCAAGACCGCTGTCGCCGTCCATCGTTGCTTCGTGCCGAGGCAATTGCCCACGGGCGCCAGTCATAACACCGCCAGCGTCAAAGCCGGACAGCGCATGGTTTCTGCCGCCCATCCGTTCTCACGCTGGGCGACACCACGCCTCAAAGCGGCAAGCCAAGCCCACCATTTCAATCGCGTCGGACGCCCCTCGGTCACTGGTATACGGTATACCACGAAAGTCCAACACCGGAAGCACCAAATTTCTCACCCACCAAGGATCGTCGCGGAACATCAAGTGCGCGACAGATCTCCGGTCTTCCATAAGGCGCAATACTGGCCTGCGATGCACCCGATCGCGCCCGCAAGCGTCGCTTGCCGAACCTCAAGCGGAACGATGCAATCCAGGAGAAACGAAAACGGCGTGCCCTGGGGACACGCCGCCGCACATCACGCACCCAGAGCGGGCGCAATGCCTTTACATGCCTCGACCAGCGTTTTGACCGAGTTCACCGACTTCATGAACATCTCACGCTCGGCACCATTGAGGTCGACCTCGACGACGCGCTCAGCGCCGCCTGAGCCGACCACCACAGGCACACCGACATAGATGTCCTTCACGCCATACTCACCGCTGAGGTAGGCCGCACAAGGCAGGATGCGCTTTTTGTCTTTGAGGTAGCTTTCCGCCATCTCGATCGCCGAAGCAGCTGGCGCATAGTAGGCCGAACCGGTCTTCAACAGGCCAACGATCTCACCACCGCCCTTGCGCGTGCGATCGACGATCTGGTCAACGCGTTCCTGGCTGATCCAGCCCATCTTGACGACGTCCGGCAGCGGAATTCCCGCGATCGTCGAGTAGCGCACCAGTGGCACCATGTCGTCGCCATGGCCGCCGAGCACGAACGCCGTCACGTCCTGCACCGAGATGTTCAGCTCGTCAGCGAGGAAATGCCGGAAGCGGCTGGAATCGAGCACGCCAGCCATGCCGATCACCTTGTTGGTCGGCAGCCCGGATGCTTTTTGCAGAGCCCATACCATTGCGTCGAGCGGATTGGTGACTGCGATGACAAGGGCATTCGGCGCATACTTTTTGATGCCTGCCCCAACCTGCTCCATCACCTTCAGATTGATGCCGAGGAGATCATCACGGCTCATGCCCGGTTTACGCGGCACGCCGGCAGTGACGATGCAAACCGAAGCACCTTCGATGTCGGCATAGGCATTCGTGCCCTTGAGTGTGGCGTTGAACCCTTCAACCGCGCCCGATTGCGCAATATCCAGGGACTTGCCCTGCGGCATGCCCTCGGCGATGTCGAATAGAACAACATCACCCAGTTCCTTCAGGCCAATGAGATGAGCGAGCGTTCCGCCGATCATACCGGCACCGATCAAGGCGATCTTCGTGCGCGCCATGCGGGTCTGTCTCCTTGTTGAATATCATGATGCGATCGGATGAGGCGCGGCGCCCACCGGGGAGCAGCGTCGGCCCGAAAAACTCAGCGATCCTGCGACAAAATCGCTGTGCGCGTTGGTTAGCCCGAAACCCCGGGCCGCTCAAGGGAAAGCCCGCCCCATCGAACGAAAGTCTCGAAGATTCGGTGGGTGCGGTCCGTATCCGGGATCGCGAATGGCAAACAGCCGCCGGCCCCCGACCAAGTTACACTTGACCTGCGCCGGCAATCATAAATAACTCTTCACCGCCTAGGTGTGACGGTATTCCACGAAGTGCGCGCTGCCCGCAATCGGGTCGACCGCTTCGCATCGAAAAAATAGATGGGGCCGATGGAGGGGAACATTCTTCACCGCTTTTGGCGGACCGGAATCGCTGCGCTGACGCTCGTCATGTCCGCGTCGGGCATGGCGGCGATGGCTGCCGAGCCTGTCACACCGGCAGGTCTGCACACCCAGTTTCGCCTCCTGCAATTGGAACGCGAGATCGCCCGCTGGCATACCAACGGCGGTTCGCCTGCCATCGTCCGCTACGCGATCCTCGACCAGCAGAGGCGTTTTCCCGGCGTACGCAACTGCGGCGGCATGCAACCGCTCGATCGGCTGGCGGCCCGCTCGGGCATCACGCGCGATGTGTTCGCCCGCGAGTTGGCAAAGGCCGCGCGCCAGTGGGAGCAGGTGGCCAACATTCGTTTCATCGAGGTCAGCGACGAGAGCCAAGCGTCACTCCTGATCGGCGCGCAGACCGAGCCTTCGGGTCGCGCCTTCACCAATGTCGAGCTGACAGAGCCTGCCGGCGATGCGCCGCGCTCCATTTCACGCGCCCTCATCTGCCTGAACCCGCAGATGCCGTGGAAGATTGGATTCGATGGTAATCTCGGCGCCTATGACCTGCGCTACACGCTTGCGCACGAGCTTGGCCACGTCATCGGCCTGGACCATCCCGGCGCAAGCGGCCAGCTGATGGGCTTCCGCTACACCGAAGCATTCGACACGCTTCAACCGGGCGACATTGCCGGCGCGGTAGCGCTTTATGGCAAACCGCAGGACAACATTCGCGCGGCCACCACGACTTCATCTCCGTCCGCCTCGCCCGAAGCAGCGCCGACGCCGGCTCGACACGACAGCCCGCAGGATCGCGCGGGAAGCCTCGCCTTGGGCGAACCCGGCGCGGACCAGTAAAGCAGACCTGCCAATTTTCAGATCACATGCACAGCGCAATCAACTCATGATGTGCTCGCTTTGCCATGCGCACGTCCCGGGCACATCACCTCGTCACGAACAGCAACATGTGTTGAGGGAACCAACACCGGCTCCGGAAGGTTTCTCGGCCAGTTGCCCAGCATGGCAACCGTCAACAAACGATAACAATCATGTGAGCAATAGAACTACCCCGTGGAAGGAGTAACACAATGAAGAAGAGCATTCTTGCTGCTTCGATCTTCGCCCTCGCCGCCTCGGCACCTGCGCTGGCTCAGCAGCCCACTGCGCCCACATCGCCGACCGCGCCGGCCGAGAAGATCGAGCGGCCCGGCGAGCCCGGCCCGATGAACAAGGCTGCCCCGCCGGCGAAACTGGATTCTCCGTCAGCAACCAAGCCTGCTGATGAAACGGCTGCCAAGAAGGATGGTGCCGATAAGCAGGCTACCCTCCAAGGTGATTGGCGAGCCAGCAAACTGATCGGTGCAGCGATCGTCAACGCTGCCAACGAATCGATCGGCGACATCAACGATCTGATCCTCTCGCGCGATGGCAAGGTCGCCTCGGTGATCGTCGGTGTCGGTGGGTTCCTCGGCATGGGCGAAAAGAATGTCGCCCTCCCGTTCAGTGAATTGAGCATCTCCAAGGATGCGAACGGCAAGACCGTCGTAACCAGCAAAGCCACAAAGGAGACGTTGGACTCCATGCCGGAGTGGAAGAATTCCAAGTAGCTTTGAGCACGCTCAACATCGGTATGAGTGTACGCTACGGCTCATCTAATCCAAATGCACCGGCTCGGCGCGCATACGCCGGGCCGGTTACTGTTTGCTCATAATGTCGCCACTTCGAGCGTCGCGCGGTCCGTGCGATGGGCCACGTACTCTTCCGAACGCATTTCGATCAGGCGCGATGCCGTTCGCGTGAAAAGGTCGGAGCCTTCGCCCGCCACATAAAGATCATCGGGCTGCGCCTCCGCCGAAACAACGATACAGACACCGTTGTCGTAGAACGTATCGATCAGATTGATGAAGCGGCGCGCGTGATCCCGCCGCGCCGGCCCCATGACCGGAATGTCATCGATCAAGACAGTATGAAAGGCGTGCGCAATCGCCAGATAATCGATTGAGCCAAGAGGCCGCTCGCACAGATCCGCAAACGAGAAGCGCGCCACGCCTGCCGCTGCAGCCGGCACGATCAGCCGCCGACCCTTCACCTCCACCGTCGCGGCTCCCACCGCGTGGTGCCCCGTCAGCCGTTCCCAGTGCTGATCCATGGCATGGCGCGCGGCAGCGTCCGCAGGCGTGAAATAGAGCGGCTGCCCGGCGATCTTGTCCAGCCGGAAGTCTTTCGCCGAAGCCAGCTCGACCACATCCATGTTGTCCTCGATAAGGTCGATGAACGGGAGGAACAGCTGCCTGTTGAGGCCGTTGCAATAGAGGTCTTCCGGCATCGCGTTGGACGTCGCCACCACCACGGCCTTGCGCTCGAACACGACCTTGAAGAACCGGCCGAGGATCATCGCATCGGCAATATCCGTCACGTGCAGTTCGTCGAAGCACAAAAGGCCCGGCGATCCCACCATCTCGCTTGCCACATGTGGGATCGGGTCCCCATCATGAGACTTGCGCGCTGTGGCGATCCTCTCGTGAGCCTCGGCCATGAACTGGTGGAAATGGTTCCTGCGTTTCGGCTGGAACTGAACGGACTCGAAGAACAGGTCCATCAGCATCGTCTTACCGCGCCCGACACTGCCATGGATGTACAGGCCCCGCGGGCCTGGCGCGGACTTTTTCTGGAATCGGGAAAAAAGCCCTCTGCGATTCGGAGTCCAGACTTCGAGTTCTGCCGCCAGGGTATCGAGTCGTTCCGCTACGCGCTGCTGGCCGGGGTCCAATTCGATCTCCCCGGCCGCAGCCATTCCTGCATAGCGCTCACGTACTCGCCTGCTCATTCAGATTCCCGACAATCGCGCACCAGACATACCAATTCGGCAATGCTCCCACGTCGCCCTACCATCTCGCACCGTCATGGCCAAAAAAGCCCGCAAACTCCACCCGCACCAAGGGCTAGGTACGACGAACGAAGATCATTATACGAACAATAATGTGTCGCGCTGCAACATCAAGTCGCGGATTTCAGTGGCCATCTCCTTGTTTAAAATAAAATTATGCCTCCTATCTGTCGTATTGTGCAATGCAGTATATAGTATCTACGCCTGACCAGGAGGAACCCCGGTCGGCTGATACGACGGAGCCCGAACCAAACCGGAAAATACCGGTGGGCGGGATCCGCAGATTTAAACCAGAGCGAGGTTCATCATGAGCGAGCACCGATTCTGGGGAGGGACCATTCGCAAGTTGTGGCCGACGGAAACCGACAAATTCCGCGACCATCTTCTGCGCCTCGATATAGAAACGCGGCGTCTGAGATTTGCCCACGGCGTTTCCGATGCCTTCATCGAGGATTATGGAAGCCGCATGTCCGAGATGGGCGGCATCGTCTACGGCTATTTCGTCGATAGCGAAATGCGTGGCGCGGCGGAATTGAGAAAGCTCGGCGACGTGTGGGGTCATGAAGCCGAAGCCGCCTTCTCCGTCGAAAGGGCCTATCAGGAGAAAGGCATCGGCACCGAGCTGATGGGTCGCGTGATCCGCTCTGCGCGCAATCGCGGCGTTCATCTCCTTTTTATGAGTTGCCTTGCCGAGAACGCGAAGATGCAGGCGGTCGCCCGCAAGCACGAGGCGGATCTGCGCTTTGAGTATGGCGAGGTCATCGGCGAGATCATTCCGGACGGCGCCAGCTATTTCTCCTATCTCGCCGAAGCGATGGAGGATCGCGTCGGCTACATGATGGCGGTGCTTGACCTGCAGTCACGCCTCTCTAAAGCCCAGGCGGCTTGAAGCACGCCCGAAGCCTCGAGCGTCAGGGACTGATGAAAACGATGAAGCGCCGGAGGCTCACCCTCCGGCGCTTCTTATGTATCAGGCTGTCGGCCGCCAACCATCCGGAGCGGAGCAACCGTTTCAAGTCCCCGCCATACGGCGCGCTATCCCGCGATTGTCATTAGCGACCGGCTGGAAGCGAAGCGCCGCCGCCTCCTCCAGCAGAAATGCCGCCACCCTCGCGCGTGCCAGATCACACCACGCATTGACGAGGCCGAGGCGCTCCGACGGTGAGCACGGGATCGCCAGAGGATCGGGCATTGCCCAATGCACGAGACGTGGCACGCCGTTCCAGACCGGCATTTCCTCCCACGCCACATCTTCGCTGACCGTCAGGACAATCTCGAAACGATGAGCATTTGGACCGCAAAACGTGCCCCAATGCGCCGTCGACTGCGTTGTTTTCAAGGGTATGCCGGCTTCTTTGAGCGCAAGAAACGTATATGGATTGATGCGTTCCGCAGGTTCAGAACCGGAACTGAAAGCGCACCATGCGCCGGCCGATTGCGCATTGATGACGGCTTCCACGATCGGTGACATGACCGAGTTCGTTCTGCAAACGACCAGAATATTTTTCATGATCGACTCCGCATTCAATTTCAAGATTTGTATCGCCCGGACCACTGTGCCCGGCCGCGCCGGTCGGCACGACAGGCATAAACGCCTTGCAAGTGACGTGGTCATGACATGAGGGTGTCCGCGCCGGACGACCCTCGGTGCTCAACACGAGCCGTTACCCCTTCCAGGGCGGGTATGCCGCCGCACAAACCGGACCCGCCGGCCGCAGCGACATGGGTGGCCAACGCACCTACAGAGAGGATGTGTTCGAAATGCGGACACGACCTCGGCAACGCCGAAACAAAAGGGCTCACATTTCCGCGAGCACCCCCCGGTGACTCAGACCGGGAAGCAGCACACCCTTCCCACGCTCCCGCATTCGAATAGTGCGCGATGCGCATGAGGCAAGCTGACGATCGCAACCACAAAGCTAAGAACGCCCGATCATGGCGAGCACTTTGCGTGATCCAAAAATGAGAAGCGCGATCGCGAAAAAAGGATTCGAAGAAATCAAAACGCAGCATTGTTCGATTCAAAAATTTCGCTTCACGACCTCGTGTCGCAAATAAATTCAACATCGATTTGCATCTCGCGAAGCGCACGTTACGAAAGAGATTTCAAACTTTGAAGGTCGAAAACGACAAAAATCGATGCCATTGCGCAACACTATCGGCGTTGTAGAGAGAAAAATCGCAGCGTGGTTCATTTTCGATGTCAACAAAATCGAAGAACTTGCACATGATTTTTTTGTTCGAACTGATTCGAGCTGATTCGAACCTCAGAGGGAGAGAGAGAACCATGGCTAAGACTGTGAAGAAAGTTGCTAAGAAGGCTTCGGCCAAGAAGGCTGCAGCCAAGCGCGCTCCGGCCAGGAAGGCCGCGGCAAAGAAGGCTCCGGCTAAGAAGGCCGCCGCTCGCAAGTCGACGGCGCGCAAGCCGGCCGCTCGCAAGGCTGTGCGCAAGCCCGCCGCCCGCAAGGCCGCGGCAAAGAAGCCGGCCGCCAAGAAGAAGGCACCGGCGAAGCGGGCTGCCGCGCGCAAGAAAAAGGCTGCCTGAAGCACTGGGTATTGCGCTCCAGGCTGGGCACCCGGAGCGTGACCGGTGGTTTCGACCGCCCCTTTCAATCAAGACCGATGGCAGCGGGACGCGCCATCGGTCTTGCTTTTTGAGGCCCCCACGCAGGCAGCCGGACATCCAGTCAACTCCTTCGCTCGGCCGCCAGAGCACACTTGCATGCGCAATCAGGGCACCGCACCGTCCGGCCGGCTGGGCGAACGATCCTCTTCATGCGCCCACAGCGCCCGTGACGTGAGCCAAAACGGCATCGGCAGCCCGACGAACAGCAAGAGTGCACCAAGGACTTGCCGAAACGGGCGCTTCCAGAACCATCGCCACTCGTAGGGCTCCAGGCATGACGCGCACGGATCAACCGGCCGCAGAAGCGCCCGCGCAGTATCCTCGACATCTTCCGGCACCTGGATCGCCACGCCGCCGATGGCGAACAGCACGAACCAGTGCATCCCCGCATGCGATGCACCGCCCGTTGCGACGGGAATTCGATACGCTTCGAGCATGCTCGCCCGAACCACCGCTTCCGGCAGACTCAACCGCCGATCGATCATGACAAGCCGTGACACGGCGCAACCTCTTCTTGGCTCCAGAAACGATACTGCCGCAATCAAGAAGCCCGATCGCGATCCCTGTCTGTCGCCTCGGAAACAAGAAAAGCGAATATGAGAAATCCCGGCAGGAAACCTACCGGGATTGGAATGGCTGCAAAATATAAGCTGAAGTCAGGCCGCCGTATCAGACTCGCCGCTCGACCATCAGCTTCTTCAGCTCCGCGATTGCCTTCGCCGGAGACAGTCCCTTGGGGCACGCCTTGGCGCAGTTCATGATCGTATGGCAACGATAAAGCCGGAATGGGTCTTCCAGATTGTCCAATCGCTCGCCTGTCGCCTCGTCGCGGCTATCGATCACCCAGCGATAGGCCTGCAGCAGAATAGCCGGCCCCAGATAGCGGTCGGCGTTCCACCAGTAGCTCGGGCAGGACGCTGAGCAGCACGCACAAAGAATGCACTCGTAAAGTCCGTCAAGCTTCTCACGGTCCTCCCGCGACTGCCGCCATTCCTTGGGCGGCGCCGGCGTATCCGTCTTCAACCAGGGCTCGATCGAACGATGCTGTGCATAAAAGTGCGTCAGATCGGGAACCAGATCTTTCACCACCTCCATGTGCGGCAGCGGGAAGACCTTCACCGCCCCCTTCACATCCTCGATCGCCTTGAGGCAGGCCAGGGTATTGGTGCCGTCGATGTTCATCGAGCACGACCCGCAGATACCCTCGCGGCACGACCGCCGGAACGTCAGCGTCGGATCGATCTCATTCTTGATCTTGATGACCGCATCGAGAACCATCGGCCCGCAGTCGTCCAGATTGAGCCAATAGGTGTCGAGCTGCGGATTGGCCCCATCGTCCGGGCTCCAGCGGTAGATCTGGAATTCCTTCCACCGCCCCGCACCGCTGGGCTTGTTCCACGTCTTGCCGGCCGTATAGGTCGAATTCTTCGGAAGCGTCAGCTGAACCATATTGAGGACCCGTCCGTTTCTCGCAGGGCCGCATCCCTGCTGCATTGCACATTGACTTGCCCCCTGGTCACGGAAGTGTCAACGCTACCAACGCATCAGTTGGCACCTGCCGGTGCGCTCGCAAACACTCACCGGAGATGATAAAGGACCGGGATTTGCCGCATTGGGCTGGCGGAAGCCCTAGTAATGCACGACAGTGATATCGGCGCGCCACCCCCCACGACCCCGAAACCAAAGCCTCCATGGAAGTTTGCAAACGAAGGGTTTTTAGCCTTTGTCGATCATCCGGTACTTCGGAAGTATGGCCGCTGCCCTTGCCTTCACCCACCTTGCAGCCGCACCTGGTGCTGCTGGCGGCGCTCGCGACGGCGCTGGATCATCCCCGGCCATACATCTCTCCGGCCGCTGGACCGTAAACACACTCTTGGGACAGGCACCCGCAACGCCGGCCGGCGACATCACCTTCGATCCGGCCAATGGCTCCATTGGCGGCGCCACGGCGTGCAACTTCTTCCACGGTGTGTTTAAGACGGCTGGCGGGATACTCACAATCGAGGTCAGAAGAATGACGCGGCGCGCCTGCATCGGCAGCGCAGCAGAGCACGAAAGCGCATTCCTCGAAGCGATGAAGAAAACCAGCGCCTACCGTATCGACGCCGACCGTCTCGTACTCGCGGCCACCGACGGAGCCGTGCTGGCCGAGTTGACGCACACACCCGACGCCTCCCTCGAAGGCCCGCTCCACAAGATCGTGTCCTATTTAAAAGACGGCGGCCTCTACAGCATCCGAGCCGAGACCGGCGCCGCAATCACCCTGAGAGACGGGCAGATCGAGGGCAATACTGGATGCCGCCCGTTCACCGCACACTATACGCTGAAAGGCGATGCACTCTCCATCGGCGGCGTCACGCCCGCCCAAACCCTCGCCCCGTGTTCAGAGGATACCCGCGATCAGGACGCCAGCATCCTTGCCGCGCTGCCTGAAGCCACCACCTACGACACGTCGCGCAATCTGATCCGCCTGCTCAAGGAGCCCGGCGGCGCTGCCGTACTCTGGATCACACCCGAGATGCCTTGAACACGGCACCGCGAACGCACCGCTGGAGCCGCTTTGCGGCACACCCGCACGAACCTGGCCTGCCACCGTTTGCAGCCTCAATTCAAAGCCCGCGCGCCCACGCGGGCCTGAGCTGCGCCGCCTCTGGGCTCGCAATGGCCGCGCGAAGCTCTTCCAACAGCCGTTCCTTGTCCGCACCAAGCGTCCCTTTCAACACCAACCAGTTGGATGCGTGATCGGATCGGAAGATTGTCCGCTTCAAGTCGAGACGTGAAATCAGCAGCTCCATTTCCTGCATCAGCTCGACGACACTCAATTCCTGCCAATCGTCGAAACCGAGCCGGAACCGCTCCTCGCCTTTGGGAAAGCTCACGACCAGCGTCGCCAGATATTCGGGCTGCGTTGCGTTCAACAGCGCCGCCGAGTTTTCCGCGTGCTGCTGCGAAAGCGCTTTGCCACCAAGTCCATTCAGGATCATGACCGACCGCTTGATCCCTGCCTCACCGAGCTTGTCAAGCGCAGCGCGCGTCGTTTCGAACGTCTCACCCTTTCTGACGCGAGCCAATACCTCATCGTCACCCGATTCCCCGCCCACATAGACCATCGTCAAGCCGAGATCGGCAAGCACCTTCAAATCCGCCGCCGTCTTGTTGCGCACGTTGCGAGGCAGGCAGTAACTCGACACGCGACGCACACCGGGCAATTCCCGACGGATTGCCTCAAGCACCGCCTGCAGCCGCCGCACCGAAAGCGTCAACGCATCGCCATCCGCCAGGAACACGCGCTTCACCTCGTCTCCATAGGCATCGCGGCAGCGTTTGATTGTTGCAACGATCTCCTCCTCGCTGCGCGGCCTGAACCGCTTTTGCGGATCGGTGTACATCTCGCAGAAGGTGCACTTGTTCCATGAGCAGCCGTCGGTGACCGGCAGGATCAGCGATTGCGCCTCGCTCGGCGGCCGGTAAACGGGTGCAACATAGCGGACCGGATCGACATGCATATTGGGCCAAGCCCTTTCGCTTCGTTCAAACGGCTGACGGTTGCGGACCGACGGCGCGCCTGTAGAGGTGCCAGCTCGCATGGCCCAGAACCGGAAGCATGATGAACAGACCCACGAACACCGACAGCAACGACAGGCCCGTGAGCACCGTGATGAACGCGCACCAACTGAGCATCGTTACCGGATTGGCGAATACAAGCCTTACGCTCGTCACCATCGCCGTCACGAAATCGATGTCGCGATCATACAGCATGGGATAAGTCACCACCGAAATCGAGAACACGATGATCGCCATGATGGCGCCGGCAATGTGCCCGACGAACAGGAACATCCATCCCTGACTCGTGCTGGTGATAAGATCGAAGGCCTGCGGACCGAGGGCATCGAAGCCCATGAACGACAAGAAGATGATCACCGCATAATCGATCCACATGAAGAACGTGAACCCGGTGATCAGCGCCATCCATCTCAAATCGCGCTTGGATGCCTCGCGCACTGCACCGAACACGGCTGACCACGACAGCGGCTTTCCCTTTTCCAGAAACTCGCTCACCGAATAGAAGCCGACACTGGCGAACGGAGCGATGAGCGCAAATCCCATGGCGATTGGATAAACGAGATAATAAAGACCGAACCACCACAGCATCACCACAAGCAGCCACCCGACGACGGCATATATCCCGCCGAAAAATAGCCCGTACTTGGGCGCACTGCGGAAATCGTTGATGCCTGCTGCGGTCACCTCGATCAGGTCGTCGAACGTGATTTTGTAAACATCTGGCCATTGCGCCCTGCGCTTGACGACCTGTTCCTCGCGCGTCCCGGCATCACCGCGCACCACCACCGAAGTCGCTTGCGCTTCTGCCTCATCCGTCATGCCGTCCGCCCCTCAACCTGCGTGTAAACTTTCTATACATCAGATCATACGGACATAATGGACGACCGGTCGTTGGCGTACAATGCAAGCGCGAATTTTGCCGCCGCGGCTTGCGCTGCGCCGCAGCACATCAGGGTGCGGCTGGTGTCAGCTTCAAAATGGCGCCATCACTTTCATCGACCAGCAGATAAACCGCACCATCGGGACCGACACGTACGTCGCGGATACGATCGCCTCGGTCGGCCAGAAGCACCTCCTCGGCGACCACTTCGCCGTCCTTCATCACCAGACGCGAAAGTTGCGCGCCGGCCAGACCTCCGACGAGAATATTGCCCTTCCATCCGTTGAACAGAGCGCCGTCATAAAAAGCGAATCCTGATGTCGCAATGGACGGATCCCAGTAATAGACCGGCTGCTCCAGGCCCTCCTTCTGCGTGCCTTCGCCGATCTTGGCGCCCGAATAGTCGCGACCATAACTGATCACGGGCCAGCCGTAGTTCTTGCCCGCCTGTGGCTGGTTCAGTTCGTCGCCGCCGCGCGCGCCGTGTTCCACGGTCCACAACAGCCCGGTCGCCGGATCGATCCCCGCTCCTTGGATATTGCGATGCCCCATCGACCAGATCTGCGGAGCCCATCCCGGTTTCTTCGGATTGTCGTCCGGCGCGGAGCCGTCGGGATTAACGCGGATGACCTTGCCGATCTGCGTCGCTGGATCCTGCGCCAGATCGCCGTTGCCGCGGTCCCCTGTGGTGATGAACAAGGTGCCATCGGGCGCGGGCACGATGCGTGATCCATAATGATGGCTCGTGCCCTGCGCCGGCGCCTGTCGGAAGATCACTTTGACGTCTTCGAGCCGTCCCGAGCCGTTGGCGAGCACCAGGCGCGCGCGGGCAACCGATGTCCCGCTCTTGCCCCAGCCCTCGCGCGGCTCGGCATAGGACAGATAAATGACGTTGCTTGTCGCGAAATCCGGTGCGAGGCGAACGTCGAGAAGACCGCCTTGCCCTCGCGCATGCACCTTCGGCACGCCCTTGACCGGCGCGGAGAGCTTGCCATCCTTGCCGACAAGACGAAGTCGCCCGTCGCGTTCCGTAACGAGCATGTGCCCGTCGGGAAGAAACTGCAAACCCCATGGATGCGACAGGCCTTTCGCCACCACATCCACCTTCACCGGCGTTGACGGCCCCTTGGGCGCATCGGTCTGCGCAGAAGTCGCGGTTCGCACGAACAGGCAAGAGATTGCGAATGCAGATGCCAGCACCGCTGCAAGAACCGGCCGAATGTGCATGACGTTGCCTCCTCGTGGCGATGTCAACGATCCACGCTTCATGTCTGCGTCCGCGGCGGCTCCCGGAGCCAGCGATGTGCATGCCCCACGGCAACGACATGCTGTACCACCCGCACAGGATCGCCCAGCGTCGCATGCTCGTAGGCGATTGCGGTGAGAGCCGGGCGTATGGCCTCCAGGAGCTCACCCGGCTGCAGGAGGAAATCGGGGTTCGACGGCTTGCCGTACTGCGCGTTGCCCAGCGCGAATGTCTCGTAGATCAGAATCCCGTCGGCCCGAGTCATGGCGACCACATCCTTGATGATCGGCCGCCACAAATAGTTGGTGACGATCACGCCGTCGAACGTTCCCGCGCCGAACCGCGTGCTGAGCGGCGTCGCTGCGCCCGTCTCCAGATCCATTTCGATGAGTTGAACGCCCGCGGCTCCCGAAAGATCCGCCACACCCGACAGATTGCGATCGACCCCCGTCACCGTGAAACCGGCCGAAAGCGCCGCCCTCATGTTCCGCCCGCTTCCGCACGCGACATCCAGAATCCGCCCACCCGGGCGAACGCCGCCGAGAAACCGGTTCACCCAGGCTGACGGGGTCCTGCCGCCATGCGATCTGCCAACCTCCTTCACGTACATAGAACTCCTCCCCTGGCGCCGCCTGGTCTCGTTGAGATCGAGAAGTCTGCTGCATTTTTCTCGGCTTGGAGGTGAGACGGACGTCGCAATCACCATACTGGCGAATTGTGTTTTGCCCCCTCCTTGCCATATATGGGCGCATGAGCGCTGCGACCACCACCATTCCGTTCGTAAAAATGAACGGCCTCGGCAACGATTTTGTCGTTGTTGACGGCCGCAAAGCCGCCGTGCACATCGACGCGGACGAGGCCCGCCACTTGGCGAACCGATCCACCGGCATCGGCTGCGATCAGGTCATCGTGTTGGAGCCCTCGCGTCACGCCGACGTGAAAATGCGCATTCTGAATGCCGACGGCTCCGAGGTCGGCGCCTGCGGCAATGCGACCCGCTGCGTAGCCTGGCTCTTGTCGGAGGAGACTGGCGCCCGCCGGCTGACCATCGACACGGTTGCCGGCGAGCTGGAGGCCGACGTCGCCAGTATTGACCGCATAACGGTCGATATGGGCCGCCCCCGCTTCGGCTGGCAGGACATTCCGCTGGCCGAGCAGTTTCATGATACGCGCGCCATCGAGTTGCAGGTGGGCCCCATCGATGATCCGGTCCTGCATTCGCCCTCGGTCGTCAACGTCGGCAACCCGCACGCAGTCTTCTGGGTTGATGACGTGGATACCATCGACCTCGGCCGCGTCGGCCCGTTGCTCGAAAACCACCCGGTCTTTCCCGAGCGCGCCAATATCTCGATCGCCCAGGTGCTCTCCCGGACGCACCTCAAGATCCGCACGTGGGAGCGTGGTGCCGGCCTGACGCGCGCATGCGGCACTGCAGCCTGTGCCGCCGCCGTCACCGCCATGCGCAAAAAGCTCGTCGACCGTGACGCCGAAGTAACTGTCTCACTGCCCGGCGGGGACCTTGTCATCGCCTGGTCGCAGGATGATCACATCCTCATGACGGGTCCGGCCGAAACGGAATTCCGCGGCGCGCTTGCCCGTGATGGCTTGCGCCTTGTAATGGCATGACGCTTGAGCCTGAGCGCGCGATCGATACGACGACGATGCACGAAACGACCGACACGAGGACCGGCCCTTTGCATGGTGAGGTAACAGGCGATCCCTTGGACGCTGCCATCGGAAGTTCGTCGGTTGACGACGAACGTGTCGGCGATGACGCGGCCTCCGCCGCACCCGCCGGCTCGCCCCACATCGTCACACTCGGATGCCGCCTCAACGCATATGAATCCGAGGTCATGCGCCGCCACGCGCGTGCCGCCGGCCTTGACGATGTTGTCATCGTCAACACCTGCGCTGTGACCAACGAGGCCGTGCGCCAGGCCCGCCAGACCATTCGCCGCCTGCGCCGAGAGCGGCCGCAAGCGCGCATCATCGTGACGGGCTGCGCCGCCCAGATCGAGCCGGAGCGCTTTGCCGGGCTCGATGGCGTCGATCATGTCATCGGCAATGCCGACAAGATGCACGCGCAGACCTTCAAGATGCTCGCGGCAAGCGACAGCCCCTCTATCCTTGTCAACGACATTCAGAGCGTCACCGAAACCGCAAGCCATATGATCGATGGCTTCGGCAACCGCGCCCGTGCTTACGTCCAGGTCCAGAACGGCTGCGATCACCGCTGCACGTTCTGCATCATTCCATACGGGCGCGGGCCATCGCGCTCCGTTCCGGCGGGTGAGGTCGTTACCGAGATCCGTCATCTCGTCGGCCAGGGGTTTGGCGAAGTCGTGCTCACTGGCGTCGACATCACCTCCTACGGCGGGGATCTGCCAGGGGAGATGCGTCTCGGCCGTTTGGTTCGCCAGATCCTCAAGCACGTCCCGGAGCTGCGCCGCCTGCGCCTGTCGTCCATTGACCAGGTCGAGGCGGATCCTGACCTGCTCGTCGCCCTCGCCGAGGACGAGCGCTTGATGCCGCACCTGCACCTGTCCATGCAGGCCGGCGACGATATGATCCTCAAGCGCATGAAGCGCCGCCACACCCGCGCCGACGCCATCCGCTTCTGTGACGAGGCCCGCCGCCTGCGTCCCGACATCGTCTTCGGAGCCGATCTTATCGCCGGTTTCCCAACCGAGACGGACGAGATGTTCGCCGCCACGCACGACATCGTCGCCGACTGTGGCCTCACGTATCTCCACGTATTCCCCTTCTCTCCGAGAAAGGGCACCCCGGCCGCCCGCATGCCCCAGGTCGATCACCGGGCTGTGAAGGCTCGTGCGGCTATCCTTCGCAGTCTTGGCGAGGCGGCGCTGCGCACTTATCTGGCAACCCAGAAAGGGCATGTCGTGCAACTGCTGATGGAAAAAGACAACACCGGTCGCACCCCGCATTTTGCGGAGGTCCGCCTTGACACGAGCGCCCCCGTCGGAGCATTCGTCAGCGCCCGAATCACCGGGCAGGAGGGTTTTCATCTCATGGGTGAGGTGATCGCGTGAGCGAGCAAGCCAGGAAAAAGGGATTTTTTTCCCGGCTGTTCTCGGGAGATGCACCCGCTGAGGCGGTCAACCCCGAGCCTGCGAAAGCCCCCCCTCTCGCCGATACGCCTGCCGACCAGGAGGCGGATGGCGGCCGGGCTGCGCCAGCGTCCGAAGCGCAAGAGCAGGCCGTACAAAGCGAAATCACGCCGTCGGTCGAGCCGGAGGTGGCTGAAGCCGCCGTCGAGGCCATACCGCCTGCAAAGCCCTCCGAGCTTTCACAGCCAGACGCCACGAGCGGCGAGCGAGAAACGGTCGCCGCCCCGGTAGAACCGACTCAGGAGGAGAAAAAAGTAAGCTGGTTCAATAGGCTGAAGTCCGGCCTGAACCGCACGTCATCAAAGCTTTCGGACGGAATTTCGGGCCTCTTTACCAAACGAAAGCTAGACGCTGATACGCTGGAAGATCTCGAAGACCTGCTAATTCAGGCGGACCTTGGGGTGGAAACGTCCATGCGCATCACCCAGGCCCTGTCTCAGGGCCGTTACCAGAAAGGCATTTCTGCCGATGACGTTCGCCACGTGCTGGCGACCGAGGTCACGCGCGTGCTGGAGCCCGTTGCCCGCCCGCTCCAGGTCTCGACGGACCGCAAGCCGCACGTCATCCTGATGGTTGGCGTCAACGGCACTGGCAAGACTACGACCATCGGCAAGCTCGCCCAGCGCTATGCCCGCGAGGGAAAGAAAGTCATGATGGCCGCAGGCGACACGTTCCGCGCCGCCGCCATCGATCAGCTCAAGGTCTGGGGCGACAGATCGGGAGCCAAGGTCGTTGCGCGGGATGTCGGAGCCGATTCCTCAGGTCTCGCCTTCGATGCGCTGAAGGAAGCCCAGGCTGGCGCGTACGATGTGCTTCTCGTTGACACCGCCGGCCGCCTGCAGAACAAACAGGCGCTGATGGAGGAGCTGGAAAAAGTCATCCGCGTCTTGAAGAAGCTTGATCCCTCGGCCCCCCATGACGTGCTCCTTGTGCTTGACGCCACAACCGGGCAGAACGCATTGAGCCAAGTGGAGGTTTTCCGCCAGCGCGCCGGCGTGACCGGCCTCATTCTGACGAAACTGGATGGCACCGCGCGCGGCGGCATCATTGTCGCCATTGCTGAGAGGTTCGGCCTGCCTGTTCACGCCATCGGCGTCGGCGAAGGCATCGACGACCTTCAGCCTTTCGCCGCGGAATCGTTTGCAAAGGCAATTGCCGATGTCGCTTAAGTTGATCATAGAGATGGCGCGTGCAGACGCAGCAGATGACCTGTCGTCAGGCAACGCCACGCCGGGGGGCACCTGCAGATGAAAAGTGGCTTGCGGCGTTTCTATCCATTCAACATGGAACAGACCGTCAACATCATGAGCGAGTTCGGCCCGCTCATTACGATGTTCATTGTCAACGCCGCCTACGGCATCACCGCCGGAACCTACGCGCTGCTCATCACGACCGTCATGGCGATCGTATCGATGCGGATCGTCTTGAAGCGCTTGCCGGCTTTTCCATTGATCGCATCGACCGTCACCGTTGTCTTCGGCGCGCTCACGATCGTTACCCACAATCCCATGTGGGTGCAGATCAAGGTGACCATCTTCAACTCGATGTTCGCGATATTCCTGTTTGCAGGACTGTGGCTTAAGAGGAACTTCTTCAAGTACGTCTTTGAGAAGACCTTCCACTACACACAGGAAGGTTGGGACCGCTTTACTTGGAGCTTTGCCTGGTTCTTCGTCTTCACTGCTGTCGCCAACGAGCTCGTCCGATTGACCTTCAAGGACGATCACATTTACTCGTTGTTCGGCTTCGAAATGGATGGCGTCAACGTCTGGATTCTATTCAAGGTCGCACTGATCATGCCGCTCTCCGGCATCTACGCCTACTTGCTGACCCGGCAGATGCAAAAACACCGTGTGGATCCGGCCGAACTGGAAAAGGCACCTGCACTCACGCCGACCAACCCGCTGGCCCGAACGACCAAGGCTGAATTCGCAAAGCCGCTTGTCGACCAAAGGCAACTTGCGGCGTCGACCTCGCGCGGCAAGGTAGCGCGCTGAGAATGCGGCATGCGAACCCGCGTCTTTCCGCAACAGTCCTTGTGACATACGCGGCGTTATCTAGAGCATGTTTAGCCAGTATGCGCAGCGCTAGCTGAACATGCTCAAAAACAAAGGATCGGATTGTGCGCGTGTTTCCATGAAACACGACCAATATCGGTGGATCGACCCGTTATGCATCAAGACGTAAAAAACCAAGCCAAGCATCCCGAAAATCTCGGGTTCCAAGTGCTCAAATTGATTCTTGAAATTGGCCCCCTCGTGGTCTTTTTCCTTTCGAACTCCTGGTATGGCATTCAGTTCGCCACCAAGACATTCATGGCCGCCACGATCATCTCCCTTGTCCTCTCACGATGGCTCCTCGGCAAGATCGCCGTGCTGCCCCTGGTGACAGCCGTTTTTGTAATGATTTTCGGCGGATTGACGGTCTGGCTCGAGGATGATCTGTTCATCAAGCTCAAGCCGACGATCGTCAACCTCTTCTTCGGCGCGATCCTGTTCGGAGGATTGCTCTTTGGCAAATCCATCTTGAAATATGTTTTCGCCGATGCCTTTCATCTCACCGATACTGGCTGGCGAATTCTAACGCAGCGATGGGGCTTCTTTTTCATTTTGCTCGCCACATTGAATGAGATCGTCTGGAGAAACTTCTCGACCGATTCCTGGGTTGCCTTCAAGACATTCGGCATCATGCCATTGACGATGGTATTTGCCGTTTCGCAGATCGGACTAATCAAGCGCCATGAGCCGGCGCACGCTGACGAGACGCATGAGGATCAATAGAGCCTGATCGGCTGGGAAGAAGCAGTTGTGCTTCCAGAAACGGCGCGAACCAGACGCTTAAACAACGCTCTGTATGCGTTCAGCATGTGGTCTGATCACACTTCCGTAGCACGGAATGAGCGCTGACAGCGCGCAATCCACACCCCCTCTGGACCCGGACGGCCGAATCAATCAAGCCTAGTACCGGTACCAAAAAAACGCGCCGCAGCAGAAATGCCGCGGCGCGGTTTGGGATTCGTACACGAGCCTGAAACCCGTGTGGAGGAGCCGCCAACGGTTCCGCCAAAGAGGTGGATTCAAGCGCTCAGGCAATGACTCGGAGCGGACCACGATCGTCGCGTCAATTTACCAGCTCTGCTCGAGCGATCTGGAAATTGGAATTCATCCTTGATGACCAGAGACGCCCTCATCCACGCCTTGCGCCAGATCGCACTGTTTGACGGCCTCTCGCCGCTCCAGATCACCGAGATTGCGCGTCGCGCGGACCGCATCGTCTACAAGCCCGGCCAAACCATCATTACCGCGCATCAACCCACTGACGCTACGGTTGTCATCTTTTCCGGTACTGCAGAGCGAATTTCCGGTCCTTGCCTCGAGCAGTTGTCACAGTCTCTCCCAGCCGGCTCCATCATTGCCGAAATGGCGATGCTCATTGATCTGACACCGACGTCATCCGTCGTGGCGCTGACCGAAGTCCGTGCGTTACGACTTACCCGTTCCGAGATGTGCCGTTTGATCGCTGAGGACCCGGCTCTGGCTGACCATTTCATTGGCAAGGCTGTTGGTCGCCTGCAAGATATCGCGACCAAGATGCGCGACATCGAAATGGACCTCACCGCTTTTCTAGAGCCGGATCGCCAGTCCAAAGCCAGTTCTGTTTAAACGCGCGTGCTCGTAGACCAATAACCCGCAATTGATCGCCCCCGCCGATCCAGGCGCTGCGCCAACAACCTGATTTTTCATGGAATAAAAATGAAGACGCCCAGCCCCGGGGGGAGGGGCTGAGCGTCGTGAGCGCTTACGCGCGCGGTACCGGGAGGGAAACCGGTACCACAGATGACATCTTCGGCTAGACGGGGGGCACTACCGAGTACAGGGTGATGTCATCTGTCTGTAGGATACCTAATCCGAATGAGGGGATATTCAACAGGGGAATCTACCGCGATCACGAAAACGTGATCAAGGACACCCTGTTCATCCACCGCTAGTGCTTGGATGAGCCCGAACAGCCACACCAAATACGCTCACGGGCACCACTTCCCAGCCCCTCAAACCGCTCAGCGCGGGTTAAAAGCCGCCCCCATGGGCTTTATAACGAATTGCTGCGCATCGATTTCTTTGGAGCGGTCGAGATCACCGACCTCCACCTTGGTGTCGAGCCCCTGCGCGTCTCTCGTCACCCACTCCTTCAGCTCCATTGCCGGCTCCGTCGTAAACACGAGCCGGATTGCGCCGCTGGTATCGGGGCTCTTGTCCCGCAAGGAAAGGGCGATCAGGCCGCCACCTTCCTGAACCTCGGAAATGCGCGCATCGCGAACCAGATCGACATCCTTGCGAAGCAGCAGGCGAAAGGGGGTCTGGTCGAGCTGCACGCGATCCTCGTTATTGAGGTCGTGATCCTGGATCGCCAGATTTTCACCGTCCGAGATGATCACCTGCAGGCTGGGCCGCGCATAGTCGAAGCGGAAGCGTCCAGGCCGCTTCATCGCAAACTTGCCTCTCATGACCTTGCCATTGGCCGCCGTTTGCAGGAACCGGCCCGACAGGTTGTCCATCGTGTTGAAGTACGTGTTGACCTTTTTCACGATTTCCGTCTGCGCGGGATCGAGCGTGATACCGCTGGTGCCGCCTGGCGCAACCTCCGCGCTCCATGCCGAGCCGTCGACCGTGGCAGGCTTATCGTCCGCAGCAAGAGCATGCGAAGCAGCCGCGCATGTGAAAGCCGCAGCCAGAATGAAGCGAATGCTCATCAAATGACCCTTAATCCCCCTCAGGCCTCCGGACGGAGACCACCTTCTTCTGCATTCCGCAACATTGCGACCACAAGTTGGCGATCCTAGAGCCTGATCGGCTGAGATGGAAGCACGACTGCTTTCATCGAGGCCGTGATTGAGGCTCTCAAACAAACAGATTGAGCAGGCCACAGCGGCCAGACGTGATTCAATCAAAACTGCCCCCTGCTCTAGAGCCTGATCGGCTGAGATGGAAGCAGCCATCCTTGCGTCGAAGCCGTTTATCAAATTCTCAGATCAGGGCTTCAGAAGCAGGCCACGATCACCAATTTGGTTTCACCAAGACCACACCTGCTCCGGTCGCCCCACAGCGCGGCAACAAGGTGAGCACCGGCGGCCGGAGCCTCAAGCCGGGCATGATCAGGCCGCGTCAGCCGCGCTGTCACCATGAGCGCCACCCGTTTGGGCCAGAATATCGCGCTTGCCAGCGTGATTTGCGGCGCTGATGAGACCTTCCGCCTCCATTCGCTCGATCAGGTCAGCAGCACGGTTGTAGCCAATCGAGAGGCGCCGCTGCAGATAGCTGGTCGAAGCCTTGCGATCGCGAAGCACGATCGCCACGGCGCGGTCGTAGAGATCCTCCTCGCCCTGCCCCTGTGGCAGCTGCACGTCCGAAGGCGCCTCCTCCGGCGAATCCGTGATGCCCTCGATGTAGCGCGGTGCGCCCTGCGCCCGGAGGAAGTCCGTAATCGCTTCGACCTCCTCATCGGCGACAAATGCGCCATGCACGCGCCCGGCCTGACCCGACCCGGCGGCAAACAGCATGTCTCCCTGCCCGAGCAGTTGCTCGGCGCCCTGCTCATTGAGGATCGTGCGGCTGTCGATCTTGGAGGTCACTTTGAACGATATGCGCGTCGGGAAATTCGCCTTGATGGTGCCCGTGATGACGTCGACCGACGGCCGCTGCGTCGCCATGATGATGTGGATGCCAGCCGCACGCGCCATCTGCGCCAGGCGCTGCACGGAGGCCTCGACCTCCTTGCCCGCCACCATCATCAGGTCGGCGAACTCGTCGATCACGACGACGATGTAGGGCATCGTCTCAAGCTGCATCTGCTCTTGCTCGTAGATCGCCTCGCCCGTGCGCCTGTCAAACCCCGTCTGCACCGTGCGCGAGATCATCTCGCCGCGCTTCTTCGCATTGCGCACGCGGTTGTTGTAGACGTCGATGTTGCGCACCGACAATTTCGACATGCGCTTGTAGCGCTCCTCCATCTCGCCGACGACCCAGTTGAGCGCGGTCACCGCTTTGTGTGGATCGGTGACGACAGGCGCCAGAAGATGCGGAATGCCGTTGTAGACGGAAAGCTCCAGCATCTTCGGATCGATCATGATGAAGCGGCAGTCGTCCGGATTCATGCGGTAGAGCAGCGACACGATCATCGCATTGACGCCGACCGACTTGCCCGAGCCCGTCGTGCCTGCCACCAGCAGATGCGGCATGCGCGCGAGATCTGCGACCACGGGTTCACCGCCGATGGATTTTCCAAGCGCGATCGGCAGCGCCGAATCGAGTGACTTGTAGGCCTCAGATTCCAAAACTTCGCGCAACAGCACCGGATCGCGCCGCGTGTTGGGTAGTTCGATACCAATCGCATTGCGGCCGGGAACGACTGCCACGCGCGCCGAGATCGCACTCATCGACCGCGCGATATCCTCGGCGAGCCCGATGACTCGCGATGACTTCACACCCCGCGCCGGCTCGAACTCGAACAGCGTGACCACCGGCCCCGGTCGGATGTCGCGAATCTCACCCTTCACGCCGAAATCGCCCAGCACGTCTTCCAGCAGACGCGCATTGCCCCGCAGCATCGTTTGCGTGAACTCGGGGCCAGCCTTGCCTGGCGCCGGCTTTTTCAGAAGATTAATGGAAGGAAGCTTGATACCCACCTGACCCTGACCACGACCCTGACCACGGAACGACACACCACCGAACAGCGCGTTGCGTCTGGCGGAGCGCGGAGCGCCGGCGACGGGAGCCTGCACCGCAGCAGCATTCTGGCTCGCGGATTGGGACGCACGCCCATGCGGCGGCTCAACGGTCCCGCCAGCCATCGGCACGCTACCGGCAAGCCCCATCGGTGGCCCTAACGGTGCCTGATGATGCGGCGTCGGCACATGGACCGGAGCGGCAGGAACGGGCGCGAAATTTTCCGGGTCTGCCAGGCCATTTTGCGCATGGGAAGGCACAGCACCGGGAGGTGCAAATCGCTTCGCGATGGAGCGACTCGATTCCTCGGTCGTCACATCGAAATCGGTGTCGCAATACGCGGATGCACCATCGTGCTGCGGCGGTGCCCAGCCGTAGGGCTGTCCCTGCGATGCCGCTTGGTATCCAAGCCCCGGTGCTTGCGCGTGCACGGGCGGCGAGCCCTGCGGATAGCCAGCGGCGCGCGGCGCATGTCCATGCGGCAGCGGCCACCCGGCTTGAACCGGACCACCCGGTCTATAGCCGTTGTCTGCGGTGGCGCCCTGAAGGCTTGCACCAAACCGCATGGCATGATGATGCATCGCCGCGACGCCGCGCTGTGCGACACCGCGCGCGCCCGCCATGACGCTTGCCAAACGCACGCTGAGAGGCAGGCCTGCCGGAGTCCTATGTCTCCTATGGTCCTGCGCATTGGTTACGGTCGTATCGTCCGCCATGCCATACACGCGCGCTCCGCCGAACGCATCAGGCGGTACCATGAGCTGCGGCTCGATGCGGCCCGCCCGATCGGCGTAAGCCCGCACCGGCTCATCATCGGTCGGCAAATGTAGCGAGACTTGCTCCGCCCCGACCGCACGCGACCGCGCCCTGCCGGGCACCAAGGCCGCAATCAGATCGGCCCAGGCCACGCCGGTTGCACGACCGATCGCCATCGCCGCAAGCAGGCCCATCACCAGTCCGGCAGCAAGACTGCCCCGTGCCATATTGATCAACTGGAACAGTTTTGCGCACATCGCGAATACTGTATCGCCAACGATGCCGCCGAGCGCATGATGAAGCGGCCATGATACCATCACAGGCAGCGCCGAGAAGACGCCGGCCGTAGCCACCATCGCCACCGGAAACCAGAAGAATTGTGATTTCTTGAAGCCGGCATCGGGGCCGGACGCCTTCAGCATCGCAAGCCCCCAGAACATCGGAATGATCAGAACGACCAGTGTCGCCAGCCCTAGTGTTTGCAGCAAAAGATCCGAGACGATCGCGCCCAGCGCACCCACGGCGTTACGCGGCGTACCGCTCGTTGCATGCGTGAGACTTGGATCGCTGACCGACCACGTCATCACGCTAAGCCAGAGCGCGGCCACCACCAGCAGCAGCAACCCGCCTGCGAAACGGCCGAAAGCCGCCATCAACCGACGCTCCAGGGGCGGCAGCGCAGCGGCACTGTTCATGGAAACGTGCGACTCCAACGACATGGGGAAAGCAACTTCTTACGCTAGGACGGAAACCATTCTGCCGAGCGCTTCCCTGATCGTTGCCGGATCCGTGACCAACGCCACGCGCACGTAATCCGCGCCGGGGTTGATGCCGTCTCGTCCGGGTTGCGCCAGATAAGCACCCGGTATCACCCTGACACCCGACCGTTTCCATAAGGTTACCGTAGCCTCAACACCTCCCCCAAAATGACTCAAATCGAGCCAGAGGAAGAAACCGCCACCCGGCCTCTGGTAGCCGTAGCGGCCTGCCAGAACTTCGTCGCAGACGTCGAACTTCGCACGATAGGCCATTCGGTTGGCGGCGACGTGCTGTTCCTCGCTCCATGCCGCGGCAGAGGCGTGTTGTATCGGCCCGGGCATCGTCGGGCCGACTAGATTGCGAACCTCCGCCAGAGTCTCGATGAATGCCGCGTCCCCGGCACAGAATCCCGAGCGCAGACCCGGCAAATTGGAGCGCTTCGACAGCGAGTTGAAGACGACAATGTTGGAAAACCGCTCCGGCGTCGCTGCCGCAACCTCCAGCCCGCCAACCGGCGGCTCGCCATTGTAGAGTTCGGAGTAGCACTCGTCGAAGAACAGCATGAAGTCATGCGCCCGCGCCAGCTCCAGCGCGCGTGAAACATAGTCCCGTGATGCAATGGCACCCTGCGGATTTGCCGGTGAGCACAGGTAGAACGCAACCGTACGCTCCAGCAGCGCTTTGTCTTCCGCGATCTCATCGAGATCCGGCAAATGGCCCGTCGCCGCGGTTGCGTTGAGAAAGACGGGCTCTGCTCCCGTCGCAAGCGCCGCACCGATGTAGGCTTGATAATAGGGATTGCAGATCAGGATCACCGGGCGACCGTCGACCTTCTTGCGCCCGACCGCGGGAAGAGCCGCGAAATAAAGCCCCTCGCGCGAGCCGTTCACCGGCAGAACCTCGCGCGCGGGATCGATCGCAGCGCCGCCCCTGAGGCCACAGCGCCGATCCAGCCATTCTGCGATAGACCGCCGCAGCTCATCGCTGCCTTTGATCGGCGGATATTTGGCAAACAGCGCCTCCGCCTCGCGGATTTTGTCGGCGATGAATGGCGGCATCGTCTCGCGCGGCTCGCCCAGCGTCAAATCGACCGGCTTATCATTCCCGGGAGCAATACCCTCCAAAAGTTGCCGCAAACGCGTGAACGGCGAGATGATTGCGCCGGTCGCTAGCGCCTCTAGCCCATCCATTGATCCGTATCCCACCCGAATTGCGTCGCCCAAATTCATCGAAGCGCCACGTTTATCCGCTTTGCCGGCCTTACGTCGAGAGCAGCCTGTTCCACTGGGAACAGCACGAGCACCCGCGCCATGCGAGTTCGCTCTAACCGAAGCTGAGACAGGAGTAGTCCAATGCTGCGCATCGCGTCATTACCAGGGTTGGCCGCCGCTGCGGCAGTCCTCGTGTCCATTTTCCCTGCCACCCCCGCTTCCGCAGCAGGCAGCCCGTTGGGCGTCTGGATCGACGACAAGGGTCGCGGCGCGGTCGAGATCACCGAATGCGGCGGCGCTCTTTGCGGCAAGGTTGTCTGGGTGAAATCCAAGAGCGACGCAAAAGGCTGCGGCGCCAAGATCCTTGGCGAAGTGAGGCCCGTCGGCGGTGGCAGCTGGGACAACGGCTGGATCTACAGCCCCGAGCACGGCCGCAAGTTCGACGTCGCTTTGGCACCCATCGGCAACGATCGCCTGCGCGTGACCGGTTACGCTGGCATCAAGCTGTTTGCCGAGAACCACACTTGGACGCGCGCGCCCGCCGATCTGCCCCGTTGCGACAATCCCGAAACGGTTGCCGCGGCGAAAACATCGCCGGCACCAGCCGTTCGAGCAAAGGCGCCGGCAACAAACCCGCCTGCCGAGGTTGCGGCAAATGAACCGATCACCGCGCCGGCACCCCGTCCCGCATCTCCGCCGCCGGCCAGAATAGCCAAGCAGGAGCCCGCGACCGCACCATCGGCAGCGCCCAATTCGACTGAAGCGTCTGAAACAGCGCCCGCGCCTTCCACCGCAACGGCAGAGGAAGCGAACAAGGATACTGCGACTGCGCCAACAGAAGACAACACGGCCAACGCTGAGACGGCAGATGACGGCACGACCGAGGACAAGTCCTCAGGCACTGGCGGTCTTTCTTTCGATAAGCTCGTGAAGAAGACCGCCGACGGCTCGTGCAAACTCGATCTGCCGTGGGTGAAGATCAAGTTCGATTGCAAGAAGCTTTAACAGCCTGATCGGCTGAGTGGTGCGTAGTCTGCTTCCATCGAAGCCGTGATTGAGGCTCTCAAATAAAACCGCCCCGTGGATCAGATCCCGGGGCGGTTTTCTTATTGCCGGTGCACGGGCCGTTTTACAGGCGGCCCATACGCACATCTTCTTCCGGATTGGCGCTGATGTTGTGGATCGAGACGTCGGCGCCGCGCCGCTGCTCCTCGTCCGACATGCGCAAACCAAGCAGCACATCCACGATCGAGTAGACGGTGATGCCGGCAACCAAGCCGAACCCGGCACCCATCAGGGCGCCGACCAGCTGCGACGCGAACGAGACGTCGCCGAGGCCGCCCAACGCCTGGAGGCCGAAGATGCCTGCAGCAATACCGCCCCACAGTCCGCAAAGCCCGTGCAACGGCCACACGCCCAGAACATCGTCGATCTTCCATTTGATCGTCGCCAACTGAAAGAACTGCACGAAAATCACGCCCGCGACACCACCCGTCACGAACGCTCCGATCGGATGCATGATGTCGGAGCCCGCGCACACCGCGACCAGACCGGCAAGCGCGCCGTTGTGGACGAAACCCGGGTCGTTCTTGCCGGCGACCAGCGCCGCCAGGATTCCTCCCACCATGGCCATCAGCGAATTCATTGCAACAAGGCCCGAGATGCCGGTAACGCTCTGCGAGCTCATCACATTGAAGCCGAACCAGCCCACGCACAGCATCCATGAGCCCATCGCCAGCCACGGGATCGAAGACGGCGGGATGCCCGTCGCGCGCCCCTTTTCATACCGGCCGGTCCGCGCGCCGAGCCGCCATACCGCGCCCAGCGCCACCCAGCCGCCGAATGCGTGGACAACGATCGAGCCCGCAAAATCATGGAATACACCGCCGAGCGCGCCCTTGAAGAGAGCATCCTGCACGCCGAAATTCGAATTCCACACCGTGCCTTCAAGCAACGGATAGGCAAGACCGACGAGCAAGGCTGTCGCCAGCATCTGCGCGTTGAACCGCGCCCGCTCTGCGATGCCGCCTGAGACGATTGCCGGGATCGCTGCTGCGAACGTGCAAAGAAAGAAAAATTTGACGAGGCTGAACCCGTTGGGAAGGAAGCCTTCTGCCCCTCCCGCCAGGCCCTGCGCACTGACGAAGAAAGTCACCCCGTAGGCAACCCAATAGCCGATGAAGAAATAACTCACGGTCGAGATCGCGAAATCGACCAGGATCTTGACCAGGGCATTGACCTGGTTCTTATGCCGCACGGTGCCGACTTCGAGAAACGCGAAGCCCCCGTGCATCGCGAACACCAGAATGGCGCCCATCAGGAGAAAAAAGACGTTCGTACCGTGTTGCAGCTCTTCCATGCGCCTCCCCCAGCGGTCCGTGTGATGCCGAATCAGGCAGCCGCTTCTCGTCTGGGCGGCCTGCCGGTCTGCGCGGCGCAATGATCAAGGACCGTGCCAGCAGGAGAAAAAGCGACAACAGATTGATATATAGAATCTTTTTCTGAACCATACGCGCGCCTTTGCCATGCGGCTGCCCAATGAATAGGCGCTCGGCACACTTGAGATGCCCAATTCGCAGGCAAACAGAAAGCCGCCCGATGAAGAGGCGGCTTCCTTGGAACGCCGCAAGACGGCGCGTCTCGTTCCCAATACACCCGGCGAACGGGCCTCGCCGGTCGGCGGCTACCGCACCCGGCGCGGGTTCATATAGAGATCGTGCTCCTGCCGCTCGATCGTCGCCTCCACGCGCCCGTCGCGGATATCGCGGTAGAGTGCCTTGATGTGGCGCCGGCATGAACCGTTGAACAGGATCATGCCGGCAAGCAGCTTCATGACGTTGAGCAGACGCTTATCCGCAATGCCCTCCTTGAGATAACCGCTCCAGTAGCCTCCCAGCGTCAGAATGCGCCCGTCAAGATGGCCGACGATCTCGTCCTTCTGATTGTAAAGCGTGTAGTCGCCACCGATGTTGATGACGTCGCGCCGCAAAATGTAGAAATCGGGATTGCCCTGGTTGTCGATCAGGAAGAATGAGAAGTACTCCGGCAGCAGCGGCCATTTATTGGCCGAGCGCTCGACGTAGACGACGTAATTGTCGTCGTTCGTGTTGATCGAATACGTGGTGACCGGAAGCCCGCGCGCACCGAACGTCTGGGCTAAAGAGCGCGCCAGCATCAGGTCCATCGTCGCCCGCCAGTTGAGGTTTTCGGAGAAGAGCTTCATGACGAGGCGCTTATCGGTGCCATCCTTGTCCTTCCACAGATCCTCGCGGTAGGACAGAAGCCCGGTGCGCTCGCCGTTTTCGATGATCTCCGCGAAAACGTCCATGTCCTTGGTGAACTGACGCGATTTCGCCCGGTTGCGGGAATGCTTGTAGATACCGAATTCGACCGAGTTGAAATTCGTCACCCAGACGTTGACGACGAATTTCAGGAACCCCTCGCCCGACTGTGAGGCCCTGGCCATGCGCTTGTCCTTGCGCGTCGGCTTGGTGCCGCCCTTCGGCTCTTCGGCCCCGGCGCGGTCGTAGACCTCAGCGCGCGCATCACGCGCCGCCTCGTTGGCGGCGGCATCGGCTTCACGTTCAACGGCGGTCGCGGTGGCCATTGTCATCTCCTCGGGGTCGGGAAACAGCGACGCTCACGGGACAAGACGCAACACGCTCGCGCAAACGGGCGGAAAACACTGGAAATCGAGCCCGAATCACACGTGAGGGTAGCACCCCACTCCTGTGCGCCAACGTGGCGCGCCGCCGATTGCGTGTGGACAAATCAGTTATTCCGGCCCGTTTCCGGCAACGCGGCGATAGCGACCTTCATGCCAAACAGTGTTGTTATCCTCGGGCGTGTCCCCGAGAAACCAGGCCGGCGCAAGTGCGCCGGACATCAACCCACACCATGAATGCGCGAGAAAAGAGAGCCCTACCCCCGCCCCCCGAAAATCGCTGACCCAACGCGCACATGGGTCGCGCCGAACGCCACCGCCGTCTCGAAGTCGTCGCTCATTCCCATCGATAACCCCGAAACGTCCGCATCCCTTGCGAGCTTCGCCAGGAACGCGAAGTGTACCGCCGGCTCCTCATCGACCGGCGGAATGCACATGAGCCCAGCGATCTCCAGCCCGAGCGCTTCCCGGCACATCTTGACGAACGCCACCGCATCCGCCGGCATCACCCCTGCCTTCTGCGGCTCCTCGCCCGTATTCACCTGCACGAAAAGCTGCAATCGCCGGCCCTGCCGTTCCATCTCCGCAGCCACCGCGCGCGCGATCTTCTCGCGGTCGATCGAGTGGATGGCGTCGAACAGCGCCACCGCCTCCTTCGCCTTGTTGGACTGCAGCGGGCCAATCAGGTGCAGGATGATGCCCGGCGTCTCTGCCTTGAGCGACGGCCACTTTCGCCCGGCCTCCTGCACCCGGTTCTCGCCGAAATGCCGCTGTCCTGCGGTGATCACAGGGCGGATCGCATCGGCTTCGAAGGTCTTCGATACGGCGATCAGGGTGACGGCCGACGGGTCGCGCTCTTGTTCTTCCGCCGCCGCCCGGATTCGCGCCTGAATATCGCCGAGCCGCCCCGCCGCACCATCCATTGCCAAATCGTTCCCGTTCCTGCTCATTTCCGCGCCTGCCGTCATCCGGCCACCTTGACCCACCGGGCCTTTCGGGCTCATTACGCCGCCAAACACTGATCCTCAAGAACCTGGCGGCCTCGAGCCTCACCAAAGAGCACCCATGTCCAAAGAACGTTACAACGCACCCGCGCGCGAAAAGCACTGGCAAACCGTCTGGGACACGGACCGCCAAAGGCATGAAACGGGCTTAGCCGGGCAAAAGGGGTCGAAGTGCTATGTGCTCGAGATGTTCCCTTACCCATCGGGGCGCATCCACATGGGGCATGTGCGCAACTACACGATGGGAGACGTTTTTGCCCGTTACAAACGCGCCCGCGGCTTCAATGTGCTGCACCCCATGGGCTGGGACGCGTTCGGCATGCCCGCCGAGAACGCCGCGATGGAACGCAAGACTCACCCCGGCACCTGGACCTACTCCAACATCGAAACGATGAAGGGCCAGCTCAAGTCGATGGGGCTCTCCCTCGATTGGGATCGTGAGATCGCCACCTGCTCGCCCGACTATTACCGGCATCAGCAGAAACTGTTCCTCGACCTGTTGGAGAAGGGCCTCGCCTACCGCAAATCCGCCAAGGTCAACTGGGACCCCGTCGATATGACCGTGCTCGCAAACGAGCAGGTGATCGACGGTCGCGGCTGGCGTTCCGGTGCGCTGGTCGAGCAGCGCGAGCTGACCCAATGGTTCTTCAAGATAACCCACTACGCCGAAGAATTGCTCGAGGCGCTCTCCACACTCGACAAGTGGCCCGAAAAAGTGCGCCTCATGCAGGCCAATTGGATCGGCCGCTCCGAGGGCCTGCTGGTTCGCTGGGCACTGGAGGAAGGCTCCGCGCCGGCCGGCCACAACGAGCTGCAGGTCTACACGACGCGACCCGATACGCTATTCGGCGCCTCTTTCATGGCCGTTGCAGCCGATCATCCACTCGCCAAGGCCGCCGCCGAGAGCAACCCGGACCTCGCTGCATTCTGCGAGGAATGCCGCCGCATGGGCACCTCCGTCGCCGATTTGGAAACTGCGGAGAAAAAAGGCTTCGACACAGGCATTCGCGCCATCCATCCCCTCGATCCGACTTGGACACTGCCCGTCTACGTCGCCAACTTCGTGCTGATGGACTACGGCACGGGCGCCATCTTCGCTTGCCCGTCCGGAGACCAGCGCGACCTCGATTTCGCCCGCAAATACGGCCTGCCGGTCGTGCCGGTTATCCTGCCGCCCGGTAAGGACAAGGCTAGCTTCGAGATCGGTGCCGAGGCCTACGACGGCGAAGGCACGATGATCAACTCGCGCTTCCTCGACGGTCTCGATACCACCGCCGCATTCCAGGAGGTGGCAAACCGCCTGGAAAAAGCGACGCTCGCGGGCAAGCCGGTTGGCAAGCGCAAGGTCAATTTCCGCCTGCGCGACTGGGGCATCTCGCGCCAGCGCTACTGGGGCTGCCCCATCCCCATCATCCACTGTGACGCCTGCGGCGTGGTGCCGGTGCCGGCAAAGGACCTGCCGGTAAAGCTCCCCGACGATGCCAGCTTCGACAAGCCAGGCAATCCGCTCGAACGCCATCCGACATGGAAGCACGTTGACTGCCCCAAGTGCGGCGGGAAAGCACGCCGCGAGACCGACACCATGGATACGTTCGTCGATTCGTCCTGGTACTACGCGCGCTTCACCAACCCCCACGCCGAATTGCCGATCGACAAGGATGCTCTCGCCTATTGGATGCCGGTCGATCAGTATATCGGCGGCATCGAGCACGCCATTTTGCATCTGCTCTATTCGCGCTTTTTCTTCCGCGCCATTTCCGATGCCGGCCACGCCGCCAAGAACCTGCGCGAGCCGTTCGCCGCGCTCTTCACACAGGGTATGGTCACGCACGAGACCTATTACAGACGCGACACGGAAAATAAGCCGATCTGGTTCGAGCCCGACAGGGTCAGGATCGAAGGTGAAGGCTCCGATCGTTCGGCGCAACTGATCGAAACGGGAGAAGCGATCGAAATCGGCGACATCGTCAAGATGTCGAAATCGAAAAAGAACGTCGTCGATCCCGATGACATCATCGCTCACTACGGCGCCGATTGCGCCCGCTGGTTCATGCTGTCGGATTCTCCTCCCGAGCGCGACGTGCAATGGACAGATGAAGGCATCGCAGCCGCGGGCCGTTTCATCCAGCGCGTCTGGCGCATCGTCGACGACGCCGCCGACAAGGCTGCGCCGAAGGGAGAGAAAATGCCGGCCACGCTCTCCCCCGAGGCCGAGGCGCTGCGTCGCGCCACGCACAGGGCGCTCGATCAGATCGGCCGCAATATCGAAGGGCTGCGCTTCAACGTCGCCGTCGCCGGGGTTTACGAGCTGAGCAATACGCTCTCCCAGTCCCTCACCAGATCAGGCGAAGGGCTCGCTTCGACCATAAGAGAATCGGCCGAATACCTCGTTCAGATGATCGCCCCGATGATGCCGCACTTGGCAGAAGAATGCTGGGCGCGGCTCGGTTACAACACCCTCGTCTCCAATCAGCCTTGGCCCGTGGCCGATCCGGGCTTGCTCGTTGACGATACTGTTACCGTTGCCGTACAGGTGAACGGCAAGCGCCGTGACGAGCTGACGATCGCACGTACGGCAACCAAGGAGGACGTTGAAGCTGCGGCTTTGGAGCTGGAGTCCGTCAAGCGGGCTCTTGAGGGAAGAAAGCCAAAGAAAATCATCGTCGTACCGCAAAGGATCGTGAATGTGGTGGGCTGAGGCGCGTAACCGCGACGCGGGCAGACCGGCGGGGGCCGCATCAGGTCGTGCCCGCCGTTCCGGCGCGCTTGTTACCGCTGCGATAGTCGCCATCCTGACCGCCGGCTGTGCCGACACCGGCTTCCGCCCGCTCTATGGTACGGCCTCGATCGGCGGAGCCGACGTTTCCGAAAAGCTGGCACAGGTCGAGATCGCGCCCATTCCCGGCCGCGTCGGCCAGCAGATTCGCAATGAAGTCATCTTCCAGACCACAGGGGGCGGTCATGCATCTCCTGCCACCCATCGTCTGGAAATTGTCGTCCGCGAATCGATCACCTCGACGCTGGTCAAGATCAGTGGCGACGCATCGGGCTCGGTCTACAACCTGGATGCGGATTTCCGCCTCGTGCGCATCTCCGACAAGCAGGTGGTGATGCAGGGCAAGAGCGTAAGCCGTGCAGCCTTCGAGCGGTTCACGTCCGTCTTTGCAAACGTGCGCGCCCGCCGCGATGCCGAAAACCGCGCCGCCGACACCGTCGCTCAGGATCTGAAGACCCGCATTGCCGCCTATCTGGCACAGTCGGCCTGAGAGCCGCTCCGCCTCGACCGCAGTCGCGCAAGGCAAACACCGAAATTTCTCTCTCAGACTTTGCTTTTTATCTCTGCTTTTTATCTCCGCACCGAATCTCGCACGCGTGATCAGCGCATGATATGAAGCCCATCACGTCATCGACGCGGCGGTAACGCAATCGTACGACCAGCTGCCGGTCGCACTGGACCCATATTGGACGCACTGGACCGGACAATCCGTATGGTCGCCGTCAAAGCCCATTTGGCCGAAAAATTTCTCTCCGCGCCTGACAAGTCCCTCCGCGCGTTCCTGTTCTTCGGCTCCGATCCCGGCCTTGTCACTGAGCGCGCGCAGCTGACTGCAAAGCGCATTGCCGCTGGCGAGAACCCGCCTGGCGAGGTCATCCGTCTGGACGATGCCGACCTTGATGGCGACCGCGATCGCCTCGGCGTGGAGTTGCGCACGCTCCCTATGTTCGGCGGACGCAAGATTGTCCGCGTCGCCACTGGCCGCATCATCAACGCGACAGTGCTCAATGAACTGGCCCAATCGAACGATCTCGCCGGCGTACTCATTGTCGAAGCCGGCAACCTGAAGCCGACCGACAGTCTGCGCACGACGTACGAAAAGTCACCCCATGCCGCCGCCATCGCCTGCTACGGTGACGAAGGTCGCGATCTCGAAAGCCTCGTGCGAGACATCCTGCAGAATGCGGGCATCGATATTTCGCCTGACGCGCGCGCCCTGCTCGTGTCACGCCTCGGTGCTGACCGCGCTTTGTCGCGAGCCGAAATCGAGAAGCTGGCGCTTTATGCCCAGGGCAAGTCTCGCATCGAAATCGACGACATCGACGCAATCGTCGGCGACGCATCTGAGCTTGCTATCGATCGCATCGTCAACGCTGCAGCTTCCGGCAATGCCGCCGCCGCCATTAACGAGTTTGCTCGCGCCATCACGGCGGGTGAAAGCCCGCAGATGGTGATTGCTGCCATCCAGCGACATCTGCAGAAGCTGCACCGCGTGCGCGCAGATGTTGAAAAGGGCGCCCAGTTTGCCGAGGCGATCCGTCAGTTGCGGCCACCCCTGCACTTCAAGCAGCGTGACGCCTTTGCCGATCAATGCCGCCGCTGGTCCCGACCTGCTCTGGATCGGGCACTGACCGCAACTGCCGACGCCTTGCGCACCGCCCGCCTCAACAGCGCAATTGAGGAGGTGCTCGCTGAGCGCCTGTTGCTGTCGCTGGCGTCCCACAAGGGCTGAGCAACCCGGCTGCCAGCCCGTGCCGCGCGCGGTCCTTTTTTTCCGCCGCCCTTGCCGCACGGACCTCGATTTCTATAGTGCGCCCGACCATGAAGGAAAAAAGGACACTTCAATGAGCGATATTCGCTACGACGTCGTCGGCATCGGTAATGCCGTCGTAGACATCATCGGTCGCTGCGACGACTCTTTCCTCGCACGCCACCAAGCCCCCAAGGGGCACATGCGTCTCGTCGACGACGACACCGTATCGACACTCTACCGCGCCATGGGTCCGGCCGTGGAGATCTCCGGCGGCTCCGCCGCGAACACACTGGTCGGCCTTGCCTCGTTCGGCGGTCGCGCCGCATTCATCGGCAAGATTGCCGACGACGAATTCGGACGCATCTTTGGCCACGACATCAAGACTGCCAACGTCGCTTTCGCAACACCACCCGTTTCCGGCAAGGCACCCACGTCGCGCTCCCTCATTCTCGTCACGCCGGATGGCGAGCGCACGATGAATACCTTTCTCGGCATTTCCACCGACCTTGACCAGGGCGATATCGACGCCGATCTCATCACCTCCTCCGCTATCGTTTATCTCGAAGGCTATTTGTTCGACAGACCGCACGCAAAAGCCGCATTCCGCCAGGCAGTGAAAATCGCGAAGTCGGCGGGCCGTCAGGTCGCCCTCACTCTTTCTGATTCCTTCTGCGTCGATCGCCACCGTGCTGAATTCACCGATCTCATTCGCGACGGTATCGATATTCTTTTTGCCAACGAAAGCGAGATCACATCGCTTTACGAAACATCCGATTTCGAATTAGCCGCCCAGAATGCTACCCGCGACACGCGCCTCGCGGCTCTCACACGCAGCGAAAAGGGGTCCATCATACTTTCCGAAGGACGCCGCCTGGAAATCCCCGTGGATCCCATAGAAAAGCTTGTCGATTCTACAGGCGCCGGTGATCTTTATGCCGCCGGGTTCCTTTATGGATTGACCGCCGGCCTCGGCCTCGAAGCCGCCGGCCGGCTCGGCAGCCTTGCTGCGGCCGAGATCATTTCCCATATCGGAGCACGGCCCAATACGCCGCTTTACCAGCTCGCCCGCGGCCGAAATTTGATCGGTTGAATCCATAAAAAATAGAATTGAAAGTCTTTGGCGGCGAAATTCACGTTTTCGAATTTCGCCGCCATATTTTTCATTGCGGAAAATAAATTCGATGTATCGAGGACACAGATGTATATGCCTCTCGGTTATTTCAAAACCGAATGAATTTTTTCCTTGGAATCGGAGTCACGTTTCCGACAATAGGGATGAAGACGATTCGATTGACCGAAGGTATTTCGTATGCCCGAGAAAAGGACCCGGCGCGGCCGGCCGAAAGGCAGCGGGATCGACGATCGCCAACGGCTCGATGCCATTGCCCGGCTGATCACATCGAACCCCGCACTGAAGCCGACGACGGCCATTCGCTCACTCGGCGTGTCGGACCCTTCGGTGATCCGCCGTCTGCGCGACAAATTCAATGCCGTCCGCAGCGAGTTGATGCGCGACGTCGAAAACGCTGCAACCAGCGCCACAACATCGTCCGCCAGAAAGACGCCGGTATCCGCGCCGCGCGCACGTCGGGTCGCCTCACACAAGAGGCCCGCTGGAGCCGATTGTGCACATCCCTCCGATACGTCCAAGACGCCTCGTGCTCGGTCCATCGCCGCTTCCGCACAGAAGGCCGTCACACGCATCTCGGCTGTTGCTGAGATCGCGAAAGCCACCGGCGCCGCACAGCAGCCCCCTGCCCGCTCTGCCGCTCGTCAATCGTCGAGCCCATCGAAGCCGCGCACCCCTGTCGGCGACGACGACGCAGAACACCTTCCGGCGCGCTCCGTCCTGCCAACCGAGACAACCGAAATGTTCACGACAATCTTCAGTGCAGGCGTTGCAGCAACCAATACTTTGATGGCCGCACACACGACCTTGGCCAACGAATTTTTCCGGTCGCCCTATATGTCACTGGCCTTGCGCCAGCAGCTCGCCTTTTCGGAGTGGGCTGTCGGCTTCGTGCCCATTTTTCAATTTCCAACCAAGACCGCAACTTGACCGTCTCCTAAATTCCTCTCCGATTAAGAGACGTCTCTTCAGGGCCGCCGACCCCGGGCGGCCCTATTTTCATGTCCGATTTTCATGATTATGTTTTTTCACAATGCGCGATCCGCATTGAAAACAGTCAGATACGCCGCAGCGATACCTGCTCCACGGAATGATCCGGCCCCTTGCGGAGAATGAGACTTGCGCGCTGCCGCGTCGGGAGAATGTTCTCACGCAGGTTTTTCAAATTGATCGATTGCCAGATAGACAAACCCCGTTCTTCCGCCTCTTCGTTCGTCAATTTCGAATAGCGATGAAAATAGGCCGCCGGATCACGAAACGCCGTTGTCCGCAGCCGCATGAACCGAGTCACATACCAGCGCTCGATAAGCTCGGGATCCGCGTCGATATAGATCGAGAAGTCGAAAAAATCAGAAACGAATGGGATCACCTCGCCATTCACCGGCAGACGACCGGGCTGCAGCACGTTTAGCCCTTCGACAATCAGAATATCGGGGCACTCGATGCGAATTTTCTGCCCCGGAATGATGTCGTAGTGAAAGTGCGAGTAGACCGGCGCCTCCGCTTCCGCGATTCCAGACTTCACATCGGCCAAAAAATTCAAAAGTCGAGCGATGTCGAAGCTTTCAGGAAAGCCCTTGCGGTCCATGATGCCGAGCCGCTCCAGCTCCGCGTTCGGAAGCAGGAAACCATCGGTTGTCATCAGGTCGACACGCGGATGATCGGGCCAGCGCGCCAGAAGGGCACGCAGAACACGCGCCGTCGTGCTCTTACCAACCGCGACCGATCCCGCCACACCAATGATGAAGGGAACCTTCACCTCTCGCCGTCCGAGAAACTTCGACGTGACGGCATGCAATTCCTGCGAAGCCGCGACATAAAGATTGAGCAGGCGCGAGAGTGGCAGATAGATTTTCTCCACCTCGTCGATCGACAGTTCCTCGATCAAACCCGAAAGCTGATCCAGCTCCGTCGATGACAACGTCATTGGCGTATCCGCACGCAGCCGCGCCCATTCCTCACGGCTGAATTGCCGATAGGGCGAAAACTGCAGATCCGATTTCGACGGCTCCGGCGAGCCGGGCGAAAGCGCTGCCAGCCTATCGAGGATCTCGTTCATTTCGGCCGTCCTGCCTTCTCCTCCAGGCCGGATTGACCTTTACGGCTCTCCAGAACCGCCAGAACGTCATCGAATTTGATATTGCGCGATTCCAGAAGCACCAACAGATGATAAATCACGTCGGCGGATTCACTGCAAAGCCGCTCGTCGCTCTGAGCCATTGCTGCGATTACAGCTTCAACAGCTTCCTCACCGAACTTCTTGGCACATTTTTCCACGCCCTTATCAAGCAGTTGGCGTGTATATGAACTGTCGCCAGATGCGCTGCGGCGCGCCCTGATTGTCTCGACTAGCCTGCCCAGAACATCCCCATTCATTCAAGTTCACTCCACATTTTTCTGCCGGTCCGCAATACGGGACCTTTTTTCAGGCGAATGCAGCAACTGACTGTTCCGCCGTCAAGCTTTCCATGATCTTCCGGCAAACAAAAACAGATATGGCCCGGACATCGCCCGGGCCATCACCGACATTCCGACTGACCGCAACCGGCCACATTATCGGCCAACCGAACCAATCGGTTAAGGTTGGACCGGCAGTGCAGCGTTACGAATCCATGCCGGTCAGCCGCATACGGATATAATCGAGCTGATCATAATTGCCGTATTTGATGACCAGGTTGCCGCTCTCTCCCGAGCCTCGCTTGATTTCGACCTTGAGACCGAGGGCGTCCGACAGGTCCTTCTCGAAGGCCCGCGTGTCGGCGTCTTTCTCGCGCGCCTTGCGGCCTGAGTCGGGCGCACCGACCGGTCCGATATTCTCCTGCACCAGCGCCTCGACCTCACGCACCGTGAGATCCTCCGCAACGATCCGGAGCGCGAAAGCCTCCGCATCTTCGCGCCCGATGAGTGCGCGCGCATGGCCCGGGTCGAGTTGCCCCGACTGGACCATCTTTTGAACGCCGTCGGGCAATCGCAGCAGCCGCAATGTGTTGGCCACATGGCTGCGGCTCTTGCCAATGATCTCCGCAAGCTGCTCCTGCGTGTACTGGAACCGATCGATCAGGTCGCGGTATCCGCCAGCTTCCTCGATGGCGTTGAGGTCGGCGCGCTGCACGTTCTCGATGATCGCCAGTTCCAGCACCTCGCGATCGTCGAGATCGCGAATGATGACCGGCACCTGGTGCAGTCCCGCTTTCTGCGCCGCCCGCCACCGCCGCTCACCCGCAACGATTTCATACGCATTCGGCGCGTCAGGATCGGCACGCGCGACGATCGGCTGGACAAGACCCTTCTGGCGGATCGACTCCGCCAGTTCCGCCAACTCCTCCTCGCGGAAATCCTTTCGCGGATTGAAACGGCCAGCCCGCAGCTGCTCGATCCCAAGCATGCGCTGCTCACCTTCCGGCGGCAGTCGCGACGGAACTTCCGTCGGCTCGCCGATCAGTGATGCCAATCCGCGCCCCAAACGGCTCTTCGGCAATGGTGCTGTCATTTCAATCCCGAGCTCCCTCTTGCTCACTTATCGTGTTGAACAGGCAACTTATTGATATCATATACAAATCACACGAACGATTACGCAGCCTTGTATCGCCGTTCCCGCTCGATGATCTCAGTTGCCAGCCGGATATACGCTTGGCTGCCGGCGCAATCGTAGTCGTAGAGCAGGATGGGCTTTCCGTGCGATGGCGCCTCAGCAACGCGCGTGTTCCGCGGAATGACGGTCTCGTACACCTTAGGACCGAAGAAGGCGCGCACGTTGTCTGCAACTTCTCGCGACAGATGCGTGCGCGCATCGTGCATCGTCAGCACGACACCCTGGATCTCCAGCCGTGGATTGAGCGATCCCCGGATCTGATCGATCGTCTCCTTGAGTTGCGAAATTCCTTCCAGCGCGAAGAACTCGCACTGCACTGGCACCAGCACAGCATGCGCGGAAGTCATCGCATTGAGCGTCAACAGATTGAGCGAGGGCGGGCAATCGATCAGCATGTAGCTAAAGCGCTGATCCTCAGGCCAGGTGCGGGCAGCTGCTTCCAGATGGGCGAGCGCGTCGCGTAGCCGGAACGCCCGGTTCTGATCGTCCATCAGATCGCTTTCCAGCCCGACGAGATCGGAATTCGCCGGCAGCACAAACAGGCCGGGTACCGCGGTTGGCAGCACTGATTCCGCCAGCGTGGCCTCTCCGGCAAGAACATCGTAAGACGTCCGCCTCCGCTCCTCTGGCCCGATGCCGAGACCCGTTGAAGCGTTTCCCTGCGGATCGAGATCCATCACGAGCACACGCTCACCGATCGCCGCCAACGCCGTCCCGAGGTTGATGGTCGTTGTCGTCTTGCCGACTCCGCCCTTTTGGTTGGCGACCGCGAGAACTCTCAAGCCCTGGCTTCTCCCACTGTCTGAAATCACGGGATCAGCCCTCCCTTCTTGCGCTTCAATTGACGAATTACGGCGATGCGCGCATCCGCATCCGTGAGGCTTTCCTGCAAAACCAAACCGAACTCCCAGTCCTGGCGAGCGCCCTCGACCTCTTCATTCACGGTCTTGCCCTTAAGAAACAAGGCAACCGTACGAGGCTCGAACAATGGCTCGACCAGTTCGAACAGCCGCGCAAGAGGAGCCAGTGCGCGCGCCGTTATGACATCGACTGATGCGACATTAGCCGAATTCGTGATGCTTTCGATTCGCGTCGACATGATGTCCACAGCGATACCCGTCTGCCGGGCCACTTCGCGGAGAAACGCCGCTTTGCGAGAATCACTCTCAACCAGAGTTACATGCAGTCCGCCCGATCCGGCATTGGATGATCGCTTCTCCGCGGCCAGGATCGCCAGGACCAACCCAGGGAACCCGCCGCCCGAGCCCAGGTCCATGAGATGCCGAGCCTTTTCTGGAATCCGCGCGAAAAGTTGGGCGCTATCGGCAAAATGTCGGTGCCATACGTCGTCCAACGTATTGGGCGCGACGAGATTGATCGTCTTCTGCCATCGTTTCAGCAGACTGGCATAGGTTTCCAAGCGATCGACCGTTTCACGTGAAACATCGAACGTACGGGCAAATTCGGAGGGTTTCATACCGTGGTCGTGCCAAAGAGATGTTTCACGTGAATCATGTGGAGCCGATTCCTGTCAATTAGCGGCATAGGTTTGGGGTGGCTAGAGCATGTTTAGCTGACGTGTGCAGCACTTCAGCGTGAAAAACATGCTCAAAACAAAGTGCTGGATCTAGAGCCTGATCGGCTGAGATGGAAATGCGACTGCTTCCGTCGAAGCCGTGATTGAGGCTCTCAAACAAAGAGATAGAGCAAGCCGAAACGGCTAGACGTGATTCAATCAAAACCTGACCTGCTCTAGACATCGCCAGCAATGACGCTCATTGAAGATCGAGCGAGGCCGTTTCACGTGAATCGCAGATCAGGATGCCGCGTCCAGTAATCGATAGACGCCATCCAGATGTTTCACGTGAAACGCGGAGCCGGACCTGCCAATCGCCAATTCAGGCACGTCGTTTGTCGCGCCTCTTTGCTCTGAGATGTGCGAGCACCAACATCAGCGCCGCCGGTGTCACGCCATCGATGCGGCTGGCCTGCGCTAACGTCGAGGGCCGGTGTCGCTTCAGCTTCTGACGCATCTCGTTCGACAGACCAGGCAAAGCGGAATAATCGAAGTCTTCCGGAATAGCCTCAGCCTCGTCCCGGCGAAGAAGCGCGACATCCTCTTCCTGACGTCGCACGTAGGCCGCGTATCGAGCGTCGATTTCGATCTGTGAAGCAATTGCTCGCGGCATCTCCCCCAGATCCGGCCAGATTGCAACCAATCGGGCCAGATCGACCCCGGGATAGGACAGCAACTCGAACGCCATACGCCGACGCCCGTCACGATTGATCTCGAGACCATACTTTGACGCCTCTGTAGGCGATAACGACAACCGCTCGAGCGCTTCGGCGGCCTCTGCAAGTGCCTGCGCCTTTGAGGCGTAAGCACGCGAGCGCTCGAAACCTATGCAGCCGAGCCTCAGCCCTATGGGAGTCAGCCGCTGATCCGCATTATCCGCGCGCAGCTTCAAGCGGAACTCGGCGCGCGACGTAAACATGCGATAGGGCTCGCTGACGCCTCGCGTAACAAGATCATCGATCATTACGCCGAGATATCCGTCCGCGCGCGACAGAATGAACGGGCGTTCGTCATCGCTACCGTCGCCAGCACCGGCTGAACCTGCCTTCAACGCAGCATTGATCCCGGCCGCGAGGCCCTGGGCCCCGGCTTCTTCATAACCGGTCGTCCCATTGATCTGACCTGCCAGAAACAGCCCAGGCAGGATCTTGACCTCAAGGGCGGGCGTCAATGCGCGTGGATCGACATAATCATATTCGATTGCGTAGCCGGGTCGCTTGATGACGACTTTCTCCAAACCCGGGAGGGTCTTCAAAAACGATTCCTGTACATCCGCTGGAAGAGATGTCGAGACGCCATTGGGGTAAACCGTGTCATCATGCAGACCTTCCGGCTCCAGAAAGACCTGGTGGCCGGAACGGTCTGCAAAGCGCACCACTTTGTCCTCGATCGAAGGACAATAGCGTGGCCCCACGCTCGTGATCTGACCGGAGTACATCGGTGACCGGCTCAGATTGGCGCGGATGATGTCGTGGGTCGCAGGTGTCGTCGTCGTGATCCCGCAGGCAACCTGAGGATTGGTGATCCGCCCGGTAAGAAACGAGAACGGCACGGGCTCTTCATCCGCAGGCTGCATCTCCAGACTGGCCCAGTCGATGGAGCCCGACACAAGCCGGGCCGGCGTACCTGTCTTCAGCCGCCCCATCGGCAAACCGAGACCGTAAAGGCGCTCCGCCAGTTTGATGGCTGGAGCCGCACCCATGCGGCCTGCCGGGATCCTGTCCTTGCCCAGATGGATTAATCCGTTGAGGAATGTGCCCGTCGTCAGAACCACGGACGGCGCCCTCAGTTCACGACCGTCTGATAATACGACGCCTGCTATTCGGCCATTATTGGTCACAAGATCCTCGACCCCGCCTTCCAGGATCTCCAAATCGGACTGCTCGACCAGGGCCGCCTGCATGGCCAGCCGATAAAGCATACGATCGGATTGTGCGCGCGGCCCCTGCACTGCCGGACCCTTGGACCGGTTCAACAGCCGGAACTGAATACCCGCAGCATCCGCAACGCGCCCCATGAGCCCGTCGAGAGCGTCAATCTCGCGTACCAGATGCCCCTTGCCCAACCCACCGATGGCAGGATTGCATGACATTTCACCGATCGTATTGCGATCATGTGTAACGAGGGCCGTGCGCGCGCCCATCCGCGCCGCGGCTGCCGCCGCTTCGCAACCCGCATGGCCGCCGCCGACAACAATGACGTCGTATGTCGCTGATGACATCTGCTGAAACCGGATTTATCGCGCCGCGCATAACGCGGCAGGTTTTAAAGCATGTTTAGCCGAAGTGTGCAGCGGTTCAGCGTGAAAAACATGCTCGAAACAAGGTACGGGATCACGCTTGTGTTTCCGTCAAACATAAACGCGATCTAGAGCCTGAACGCGTGAGATGAGCCGTCCATGGCTCCAGCGAAGGCGTGGATCAGTCTCTCACACAAAAAAGCATGGGTCGGGACACGATCACGAATGTGAGCCCACCACCAAACCTAGCCAACGACCAGGCGCCGCAACCATAATGACCCGCCCACCGTTGGTCAAAGTTGTTTCACGTGAAACGTGTCGACTGAATTGCCCGGCCCTTCGTCTGCGCCCTGTCGGGTGTTTCACGTGAATCATTGAGTTGGCTCAACAACTTTAGCAACTTTTGTGTGCAACTCTGACGGAATGATTCACGTGAAACATGAAGCTGCGTGGAACACATGAGTCGCGTTTTCACAAGGATGGCGACGCTTCCACGTCACTTGCCGATGCAAAAGCGGCTGAACACCTGGTCGAGGACATCCTCCACGTCAATCCTCCCGGTAATTCGCCCAATGGCGACGGCCGCCCTCCGTAGCTCTTCCGCACGCAGCTCAGTCTGGTTCGGATCACTGGAGACAAATGCCTGAAGGTCCTCCATGGCCTGCTCCAGGAGCCTCCTGTGGCGGTCCTGGGTAAGCACCGGCGCATCTCCTGGCGAAATACGCTCCTCGGCAATCGCCGTCAGCCGCTGTGTCAGCACGTCGAGACCGGCACCGGTTTTCACGGAGATGGCGATCATATCGTCCGGCAATACGGGCTGCGATCCATCCGCCATGAGGTCGGTCTTGTTGACAACCAGTAGGGTCCGGTCCGCCATGGCGCGTAGTTCCTCGGGAAGCGACGGCTCCGGCGCATCGATGTCGGTGAGCCATATGACCAGATCCGCATCGCTCGCCCGCGCCACCGAGCGGCGGATACCCTCCCTCTCCACGGCGACCTCCGTTTTACGGATGCCGGCCGTATCGGAAACCATGACGGGAAGCCCGGCGAGATCGAGGCGCACCTCGATCACGTCACGCGTCGTCCCGGCCTCTTCCGAAACGATCGCCGCGTCGCGCCGAGCCAGCGCATTGAGCAGGCTCGACTTGCCAACGTTCGGCGGCCCCGCAAGCACCACCTGGAAACCCGAACGCAGGATCTCCCCGCGATGATGATCCTCCAGATGACGCCGGATTCCCCTTTCGAGATCCTCTACGATTGCCCGCCCCTGGGCAAATGCATCGCTAGCAACGTCGGCTTCGTCAGTGAAATCGATGGAGGCCTCGACGAGTCCGGCAGCCTCGATCAGCGATTGCCGCCAGCTCTCGTAGAGCGATGACAATGCGCCTTGCGCCTGCCGCAGCGCCTGCCGCCGCTGTCCCTCGGTCTCAGCATCGATCAGATCGGCCAATCCTTCAGCCTGGGTCAAATCGATCTTGCCATTGTCAAAGGCGCGGCGTGCGAACTCGCCAGGCTCGGCCATCCGGCAGTCTGGCAACCGAGCCAGCGCAGCCAGAACCGCGCGCACCACCGCAACGCTGCCATGCAGGTGAAGCTCTGCGACGTCCTCGCCGGTAAAGCTCTTGGGCGCCGGAAACCAGATGACAACACCGCGGTCGAGAAGCTCGCCTGTTGTCGGATGTATGATTCTGCGGCCAGCTGCCACGCGCGGTTTCGGCCGCTTGCCAGCCATCACCTCGAGCACCATGCCGGCATTGGGGCCCGAAACGCGAATGACGGCGACGCCAGCCCTGCCGGCAGCGGAGGACAGTGCGAAGATGGTCGTCCTGGAGGTCATCGCATCAGGTGTCCTGCCCTCAAAAACGGTAGAGCGCCGCTTGTCCCAATAAGAAACCCCGCGGACACATCGTCCCGCGGGGTTGTGACTGTAGCCTCGAACCGGCTGATTGGCATCCGGCTCACGTATTCATCTGCGAGAAGAAATCCGAGTTCGTCTTCGTCGACTTCAACTTATCGATGAGGAATTCGATCGCGTCCATCGTCCCCATCGGGTTGAGGATACGGCGAAGCACATAGACCTTCTTGAGCTGATCCCTCGGCACCAGCAGGTCCTCCTTGCGGGTGCCCGAGCGGGCTACATCGATGGCCGGGAAGACGCGCTTGTCGGAAACCTTGCGGTCGAGGATGATTTCCGAGTTACCCGTACCCTTGAACTCTTCGAAGATGACTTCGTCCATGCGGCTGCCGGTATCAATCAGCGCGGTCGCAATGATTGTCAGCGAGCCGCCCTCCTCGATGTTGCGTGCCGCGCCGAAGAACCGCTTCGGCCGCTGCAGCGCGTTGCTGTCCACACCGCCGGTGAGCACCTTGCCGGAGGAAGGCACGACGGTGTTATAGGCTCGGCCGAGGCGTGTGATCGAGTCGAGCAGGATCACGACATCGCGCTTGTGCTCGACGAGGCGTTTGGCCTTCTCGATCACCATCTCGGAGACCTGGACGTGCCGCGACGGCGGCTCGTCGAACGTCGAGGAGATCACTTCGCCTTTGACGGAGCGCTGCATGTCCGTCACTTCTTCCGGACGCTCGTCAATCAGAAGGACGATCAGGAAGCATTCCGGGTGATTGGTGGAGATGGCGTGCGCGATGTTCTGCAGCAATACGGTCTTGCCGGTGCGCGGTGGGGCCACAATCAAGCCGCGTTGCCCTTTACCGAGCGGTGCAACGATGTCGATCACCCGCGCCGAGAAATCCTTGATGGTCGGATCCTCGATTTCCATTTTCAGCCATGCCGTCGGGTAGAGCGGCGTCAGGTTATCGAAGTGCACCTTGTGCTTCGTCGCTTCAGGATCTTCGAAATTGATCTTGGAGACCTTGAGCAGCGCAAAATAGCGCTCGCCATCCTTGGGCGAACGAATGTGCCCCTCCACCGTATCTCCGGTACGCAATGCGAAGCGGCGGATCTGCGATGGAGAAACGTAAATGTCGTCCGGGCCTGCAAGGTAGTTGGCATCCGGCGAGCGCAGGAAACCGAAACCGTCCTGCAGCACTTCGATCACGCCGGTTCCAACGATCTCCACCTCCTGCGTCGCGAGCTGCTTCAGCGTCGCGAACATCAATTCCTGCTTGCGCATGGTGGAGGCATTCTCGACGCCGACCTGCTCGGCGAATTCGAGCAGTTCGGTCGGGGACTTGATCTTGATGTCCTCGAGCTTGACTTCCTTCATGGAGGAAACTCCAGAGCGGGCCACGACTTGCCAAAGGCGGGGAGAGGTTTGCAGCCGTGCCAGGTGATGGGATGGGATTATCATCGGCTGACCGAGCGGTTGAACCCGCGCCAGCCATTCCGCCGGGCTACCTCTTTGAGCCGGGGGCGGAACTCATCGGCCAGAAAGGCCTCGAGTCGATTGGGATGACGGTCCTTATAGCAGACGCATCGGGTCCACGAAAGTCACTTCCGCAGGAGGGAAGCGAGTTCCAAATTGTCGCACGGTCACACCCGCAAGAAGACCTGGCGGCAGCGGCCACATCGCAACTCAGAACGGCTTGACGATCACCAGGATAACGATGCCGATCATCAGGAGCGTCGGCACCTCATTGACGATCCGCCAATGCCGCGCCGGTTTGGTATTGCGATCCTCAGCGAATGTCCGAACTGCCGCGGAAAAATATCCGTGCACGCCGGACAGCACCAGCGCCAGCGCCAGCTTGGCATGGAACCAGCCGTCGGTGAAATACCCCGCCGTCCATGCAAGCCACAGCCCCAGCACCCACGACACAATCATCGCCGGATTGATGATAATCTGCAGCAGGCGCCGCTCCATCACTTTGAAGGTTTCGGATTGCCTGGAGCCCTTTTCCGCCTCGCAGTGATAGATAAACAGACGTGGCAGATACAACATCCCTGCCATCCAGGAGATGATGGCGATGACGTGCACGGCCTTCACCCAGGGATACGCCGCATCGCCCAAAGCCATCATGACGGCCGCCGTCGCGGCTACCGTGAGCCCAAGTGCCACCGCCGCCCGCTTGGCGGGGGACACCGGCGAAGTCGTTGTGGGCGCAGTTGAATTGGTTTCAGTGGACATGAGCGCAGGTTTAGGCGGGGCTAGCCACTTCGGTCAACGCCGCAGTTGCACAATCCCCGGAAAGCCCGATTTTCATTTATCGGCTTTGATCTAATCCGCCCAGTCCATGTCGATTGGACGGATCTGCCGCGGCGATTTTCGCGCCAAACGTGGTGCATAACGCTCGTATAGGGGTAAAACAACCTTATTGTAGTTCCATTTGAAAATGCTACCGATGTCGCGACGATCGCCCGCACTGACATTCTCGCGCGGGAATTTGTCGAACGGGATTTCGATCCCCAGGAACTTTGACAATTTGCTGATGGATTCGGGATCGTCCACCCGGATGATCAGCAACTGGTCGCTTGCTCCTTGCGACTCGAAAAATTCCACCACCTCACGAATATGTTGCTCGTAATAGGCTTTGTGTTCGACATCGAAACCGTGTGGATAATAGCGACCAAAGATCCACTTGTGTTTGTTCATGATTGGGTGTGCATAGCGGTTGTGCCGCTTCAAGCTTTCGAACCATGTATCGGCATCCTTGCGCACCGTCAGGATAAAGCGAGCCCTCTTGCCGTATTTCGCAAATGTCGCCTTGTACATGAGAGGCGTTGGCCAATCACAATGGAACTGGGCTGTGTCGTAGTAGGTAAGGACACCCTTGTAGTCGCGCTTACGCGCAAATCTCCGTCGCAACGGCAAATTTGTACCGCGCGCCTTGATCCCGCTCCGTTGGAGCAATCGCAATAGGCTGGTTAACCCAGTCTTTTGCAGACCAATTCCGAAGATCTTGATGTCCGGTAACTGGGACAATCCCATTCCGACCTCACTCTGAGACACCAGACCGCTTATGCGCCGGCTCTGATCCTCTCCACCAGACGCGCCACGTTCTCCGGCGTCGTCGGTGGTGTGATCCCATGGCCGAGATTGAAAATATGTCTCCGTCCTCGCATTGCCGCCAGGATTTCGTCAATACGCCGATCGAGCGCATCCCCGCCAGCAACGAGCAGCAGCGGATCGAGGTTGCCCTGCACCACCACGTCGAGTTCGGCGAGCTCGCGCATCGCACACAGCGGCATCGCCGTGTCACAGCTGACCCCATCGACACCCGTCGCAGTCACGAACTCGGCCGTAGACGCGCCCGCCCCGCGCGGAAAGCCGATGATCGGAACGCCTGGATGGCGCGCCTTCAACTGTTCGACCATTACCCGAGTCGGATCGATCACCCAACGTGCAAATTCATTATCGGGCAGCGAACCCGCCCAGCTATCGAAAATCTGCAGGACATCTGCGCCCGCTTCCACCTGGCGCGACAGATAATCCACTGAAACACCGACCAGAATATCGATCAGCTTGGCAAATTCCTGAGGATCGCGGTAGGCCCAGGATCGCGCAGCGGCCTGATCCGGCGAGCCCTGCCCGCCCACCATGTAGGTGGCCACGGTCCACGGCGCGCCGCAAAAGCCGATCAGCGCGGTCTCCTTCGGCAAATCCTGCCGCAACCGGTGAACCGTCTCGCAGATGAGACCGAATTTTTCTCCCGTAGCATTCGGATCGAGCCGGCTCAGCCCTTTCTCGTCCGTGATTGCATCGAGCCGCGGCCCTTCGCCGGTTTCGAAACGCACGTCCTGCCCGAGGGCGTCCGGCACGATCAGGATATCGGCGAAAAGAATTGCCGCATCGAAGCCGTACCGCCTGATCGGCTGCAGCGTCACTTCCGCTGCCAGCTTCGGCGTGTAGCACAGCTTCAGAAAGCTTCCGGCCTCCTCACGCGTCGCACGGTACTCGGGCAGGTACCGCCCAGCCTGACGCATCAGCCAGATCGGTGGCGGTGACAAGGCTTGCCCGGCGAACGGAGCCAGAAAGCGTCGGCTGGCGTTGGTAGGTGCGCGTGCGTCTAATGCCATGCAAACTTCAATCTTATTGAATCTTCTTCTTCTTTTTTCTGTTTCTCTTAGCTGCGGGGAAGTCGGAGATATCATGTTCTTCCCCAGCTTATCCGCACGCTATCCCTCACGCCATTTATCGGCCACGAGATCTTGTGGCCGCTCGTGCGCCAAACCGCAAGCCATCAATATGACCAGCCCTGTGAGTAGCTTGCGGTGCGCGTTGTAGGGGCCTCCCCTGTTGACCACCTGGGGACACCGGTCCGCTGGCCCTGGGGCGCTCCAGCAATCCCCAGGCAGGGACAGGGCGAAAAAAATTCGTTCGCATTGACCCAAATGTGAGTATCACCGTGGACAAACGTGCAGGCACAGCGAGCAGGGTCCCCACTTGGCGCTGACGCACTGGATAACGCATCCCTTTATCCACAGGCGGCCCCAAGGTCATGGTCCACTCCCAGCCCAGCTACTTTCATCTGCATCTCGTTTCCGACTCTACGGGCGAAACACTGACAACGATCGCCAAGGCCGCCGCCGTGCAGTACGCGGAGATGCGTGCGATAGAGCACGTCTATCCGCTCGTCAGAACGCCGCGTCAGCTCAAGCGCGCGCTACAGGAGATCGAGCAAACACCCGGCATCGTTCTGTGCACCATCGTCAACAAGACGCTCTCCGAGGAAATCGAGCGCCGGTGCCGTGAGATCAAGGTTCCCTGTCTGCACGTCCTCCAGCCAATCATGCAAACGTTTGAGAATTATCTGGGCGCGGCTAGTACGCCCACGGTCGCCGGCCAGCACGTTCTTGATGCGGATTACTTCAAGCGCATCGAGGCGCTGAACTTCACGATGGCGCATGATGACGGCCGCCTGCCCGACAACATGAGCCAAGCCGACATCTGCATTCTCGGCATCTCGCGTACGTCGAAGACGCCAACCAGCATCTACCTAGCGCAACGCGGCTTCAAGACGACCAACCTACCCCTCGTACCGCAGATCGAGTTGCCCCGCCGGTTAACCGAGCCGCACACGGCGTTCGTCGTCTGCCTCGTCGCCTCGCCAGAGCGTATTGCCGAGATACGCCGCAATCGCGCGATGATGATGGCCGACCGCGATCTCGACACATACGTCGATCGCAGCCTCATCGCTTCGGAAATAACCTACACGCGCAAGCTGTCGGCCAAATACGGCTGGCCCGTCATCGACGTCACCCGCCGGTCGGTCGAAGAGACGGCCGCCGCGATCATCAAGCTGATGCACGATAAGAAGATTGCCGCCGAAGAGGCCAAGGAGACCTGAGTGCATCAAGACGCCAACATCATCCTGGCCTCGGGCAGCCGTGCGCGTCGCGAGATGCTGCGCTCCGCCGGTGTGAGCTTTACCGTCGAGACCGCGGATGTCGATGAAGATGCGATTCGCGCCGCCCTTCGTGACGAAAACGGCGAGGCCACGGTCGATCCGGCTGACATTGCCGAAATTCTGGCCGTCGCCAAGGCTGAGACGGTGAGCCGGCTGCAACCCGATGCATTCGTCATTGGCGGCGATCAGGTGCTGGCCTTCGGCGAAGACGTCATCACAAAACCGAAGGACGAAGCCGCGGCGCGTCGCCAGCTCGCATCGTTCCGCGGAAAGGTACACGCGCTTCATTCCGCCGTGGCCCTCGCTCATAATGGCGAAACGTTGTGGTCGATGGTCGATACCGCCGAGATGTACGTGCGCGATTTCTCCGACGCATTCCTCGATGATTATATGCGTCGTGCGGGCCGTACCGTGCTGGATAGCGTCGGTGCCTACCTGATGGAAGACCTCGGCATTCAGCTCTTCGAGCGCATTGAGGGGGACTATTTTACCGTGCTTGGAATGCCCCTGATGCCGCTGCTCGCCGAGTTGCGTGCGCGTCGACTGTTGCTCACGTAGTCCTGGAGGATCACCGAAAACATGCGCAAAGCCTGTGTCATCGGTTGGCCGATCGAACACTCCCGATCGCCCATGATCCATGGGTATTGGCTGAAGTCCCTGGACATAGACGGCAGCTACGAAAAACGCGCGGTCCGCCCGGAGGAAGCCTGCGCGTTTCTTCGCCGACTTGGCGATGCTGGATATGCCGGCTGCAACGTCACTGTGCCGTTGAAAGAAATCGCATTCGAGACGGCGGATGAAAAGGACGCATCTGCGGTTGCGGTCGGCGCGGCGAACACGGTCTGGCTCGATCATGGCAGGATCTGCGCCGCCAATACCGATACTTATGGATTCATGACGCATCTGGAGATAACCGTGCCCGATTGGTATCAGCGCGACAAGCCCGTGCTGATTCTGGGCGCCGGCGGTGCAGCCCGTGCCATCGTCTACGGATTTCTCGAAGCAGGTGTCAGCGCTGTGCGCGTTGCCAACCGGACGTACTCGCGTGCCGAGTCGCTGTGCCAGCATTTCGGCTCGCGTGTGAGGGCCATCGATTGGGCCGACCGGTCACAGGCCGCCCGCGAGGCGAGCGTTATTATAAATACGACCACGATCGGCATGAAGGGCGAAGGGTCCCTGCAGATGGATTTGGCCCATGTCGATGATCGCACTGTCGTTGCCGATATTGTCTATGTGCCACTTGAGACCGAGCTGCTGGCCAAGGCTCGTGCGCGCGGCCTCAGAACCGTCGATGGTCTGGGCATGTTGCTGCATCAGGCGGTGCCGGGGTTCGAGAAATGGTTCGGCATCCGACCGCAAGTGACGCCTGCCCTGCGCGCATTGATCGTTGCCGACCTGGGGGCCGCCGCCTGATGCTGGTGATCGGACTGACAGGTTCCATCGGCATGGGCAAATCGACCGCTGCCAATCGTTTCCGTGCCAATGGCATTTCGGTGTTCGATGCGGACGCCGCCGTGCATCAGCTCTATACCGGCGCTGCGGCTGACCTGATCGAGGCAGCGTTTCCCGGAACTACGGAAAATGGAACAGTCGATCGCCAGCGGCTTCTCGCGGCATTGATCTCCGATCCCGCCGGTTTCACGAAGCTCGAAGCGATCGTGCATCCCTTGGTGCGCGCCATGGAACGCGACTTTCTGCGCACCCAGGCGCAACAAGGAGCAGCGATGGCGGTGCTCGAAATCCCGCTTTTGTTCGAGACCGGCGGCGACAAGTTCTGCGACGTGACTGTCGTCGTCAGCGCTTCGGCCGTCGCGCAGCGCGATCGCGTATTGTCGCGTTCGGGCATGACCCAGGCCAAGTTGGATGAGATCCTCTCTCGCCAGTTACCGGATGCCGAAAAGCGCCGCAGCGCGGACTTCGTTGTGGATACGGGCGGCTCTATTTCCGCATCCGAGGAGCAAATCGATAGATTGGTCGAGCGACTGAAGACATGGCAGGGGTCTGTCTATCAACGCTATTGGGCCACCGACTAGACTCGCGCAAGGCGAGAGGCTGAGCGCGTCGGGCCGATGGCCGGACATGTGCACCTGAATTGGCAATTCATCGAGGGTTGGTCACCGATGCGCGAGATCGTGCTCGACACGGAAACGACAGGTCTCAATGCCAACGGCGGCGACCGCCTGATCGAGATCGGCTGCGTGGAGCTCTTCAATCGCATACCCACGGGACGTGAATATCATGTCTACATCAATCCCGAGCGCGACGTGCCGGCCGAAGCGGAGAAGGTGCACGGTCTGTCGACGCAATTCCTGTTGGACAAGCCGTTGTTTGCGAGCGTTGCGCAGGATTTCCTCGCTTTCATCGCCGAGGATCCGCTCGTCATTCACAACGCGGCTTTCGACGTTGGCTTCTTGAACGCGGAATTGGGACGGCTGAAACTCGGACCAATACTGGTGGATCGCGTCGTTGATACCCTTCAGCTGGCGCGACGCAAGCATCCAGCCGGTCCCAACACGCTCGACGCCTTGTGCAAACGCTACGGCATCGACAATTCGAACCGCATCAAGCACGGCGCCTTGCTGGATTCGCTGTTGCTTGCCGATGTCTACATCGAGCTTCTCGGAGAACGTCAGGCAACGCTGGTATTGGCCGACGCGGCAGAACGGCAATCGGCGGAGCGCCGCTCGCGGCGTGGACCACAGACAGCCGCTCAGCGGCCGGCACCTTTACCCCCGCGTGTCACCCCTGAAATGAAGACCGCGCACCGCACCTTCATCGAGACGTTGGGCGGCAGCAGCCCCATTTGGCTTACGTATCTGCCTGAAAAGTCGACGTGAACGACCCTGCATGGTGAAACGCGATCAGGCGTTGGCCTTCTGCTTCTGCTGCAGTTCCTGCTGCCGTCGCACGTAGAGCGCGCCGAAATCTATCGGATCGAGAAGCAGCGGCGGGAAGCCGCCTTCGCGCGTGATGTCGGCGAGCAGCCGGCGCAGGAACGGGAACAATAGCGCGGGACAGTTCACCAGAAGGAAGGGCTCCATCGCCTCCTTGGGGATGTTCTGAATCCGGAACAGACCTGCGTAGACCACCTCCAACTCGTAGATAGTGCCAATCTTGCTGGTCGCGTGAGCGCGGAAATTGATGGCGCTTTCGTAGACGTTGTTTTTCGCATCTGCGGTGCGGGCATCGACGTTGACTTCAAGCTGGATGTTCGGATTTTCTCCCGGTCCGCCGCCCATCAGCGTGTCGATGTTCGGGTTCTCGAACGACAGATCCTTGATGTACTGGCCGACGACCTGCGCCTGGATCGGGGCGACGCCCTGGTTCGCTTTAGCTGCTTGTTCAGCCGCGCCGTTTCCATTCTTGCCGTCCGCCATGATGGTCCGTCGTCCTTGATTGGATGGGTCTCAGAAAGATCAGGGGGTGGCTATCATGCGCACGCCCACTGCGCAATTCGGCGTTGCAACGTCCCTGCGCAAATCCACACGGTTTCCGCGCCTTGCCAGGATCAGGGTGTACCACGCGCCTTGGCTGTCACTCACCTTTTGCCGCGGCGAGGGTCGATAGTGCGTTCTTCCAACCGCTCGTATTCGCCTTCGATGATCGGGCCCTCGCCGGAGGGACGCCGCTTCTGGCGCGAGCCGGGCTGCCGATCGGAACCCTGTTCCGCCTCCGGCCAGGTGTCCGCCGTCCGCGGGTCCCGATGAGGTCCGTCGTCCTCCGGCCAGGGCCGCTCGCCAACTGTAACGACCAGCAGGCGATTGAGGCCATACCGCACAATCAGAGTACGCACGGGCGGTATGAGAAGGATAAATCCCAGCGTATCGGTGATGAGTCCAGGCGTCACCAGCAGGAGGCCCGCGATCAGCAGCAAAAATCCGTCCAAGACCGGTGCAACCGGCGGTTTGCCCGCATCCATGGTTGCCAGCACGCGCCGCAGCGTCTCCATGCCTTGGGTATGCACCAACCAAGTCCCGAGAGCCGCGGTACCGATCACCAGAAGAATCGTTCCCCAAAAACCGATCGCTTGGCCGATCTTGATCAGCAGCGCGATCTCCAAAAAGGGGATGGCGACGAAGATCAACAAGAGAATGGCTCGGATCGGACTTTGCATAGTTCAGTTTACCACGTCGCGACAAGCCAGCGTGATTGACCCCGCGGCTGCCGACCTTGACCCGGATTGAGCATTCCGCTTCTCCTTGCACGGCTGCGAGGCCGATAACGCCGACGGAGCGCGCCAGAATTTGCTTCAAATGCGATTGTTGGCCGCGTCCTGCTCTTGTCGGACACCTGGTCTCTCCCCAGTTTCAGATGGAAGATGCTCAACCATGATTTGAGGTACACTTGGCAAAAGGGCCGCAATCCAGAGTCCAGGCAGGAACTGCAGTTGGCTTGCCGGTCTTTGTGCCCTAAGTTGGCGTCGATACCAACGGTCTTTGGCGGCCCCACCCTTTGAAAATGGGTGAACGCTCGATTGCCCTGTTCTGCTTGAGGGTCTGGACCTCGGTCGGCGGGGCGTCTACATGCGGTAGATCGATAGCCCGCCAGATCACTCTCGAAAGCGCGTCCATGGACGGAAGAATTGATCTTATCACCTTGATTTCCCTGCTTGTGGCGCTTGTCGTCATTCTCAAGCTGCGCAGCGTCCTAGGTCGCCGCACGGAGGAGGATGACGCCCGAATGGAGCGCTACAGGGCAGAACAGCAGCGCGCTGCGGCCTCCGCTGCCGGCCGCGACAAGGTTGTCACCTTGCCGCAGCGCGGCGAACATCAGCCTGCTCCCGCAGCCAACGAGGGCGGCCTGGCCCTTGCCGAGGTTGAGGAACGCATTCGTGCTGTTGCCGGCTCCAACCGCGAGGTGGAGCGTGGGCTTCTCGATATCTTCAAGGCCGACTCAAATTTCGATCCCGAGCATTTCCTGCGCGGTGCGAAACAGGCCTACGAGCTGATCGTAACAGCGTTTGCGGAAGGTAACCGCAAGCTGCTGCGGGATCTGTTGAGCCGCGAGGTCTTCGACAGCTTCCAGGCCGTGATCGAGGAGCGCGAGCAACGCGGCGAACAGATCGACCAATCGTTCGTCGGCATCTCCAAGGCGGACATCATTGACGCCGAGGAAAAAGACGGCATCGCCAGTGTCACTGTGAAGTTCGTCAGTCAGCTCATTTCCGCCACGCGGGACAGGGCTGGTGCCGTTGTCTCGGGCGATCCGCAGACGGTAAGCGAAGTGACCGACCGGTGGACGTTCAGCCGTGACGTGTCGACGACACGGGCGCGCATGAACCCGAACTGGAAGCTGGACGCAACGCAGCACGCGAACTGATCTGCGGTTTCGCTCGCCGCGAACCTGCTTTAATTTGCAGATAGAGACGTGTACGCGTGCGGCAATTTGGCGCTGCGCGCGTATGGCGTTGCGTGTCTGTCAGGCCCGACAGGGAGAGCTGCGGCTGGCGCGCGGGATCGACGGGGCTCGGGGGAGACCACCATGCCAGCAACTTGGGACGGCCGCGGCCGCCGGGGTTTGCACGTGTGCTATGACTTACCCCGCGATGAGCGGGGCACCGGGCGCGCCGCAGTTGACCCCCAAGCTTCGAACACTCGGCTCTTGCGCGGCGCAATCGCGGGTGCTCTTTTGGCGTTGCTCGCGGCGGCCGGAATGAGCCTTGCCGGCCAGGTCACAGCCGAGCCGGCCAAGAGATCCATCGCCGGCAAGGCCGCTGCAGCTACCCTCAAACCGCTGTCCGACATGCCCAAGGTCTCAAAAGCACGCAGGCCACAAGCCCAGTCCGAAAAGCCGCTCGAAACACCTGAGCATTCGGATCCCGGTCCGAGCCTCAGCTTCACCCCGGTTGCGTTCGATGCATTGCCTGGTTGGGCGAACGACGACCATCTCGCGGCGCTGAAGACGTTCGCGAAGTCGTGCGAGCGCGTGCTTTTCGCTGTGCGTTCCGGCGCCCGCACCGGTGGCACACCCCCTGCGCCGGGTTTGCTGAGCGCCTGCGAGGCTGCCCGCGCGCTGCTCACCGGTAAAACCAGAGCCACGAAAGCGGTCGCCCGCGACTTCTTAGAATCGCATTTCACACCCCATCGCATCGTGCACGATGGCCCCGACGGCATGCTTACGGGCTATTACGAGCCGGTCGTCAAAGGTGCCCGCGTGCGCGACGCGAATTACACGACACCACTGCTGAGGCGTCCGAAAGACCTAGTCAATCTCGTCGCCGAGTCCGAGCGTGGCGCCAAGGCAGACAGTCTGACCCATGCCCGCAAGACCGGCAGCGGATCCGAGCCCTATCCGACGCGCCAGCAGATCGAGGAAGGCGCGCTTGCCGGCCAAAAGCTGGAGTTGATCTATCTGAAAGATCCGATCGACGTTTTCTTCATGCAGATTCAGGGCTCCGGACGTATCGCTCTGGCCGACGGCACGCAAGTTCGTGTCACCTACGATGGCAAGAACGGGCATCCATACACGTCAATCGGCCGCTACCTCATCGACAAAGGTTGGTTCCCGGCCGATCGCATGTCGCTTCAGGCCCTCAAGGAATGGCTGCGCAAGAATCCCGACAAGATGCGCGAGGTGCTCTGGCAGAACCAATCCTACGTTTTCTTCCGTGAGCTCGAAGGCGAACAGGCCAAAGCCCCGATGGGCGTGCTCGAAATCCCGTTGACGCCGCTCCGCAGTCTGGCGGTCGATACGCGCTTTCATGCAATCGGTACGCCGGTCTATGTTTCAGCACCCGACATCACGCACATCACGCCTGACAGACGTCCCTTTCAGCGCCTCATGATTGCACAGGACGTCGGCTCGGCCATTCGCGGGCCGGAGCGCGGTGACATCTATTGCGGCTCCGGCGACAAGGCTGGCCGCTGTGCCGGTATTACCAAGCATCGTGGCAATTTCTTCGTTTTTCTTCCACGCACCAGCATGCGCGAGCTTATCATCGAAGCAAAGAGCGGCTGGCAGGCCATCCGTCAGGCGAAGCAATGAGTTCGCGCGATGCGCCGCCGTCTCCAAAACGGCCACGACGGCCGCAGCTCAGCGCCGAAGACAAGGCGCTTTGGGATCACGTAGCAGGCTCGATACGAAAAGCGCGCCGCGCAAAGCCGCGCATACCGCAAACAGCGGCTGGCGGTATCGAGAATGAACTGGACGCGCCGCTAGGTCGTTTGGAGCAGCGGCTGAAAAACGAGACCAGTCTTTCCGAGGCTGCACCAGCGGGTCGTATCGGCAAGCCGGCTCAGACATCCAAACCAGCATCGGCTCAATCTGCGGCACGCAAGATGCCGCCTTTGGCAGACTTCGAGCGCAAGGCGGTACGCCGCATCCGGTCCGGCCGGATCGAGATCGAGGCGCGGCTCGACTTGCACGGCATGCGCCAAGACGAGGCACATCGCGCACTACGATCGTTCCTTGGCGGATGTCAGGGCCGCGGGTTGCGCTGGGTTCTCGTAATCACCGGGAAAGGTCGCGCACCAGATCGCGATGACACCGCTGGAATGCCATTCTACGCGAGCGATGAGCGCGGCGTCTTGCGCCGAAGCGTTCCGCGTTGGCTGGCCGAGCCCGACTTGCGCCCTCTTGTCGTGAGCTACACCGCAGCGGCCCTTCACCACGGCGGCGAAGGCGCGCTCTACATTCAGCTGCGTACACCACGTGGCGAGCGCCATCGCTGAAGGCTGTGGTGGCGCTCAATCGTGAGGGAATGCAAGACTCGGTATTCCGCGTCTTACTCGCACTTGGTGTCGAGATTCTTGATCGAGGCAGTAACACCGGAAAGAGAGAACTTGTCGGTCGTGTTGAAGCCGGCCTCGGCGGTGGCGCTCACTTCCATCGTGCTGCCGCGCTTCATTGCATCGACGAGCTTGAGTTCCTCGGTTGGATCGGCGACGAATGCCTTGTCGCCTTGGGCAAACAGTTTGAACGTATTCGACGAGATCGTTACCGTCACGTCGCTGCCCTTCTTCACGGGATAACCGAGCAGCACCGAGACCTCGGCCTTCACGCCGTCCTTGGGCCATGCCGAAATGTAGAAGAACGGCTGGTCGCGTTTTGCGTCATTCGGCGTGCTGGACGAAGGTTGTGACGCAATAAAACAGATCTTCTTGTCTGCTGCGTCATGTGTAAACATCGACCAATCACCAGCTTTATCGACAAGCTTTGCTGCTTGTGTGGCCGACGCACAGAAAACAGCGGCAATGATCGAGAGTACAACGGTCGGACGACGGAGCGCAGGCCGGGAAATCATCTTTGTATAGTCCATCTTTCCATCGGTTCTCGTTCAGGCGAGTGAAACCTATAGCCGAATCATGTTCGCAATGTCACCCGTCGGTGGAATTTTTTCGCGGGGGCATGATCGGCTGAGAGGACGCGGTGTTGAGCCTCCCGCGACGGCGTGAATAAAGCTCTTCGAATAAGGCAGTTGAGCGGGCCGCGGTGGTCAATCTCAGTCGACCAAGATCAAACCTGCTCTAATCGCGCCGTCGTAGGGTTGGCGCTTGAGGGCCCCCTGCGCGCAGCGGACGGTCGGCGAAGTGCGCGAGCGAGCGAACGCGGTCATACATGACGATCGCACCTGCCATGGCGACGTTCACACAGAACCGCGTCGGGATCTTCACCACGTGTTGGCAGCGGTCCAGCAATGTCGGCGACAAGGATCCCATTTCTGGCCCGAGCACATACGCTGCGCGCAGCGGATGTCGGAAGCTTGGCAGGTCGATGGCCTCGTCGATGAGTTCGATACCGACCAGCACGCAACCTTGTGGCAGCTGCATCTCCTCCAGGCTCGACCAGTTGTAATGCGGCAGGTGCAATTGCCCTTTCGACGTGTCCGCCTGCGCCTCCAGCGCGCGATAGGTTGCACCGATGGTGAACGTGAAGCTCGCACCGAAACCGTGCGCCGAGCGCATGAGATTGCCCAGGTTGAGCGCCTTCGACATGCGCTCCGCGCCGATCGCGAAATATCCGCGCGGTGTCGGGGGCCACTTGGAGGGCTGCATATGATGGGAACCTTTCGCAATGAACATCGATCGAGGCTGCATCGGGCAGGCGGTCTCGACAGATGTGACGAGTTCTGCTTTCTGCCGTGCTTTGAGCGGCCGCAGCGCGATGGCGGCGATGGCCGGCTCACACGGCTGTTATGGTGGAGCATTGTGCTGCCTACACCGAAAAAGCGATATGAGACAGGTGGTTTTACATGAAGGCAGCGCTCTGCAAGAGCCTTGATGGTCCGGCAGCCCTCGTTATTGAGGAGGTACCGCCTCCGCAACCGGTTTTCGGCGAGGTGGTCATCCGTGTACGCGCTGCGGCTTTGAATTTCTTCGATACGCTGATCACGCGCGGCAAGTACCAGCACAAGCCCAAGCTGCCATTCTCGCCGTCGGGCGAGATTGCTGGCGTCGTCGAGACGGTCGGTGCAGGTGTCGAGAACATCGGCCCGGGGACACGTGTCACTTGTTATTTGGGTTGGGGCGGTGCGCGCGAACAGGTGGCAGTCCCCGCATCGTCCTGCATCCCAATACCCGATGGCGTCGATGATGTCGTCGCTTCCGGCGTCGCCATTACGTATGGAACCGCGATCCACGGTCTGCGCGATCGCGCGCGTTTGAAGCCCGGCGAGACGGTTGCGGTGTTGGGCGCGTCGGGTGGGGCAGGGCTTGCGGCTGTAGAAATCGCCAAGCTGCTGGGAGCCCGCGTCATTGCCGTTGCCTCTTCGGCCGAGAAGCTGGCGGTGGCACAGGCCCACGGCGCCGATGTCCTCATCGATTATGCGACCGGCGATCTCAAGGCGGCGCTCAAACAGGCCACTGGCTCGAATGGCGTGGACGTCGTCTACGATTGCGTTGGCGGCCCTTATGTGGAGCCTGCGTTGCGCGCCATCGCCTGGCAGGGGCGTTACCTCGTTGTCGGCTTTGCAGCCGGAGAGATACCGAAGCTCGCCTTGAATCTCGTGTTGCTGAAGGGCTGCGATGTGCTCGGTGTCTTCTGGGGTGAGTCCGTCAAGCGTGATCCGGCCGGGCACCGCACTAACATGTCAGAGGTTCTGGCCTGGATTGCCGAAGGACGATTGAAGCCGCGAATTCATGGCACATACCCGCTGACCGAGATCGCGGCTGCCATCGCCGTCCTGGATCGCCGTGAGGCGGTGGGCAAGGTTGTCTTGACGCTTTGAGATCAGCGTCACGCGCACACGGTCCAATCCGCAAGCCGTGGCAATCCAACGCCATAGTCCGATCGTCTTGTAGTTTCCATGTGGCGCAAACCGTTAACGACACCACGGGATGCGACAATTCATATTCAGATGACCCCTTTACGCGTTCATGCTGCACCGCGTAATCAGAGCCGCGGCATGCCGGAATCTGAAATGTACGGCGCGACAGATCGAGCTTTCATGGGGCACACATGGAATTGAATGATAAGATTTCGGCGGTCGTCACTGGCGGCGCTTCGGGTTTGGGCGCCGCTTCGGTTCGACGGCTGGCAGCCGCAGGTGTTCGCGTCTCCATCTTCGATTTGAACGAAGCGGCCGGCGGCGCGATCGCCAAGGAGGTCGGCGGCGCATTCTTCAAGACGAATGTCTCTGACGAGGACAGCGTCAATGCGTCCCTCGCAGCATCGCGTGATCGCTTTGGCCAGGAGCGCATCCTCGTCAACTGCGCCGGCGTCGTCGTCGGCAAGCGGTCGGTCCGTCGCCTCCGAGAGACCGGCGGTATCGAGGCCCACGACCTGGCGTCGTTCCGCAAGGTCATCGACGTTAACCTGATTGGCACATTCCTGATGTCGTCGAGGTCCGCGGCGGGAATGATGGGGCTCGAGCCACTCGGTCGGGATGGCGAGCGTGGCGTTATCATCTCGACATCGTCGGTGGCCGCTGTCGAAGGACAGATGGGGCAGATCGCTTATTCCGCCTCCAAAGGCGGCGTGTTGGCCATGACGCTGCCGTTGGCGCGTGACCTGTCGCGCGAGGGCATCCGCGCGGTGGCGATCCTCCCCGGTCTCTTCGGCACACCGATGTTCGATACGCTGCCGGACGATGCGCGTGCGGCCCTGGCTGCACAAGTGCCGTTTCCCACCCGCCTTGGCGACCCTGACGAGTTCGGTCATCTCGTCGTTCAAATTTCTGAAAATGTTATGCTGAACGGATGCGGAATAAGGCTCGATGGAGCGATACGGCTGGCGCCGCGTTAGCTAGGCTATGGAACTCGCTGGCCGTCGAGACGTTTTCTGATGGGCCGTATCGAGGAAAAGCAGCACAAAGCCGATCTGCGCGAGAAATCACTGGCCTGTTGTCTGATTTCGCGCGCAGCCGCCTGAGCCGGCGTGGTTGGATTTTGACACGGACGAGTGAGCGGTAGCGAGTTCGCGTAGGTTGGGAGTGAGTAGGGTGGCGCGTCGATACCAGATGTGCGGTTGGGTGAGACCTGACGCACTCGCGGCGCTGATTGCGTACGTCTCAGCCATCGGCGCGGCCGTCATCGGCATCGCGATTTTGGGGGCAAGAGATACGCGGACGGCGGCTCACGCTATCGAAGCGTTAGCGACCCTGCCCCTCATGGGCGGGGTCCGGTCGCCAGACGCGATCCCCCGCGTCCTGCACTCCATGGCGCCCGAAAATGGCTCTGAACCGGTCAGCGTCGAATCGGACGCCTTCCTGCATGCCCGTCCGGCGCCGGCGCTGTTCGCGCGTCTCAGCGAAGATGAAATCGCTGAATTGAAAATGGCGACCGTCGAACGGATCGTGACAGATGACGCCTCGCCGTGGCACCACGGCGACAGGCAGACCTATAAGACGGTGTGCGTTCGCCTGTGTGACGGTGCTTACTTTCCCATCAGTTTTGCCACGACGCGCGATCACTTCGCCAAGGACGAAGCGCAATGCACGGCGCGATGCGGGTCGCCTGTTCGCCTTTTCGTGTTCCCCAATCCGGGCGGCCGTCCTGAGGTGATGCGCGATCGCTCGGGACGTTCGTATGTGGCGTTGCCGACCGCTTTTCAGTTCCGTCACGGCCCCGTTGCAGGCTGCTCATGCAGGGCCGCGCCATGGGAGGCTGCATCGCGGGTGCGCCATCGGCTTTATGCACTTGAGGCGGACATTGCCGCTGGCAAGGCGGTTGATACCACCGAGCTGGCGTCGCTTCGCAGCAGAGTGACAGATGCTGATGACGAATCGCCATCGCAGATGACGCCGGTTCCGAGCAGCCCTGCCGCAGCGAAGAAAGAGAATTCGTTTCGGCCGAACAGGGCGCGTTCGTTGGGTCCTGCGGCAGCGATCGCAAGGCAGGCTCCAGCGCCGGTGGATGTCCGTACGCTGTCTCCGGAAATGGAAATTGCAGCTCTGGAAACCGCGCAGGAGACACCGCGCAATTTTTCCCCTGGAAACCGCACCAACCGATCCGCCGGTTTGGATGCGACGCCTCCCCTGCCCACCAGACCCAGGACAGGCGACAACGAAGGCAATCGCGTCATGTCCGGCGTGACGGGCGACAGGAAGGCGATCCCCCAGGACGGGATGCGTCGGCCGTCCAGGCAACTGACCGTCGATGATGCCGGCCTGGGACAACGTATTCCGCGCGGGCTTGCGGCGCGGGCCATTTGGGGCATCGGACCCAATGCATATGGTGCGCCGCGCGGAACATCGGCACGCGATACGTTCGCACGCAACTTCTTCTGAAAAGTTTTGCGCTACGCAGTTGCGCCAAATGCCCGAGCGGTCGACGCGCGCAAATGGCGACTTGTCGCAGATCTGTTCAGACTTTGTTTGCCATGTGTGACGCATCATGCGCCGCCTGGCCCGCGATTGGACAAGCCCGCTCTGCCATCCACGGATTCTTCATCCCGCAGCGTCAGCGCATCGATTGCGCCCCAAGAGATTGCCGATGCCGCCGATATTCCGCGTCTGTATCCTTGCCCTTCTGCTCTCGCTGCCGGTTACCGCCTCCGCCAGCGCGGAATCATTTCTGGAAAAGCTGTTCGGGTTTGGTTCCTCGAAAGAGGAGCAATCGCAGCTGCCGCCGCCGATGCCGAGTTATCGCGCGCCGATCCAGATGCCGCAGGCGCGCGCCGTCTTGCGATCCGAAGCGGAGACCCAGCCACATGCATCCGGCACGGTTCGTACGGTCTGTGTGCGCACGTGTGACGGTTACTACTTTCCGCTCTCTCACAGCACGAGCGCACGCAACCTGAGCGCCGACAACGCCCGCTGCAAGGCGACGTGCGGTAGCGACTCACGCCTGTTCTACAGCTACGCCAAGGGCGATCCCGACATGGCTGCGATGATCGACCTGACGGGCCGCCGTTATGATGCGTTGGACACGGCATTCGCTTACAGAAAGGTATTGCGCCCCGGCTGCACCTGCCGACCACCGCCGTGGTCGTCGTCTGAGCGCCAGCGTCACTTCAAGTACGCGCTGGAAGAAGCACAACAGGAAATGAGGCAATTGGCCGCCAGCGACATTGATCTGGAGGGCAAGCCGAACGCGTTTTCTCAACCCGTGCGCGAGACAGAAGACGATGCCGACGACGCCAATCAGATCGTTGCGGCCAGCGAGTCTCGACACGATGATTCTCTCATCGCCCATCAGGTTGGGCAGGCGCGGATCGCGCCACCCGCCCGCCGTGAACGCACCGCTGCGCTCAACCAGCGCGAAGAGGGATTCCAGCCGCCAGCTTTGCGGGCACCCAATCCTGCTCAGCCGGCGCGCGAGTCGACATCGAACGCCGGTGCCTTTACCGGCTTTGGACTGGGCAGTCTTTTCGGTTTTGGCCAGCCGCAAAAACATGTCTGGCCCGGAGACGCGCGCTGAAAGTCGACAGCGCTCAGCGGCACGAACCGCTGCACATTTCAGCTAAACATGCTCTAGGCATTGCCGCCGTCGGCTGGGCTCTGGTCATAGGCTTCCCACGCGGCGCCTGAAAGGGGATAGGCCTCCTCGACCACGTAGGGTCCGCCGCCTACCACTGGTTTCGACGAAAAGAGCACGAACCGACTGACCACGAACGGAGCGCTATAGAAATGTCCGTGGTGCGTCAGGAATCGTGTCAGCGCCTCGATGCGCGGCTTGTTGAGCCGGGCGATGGTGATATGTGGTTTGAAATTACGGCTCTCCGGCTTCAGGCCGGCCGCCCGCGCTGCGCGTTCGGTGGCGCGTGCCAGCGCATCGAGTTCGGCACCTGCTGCCACGCCGGCCCAAAGAGTGCGCGGCTCCCTGCCACCGAACGTGCCCAGACCGTTGAGACGCATCTCGAAGGCATGAACCTCGATTGCGGAGAGAAAATCTGCCAGCTCCCGCGCTTGACGGTTGTCGATATCGCCAATGAATCGCAATGTCAGGTGCAGGTTGTCGCTTTCGATCCAGCGCACGCCGGGAAGCGGTGCTTCCAGGTCGCTAATGAGATCGCGGATGTCCTCGGGCAGTTCGATACCGACAAAGAGGCGAGGCATGGCAGACCTCCCGTGTTGAGGTCACGATACATATGATGATCCGGCAGGAACCCGGTCGTGTGAAGCAAAAAGTAATTCAGCTTCCATCGAAGCCGTGATTGAGGCTCTCAAGCAAAGAGATAGAGCAGGCCAAAACGGCCAGACGTGATTCAATCAAAATCTGACCTGCTCTGTTGCTCGCGTTTTCAGCGCTTGATGTTTTGTTCCGATTGGGCCTGCGCCGTCTTTACGCGCCCGATCAAAGCCTCGACTTCGGGAAGGATGCGCTCCACGATGATAGCGATACCGCGAGCGTTGGGATGCAGCCCATCTGGTAGACTGAGCTTCGGGTCGGTCACGACACCATCGAGGAAAAAGGGATAGAGAAGCGCCCCGTGCTTTGCCGCAAGATCGGCAAAAATCGCATCGAACCGGTTACGATAGTCGCTGCCCCAGTTCTCGGGCGAGCGCATTCCTGCCAGCAGGACGGGCAGATTTCTCGCGCCGAGCCGTGTCAGAATGGTGTCGAGATTGGCGCGCGTTTCTGCGGTCGGTTGACCGCGCAGCGCATCGTTCGCACCAAGTTCCAGAATTACCGCGTCGGCGTCTTCGCCAACTGCCCAATTGAGACGGGTGAGGCCGGCTGCCGTCGTATCGCCCGAAACACCAGCGTTCATGACCTCCACGTTGTGACCGCGCGCTTTGAGCGCCATCTGCAACACGTCGGGAAACGCCTGCCCGGGCTTGAGGCCGTACCCGGCCGTAAGGCTGTCGCCAAACGCCACGATACGGATTTGTTTTCCTGAGGTAGCTTCGGCGTGAGCGCTGGACGCGCAGATGAGCATCACGAATATCAGTCCGAGGTTGACCAAGGCGCGCGCCATCCCCACGTGCGGGATCAGACGGAAAGAGGGAGCGGAACAGCGAGTATTCATGTTTTGGCCCTGAGGCGGGTGTGATCTGGCGCTCTGTCTCGACGTATCGCGTAAAAGACGTAGGGACAATGATCCGGCCCCGCAACCCCGCATGTTCCAATTGACCCTGTTCCAAGCCTCCCCTCTTATGACGAACAGCAAAGCGAGCGCGATTTTGGCAGCACGAACGAAACATAACGACGACACCCAACCCGCTCCGGGTAGCAGCGCCGGCCCCATCATCGACGTCGCCAATGTCGGCCTGACCCTGACGAGCCGCGCCGGCGCGGTCGAGATTCTGCGCGACGTGACGCTGTCCGTCATGCCCGGCCAGTCGATGGCGATCGTTGGCCCGTCGGGCTCGGGTAAGACGTCGCTGCTGATGATCATGGCCGGGCTGGAACGCGCCACGTCGGGCCGGGTGGACATTTGCGGGCAGGATTTCACCCGGCTGAGCGAAGACGAGCTTGCCGAGGCGCGCGGGCGCGACATAGGCATCGTTTTCCAGTCGTTTCACCTCGTGCCGACCATGACGGCGGTCGAGAATGTGGCCTTGCCGCTCGAGTTCGCGGGCCGAGCCGATGCCATGTCGGTCGCGCATGAGTTGTTGGCGGAGGTGGGCCTCGTCGAGCGGGCGGAACACTTTCCCGCGGAGCTGTCCGGCGGCGAGCAGCAGCGCGTGGCGCTGGCGCGCGCCCTATCCGCCAATCCGCGCCTCATCCTCGCCGACGAGCCCACCGGCAATCTCGACGGCAGGACCGGCAGCCAAGTAATCGAGCTGCTGTTCGGACTGCACCGTCGTCACGGTGCGACCCTGGTTCTTATTACGCATGACGATGCCCTGGCATCGAAATGCGAACGGATCGTGCGCATGGCCGATGGCCGCATCGCTGCCGATGAGCTGCGCGATCCCGTGAGCCGGACCGCCGCCCAATGAACGCCACCCTTTCCCCATCGACCGGCAGGCCGGGCAACGATACAGGCACCGCGCGTCGAAGCGGCGCCATGAATTTTGCCGGCGTCGTCCGGCTGGCATGGCGCGAGATGCGTGGCGGCTTTTCGGAGTTCTACGTCTTCATTGCCTGTCTCTCACTCGGCGTCATGGTGATCACGGCCGTTGGTGCTTTGTCGGACGCGTTGACGGCCGGTCTCGCCCGTCAGGGCGAGATGATCCTCGGCGGCGACATCACCGTATCGCGCACACACATGCGCGCCAGCGAGACGGAACGGGCTTGGCTCGATGGACGCGGTCGCGTCAGCGAGACGGTAACGCTGCGCACGATGGCACGCACGCTGGACTCCAGTGAGCAGGCGCTTGTTGAGTTGAAGGGCGTGGACGCGGCCTATCCGCTGGTTGGTCAGGTACGGTTGCAGGATGACATCCGCCTTGATCATGCCCTGAATGGCGATGGGGAATCCACGCCCGGGGCCGCCGTCGATCCGATCCTTCTGGAGCGCCTCGGCGTGAAAATTGGCGATCGCTTCCGCCTCGGTGACATCGAGGTCCGCGCGGCGGCAGCCATTCTCTCCGAACCAGACAGCTTGTCCGACCGACTGACGTTCGGGCCGCGAATTTTCGTCTCGATGGAGACGCTGGAAAGGACCGGCCTCGTCAAGCCGGGCTCGCTGGTCAGCTGGCGCTACGCCTTGAAGGTCGATACGGAAGGCGGCACGAAGGCCACCCGCACTTCGACGTCGCTCGACGGATTTGCCGAAGCGATCAAGCGTGACCTGCCCGAAGCCGGCTTCACCGTTCGCGACAAGCGCGATCCCCGTCCCCGCGTCAGGCGCACGCTGGAGCGGTTGCAGCAGTTTTTGACCCTCATCGGTCTCACCGCCCTGCTGATCGGTGGCGTCGGCGTCGCCAACGCCGTGCAGACCTTTGTCGATCGGCGCCGCAAGGTCATCGCGACGATGAAGAGCCTTGGCGCGCCACAACGCATCGTCTTCCAGATGTTTCTCGTTGAGATCGCGATCGTCGCGCTGATCGGTATCGCTATCGGCCTCGCTTTGGGGCTTGTCGTGCCCGTGGCGCTGCATTCGCTCTATGCCGACGTGCTGCCCTTCGAGACGCATCTCACAGTTACGGTATGGAGTATCGCCGCGGCGGCGGTCTACGGCCTGATGGTCGCGTTATTGTTCGCGCTATGGCCGCTGGGTCAGGCCGAGCTGGTACCGCCTGCCGTGCTTTTTCGCGATGCCGTCGTCGAGCGCCGTGGTTGGCCGCGCCCGTATCTGGTCGCCCTGCTTGCACTCGTCGCCACCCTGCTCGTGGTGTTTGTCGTTGTGACGTCAGATTCCAAGCGATTCGCGCTTTATTTCGTCGGCGGGCTGACGTTGGTTTTCGCGCTTTTCTGGTCGTTGGGCGGGGCCGTCACCTGGCTTGCGCGACGCATTCCACGCCCTGCAGTGCCTGAACTCGCAGTAGCGCTCGCCAATCTCGGCGCACCGGGCGGACTGACGCGATCTGTCGTGCTGTCGCTGGGAGCGGGCTTGTCGCTGCTGGTGGCGGTTGTGCTGGCGGACGCCTCGCTCGTTCGCGAGATTTCGAGCCGCTTGCCGGAAAACTCACCCAATTATTTCCTGCTCGATATTCCCAAAGAGGAGTATCCGAAGATCGTCGATATCGTGAACGGCACCGCGCCCGATGCACAGATGGTGCACGCCCCCATGCTGCGTGGCCGCCTCGTAACGCTGGCTGGCCGCCCCGTGGAAACCATCAAGGCGCCGCCCGAAGCAGAATGGGTGCTGCGCGGTGACCGCGGGCTTACCTATTCGGACGAGGTGCCAGAGGGTTCCGTCGTCACCAAGGGTTCGTGGTGGGGCAAGGACTATGCGGGCGAGCCGCTCGTTTCCTTCGAAGAGGAACTGGCCAGACAACTCGGCGTCGGCATCGGCGACATGGTTACGGTCAATGTTCTTGGTCGCAACATCTCGGCGCGCATTGCCAATCTGCGGGAAGTGAACTGGGAGAGTCTCGCCATCAATTTCGTCATGGTGTTCTCGCCTAACACGCTTGCCGGGGCGCCGCACAATGTTCTGGCGACGGTAACGCTGCCGAAATCCGCAACATTGGCTGAGGAAGCAGAGGTCGCCCGCGCCATTGGCCGCGCTTATCCCACGGTGACGGCAATCCGCGTCAAGGATGCGATCAACGCATTCGGCGCCGTGTTCGGCAAGGTGATGGCGGCAGTTCGGGTCGCCGGCGCAGTGACGTTGGTGGCCGGCGCTCTGGTTCTGGCCGGGGCACTGGCCACCGCGCAAAGACGCCGGATTCTCGAAGCGGTGATCATGAAAGCGATTGGCGCAACCCGACGGCGCATCCTCACCGCCCACATCCTGGAATATCTGCTGATAGCCGCCGCAACCGCCGGGTTCGCGGTTGTCCTCGGCGCGCTGTCTGCCTGGGTCGCCCTGGAAAACGTCATGGATGTCGCCTTCACGTTTTCGTGGGCAGCGGTTGCTGTCGCGCTCGGGCTGTCGAGTGGTCTCATCGTGTTGTTCGGCGGACTTGGCACGTTACAGGTGCTGCGCGCTCGCCCCGTGCCTTATCTGCGCTCAGATTAATCAGACATACGAATTAGCATGCTGCGCGGAACTCCTTGTAATATTGGGAAAACCAAACGGGCGCTGGCCGCTCGGAATTTGCGTCCGCTCTCTTGAAAGGTTGCCCTCCTACCTTCATATTCTTGGATGTAATTCCGGATACTGAACCGGCTGAAAGGGAAAATCTAATATGGCTCAATATGATAGGTACGCACGCCCCGCTGGCACCGCCGCACGCGAGGTGGGGCGCATCGACGAGGGCCTCCGCTCGTTCATGCTTGGCGTCTACAACTATATGGCGCTTGCTGTGGCTCTGTCGGGTGTAGTGGCCTATGTGCTCTACACACAGATGATCACCACTGATCCGGCGCTGGCCGCCCAATCGGCGACAGGCGCCGCTCTCGCTTTGAAATCGGGCATGTATGTCACCCCGCTCGGCAAGGCGATCCTGGTATCACCGCTGAAATGGGTGTTTGCTCTGCTGCCGCTGGCCTTTGTGCTGTTCCTCTCGTTCGCGCGCACCAGCGCGGCGACAGCTCAGCTCGTATTCTGGGCCTTCGCGGCGGCGATGGGCATCTCGTTGTCGTCGATCTTCGTGATCTTCAAGCTCGGCTCGATCTATCAGATGTTCTTCATCACGGCCGCCGCGTTCGGTGCGCTGAGCCTGTATGGCTACACCACGCGGAAGGACCTCTCAGCTTGGGGATCGTTCCTCATCATGGGTGTCGTGGGCATCCTCGTCGCCATGATCGTGAACATCTTCCTGGCTTCGAGCGCTCTTCACTTCGCCATCTCGGTGATCGGCCTGCTCGTGTTCGCCGGCCTCACGGCCTATGACACGCAGCGCCTGAAGGACGAGTATGCGATGGTGGCCGGTGACGGTGAGGCTGTGAAGCGTGCATCGATCTTCGGTGCGCTGAGCCTTTATCTGGACTTCGTCAACATGTTCCAGTTCATGCTGGCACTGTTCGGCAGCCAGAACGAGTGACGATGATCTTACGGAATTGACGTGAGGCTCGGGGCCCCGCTATTGCGGGGCCCTCTGCATTTGAAGGCCCTGCAAGCGTGCTTTGTCCTCGACACACCGACGGTCCGGCCGGGAACACACCATGACGAATAAATTGTCATCGCCACGTGCAGCCGCAATCCGTCCGGCGCAGGCAACCGATTTCGAACAGATCGCTGCGATCTACCGGCCATACGTTCTCGAAACCGCAATTACTTTCGATCTCGAGCCGCCGAGCCCTTCGCAGATGTCCCGGCGCTGGCAGGCGATGACGTCCATCGGTGCGCCCTACCTTGTTGCCGAAGCCGATGGTCGTATCATCGGTTATGCAGCCGCCCGGCCATATGCCGAAAAGGCGGCCTACGCCTGGACACTGGAAGATTCGATCTATGTCGATCGCGCGGCGCACGGTAAAGGCATCGGTTGCGACTTGCTCCAGTCCTTGATTGCGGCCGCTGAGCAGGCAGGCTTTCGCCAGATGTTGGCGCTGATTGCGGCGGGCCAGGCCGACGCCTCGGTTGCCCTTCATGCCAGGTTTGGGTTCATCGAAGGCGGATATTTGAAAAGTCTCGGCTATAAGCACGGCCGTTGGCACGACGTCATCTACATGCAAAGAGCGCTTGGTTCCGGCGATGCCGCTCCGCCCAGAGCCTGATCGGCCTCGATGGAAGCAGTCGTGCTTCCATCGAGGCCGTGATTGAGGCTCTCAAACAAAGAGATAGAGCAGGCCACAACGGTCTAAGGTGATTCAATCAAAACCTGACCTGCTCTGGTGAAATCACGCACATCAGTGATTGAGCGCGTGGGTGGTCGTTTCGGGATCAGCGCCATGAGGGGCAGCGTTCCGCCGCCGCGCGAAAGGTCCTCAGCCGGTCACGAGTTTTAGCGACCTGTCCAATACGGCGAGCACACGGCGCAGGTCGGGACCACGCTTGAGGATCAAACCGCTGGCCGCCACGACCGCATACATGCCCTGCCGCCGCGCCAGCTTTGGCGTTTTTTCGATTCGGTAGATCGGGCATTCGCTGGAGCGCCGGAAGATCGAGAACACCGCCGTCTCGCGCCCCATGTCGATGGCATAATCGCGCCATTCGCCACTGGCGACATAGCGGCCGTAGATCCTCAAAATCTCGCTGAGCTCACACCTGTTGAAGGCTGCAATCGCACTGGTTTCGCGCGCTGCTCCGCCGGTCTGGGATGCGTGTTGAACCCGGGCACCTGATGACCCGGTACTGCGTGACGAGCGCCCCGCCAGAACGGGGCGGAGATCGATTATCGGCTCGGAATCGCTCAATGGCGCCTCCCTGACACGAATGTGAAATGATTGCCCGAAAAGCGCTGCGGTTCAAGGATTTCAACGACGTGCCCCACGACTTTGGGAAAGCGCACGCCCGGTGCGGCCGGTGCACTTGCGACAAGGCGTTACAATCCGCAACAAAATTCACGAAAACACCGCATTCGGCCCTACCCTGTGCCTTATTGCTTGTCGATTCTCGTCGCACATCGGCCCTTGGCCCGGTCCGCACCCATCTCGGAAAACAGCCCCCAGTTCCCTCCGAGAACATCTCCCGGACCGGGCCATTTTTCGTTTCGAGTCATCGATCGGCCGGTTTCGGCATAAGGCATCACGATTTCGCCTCAACATCATCTGAACAACGTCAACTTCTGTCCGGCGGAATGACACAAAGGCAGGCGATAGTAGGCTCATTGCAAAGGCGACGAGCTGGTTGGCTCTGGACGATCAGCCCCAACCCCCGGGGTCAGTTTCGACGGCGCGTCACCTGAGGCAATCCTCTCCTTGAGGCATGGTGCTTCTCCAGTACCCGCGAAGGCCGGTTCCCCCCAACCGGTCTTCGTTGCTTCTGCACGCCTCCTTTCTTAATCGAACCGCCTGGATGCGGCGTGCAGTGGGCGACCCAACATCAAGGCTTGCGCCGAATGCGATCGCGGCAATACTCGCGGGCGCAAGCGAATAACACGAGGAGCCCGGCGACACATGGCGGCAAAAACGAGAGCAGCGAACTCCGCGCTGAAGGCGGGGCACACCAAGCGGCTGCCCGACGGAGGTGCTGCCGCCACGGCGCAGCGGAAGGCCAGGCGTGCACCTGCCGGCAACCCGCTGCTTGAGCCATGGCGCACACCCTTCGGCATCGCTCCGTTCGGCCGGATCGAGACCCGCCATTTCGAGCCTGCCCTCAAACATGCCTTCGCCGCTCACCGCCGCGAGATCCGGGCAATTACTACCAACCCCGCGCGGCCCACCCTCGCCAACACCATCGTCGCGCTTGAAAAGGCCGGCCGCGAGCTGGATCGCGTGGCGCGCGTTTTTTCCAACCTCGAGGCAACCGATTCGACGGCCAAACTCGCCGCCGTGGCCCGAATGATGTCGCCACGCTTTGCCGCCCACGAAAGCGCGATCCTGCTCGATACGCGGCTGTTCCGGCGTGTCGATGATCTCTACGCGCGCCGCCGCCAGCTGAAACTCGATGCAGAGGCGTTGCGCTTGCTGGATCGCACGCATCTGGCATTCGTGCGCGCAGGCGCACAGTTGAAGCCGGCGCAGCGCAAGCGGGTTAGCGCCATCAAGGAGCGTCTTGCAACCCTTGTGACACAGTTCATGCAGAACATCCTGAAGGACGAGCAGTCCTGGCAGATGGTTCTCGACGGCGACGGCGACTTGGCCGGGCTGCCGGAGGCATTTCGTGCGGCCGCCGCGCGCGAAGCCACTGAACGCGGTCTCGCGGGCAAGCACGTCATTACGCTTGCGCGCTCGAGCGTGGAGGGCTTCCTCACGTTCTCCGCCCGGCGGGATCTGCGCGAGGAGGCCTTCAACGCCTGGATACATCGCGGCGCCAATGGCGGCAAAACCGACAACCGCGCCATCCTCTCGGAGATTGTTGCTCTGCGCAAAGAGTACGCGGCACTGCTCGGCTACGATACGTTTGCCGATTTCGCCTTGTCGGACACCATGGCGAAGACGCCCGCCGCCGTCGACGAACTTCTCGGCAAAGTATGGGAGCATGCGCGCCATAAAGCGCACGAGGAGAAGGAAGCTCTTATAGCCGCTGCCCGCACCGACGGTGCCAATATAGCAATCGCCGCCTCCGACTGGCGCTACTACTCGGAAAGGGTGCGCAAGGCGCGCTTTGACCTCGACGAGGCGGAAATTCGCCCCTACCTGCAGCTCGATCAGATGATCGCCGCCGCATTCGATTGCGCCGGCAGGCTCTTCGGCCTCACGTTCACGCCACAGGACGACGTGCCGCGCTACCATCCCGACGTGCGCGTCTGGGAGGTGAAGAACCGCAAGGGCGAGCATGTCGGCCTGTTTCTGGGAGATTACTTCGCCCGGCCATCGAAACGCTCAGGCGCGTGGATGTCGAGCTTTCGCGGCCAGCACAAACTCGGCAAGGGATCGACGCCCATCATCGTCAACGTGATGAACTTCGCCAAAGGCGCCGAAGGCGAGCCGGCCCTGCTGTCTTTCGACGATGCGCGCACGCTCTTCCACGAATTCGGCCACGGTCTGCACGGCCTTCTGTCGGACGTCACCTATCGCACGCTGTGGGGTACATCCGTATCGCGTGATTTCGTCGAGCTGCCCTCGCAGCTCTATGAGCACTGGCTGACCCGCCCGGAGGTGTTGACCCGCTTCGCGCTTCATTACAAGACCGGAAAACCGATGCCCGCGAGCCTCCTCAAGAAGCTGAAGGCCGCCCGCAACTTCAATCAGGGCTTCGCAACGGTCGAGTTTACCGCTTCTGCGCTCGCCGACATGAAGCTCTACGCAGCCGATGAGCCGCCCGCCGACGTCGATCGGTTCGAGGCGGAGGTGTTGCGTGAGATCGGCATGCCGGGCGAGATCGTGATGCGGCACCGCCTGCCGCATTTCATGCACATTGTCTCAGGCTATGCCGCCGGCTACTACAGCTACATGTGGTCGGAAGTGATGGATGCCGATGCGTTCGCGGCTTTCGAGGAGACCGGTGATGTGTTCGATCGCAAGACTGCGGACCGGCTCAAGCGCTATATCTATTCGGCTGGCAACATGCGCGATCCCGCCGAGGCGTATGTCAAGTTTCGCGGCCGACCACCGGCAATCGAAGGTCTGTTGCGCAATCGTGGTTTCGTGAATTGAGATTGCGGCGCGCTTCCCTCAGCGCCCGTCTCGCCTCGTCACAGCCCAAGCCATGCCGCCCCGATGATAGGGCCCGTCGTGCCCTCTTGCAGCAACACGGCGTATCGCATGTTGCCGGGCTTGATGAACGGTTGCGCGGCAATCTGGATGCGCATGGCCGTGCCGGTCCAAACACCGATCGGTGCCAGCTCGTGGACGACGTTGTAGTACTTGAGCGTCTTGCCGAGATTCTCGCCGCGCTGGATCTCGACCTCGACCACATCCTCGATCGGGGCGAGCCAGACCGTAGCCTGTTCGGCCACGGCGTTTTTGGATTTCGAAGCGACTTCGACGATGATCATGCTCGACGTGCGCCAGAAGCGCATCGGCACGCGCTTTTCCGCAAACGCCATCGCGGTTTTAGCAATCTGCCTTTCAATCTGCGAGCGGTCCGAGCCGACGGCGTGGCCCATCCCGTTGACAACGATTTGAGGCGTATAGACCGCGCCATCGCCGCGCGATTTTGCATATGACCGTTGGCGCTCTGAATTCTTCGCCGATGCGAGCGTGTCCTTCCAGCCCAGATAATCCCAATAGTCGACTGGCAGTGACAAGGCCATGACGTCGCTGCGGTTGGCATAACTTTCCAGCAGATGGTCCGCCGGCGGACACGCTGAGCAGCCCTGGCTCGTGAACAATTCGATCACCGCCGAAACAGGCACCGGCGCGCCATCAGGCCCGAGCCCCGCTTGTGGGTCCGCCGCCGGTGCAGGCTGCTGCGCGAGAGCCGCCGCAAATGGCGCGGCCGCAGCAAGCACCACGGCGATGAAGCCCTTTCGAAATACGCGCGTGAAGGATCTTGAGGAGGCTGACGCCAAGCTCTGTCTCGAATCTCGTAACAACCGCCACATCGGCTTCCCACAGGGAGTTTCACGCAATGATCATTACATGGACGCAGCCCATGTCAAATACGAGTCACGAATGGGTTATGCCGAGGTGGGTTAACGAATCGGAACCGTGCGCAGCGTCGCCTGCCGGAACAAATGAGCGGCCGCCGGTGGGGGCAGCCGCTCGCGCTGGGCTCTTCAGCCCGGTTGTCAAGTTCAAGTCTCGCTCAGGCGGCGAGGTTGCGCAGCACGTAGTGCAGAATGCCGCCGTTTCTGAAGTACTCGATCTCGTCCAGCGTATCGATCCGGCAGAGGATCGGCACGTCCTTCTTGGAGCCGTCGGCGAACGTGATTTCCGCCGTCATCTTCTGGCGCGGCTTCACATTGCCAAGTCCTTGGATCGTGACCATCTCGTTACCCTTCAGTCCGAGCGCCTGCCACGACAGGCCATCCTCGAACACAAACGGCACGATCCCCATACCGACGAGATTGGAGCGGTGAATTCGCTCGAATGACTGCGCAATCACCGCCTTCACGCCGAGCAGGTTCGTGCCCTTCGCCGCCCAGTCGCGTGACGAGCCGTTACCGTACTCGACACCCGCGAACACGACGAGCGGGATGCCTTCGCTCTGGTAGCGCATCGCGGCATCGTAGATCGACATGTTCTCGCCCGACGGATAGTGGACGGTATTGCCGCCTTCCTTCACGTTGCCGTCCGCGTCGGTATTCATGAAGTTCTTGATGCGGATGTTGGCGAACGTGCCACGCATCATCACCTCGTGATTGCCGCGTCGCGTGCCGTACTGGTTGAAGTCGGCGGGATTGACACCGTTGTCGAGCAAATACCTGCCCGCTGGGCTTGCCGCCTTGATGGAGCCGGCTGGCGAGATGTGGTCGGTGGTGATTTTGTCGCCGAACAGACCGAGGATTCGCGCGCCGACGATGTCGGTTGGCGCGCCGGGCGACTTGGCCATGCCTCGGAAGTACGGTGGGTTCTGCACGTACGTGGACGTATCGTCCCAACCATAGGTCTGGCCGGTGGAGGTCTTGATGCCCTGCCAGTTGGTGTCACCCTTGAATACGTCCGCGTAGCGCTCCTCGAACATGCTGCGCGAGATGTTCTCGGTGATGAACTGATGGATCTCGTGGCTCGTTGGCCAGATGTCCTTGAGATACACCGGCTCACCGTCCGAGCCCTTACCAAGCGGCTCGGTCGTCAGGTCGCGATAGACACTGCCTGCCAGTGCGTAGGCGACGACCAGCGGCGGCGATGCCAGATAGTTCGCCTGCACGTCCGGGCTGACGCGGCCTTCGAAGTTGCGGTTTCCCGAAAGCACGGCCGCCGCAACAATACCGTTGTCATTGATCGCCTTCGAGATCTCAGCCGGTAGTGGCCCGGAGTTACCGATACACGTAGTGCAGCCGAAGCCGACGAGGTTGAAGCCGATCTTGTCGAGGTAGGGCTGCAGCCCGGATTTCTCCAGATAGGCCGCCACCACCTGCGAACCAGGCGCAAGAGATGTCTTCACCCACGGCTTCGATGTCAGGCCCTTTTCGGCAGCGTTGCGAGCCAGCAGCCCAGCCGCGATCAGCACGCTCGGATTCGACGTGTTGGTGCAGCTCGTGATCGCGGCGATGACGACATCACCGTTGCGGATCTCGAAGTCACGGCCTTCGACCCGGGCTCTCTTATCGAGTTCGCCAGGCTTTTTATATTCTTCCTCCAGCGCCGTAGAGAAGCCAGTCTTAATGTCGGTCAGTGCGATGCGCCCTTCCGGACGCTTTGGACCTGCCATCGACGGGACCACGTCGCCCAGCTCGAGCGACAGCGTGTCGGTGAAGACTGGATCGGGCGAGCCGCTCTGCCGCCACAGACCCTGCGCCTTTGTGTAGGCCTCGACCAGCGCGATGCGGTTGGAGGCTCGTCCCGACAGTGTCAGGTAGTTGATCGTCTCGCCGTCGACAGGGAAGAAGCCGCAGGTGGCGCCATATTCGGGGGCCATGTTGGCGATTGTCGCACGGTCGGCAAGCGTCATGTTGTCGAGCCCTGGCCCGTAGAATTCGACGAATTTGCCGACGACACCTTTCTTGCGCAGCATCTGCGTGACGGTGAGCACGAGGTCGGTGGCGGTCACGCCTTCCTTCAGCTTGCCGTCGAGACGGAAGCCGATCACCTCCGGAATGAGCATCGACTGCGGCTGGCCGAGCATGGCCGCCTCCGCCTCGATTCCACCGACGCCCCAGCCGAGCACGGCAAGGCCATTGACCATCGTCGTGTGGCTGTCCGTGCCGACCAGCGTGTCGGGATAGGCGACCGTGCCGCCGCCCTCCAGCTCATTGGTCCATACCGTCTGGGCCAGGTACTCCAGATTGACCTGATGGCAGATTCCAGTACCCGGCGGAACGACGCGGAAGTTATCGAACGCACCCTGCCCCCACTTGAGGAAGTTGTAGCGTTCGCCGTTGCGCTGGTACTCCAGTTCGACGTTGTGCGCGAAAGCCTGCGGAGTGCCGAAGTCGTCGACGATCACCGAATGGTCGATGACCAGATCGACCGGCACCAGCGGATTGATCTTCTTGGGATCGCCGCCGAGCTGGGTCATGCCGTCGCGCATCGCAGCGAGGTCGACCACGGCCGGAACGCCGGTGAAATCCTGCATCAGAACGCGAGCCGGGCGAAAGCCGATTTCATTGCCGGCCTTGCCCTTGTCGTCGAGCCATTTGGCCATTGCGGTGATGTCGTCTTTGGTGACGGACCGGCCATCTTCGTGGCGCAGCAGGTTTTCCAGAAGCACCTTCATCGAGAAGGGCAGCTTGAGGATACCCGCCAGACCGTTCTTTTCGGCATCGGGCAGGGAATAATAGACATAGCTCTTGCCGCCGACGTCGAGTGTCTTGCGGCAGTTGAAGCTGTCGAGGGACTTGGGTGTTTTGGCGCTCAAGGTCGGACCTCCAGGACAGGATCAGGCTTGAATGAAAGGGGCAAGGACGGAACGTGCGGCGATGGCACGCAACGGCCTGATGCACAGCCGGTCATGGCTTGCACCGAAGGCTCTCCGCCCCTGAACCTTGCCGCGCCGCCGGTGTGCCGGCGGATGGGTCATAACCGATTGGCACAATCGGGCCGAGTTCGGCCCGCCAAACCATAACCGCCCCGCTTTTTTGCGCTGGCGTCAGTGGGAGCGGGACACTTATATAGCCCGGTCGCCCGCACGGCCACTAAACTTCCGGATTGGCAGGGGGTTTCCACTGGGTGAGGCGATCACGATGGGCACGGCATGCCCCGAAACCGGACAGACGCAGGCAGATTGGGCTCCGTGCAGCTTCAAATCCGAGATTTGGTCGTCGCCCGCGCGGGCCGCCGCATTATCGATGGCCTGTCGTTCGAAATATCTTCGGGCGAGGCGCTATTGCTGACCGGGCGCAATGGCGCCGGAAAGACCACGCTCATCCGCACGCTCGCCGGCTATCTGGAGCCGCTATCGGGCGCGATCACCCTGGAAGGATGGGATCGGGAGCGTGACATGCGCCAGGCCTGCCACTACGTCGGTCACCTTGATTCCAACAAGGCAGGCCTCACGGTTCTTGAGAACCTCCGCTTCTGGCAGGCCTATCTGGGTAAAACCGGCACGGCGAGGGAAGCCCTGCATGATCGGCTCTGGTCGGCGCTGGAGCGGTTCGAGATCGACCCGCTGGCCGACATTCCGGCGGGCTATCTGTCGGCCGGACAGAAGCGCCGCCTAGGGCTTGCACGGCTCCTCGTCGCCGAGCGCCCGGTTTGGCTGCTGGATGAGCCGACCGTCTCGCTCGATGCGCGTTCCACCGGCCTGCTCGCCGGATTGATCGACGCGCATGTGGCCGCCGGCGGGCTGGTGGTGGCTGCAACACATCTGCCGTTGGGCCTTGCGAAGGCGCGCGAGTTGCGGCTGGGCGAGCAGATCACAGCCGCGGCAGATGGGAGTGCGGCTCCATGAGCGGCTTCGTCACCCTCCTGAAGCGTGACTTGCTGCTGGCGGTGCGCGAAGGCGGCGCGCTCGGTACTGCGCTGGGTTTTTATTTGATCGTCGTCACGCTGATGCCGCTCGGCCTCGGCCCCGACCTCAACCTGTTGACGCGCATCGCACCGGGCGTCCTGTGGGTCGCCTTGCTGCTGGCTGCACTCTTGTCACTGCCCCGGATTTTCGAGGCCGACCACGACGACGGCTCGCTTGATATTTTGGCGCTGGGGTCGCTGCCGCTGGAAATGGTCGCTGCCTCCAAGGCTCTGGCCCACTGGATCTCGACCGGGATTCCGTTGGCGCTGATGGCCCCGATTCTCGGCATTCTCCTGAATCTGGAGGCCCGCGCCTACCCACTGGTGATCGCCACGATGTTTGCCGGAACACCAGCGATTAGTTTTCTGGGCGCAATTGGCGCCGCCCTGACCCTCAAAACGCGGCGAGGTGGCCTTCTTCTGGCCTTGCTGGTCCTGCCGTTTTATGTGCCGACGCTGATATTCGGCATTACGGCCATCAGTGCGGCACTGATGTCACCGCAGGGTTTTCAGGCGTCGTTTCTGATCCTGTCGGCGATATCACTGGTTTCGATGGTGCTGGGCCCGGTGGCCGCCGCCGCTGCGCTGCGCCAGCACATGCAATAGCCGGCGCCGTTGAGCCCCGGGCAGATGCCGCCGCGCACTGCGACGACAGGCAAATTGCGCTTTATCGCTAAAGGACATACATCAATCCCATGACGACCGATACCGCCGCGCAGAGCTGGACCCAGCGCCTTGCCAACCCGACACGCTTCATGGCGCTTTCGGGCAAGATATTGCCGTGGCTGACAGCCGCAGCGGCCGCCGTCATCGTCTATGGCCTGTACCTGACGTTCTTCGTTGCGCCGCCCGATTACCAGCAGGGCGAGACGGTCAAGATCATGTTCATCCACGTGCCCTCTGCCTGGCTTGGCATGATGGGTTACCTGATGATCGCGATATCGAGCTTTGGCTTGCTGGTGTTTCGCCACCCCCTGGCGGACGTCTCGGCCAAGGCGGCGGCCCCGATCGGCGCGGCGTTTACCTTGCTTGCTCTGATCACGGGATCGCTGTGGGGCAAGCCGATGTGGGGCACGTATTGGGTCTGGGACGCTCGCCTCACGTCAGTGCTGATCCTGTTCTTCCTTTACCTGGGACTGATGGCATTGCGCTCGTCGCTCGAGGATGAAGCGTTGGCCGCCAAACAGACTGCGGTTCTGGGCCTGGCGGGTGTCGTCATCCTGCCGGTCATAAAATTCTCGGTCGATTGGTGGAACACGCTGCATCAGCCTGCCAGCGTGGTGAAGCTCGACGGCCCCGCCATCCATCCCTCGATCCTGATCCCGCTGTTGGTGAACGCAGTTGGCTTCTCGCTGCTCTTCCTGGCGCTCCACATGAAGGGCATGCGCAACGAGGTGCTGCGTCGCCGCGTGAAGGCGCTGCGCATGGCCGAGGTGGAGCAGGCGGCGCGTGGTCGCGAAGTGACTACCGGTTCCGCTGGCTGAGAACGAAAAGACAAAGGAAGGGCCATGGATCTCGGACCGCACGCGTCATTCATCTGGGCGTCCTATGCCGCGGTCGCCATTGTACTGTTTCTGCTCGTCGTCTGGCTGCTCTGGGACGGCCGCCGCCAACGCCGGCTTCTGGAGGATCTCGAAAGCCGGGGCGTCCGCCGCCGGTCGAGGCACTGATAGCCAGCGCATGAGCGTTACGGCGACAGCAAAAACGAAAAAGAAGAACGAGGAACGGAAAACCGCATGAGCCGCGAGCAGCCAGGCGCCGCATCCGCCAAGTCGACACTCCAGGACAATGACAAACCGCGCCGTTCCGGCTGGGTCGTGCTGCCCGTGGCCATGTTCTTCGGCCTCGCCATCATGTTCGCATTTGCGCTTTTCTCCGGCGACCCCTCCAAGCTGCCTTCGGCGTTGATCGGGCGTCCCGTACCGAAAATTGATTTCGCACCGCTCGAAGGATTGAAGAGCGCAGATCGATCCGTGCCCGGTTTCACGGCCGCAGATCTGTCGGGTGGCGAGGTAAAGCTCGTCAACTTCTGGGCGTCGTGGTGCATACCGTGCGTGCAGGAGCACCCGATGCTGATCGAGTTGGCCAAGCGCACCAGCATTCCCATTTTCGGCATCAACTATAAGGACGATCCCGCCGCCGCGCGCCGCTTCATCGGCCGCTATGGTAATCCCTACAAAGCGGTCGGTGTCGATCCACTGGGGCGCGGCGCTATCGAGTGGGGCGTTTATGGTATGCCCGAGAGCTTCGTCGTCGACGCCAAGGGCCGCATTGTCTATAAGCACGTCGGCCCCATCTCGAAGGAATCACTTGAGGAGAAAGTGATCCCTGCAATCGAGAAGGCGCGGAACGAGGCGAAACCCGCCAGTTGACGCGGTGCCATCGCAGCATCCGGTCCGCGGGCTTTTCAAGGCACAAAACCGGCAGCCGTTGCTCGGCTGCTGATGAGCGTTATAGCTCGTAGTATTCGCCGGTGAGCTGGTTCAGCACCGAAAGCGTGCCTGATGCGATATCGAAATAAGCGCCATGCAATGACACTTTACCTTTGCCCTCAAGTGTCTGAATGCACGGAAACGTGCGCAGATTCTTCAAAGACGTCTTGATGCCTTCAAGTTCCAGCGCTCTCAGGCGGTCCGCAGCGGTACGGCTCTGGTGTTTGGAAAGGACAGCAAGGCGCGCGTCATCCAGCATGGACATCCACTTTGAGATGAACAGCGCATCCGTCTGCTTCGCCGCGGTCTGCTCCAGCGCGGCTTTGACACCCCCGCAACCCGCATGGCCCATCACGACGATGTGCTTCACCCTGAGGTTCAAAAGCGCAAATTCCAGCGCTGCCGAGACACCATGGAACCTGCCGTCCGATTCATAGGGTGGAATAAGGTTCGCCACATTGCGCATGACGAACAGCTCTCCGGGCATCGCCGAGAAGATCGTCTCTGGATCGACACGGCTGTCGCAGCACGAGACGACCATGACGTCGGGATGCTGCCCATGCGTGGCAAGCTCCTCGTAACGGTCCATGTTGGGCGTGAAGTGCCGGAACTTGAAGCGAAGGTACCGGTCCGACAGGTGCTCGGGAAACTGGGTCATGGGCTTGACGGTGCCTCTTGTTATGGCTGCGGTGCGAAATGGTTAGCCGAGCCCAGCTTCGGAGTCGAGATGACCTCGCGCGTTCGGGGCCGCGTGCAGGCTCACAATCCGGCCGGCCCGCTTTCATCGTAAACCGGCACCAGTTCGGCCGGGGCAGCGGTGACGGCACGTCCAAGACTGGATACGAGCCGTAACTCGTCCGACCCCATACTTTCGCTGATGACGATTTGCACGCCAGCCGATGCTCGCGCCATCGCTTGGGCGTGCGCGTGACCCGATAGAAGGTGGCCCAGCAGCAAAGCTGCGAAGAGATCGCCGGTGCCATGAGGTACGTGTTCCAGGCGCGCCGCCGCGCACATCAGCGCATCGTCTGCATCGCTTGAAACGTTGGCAATGAATCCCTCGCCGGCGGGCACGGACGTGATCGCGAGAAGCTCAGCGCCGGTTGCGTCGGCGGCGCGGTCCGCATCCACGCCATTGCGCACATCGGTCTGTGTGAGCCAGCTCAGCTCGAAGCGGTTGGGCGTTATGATGTCGGCAAGCGGCACCAGGCGGTCTCGGACCGCGGCGGCGACGTCAGACTGGACGTAGAGCCCTTTGGGATCGTCACCTAGCACCGGATCGCACAGGTAGAGCGCCTCCGGGCGATGATCGGCAATCCGCTCCAGCTCCTCGGCAACACGCGCCACTGCGGCCGCGCCGGGCAAGTAGCCGGTCAGGATCGCGTCCGTCTCGTCGAGCACGCCATTGGCCCGAATTGCCGAGAGCATGCTGTCCAGGCCGGCCGCATCCACCGCAATACCGCCGACGTGAACGTGACCGTAGTGGCAGGAGAGCACGACGGTCGGCACCGCGATGACTTCGTGGCCGAGCGCCTGCAGTGCCGGGACGATGGCCGAAAGGCCAACGTGTCCGGAGGCGACATAGGAGGAGATCGCAAGGATTCGAGCCATGTTGGGTGCGCTCTGGTGAGGGAGCTGTTCGGATGATCGGACGAATGCCCTTTGGACGAACAATCGGGCGCAATGAGCATAACCCAACATTGGTGGGCTTGTATTTCGGGGTCGGGCGATTAGTGTTGCGCCGCAAAATATCGCCCCGATCTGCCTGCGGCCAGCCCCGGCGCGCCGCCACAGCCAAGAGGTGCCAAGAATATGACGGTCCGTCCGCGCCGAAGCGTCCTTTACATGCCTGGCTCCAACGAGCGCGCACTCGAGAAGGCAAAGACCATCCCTGCCGACGCGCTGATCCTCGACCTGGAGGACGCTGTCGCGCCAGATGCCAAGATTGCCGCCCGCGAAAAGGTGTGTGCTGCAGTGGCAAGCGGTGGCTACGGGAAGCGCGAGCTGATCATCCGCGTCAATGGCCTTGAGACGCCTTGGGGCGCCGATGACCTGTTCGCCGCTTCCAGGGCTGCGCCCGATGCGATTCTGGTGCCGAAGGTTGGCCGGCCCGGCGACATCATCTCCGCCGCCAAGGTTCTGACGGCCGCGCACGCCCCTGAGAAGACCAAGATCTGGGCGATGATGGAAACACCCATGTCGATCCTCAATGTGCGCGAGATTGCCATGGCCGGCATCGAGCGCGAGCATCGCCTCACCTGCATGGTCATGGGCACCAATGACCTGCTCAAGGAGAGTCACGCCCGCGCCTACAAGGATCGCTTTGCTGTCGTACCCTGGCTGTCGATGACGATCGTCGCGGCTCGTGCCTACGGTCTCGACGTGCTCGATGGCGTCTATAACGATTTCAAGGACGAGGTGGGCTTCCGCGCCGAGGCCGAGCATGGTCGCACGCTGGGCATGGATGGTAAGACGCTCATTCACCCGAGCCAGGTCGCGATCGCCAACGAGACGTTTTCTCCCTCCGACTCCGAGGTCGCGTGGTCTCGCAAGATCATTGCCGAGTTTGCCCGTCCGGAAAATGAGAAGCTCGGCGTCATCACAGTCGAAGGAAAGATGGTCGAGCGCCTCCATATGGTGATGGCGCAGCGAACGGTATCGATCGCAGAGGCCATCAAGGAGCTTGAAAAGGCTTGAGGCATGAGTTTGAAGGCCAAAGGGCACAGCAGTCGTTCAGTGAAGGCAAGGCGGGAAAGAACCATTTGATGAAGGCAACCAAGACCAATCCCGGCAACTACTTCGAGGACTTCAGGTTCGGTCAGATTCTCAGGCACGCGACGCCGCGCACGGTAACGGTGGGTGACGTCGCGCTGTATATGAGCCTCTATGGGCCGAGGTTCGCCGTGCAATCCTCCGACGCCTTCGCCAAGGCGATCGGTTATCCTGGGGCTCCGCTCGACGATTTGCTTGCCTTCCATGTCGTGTTTGGCAAGACCGTGCCGGACATCTCGCTCAATGCAATCGCCAATCTTGGCTATGCGGACGGCCGATTCCGCAGGCCGGTCTATCCTGGCGATACAATCTCCACGACGTCCGAGGTGATCGGTCTCAAGGAGAACTCCAACGGTGAGACGGGCACCGTCTACGTGCGCTCAACCGGGCGCAATCAGCATGGCGAAGTGGTGATCGAGTATGCGCGCTGGGTAATGGTGAGAAAGCGCGATAAGTCAGCACCTGCACCCGAGGCAGCCGTCCCTGATCTACCCGACCGCGTCTCGCCCGAATGCCTCGGCCAAGCCGTGCCAAAGCTCGATATTGGGCGCTATGATTTCGATCTGGCCGGCTCGCCGTTCCGCTGGGGTGATTACGACGTCGGCGAGAAGATCGACCACGTCGACGGCATGACACTGGAGGAAACCGAGCACCAGATGGCCACCCGCGCCTACCAGAACACAGCCAAGGTGCACTTCAACCAGCATACCGAATCGAAAGGCCGGTTCGGCAAGCGCATCGTCTATGGCGGTGTTGTCATCTCGCTGGCTCGCGCGCTGTCTTTCAACGGTCTTGGCAATGCGTTTCATGTTGCCGCCATCAATGCCGGCCGCCATGTCGCGCCCTGCTTTGCCGGCGACACGGTATACGCGTGGTCCGAGATTCTGGAGAAGGCGGAGATCCCTGGCCGTACCGACGTGGGAGCACTGCGCACGCGGATTGTGGCAACAAAAAACCAGAGCTGTGAACTGCTCCCCTACAAGACCGCCGATGGTAAGTACGCCGATGCCGTGATTCTCGATCTCGATCTGTGGCTGCTGTTGCCGCGCTGAGGCTTAGTTATCGGTCAAGCCCGGTCTCGCCGGGTTCGCCAGCCCCTATGTGCTGATTGGCCTCGATGGAAGCACGGCGGCTCCCATCGAGGCCAACTCGACGTCGCGCATGCGCGTCACCGGGCGTATCTGCAACTTTCAACTTTCTGGCAAATGTATTGCAATACTGCGAACCATCTACAAACCTGAACGAATCATCTTTCGTTAAACGACGTTCGAATTGTCAAAGCTTGCCGGTCGTGCAAGCGCCAATGTGGCGAACACAGAGCATTCAAAAACGTTTGCCACTTAGACTGTACCTCAAGGGTAAGCTTACACGAGTCATCTCCAACAAATGGTCGTTCGGTCGACCAGACAGAGGTGCGGTCCTGGCCGCGTGAACGTCGAGTGACAAAACGCATCGCTGTCGTCGGTGCTGGTCTCGCGGGTCTCGCGTGTGCGCGGGTTCTGCGACGCGCCGGCGCTTATGTGGAGATCTTCGAGCAGGACCGCATTATTGGCGGCCGGATGGCGACCACCCGCATCGGCACTGTGCCTTACGACCATGGCGCTCAGTACGTGACGGCGCGCTCCGCACAATTCCGCGCCTTCATCGGAGAACTGTGCAGTTCGGGTTATGCCGCCCCATGGAAGCCGTCGACCTTGCAAGGCGAAGGCGGCTGCCAGATGCAGCAGTGGTATGTGGGCACGCCCGGTATGTCCTCGATTGTCCGCCCGCTCGCCGAAAGCGTTCGCATCCATACCAGCCGTCGCGTTCATACGGTCAACCGGATCGACAAAGCCTGGCAGATCTGGTTCGACGACGAGACGGTTGTCGGACCATTCGCCGCCGTAGCCGTTGCTGTGCCGGCACCGCAGGCGCGGCTGCTGCTCGGTCGCGTGGAGGAAGTATCGGACGCGCTCCAGCGGGTACGCATGTCGTCCTGCTGGTCGCTGCTGGTCCGCCTTGAACAGCGCATTCTGCCCAGTCAGGATGTATTTTCAGACATGTCAGACGTGATCCGCTGGATCGCCCGCAACAACGCCAAGCCCGGGCGCCCGCCGAAGGGCGACGCAATCGTTGTGCACGCTTCCCCTCAGTGGAGTCGCATGACCGAGGATACTGAGCCCGAGGCCATCGCTGAAGAACTCTGGTCGGAGGTCTGCCACGTCCTGTCATTGCCACCGGTCAGACCCTCGCAAATGACAGCGCATCTCTGGCGAAACGGCCTGGTCGAACAGTCGTTGGGCGAAACATACATCTATTCCAGCCAGCTGAATGTGGGAGTCGCCGGAGACTGGTGCCTCGGCCGTCTCTCTGAGCATGCCTTTGAGAGCGGCACCGCGCTGGGCCGCGCGATTATCGCTTCCCTGGACTGAGCACACGTCTGGAATAGAGAGGCCGTTCGTGCGCCCATTCTTCCCAATTTGCCCCACATCCGGGCCGCGTGACTTTCGATAATCGGCCGTCTCCTATGTCATTCGACGAATTGCCGCGCCGCAGCGAGCACGCTAAAAGGCGCTTCAGCACACCCATCGAGGATACATCATGGCTGAAGCCAAAACCCTGCGTGGGGCCCGGCCCGAGCGCCCGTTATCACCCCATCTTCAGGTCTATTCACCCCTCATCAATATGGTGATGTCGATCCTGCATCGCATTACCGGCGCGGCGCTCTATTTCGGCTCGCTGCTGCTCGCGTGGTGGCTGGTGGCCGCTGCTTCAGGTCCCGACTACTTCAATTTCGTCAACGGTCTTTTCGGCAGCCTTGTCGGCCGTGTCGTGTTGTTTGGATACACGTGGGCGCTGATGCACCACATGATGGGTGGCATCCGCCATTTCATCTGGGATACCGGCCGTGGCTACGACTTGAAGACGATCGACCTGCTTTCCTGGGGCTCGCTCGTCGCTTCGGCGTCGCTGACGGCGCTGATCTGGCTCGCTGTGCTGATCGCGGGCTGAGGGAGGAGCGGACATGAACATGCGAACCCCCTTGAAGCGCGTGCGCGCACTGGGCTCGGCCAAGGAAGGCGCCGACCACTTCTGGAAGCAGCGCGTCACCGGCGTCGCCAATCTGTTTCTGGCGCTCTTCCTGGTCTGGTTGGTCGTTTCGCTTGTCGGAGCAGATTACGCGACAGTGAAGGCGCGGCTGGCACATCCCTTGAACGCCATCGGACTTGGCCTGTTGGCGATCTCCGGTGCGATTCACATGCGTCTTGGCATGCAGGTGATCATCGAGGATTACGTGCACGGTGAGTTCAGCAAGGTTGTTCTGCTGATGCTCAACACCTTCTTTGCAATTTTGATCGGCGCGGCGTGTCTGTTCGCCGTGGCGAAGCTCAGCTTTGGAGCATGACAGCGATGGCGACGATCAAGAAAGGGACTGGCCCGGCGATCAATGGCAAGGCCTATCCCGTCACCTATCATAGCTACGACGTCGTTGTGGTCGGCGCCGGCGGAGCTGGCTTGCGCGCGACGCTGGGGTGCGCACAGGCAGGCCTCAAGACTGCATGCGTGACAAAGGTCTTCCCGACCCGCTCGCACACGGTTGCCGCACAGGGTGGCATCGCCGCATCGCTCGGCAACATGGGCCCCGACAACTGGCGCTGGCACATGTATGACACCGTGAAGGGATCGGACTGGCTCGGAGACCAGGATTCAATTGAATATCTCTGCCGGCATGCGCCCGACGCCGTTTATGAACTCGAACACTATGGCGTGCCGTTCTCGCGTACTGAGGACGGCAGGATTTATCAGCGTCCCTTCGGTGGCATGACGACCGAGTTCGGAGAGGGTCCACCGGCACAGCGAACCTGCGCCGCCGCCGACCGGACCGGTCATGCCATGCTGCATACGCTTTACGGCCAGTCGCTGCGCCACTCCGCTGAGTTCTTCATCGAGTATTTCGCCATCGATCTGATCATGGACCAGGATGGTGCTTGCCGCGGCGTCGTCGCACTGTGTCTCGATGACGGCACGATCCATGCGTTCCAGGCCAAGCGCACAATTCTCGCCACTGGTGGCTATGGTCGCGCCTACTTCTCCTGCACGTCGGCGCATACCTGCACTGGCGACGGCAATGCCATGGTGCTCCGCGCCGGCCTGCCGTTGCAGGACATGGAGTTCGTGCAGTTCCATCCCACGGGCATCTACGGTGCTGGTGTGCTCATCACCGAAGGCGCGCGCGGTGAAGGCGGTTATCTCACCAACAGTCAGGGTGAGCGCTTCATGGAGCGATATGCGCCGCATGCCAAGGATCTGGCCTCTCGCGATGTCGTCTCACGCTCCATGACAGTCGAGATACGCGAGGGTCGCGGCGTAGGTCCCGAAGGCGATCACATTCACCTGCACCTCGATCACTTGGATCCCAAGATCCTTGCCGAGCGTCTTCCGGGCATCACCGAGAGCGCCAAGATCTTCGCCGGTATCGATTTGCGCCGACAGCCGATCCCCGTCATTCCGACGGTTCACTACAACATGGGCGGCATCCCGACGAACTACCACGGCGAAATGCTGACGATGAAGGACGGCAACCCTGATCACGTCGTTCCGGGATTGATGGCGATCGGAGAAGCCGCCTGCGTCTCTGTCCACGGCGCCAACCGCCTCGGCTCCAACTCACTGATCGACCTCGTCGTTTTTGGTCGCGCCGCGGGTCTGCGCTGCGCCGACGTTCTGGACGCTGGGGAACGCCAGCCCGATCTGCCCGCGGACGCCGTCGAGCTGGCGCTGTCACGCCTTGACCGGTTCCGCCACGCGGATGGCGACACGCCCACCGCAGTCCTTCGCCTGCGTATGCAAAAGACAATGCAGGCGAACTGCGCGGTCTTCCGTGATGGCCCGGTGATGCAGGAGGGCATCGAGAAGATCAACGCGATCTGGAAGGAGGCCGAAGACATCAAGGTCACCGACCGCTCACTGGTCTGGAATTCGGACTTGGTCGAGACGCTGGAGTTCGACAACCTCATCGCTCAGGCGGCTGTCACCGTCGTTGGAGCAGAGAACCGCAAGGAGAGCCGCGGCGCCCATGCCCGCGAGGACTTCCCCAAGCGCGACGATGCCAATTGGATGAAGCATACGCTGGCTTATGGGGACTACGATAAGAAGTCGGTCCGGCTCGATTTCCGCCCCGTGCACAACTACACGCTGACCAACGAGATGAAGTACATCGAGCCCAAGGCCCGCGTCTATTAGAGCCTGATCGGTTGAGATGGAAGCGCGACTGCTTCCGTCGAAGCCGTGATTGAGGCTCTAGCGCACCGGGAGCGTTTTCTGACAGCGCACTGACAATCCAGCCTGGTTGCGTTTGGATCGTGCTGACCGGTGATCCATGAATTCTCCGTTCGGCGGCGCGACAACGCTGCCGTTTCTCGCCGCCCGACTTGACTTTCCCGGGTCCCTCCGTCATTTTCCGCGCAATTCCGACGGCTCGTAGCAACGCGCCGCCGCCCTGCACATGGTTTTTGGCTCATCAAGGCCACATATCCGGGAGGCAGGGGGGTCAACATCCGCCAGCGAGTTTCGCCCGCGGATGCGCTTTTGCTTTGGCTGTTCGAACCGCGCAGGGACGCCAAACCGTCCCACGCATCAAGGAGAACCGATGTTTCAGTCCCTGAGTGACCGCCTCTCCGGCGTCCTCGACAAGCTGACCCGCCGCGGCGCCCTTTCCGAGAGCGACGTGGGCGACGCCATGCGCGAGGTGCGCCGCGCACTGCTTGAGGCGGACGTGGCCCTCGACGTGGTCAAGGGCTTCGTCGAAAGGGTGAAGGCGAAGGCCGTTGGCCAAGCCGTCCTGAAGTCGGTCACGCCGGGCCAGATGGTTGTCAAGATCGTCCATGACGAGCTGGTGGCGACGCTCGGATCCGACGCCGAGACGATAGATCTTGCGGCTGCCCCACCGATGGCGATTCTCATGGTCGGGCTGCAGGGTTCGGGTAAGACGACGTCCACGGCCAAGATCGCCTATCGCTTGAAGACGCGCGACAGGAAAAAGGTCTTGATGGCCTCTCTCGACACGCGCCGACCCGCGGCCATGGAGCAGTTGCGCGTTCTCGGTGAGCAGACGGGCGTCGAAACGCTGCCGATCGTCGCCGGCCAGACACCCGTACAGATTGCCCGTCGTGCGCGCGATGCCGCCAAGCTTGGCGGCTATGATGTCGTGATCCTCGACACCGCCGGTCGTGTCACCGTTGACGACGAGCTGATGCGCGAGGTCGCCGATGTCAAGCGCGATACCGACCCCCATGAGGTGCTGCTCGTTGCCGACAGCCTGACCGGCCAGGACGCCGTTAACACTGCCACGGCTTTCGACAGCCAGGTCGGCATCACGGGCATCGTGCTCACCCGTGCTGATGGCGATGGTCGCGGCGGCGCCGCGTTGTCCATGCGGGCCGTCACCGGCAAGCCGATCAAGCTGATCGGTACCGGCGAGAAGTGGGACGCGCTGGAGGAGTTCGATCCCAGGCGTATCGCCGGCCGCATCCTCGGTATGGGCGACATCGTCGGCCTCGTCGAGAAGGCGGCGCAGACGATCGACGTCGAAAAGGCGCAGGCGATAGCGCAGAAGATGCGCAAGGGCGCGTTCGATCTGGAGGACCTTGCCGAGCAGTTGAAGCAGATGGAAAAGCTCGGCGGCATGGGTGGCCTCATGGGCCTGCTGCCCGGTGTTGGCAAGTTGAAGCAGCAGATGGCTGGCGCCAAGGTCGACGACAAGGCGCTGAAGCGGCAGCTCGCCATTATCCAGTCGATGACGCCCCAGGAGCGGCGTAATCCAAAGGTGCTGAACGCCAAGCGCAAGAAGCGCGTTGCTGCGGGCTCGGGCACGACGCCGGCGGACATCAACAAGCTGCTCAAGATGCACATGATGATGGCCGACATGATGAAGAAGATGGGCCGCGGCGGCGGCATGTTCGGCAAGATGCTTGGCCGCGGCGGCGTCGGCGCGCCGAGCGCCGAAGATATGGCGCGAATGCAGGACGAGCTGGCCGCCCTCGATCCCAAGGCGCTTGAGCAGCTGCCGCAGGAGCTCAAGGATATGGTTGCCAAAGGCGGCGCTGCAACCGCTGCACCCGGCCTGCCGAAGGGCTTGCCCGCTGGGCTCGGTGGCATCGGCGGCATGCCGAAGCTACCGGGATTGGGGAGCGGCTTGCCGAGCCTTGGTGGACCGGGGATTCCGCGCTTCCCCGGTGCAACCGGAAAGAAAAAGCGATGAGCAGCGCGATCGAGATTCCTTCTCCTTCCGGGGAGAAGGTGGCCGAAGGCCGGATGAGGGGGCCTTCTGTCGAGTTCCACCGGCCCGCCAAAGGCCCCCTCACCCCGATCCTCTTCCCGCACGGGAGAGGCAGAACAATGCGCCGTTTGCGGCGACCTTGACGTGAAGCGATGAGCGGCTGCGGCCGCATGATGAAAAAGGAACGAAAATGGCAGTGAAACTCCGGCTCGCCCGTGGCGGCGCCAAGAAGCGGCCCTACTATTATATCGTCGCCGCCCATTCGACCTCGCCCCGCGATGGCCGTTACATCGAGCAGGTCGGCACCTATGATCCGATGCTGGCGAAGGACAATCCCGAGCGCATCAAGCTCAACGAAGAGCGCTGCAAGCACTGGCTGTCGGTTGGCGCACTGCCGACCGATCGTGTCGCGCGGTTCCTCGATGCGGCAGGTCTGTCGAAGCGGACGGCCAAGAGCAACCCCGAAAAGGCCAAGCCGAAGAAGAAGGCGCAGGAGCGTCTGAAGGCCGCCGAGGAAGCCGCCAAGGCCGCGGCCGAGGGCGCCGGCGAGTAAGCCGCTGCGGGTTGGACCTGCCCGTGGGACGCCCATTGGGAAGGTCACATCGTCGACCTTTGAGAAAACGCCCGCCGGTGGGTTCCCCGGCGGGCGTTTCGTTTGTTTTTTCTGTGCGTCCCCTGGACGCCCGTACCTCCAGATTGGAAACCGCGGGTCGCCGCTGCCCCCATCAACCGTGACCGGCATCGGCTGCACGAAGCTATGATAGAAGATATTGCGAATTACGAAATATATTCTATAATGTTGGCATGATGAGTTTGAGCCTCAAGGAAATTCTGGATCGACTTGGCCTGAAGCAGGCCGAGTTTGCGCGGCTCATCGACATGAGCCCGCGTTCCGTCAGCCTTTGGGCAACGGGTGAAAGCCCGCTACCCGGACCTGTCGCCGCATATCTGCGGCTGCTCCAGCTTTTGCCGACCGACGCCCGTGCCGAGGAGTTGCGGCGTGTTCAAAGGAGATCGAAGATGATTGACGAGGGCCTCTATAATGTGGAGTACCGCTCCGCGGGGCCACGTGGCGGCAAGGCGGACGATTCGGCCAGCGGCAGCGCGTTGGCCGTGCTGCGCAATGGCAAGATCCTGGGCTCGGACCGGTGGGGCGCTGTATTCATGGGCTCTTACGAGTTTGATTCCGTGAGCGAGACCAATGCCGTTCATCTGCGTCTTCACGTGCCGCCGCAGGGTGAGCTTGTCACGGGCTTTGCCGCCGGTCCCGAAGGCGCCATCATCGAGGTCGCAGGCCAGTTCGAACGCGCCGCGCCGGTCTCGCGCACGATCGCAGACGTTGCAGGCCGGCCGATCGAGGTGACGATGACGTATCTCGGCGCCTTGCCGAATTGAAACCGCTGAATTGAGAGCGCAGGCTTGAACGGTAAGCGAATCCTGTTGGGTGAGATCACCGGCGCGCACGGCATCCGCGGTGAAGTGCTCGTGCGTTCCTACACGGGCGATCCGCAAGCGATTGCCGATTACGGCGCGCTGACGGATGAAAGGGGCGCAAGCCCGTTGACGCTCAAGGTGTTGCGCATGACGCCCAAGGGCGCAATCGTCGCCCGGGTCAAAGGCGTGGCGGATCGCAACGGTGCCGAGGCCTTGAAGGGCCGCAAGCTCTGCATTGTGCGCGCAGCCATGCCGGAGCCGGACGATGAGGACGATTTCTACTACGCTGACCTGATCGGCCTCACCGTCGTCGATGAGCGCGCCAATGCGCTGGGCGAAGTCGTCGCCGTGCAGAACTACGGCGCGGGCGATCTCCTGGAGATTCGCCTGGCGGCAACGGGAAAGACCGAGCTCGTTCCCTTCACCAAACTGTGCGTGCCCAGGATCGACCTTGCTGCCCGCCGCGTTACGATTGTGATGCCGGAGATGGTCGAAGGTACGCCGCCCGACAACCCCGCCGGCGAGCCGACATAAGCGACAAGCGACCGGCATATTCGGTGTGAGCGCCACTGTCGTTTCCGCTCGCGCCTGCCCTCCTCTACAACGCCTCGCCCCGCAGCAGCCGCGGCAGGTCGCCGGTGACGCCGGCTGCTTCCGACACGAGCATGCGCTTCACGAACGGCAGCCGATCAACCAGCCCAAGCCCCACATCGCGGGCGGCGCGTACCAGCGTCCAGTCGTTGGAGAACAGCCGGTTGAGCCCGTCGAATGCGAGTGTCGAAAGCGTGCTGTCGAAACGCCGCCAGCGCTGATACTGGCGCAGCGTTTCCGCGTTGCCCGGATCAAGACCGACGCGCATAGCCTCCGCAATGACTTCCGCCAGCGCAGCCACGTCGCGAAGCCCGAGGTTCAGTCCTTGCCCCGCAATTGGATGTACGCCATGCGCGGTGTCGCCGATGAGCGCAAGCCGCGGCGCCACGTAGCCGCGCGCCAGATGCATCGACAGCGGCCAGGAGGCGCGCGGCCCGGCAAGTCGCAGCGGGCCAAGCTCACCGCCGAAGCGCTTGTCGACCTCCGCCAGGAATGCTGCATCGTCGAGCGCCAGAATGCGGCGCGCCTCGCTCGTCGCTTCCGACCATGTGATGCAGGCATGGTTACCCGGCAGCGGCAGGATCGCGAATGGGCCCGACGGCAAGAAGTGCTGCACCGCGCGCCCCTCATGGTCTCGTTCGTGCGCGACTGTCACCACGATGCCGATCTGGTCGTAGTCCCAGCCGACGAGTTTTATGCCGGCTGCCTCGCGTAAGGTTGAGCGCCGTCCCTCCGCCGCCACTGCAAGCGGTGCCGATAGCGTGCGTCCGTCGGCAAGCATAATCCGCGCGTCGTGCTCGCCGGCCTCGTACCCCGTCACGCTACCCGTGACGAACTGAATGGCCGGTGTCGCACGCGCCGCTGCATCGAGCGCCACCAGCAGAGGTCCCCCAGGTACGATGAAGGAGGCCGCAGAGCCGTCTTCGATCTCGTTGGTGTAGGTGAGCAGGGTCGGCCTCACGCCCGCGTCGAGAGACGAATCCGTGATGTCGATCGCGCTCACGGCTTGCGCGGTCTGCGCAATCGCCGGCCAGATGCCGATGGTTTCGAGGAGTCGCTGTGAGGACGCTGAAAGCGCGAATGCGCGTGGGTCGTCGAGTAGCTGATCGCCGCTACCACGCGGCTTGGGATCGACCACCGTGATCGATATCCCCTCCAGTCCTTGGGCAAGCGCGAGCGCCAGGGCCAGCCCCGCATAGCTGCCGCCGGAGATGATGATATCGGATCGGTCGGATTGAGGGCTCATGGCGTCTCTCGGCGTCTGGAACAATGACTGGCGCCAGTTGGGATCTGCGCCGTGTCCGCGGTTGGCATGGCCAGCGCTGCCACGGTAGAGTCGTGCAAAACAAAGGCGTCAGCCGTAGACGCGTCCAATAACACGGTTCCGATGGCGTTGCCTTGACATTACACGTCATGTCGCGTCCCTTCGACCGCGATTGCGGCTTCCTGAAGGGCCGCCGCAGCCCCTCCGTCTGCCGGGAGCCTGCCAATTGAGCGCACTGAACAACCTGCTGAAGATCCTCGACCTGGAGCGGCTCGACGATAACATCTTCCGGGGTACGAGCCCCCAGGATGGATGGCAGCGTGTCTACGGCGGTCAGGTGCTGGGCCAAGCGCTAATGGCCGCGATCCGACTTGTCGCTCCCTCGCGCGTTGCACATTCGCTGCATGCATATTTCCTGCTCGGCGGCGACCCCAAGCACCCGATCCTTTACGAGGTCGAGCGTACACGCGACGGCGGCAGCTTCTCCACGCGCCGGGTCAAGGCCATCCAGCACGGCCGGATGATCTTCGTCATGGGCGTGTCGTTCCACGATCCCGAGCCGGGACTGGAACATGCGGCGCCCATACCGGATGTCCCCGCGCCTGAGGAGCTGAAATCCGCAAACGAGGTGTTTGCGGCGCTGCTCGACAAGCTGCCGGAGAACATGCGCGCCTATTGGAGCCGCGAACGCCCGATCGACATGCGTCCTGTCGATCTTTCTCGCTACATGAAGCGCGAGATGCGCGATCCGGTGCAATACATTTGGTTGAAACCGAATGGCCAATTGCCTGACGATCCAGCGGTGCATCAGGGCATGCTGGCCTACGCTTCGGATTTCACGCTGCTCGACACAGCACTCATTGCGCACGCCAAGCTACTGTTCGACCCGGATATGCAGTTGGCGAGCCTGGATCACGCACTCTGGTTCCATAGGCCGTTCCGTTGGGACGATTGGGTGCTTTATGCCCAGGACAGTCCGAGTGCGTCCGGCTCACGCGGCTTCTGTCGTGGTTCGCTTTACGCCCGCGACGGCACGCTGATCGCCTCGACAGTGCAGGAAGGCTTGATGCGCCAGCGTATGGCAACAGATTTGATGAAATAGCGAGCAAACCACGTTTATTGCCCATATTTCAGGCAGCAAGCTGCGCACCGTGCGTTCAAGGCTTCTACGATTTCATAAAAATCTCACGCTATTACAGTCAGATAGCTTCCATACCCCGAGTTGGCACGGGGCTTGATCTTATTGTGACCGTCGACGTTCTCAGGCCCTCGCCCACGGCGAAGTCCGTGGCGAATTCCACCAGGGGCGCCTGACGCATCGTTTTCATAATAGGGGATCAAGGGGATGAAGCTCATTACAGCCATCATCAAACCCTTCAAGCTCGAGGAGGTGCGCTCCGCGCTCACCGACCTCGGCCTGCAAGGTATGACCGTAACAGAGGTCAAGGGGTACGGCCGACAGAAGGGCCACACCGAGATCTACCGCGGCGCGGAGTACGCCGTCAGCTTCCTGCCGAAAGTGAAGATCGAGGTCGTCGTCTCCTCCGACAACGTGCCCAAGGCGCTCGCGGCGATCCAGGCAGCCGCCAAAACCGGCCAGATCGGCGACGGCAAGATTTTCGTCTCCAGCATCGAGAACACGATCCGCATCCGCACCGGCGAGACCGACGACGACGCGCTCTGACGCGCCGGTCCCTTCGCTCGAAAACAACCTCGCTCGGAGTTCAAAACCAATGATAATGCAATCATTCAGGCGCATCGCAGTTTCTGCATCCGCCGCGTATATCGCATTCAGTGCGCTTTCTTCCGCTGCATTTGCGCAAGAGGCGGCAGCCGCACCCAAGCTCGATACGGGTGACACCGCATGGATGCTCGTTTCGACCGCCCTCGTGCTGATGATGACGATTCCCGGCCTCGCACTCTTTTACGGCGGCATGGTGCGCAAGAAGAACGTTCTGGCGACCGTGATGCAGAGCTTTGCCGTCTGCGCTCTCGCAACCGTTCTCTGGTTCGTGATCGGCTACAGCCTCGCATTCTCTGATGGTGGCGAGTTTAACGCCTATGTTGGCGGTACCGCCAACATGTTCCTCGCCGCAGTCGGCATGGACAGCACCAATGCACTTGCTGCGACCATACCCGAATACGTCTTCATGATGTTCCAGATGACATTCGCAATCATCACACCTGCTCTGATCGCCGGTGCTTTCGCGGAACGCATGAAGTTCTCCGCGATGTTGCTCTTCATGACGCTTTGGTCGCTGATCGTTTACGCTCCGATCGCGCATTGGGTTTGGGGCGGTGGCATGCTCGGCTCTGCGGGCGTTCTCGATTTTGCCGGCGGCACCGTTGTGCACATAAACGCCGGTGTCGCCGGTCTCATGACCGCGCTCGTTCTTGGCAAGCGCAAGGGTTACGGCACCGAGAACATGGCGCCGCATAACCTCGTTCTCTCGTTGATTGGCGCTTCGCTTCTATGGGTCGGCTGGTTCGGCTTCAACGCCGGTTCGGCAGTCGCCGCCAACGCGCTGGCCGGCGTAGCAATGGCTAACACGCAGATTGCGACGGCGACAGCAGCGCTCACCTGGATGTTCGCGGAATGGGCGTTGCGTGGCAAGCCGTCGGTCCTCGGTATCGTCTCGGGGGCCGTTGCCGGGCTCGTTGCCATCACGCCGGCCGCAGGTTTCGTTGCGCCCATGGGATCGTTCTGGATCGGCATCGCCGGTGGCATCACGGGCTTCCTCTTCGCGGTCTACGTCAAGCACTGGCTTGGCTACGACGACAGCCTCGATGCGTTCGGCGTGCACGGCATGTGCGGCATTGTCGGCGCCGTCTTGACGGCCGTGTTCGCATCTCCAGCGATCAACGAGCTGGGCAAGGACGCAAGTGTCACGTTGCAGCTTTTCGGGATCGGCGTGACCATCGCCTGGTGCGCCGTTGCAACCCTGGTAATTCTCTTGATCGTCAAGATGTTCGTCGGACTTCGCGTCGACGAGGCGACTGAGATCGAGGGTCTCGATTACCGGCTGCACGGCGAGTCGGTCCACTGAGCAGGCGGGCAGTCCTCCTCTCCGCCCCGCCCCACATCTCTGGACCGACCCATGCGGGACCAGCTGCGAGCACGTCGCAGCCGGTCCCGAATGCTTCCAGCGTCTGGTCGTCAGAGCCGGGCGCCGCTCTGCCAGGTGCCTGTTGAATGGCCTTCCGGCATGTCAATCAACGAGGATCTGTGCGCCGGGTCGAAGCCGTCCTATCAACTGTGTGAGGTCTTTGGCTGAGAGTGCGATACAGCCTTCGGTTGGCCGATAGCCCGCGCGCGCGATGTGCAGGAAGATGGCGCTGCCGCCGCCGCGCACGCGTGGCCGGCGGTTGTGATCCAAAACGACGACGAGGTCGTAGAGATGATCGGTCCGCCAGAGGTCTTCCGCACTGGCGGGGTAAGGCAGCCGGACCGGCCGATTGTAGTTCCGGTCGTTTGGCGCATCGCACCAGCCGTCCCCCTGCGAGATCCGGCGTATCGGCAGCCCGCTCCGAGGTCGCAGTCCGCGATCCGGCCTGTAGAATACCTCGAGCAGCCGCCACAGGCCCCTCGGTGTTGCGCCATCGCCCTCGCGCTTGCGGGCCCGCCGGCCGCTACGCCCGAGTGCCACCGGGTAGCGCCGCGTGCCGTCCGCAAGCCACCCCCGATCGCTACGATAGGATAAGGCAGTCACACGTAGTTTTTGAGGTTTAATCGGCATTATGACGGCCTTCGGCGCACCGGTAGCGCTGGTATACAGCGCCAGCCTATACTACATCAGCCTAGAGCCGGATCGGCCGAGACGGAAGCCTTCGTGCTTCCGTCGAAGCTGTGATTGAGGGCTCTTGAGCAAAGAGATGGAGCAGGCCACAACCGCTAGACGTGATTCGATCAAAACCTGACCTGCTCTAACCCTGATGCTAAAGTCCTCCTTCCCGCCTACCTCAGAACGGAGCCCACCGGAAATGAGCACTGCCCGAAAGATTCTGATTGTCGACGACGATGAGGATCTGCGCTCCACGTTGCGAGACCAGCTCGCACTGCACGACGAATTCGAGGTGACAGTTGCGGGCACCGCATCCAAAGGCGTTGAGGCAGCCAGGGGCGATCACTTCGATCTGATCCTCTTCGATGTTGGCCTGCCCGATATGGACGGACGCGAAGCAGTCAAGTTACTGCGCAAGTCGGGCTTCAAGGGGCCGGTCGTCATGCTTACCGGCAACGATAGCGATGCCGATCAGATCCTCGGTCTTGACGCGGGCGCTAATGACTATGTGACCAAGCCCTTCAAGTTCGCCGTCCTCTTAGCCCGTATTCGGGCCCAACTGAGGCAGCACGAGCAGAGCGAAGACGCCGTGTTCGCAATTGGGCACTACACGTTCAAGCCGGCTTCGAAATTGCTGGTCGATGATCAGGGCAGCAAGATCCGCCTGACCGAAAAGGAAACGTCGATCCTGAAATACCTCTATCGCGCCGGCGAGAAGGTGGTTACCCGTGAGGTGCTGCTTCACGAGGTATGGGGCTATAATGCCGGTGTGACGACACACACCTTGGAGACGCATATTTATCGCCTTCGCCAAAAGATCGAGAAAGACCCGTCCAATGCCGAGCTTCTTGTAACCGAAACGGGAGGCTATAAGCTCGTCCCATAGCTGATCGGCACCGGTCGATTAAGACGTCGCCCGCATTTGAATGCGGGCGTTTTTTTTGGCATTGAACACGGCGTCTTGCTCCCGATCGCCACACTTTGACAAAAGATTCGCACTGGAAGCTGCTTCGGGCAAGTGATCGGAGTAGATTTATTTTTAATTAAATAGCGCTCTTTTGCGTATGCAATTTGTTTCCCAGCCCACTGAATAAATTCCCGCTATTAACCCGATCGTAGTACGGAAATTCAGGTAATACGTTGATAAATTAGTTCGGGTTCCAATAGAATTTGAGGTGCGTTATGTTTGGGAATTTTGAGAAATTACCACCACCCGTTGTAAGGCAGATCGTATTTGCAATTATCCGCTCATGTCGCGACAAGAGCGGGGGCATCGGCCTCATGTTCGGCTTGATGCTTTTTGTCATGCTCCTGTTTGTTGCCGCGGCACTTGATTTGAGCCGCTGGAACAGTGCGCGCTCGACCACCAAGTCTGCGGTCGATGCTGCGGTCCTCGCCGGCGCACGTTCGCTGCAGGTCGACAATGCCAACATCAATGCCGCGATCGCTGCGGCAACGCGGTATTATAAGGAAAACACGAAGAACTTGAGTGTGGTCGACGACACGATCGCGTTCATGACGTCAGCCAACAACATGGCAATGCAAGCGACCGGGCAGTCCTACGTCCTGACGCCATTTCTCAGCTTGATCGGCATCCCCCGCATGCCGCTCATCAAGGCGGTCGATGGTGCATTCTCGGAGGCGGTTGTTGCCAGCGGCGGCAATGGGGACGGCGAGGTTGAGGTCTCGATGATGCTCGACATTACTGGATCCATGCAGGGCCAGAAGCTTGAGGATCTCAAGCTTGCCTCCAAAGATTTGATCGACATTGTTCTCCTGAACGAGAACGGCAAATCCCGCGTTTCGCTCGTGCCGTTCTCCGAGGCGATTAACATTGACCCCAATTGGGCCAGCCAGGTAATCGCAAGCGGTCCGCAGTATGTCGACGTAGGCAGAGGCAGGAAAGCAAAGAGGTACTATGCCGATCCGCAATGCGCCACAGAGCGCACTGGCGCTGAAGCTTTCACCGACGCCGCACCCAGTGGACAGAACATGCTCGGCAGATTCTATGCGAGGGATGGCCAATGTATGCCGAAGTCGGGCACGGTGATCCCGCTGTCATACGACAAAGCGGCTTTGAAGAACGCCATTGATGCCTATCAGGCGAGTGGTAACACCGCCGGTCACCTGGGTACGGCGTGGGCCTGGTACATGCTCTCTCCCAACTGGCAGCAGTACGTACCGGCTGCAAGTCGGCCTGGCTCCTATGGTCAAAAGGATCTTCGCAAGATCGCGATCCTGATGACGGATGGTGAATACAACCAGCAATACGATAACGGCATTGCCGGCTCATCGCCCAATGACACATCGGCCACGCAGGCCCGGGCACTGTGCACGAATATGAAGGCAGCCGGTATCACCGTTTATACCGTGGGTTTTCAGCTGCCCGAGTCCGGTGAATCGGTGGCGACGCTCCGCCAGTGCGCGACGAACGAGGGTTCCTTCTACAATGCCAATGACGGTGATGCGTTGCGGCAGGCGTTCCGTGATATCGCACTGCAGATCTCGACGCTCTATTTGACGCGATAACGCTGCTGGAACATCGCACCCACGCCTGAACGCGGAGGATTGATCCTCCGCGTTCGTGCTGTTTGCGGTCCATCGAGACCGATGTTCAGTGATTGGACGTTGCAAATTCATAGATGCGAAAAAGCTTTGGTCTGACAACATTCAGCAGACGTACTCTCCTGAGAGTCCAGTCAAACTTCTTCCGAACAGTTTTTGAACTGTGTCCTGAAATTCAGTCACTTGTGGCTACAATGCGACACTGATTATCAGAACAATGTTATTTATTGATTTACTATTGCCCATCGGCAGTCGTCGTGGAGGATGGATTGTGGATGACCTGTGAATAAGTAGGCGTCGGTCGATCCATAGACCTAACTATGATCGTCGCACGATCATGGCTTCTCACGCTCTCCAGAGGTGCCGGGCGACAGGCGGAGGGCAGCTTTGAACAAGAGCGTTGCCGTGGCGTAGGGAAGACGCATCGGGCGCGGCAGCCGCGTTGGCAAAAGCCAACCGAAGTGAATTGCAGATGGGGTGCTGGTGATTGTGGTTCGCCAGTGATCCGGGGTGGTGTGCGCAAGTTTTGCCGGTGCACCAAGGGCCACCTGAATTTGCGGCTATCAAAGCGGGGCAACGGTCATGCGTTGCCAGGGAAGCCTGCAGCTTATCTCAAGCAACGCCTGAGCGCATTGCATCGGACGGTGTGTGTCCGGTGTCCGCGCGGTTGTCGTCACCTGTGTGAGGCATACGAATGCCTCCAGATGCCGGTCGCGCAGTGAAGTGTGAATCGGGGAGAGGTCGGACTCTCAATTGAAATTCTGTGACGTCAGCCGCCGTGCGGCTGGCGCAGCCTGCTGCGCATGCGCGCAGCGGGAACGGGAGTTTGCGTCTTGTTGCGTTTGTGGAGTCTCGTCATGTTTGGGTGTTTCAGTCGCGGTCTTGAGAAATTTCCCGCGCATGTTGGAACAGAAGGTGTGTACCGAGCCACCTGTCGTTCCGAACATCCTGGCTGGCGGTCTCAGCGCGCATTAGCGCATCGCCTCTCCATCGCGCGTTTGGTTGCTGCCATTTCCCTGATGCTCGTCGGCTCAGTCGACGCGATGGCGCAATCCGCTTGCCAAGGAAACAACGTCACCATCAACTGCACCGGAGAATTTTCCGAGGTTCGCACTTTATGTTCGGGCGGGCAGTCCTGTAAGGACATCACGACAACAGAAATTGCGCCCGCCCCAGCCGCAAATACGAGCCAAGACAATATTTGCTTCAACCCGCAAAACACCGCAGTCGATGTGACGTGGGAAGTTCGGCAGTTGGACGTCACTTACAATGATAATCAAGGCAATCCCACCAGTGGTGCCGATGTCGTAACAGTTGAATTCGATGCAGTGACTACGCCTGGGACTCCCGAAGATATTAACGACACAAACCCGGGTAGTACGTTTCCGCACACGTACACCATGTTGAATTCCGGCACACCACCACCAGCGAACATATCCATTTCAACACCGCAGAATCAGAACAGAGTCGGCGTTGTGCAATATCGCGTCAAATGCACACCGAAGGTCCAGACCGGAAAACTCAAGATCATCAAAGTGATTGATGGCGAGGGAGGTGACACCTTCACAGTGAACGCCACAAAGGGTGAAGCGGTAACGTCCTACATGTTGGCTCCTGCGAACAGCTACACAGAAATAAAAGACGTGCCGGTGGGCGACTACACCATCACCGAGACGCCGCCCGATGGCTGGGAACTCGTGAGCATCAATTGCGGCGGCGACGGTAATGAAGATGACAAGGTCACGGTGTCTACAAGCAATACGAGCACTAGTCCTGCTGCCTGCACGATCACAAACAGACGAAAGGGAAGCCCGAAACAGGCACAATTGACCCTGAAAAAGATCGTGATGAACGATGGTGGCGGGACCGCAAGTCCAACAGACTTCACGCTCAGCTACAATGGGCCCGGTGTTTCAGGTAGCGGCACCACAGGACAAGGGAGCGTGACCGATGTATCCGTGCCTGCCGGCGACTATACGTTCAGTGAATCCAGCGTTCAGGCCTACAACCTCACGAGCCTGACATGCAACGGTTACGACGCTACCAATGGCTTCAAAATTTCCGAGGACATGGACGTGACCTGCGTCTTCGTGAACAAGTTCGATCCGAGGGATGAACGCATGGAGGAAGAAACCAAGCGCTTCATCCATCGCCGCGTCGACAACCTTCTGACTCACGGTCCTGACCGCGCCCGTCTGCTGCGCCGGCTCCAGGAAGATCAGCCGCCGAGCATGAAGGATACCGGCAGCATCAAGGACGGCCCGCTGAAATTCTCCAGCACGGGCATCAGCGCAGCCGGATCGCAACGCGGCACGATGATGCTGCTGGGTAGCAGTGCTTTCGGACAACCGTCCAACGGAACCAACCCGTACTTCGCCAACGAGGACGCGCCGCGCGATGTCACCAACCCGAACGGCGACGCACTCCGTGGCAACACCTTCTTCGATACGATAGCGGGACAGGCCTCACAACTGGGCATGGCGCAAAGCGGCTTCAAGTTCGGCACCAGCCTCAGCCAGTTGCGCGAGATGGCGGCAGAACACGAGGAAGCCAAGCAGAGGTCGAAGCTGGCCAATGCGGGCCTCAGCTTTGCTGGGCAGCACATGGCCAATCCGTTCGTCGTGCCGCGCACAGGCTTCGATATCTGGATGGAAGGTCACATCAGCCGCTACAGCGACGATGTCGGTGGCGTCAATCGCGACGGCGACTTCCGCATCCTGTATGTGGGCGCGGATTACGTCCTTGCTCCCGGCATCTTGATCGGCGCGCTGGTTCAGATCGACGATACGACCGAGGACATCAAGATCAATCCGCTTGTGTCCGGCGAGCGAGGCAAGATCGACGGCACGGGCTGGATGGCCGGGCCCTACATTGGCGTGCGCCTCACCGACAAGCTCTTCTTCGACGCACGCGCTGCTTGGGGCACGTCCAACAACGATATCTATCTGAAGGATGACGTGAACGGACCGCGGAGCGGCAGCTTCGACACGACACGGTGGCTCACCACCGCCACCCTGACCGGCAACGAGCGCTATGGCCCCTGGCGTATTTCGCCACAGATCGGCCTTGCCTACGGTCACGAGGAATATGACACCTACTGGAACAGCCTGAACCAGATCGTCAAAGGCGGCGATGCATCGATCGGGCGGTTCACGGGTGCGATCGAGGTTGGATACCAGTTCAGAACCGCTTACGGCACAACGATCGAGCCGCACGTTTCCATAACCGGCATCTACAATTTCGATACCGACGACCTAGTGATCAACGGCGTGATGGTGCAGTCCGACGAGAGCAGGGCCAAGGTCGAGGGCGGCGTGATTATCATGACGCCGAGGGGATGGGGTCTCAGGGCTGCTGGCAATTTCGATGGCATCGGCGGAGATGACTTCCGCAGCTATGGAGGATCGCTCTGGCTCAACATTCCGCTGAACTGAAGCATGCTTAGCTGAAGTGCGGTTCAGCGTGAAAAGGTGTGCGGCGGTTCGTCGTATGCAAAGCCCCACAATGAAAAACGCCCGCTCGGCTTGGAGCGGGCGTTTGGCGTGACGCGCGAAAGCGCAGTGTTACGGCGCTCAGCAGTTACGCGGCCCTTTCCAGCATGTTGCGCGAGATCATCGTCTCGGCAATCTGGATCGTGTTGAGTGCCGCACCTTTCAGGAGATTGTCGGAGACGATCCACATCGCAAGCCCGTTCTCGACCGTCGTGTCCTCACGGATGCGGGATACGTAGGTATCGAACTCTCCGGCGCATTCCACCGGCGTCGCGTAGCCGCCGGGCTCGCGCTTGTCGAGCACGGAAATCCCCGGAGCATGGCGCAGGATCTCGCGCGCTTCGTCCGGCATCAGCGGCTTTTCCAGCTCGATATTGACGGATTCGGAGTGTCCGACGAACACCGGCACGCGCACGCATGTCGCGGTCAGCTTGATGCGCGGGTCCATGATCTTCTTGGTTTCCGCCATCATCTTCCATTCCTCTTTCGTGTAGCCGTCCTCCATGAAGACGTCGATGTGAGGAATGCAGTTGAACGCAATCTCCTTGGTGAACTTCTTCGGTGCCACCTCGGTGCCCGGGACGTACTTTGCCTTAGTCTGCTGCCACAGCTCGTCCATGGCCTCCTTACCCGCGCCGGATACGGACTGGTACGTGGAGACGACGATGCGCTTGATGTTTGCTGCGTCGTGGATTGGCTTCAGTGCAACGACCAGCTGCGCCGTCGAGCAGTTCGGGTTGGCGATAATGTTCTTCTTGCGATAGCCCGCGATTGCGTCCGGGTTCACCTCCGGCACGATCAACGGCACATCCTGGTCGTAACGCCAACACGAAGAATTATCGATGACGATGCAACCCTGCTGGCCGATCCTGGGTGCCCATTCCTTGGAAACGCCCGAGCCAGCCGACATCAGGCAGAAATCGACGCCGCGGAAATCGAAGCTCTCCAGGTCTCGGCATTTGAGCGTCCTATCGCCGTAGGAGACCTCCGTGCCGATCGACCGGCGCGAGGCGAGAGCAATCACTTCGTCCGCCGGAAAATTGCGCTCGTTGAGCACGTTCAACATCTCGCGGCCCACGTTGCCGGTGGCTCCGACGACAGCGACCTTGTAGCCCATGACTTTTGCGTCCTTAGCTTTGAGAGAGGCGCAGGCTCTGGCGGCCTCCGCATTGATTGGCGGCAATACTTGACAGCGCGATCCCATACGCGTGCTTGCAACCGGATTCAAGGTGGTCTCTTGGCAAGGCGACGCTCACGACCCGCCAGGCCGAAACCGTGGCATGCGGTGATGTCATCTCATTCTCCTGACCAATATGGGGCGCTGGCGGGCCTCACCATAGTCCCGCGACGGATTAAACTGCCATGCAACGTTAAAGCTAGTGTTCACGGCAGATGCAACAACGCATTTACGGAAAAAAAGATGACAGATCATAGAGATAGATTGAGCATTCAAACCATCGGCCTGCACTGGCTGCTGGCCTTTGCCATGGTTGCCATGTTGGTCTTCGGTCTCATTCTCGAGGACATGCCGCGTGGTGATGGGAAATCGGCCCTGATGTGGTGGCACAAAGGGCTTGGCGTCGCGGTTCTCGGGTTCGCCCTATGGCGCCTGGCTTGGCGCTTGGCGCAGGGTTTTCCGTCCGCGCTGTCCCACACCCCCGCCTGGCAGGAGCGGGGAGCCTTCTTCACCCATTGGTTCTTGCTGCTCGGAACGCTGTTTATGCCCGTTTCCGGGATGATGATGTCATTGGGCGGTGGTCACGAAATTGACGTGCTGGGCCTCATCGTCATCCCTCCGATCGGCAAGATCGCATGGATGGATCAGACCGGCCACGTCGTTCATGGGCTCGGTGCCAATTTGCTTATCGCGGCGATCGTGCTGCATGTGGTGGGGGCATTGAAGCATCTCCTGATCGACAAGGATGGCACACTTGCGCGCATGCTGGGGCGTCCGGTCGGCGAGCAATCGAAAGTCTGATCCCCCAGAGCCTGATCGGCCTCGATGGAAGCACGACTGCTTCCATCGAGGCCGTGATTAAGGCTCTCAAATTAAGGGGATAGTGATTCAATCAAGACCAGGCCGGCTCTAGACCGCGTTCATGTTTGAGGCAAACATGAGCGCGATCCAGCACCTTGTTTCGAGCATGTTTTTCACGCTGAATTGCTGGACACTTCAGCTCAACCTGCTCCAGGAAGGCGAGCCCATGTACCATCACCAGATGAGACCAATCCGGGATTGGCGCACCCTGGCCTGTGGCTTGGCAATGGCGTGCGCTGCCCCGGTCTTGGCCGCTGATGGCAACTGGATGAGCGAGGACGACATGCGCACCGCGTTCGCCGGCGGCACGCTGGAAGGCAAGTACGGTAGCGGCCGGCCCTTCAGCGAGGCTTATCGGAATGACGGGAGCCTTGAGTATCGCGAAGCAGCGCACGTCTTTTCTGGTAGGTGGTCGGTGCAAGCAGACACGTTCTGCACCATCTACGACAATGATCCGAGCGGTGGCTGCTATCGGGTCAAAAAGGTCGGCGGCAACTGCTACGAGTTCTATTTCGTCGCCCGTACCGAGCAGCAGGCGCACTCCGAACCGAAGCGCCCGTCATGGACCGCGCGCGGCTCTATCGTCGGTAAGCCAGGCATCTGCGCTGAACAACACAACGTGTAGCACGCCGGATTGAACGCTTGCCCGCTCCAGCCTTCGCTCTGGTGGGAGTGCAGGTGCCCGAAGGATGCTCGAAGGGATTTCCGCGTCAGGTGCGACTTGCGAGCCGGTGACGGCCCTCTTGTGCCACTTGTGCGCTCAATCCATCACCCGCGCGAACATCCAGGCCATCACCTCGACGATCCGGCCCTCTGTGATCACTCCTGTGACGATGTCAGGGTCTGCAACGAGATCATAGGTCGCAGCAAGGCTTTCCACGCTCAGCCAGTGGAACGAGCGCCCCGTCGCCTCGTTCTCCAGCAGCCGATGCGCACGCACGATCCCCGTAAGCCACGCGGTCGGCTCGGGCGCCGATGCGGCGGTCGGTGCGGCATCCTCGTCCGCATCGTTGAAAAGACCGATCGGAATGAGTGCCTGTGCCGCAATCCGCTGCCCCTCGCCGATCTCCGGCAGCGTGCTGGGATCCGCATGAACATTGAGATTGCGGCAAAAGCCGGTGACGCGGCAGTTCCAGACCGCCGGCAAGGGGCGCCCCGCATGCGCGGCGAAATCGATGGCATCGAAAGCGAGGGGATAGGCACCGGCGCCGCTTCCGTCGGGCGCCACCCAACCGTGCAACAGACCCTCGAGTGGCGTATCGTCGGGCCGCTTGTGGACCTGCGTCACGAGAACGGGAACACTCGACTGTCCCTCGAAGAACGGCGCAAGGCCGACGATGGTCGCCGGCCCGTCGGCCTCCTTGTCCGCTGAGAGATGGAACCAGACCTCGGCTCCCGTGCGCGAACGCCAGATGGCATATTCACCCGCGTCGCAGCGGAGCCGCTCGCGCGTTTCTTCGGCGAGCACCAGCATCCGCGCATGAAAATCTTCCGCGTCGCCGAACACAAAGCCGATGCTGGACAGGTTGCTCGCCATTGAGGGACCGTGCGCCCGATCAGGCCGCCACCGCCTCCATTTCTTTGAGCACGGCGCTGCCCATCTCTGCGGTACCCACCTTGGTCATGCCCGGCTGCATGATGTCGCCGGTACGCAGGCCCTTTTCCAGCACCTTGGCGATCGCGCCCTCGACGAGGTCCGCTTCATTGCCGAGATCGAAAGAGTAGCGCAGCGCCATTGCGAACGACGAGATCATGGCGATCGGGTTGGCAAGCCCCTGCCCCGCGATATCGGGCGCCGAGCCGTGAACGGGCTCGTAAAGTGCCCGGCGTTTGCCGGTTTTCTCGTCGATGCCGCCCAGCGAGGCCGAAGGCAACATGCCGAGCGAGCCGGTCATCATGGCTGCTTCGTCGGAAAGAATGTCGCCGAACAGGTTGTCGGTGACGACGACGTCGAACTGCTTCGGGTTGCGAATGAGCTGCATCGCACAGTTGTCGGCGAGGATCTCATGATACTCCACGTCCGGCGCATGGCTCTTGTGGACGGCGGCCGTCACCTGGCGCCACAGCACGCCTGAGCGCATCACGTTCCACTTTGCCGCCATATGCACCTTGTTGGAGCGCTTGCGGGCGAGATCGAACGCCATGCGGACGATGCGGTCCACCTCGTGTGTCGTGTAGAGCGTGGTGTCGACAGCCCGCTTTTCGCCGTTCTCCAGCGTCACGATCTCCTTGGGTTCTCCGAAGTAGGTGCCGCCCGTCAACTCACGCAGAATGAGAATGTCGAGACCTTCGACCAGCTCGCGCTTCAGCGCCGAGGCGTCGGCGAGTGCCGGATAGCAGATCGCCGGGCGCAGGTTGGCATAAAGGTCGAGATCCTTCCTGAGGCGCAGGAGGCCAGCCTCCGGGCGATGCTCATAAGGTACCGCATCCCACTTCGGCCCGCCCACCGCGCCGAAGATGATGGCATCCGCCGCCATCGCCTTGCTCATTGCCTCATCCGTGATCGACACGCCGTGTGCGTCATAGGCGGCGCCGCCGACCAAATCCGAGGTCGTTTCGAATTTTGCAGCATTCGAGCGGGAGTTGAGGAAGGCGATGATGCGCTCAACCTCGGCCATGATCTCGACGCCGATGCCGTCGCCGGGAAGAAGAAGCAGGGAATAAGTGGACATGCGTTGTCGGGTCCGTCGTTCTGTCGTTTTTTCGGGGGTGGAGCGGGAACCACTCCGGAGGTCAGCCGGGAGCCTTCTGCTAGCCGTTCACACGAGATCCTGCAACCAGGAATAGACATAATTCCGGTGGCCGATTGATGCGCCTGTCATGAAGAGTTGCGAAAATCTTGAAGTACTGATGGAGTAGCGCACCCGCCCGCTGTTTCCGTTGGCGATAACGGTACGGGTCAAGGGCATATCGTGCCGGCCGAATTTCTGCGTCGGCACCGGCAGCAACAAAAAGGCCCAGTGCGGTCCAAAGCGGCCGCACCATTCAAAACTGGATCAAAAACTTGGAGGAAGGCCCGCATGTCACGAGCAATTGCACTCTTTGCCACGATCATAGCGGTATTCTCGTTCCTGGCTCCGCACCCGGCAGAGGCCGAAGGCCGCTACGGTAAGCAGAAGGTCGTCTACCACATCAATTTCGATGGCGGCGAAAATGACAAGGCGTACATCGTTGCCTTGAAGAACATCCAGAATCATATCAACGCGGTCGGCAAGGACAACATCGAGGTCAAAGTCGTACTTCACGGCGATGGCGTATACCTGCTGCGCGATGCGGTAAAAGACCTTAAAGTCCAGGGCGAAATCAGCAACTTGAAGACGCAGAAAGTCATTTTCAACGTATGCGCCAATACTTTGAAGGGACGCAAACTTGATCCTGACAATGATCTTTTCGAAGTCTTCAAGGAGGACATCGTCCCGTCGGGCGTCGCGGAGCTGTCCTATCTTCAAGAGCAAGGTTACACCTACATCAAACCTTGAACGGCAGGATTTCCGCGCTCCGCGCAATTCTTGCCGGCGAGCAGACGATGTTGCGTGACGTCGCCTTTGTAGGGGGGACGCGACAATGATGGCCGAGCTGCGGTCGCATGCCATGTCATGGGCGGCTGTGCTCATTCTTCTTGCAGCCGCTGCCGGCTTTAAGCCGGCAGCGGCAACCCCTCCAGCAACGGGGCTTCACGGATCTCAAAGACCCGCATCGACACCACGCAGACCACCGCCCAGGTTGTCTTTGCCCATTGTCTGCGCCCCGGGCGAGACCTGCTTCATCCAGAGTCATGTCGATCTCGATCAAGGCCCTGGCGCAAGCGACTATCGATGTGGATCAGCAACTTACGATGGCCACAAAGGCGTGGACTTCCGCTTGCGCTCGGCGGCCGCGGCGCGGCAGGGTGTCGCCGTGATCGCCGCCGCGGACGGCGTGGTCAAACGCATGCGCGACGGCATGGACGATGCCTTCGTGACCGTGGCCACCCGGGCCGAGGTGACGCGGCGCGGCTGCGGCAACAGCGTAATCATCGATCACGGCGGCGGTTGGCAGACGATCTACTGCCATATGCGCAAGGGTTCGCTCGCCGTTCGGATTGGCGAAGCCGTGAGACGCGGCCAGCGCATTGGCGACGTCGGCTATTCGGGATTGGCAGCGTTCGCGCACGTGCATCTGATGGTGATGCACCATGGCGCCGTCGTCGATCCGATGAGTGGCCTGCACGTCGGCGACGCGTGCTTGGCTACCGATGCAATACGACCGCCGGCAACGTTGTGGGACGGTCCCGCGGCAAAGGCATTCGCCTATCGCAATGGCGAGTTCCTGGGAGTGGGATTTTCAGCACGCCAGGTCGGCGTCGATGAGCTCGAGGTCGACCACCATGTTGCGCTACCGGATTCGTCCAGCAAGTCGCTTCTTTTCTTCGCGCGCCTCGCCAATCTGCGGGCCGGTGATCGCATCGGCCTCTCGGTGAGCGGCCCGGGCGGCTTTGCGGTCAAGCACGCAACCGAACCGCTCGATCGCAATAAGGCGACGTATGTTGCCTTTGCCGGCCGCCGCCTGCGCGCCGCCCGGTGGCCATCGGGCACCTATGAAGGTCGCGCAGAGATCATTCGCGGCGGCGAGGCTGTTGCGCGCAGTGCTCCCGTACGGCTTAGCTTGCCTTGAGACGGCCTGCGCTCGCCTGTTGCAGCTCCAACCAGCGATGATCTCTTCCGAAAACCCGGACTTGTGTCCGTAACGCGTCTTGCAGCCCGGGCAAGGGCCGCCTTTAATCTCCCGCGAACTGATTTGGCAGTGGCCGCGAGCCGCAAGGCCAAACTGACCAGTTCACCCGCCCAGGAGGAGGCGCCAGACGTGTGGCGAGGGGCGGGGGCGAAGATTTGGGGATTTCGGGGGACCGGGTGCAGGGTTCGTCAAATTGGATGCTGACGGGTTGGCTGGCCATTCTGGTCGGGCTCGCCGGAGGCTGTTCGACTATGACAGACCTCGCAGGCATCCCTCACCCCGGTCATCAGCCCGATGGCGGCTATGTGCTGCTGGCTTCCGAACGCGATCTGGATTGCCGGCGGCTTGCCAACGAGGTGGAGCTCGGTCTGAAGGAGATGGAAACGGCAAAGGCGCGTATCGACGCCGAGCGGGATGCATTGCCCACGACGCTCGTCAGCGTCTACGGCCGCATGTTTGGCGGCCCCGAGGGCGGGCTGAAAAACGCAGAGAACTATCGCAAGTCAGAGCAGCGGGTGCGGGCTTTGAATGAACATCTCGGTGCCCGAGAATGTCGTGCGATCGATGTGGACGCACGCATCATGGCGTTCGATCTGGCGCCGATGAATGCCGCCAAGACAAACGGCGCGGATGGCGCGCCGGTAACGACCGCAGCCGTGCCCTCCGCGCAATCACAGTTTAGCCAGCCACGCGATGGCCTCAAAGCCGAATCGATGACGGCGCTCTCGCCATTCGCCCAGTCACGGTGATTGCGCAGCACGGATGCGCCATTCCGGAATTCCGCATGCGACGTGTCCCGCGAAGTCAGCCGAATCCTGGCACGTTCACCAGCATCGTGAAGCCGTTGAACGTCAGCAGCGTGCCGGCGAACCCGAGGACCATGCTGAGCACGAGGAGTGGCAAGGCGCCGGAGATGATCGCGATAGATGCCAGGACGATAGCGATCTGCAGGCACGCCTGGGCATAATCGAAATAGGGGTCCTGCGACATCGCCCGATCCCGTTCCGCTTCAAGCGCCTTGCCTTGCTGGAACAGTTCGTCGAGTCCTTCCTTGAACTCCGGATCGCTCGTCAGCTTTGCATCGGTGGTCTTGTTGGCAGCGATCTTCTCGGCGATACGCGCTCGCTGTCCGGGTGAAAGCCCTGTCGAGGTCTCCAGGAGTAGTTCCAGATCCTCGATATGCGAGCGGATCAGCTGGCGGCGCACGTTCTTGGCCTGGAAGAACGCCCAGGTATTCGCTGCGGCAATGTTCTTCAGCGTCGCCTCTTTTGCGGCATTGTCCCCACCCATAGCCGAGATCGCGAGGATGACAGCGAGCACCCCGATATAGACGCCAATCCACCGGTCGCGCTCGTGGCCGCCAGCTTTCTCATCGGATGCCGGTACAAGATCGTCGATCGCCATGGAATTGCTCCACCCGCTTCAGGCGACCAGATCGTGCCGGTTGGCCACCTGCCCAACCTCGGTAAGGCGGTAGATGATGGGTTGGCCCGTCGCCACCTCGCGCTCCAGGATCTGCTTTGCCGACAACTCCTCCAGATACATGATGAGCGCACGGATCGAGTTGCCATGGGCGGCGACGATGACATTCTGCCCCGCCTGCAACTTCGGCCAGATGTGGGTCTTGTAGAACGGCAGCACGCGCTGAGCAGTATCCTTCAGGCTCTCGCCGCCGGGTGGAGCGACGTCGTAACTGCGTCGCCAGATCAGGACTTGCTCCTCTCCCCACTTCTTGCGCGCGTCATCCTTGTTGAGCCCGGACAGATCGCCGTAGTCACGCTCATTGAGCGCCTTGTCCCGAATGGTCTCAAGCTCATTCTGCCCGAGTTCCGCGAGAATCAGGTTGAGTGTCCGCTGCGCCCGGTGCAAGGCGCTGGTGAAGGCAATGTCGAAATGGAATCCCCGCGCTTTCAGCAATTCTCCAGCCCGCTTCGCCTCCGCCACACCCTTCTCGGTCAGGTCGGGATCCCGCCAGCCTGTGAACAGGTTCTTGAGGTTCCATTCACTTTGGCCGTGCCGCACCAGCACAAGAACGTTGTCCATGTCTCGATCGATCCTCTCAAAAACAGTCGGGTCGGGCCTGCTCGGCTGTCTGGCGTCTCGCGCGCCGCCCGCTTTCGCAAGTTCAAAGTCCGAGAACGTCGGACATCGCAAAAAGCCCGGGTCCCTGCCCGCGTCCCCACAAGGCCGCTTTGACAGCGCCGCGCGCGAAGATCCCGCGATCGCTGGCAATGTGTGTCAGTTCCACGCGCTCGCCTTCGCCTGCGAAGATGACCGTGTGGTCACCGACCACGCTGCCGCCGCGCAGCGATTGGAAGCCGATATCGCCCCGGCGGCGCGCGCCGGTGTGACCATCCCGGCAACGCACGGAGACGTTTTCGAGCGAGACATTGCGGCCGTCGGCTGCGGCTTGCCCGAGCATCAATGCGGTGCCGGAGGGGGCATCGACCTTGTGCCTGTGGTGCATCTCCACGACCTCGATGTCGAAATCGGCATCGAGCGCCTCGGCAACACGCCGCGTGATGGCCATGAGCAGGTTCACTCCGAGGCTCATGTTGCCGGCCTTGATGATCGTGGCATGACGCGCGGCCGCAGCAATGGCCGCCTCGTCGTCGGCGCTTAGGCCGGTTGTACCGATGACGTGGACGATGCGCGCATTGGCAGCAATGCCAGCGAACTCGACGGTGGCCTTCGGCGACGTAAAGTCGAGAATGGCATCGACTTTTGCGCAGACGTCCAGCGGATCCTCAAGGATCGCCGCGCCCACGTCACCAATACCGGCGACTGCGCCGACGTCCTTTCCGAGAAAAGGCGAGCCTGGGCGCTCGACCCCGCCCGCCACGACGCATCCCTCGAGCGCGTGGACCGAGCGCACAAGCTCGCGCCCCATGCGTCCGCCTGCGCCCATCACGGCAATTCTCATATCGCTCATGCCGGTCCTCGCTTCTGGAGGTCATGCACCAGCCGTGCATGCGCCAATGTCCCGGCGCGGGGTATAGCAACGCCCGGCCGGGTTCGAAAGTGCGCATGATCAATTGCAGTTATGCGCCCTTGGCGGACTTTGCCGCCTGCGCCCGCTCAATTGACTCGCGGATCACCCGCTTGGCGTCGTCAACATCGCCCCAGCTCACGATCTTAACCCACTTTCCGGGTTCCAGGTCTTTGTAATGCTGGAAGAAATGCTCGATCTGTGCCTTCGTGATCGGCGGCAGGTCGGCAACCGTGCGAACACGGTCGTAGCGCGCAGAGATTTTGGAACTCGGGACTGCAATCAGCTTCTCGTCGCCGCCGCCGTCGTCCTCCATCATCATCACACCGATCGGCCGGCAGTTGATGACGCCGCCAGGCACGATGGTCCGGCTATTGCAAACGAGCACGTCGAGTGGATCGCCGTCGGGTGAAAGCGTATGCGGAATGAAGCCGTAGTTTCCCGGATAGCGCATAGGCGTGTAGAGGAAGCGATCGACCACCAGTGCGCCGGCGTCCTTGTCCAGCTCATACTTGATGGGCTCGCCGCCGACAGGCACCTCGATGATGACGTTGACGTCGTCCGGGGGATGCTTGCCGATGGAGATAGCGTCGATGCGCATGTGCGGGGTCTCCTAAGTCGGTTTGTGAATTATGGCCGAAGCCTCAAGCATGTTCCGTTGACGTATGCAGCGGTTCAGCGTGAAAAACATGCTCAAGACCGGGAACTGGGTTGCGTACGTGTTTCTATGAAACACGATCTGGTGTCGCTGCGCCCTGGAGCCTGATCGGCTGAGATGGATGCACAATTGCATCCGTCGAAGCCGTGATTGAGCTCTCAAACAAAGAGATGGAGCAGGTCACAACGGCCAGATGTGATTTCAATCAAAATCTGACCTGCTCTAGCTGCCTGAGGCGGGCGCTGCGTGCAATCCCCCCTTTTGTTCGATGCTCCCGGCTGCACGCGCCGCTCAGGCACCGGCCGCGGCCTGGAACCGACATGAACGCACCGACATGAACGCGCCGGCGCTCTTCACGCCGGCGTCGTAGGAGTTTTGCAAATGGGCGTCCGATCCGCGACGCAAAAAGCGCAGCGTTATGGCCAAGCGAAGCCGATCTTAGCCATGTCGACCGTGCCGACGCGGTCGGTTACCTGCTGCACCGGCCGTCCGCCGCGCCGCCAATAGAAATCGGCGGCGATATCATTGTCGGCGAGAGCCCACACGATCAGGCCATTGAGCTTGCGCCGGTCAAGTTCGTTGCGGCATGCCTCGAACAGCAGTTCGCCGAACCCCAACCCTTGATATTCGGGAGCGAGGTAGAGCTCGTAGATTTCGCCCTCGTATCGCCCGCGATGGCGCGCCGGGCCGCATGAAGCATATCCGCAGATCTCGCCCGACACCTCGAGGACGAGAATGCGATCGCCTGAGCGGATGGCGCTCGTCCACCACCGGCGTCCACGTCTGAGGATGAGGGAATCGAGATGAGCACGCGGCAGGATGCCGACATAGGCATGCCGCCAGGAACGCTCGAAAACGTCAGCCAGGGCTTTCGCATCGGAAAGCTGACCACAACGCACGCGTACATGAGAACTCGAACCAAGCATGCGCTAACTATAGCGCGAAAAATGGGTTTGTCTCGGCTGATTGTGTTGCCGGCAGCAGCATTTTTTCGTTGTCGCTGCGACTTGACGGCGTGCGGCGGGAAGCGCCGCCGACATCGGCGTCGTCGTGCGACAGGCAACCTGAAAGATGCGGCGTGCCGGCCGATAATAACGCCATGATGCAAAACGCCTGGAAGCGTGAGCTTCCAGGCGTTTCGTGTTTCGAGCGCGACGGTGGCAGCCCCGCTGTCTGACCGTCGGGATCAGGAGGCGGTAATTAACCGGCCTTCTTCAGCTGCTCGAAGCTCTTGGTGGCGGCCGCGTTGACCGTGTCGATGGTCTGCTTGGTCACCCGTGCGGAGAGCTCGAAAAGCTCCTTGCTCTGGGCGCCGGCAACGGCGAACTGCTGCTGCAGGAAGTCGGCCTGAAGGCGAACGACCTCGGGGAGCGTCTTGGCGCGGGCGATGGCCTGTGCGGCGTCGAACGCTGCCTCGGTGTTGACGACCGTGTTGTGCAGGAGCTTCTCGCCGATCGCCTTTGCACCGGCCTGCGAAGCGAGCACGACCTCTTCGACGACCTTGGCGTTGTCTTTCGCAACGGTGCTCATCTTGTAATAGGCCTCGCGGGTCTTCTGCACGCCTTCCTCGGCGAGAGCCTGCAGGTTCTCGGGGATGCGGGCGTCCTTGGCTGCGGCAAACATGTCCTGCGCTTGGCGGGCGAATTGGTCGTTCATGATTCTGCTCCTCATGATCTGACGATTGCGGGTTCGGGTTCGAATTCTCGGCTGGCGGCCCCTCTGGGGCGCCGCTCACCATTCTTATATCGCAGTTTATTGTGCGCCGCAACATCAAGATTATTGCTTTGCGACAAAGATTCATCGAAAGCACTGATTTTTCCAGCCACGGGTCTCGGATTTTCGGACTTACGTAAGGGTCAAGCCTCTCGGGAAATATTCACTTGCAATTGTGCGTCGCACAATTTGTCGTCAAGATTATAATTTGCATCGCAAAAACAGAAAGTTCCAACCGTCACAGAAGGCGCGGGAACACGTCGCGATAGCCCATTGCGCCAGGATCGAACAGAATATCGCTCGGCTTCAGCGGCCGCGCCAGCGCCAGACCCTCCAGCGCACGGCAACGCGATAGCGCGACGTAGGCCTGCCCATGCGCGAAAGTGCCGCGGCCCAGATCGATGTACACCCGGTCGAGCGTCAGCCCTTGTGATTTGTGGATGGTGAGCGCCCAGGCGAGTCGCAGTGGAAACTGTTTGAACGTGCCAGCGACCGTCTCCACGACCTTCTCTGTGCTTTGGTCGAAGGCATAGCGCCGGCTCTCCCACGATACCTGCTCGATCTCGTATTCCCGCCCGCCGACTTCGACGAACACTTGGCGCTCGCTGAGCCTCGAAATTCGCGCGATCGTACCGTTGACCCAGCGGCGGTCGGGATCGTTGCGCAGCAAAATCACCTTCGCACCGGGCTTCAGAACCAAAAGCTGGTCGGTCGGCTGTGAGGCGGCGTTGAATTCCCCGGTCACGCCCGCCTCATACGTTCGGGCCCGGTCAGGAAGCGCATCGAGGTAGGCCATGTTAATGCGCTGGGCCGCCGCATTCGTCGGCGTCAGGATGACGTAGGGATCTCCCTCGCCCAGCGTGCGGATGGGATTTACGCGAGCATTGAGCACCTCAAGGTCGTTTTCGTCGGCTTCGCCGTCGCGAACACGGTTGAGCACATGAAGCAGCGCCTCGTCGCTTTGCCGGAAGACCTGACCCAACTCCAGGAGGCTGGTACCCGCGCCCTCCTGCAGGGCTGCGACCGAGAAGAAGAACGGGCCGCCGTGCACGCTTTCCAGATGCTCGGCGACTTCATGGTCGGTCACGACGGGAGGTAGCTGATGGAGATCCCCGAACATCATCAAGCGCACACCGCCGAAAGGTTCGCGCGGCCGTCCCCTATTGAGCCGCAGCGAGAGATCCATCGCCGCCATCAGATCCGAACGCACCATCGAGATCTCGTCAATGATCAGGATTTCCAGCCGTCGCATGACCCTCCCATTACGACTGCGGCGTACGTCGTCGGAACGAATGAGGCGCGGTGGCAGGCCGAAGAACGAGTGAATCGTCTGTCCACCCACATTGACGGCTGCAAGTCCTGTTGGCGCTACCACCACTGTCTCGGCCGTCAGGCCATCGCGCAGGCAGCGCAGCAGCGTGGATTTGCCCGTCCCCGCCCGTCCGGTAACGAACAAACTGCCCTCGCTGGAACGCGCAAAATCGAGTGCTGCCTCGTATTCGCTCGTGGGCGTGACATCGGATGGCCACCCGCAGACAGCCGCCGCCGCGCTGGCTGCCGTCCGGGAGGACACGGGCAGGTTGTTGGTCAAGCGTTGGTCTCCAAAAGGGCTTCGGGGCATCGGGCAAGGATAGGTCTCACGTCGCAGGACGTGCATAGAGCATGTTTAGCTGAAGTGTGCAGTGGTTCAGCGTGAAAAACATGCTCGAAACAAGGTGCTGGATCGCGTCCATTTTCCGTCAAACATGAACGCGATCTAGTGCCGTGGACGACGCAGAAAAGCCGCCGGATAAGATCCGGCGGCTGGCTCTGGACATTCATATTTCGGTTCGCCAGCGCGTCACTCGCGGTCTTTGGTGATGAGCTTGAAGTTCTGATCGAGCTTGATGTCGTATTCGCCATCGTCGCACTTGGCGTCGTCGATCTCGAAATGGTACCCGCCGTCCGACCTCTTCTCCTTCTCGACCTCTTCATACTCTGTGCAGCCCATGGCGTTCAGAGCTTCGCTGATCGTCTTTGCTTCGTCGTCGGACGGCTTTTCGTCGGCAAAGGCCGGTGTCGCAACGAAGACGGCAATCGCGAATGCGGCGGCAAGTTTCAACATTGACTCCTCCTATTTCAGGCCTTGGAGTTGCGCCAGTTTCAGGAATTGCATGCAAGGCGCATCCCTGCAGGTGCACCAGATAGAAATAGTATAACGTTGCGATTCAGAAATGGAACCGTCTATAGAGCATGTTGAGTTGAAGTGTGCAGCGGTTCAGCGTGAAAAACACGCTCGAAACAAGGTGCTAGAGCCGGTCAGGTTTTGATTGAATCAATTGAATTACGTCTGGCCGTCTTGACCCTGCTCTATCTCTTTGTTTGAGAGCCTCAATCACGCCCTCTATGGAAGCAGTCGCGCTTCCATCTCAGCCGATCAGGCTCTAGATCGCGTCCTGTGCTCACCCGCTGGCCGGCACGCCGGGCTGCCGCAAAAGCAGCTCGGACGACCAATAAAAGGCACCTCGAAACAAGGTGCTATTTTGGTGCCTGGCGTCGCGCGCGGCCGTAGGCTAAGGCCGCGCTGCTTGATTTGCGCGCCCAGGCCTCCGCGACTTCATCGACGTCGTCGGTGATGATTGCGCGGATTGCTTCGATATCAGACCAGGTTGTGGACTGCGGCAGGGCGATCCGGCGTCCATTGGCAAGATCCAGCGTCGGTTCTGAAACCTTCTGACCGCGGTTGTCATAGCGCATGGCCATGCGAACGCCGCTTATGTGGCTGATGGGCACGACCCGTGCAGTATGCGCGACAGGCCCGCGAAAAAGCAGCCGCGCGACCCGGCTCGACTTTTCAAATCGCACCTCGATGAGTTCGCCGGTCGCATAAAAGCTGAATAAGGTGAAACCCGCCGCGCCAATCATCAAGACAGCCATCACCGATACCATCAGGCCCAAAGCAGCGGAATGTAAAATGGCGGCCAAGATGCTGCCGATGATGGCGGCGAACGCAAGCGCCGTCAGCACCGGCGCGCTTGCGTGCCAGCCGGAGTAGCGCTTCGCAATGAGATCTGGAAGTTCGGAGTGTTGTACGACGTATTGTGACTGATCTGCGATTGCGGAGTGCATCGCGAGCCCCCAAAAATTAACGAGAAACTAGCGATAATTAGGGGTGCAAAAGGTCAACAGAAGCTTGCCAGACATGGTTACCGGGCCGTTGCGCATTTGTTTATAGTTTACGCTGCTCCGGTCCTCGCCTGTGCGGCGTTAAGATTTGGTTCAGTTTTGAGCGGCCGCGCGACAGGTGTGCGGTCCCACCAAACGCGGAAAAACCCGCCTGGATGGTGGCCAACGCAATCGGCAACTGACGTGCGATGCCCTCAGGCGGCGGAAGCCTCGCGCTTGCGCTCCTGCTTCTTGCGCTCGTTGGGATCGAGCCAGCGTTTGCGCAGACGGATCGAATCCGGCGTGATCTCCACCAGCTCGTCGTCATTGATGTAGGAAAGCGCTCGCTCGAGAGACAGCCGCATCGGCGGTGTCAGCGTCAATGCCTCATCCTTGCCGGCAGCCCGGATGTTGGTCAGCTTCTTGTTTTCGATGACGTTGACAATGAGGTCGTTGTCGCGCGTGTGCTGGCCGACGATCATGCCCTCATAGACCCGCGTCTGCGGTGTGATCATGATCGGCCCGCGCTCCTGCAGATAGAACAGCGAATAGGCCGTTGCCTCGCCGACGCCATTGGAAATCAGCACACCGGTCCGCCGCCCCTGGATCTCGCCTTTGTAAGGAGCGTATTCGTGGAAAAGGCGGTTCATGACGGCAGTACCGCGGGTATCCGACAAGAGCTCGCTTTGATAGCCAAGCAGCCCGCGCGTCGGGGCGTAGAAAACGAGTCGCTGGCGACCGCCGCCCGAAGGCCGCATTTCCATCAGGTCCGCACGACGCTCGGAAAGCTTCTGCACGACGATCCCGGAGTGATCCTCGTCGACGTCGATAATCACTTCCTCGATCGGCTCCATCCGCTCGCCGGTCGCTTCATCCGTCTGGTAGACGACGCGCGGTCGCGACACGGTGAGTTCGAAGCCTTCGCGGCGCATGTTCTCGATGAGAATGGCAAGCTGCAGCTCGCCGCGGCCAGAAACGTCGAAGGAATCTTTGTCCGGATTCTCCGTAATGCGGATGGCGATGTTGCGTTCTGCCTCCTTCAGAAGGCGCTCGCGGATTACGCGGCTCTGCACCTTGTCGCCCTCCTGACCGGCGAATGGGCCGTCATTGATGCGGAAGGTCATCGACAACGTCGGCGGATCGATCGGCTGCGCGGCGAGCGGCTCGGTAACGGAAGGATCGCACAGCGTGTCGGCGACCGTTGCTTCCGCCATACCCGCGATGGCGACGATGTCGCCTGCCTCGGCCTGGTCAACGGCGGTGCGCTCCAATCCCCGGAACGCCAGTACCTTTTGCGCGCGGAATGTCTCAATCACACGTCCGTCGCGCGAAAGCGCCTTGATCTGCTGGTTCGGCTTGATGGTGCCCGAGGTGATGCGCCCCGTAAGGATACGGCCTAAGAAGGGGTCTGCTTCCAGCGTCGTGGCAAGCATGCGCAGCGGCCCCGGCTCCACCTTCGGCGGCGGCACGTGATTGACGATGAGATCGAACATCGGCGCCAGGTTTTCCTGCGGACCCGCCGGGTCCAGCGCCATCCAGCCATTGCGGCCTGAGCCGTAGAGCACGGGGAAGTCGAGCTGCTCGTCGTTGGCGTCGAGGTTGGCGAACAAATCGAAGATCTCGTTGAGAACGTCCAGGTGTCGCTCGTCGGGCCGGTCGATCTTGTTGATCGCCACGATCGGCCGCATGCCGAGCTTCAACGCCTTGGAGACAACGAACTTGGTCTGTGGCAGTGGCCCCTCCGAGGCATCGACAAGCACGATCACGCCGTCGACCATGTTGAGGATCCGCTCGACCTCGCCGCCGAAATCCGCATGCCCTGGCGTATCGACGATGTTGATGCGGATGTCGTTCCACACGACCGAGGTACATTTGGCGAGGATCGTGATGCCGCGCTCGCGCTCTATGTCGTTGGAATCCATGGCGCGCTCGGCGACCTTCTGGTTGTCGCGGAAGGCGCCCGACTGCTTCAGGAGCTGGTCGACCAGCGTGGTTTTGCCATGGTCGACGTGGGCGATGATGGCGATGTTGCGGAGCTGCATGGGTGTCCTGGGTTCGGCCCGTCTGGGAGCTTATATGGGGCGCCGGCCGCAATGTTGCTTACTGCTTGTGCGGCGCAAAATCGGCCGAGGAGGTAACACATCCGGCATGTCCCGGCTAGCAGCGCCTCTGTCACATCCTGCCAAGGCCCTGATAAAGGACGCGCTGCCAAGCTTGTACGGTCCCATCCGCCTGCGGCATGGAATTGGCAACATCGGGAGCAACTTGCACGCATCTTGCGCAAACGAGGCATTGCGCGAAGTTGCGGACGGCCAACCCTGAAAAAAAGTCCCGTGTGACGCTGGCCGAGACCGATCAGCCCACTGTAGCCGCTGATCTGCCTGATGAGACGTGCGGTTACCTCGCCACTATGGCTCGCCCATCAACCTCGCCTTCCGGGGGCTGTAGCAGGTAAACCGTGCCGCCGTATAGCCACGCCGGATCAATTGGGGGCTGCTCTACACATCGACGCCGCGCGCCTGAGCCGGGCCGCCATTGCCAGGGTCGCTTGCGTTGCGGCCATTGGCTTGCTGCTCGTCGTAGTAGAGGTGCGCTAGAAGCGTATCGATATCGGGTCGCGGTTGTGGCTCGCGATCGTGCTTCTTGCGCTGCCGGTCCTGCTCGCCCTTGACGCCGCGCGTTGCACCAGAGCGCTTGAGCCGGCGCCCTCCCGAAATGAGCAGCGGGTGGCGCGGTTCCTCCAGGTCGAGCTCTTCCAGGAAGTTTTCCCGCAACGCCTCGAACGCTTGCTGGATCGCCTCCTGCGCGAGCTTTCGCTCGGCCGCCGCCGTATTCGGCTTTTTGCGCGGGTCGAGCCACTGCAGCGCGCGCCGCATATCGTGCAGGGGCGCATATGGATAAAGTCCGACGAGCTTGTCCGTTTCGCCTGCATTCCGATAGACAATCCTCATGTTGTCGATCGTCTCGGAAATGCGGCTATAGGCGGCGACGTAGTCGTCCATCGACGGATACGGACGGTCGAGGTAGCACAGCAGCGCTGTCTTCGTTGCGACGATCCCGCGCCATTCCTGTTCGAGATTTTCGACGAACTTGGAGCGCTTCTGGAACACGTTTGCAAGGTAGGCCGCGATCACGGTGACGAGCACCAGCGCCATGTCCTTGAGATAGTCGTAGACGTCCTTGAGGATCTGCTCCAGGCCGCTTCCGGCCAATCCTGGAATGTGCTCGGACAGGCGCGCGATGAATGCAACGACCAGCGTGAAACCGAGAATGAAATACGAACGCCTGAGCGTCCTGCTGAGCTTGAAATGCGTCATGGATACCAGGGCACACTGAAAACCGCCCGGAGCTTAGCGCCACGTCCACCACGGCGTCATCCGTGCCGCCCACGGGGATTGCGCTTTTCGAGACCCGTGCGCCTCTTTGGCATCGCCTTGATTTTGGCTGATGTACTTTTCTGCACAATGAAGATGGCCTGACCGCTCGGCGAGCGTGCGTTGTCAGGGCCTCCATAACGCCGGCCGCCGCCACGGCTCGGGTACGATGAGTTGACCGTGGGATCTGGCGTCGCCCCCGTGAAGTCGCAACGATTGCCAAGCCGTGCGCCATTCCGCAGCCAGTGGATAGGGAGGTGCGACGTTCGCTTCCCTCGCAAAGCCCAATGGTCCGTAGTACGCGGGGTCCCCCAAAACGAGCACAAGCGTCACGCCGGCATGCGCCATTCTGTTCAAACCCTCACGAACGAGTGCGGCGCCGAGGCCCTTTCGCTGCCATTCGGGCAGGACCGCGAGCGGGCCGAGAAGCGCCGCGTGTCCGGGCCGCTCGTCGATGCCGCACATACTGAACGCCACATGTCCGACGACTGTCCCGCTATGGTCCCAAACAAGCGACAGGACACCGCTTCGATCTGCCAGCAGATCTTCGAGCAGTGGCGACAGGTCTTCGTCCGGAAAGCTAGCGCAATAGAGCACCACGATGGCCGGCAAGTCGCTCGCGGTGCTCTCACGTAAATCGAGGCTCTTGGTCATGCGTCGTGCAGCATAACCACAAGCCCGCGCATGCACCAGCGGCAGCGGTGAAGGTGACGGGCACCTGTTGCCGGCACGATTGTCGTGCAGGCGCTACCCCTTGTCCCGCATACCAAGCGTCCTCAAACGCAGCGCATTCAGGCGGATGAAGCCTTCTGCGTCTTTCTGGTCATAGGCGCCGCGGTCATCCTCGAAGGTGACGAGGTTCATATTGTAAAGCGACTTGTCGCTCTTGCGACCGATGACGATGACGTTGCCCTTGTAGAGCTTCAGTCGCACCTCGCCTTCGACGTTTTCCTGGCTCTTGTCGATCAGTGCCTGCAACATCTCGCGCTCTGGCGAGAACCAGAAGCCGTTGTAGATGAGCTCGGCATAGCGCGGCATCAGCTCGTCCTTGAGGTGCGCGGCGCCACGGTCGAGAGTCAGGCTTTCCATCGCCCGGTGCGCGGCGAGCAGGATCGTGCCACCGGGCGTTTCATAGACGCCGCGGCTCTTCATACCGACAAAACGGTTCTCGACCAGATCGACCCGGCCAATGCCGTTGTCGCGCCCCAGATCGTTGAGCATGGCGAGTAGCGTTGCAGGGCTCATGGCCTTGCCATTGAGCGAGACGGCATCGCCTTTCTTAAAGCCGATGGTGATGATGGTTGCCGCGTCGGGGGCATCCTCCGGCGCGATCGTTCGCATGTAGACGTAGGGTGGCGGCTCTTCGTTCGGGTCTTCCAGAACCTTACCCTCAGAGGAAGAATGCAGCAGGTTAGCATCGACCGAGAACGGTGCCTCTCCGCGCTTGTCCTTCGCCACTGGAATTTGATGCTTCTCGGCGAATGAGATCAGATCCTCGCGGCTCTTGAAGCTCCATTCCCGCCAGGGTGCGATGATCTTGATCGAAGGCTCCAGAGCATAGTAGCCGAGTTCGAAACGCACCTGGTCGTTGCCTTTGCCGGTAGCGCCATGGCACACCGCATCGGCTCCCGTTTCGCGGGCGATTTCGATCTGGCGTTTGGCGATCAGTGGCCGCGCGATCGACGTACCGAGCAGGTAAACGCCTTCATAAAGAGCGTTGCCGCGGATCATCGGGAACACATAACCCCGCACAAACTCCTCGCGCAGATCCTCAATGAAGATGTGCTCGGGCTTGATGCCGAGCATCTCCGCCTTCTTGCGCGCCGGCTCCAGCTCCTCGCCTTGCCCGAGATCGGCGGTAAAGGTGACGACCTCGCAGCCGTAGGTCTCCTGCAGCCATTTCAAAATGATCGAGGTGTCCAGGCCGCCTGAGTAGGCGAGCACGACCTTTTTGATGGCAGACGTGTTCATTGACATGGAAGTGCCTTCGGCTTTCGAGGGGGTTTTGGCGATAGGTCTTTAAAACGGCTCGGCACTATAGGCAGACCGGCCTTGATCGCAAGAGGTTGGATCCCCCGTTTTCACATCGATCCATGGTCCGTCCTAACCAGGGAGGATGGTGTTGCAGGCGCCGTTGTTGCCAACTGGCCCGCAACGGAAGACGCGAAGAAACTGAAAGTGTCCGCACCGCGAAGTCCGCCATAATTCCGGATTGGAGTGGGAGTATCTGTGAGTCCGTCGACTGTCTAACATGCGGCCAAACCGCTACGAATCCGCATCGGCATCAGCACATGGAGGTGATTGCCGTGAGAATTTCCAAACCTATGATCGAGCTGGTGGCGATCGCCGGTCTCGCGCTTGCCAGCCTGGCGCCTGTAGCCATGGCGCAGAAGGCACCCGCCACCGCGACGCCAGCAAGTCCTGCCGCGCCGGCTACGCCGGCGACCCCCGCCAAGACGACTAAGCCTGCAGCGAAGCCGGCCAAGACGGTATCGCCGTGCAAGGGCCTGCAAGAGGCCGCTTGTATGAAATTGAGCGAAACCTGCTCCTGGATTGCTGCCACGACCCGCAAGGACGGCAAGGCGGTGAAGGCATATTGCAGAAAGAAGGCGGGGTTCGCTGCGAAGAAGGCAAACCCAGCCAAAGCTGCAACGCCCGCTCAGCCTGCCGCCGATGCGACGAAGAAACCGTGAAGCCGCCGGCCCTACCCGCAAATTGATCGTCGTCTGACGCGAAATCGAAAAATGAACTGGGCCGCGTCCACAAAATGCGGCCCATTCCTATTTGTTCGTTCTCACCACTATGGGAACTTGCGGCGGCACCGCGTTTCAAAGCGTCGTTACGATGTCAAAAGGTCCGTGGCATCGACGCGAACGCAGTGAGCCAAGGTGCCACGGCCTGCAGCCCGAGCGGCATCATTGCCGCCGCGATCGCCTTGCTCGATTGGATCCGCAATTGCGCGCTGGCGTGCCCGCCGTCCGACCGGTAACGCGAAAAGGTTTCATCCACGGCTCTACCGGCAGCTTCGGCCGCATCCATCGCCGCGGTATTGGCTTCAGCCAGGGGATAGGCAACCGAGCGCGACACGCCCATCCCCATCATCATGAATGCCATGGGCCAAGCGGCGGGGTTCCCCTGCAGCGGCCAGGCCTTCATCCATAGGCTGAAGGGATCGAACATCGGCGTATAACCGGCTGCGCCCGCACGGCTCGGGCTGGCGAAATTCGGCGCGATCATCGGCACCCAACTGAGGCCGATAGTCCCGAACGCTTGCGAACGCTCCGATGCATCGGGGTGACGGTACCAAGAGCGCGGCTCAGCATTGCCCAGCATCGAATCGAACGCATTGGCCCAGAACCCCATGACCTGGCTGGTGAGATCGACATAGGCCGCCACCGCGGCCGTGGCATATCCCGCCGCCGCTTCGGCCGACGACATTGCAAAGCGCTGCGTCAGATCGGTCTGGCTGGTCATGACGGGCCTCACTCTGGCGTGGGGTGGCTACAAATCCGAGAAAAACTGCAACACACTATAGCACAATTATTGCGCCGCAGCAATGATGCTGCATTGCAAAATGACGTTCAGAAGAAGCATCCATGGCATGGTCGTCGTTGCTGTACGCGCTCTGCCCTGAGGACTTCGGCGCACCGTGCCCAATTGGCGGATCGGCCGTCTTCAACCCGTGCAGGAGAGCATCTCACGCATTCCGGCCGGCGATCAGCCAGTAGATCCAGCCCCCGGCGAACCCGGCCGTGGCGAACACCTGCCAAGCAGCCATGGGCAGCGTAGAGCTGGCGCCAACCTCTCCATAACGCGCCAACAGCGGCACCGCGACCAGCGACAGCCCACCGCCCAGCACGTAATAAAGCATCGACCGGATGCGCGCGACCTCGCCGATGATCACGACGGCGAGCGCCGGGATCAGCGTCAGGCCCGAGACGAGTAGATGTCCTTGAACGAGCAGGTCGTAGATCCCGCCGACGGTGTCTCCATCCTGCCAGTGGCCCTGGATCGCCTGTGTAAACCGCTCCAGCCCGAGCGTTACAAGCACGAGACCGCCGACCAGGCCGGCAATCACCACCGCGACGGGAATGAGAATGAGCCGCCCCAGCGTGCGCCAGACCATGCGTCCTAGCCCTCCCCGCCCTCGCCGGAAACGGTGGCGAGCGAGGCGGCTTCTGTCGTCTGGCTGACAACTGGGTCACGACGTGCCGAAGCGCGCAACTTTTCGCTCTCCGATTTGAGCTGCCCGCATGCCGCCAGGATGTCGCGGCCGCGCGGCGTGCGTACAGGGCTCGCGTAGCCGGCGCGGTTGACGACGTCGGCGAACGCTTCGATCGTCTCCCAATCCGAGCATTCATAAGCGCTGCCCGGCCACGGGTTGAACGGAATGAGGTTGATCTTCGCAGGAATGCCCTTGAGCAGCCGGACGAGGGTTTTGGCGTCGTTGATGGAGTCATTGACGCCCTTCAGCATTACGTACTCGAAGGTGATGCGTCGCGCATTGGAAAGTCCCGGATAATCGCGGCACGCACCCAGAAGTTCGGCGATCGGATAGCGCTTGTTGATCGGTACCAGAACGTTGCGCAATTCGTCAGTTACGGCGTGCAGGGAAATGGCGAGCATTGTTCCGGCTTCCTCGCCCCACCGCGCAATCTCCGGCACGACACCCGATGTTGAAAGCGTGATGCGGCGTCTGGAAAGCGAAAGGCCCTCGCCGTCCGCAGCAACCTCCATCGCTGTCTTCACGTTGTCGAAATTGTAAAGCGGTTCTCCCATGCCCATCAGGACGACATTTGTGATCTTGCGTTCAGTCGTCGGCAACAGCCGCCCGTCGCCCGGCGGCACCGCCTCCGGCCAGTCGCCGATGCGGTCGCGCGCGATGAGGATTTGCCCGACGATCTCCTCCGCCTCCAGGTTGCGCACGAGGCGCTGGGTGCCAGTGTGGCAGAACGTGCAGGTCAAGGTGCAGCCGACCTGGCTCGAGATGCACAGTGTGCCGCGGTCCTCTTCAGGAATATAGACGCATTCGATCTCGGGCGCCTGTGCCTCGTGCCCGCGCCGCGGCAGACGCAACAGCCATTTGCGAGTCCCGTCGATGGACACCTGCTCGGTGACGATCTCGAGCCTGTCGAGGGAGTAGGCAGCAGCCAGGCTGGTGCGCAGCGCCTTCGACACGTCAGTCATGTCGTCGAACGAGGTCGCGCCGCGAACATAGATCCAGCTCCAGAGCTGGTTGACGCGCATCCTGAGCTGCTTTTCCGGCACCCCGGCGGCAGCGAGCGCGCCAGCAAGACGTGTCCGGTCGAGCCCCGCAAGCGAAGGCTTCGCCTGCGGACGCTCGGCAACGGCTGCCGGTGTTTCGGTGGTGTCGAGAACGATGGCCATGACCTGACGTCGTGCCTCATAGGGCTGAATTTTGCATGCGCTGGCCCTTATCTAGCGGCCATTGAGGCCAAGGGGAAGGGTTGGAAGGCAACCTTCATTTGGGCTAATACATGGTCGGCTGAAGCGTGTCGTGGTTCAGCGTGAAAAACATGCCCAGAAAAATGGACTGGTTTATGTACCTGTTTCCATGAAACATGAACCCGAATGGCGACGCACCGCCGCCCTCTCAGGACCGCAACGGGAAATGGCGATCGACGCAATGTTCGGAAGAATTCGGATGGCATTCACGCCGCGCAAGACCGTCACATCCCGCCTGCCGCGACGCCATCAGCGGCTCGTGATGCGGCCGCTGGCAGTATTTACGGTGGTGACCTGCCTGCTCTGGCTACTGGCGCCCGGCGGGGTTCTCGCCGACGAGATTGCGCGCGGCGAGGAACTCGCGCAGCGACTGTGCGCGGTCTGTCATCTCAACCCCGGACAGGGCGAGAAGACCGGTCCCGCCACCGTTCCGGGTTTCGTCGCTGTCGCCAAGCGACCCGACCAGACGCTGGAGGGTATCATCGCGTGGCTGCGGTCGGTTCCGCCGATGATGCCGGACCATCATCTGAGTCAGGACGAGATGGAGGCAATTGCCTTTTACATTCTGTCGTTGCGAGACGTACCCGAGACGGCACCGCTCAAGTGACGCGCACGTGTGTCCTCTTGAAAAAGTATCTCAGCCTTCCGGCGCATCCATCATCACGCCGTCGAGCCAGTCGCGCATCGCAGAGCCTTCGCGCGCGAGTTCGCCTTTTGCCCAGCGATACGCGAGATTGACCAGTTCACCGTGCCGGTGCCAGTCGAGAAAACCCATGTCCGCTGGAACCGGCGGAATAACCAGCAGGTCCTCCTCCGTCATGTGCCGCGTGAAATCCTGCCGATTGGCCATGAGGCTGCGTAGTAACACGGTTAGCAGACCCGGCGCTGCGGGCAGCGCATCGCGATGAAAGGGATTCATCGCCGCCGCCAGCAGCGCATTGCGCGAGGGTAGCGCATCGTATGCGACATCGAAGCGTTTCAGCTCCGGTACCTCGAAGCTCATCACGACATTGGGGCCGCTCTTCATCTCGTGCATCGCCTTGATCGGCACGTTGTCGATGAGGCAACCGTCGACGAGCATCTCGCCGTCGCTCGTGTAGTAGGGCGGCAGTACGACCGGAATTGAGGCTGACGCGCGCACCGCGCTCCACAAGTCGCCCGCATTATGGCGATGGAGGTTGTTCTGCGACAGGTTGGTGGAGACCGCAAAGAACGGGATCCACAGGTCCTCGATATCATAGCCGCCGTAGTGCCGTCGGAGTTCGGCGTCGAAGTGCTTGTGGTCGACGAGGCTGTAGCGCGGCCAGGTCAGCCGTCGCATAGCGCGGTTTTTCACGAACATCTCGTGTGTTGCCGCTTCGATCTCATCGGGCATGCGGCCCAGTGCAAAGGCGGCCGTATAAGCGCTGCCACCCGACGTTCCACCCATGATATCGAACCGGATGCCGGATTCCAGGAACGCACGATAAAGACCGATCTGCGCAGTGCAGAGGGCTCCACCTCCACAAGCGATGAGGCCGATCGCCGTCCCCTTGAGAAATCGCGCGAGCCGCGCGAAGTCTTCGCGGTTGTCGAGCGCGACCTGATGGTGCATGGCAAGCGAGCGTCCGTTGAACCACCGTTTCGTGCCGCTGATCGCACGCCGTGTCTCGTGCAGCAGGACGAGACGGCGCGACGAGGCAGGCAGCAGAGCGGCGGCGCGCGCTTCGAGCGGATTGACGCTCACGTCCGCGTCGAAGACGCCAACCTCCAGAACGATGTCGGCCTGCCGGATCGCCTTATCGGACCATGCGTCGAGCGTGTCCCCGGCCACATACATGACGAAATCGGATGTCCGCTCCAGATCGTTGAAGGCGGCGGTCGCATCCGCCGTATCGAATGAGCCGTCGTTTGCGATCAACGCGCGCGCACTTTGCGGATCGATCACGCGCACGCGCCGCCCGCGCACCTTTCGCTTCTGCGAGGGTTGCGCCAGCATTTCGGCAAGCCCTGAGATGAAACGCTGCGGTATCGCCGCGCCACCGGCCCGGATCAGCGCCAGCGTGCGCGGCCGCGGATCGGGCGGCACCGGGCGCGCCGCGTTGAGGTCGGTCACGCGCCGGGCCAGCGCCACTGTAATCAGCCGCCACAGCGCCGGGTTGTTCTCCGTCAGCCGTTCGAACCGTTGGCGGTCGAGCCGCAGAACAAGGCTGTCGCGCAGCGCCGCGACGGTCGCCGTCCGTGTGCCGCCGGACAGAAAAGCGATCTCGCCGATCGGCTGGCCCGGTCCGATCTCCGAGATGGGCGTCGAGCGGCCGTTGAGAAGGACTGCGAAGCGCCCGGATACGACGATGAACATGGCATCCGCAGCGTCGCCCTGGCGCAGCAGCAGGTCGCCCCGCGGCACGCTTTCGGGGAGGAACTCGGCAGCGATTTCACGTCGCTGTCCCGGCGCGAGGTGCGAAAAGATTTCGAGGCGGTCGAATAGGCCTTCAAGGGTGTCGGCTGACATGGGACTGGGGACTGAGCGATCTGGCAACCTGGCAACAGGCCGGTTAAGCCTAGAGCCTGATCGGCTGAGATGGAAGCGCTCAAGCTTCCATCACAGGCGTGAATCAGACCCTTACGCCAAGCCCCGCAGTGCCGACGGCCATCCGTAAGAATTCACAGGATGAACTTCGACAGGTCCGCGTTCCTCGCGAGGTCGCCGATACGGGCCTCGACATAAGCCTTGTCCACCCGCACGGTCTGGCCCGATTTGTCGGAGGCCTCGAACGAGATTTCTTCCAGCACCCGCTCGATCACCGTCTGCAGACGCCGCGCACCGATGTTTTCAACTGATGCGTTGACGGATACAGCCATATCAGCCAACGCATCGACCGCATCGTCGGTGAATTCGAGCGTGACGCCTTCAGTTGCCATGAGAGCAATCGACTGCTTGATGAGATTGGCCTCTGGCTCTGTCAGAATGCGACGGAAGTCGTCCCGCGAGAGGGCTGTCAGCTCCACGCGGATCGGCAACCGGCCTTGCAGTTCAGGCAGCAGGTCGGAGGGCTTGGCGACATGGAATGCGCCTGAGGCAATGAACAGCACGTGATCCGTCTTCACCGGTCCGTGCTTGGTTGCCACCGTCGTCCCCTCGATCAGCGGCAGAAGATCTCGCTGCACACCCTCACGAGAAACGTCCGCGCCGCCGCGCACGTTGTCGGAGCGTGAGCAGATCTTGTCGATCTCATCGAGGAACACGATGCCATCGTTTTCGACTGTCCGGATCGCCTCCGTGGTGATCTGGTCTGAGTCGATCAGCTTGTCGCTCTCTTCCTGGATCAGGACGTCGTAGCTGTCTGCAACCGTCACCTTGCGCGCCTTTGTGCGACCGCCGAACGCTTTGCCCAGCATGTCGGAGATGTTGATCGCGCCCATGGACGCTCCGGGCATACCGGGAATCTCGAACATCGGCATGCCGCCGCCCGCATCGGACACTTGGATCTCGATTTCCTTCTCGTTCAGTTCTCCAGCGCGTAGCCGCTTGCGGAATGCTTCGCGTGTCGCGGGTGACGCAGTTGGCCCCACCAGCGCATCGATCACCCGTTCCTCCGCGGCCTTCTCCGCTTTGGCGCGCACTTCCTTGCGTTTCGTCTCGCGCACGAGCCCGATCGCCACCTCGACGAGGTCGCGCAATATCTGCTCCACGTCGCGGCCCACATATCCCACTTCAGTGAACTTGGTTGCCTCGACCTTCAGGAAAGGCGCGCCGGCAAGCCTGGCAAGGCGCCGTGAGATTTCCGTTTTGCCGACGCCGGTAGGCCCGATCATCAAGATGTTCTTGGGCAGGACCTCGTCCTTGAGATCCTCGGCGAGCTGCTGCCGCCGCCAGCGGTTACGCAATGCTATGGCGACTGCGCGCTTTGCATCGGCCTGGCCGACGATGAAGCGGTCGAGCTCCGAGACGATTTCGCGGGGAGAGAAGTTGGTCATTTCGCGATTCTAGCTGTTTGATACGAGCTTCAGTCCCATGATCGAGCCGATCAGAAGGCTCAACAGGACGAGGCGTACTGTGGTGGCCGGCTCCGCATAGAAGACAATTCCAATGATCGCCGTGCCCGCCGCGCCGATGCCGGTCCAGACGGCGTAAGCGGTTCCGAGCGGAATTCCAGCGAGCGATTTGAAGAGAAGGTAGAAGCTTGCCGTGCCGAGCGCAAAGAAGGTGACGGTCGGCATCACCCGGGTGAGGCCGTCGGTGTAGCGAAACACCGTCGTGGTGGCGACTTCGAGCATTCCGGCGACGAACAGGATAGCCCAGGAGATTGTCAGGTTGCTCATCGGCTCGATACCAGTGTTTCGATCACAACGTTATCGTTGGTATAGACACAGATCTCCGCTGCAATGGCCATTGCGCGCCGTGCGATCTCCTCGGCTGAAAGTGGTTGGTCGGCGAGCGCCTTTGCCGCGGCCAGCGCGTAATTGCCGCCCGAGCCGATCCCCATGATCTGTCCTTCCGGCTCCAGCACGTCGCCGGTGCCGGTCAGCACCAGTGTCGTCGTCGCATCTGCAACGATCATCATCGCCTCGAGCCGCCTCAAGTATCGGTCGGTTCGCCAGTCCTTGGCCAGTTCCACCGCCGCCCGCATCAACTGGCCCGGATATTGCTCCAGTTTCGCTTCGAGACGTTCGAACAGGGTGAATGCGTCGGCGGTCGCGCCGGCAAATCCCCCGATGACATCGCCTTTGCCAATACGGCGGACTTTGCGCGCGTTGGCCTTGATGACGGTCTGTCCCAGGCTGACCTGGCCGTCTCCGGCAATGACCACTTGGCCGCCCTTGCGGACGGTTACGATGGTTGTGCCGTGCCATTGCGGAACGCTGGTGGTGGAATGAGTTGTGTCGGTCATGGCCTCGTCTGGTCCGAATCGAGATTGAATTAAGGATTTGCGGCGCGCACTTTCAAGGCGCAATGCCCAGTCGGCGACCTTCGATAGGCTGGCAGGCGGTTGCCCGAGCTGATAAACGCTTGGGACTACGAGGGCAAGAAACTGAGCGAGGGACCGCCCGTGAGCCGTAAAGCAAAAATCGAACGCAAGACCAAGGAAACCGACATCACTGCCGAGATCGATCTCGACGGTACGGGAGCCTATGACATCTCCACCGGCATCGGCTTCCTCGACCACATGCTGGAGCAGCTGGCGCGTCACGGACTCATCGACATCAAGCTGAAGGCCAAAGGCGACCTGCACATCGATTTTCACCACACGGCGGAGGATTCAGGCATTGTTTTGGGGCAGGCGGTTGCCAAAGCGCTCGGCGACAAGGTCGGCATCACGCGCTACGCGGATGTCCATCTGCCCATGGATGAGACGATGACGCGCGTCGCGATAGACGTCTCTGGCCGCCCTTATCTCATTTGGAACGTGGAATTCACCCGCCCGAAGGTCGGCGAGATGGACACCGAGTTGTTCCGCGAGTGGTTTCAGGCATTCGCCCAGAATGCGGGGATCACACTACATATCCAGAACCTTTACGGCGAGAACAACCACCACATCGCCGAGACCTGCTATAAAGGTTTGGCGCGCGCCTTGCGTCAGGCTGTAAGTCTCGATCCGCGTCAAGCGGGCCGGGTTCCCTCGACGAAAGGAACGCTCACCGGATGATCGTAACTGTTTGGCCGTTTCCGACTCATAAGCACATGACCGTATTCACTATCCACGAGCCGCCCTCGCCGCCCGTCGATCGGGTCGACAGGGCCGAAACGATGGTGTTCCTGAAGGATGGCTTCACCTGGAGCGCCTTCCTATTCGGCCCGATCTGGCTGTTGGCCAACCGTCTGTGGCTCGCCACGCTGGGCTATATCGCGGTTGCCGCGTTCGCTTATGTCTTGTTCGAGACGATGGGCGTGAGCGAAGCGTTGTTCGGCCCGTTCCTGGTGGCGCTGAACGCGATTGTCGGCTTTGAGGGACACTGGCTGAAATCGGCAAAGCTCGGGTCGAAGGGATGGAGCATGATCGGATCGGTGAGCGGTCATAGCCTCGCAGATTGTGAGCGCCGCTTCTTCGAAGGCTGGTTACCCGCACAGTCGCTGCTGCGCCGAGATAACCGGACGACCGTACCGTCCTCATCGCAGTCGACAGAGCAGACGTCCCAGGTTCAGCCAACTGCCGGACCAGCCGCACACGCTGCGCCCGACGCAAAGCCGAAGCGTCGTTTCGCGTTCTTCCGCCGTTCCCGGGAGGGCTGAGCCCGCTCCATGCAGACTGTCACGATTATCGACTACGGGTCGGGCAATCTCCATTCCGCCTTGAAGGCTTTCGAGCGCGCCGCTCGTGAGAGCGGCAGCAAGCTTGTGCCCGTGCTGACCTCAGATCCGAACGTCGTTGCCAAAGCGGACCGTGTCGTCCTGCCCGGTGTTGGCGCTTACGCGGACTGCATGCGCGGGCTGGAAGCCGTGTCGGGCATGCGCGAAACGCTGCAGGACGTGGTGCGCGTCAAAGGCCGCCCGTTTCTCGGGATCTGCGTTGGCATGCAATTGATGGCAACGCGCGGATTGGAGCATCGCGTGACGCAAGGTCTCGACTGGATTGCAGGCGAGGTTTCGCACATTGCGCCCTCCGATCCGTCGTTGAAAATCCCGCACATGGGCTGGAATACGCTCGACGTGGTGACGCCGCATGTTTTGCTCGATGGCATCCCCACTGGCAGCGACGGCCTGCATGCCTATTTCGTGCATTCCTACCACTTCGTCGCAAAAGACGAGACCAACGTTGTCGCGCGCACCGACTACGGCGGACCAATCACGGCGATGGTGGCGAAGGACAACATCGCCGGCACGCAGTTCCACCCGGAAAAGAGCCAGACCCTTGGCCTGAAGTTGATCGCGAACTTCTTGGCTTGGCGGCCATAGCGCATGTTGAGCTGAAGTGTGCAGCAGTTCAGCGTGAAAAACATGGCTCAAGACAGAACACTGGATCGTCTACGTTTTTTCCACCGAACAGGAATACGATCCAAAGCCTGATCGGCTGCGATGCAAGCGCCGCTGGTGCGGCTCGCGGTCAACGGCTGGCTGCCGAGCGGTCGCGAGAAAAAAATAGTCTGCCTCACTTGTCAGCAGCTGATGACCTCACCCATATCGAGCTTGTGTTTGACAAGCAGAGGACACCGCAATGACGCCTGACGAACGACGTTTGATCGAGGATCTGTTCGAACGGCTTTCGGCACAACGTGCCCAGGGTATGGACCGGCAAGCCGAAGCTCTCATTCATGATCTGGTCCGGGATGTTCCCGACGCCGCTTACATGCTCGTCCAAACGGTTCTCGTTTACGAGCATCAGCTGCGCGAAGCCGCCGGGCGCATCCAGGCTTTGCAAGCTGAACGCGACGATCGCACATCGTCCGATGCCGCCGGCGGCAGCTTTCTGCCCGACCATTTCGGCACAGGTCAGGGCGGCCGCCCCGCCGCCGTACGCAGCTCATTCGAATATCGCAAAGAAGCAACATCCGTGCCTCGTGCAGGTGGCTCCGGAGTATGGGTACGTCAAGGCCCGGCAGCCGCACCAGCCGCGGCTAACGCTGAACCACCGCGCGCCGGCGGCGGAGGCTTTTTCCGCTCGGCGATGGCAACGGCTGCCGGCGTCGCCGGAGGCATGCTGGCCGCCGACGGCCTGCGCAGCCTGTTCGGTGGCTCGAGCGCGGCTGCGGACACGCAGCACAACACCGCAGATTCCGCAGCTCGGCAGGAAAGCACCGCCAACCAGGACGCCACGCACGAGGAGACCTCGGCACACGATGACTCGGACCAGGGTTGGGGCATAGACGACCTCGGCATCGGCGATCTTGATATCTGACGTCCTACGCGCGCCAACCAATGGGTCGACGAAATCGTGCTATGTTGTGCTTGTGAAAGGCCGCCAGCCGTTCGCCGCCGACGGACGTCGGCCGCCGGAGGTGCGGGCAGCCGCGCGCGGCGATGGCTCTGCCATGGCCGGGCTGCGGTGCCGCGCAACGGTTGCTTCAAGTTGCTGCCGCGATAGCTCGACACGGACTACGCAACAGGGCAGCACCAACGAGATGATCCAATAATCACTTGGCGCATCGCCACGATTGGGGCGGGGTCTCTCGGGGTTGGCGTTGTGCATCGGCTGGTCCCAGACGAGCAGAAATTAGAAATGAATGACGTAATGTGAAAAGGAGCGGCACGGGGCAGGGTGCCGCTCCTTCTTCATCCGGGCTGCAAAGCGTTCGAGGGAGAGAGAGGCGCGCACAACCGTCGGATTGGTCAATGTCGTGTCTCGACCGCAGCCGTCAATGGCGCATGGCGAGAAGCTCGTCGGCATCAAGCCGCGCCATGCTCCACACGCGCGACGCCCGATAGTGCACCATCTCGGCGCCCACCTCCATCACGCGGATCTCGTCGCGCCGCCCGACGCCTGGCATCACCGCATTGGCGATGCCGTCAGCTGTGGCGGCGGAACGCACCAACCAGACGTTCCGGTCGAGCTTGGTGTACTCGGCGGAGATGAGACGCAGACCTTCGGCAACGAGGCCATAGGTCTGTGCCGGGTCCTTTTGCGTATGGGTGACGACGTAGGTCTTCGTCGCGGCAGGTGATGCGGAATTCGTATAGGTGGTCATGGGACTACTCCGGGGGCTGGCGTGCCTCCGGCAAGACCGCGATGCGGTTTCGCGAGAAGGCACGAGACCAAAACGACGGTCGATCGGCTGGGGGAACGCAGGGGACGAGACGCAGGGAACGCGGAAAAACGGGAAGAGGGGGCGCGGTACAATCGATCTGCAAACTGGGGTCCCCTGCCGGCGGTTCAGGGTTGGGGCGGCGCCGGCAGGGGCTGGGGAACGCGAAATAATGTGCGGACACACAAATGACGGAGTGGTTGGCGGCCGGTATGCCAAGGCCACGAGCGGGCACCCGTCGATGCTTCTGCACGCCTGCTCATCGGCAAGGGAAACGAAGAGCAGGCGGCGGTTGACACCTTCGGCCCGGGGCCGCTCGGGCTGTCCTTGGCGATCAGCTCGCCTTGGCGAACGGCAGCTCCGGCTCATCTTCGCCAGCCGGTTTCACCGGAGCCGGGAAGACGACGACGTTGTTCTCGCGGATCGCTGAAGCCTCGGCAGCCGGCTGGCGGCGCTGACGGAACCAGCGCAGCGACGTGTTGGTGAGCACCGCCTGATCGTCGACGGACTGGATCAGAAGGCCGTCGTCCGTGTCGAGCAGCGGTCCGAGGCGGTCTGCGAGGCTGGCCTCGTCCTCATCGCAGGCGAGGTACCAAGTGCTTTCCAGCGGACGCGCCCAACGCTCGCCCGCCGACATGATCGACTGGGCAATGGCGTGCTTGTTCTGGAGTGGATTGGCGAGATCGTAGGAGATCAGGAACGTGCGCATTGGGGGCTCTCTCAGGGCTGCGGGCTTGGGAGAGTGACGCGGTACGAACTCCCGGGGGGTGAGCTGCTGTTCAGCAGAACGTAGGAAGAACATGCCATGAATCAGAGGGCTTGTCCAGCATCAGTTCTAATTTTGTTCTTTTTCAGTTCTCGGCAGGGCAGAACATTAGGTCCAGGCTTGGAACTTCGGATGGCGCGCCTCACAAGGCAGGACGGATTGCGTTGGTCGTGCGGATGGAGCATCCGGCCGGGCGGCAGTGGACGGCTATTCGAAGAAGCCCAATTGGCCTTCGCCCGGCCGGTCCCTCGGAATGCGCCTATATCCGTAGCTGGTCCGGTCGGCGAGGCTCGGATAGCGCGCGCGGAATTCTGCTTCGGCCTTCGCCCGGCTGCCGGGAAACCGCTCGCCCCACCAGATTTCATAGAGCCGTCGGGAATCGCATTGATACCGGCCGGTGAGCACCTTCAAGGGAACCCGCAGCCAGCGCGCGATCCAGATTGCGATGGCGTCAGCTTCCCGCAGACGTGTCGGCTCGCGGTTCGCGGTTATCTCACCGGCCATGGAAGTCAGCAGGTTGGGGTCGGCGCGGTACGGCATATCGGCCTTTGAACTCATCACTTGACGCTTGGCGAAGAATGACATTTGTCGCGTCGAAAGGCAGCAATCTCAAGGCGGCGTTTTGCGGTGGTACATCTGGTGCCGCGTTCGCGCTGCAACTCAAACATCTGGTGGTGCGAATTGATTCTCTTTCCCGCGATCGATCTGAAGGACGGCCAGTGCGTGCGCTTGAAGCTGGGCGAGATGAGCCAAGCCACCGTCTTCAACGATGACCCCGCTGCGCAGGCGCGCATTTTTGAGGATCAGGGCTTCGAATACTTGCACATCGTTGACCTCAACGGCGCCTTCGCGGGTAAGCCGGTCAACGCTGCCGCCGTCGAGGCAATTCTCGCCGCCATTACGATGCCCGCGCAGTTCGGCGGTGGCATTCGCGACCTCAAAACGATCGAGATGTGGTTGAACAAGGGCATCCGCCGCGTCATCCTCGGCACGATAGCCGTACGCGATCCCGATCTCGTGCGCGACGCTTGCGCAGCGTTTCCCGGTCGCATCGCGGTCGGCATCGACGCCAAGGGCGGCAAGGTGGCGGTAGAAGGCTGGGCCGAGACAAGCGAGCTTACGGCTATCGCGCTCGCCCGCCGTTTCGAGGATGCTGGTGTCGCGGCCATTATCTACACCGACATCGAGCGCGACGGCGTGTTGAAAGGCCTGAACCTGCCCGCCACCGCCGAGCTTGCGCGCGCCGTGAGCATTCCCGTGATCGCCTCCGGTGGTCTCGCTTCGATCGAAGACGTGAAGGCGCTGATGCAGCCCGAATATGCGATTCTCCAAGGCGCCATAACCGGGCGCGCACTTTACGACGGCCGTATCGATCCGAAAGAGGCGCTTGCGGTATTGAGGGGTCATTCCTGAGGTGATGTAGGCGAAGCGTCAGGCAAGTCGAGAGCAACTGCTAAAGCATGTTCAACTGAAGTGTGCAGCGGTTCAGCGTGAAAAACATGCACGCGATCTATTGCCCGTGCGGCCTCATAAGCCATGCAACGAGCATGACGAGGCCCACCAGTAGTGCGGGGCCGAGCGCCATCCATGAGCCTGCGGCAGCAACCGAAGCAGTAGCGGCGGTAAGGATCGAGGCGAATGCTTCCAGGATTGTTGAGACGCGTGACGCGACCTGTCGCCGGCGGAAATTGGTGCGGCGGGCTTGCGCGCGGAACCAGAGCTGTATCAGAACGGCGCATGTCGCACCAGCCATCGCTCCGGTGAGTATCACGAACGCACCCCGCGGCGAGACGAATGCCATTGCAATGACGAAGGGCGCGATGACGGCGGCAATGAGAGCCAGCACCGAAACGATCTTGGCCCACATGAGCGAGTGCGGTTTGAGCGGCGCCGTGGCGATCAGATCGGGAGCATCTTCGCCAGAGATCGCCAGCCACGCCAGTGCGCCGGCAAGCTGCCCGGCGGCCATTACCAGCACGGGAGCGAGAATCGTCTCGACGTTGGACTGCGCTCCAAAGCTCACCCACAGCATGAGACCGGGCGGGATGAGATAGAGGATCTGCATCATCGTCTGCGACACCAGCCAGGGGTCGCGTGCAAGCAGCATCCATTCCTTTTGGATGAGCGCAGAGAACGTCGATATCTGGCGGAATCCGCGCCTCTCCGAGAGACCGTGGGTGCAGCGCGTCTCAGGGATTCCCATTGTCGCAATCACATGTTCGCGGAACTCGTATGAGCTGCGCCAAACAACCAGTGAGATGTAGAGCGCGGCAAGCAAGAGTATGCAGGCAAGCGGGATTGGTGCCCCAATTACGGCCCGTGCAGGAAGCCAGAATGGGCTCGTGGCATCGGGCAGGCTTGCAAGAACTCTTTCCTCGTTGATGAGCGCGAATCGCGACATCGATCCGTAGGAAAGGATCGCGACAGTCTGGATACCGATGAGGAATGATGCGCCCACCACGGCCGCAGTGATCTGCGCGACGATGCGCGTCCGCTTCGGTCCGATAAGTCGGAACAACATCAATGTTGCCTGCACGGCGATCCCCGCCGCGAGCGCAGCCGTAGCAAGAATCAAGGCATAGGCCGAGAGCCAGCGTGGCCCGTCGAGCCACGCCGCCATATTGATGAACGGTGCAACAATGAGGCCTGACATCATCGCCGTTGTGAGCACGATGGATGAGATCCGCACCGAAAAGAGATGGCGTGCAGGAGCCGGAGAGGAGAGGATCAGATCGAGGTCATCGCGCGTGTAGAATGCGCGCGTCACCTGTTCGAGCGCTTGCGAGAGCATCATCGTGAACGTGAGAATGAGGCTCATCGCGATGCCGGCCAAAATTGGCACGTCGATGCCACCCGCCGCAGGCAGATAAGGACGCAGCACCAGATAGGCGATGCCGTGCAGTGCGAGTGCGAACACCGCCATGCCGATCGCGATGGCGCGATCCTTGAGCTTGCGCCCGCCCGACATCAGCATCGTCCAGTCGCGCCAGGCGAGCCGGGCCTCATGGAGGGCGAACCAGGAGAGTGTCGCGGTATTGGTGCTCATGCCGAGGTGCCCGTGACCATCACGCGCGGGACGTCGGTCCCACCGATATGGTCCTCGCTGACCAGATCAAGAAAGATCTCCTCAAGGCTGGCACCCTGGCCGCGACTGGAGGTGCGCAGGGCATTGAGCGTGCCTTCCGCCACCAGTCTGCCTTTGTCGATGACACCGATTCGGTCGGCCATACGCTCGGCCACGTCCAGTATGTGCGTGGTCATGATGACAGTGACGCCATGTGCGACGAGGTGGCGCAAGACCGCCTTCACCTGTCGTGCCGAACCCGCATCGAGGCCCGTCAGCGGCTCGTCGAGGATGATAAGTCTGGGTGCGTGTATGAGTGCCCCTGCCAGCGCAACTTTCTGACGCATGCCCTTGGAAAAGCCCTGGCAGCGCTCGTTGGCCTTGGCCGACAGTCCGAACACGTCGATGAGCTGATCTGCCTTGGCGCGCGCGACCTGCGCATCCATGTTCCACAGTCCCGCAACGAACGCGAGATATTCCATCGGCGTCAGCTTGTCGTAGATCATCGGCTCGTCGGGCACCCAGGCGAGCACGCGCTTGGCTGCGACCGGGTCCTTCCTCACATCGATGCCGCAGATCTCGATTGCCCCGGCGTCGGGATCGAGCAGACCGGCAACCATCCGCAGCGTCGTCGTCTTGCCGGCTCCGTTGGGGCCCAACAGTGCATAGAATTCACCAGACCTGATGGTGAGCGACAGATTGTCGACGGCGGGTTGGTCGAAGCACTTCTTCAGGCCGCGAACGGCAAGCGCCGGGACGGCGTCGGCTTGGGACATGACGGACACACTCACGCACGTTTCATCCCGGCACACCCGTAAGGACTGCCTTGGGACGCGATCGACAACTGACTGTGAGTGTAGCCGGTTTGGGTTGAGGAGGCGTGAAGGCGGGCCACGACCGCAGCGGTGGCAGCGGTCTACGGGCGGCCGGTTGCGACCGTCCCGTTGAGGTGCGTTGGCAACATCGATGCAGGCATCACTGCGGACAATCTTCTCCATTTCCGAGACCGGATGATAGATAGGTGGCCGCCCGGTTCGCAGTGCCTACCACCGCCAAGGTACGTCTGGAGAGCATACATGAAGGAAGTTCGTTTCGGATTGTCGCCGCGTGATCGCCAGGAACACCATCGCGTCGCGACTCCGCTGGAGCTGTTTTTCGATCTGGCGAGCGTTGTTGCAATCGCAACTGCGGCGCACGGCCTGGCCCACGCGATCTCGTCCAATCATGCCGCGGACGGCGTGATCGCCTTCATCTTCTCCTTCTTTGCCATCTGGTGGGCATGGATGAACTACACGTGGTTCGCCTCAGCCTATGACAATAGCCGGCCGCTGTTTCGCATCATCACGATGATCATCATATTCGGCGCACTCATCGTGGCGGCTGGCATTTCCGAGCTGTTCGAGAACCGGCCGATCTTCTTCATATGGTTTGGTTTCGTTGTGATGCGTCTTGCGCAGGTTACGCTCTGGCTTATGGCGGCGCGCGGAGATCCCAACCATCGTAGAACCTCGTTGGTCTATGCGTTCGGCATCGCCGCAGCGCAGGTTTACTGGTTGTTTCTCTATTTCTGGTTGCCGACCGGTACAAGCCTCTTCAGGGCCGCGTTCGTGCTCGGCATGTTGATCGAGCTGGCGGTGCCGGTTGTTGCAGAGAAGGCGAGGCAAACCACATGGCATCGCCATCACATCATCGAACGGTACGGCCTGCTCAACATCATCGTGTTGGGCGAGGTTCTCCTTGCGGTGGTGACGGCGCTGCGTAAATCGGCCGATGAGATCACTTTCGCAAATCCGCTGCTTCACCTCGTCCTCGGCGCGACCGTGATTACTTGCGCCCTGTGGTGGGTCTATTTTTCAGGCGACGAACATCTTGGATCGCAGGAGCGCCACAGGGCGATCCTTTGGGGATACGGGCATTTCCTTGTATTCGGTTCAGGTGCCGCTCTCGGAGGCGGCTTTGCCGTACTGATCGATGTGCTGACGGAACACGCCGAGGTCGGCCTGCGGACGGGCGCCATTGCCGTCGCCATACCGCTCGCACTCTATCTGGCGGGCTTGTGGTTCATTCGAGACCGTTTCCTCGCTGGCGGTCGAAGACGCCACGTATTGCTGATCGGCGCTGCCGCCATTGTGTTCACCGGGTTGTTTCTGCCGGCCGCGCTCGAACTCATGATGCTGCTGACTGTGGTCGTAGCTGTTGTGCGCAGCAGGTGAGAGCTGCGTTTGCAACTCCGTCAAACATGAACGCTATCTAACCTTGGTCTTTCTTTGAAAACTCGACGGCAAGATGATCAACGAGGCTTCGCACGGAAGGTAAGAGTCCACGCCTCGTCGGGAACACTGCATGGACGATGCCCGATCTGGGACGCCATTCAGGCAGGATGTCCACGAGTGCACCGTCCTCGATGTCCTTGGCGACCACCATTGTTGGCAGTTGCGCGACGCCAACGCCGAGCAGCGCCGCGCTCCTCTGTTGCGAGATATCGTCAGTAATGAGGCGCGGCGTATAGGAAACATGCGCCGTCGCGCCGTCCGGTCCTTCAAGGTCCCAGACGTGTTTGCGATGCGCAGGCCCGAACCCGACACTCGGCAGTGCGCCAAGCGAAGCCGGCACCGCAGGCCCATTCAATTGGGCCAGGCAACTGGGGCTCGCCACGAGTCGTTGTCCACTGTCGCCAAGGATGCGCATGACGTGATCCGATTCCTCGATCGGCGGGAAGCGGACACGGATGGCAATATCGATGCCCTCGCCGATCAGATCAACGCGCCGGCTGGTGCTTTCGAGTTGTACGGTGACGCGCGGATTGGCCGCCATGAATCGCGCGATCATGTCGCCGACCTGAAAGCTAACGAGTGTCGGCGGACAGCTGACGCGGACAATGCCCTGTGGCTCGGAGCGCGAACGGTCAATGGCCTCCTGGGCGGCCTCCGCCTCGACCAGCATTGCGACGCAGTGCCGATAATACTCTTCGCCGATCTCGGTGACCGCGAACCGGCGGGTCGAACGCTGAATGAGGCGGACACCGAGCCGCGCTTCCAATTCTCCCACCCGCCGGCTGAGCTTGGATTTCGGCACACCGATCGCGCGACCAGCGGCAGCAAAGCCGCCGTGTTCGACGACTTGCGCGAACAGGTACAAATCGTTGAGATCATGCATGATTGCTCAGCGTCCTATTTTTAGGACGAACTGTATGAGTATTGGCGGCTTCTGCCAACGTCGTTCCATGATTAGCTTCCCTCCAACAGCGACGGCCATATGAGGCCCGCTACACGGAGGTAAGAATGAGAAAGATTCTCGGTACTTACAGCGCGCCACGCGCACATTGGGTCGGCGACGGCTTCCATGTCCGTTCGATGATCTCGCCGCAGACACATGGTGCCCACCTCAGCCCGTTCGTGCTGCTCGACTATGCGGCGCCCGAGACATTTGAAGCGACCACGCAGCGCCGTGGCGTCGGCCAGCACCCGCATCGCGGCTTCGAGACCGTCACGATCGTTTATGACGGTGAATTGGAGCACCGCGACTCGACGGGCGCCGGTGGCACCATTGGTCCGGGTGACGTGCAGTGGATGACTGCAGCCGCGGGCATCCTCCATGAGGAGTTCCACTCCAAGGCGTTTGCCGAGAAAGGCGGCAACATGGAGATGGTGCAGCTCTGGGTAAACCTGCCGGCGAAATACAAGAATGCGGCGCCCGGGTATCAGACCCTGCTCGACAAGGATATTCCCTCAGTCGAGCTGCCGGGCAAGGCGGGTAGCGTGCGTGTCATCGCCGGTGGCTATGACGGCGCCAAAGGACCGGCACGGACATTCACGCCCATCAATATCTGGGACGTGCGCCTGCGTCGCGACAAGACCGCAAAGCTCGCGCTCCCTGAGGGCCACTCGCTCGCCATCGTCGTGCTTGCCGGCACTGTCGAGGTCAACGGAGCTGAAATCGTGCGCTCGGGCCAGCTCGTCGTGCTGGAGCGTGACGGCGGCGAGATCACACTGGAAGCCAACAATGACGCCAAGCTTTTGGTGCTGTCCGGTGAGCCGATCAACGAGCCGGTCGTGGCGCACGGCCCGTTCGTCATGAACACGGTTGGTGAGATCAAGCAGGCCATACTTGATTTCCAGAGCGGGACGTTTGGCCAGATAACTGAGGTGGCCAATTGACCGGGTCCGGCGCGGTACCCGCTTGTCGGGTGTCGCGCCGGACGTCATTGGCGCGGTCGGCGCTACGAGCACCGCTGTGAATTCGTCAACACATCCTGACGTGATGGCCCGGTCGGATGGCCGTCACGTGAGCCAATTTTTCACGGTCGTCGCAATCTCGCGACAAAACGCAATCGAGAACGGGCGGCGCATCTGCATCGCAGCGTTCTCACGGAACACATCAAAAAAAGGAGTTCATCATGAGCAAGGTACTGGTTCTCTACTACTCGAGCTATGGTCACATCGAAAAGATGGCTGAAGCTGTGGCGGAAGGCGTGCGCGAAGCCGGCAGCGAGGCGGTAATCAAGCGTGTGCCGGAATTGGTGCCCGAGGAGATCGCGAAGAATTCCGGTTTCAAGCTCGATCAGGCCGCGCCGATCGCGACTGTCGCCGAGCTGCCCGAATACGACGCCATCATCATCGGAGTGCCGACCCGCTTCGGCAACATGCCGGCGCAGATGAAAAACTTCCTCGACCAGACCGGTGGGCTGTGGTTCCAGGGCAAGCTGATCGGAAAGGTCGGCAGCGTCTTTACGTCCTCCGCAACACAACACGGCGGCCAGGAAAGCACGATCCTGTCCACCCATATCGTTATGTTGCATCACGGCCTGGTCATCGTCGGCCTGCCCTATTCATATCAGGGTCAGATGGGCGTGAAGGAAATCGTCGGCGGTTCGCCCTATGGTGCCAGTACGATCGCCGATGGCGACGGCTCGCGACAGCCGACCGAAAACGATCTGGCCGGTGCGCGTTATCAGGGCCGGCATGTTGCCGAGGTCGCAAGCAAGCTGGCTGCGAAGTAGTATCGGCCGAACGAATGGCGTCGGAGCGAAAGGAGCTATGATATGAGTTGGAATCCATCTCTGGAGCCTGGTTGCCCCGACGCCATCGGCATCGACGCGATCGAGACACTGATCATTCCACGCGCGCGTGATCTCGGCAGTTTCGAGGTCCGCCGCGCCTTGCCGGCTCCAAAGCGCCAGATGGTTGGCCCCTTCATCTTCTTCGATCAGGCAGGGCCGGCCGAATTCGTCACCGGCATGGGGGTCGACGTGCGACCGCATCCGCACATCGGCCTCGGCACGGTCACCTACCTGTATCGCGGAGAGTTCCAGCATCGCGACAGCCTCGGTTCGAACCAGATGATCTTGCCGGGCGCGGTGAACTGGATGGTCGCCGGCCGCGGCGTCACCCATTCGGAACGCACTAGCGAAGCGACACGTAAGGCGCCGCATTCCCTGTTTGGTATCCAAACCTGGGTTGCCTTGCCGGAAAAGGACGAGGATGTTGCGCCCAGTTTCGAACACCACGGCAAGGACGTGCTGCCGGAGTTCGACGATGCGGGCGTCAAGCTGAAACTTATTCTTGGTCGCGCGTATGGGAAAGCGGCGCCGGCAAGAATGTTCTCGGAGACATTCTACGCAGATGTCACGATGCAGCCGGGAACGCGCCTGCCAATGCCAGATGATCACGAAGATCGTGGTCTCTACATCGTCGAGGGGTCGGTCAGCATCGCTGGTCAAGAGTTCGAAGCAGGCCGCATGATGGTGTTCCGGCCAGGTGACAAGATTACGGTTGCGGCCGGTGACAGGGGCGCCCGCTTGATGATCCTTGGCGGTGAGACCCTGAACGGCCCACGCTACATCTTCTGGAATTTCGTCTCGTCGAGCAAGGAACGTCTCGATGAGGCAAAAGAACAGTGGCGGCGCGGAGATTGGGGCAATGGTCTCTTCGACCTTCCGCCTGACGATCGTGCCGAATTCATCCCGCTGCCGGGCTGAAAGTTGGGCTGAGCCAATCCAACAGGAGCAATGTAATGCCCGACATCACGATCGAGCGCGAGGACGGCGAAGGCAAGGGACGATACGTTGCACGTATTGAAGGGATCGAAGGTGAGGCCGAGATCACCTTTACGCGTCGTGGCCCCAAGCTCATCAGCGCCGATCACACGGGCGCTCCCGACAACATGAAGGGCACGGGCGCTGCCTTGGCGCTCGTCGAGTACATGATTGCGGATGCCCGTAGCAATGACTTCAAGATCATCCCGATCTGCCCTTACGTGAGAGCGCAGTATCGCAAACATCCCGAGTGGGCCGACGTGATGACCCAGTAGAATCCGATCACAGCGACAACAATTTCACCGAAGTCTCAACCTCCAGATTGAGAACACTGTTGCTGGTGTGATGCCGAAAGCTCACTCCGCCGCCTTGCTCGCCTCACTTTCCAGCGTGTGAATGTATTTCTCGGCTTCGAGTGCCGCCATGCAACCCATGCCCGCTGCCGTCACCGCCTGGCGATAGATATCGTCGGTCACGTCTCCGGCAGCGAACACGCCGGGTACGCTGGTCGAGGCCGTGCCGGGCTTGACGAGAAGGTAGCCCGAGTCCTTCATCTCAAGCTGCCCCTTGAAGAGTTCGGTCGCCGGGGCATGTCCAATGGCGATAAACACGCCGTCCGCCTTGCGCTCACAGACCTCGCCGGTCTTGACGTTCTTCAGCGTCACGCCCGTTACCGATTTCGGATCCTTGTCACCGGTGATCTCCTCAATCACCGAATCCCAGACGACCTCGATCTTCGGGTTCTTGAACAGGCGATCCTGCATGATGCGCTCAGCGCGGAACTCGTTGCGGCGATGTACCACCGTTACCTTCGAGGCGAAGTTGGTGAGAAAGATTGCTTCCTCGACTGCGGTATTGCCGCCGCCCACCACGATCACCTCCTTGCCGCGATAGAAGAAGCCGTCGCACGTCGCGCAAGCGGACACGCCGTAACCCTTGAAGAATTCCTCCGAGGGTATGCCGAGCCACCGCGCTTGTGCGCCGGTGCAGATGATCAGCACATCGCACGTATAGGCATCCCCCGAATCGGCTTCGAGCCGGTACGGCCGTGCTTTGAGATCGACCTTCGCGATGTGGTCCATCACGATCTCGGTGCCGACGTGGCGCGCCTGCGCTTCCATCTGCTCCATCAGCCACGGCCCCTGGATCGCTTCGGCGAAGCCCGGATAGTTCTCGACGTCCGTCGTGATGGTGAGCTGCCCGCCCGGCTGGATGCCTTGGATCAAAAGCGGCTTCAACATCGCGCGCGCGGCATAGATGGCGGCCGTGTAACCGGCGGGCCCCGAGCCGAGGATCAGGACTTTGGCGTGGCGGGGGCTCGACATGCGTAATCTCCTTCGGCGGCCGGGCTGCGAATGCCGCCATGACGCGGCCAGCTGGCTGGCAAGCCCGAAACCTGTTCAATTCGGAGCGGTTAACTTGGGGGCCCGGCCCGGCCCGGTCAATGCCGGAGAAGGTCGCGGATGCCGTGCCGGTGTGGATGGGCAGGCATGCGCAGAACGGTGCAGGGCGGGTCAAGCGAAGCGCCCCGTATTGCCCGCTCTGTGCTCGACAAAGCCCGCAACTTCGGATATCACCCGGCCAACAAGAATTCCCCTTTAGCTGGGACGCCCGGAAAACCGGGCCGCACGAGCCGCTCCCACCCGTCCGGAAGGGCCGGGTCAGGGATTTGTGGCTCCTCTGCATTGATGAACAAAATCAAGGATTTAAGAACATGGACATCATCAAGCAGCTCGAGCAGGAGCAGATCAAGGCGATCACCGCCAAGCGCGCCGTCCCCGAGTTCGGCCCCGGCGACACGCTGAAGGTCATGGTCAAGGTCATTGAGGGCAACAACACGCGTAACCAGGCTTACGAGGGCGTCTGCATTGCCCGCTCAGGTGCCGGCCTTAACGAGAGCTTCACCGTCCGCAAGATCTCTTATGGCGAGGGCGTGGAGCGCGTCTTCCCGATCTACTCGCCCTTCATCACCTCTATTGAGGTGCTCCGTCGCGGTAAGGTCCGCCGCGCCAAGCTCTATTACCTGCGTGGCCGCCGCGGCAAGTCTGCCCGCATCGCCGAGCGCACCGACGCCCGCGCCCGCCGCTTGAATGCCGCCTGGAAAGGCTTCAAGAAGCCGAAGGGCGAGGCCGAGGACCTGACACAGATCAACGGCATCGACGCCGATCTGATGGCACGCCTGAAGCAGCTCAACTGCATCAAGCTTGAGCAGATCGCCAACTTCTCCGACGAGGACATCGCCAACGTCGACGAGAACCTCCAGCTCGATGGCAAGATCGAAAGGGACGATTGGGTCGGCCAGGCACAGCGTGTCATCGCGGAAGCCTCCGCCGCTCTGGCCAAGGCCGAGGCCGATGCTGCTGCAGCGGAAGCTGAGGGCGAGGCGAAAGGCTGAGGCCTTCTCGATCCGTGACGAATATCGAAACGGCGGGCCAATGCCCGCCGTTTTTCATTCCGACATATGGTGCGCTTCCATCACAGTGCATACAGCGCAGCCCGTGGCGAAGCGATAAATTGTCAGCGCCGACCACGATCCTGCGCCCAGTGTCTGCGCAGCATTCGTCGAGGCGGCTTCACCTGGACCAGACCTGCTCCAAGAGCATCGTCGACGTCACACGGGGTTCATTCCACGACCGTGAACTCGATGCGGCGGTTTTTCGCGCGCCCTTCTGCCGTGTTGTTGCTGGCGACGGGCTTCTCCTGGCCAAAGCCCACTGCCTCGATACGGTCAGCTGCGACGCCAGATTTGGTGAGATAGCCGACCACTGCCTTGGCGCGCTGCTCCGAGAGCGTCTTGTTAAACGAGGCCCGGCCCGTCGAATCGGTGTGACCTTCGACCCTGATACGGCCCGTCTTGCAACCCTTTGCCACGCTCGCCAGCTGGTCGAGCGTCTTGTTGCTCGCCGCACTGATGCTCGCGCTTGACGATTCGAACAGGATCACTCCGGACGCCGCTGCTTGGCGCAGCTTGGCCTCGCAGTCGGACGCTTCGGCGGAACGCGATGTCGCCGCAGGAGCAGCCGCAGCGGTGCCCTTCGAGGGTGCTTTGCCCCAGCTCTCGCGCTCCGCGAGCAGCTTCTTCATCGCGTCGTCGATCTGGCTCTGCGGTATCGGTGTCGGCTGCGCAACTGGCGTGGCCTGCAATGCATGCACTTTGGGCTCGCCCGAGAAGCCTTTGAGCGGCGCGGCCTTGTCGGCGGGCAGTGGTGACTTGGTGCCGGCCGCCAGAGGTGCGGCCACCTTCTTGGCAGGCCCGCCCTTGCCCCATGCTTCACGCGCGGCGATCAGATCAGAGGTACTGGTCGTCGGAAGTAGGGCGAAGCCACCCGAAGTCCCCGGCGCACCGGCCGCCGGCACCGCGGCGTCTTTGGACGGTGCCGCCAGCCAGCCCTCGCGCTCAGCGAAAAGCTTCTTCAAAGCATCGTCGATCTGGCCTTGCGGTACCGGCGTCATTTGCGGTGCCGGAGTGGCCTGGAGCGCATGTACCGTCGGCTCGCCCTCGAAGCCCTTGGGCAGTTCGACCTTGTTGGATGGTAGGGGCGAATAGGTACCGGTCGCCAACGGCGCTGGTACGTCTTTGGGTTGCGGACCCTCGCCCCAAGCTTCGCGCGCGGCAATCAGGTCCGCCGTACTCGTCGTCGGCAGCATGGCATAGCCGCTCGAAGCGTCGGCGGCCGGCGCCGCGGCTGCAGTTGCGTTGCCTGACGGGGAGCCGGTGGACGGCGAACTGCCCCAGGTTTCGCGTTGCGCGATGAGATCGGCGGTGCTGGTCGTCGGCAAGACCGCATATCCGTTGCTCGCTCTGCTGGCCTTGGGAGCTGTCGGCATGGCCGGCGGCGCTTTGAGCCAGCCCTCGCGCTCGGCAAGCAGCTTTTTTAGGGCATCCGCGATCTGGTCGAGTGGCATCGGAGTGAGCTGAGCTGCCGGTGTGGCTTCCAGTGGATGAACCGTCGGCTCACCCTCAAAGCCCTTCGGCGCTGCAGCAGCATCGGCCGGAAGCGGTGAGACGGCTCCTGCGGCAAGTGGAGCATCAACCGGTTTCGGCTCGCCACCCTCGCCCCATGCCTCACGTGCGGCAATGAGATCGGCGGTGCTGGTCGTCGGCAGTACGGCGTCGCCACCGGCGGCCTTCGCCTCGGCGGCGTGCGCTGTGTTCACCAGCGGATTGGCTATCCCCGCGGTCCGGGTGGTTGCGCCGTCAAGTCTCTTCAGCACTTGTCTTTCGAGGCATTGTGACAACAGGCGGTAGGATTTGTCGTACGGACTCGTGATCGACCCAAGGCATGCGTCGCGGAAATCTTCAGACACTTCCGCCCAGCCACCCGAAAGTGTTCTGCGGGCTTCCGATTCCAGAATACGGCACTGCCCGCTGGCGCTGTCGGATGCACAGATCTCTGCGATATTCCAGTTGGGTAGAGTGGCCGATGTCAGAGTTGAACCGTTGCGATTGAGATCAGGCCTTGCTCCGGTCACAGCCGCGGCTACCCCCCCAGCAGCGAACAGGGACACCGCCAATACCGTCACGGTCTTGCCAACAGACCCGTCCTGCATCGCTATTCTCCTCCCTGCACAATTTTTCTGGTTGCGCGGACTTGTTGCGTCGTCCATTTGCGATTTTGAAATTTTGCACTAGATTTCAGAGAATTGAAACCTACATGCGCGCTGAAAACCAATAATGACAACACTGGACCGCCTCCACGAACCGCTGAGTGACAACGGCATACGCCTGCACGGGCCTGCCGACTTCGAGGGAATGAGAAAAGCAGGGCAGCTCGCGTCTGCTGCACTGGACCTGCTGGTACCGCACGTGCGCCCCGGTGTTCGCACTGAAGAACTCGACGACATCGTCTTCGAGTTCGCGCTCTCCAATGGCGCCGTGCCCGCGCCACTCAATTACCGCGGCTTTCCCCGCTCCATCTGTACGTCCGTAAATCACGTCGTATGTCACGGGATTCCAGGACCGAAGCCTTTGAAAGAAGGCGATATTGTCAACATAGACGTGACACTGATCGTTGACGGCTGGCATGGTGATACAAGCCGCATGTTTGCCGTCGGCGAGATCTCACGTCGCGCTGAGCGGCTGATCGAGGTCACATACGAAGCATTGATGCGCGGCATTGCGGCCGTGAAGCCCGGCAACACCACCGGCCACATTGGCGCGGCCATTCAACAATTCGCGGAAGCGGAGCGCTGCAGTGTCGTGCGCGATTTTTGTGGACACGGTCTCGGCCGGCTTTTCCATGACCGTCCGAACATCCTGCACTATGGCGAGGCGGGTGATGGCCCGGAGCTGAAGCCCGGCATGTTCTTTACCATCGAGCCGATGATCAACCTCGGCCGTCCGCACGTGAAGGTTCTGCCGGACGGCTGGACTGCAGTGACCCGCGATCGCGAACTCTCCGCCCAGTTCGAACATACAGTCGGCGTGACGGAGGACGGCTGCGAGATCTTCACGCTGTCGCCTGGCGGTTTCCATAAGCCGCCCTATCATGCCGAGCCGATCGCACTTTGAGTCCTGCTTAGGTCAGCTAGATCGCGTACATGTTTGACGGAAACATGAACGCGATCCAGTACATTGTTTCGAGCATGTTTTTCACGTTGAAGTGCTGCACACTTCAGCTAAACATGCTCTAGAGAATTAAATATTGGGGGGTTCATGTCGCCGTCCGATCGGTCCGCCCCCAGATCTCCGTTGGTGCCGGGCCCGCCGCGAGCGGACGAGGTGGACTATCCAAGCGGCACCAATGCGCCCGCTCAGGGCTCATTCCTTGAGCAGCCGCTGCCGCTGCACATCGGCCATCGCGAGCGTTTGCGTCAACGCTTTTCGGTCGGCGGCGCCGACGCCATGCCCGACTACGAGCTGCTTGAGCTGCTGCTTTTTCGCGCCATTCCCAGACGCGACACGAAGGATTTGGCGAAACGCTTGCTGGCTCGCTTTGGCTCATTCGCAGAGGTGATCAACGCCGCCCCCGAGCGCATCAAGGAGGTAAAAGGCGCCGGTGAATCGGTCGCCTCCGAGCTGAAACTCATTCGCGCGGTGGCCTTGCGACTGAAGCGCGACGAGCTGGTCCGCCGGCCGTCCCTGTCCTCCACCTCCGAAGTGCTGGATTATGTACACGCCGCGCAAGGCTACGAGCAGCGTGAACTGTTCCGCATTCTCTTCCTGGACAAGAAGAACAAGATCATCACCGATGAGGTGCAGGGCCAGGGCACTGTCGACCACACGCCCGTGTATGTACGCGAAGTGGTCAAGCGGGCGCTCGAAGTCGGCGCTACTGCGCTGATCCTGGTGCACAATCATCCCTCTGGCGACCCGACGCCGTCGCGTGCCGACATCGACATGACGAAGTTGATCGTCGAGGCTGCGCGGCCTTTCAACATCGCGGTCCACGATCACATCGTCGTCGGCCGCGAGGGGCACGCCAGCTTCCGCGCCCTGCGGCTTTTATGATGGTTCATGGCAGCGCGCCTCAGTTTGTCGTCTTGCCGATGTCTGAACGCACCGCGAACAGGTCGTGCTGGGCATCGTCGTCAGTCTTGGCCGGGGTTGCGTGACGCCTCTTGGCCTGCTGCTGCGAAGCTTCTAAGTCACTGGGCATCGGACGCTGGGACTCACCATCGATCCACCGCGCGATGAGCGCCACTGCGAAGTCCTGTTCGGCCTGGGTGAGTGAACGTCCGGTTGCGATTCCATGCCACTTGGCAATGCAGTCCCTGCAGCAGGTCGCGGTTGCATGCTGGGCGACGAATACAGGATGTCCGCGCATCGGTGTCTGTTTGCCATCGTTTGGCGGGTGCGCGGGTGCCAGCCTCTCGGCGATGAAACTGCGCGCATGCTGCAAGATCTCCGTCCGGCCCTTGGTGTGGAGATAGGTGCGCTCGCGCCGATCGAGGTGGAAGCGTCGGCGGAATGCCGACGCCGATAGGCGCTTCAGCGTTGCATCGGGATCGTTTCGCGCAATCATGTTTTCCTCGACCCACCAGTGATGCGACTCGGGACCCGGCCGCGTGCTGCGCTGGCGGCGATGCTCGAGACTGCATTCATGTTTCCGTCAAACATGAATGCGATCCAGGACCTTGTTTGGAGCATGTTTTTCACGCTGAACCGCTGCACACTTCAGCTCAACATGCTCTAGCGAAGCCCCGCAGTCTGAAATAACCGCACGCGCAGGCCCCCATGTGACACCGGCGCTCCCGGAGGCTTGAATGGCAGGCCGGTCGCCCTGGCGAGCGATGGGTCGGTCGTGATGAGGCCCACGCGCCAGCCCTTGAACCGATCGAGTAGCGTTCGACCCAGGGCCTTGTAGAGCGGTTTGAGATGCGATGCCTCACCAAGCCGCGCACCATAGGGCGGATTGACGATAACCAGCCCCGGCGAACCCTCCGGTGCGGTGAGCTCGCTGATCGCCAGCTGGCGGAATTCGGTCAGACTGGAAACGCCGGCGCGCTCCGCGTTGGCGCGGCTCATTGCAATGGCGCCCGCATCTCTGTCGCTGCCGTAGAGCTTGAAGGCAGGCGTCCTCGCGCGTGTCGTGGCTGATTCGGTCCGCATGCGTGCCCAGGCGTGCGCATCGAATGTCGCGAGCAGCTCGAAGGTGAAATGCCGCGCGCGTCCTGGCTGCAGCCCCGCCGCGATCTCTGCAGCCTCGATGACGAATGTGCCCGACCCGCACATGGGATCGACCACGGGCTCCGTTCCCTCGTAGCCGCACTGTCTGAGAAGCATCGCAGCCATTGTCTCGCGCATGGGAGCTTTGTTGACCGCCTCCTTGTGTCCGCGCTTATGCAGCAGCACACCGGAGGTATCGACGCTGACGGTGCAAAGATCGTCCTCGATCCGCGCCATCACCGTGATCTCCGCTTCCATCGATGCGGGTGCGCCCAGTTCCTCGCGAATGGCCCGCACGATGCGTTGCGCCGTCGCACCGGAATGGTAGATACGCGAACTCTTGCACGAGGCTTCGACGTTGAACGCCACGTCAGGCCGCAGCACCACTTTCCAGGGAAGTTTTCGTGCGCGCTTGTCGAGCTGCGCTAGATGGAAGGCGCGAAAGGCGCCGATACGCGCCAGAATGCGCGTCGCGCCGCGAAGTTCAAGATTCGCGCGCCATACCTCGCGCCAGCCGCCAGCCAGCGTGACGCCGCCTTTCACGGCTTTCGTATCGCGGAACCCCCTCTCTCGAGCTTCCGCGAGAAGCGCGTCTTCCAGGCCGGGCGTGGCCACCAGGAATATTTCGAATTCGTCGTTTTCCGTCATCCCGCCTGCATAACCGGAAGCCTGCAGCGAGGCGATAGCGATTTCATTGCCGCGTGCGCTGCCGCCCACCAGCGCCGCTCGCAGCCCTGGAGGGGCAGGCTGAACGGCCTGCGCGGGCGCGCGGTTAAGTGATCGTTTACTGTTTTTCGCTGAACTTGGCCCAAACCCTTTTTTGGAGACCCTCCACACGTGCCGGCCAGATCCGTTTCAGTGCCGCTCACCTCACGCGAGGTTGCTCTCCCCGCCGTCATCATGATCGGCGCGGCCCTCAATGGGCTCATCGTCACAATCGTTGCAGGCGTCGCCGAAGGTGGCGGGGGTTTGACGTTCGGCATCAGCCCATTCCAGCTCGTCGCGCTTTTTGTCGCCGCCAAGCTGAGTTTGAGCCCGGACGAAACCGGGCCGGCAGCAGCAGGCACGCTGTGGCTGGAGTCGCTCATCGTCGCAATGATCCTGGTGCCGAGCAGCGCCGTATCCTGGCTCGCGCTCGCAATCTACGCGGGGTACCAAACATACCATTCGAACGGCGGACGCCGCACCGGTGCGCTGATATTTTTGGCGGTAGGATTGGCCTCGCTCTGGTCGTCGGTGATCCTGAAATGGATAGCCCTGCCCGTGACCACAGCCGAGGCGTACGTGCTCACGCAGGCGCTTTCGCTGCTGCGTCCCGACATCCTTCAGGTTGCCAATGTCGTCGGAAACCCTGATACGCATAGCCTCATTTTGATGACGAAATGCACGACCGCAGATGCGTTGCCACTCGCCGCGGTAGCGCTTGCAGCAGTGGCCTATCTCATGGGCGACGTGAATCAGAGAAAGCTCAAGCGGGCCTTGTTGGCGCTGTGCGGCCTCTATGTCGTGGCCAATCTGTTGCGCTTGGCCGGCATGGCGTGGTCGGCTGAGGCATATGGACTCGTGCACGGTCCGATCGGTGCAAACGTCTTCGATCTGTTTCAGGTTTTGCTGGTCCTGGGTCTCGGCAACTGGGCGAGCGAGGCATGAGCAGACAGACCGTCATGTCCCTCATGGTCGTGTTGGCGCTGGTCGTCGGTGTCGCACTGAAAGTCGGCCGATATGCCGAGCGGGGCGATGCGGCCTCACAAACGGCCAAGGCGCATGTCGCGCAGATCATGGCCGCGCACGGCTGGTCTGAGACGGATCTTCCATCTGCTAATACCGATTCGATATACGCGCAGAAGGCATTCCGGCGGCCTGACTGCAAAGACCCGATTTTTGTGGCCGTTCTTGGTGGTAATGCCGAAGGCGCTTCGTTTTTCCGGCTCCAGCACGGTGGCGACGCAGCCTTCATTCAGGGCAACGTGGTCGATCATCCAAGCGGGATGCAGCGCCAACTTATCGGCATCGTGCGCGGCATCGGCCGGATTTTGGGATTTGCGAGTAGGGAGCCGCTTCCCGTCCTCGCCATCGCACCGGCTCCAGGTGCTGCGGCAACGCAATGCGCCGGGCCCCCGGCTTCCGCATGGCGCCAGTAGGGTTGGATAGTCAGGGTTGGAACCGAACTTTGGCACGCGGCGGGTATCGGTCCGGGCGCGATGTGCAGAGATCTTCAGCGGGCATTAATCTGGACTCGCTAGTCTCTATAATCCGGCAATCGTTAACGGTGGAGTTTTACCCGTGAAGACGATTTTGTATTCAAAAATTTGTGCGACAGCCGCGGCATTGGGCATCGCGGCGATGTTTACAGTGTCTATGCCGGGGTCGGTTAATGCGGCGCCCGGTGGAAATGGCAACGGCAACGCATGGGGCCTCGGTAAGAACGGTGGTGGCGGCGGTGGCGGGGGTGGCGGGGGTGGACCGCTCCCGGTGCTCGGCGCCACCCTTCTGGGGCAATCGGCAGGTGCGGCCGGCTTGTGCGCATTGTGGTGGCGTCGCCGCCGCAGGAAACAACAGACGCAAAAGGCCGACGCATAGAGTCCGATGCGGCGCCGGCATAGCTGCCGGTGGAAATCTCAGAGGTCGGCGCGCACCGTCGGTGTTTGGGCAAACGCTGGCCGAGGTGTCTCAACCCGTTTGTGCGACCTTGCTGGGCAGCTTGCGGGCGGTACCGAGCAGCGTTCCGACGCCATGCTCGGTGAGCAGCTCGAGCAGCACGCAGTGCGGCACACGTCCGTCGAGGATGACGACGGCCTCCACACCCGCTTCGACGACTTCAATGCAACCCTCAATTTTGGGGATCATGCCGCCCGAGATCGTGCCGTCGCGAATGAGCGAGCGCGCCTGCTCGATCGAAAGCTCCTCGATCAGGCTGCCCTGCTTGTCGAGCACGCCCTTCACATCGGTGAGCAGCAGCAGGCGCTTGGCTTTCATGCGCGCGGCGAGTGCGGATGCAAACGTGTCGGCGTTGATGTTGAGCGTCTGTCCGTTGCGGTCGAGTCCGATCGGCGCGACGACCGGAATGAGATCCGACCGTGAGATGACATCGATGATGTGCGGATTGACCTCCACAGGTTCGCCGACATAGCCGATGTCGACCGCCTGCATGAGATTTGATTCCGGATCTGGCATCTCGGTAATCTTCTTGGCGATCATGAGGTTGGCGTCTTTGCCGGAAATGCCGACGGCCTTGCCGCCTTGGCGGTTGATGGCCGAAACGATCTCCTTGTTGATCTTTCCGGCAAGCACCATCTCGACGATCTCGACGGTCGGCTTGTCAGTGACGCGCAGCCCGTGCCGGAACTCGCTCTGGATGGCGAGCTTTTTGAGCATATCGGCAATTTGCGGTCCGCCGCCGTGCACCACCACCGGGTTGATGCCCGACTGCTTGAGATAGATCACGTCCTTGGCGAAAGCATCCGCGAGCGCCTGATCGCCCATCGCATGCCCACCAAACTTGATGACGACCGTTTCCTCGTCATAGCGGATCATGTGGGGCAGTGCCTCCGCCAGGATGCGCGCCTTGGCAAGGGCGCTGATGTCGGAGGTTTGTGCCGCGCCTTCCGTTTGTACCGCTTGTGACCACGCTTTTGTCGTCATGTTCGCCGATCCCGGAGTTCAGGGTTCACGTCATGATGCAGGAACATCGGTTGCCGGCGATGCGCCGGCATGGCCGGACTGCATTCCGGCTGACGGCGCACTTATAGCCAGTTGCCCGGTCGCCACAACGGATTTCGCCCATAATTTGCAGTTAGGCATCAAGCAGACGAAAGCTCGGGGTGGTCTGTCTCACGGGGCGCGTGCTAGGGCGCGGCTCATGGGCTAACCTAGGGCGGATTTATCGAGATTCGCGGCGCGTTCCGCATCGGGGGAAGGCACGCCGCCATTGCGCGCCGGTGAGTGCGCGTCGTTGCGAAGCGGAGGGAGCGCGCCGATGGCGCAATCGATCATCGAGGAGATCGGACAGATTCTTCCACCATCGCGGAATCTCGCGGAAACGCTTGCGCGGGCGGCCGATTATGCTGCCCAGCAGGCGCATCCGGAAGTCACCCTTGAGCACTTGCTGCTGGCGTTGACGGAGGACCCTGACGCCGCCTTGATCCTGACGCTCAGCAAGGTCGAGATCGAGCAGCTGAAAGGCGATGTCTCGACGCACCTGGGGCGGCTCGAGGACCGTAGTGCGACCGCTGGAGCCGTGGGAATCTCCGCCAATCTTCGCCAGATTCTCGAGGCCGCCGCAGCCGCCGCGCGCGGCCGCCGCAGCGCCATCGACGGCGCCATCGTGCTGGCCGCGATCGTCGGCGATGGTCGCTCAACGGCGGCTCACCTGCTACGCGCGCACGGGCTCACGTTCGAGGAAGCGATCAAGGCGCTTCAGCAGGCCGCTGAGACGGCTGAGGCCGAGGCCAATGCCGAAGCGGCGAATGCGGACACATCCGCCATCGAAACGGCTGCGCCATCCTACGATGCCGCCGCGCCTACGGCGGCCCCCGGAGAAGCGCCGCAACTCGCCGAGCATCCTCTTGCGGCGCCGGGGCGTCACGCGGCGGGTGCAACGGCCGACGAGATCCTCGCCACTGCGCGCCAGCGCGTTCAGGGCCGATTCGCACAGGGCCTGCCGCAGGCAGACGACGCAGCACCCAGCGAGGAAGCGGCGCAAAGCGAAATCTCGCAGACCGCACAGGAGACGCTGCCGGCTGAACCAGTCGAGTGGCAGACGGCGGCCGTGCCGGGAACAGAAGGTCCTGACCGGCAGGCCGAGGCTGCTCCGCCGGACACCAATTCTTATCCCGCAATGGAGCATGAGGTCACAACACCCGGTCCTCGCCCCGCGCCGCTTGCAAAACGTCCGCGCCTCCCGGGCGCGATCCGTCCCGCGGAGCCCGAGCACTTTCCTGAGGCCTCACCCACCGAGCCGTTGGCCGAACGACAAAGCCATATCGACGAAGGCGCCATCGACGAAGTGCTGGCATCGATCCGCAAAGTTGGAAGAGCCCCGGCCGATCATCAGCCCTCGTCAGACAATCTGCCGCCGCCGGCACCGCAACGAGCAGCCGTGCGGACATCGCCACAGCCCCCGCCGCCCGTCCCCTCCGCCGCGCATCCGGCCGGTGCGCCACCGGCCTCGGCACGGCCATCCGATCGAGACTTCTTCGGGCCCGGAACGCCAGGACAGCGGCCGTCCAGAGGCAATGCTGTAGCCCCGGCTCCTCAGTTGCCTCCACCTCCACCACCGCCTCCGGGCCACTACGCCGGGCCGCCGCGCGCACCACTGCCGGGACTGCCGCCGACACATGGGACGCCCGCACCCGCGTATCCGGCAGCCGCACCGAGGCACCAGCCGCCGCTTCAGGCGCCGCCGGTGCGCGCACCGGCTGCACCTCCGGTTTCAGCTCGGCCCGGCCCGCCGACGGGTGCACCTTTGCCATCGGCCGAGGCTGCCGGGCGTCAGCGCTCGCCCGGGCTGTCACTCGGCGAGATGGTGGAGAACATCCCGCGTGTCATGCGAGTCGGGCTCCCGGTTCTGGTCGAAGCCCGCATCGCTCGCGCCGAGGTGAAGGCGTTGGCGGATGGTCTGCAGGGCGGTGCTGCGGTGTGGCGCCACGAGCTGACCGTGACCAAGGCGATGTCGGTACGTCTGCGTGCGCCCGACGGAGGCTTCTTCATCGAAACCAGCTCACCCGAGACACAGTGGATCGAAAACACGCTGGGCCTCATCACCGACGATTATGCGAGCTGGCGCTGGTCCGTGACGCCGAACGAGCGTGGGACGAAGCGCCTCCAGCTGATCATCTCCGCGCGAACGGTCGGCACCGATGGCCTGGCGGCCGAAACGGCGCTGCCGGATCAGATCGTCAGTGTGAAGGTGCGCGTCAATTATGCCAGGACCGCACGCAAGATCGCCGGCTGGGCACTTGCGGCAATTGTCGGTGGCGTGCTGGCGCGTTTCGGTGAGGACCTTCCGGTCAAGCTTATGAGCTGGTTGATCCGCTAGAGCCTGATCGTCTGAGATGGAAGCACGACTGCATCCATCGAGGCCGTGATTGAGGCTCTCAAACAAAGAGATAGAGCAGGCCGCAACGGCCAGAAGTGATTCAATCAAGACCTGCTCTGACCGCGGTCACGGTGCAGCGCGCTCCGCCAGCAGCGCAGCGATGGCTGCCCGCAACGCGTCGATGCCAATGCCCTTCTCCGACGACGTGCCGATCAGCTGCGGGAAAGCCGCCGGATGTTTGGCGAGCATGGCCTGTGTAGCGGCGATCATTTTCGGTCGTGCGGTCTCCGGTATCTTGTCGAGTTTCGTCAGCACGATCTGATAGGAGACCGCCGCCGCGTCGAGCATGGCCAGTATCGTCTCGTCCACCGGCTTGATACCGTGCCGCGCATCGATAAGCAGGTAGACGCGGGCGAGTGTCGCGCGCCCTTGCAGATAGGCGAACACTAGGTCGGTCCAAACCTCGACCTTCTCCTTCGGCGCTTTGGCAAAGCCGTATCCCGGCATGTCGACGATGGCCAGTGGCACACCATCCGTGATGAAGAAGTTGAGCTCTTGTGTACGCCCCGGCGTGTTTGAAGTGCGTGCCAGTCCGTTCTGCCGGACCAGGGCGTTGATGAGGCTCGACTTGCCGACATTGGACCGGCCGGCGAACGCAATCTCGACCGGACCGGCCGGCGGCAGGAACTCAAGTGACGGTACGCCCATCAGGAACGTCCACGGCCGCTCGAACAGCCGCCGTCCGGCCAACATCTCTTCGTCGGTGAACTGGGAAGACATGCAGCGGCCTTCGCTCTCGTGAAGCCACGGGGGCCGGTGACAACACCGGCCCCCGTGGCAATCCGTCATTTTTTCTCTTTGCCGCTGCCCATCAGGCGTCCGATTGGCGCGAACGTCGCCTTGATGTTGTCCTTGAGCGGGATCTCAGCACCCTGGCGCTTCATGATCGTCCACTGCTGCGCGATCGACAGCACGTTGTTCCAGGCCCAGTAGATCACGAGGCCGGCCGGGAACGTCGCCAGCAGGAAGGTGAACAGCACCGGCATCCAGTTGAAGATCATCTGCTGGGTGGGATCAGGCTGCTTCGGGTTGAGCTGCATCTGGATCCACATCGTGATTCCCATCAGCACCGGCCATATGCCGATGTGCAGGAACTCGGGCACGTGATAGGGCAGAAGCCCGAACAGGTTGAACAGGGACGTGGGGTCGGGCGCCGAGAGATCGTGGATCCAGCCATAGAAGGGCGCGTGACGCATATCGATCGTCACGAACAGCACCTTGTAGAGCGCGAAGAAGACCGGGATCTGCAACAGAATTGGCAGACACCCGGCTAGCGGATTGATCTTCTGCTCTTGATAGAGCTTCATCAGTTCCTGTTGCTGGCGCGCCTTGTCGTCCTTGAAGCGTTCGCGCAGATTCTCCATCTCCGGCTGCAGCTTCTTCATCTTCGCCATCGACTCGTAGCTCTTGTTGGCGAGCGGGAAGAACGCGGCCTTGACGAGCACGGTCGTTGCCAGGATCGCGAGTCCGAAGTTGCCGAGCAGCTTGTAAAGCCAGTCGATCAGATAGAAGAGCGGCTTGGTGATGAAGTAGAACCAGCCCCAGTCGATCATGAGGTCGAACTGCTTGATGCCATAGCGGGCCTGATAATCTTCGACCATGCCGACCTGCTTGGCGCCCGCGTAGAGCCGCTGTTCGACCGTATGACTCTGCCCCGTGGGGATCTTGACGGCTTCAAGCAGGTAGTCGGTCTGGTAGCTGTCGTCCGTATTGCCCGTGGTGGCTTTGGCGTTTGCAGAGAAATTCGCACGATAAGGCGTCTTCTGATCGGGGATCAGGGCTGCCGCCCAGTATTTGTCGGTGATGCCGAGCCAGCCGCCGACGACGTCTTTGAATGATTTCGCGCCGTCCTGCTTGATCACGTTCTTGTAGGTGATCTCCTGCAGACCATGTTCGCCAGCCACGCCGATCAGGCCCTCGTGCAGGATGTAATAGCCCTGAACCAGAGGCGTGCCAAAACGATAGACACGGCCATAAGGATAAAGCGTAACGTCGGCGCCTGTGGTGTTCTCCACCTTGTCACTGACCGTGAAGAGATAATTCTTATCCACCGAGATGGTGCGCTTGAAGGTCAGGCCGGCGCCGTTATTCCAGGCGAGCGTTACGGGATTGTCGGGCGTCAGGGCGCCGCTGCCCTCCTGCGTCCACTCCGTGTCGCGGTCGGGAAGCTTGACGCTGGCGCTGCCATCGGCCACCCAGCCGAACTCGGCGAAGTAGGGCGCCGGAGCGCCGACGGGCGAGAACAGCACCACGTTGGGCGAGGTCGGTTTCGCCGTCTCATGATATTTTGCAAGAACGATGTCGTCGATGCGCGCGCCCTTCAGTGGGATCGAGCCCTTGATCGATGGTGTATCGATCGCCACGCGCGGACCGCCGGCAATTGCGGCTTGGCGGCTGGTTTTTGCCGTCGCGACGGGCGGCGCGACCGGTGCCCCCGTCGGCGCAGTTGCTGGTGCTCCGGTGGGACTCGCTTCGCCGGGGGCTCCTTTGGGCGCATCTGCCGTCGGCTGCGGCTTAGTCCCGTCGGCCGGTTTCTGAGCCGGCGATTTTTGCGCGATCTGTTCCTTGTCCGCATCCATCTTCGGGCCAGCGTAGAAATACTGCCAGGCGAACAAGACGAGCATCGACAGCACAAGGGCGATCAATACGTTCTGGGAATTATCGGGGTCGCGGGTGCTCATCGGCGTCTCGGATGGCTCTTACCAAATGAAGGGCAGCATCTTGACCGGCAACAGATCTGTGGCGGTCTCGGCAACCTGGCGGCAGTTCGCTTCACGCGGGGACGACGAGGATTACGCTCTGCCGCCGGACGATGGTGGGCGTCGCGCCCGCCTGGGGTGATGCACGCGATGAAGCGCGTCTTCAAGTTCCTTTTTCAGTGCGGCGAACGGTCGATCGAGCGCCGCCTGTCTGGCAACCAGAACATAATCGAAGCCAGAACGTGCATGTTCGGGTGCAAGTTCGAGAACCGCAGCCTTCAGTCGCCGCCTGATCCGGTTGCGGACGACGGCACCGCCTAGCTTCTTGGTGACGGTGAAGCCAAAACGCGGCCCTTCAGTCCCCTCTTCACCCTTTGGATCTCGCTGACGTGGCTTGCATTCCAAGGTGAAGCTTGCGCACGACCATCTGGAACCGCCGCGCACTCTCAGAAAATCAGCGCGCTTTTTGAGCGTTGCGAGCGGCAAGGGCTCCTCGCCTCCCGGCACCCCGGCGGGGCTGCCGGAAAAGATCAAGCGCTCAGACGCTTACGGCCTTTGGCGCGGCGACGGGCAAGAACTTTCATGCCGCCTTTGGTCTGCATGCGGGCGCGGAATCCGTGCCGGCGCTTGCGCACGAGGCGGCTTGGCTGATAGGTGCGTTTCACTGGTCTAACTCCGTATCTCTGCGAAAGCTCTGCGCTTGGCGCGGCTCCGGAAAAACTTTGTCACATTGCGCGCCGGCCCGGTTTTCCGGGCCCCGCACCTGCCAACATTGGCATGGAATGGAAGTTCGCCGCTTATAGGGGCGGCCCCACGCGAAGTCAATCGAGACCCCATGCAATCGGCGTCTTATCGATCATCGCAAGTGCCGGTCGGACTGGAGTGGGCACGCAGCCGAACCCGTCGCAGCAGCCCGCCGCAATTGAGCCTGACCTCATGCCCGGCCTTGATTGGGGTGCCAAAGCGACCAAGCATGTAACATCAGGTCATGCGATCACGAACTAGACGAACAATCCGCACGACCTGCGGTTCCACCATCACGCTCAACAACAAGTAAAAATAAGAAATAACGGACGCTTGACGTTGGGTTTTATTAGGATTCATTTTGGATTAGCTTGAAATAAGGAAATACGGCTTGGTCAAACGGGATAAAAGATCAAGAATTATAAAGCATAGATACGGAACAATGTGCAAATGCACCACCGAAACGGGTCTATAATGGCTCCTCCCGCGAGCGGCATGTCTGGCAGCATGCTGCGGTCCAGGCCGACGCGCCGAGCGTCGCACCTGATGGCGGCAGCAGCTCTGGCGCTGTTCGGCGTCGTCTCAGGCACCATTACGGCGATGCCGGGCGCCAGCGCCAGCGAGATTACGGAGGCGTTTCGCCCGCACAAGACGGGCTCGTCGATAACGATTGACCACGGCGCTTGGGACACACTGCTGAAAACTTACGTCAGGCCCGCCCCCGATGGCGTCAACCGCGTCGACTACAGGGCCTTCAGGTCCAAGGACCATGAGGCGCTGCAGCACTACGTTGCGAGGCTGGAAAAGATTGATCCGACCAACCTCGATCGTCCCGAGCAGATGGCATTCTGGATCAACCTCTATAATGCCAAGACGATCGATATCATTCTCGGCCACTACCCGGTCAGATCCATCCGCGAAATTTCTCTCGAAACGAGCCTGCTCTCGTTCCTGAAGACGAGCGTTGGCGCCGGCGGTCCGTGGAAGGCCGAGGTGGTCACAGTCAATGGCCACGCTCTGAGCCTCGACAACATCGAGCATGATATCCTCCGCCCTCTCTACAAGGACCCGCGCGTTCATTACGCAGTGAACTGCGCCTCCTACGGTTGCCCCAATCTGCAGACTGCAGCTTTCACCGGCGCCACCATGGACCAGCGGCTCGACCAGGGCGCCCGTGCGTTCATCAATCACCCGCGCGGATTGAAGGCTGAAGGTGGGCGTGTCATGGCGTCCTCCATCTACAATTGGTTCCAGTCTGATTTCGGCGGCTCGGCGGCGGGCGTCCTGGATCATGCGCGTCGCTATGCGAATGCCAATCTCAAGTCGGCGCTCGAGGGCAAGACAAGCATCGACGCGTTCGACTACGACTGGCGCTTGAACGACATCGCGCACTGACCCCATCCGGTACTTTTGTGAGAGATCCGAGGAAAAAAAACCACAGGACAATAACAGCGCATGGTCATTGCAAGCTTGCCGCTGCCGCTGCCCTTGATGAGGATGCCACGATGAGCCCCGATCCCGAAGAACCCCTTGCGCCCGTGCCCGGGACCTCCGTCCCCAGCCCGTTGAGGCGCTGGGCGCCGGTTGCCGTTCTCGCCGGCCTGATGGCGCTGTCCTTCGCCATGGGCTGGCACGAGTATCTGAGCTTCAAGACCATTGGTCTCAATTACGAGGTGCTGAAGAACTTCATCGCGGACAACTTCGTCATCGCGATCTTCGCCTACGTGTTGCTCTACATTCTTGTCGTTGCGCTTTCGTTGCCGGGTGGTCTCGTCATGACGCTGTCTGGCGGGCTGTTATTCGGTTGGCTCGCCACAGCAATTGCAGCCGTCTTCGGCGCAACCATAGGCGCAACCATCCTCTTCCTCATCGCCAAAACGTCTTTCGGTGAGACGCTTGCGGCACGGGCGGGGCCTTGGCTCGGCAAGCTACGCGCCGGTTTCCAGGAGAACGCGTTGAGCTATCTGCTCTTCCTGCGCCTCGTTCCGGCATTCCCGTTCTTTGTCGTCAACCTTGCGCCCGCCTTGCTCGGCGTGCCGCTGCGCACCTACGTGCTGGGTACGTTTTTCGGCATCATCCCCGGCACGACGGCTTTCTCCGTGCTGGGCGCCGGTCTCGGCAGTGCGGTGGAAAGTCAGAATGCGATCTACAACGCTTGCCTGGCCAAGCATGGTAGCCAAGCAGCTTCCGTGTGCACGTATTCCATCGACACCAAGGCACTCGTTACGCCGGAGTTGCTCGCAGCGTTCGCTCTGCTCGGTGTCGTTGCTCTGATTCCCGTGGCGCTCAAGAAGTGGAGCAAGCGCAATGTCAATGCCTGACGATACCTCACTGAGCGTGGATCTGTGCGTCATCGGTGCTGGATCGGGTGGCCTCTCGGTCGCTGCTGCGGCCGCAGCCTTTGGTCAGCGCGTTGTCTTGATCGAGAAGGGCAAGATGGGCGGCGACTGCTTGAATTACGGTTGCGTTCCATCCAAGGCGCTGATCGCAGCGGCCGACCGCGCTCATGTCATGCGTTCATCCGGCCCCTTTGGCATCCGCCCCGTCGAGCCAGAGATCGATGCGCGGGCCGTGCATGACCATGTCCATGCCGTGATTGCTGCAATCGCCCCGAATGACAGCGTGGAGCGTTTCGAGGGGCTTGGCGTGAAAGTGATTCAAGCGTCAGGCCGGTTCATCGACAAGGAGACGGTGGCGGCAGGCGATTACGAAATCAAGGCACGCCACTTTGTGATCGCCACTGGCTCATCGCCGCTCGTTCCTTCGATTCCGGGGCTTGCCGAGGCACCCTATTTCACCAATGAGACGATCTTCGACAATGCCGAGCCGATTGCTCATCTCATCGTCGTCGGTGGCGGACCGATTGGAATGGAGCTGGCGCAGGCGCATCATCGTCTCGGTGCGAAAGTCACAGTCCTGGAGGGCTTGAAGGCGCTGGGCAAGGACGATCCGGAGATGACCGCCGTAGTGCTGGATAGTTTGCGTCGAGAAGGTCTCGATATCCGCGAGGGCGCAATGGTGCAGCGCGTCGAAGGCGAGGCCGGCGCCATCCGCATCACCGTCAGCAAAGGTGATTCCGCCGAGACAATCGCGGGCACGCATCTTCTCATCGCTACCGGGCGGCGACCAAATCTCTCCGACCTCGGCCTTGAAGCCGCGGGCATCGCTTACGAGCGCACGGGCATCAAGGTGTCACCCGGCCTCGTTACGTCCAACAAAAAGGTCTTCGCGATCGGTGACGTGACGGGCGGACTTCAGTTCACGCACGTTGCCAACTACCACGCTGGTATTGTCATCCGGCGCGCCTTGTTCAGGCTTCCCGCAAAGGTCGATACGCGCGTCGTGCCGTGGGTTACCTACACCGATCCCGAGTTGGCGCATGTCGGCATGAGCGAGGAGCAGGCGCGCGCCAGGCACGGCAGAGTGTCGGTTCTGCGCTGGCCCTACCACGAGAACGACCGCGCCCAGGCCGAGCGCGTCACACATGGCCACGTCAAGGTCGTGGTCGGCAGATCAGGGCATATCCTCGGCGCTACCATCGTCGGTGCGCAGGCCGGCGAGTTGATTCAGATGTGGTCGCTCGCCATATCGCAGAAGTTGAAGATCAAGGCGATGACCGGTTTCATATCGCCCTATCCCACCTTGTCTGAGGTAAACAAGCGTGCGGCGATTAAGCATTACGCATCAGCTCCTGGTAATCCATTGGTGCGCAAGGTGGTCGGCTTCCTCGCGAAACTGGGGTAAGGATTGCGGGGCTGGAGCATGTCTGGCTGAAGTCTGTGGCGGTTCAGCTCATAAAACATGCCGAATGCCGGGTTCATGCTCGTGGATCCACAAGACATGAGCGCGATCCGGCCTGGTCGACGAGGCCCCGTTTGGACAAGAAGACCGAAGACGCGCTGTTGAGTGAGGCTCCCGCGGCCACGCGGGCGCGCCGCTCGATGTCGCGCGTTCTCGATGCTTCGCGGCGGCACTGGCTCGGTCTCGGCCTGCCCGCCAAGCTCCTGCTGCTGACGGCCGGCTTCGTCATGCTCGCGGAAGTGCTCATCTTCGTGCCTTCCGTTGCCAATTACCGCGTATCCTGGCTCACCGATCGCCTGACCGCCGCACAGGTCGCCTCGCTCGCGGCCGAAGCCGTCCCCGGCGGCGACGTCCCCCCCAAGGTGCGCGCCGAGCTTTTGCGCACCGCACAGGTCAAAGCCGTCGCGGTGCGGCGCGATGGCCGCCGGCGCCTCGTATTGCCGGCGGGCGAGCCGTTGATGATCGACGCGCACTACGATCTACGTCCCCGTGACGAAGGTTTCCTGGGAGGAATCGCCGAGCGCCTCTCCCTGATCGGTGATGCCTTTGCCACCTTCATATATGGCGACACGCGCACCATCCGCGTCATCGGCCCGATCGGCGACAGTCCCGAGGATTTCATAGAGATCGTCATCCCCGAGATGCCGTTGAAAAAGGTGATGGTTCGCTACGGCCTCAATATTCTCGGCCTGTCGATCATGATCTCGCTCATTACGGCGGCCCTCGTCTACCTTGCGCTGTCCTACCTCCTCGTTCAGCCGATGATGCGCATCACACGCAACATGGTGCGGTTCTCCCAGGACCCGGAGGACCCCGAGCGCATCATCGCGCCCTCCGGCCGCAGTGACGAGATCGGCGTTGCCGAGCGCGAGCTTGCCCATATGCAGCACGAGCTTTCTCAGCTCTTCCTGCAGAAAAGCCGGCTCGCTCAGTTGGGACTTGCTGTGTCGAAGATCAACCACGACCTGCGCAACATGCTGGCGAACGCGCAGTTGATCTCCGATCGCCTGACCGACATCCCCGACCCCACCGTGCAGCGTTTCGCGCCCAAGCTCATTGCCTCGCTGGATCGCGCAATCAACTTCTGCAACGATTCGCTGAAATTCGGCCGTGCCGAAGAAGCGACACCACGCCGCGAGCTGATGCGCCTGCGGCCAATGGTCGATGAGGTGGGCGATGGTCTCGGTCTGCCGCGCGAAGGCGCCATCGAGTGGTTGGTCGACATCGAGGATACATTGCGTATCGATGCCGATCGCGATCATCTGTTCCGCGTGTTGTCCAACCTCGTTCGCAACGCCGTCCAGGCGATAGAGGGTCAGGAACCCGACGAGCGCAAGGATGCGGGCCGCATTATTATTCGCGCGTGGCGGGATGGGCGCCGCGTATCGGTGGAGGTGCGCGATAACGGCCCCGGGGTGCCAGCCAAGGCGCGGGAGTACCTCTTCCGTGCATTCCAGGGCGGCACGCGCAAGGGCGGTACTGGTCTGGGTCTGGCCATTGCCGCCGAGCTGATTGCCGCGCACGGCGGCCGTCTCCAATTGCTCGACATCCAGGCAGGCGCCGCCTTCCTCATCGAGGTGCCGGATCGCTCGACAGTGGCGTGAGCGCCCGTCGGCATCCCTTCGATGACGACGCAGGGGCAGGGATGCGCAGGATGCCGGCAGCGATGCCGACCGACAATGCCATTCGAACGCGAGCGAGTGAGCAAGTTCGCATGGCTGAACCCGCTGCGGCGGTCTGATGCGTCAGGCCGCCGACCTCGGACGAGTTTTTTCGCCCCGATTTCCGGCCCCCGCCGCGTTCCCACGCAAGAGCGCACACAAAGGCTTGCGCTTGCGATCCGGAGCGGTTAGAGGTTGCGCCTCCGAGCGGGCGGCTCAGCCGGCCGCCCTTTTTTGGTGCTTGCGCTGAAAGCTGTCATTGGCCAGTGCAAGTACCCGGCAAGCGCCCGTAGCTCAGCTGGATAGAGCACCAGACTACGAATCTGGGGGTCAGAGGTTCGAATCCTTTCGGGCGCGCCAGTCTACTTTACGGGTGTAGAGACGCTGGGGCTTGCTTTGCGCCCGCGCCAAGTTCCGCCCTACTTTCCGCGACTTAGCGGCGACAGCACTTCCTTCGCCCGTCAAAGAGATGTCTGAGATCGCCGATTTCGGGCCCAAAGTGGCTGCCGTCTCTGCTAAGCTATCGAATTCGCCTTGCTCAAGCTGCACGCAAGGGTGTGCAGCATGCCCAGGAAGGTTATGATCCACGCCGCCAGCGCAATGTAGAAGAAGGCGCGCGGCAAGGGGGCGAGAAAGCCGAATTCCATGGCCTGAACCAATTGCCAAGTGCAAGCGGCATACATGCCCAGCGGAAACACCGCACCCCAGTAGAGCGGATCATAGCGAAACGGAAAGCGCTCGAAGCCGTAGCGCCAGATACCCAGCAGCACCAGCATGGGAATCCACCAGGTGCCCGTCGCCCAGTAGAACAGGGTGAACCCCTTCAGGAATGGCAGAAGTGACGTCAGATAGGGCGCGTGTGGCGCGTTCAGGATCAGCAGCGAGCCGGCCAGAGTAGAGATGGCCATCGCCCCCATGTTGATCCAGTAGGGGGGTGTCAGATCATCGGGAGATAAGCGGAAGAAGGCGTAGCGGTAGAAGATGAGCGACATCATCCAGATGTAGAGCATGCCGCCCCACAGCCACATTGACAGCGCCATCAAGTTGAGCTCGAGCCGGTAGGGCTGGTCGATGCGCGCGCCCAGCAGCGCGCTGGACACCGACAGGGACTGAGTGGCCACCACCGCCAACAGCCAGCCGCCATTGATACCCTTGTCGAGGGTGGGTTTCTGGCTGCGAATGGTGAGCGCGGTGAAGACCGTGTAGGTCACACCTATCCACAATACGACGGCGAGCAGCCACAAAATGCCACCGGCGCGCATGTCCTCGCGCAGAATAAGGAATTGGCTGGCAAGGATGCCGGTACCCGCCACCACGGTGAAATAGCCAGGCCCCGTCAGGTGGCCGACCATATCACCGAAGAAGCGGCGCGGATAGCGCCAGGCGCGCAGGCCGTACAGCACGCACAACACGGCATATTGAACGATATTGAGGTAGAACAGGACTATCGCAAGTGCGCGATGCTCCATCATGAAGGCCCCCAGCGAGATGATGCCAGTGGCCATCACAAGCCCGAAATAGGCGGGCGACAAATTGGCAAGCACAGATTCCTGCCGCACCGGATCCGAACTGCAGCCTACGATCGTCATCGCCTCGTCACCTGATCTGGCAGCCTCATTGCACCCGTGGAGAGTTTGACGCTGCCAGGTCTATACCGGTGATCTCCGCCCGCCCGGCAAGAACCAAAATATAATGGCGGATGGCGCTGCGCCGCACATGCTCCGCCAGGTATTGGGCGATGCGGGTGGCCACCAACTCGAACGGCAATTGCCGGCCCTCTTCGTGCCGGTTGACGCGGACGATGTGGCAGCCGTAGCGGCTCTCGACGAGAGTGCCACGCATGTCGCCAACCGCGACCGTGGCCAGCGCACGCTCGAATTCCGGCACGGTCTGGCCAGGGCCGATCTGTCCGAGATTGCCGCCGACCTCGCGCGAGGGACACGCCGAGTGCTGCTGCGCCAAAGCGGCGAATTCATGCGGCGCGTTGGCAATGATCTCGATCAGCATTTCCGCCTGCTCTCTGGCTCTTGCGCGCGCCGCCTCGTCGCGCGGATCGGCGGCCAGAAGAATATGCGATACCTCGTAGAGATTGGCGGAACGGAACCGGCGCAGGTTCTGCTCATAGTAGCGGCGACAAGCAGCTTCGTCGGGCTCTGGTGTCAGCACCTCATGCGCGACGACAGCGCGAACCAACGCATCTTCATCAGTCTCCCGACGGCCGTCTTCATCGACGAGCGGGATCGGCTGCAGATTGAGGTGCAGCGCCTCCTGTCGCAACAATTCGCGAATCGCAAGCGCTCGAGCCGCTGCGGCCCAGGCTTCGGCCGCGGTGCCGGCTGGATGATTCTGCGCCTCCTGGCCAATCATCTCGCGGGTGATTTCAATGCCGTTGATCAGAATAGAACTCGGCTTCACCGAAGTGACCGGCTTAAGTCCGGCTGCGACTGTCACATCCATGATGGCTCACTCCGCCGGCTGTTGAGAAGGCCGTGACAGATCACGTCGCGTGCGCACCACCTGATAGCCGCGACGTCCCAGATACCAGACAGGCGCCGACCAGATGTGAACGAGCCTGGAGAACGGAAAGACAAGAAAGATCGTCAAGCCCAGCACGAGATGAAGCTTGTAAGGCCAGGTGACGGTTTCCAACGTGGTCGGATCGACGGGCTGCAGCGTCACGATGCCCTGCGCCCACTGCGCAAGCGTCACCATCACTGAGCCGTCCGAATGCGACAACGAGAATGGCAACGTGATCAGCCCGAGCGTCAACTGTCCCCACAGCATGAAAAGAATGATCAGATCCATGCGGGTGCTGGTCGCCCGGATGCGCGGATCGAACAAACGGCGATGCAGCAGCATCGTCAGGCCGATGAAGCACGCCGTGCCGGCAATGCCACCCGAGATGATCGCCAACATCTGCTTTTGGTGGACGCTCACGAAAATCGTATAGATCGCTTCCGGCGTCAGCAGGCCGACGCCATGACCCAGCAACAAGAAGAGAATGCCGAAGTGAAACAGGTTCGAGCCCCAGATCAGCTGTTTGCGGCGCAAAAGCTGACTGGAACTCGCCCGCCAGGAATACTGCTCCTGGTCGAAGCGGATCAAGCTGCCGACCAGGAACACGGTGAGGCAGAAATAGGGGTACCAGACAAATAGAATGTGATAGATGCTGTCGCGCATAGCCCTAGGCTCCCGGTATTATGGATTTTCCAGCGTGGGTGACGATGGTGCGCGGGCGATCGGCCCGCACCGTTTCAATCTCCACCGCCGGGCGACGTGCCTGGCGCAGCTTGGCCGATAAACTATCCTTGCCGCAGGCGTCACTCGCCGCCCCCGGTCCAAACAGCACTTCTTCTTCCACCCAGGCCGCATCGAGCGCTTCGAAATCGTCGGGTTCGGGATCGGGCTCGGCGAGCAGCCGCGCGACCGTCTCGGCATCGGGTGTCACCTTGCTCAGGGCCACGAGTGCGGTGAAGATTGCGCAATAAGGTGACGTGCGCTTGCTCAATCGCTCGGCCAATGCGGTGAAGACGTGGGCTGGCTGGCCGATAAGTTCGATTGCATCAGCCGGCGTTCGTGTCGATGCGAACTCCAAGAACAACGGAACAAAGTCGGGCAGCTCTTTCGTGGTCGGCGAATAGCCGCCGTCCTCGTAGAGTTTGATCAAGTCGACCATCGCCTGGCCGCGATCGCGACTTTCGCCATGTACGTGCTCAAACAGATGCAGCGACAGCGACCGCGTGCGGTCGAAGAGCAGGATGTAACGCTCTTGAAGATCGAGCAGGTTACCGCGCGAAAGATCATCGACCAGCCGCACAAGGCTTGCGCGGACCGGCGCATCGAGCATGACCTCACGATCGATCGCGTCGCGCAGCTCATCATTCGCTGCAATCAGATCCTCGCTCGGATAGCTAAGCAGGGCGGAAAGGACCTTCAGTATCTTCATCACTCCACCTTCGCTTTCCGCCGCTCGTTCTTGAGCTTCACGCCGCCGAACAGATTGACATTGGTATCGCTTGGCAGGCAGCCGTCGCCGAAGGTGAAACCGCACTGGCCGCGCAGCTCGTAGGCGTCTTCCGTCACCTCGCGATGCGTGGTCGGAATGACAAAGCGATCCTCGTAATTGGCAATCGCCATGATCTGGTACATCTGTTCGATCTGCGCCCGCGTAAGACCGACACGCATGGCAATTGATTCGTCGATCACACCATCCACGGTTTTCGCGCGCATGTAGGCGCGCATGGCGAGCATCCGTTCGAGGCCGAGAGCAACCGGCTTCTCGTCACCGCAGGTCAAAAGGTTTGCCAAATACTTGAGCGGGATGCGCAGCGACTTCACGTCCGGCATGGCGCCGTCCATGCCCATCTTGCCGGCCTCCGCGGCTGCTGTGATCGGCGACAGCGGCGGCACGTACCAGACCATTGGCAGCGTGCGATACTCGGGGTGCAGTGGGAAGGCAACCTTCCACTCGATCGCCATCTTGTAGATCGGCGAATGTCGCGCGCCCTCGATCCAGGCTTCCGGCACACCGTCCTTGCGCGCCTGCGCGATCACCGCTGGATCACTGGGGTCGAGAAAGATCTTGCACTGCGCGTCGTAGAGATCCGTTTCTTCGGGCACGCTGGCGGCCGCTTCGATCTGGTCGGCATCATAGAGCATGACGCCAAGGTAGCGGATTCGTCCCACGCACGTTTCCGAGCACACTGTCGGCTGGCCGACCTCGATGCGCGGATAACACAAGATGCACTTTTCGGATTTGCCGCTCGACCAGTTGAAGTAGATCTTCTTGTAGGGGCAGGCAGACACGCACATGCGCCAGCCGCGACACTTGTCCTGGTCAATCAGAACGATGCCATCTTCCTCGCGCTTATAGATCGCGCCCGAGGGGCAGGCTGCCGCGCATGCAGGGTTGAGGCAATGCTCGCATAGGCGCGGTAGGTACATCATAAACGTGTTTTCAAACTGGCCGTACATCTCCTTCTGGATGCCGTCGAAGTTGTAATCGGCCGAGCGCTTGGCGAATTCTCCGCCGAGAATCTCTTCCCAATTCGGCCCCCATTCAATCTTCTCCATGCGTTCGCCCGAAATCAGCGAACGTGGGCGGGCGGTCGGGAAGGCTGCGAGCTCGGGTGCCTTTTGCAGGTGCTCGTAGTCGAATGTGAACGGCTCGTAGTAGTCGTCGATCTCCGGCAGGTTCGGATTGGCAAAGATTTGCGCGAGGATTCTCCACTTGCCTCCGATTTTCGGTTTGATCTTACCCGAGGCGGTGCGTTGCCAGCCGCCGTTCCACTTCTTCTGGTTTTCCCACTCCTTGGGGTAGCCGATGCCCGGTTTCGTCTCGACGTTATTGAACCAAGCGTATTCCATGCCTTCGCGGCTCGTCCACACGTTCTTGCAGGTGACCGAGCAGGTGTGACAGCCGATGCATTTGTCGAGGTTCAGGACCATCGCAATCTGCGCGCGGATCTTCATGCTGTTGTCCTCCTCACTCGGCCGCGGTTATGTGATTGGCATCTTGCGCGTAGGGTGCTTCGAGCCAATCGACGGTTTTGAGCTTGCGGATGATGACGAATTCGTCGCGATTGGTGCCGATGGTGCCGTAGTAGTTGAAGTCATAGGCAAGCTGGACGTAGCCACCGATCATGTGTGTCGGGTTCAACACCACGCGCGTGACCGAGTTATGGATGCCGCCGCGATTGCCGGTCATCTCCGAGCCCGGTACGTTCACGATTTTCTCCTGCGCGTGATACATGAACAGCGTGCCTTCCTTTATGCGCTGCGAAACAACCGCACGGGCAACCAGCGCGCCGTTGGCGTTGTAGGCTTCGATCCAATCGTTATCGACGACGCCGATCTTGGCCGCATCGGTTTCACACATCCACACGATCGGCCCGCCGCGCGACAGCGTCAGCATCAAGAGGTTGTCGGTGTAGGTCGAGTGGATGCCCCACTTCTGGTGCGGCGTGATGAAATTGAGAACGATCTGCTTTTCACCGTTTGACTTGAGATCCATCACCGGCCTTGTCGCCCTGAGATTGAGCGGCGCGCGGTAGACGCAAAGTGCAGCCCCGAACGCGCGCATCCACAAGTGATCCTGGTAGAGCTGCTGGCGGCCGGTGAGCGTGCGCCAGGGGATCAACTCGTGAACGTTGGTATAGCCGGCGTTGTAACAGACCTTCTCGCTTTCGAGCCCGGACCAGGTTGGCGACGAAATGATCTTGCGCGGCTGCGCGACGATGTCCCTGAAGCGAACTTTCTCGTCTTCTTTCGGCAACGCCAGATAGGCATGGTCGCGTCCGGTGGACCTGCCAAGCGCATTCCATGCCTTGACGGCGACCTCGCCATTGGTCTCGGGCGCCATCATCAGGATCATTTCGGCGGCGTCGACGTCGCTGACGATCCGCGCGAGGCCTTTATTGGCGCCTGAGAGATGGACGCCATTGAGCGCCTTCAGATGGGCAACCTCGTGCTCCGTCTTCCAGGCCATACCCTTGATGCCGTTGCCGATCTCTTCAATCAGAGGCCCCAGCGCGGTATAGCGCTCGTAGATGTGGGGATAATCCCGCTCGACGGCGACGACGACCGGCATGGTCTTGCCGGGGATCGGTTCACACGCGCCGGTCTTCCAGTCCTTGGGATCGAAGGGCTGGGCGATCTCGTTTGCGGTGTCGTGCTTGATCGGGTTCAGCACCACATCGGTCTCAACACCCAGAACTTCGGGCGCGACGGTGGAGAACGCTTTGGCGATCGCCTTGTAGATCTCCCAGTCCGAGCGCGCTTCCCAGACCGGATCGACCGCGCCGGTGAGCGGGTGGATGAACGGGTGCATATCGGACGTATTGAGATCGCTTTTCTCATACCATGTGGCGGTGGGAAGAACGATGTCCGAGTAAACGCATGTGGTCGACATGCGAAAGTCGAGCGTCACCAGCAGGTCGAGCTTTCCTTCCGGTGCCTTGTCGTGCCAGACGGCTTCCTTGGCGCGCGCTTTGCCTTCCGCGCCCAGATCTTTGCCGAGCACGCCGTGCGTGGTGCCAAGCAGGTGCTTGAGGAAATACTCGTGCCCCTTGCCCGACGAGCCGAGCAGGTTCGAGCGCCAAACGAACATGTTGCGTGGCCAGTTCTTCGGATTGTCAGGATCCTCGCAGCTCATTTTCAAGGCGCCGCTCTTAAGCGACTGTGCCACGTAGGCGGCCGGTTCCATGCCGGCCGACTTGGCGTCCTTGGCCACTTGCAGCGGGTTCGTTTCCAACTGTGGCGCTGAAGGCAGCCAGCCCATGCGCTCGGCGCGGATATTGAAATCCATGACAGCGCCATCCCACGGTCCGGCGGGTGCGGTCGGTGACAGCAGGTCGCTAACCTTGATGGTCTCATAGCGCCACTGGTCGGTGTGGGCATAGAAGGCGGACGTCGAATTCTGCTGGCGCGGCGGCCGGCTCCAATCGAGCGCAAACGCCAGCGGCGCCCAGCCTGCCTGCGGTCGCAGTTTCTCCTGACCGACATAATGTGCCCAGCCACCACCCGACTGGCCGACACAACCGCACATGGCCAGCATGTTGATGGCGCCGCGGTAATTCATGTCGGCGTGGTACCAGTGGTTCATGGCGGCGCCGATGATGATCATCGAGCGGCCCTTGGTCTTCTCGGCATTTGTCGCGAACTCGCGCGCCACCTGTATGATCTTGTCGCGCGATACGCCGGTAATTTTTTCCGCCCAGGCAGGCGTATAGGGCATGTCGTCATCGAGCGATTTTGCGACGTTGGCGCCACCCAGCCCATTGTCGACGCCGTAGTTTGCCAGCATCAAATCGTAGACCGAGGCAACCAGCGTCTCGCCGTCGTCAAGCTTCAGTTTCTTCACGGGGACGCGGCGCAGCGAAATGCTGGCGTGCTTGTCGGACGTGAAATGCTTGTGCTCTATATTGCCGAAGTAGGGGAAGGCGACGTCGACGACGTCATCCTTGATGTCCTTGAGCGACAGCCGCAACTTCGTTTCCGCGCCGTTGCTCGCCTTTTCTTCCAGGTTCCACTTGCCGCTTTCGCCCCAACGGAAGCCGATGGAGCCTAGCGGCGCCACGATATGGCCGGTCGCTTCGTCGTAGGCGACAGTCTTCCACTGCGGATTGTTGTTTTCACCCAGCGACTGATCGAAATCGGAGGCGCGCACGAAGCGATCGGCGAGGAAATGTCCATCTTGCTTCACGATGCGCACGAGCATCGGCATGTCGGTATAGCGGCGCACGTAGTCTTGGAAATAGGGCACCTGACGATCGACGTGATACTCCTTGAGGATCACGTGGCCCATCGCCATGGCGAGGGCTGAATCTGTGCCTTGCTTGACGCTGAGCCAGATGTCGCTGAATTTCGAGGCTTCCGAATAGTCGGGGCAGATCACCGCGCTCTTCATGCCCCGATAGCGCGCCTCGGTATAGAAGTGGGCGTCGGGCGTGCGCGTCTGCGGGACATTGGAGCCCCACAGGATGATGAAGCCGGCATTGTACCAATCGGCGCTTTCAGGGACGTCGGTCTGCTCGCCCCAGGTCTGCGGGGAGGCCGGCGGCAAATCGCAATACCAATCGTAAAACGACATGCACACGCCGCCGATCAGCGATAGGTAGCGCGAGCCGGCCGCGTAACTCACCATCGACATCGCTGGGATCGGCGAAAAGCCGAAAATGCGGTCGGGGCCGTGGGTCTTGGCGGTATAGGCATTGGCAGCGGCGATGATTTCCGTGACTTCGTCCCAACTGGAACGCACGAAGCCGCCGTGGCCGCGCATCTTGGTATAGCTGGCGCGCTTTTCAGGGCTTTCGACAATCGACTTCCAGGCCGCAACCGGTGTCATCGTGGCGCGCGTTTCGCGCCACAATCTGACGAGCCGGGCACGCACCAGCGGATATTTCACCCGGTTACCGGAGTAGAGATACCAGCTATAGGACGCGCCGCGCGCGCAACCGCGTGGCTCGTGGTTGGGCAGATCGGGCCGGGTTCGCGGGTAGTCGGTCTGCTGCGTCTCCCACGTGACGATGCCGCCCTTGACGTAGATCTTCCACGAGCACGAACCCGTGCAGTTGGCGCCATGGGTCGAGCGTACGATCTTGTCGTGCTGCCAGCGCTTGCGATAACCGTCCTCCCAGCGCCGATCCTCGTTGGTTGTGATGCCATGGCCCTCGGAAAAGGTCTCCGATGCCTTGTTGAAGAAGGTGAGACGATCGAGAAAGTGGCTCATGCCAGCGTATCCTCACTAGCGACTTTGGTTCTGAAAAATGGGAGAGCCTGGCGGCGGCGATCATCTCAGCGATTGCGGTATCGAGATCGCAGATACCAACCGGGTCTTGTAGCGGAGCAAGATGCGATCGTGAAAAACCACAGCGCACGGTCCTGATCGCATCTCTCGACGCGCGCCAAATCTATCATTGCCACCTCCCAAGCGATGCGGATGGATTTCAATTTAGATTAGCTAGAGTTGACGCTGCGGCGGCCTGATACAGCTAACAAAAATCAAAAGGCGCGCACGCCGGGAGCGATTCAAACTCGTAGCCGATGATCGTCATGACCGATGCAGGTGATCGTCATGCAATCGGCGTGCTCACGGCAAATTATGACTTGATCATTGTCGGCTCTCGATCCATTCTTGGTACGGACGTTGGGCTTGGAGATGTGTTGTGCGTCTCGACGACCAGAACGAAATGCGTGCCTTGCCGTTGTTCGCGGGCGTCGATGTCGATAACATCGATCATCTGCTGAGGTTCTCGTTCCTGCAGCGTTTCCCGGCCCATGTCGAACTGGTGCGCGAAGGCGATCCTGCAGATTTCCTGAACGTCATCGTCGATGGTCAAGTCGAGGTGTTTGCGGGCTATCGCGATCGTAAAACGACGGTCGCCGTGATCGGGCCGGGGCACAGCTTCATTGTCGCGGCAGTGGCGCTCGATCGCATCTGCCTGAATTCGGCCCGTACGCTTTCATCGGCACGAATATTGATGATTCCAGCCGATACTGTGCGCCAACACTTCAACGGGGATGCCGCCTTTGCCCGCATGCTCGCGAGCGAACTCGCCGACGACTATCGCGACGTCGTGAAGGACCTCAAGAACCAGAAGCTCCGGTCCGGCCTGGAGCGCCTCGCCAACTGGCTTCTGGCTCGCGATATCGTGACCGGCGGCAAGGGCCGCTTCGATCTGCCATTCGACAAAAAGATCCTGGCCGCCAAGTTGGGTATGGCACCCGAGGTGCTGTCGCGTTCATTCTCGGCGCTGACCTCTTATGGGGTATCGATCAGCGGATCGGCTGTTGTGCTTGAAGATATTCGAGCCCTGCGGAAGTTGGCACAACCCTCACCCACGATCGACGATCCGTTCAGCTAGAGCCTGATCGGCTGAGATGGAAGAATGACAGCTGTCTCGCAAACCTTCTATGGACATCACCGACCTGCAAGTCAGGTCCGGTGCCAGAGCGATCCATTTATGGGTCGATGATAGGTACGTCAGAAGCCCAGCAGCCTTATTCAGCATATTCGGCTGACTCCCTTGCAGCGAGTGGCGCCATCAAGGGCAGTGTGAAATAGGGCTCCTGACGCCTGCTAATTATACAGCTCCGGTTCCGTCTCCCACAATCGCCGAAGCCAAACGCCAAAACGGCCTGACGTGGTTCGATCAAAACCGGGTCTGCTCTAATTGGGCGTAAGCCGCCAAACACCTAGCGCCGTCGCGTTGATCTCAGCGTGCCTTGTTGAGATTTGAATATATTCACCTTTGGCCCACCGGTCGGCGAAGGTGCGATAGAGCGGCGAGAACGGGTTCCCGGATTGACCCGTGGATTGAATGTAAAGCGAACGATCAAGGTCTGAAAAATCATAGATGGCGCGATAGCTCGAGCCATATCTGTTTACAAATGGGGCGTCCGCGCTGAAATCAACCTTGCCGCGATTGAGCGTGTAATCCCCACCCGCACTCGGCACGGTGATGTTAAAGAACGAACCGATTACCGGTAGAAGGCCAAAGGGTCGATGCTCACCATAAGCGAAGTGCGCCGAGCCCCACGTCCATTGCGAGCGATTCTTGCCGTATCGCTGTTCGAGATCTGCAAGAGCTGATCCAAGAGCGTCAACAATGACCTTGCCGCAACTCACAGGCTCCGCCGTTGCTTGGTTGTCGCACCAGTCACGGGAATTGGCTCGGCCCTCAAGTAAGCGGATCAATGCGGTCGCCTGAGAATCGAAGAAGCGATCGAAGGCGGGCCCGAGATCGTCGCTCCATATACCCTTGATCGTTTCGCGCACCCACGCCATGAAAATCAGCGGCTCTGCTGCGTCAGCGCGTAACTCGGCATTCCAAGCTTCGAGGCGAGCAAGAATCGATGTGTCAGCGCCACCAGCCGTTTTCGCACGTTCGATCATCAGCGGCTTCAGTCGAGCAAAAGCGAGCGATCGCACATCCAATTGGGCAGTACGCATGCTGTCAAGATCATGGTCGCCCCGATCAAGCACGAGTTCGGCTAGGCGCTGCTGGCGAAAGGGTGCCTCCCAATCGTGGGTCAGGTGGTGCGCATAGTCGGCTCCGACGATCCGCGTATTGGCGGTGCCGATCGCGCCTTCGGGTGGGTCTTCGACGCGCGGCAGTTCTTCAAAATGCAGGTAGCGCTCCCAGTCATAATCGGCATTCCATCCTGGCACCGGCGCACGGCCCGCAACGGCATTGGATTTCGCTCGCACTGGCACACGTCCCGGCGCAATAAAGCCGATGTGGCCGCTGGTGTCGGCCACAACCATATTTTGCATCGGCACCACGTAGGCGCGCATGGTTTCGATGTAGTCAGCGACGGTTCGCACACGCGGGTGAAAGATGCCGGCTGAAATGGTTGTGTCGTCGTCGCTGAAAGCGGTCCATTGCAGCGCCGCGACATAACCCTTGTGCAGCATCGCTCCCAGATTGCCGTACGAGTCTGGCAGGACTGGCCCGTGACGCGTCAATCGCCGCTCGATGAACCGCGTGGCATCTCCCCTTACGTGGATCTCCATCTTGGAGGTTTGAAATCGCTGCCATCCCTGCGGTGTGAGATACTCAGTGGGATTATCAGGATTGACTTTCTCGATGTAGAGATCCTGGACATCGGCAACTGTCGTCGTGAAACCCCAGGCGATCGCGTCGCTGCGGCCAAGCACGATCAACGGTGTTCCCGGCAGACTGGCACCAACCAGATTGAGGGGTTTCTCGCCGGGTTGAGAAAGAGCGCAGTGGGCGAGATACCAAATTGACGGCGCGCTGAGACGGAGATGGGGATCGTTGGCGAGAAGCGGCTTGCCGGACTGTGTGCGCGCTCCTGAAACGACCCAATTATTTGACGCTCCGCCACTCATGAACGTCTCGGGCCCGGCCAGGGATGGCCCAGGCAGGCGCGCCAGACGTTGCAACGGGTAGAGTTCGTTGAGTTCCGGCAGCGCCGGAGCTTTTCCGCCATCGAGGCCCGGCAAAAGGTCTGATATTTCCGCTGAGCTCAATCCCCTTGCGGCGTAGCTAAGGCGTGCGATTTCGTCACCGAGATTGGTGCCCAAAGTCAGCGCCATCATCTTGACGGCGAGTATGCTGTCGGCGGCGCGCCAGGGTTCTGGACGATGGCGAAGCATGACAAATTCTGGCGGCAGGCGCGGCAACACGGAATTGGTAGCCTGCCCGATGAATGCATTGACCCCCTTCGCGTAGGCCTCCAGTATCGCTCTGGTAGGAGGCGGAAGGGCTTCTAATGAGCGTTCGGCGTGGCCGCTGAGTTCGATCGTGCGCAAGAAGACGTCGCTCTGCAGCGTTCGCTCGCCGAAGATCTCCGAAAGCCGTCCCTGCCCGGCCCGGCGCATCAGCTCCATCTGCCATAGACGATCTTGTGCATGGACGAAGCCAAGCGCAATTCCGACGTCTGCGATGTTGGCGGCAAATATATGGGGGACGCCCTCGCGGTCGCGAATGATGTCAACGCGATCGTGAAGACCGGCAATGGCAAGTGCGCCCGAGTAGTTCGGCACTGTGTTGTGCAGCAGGGCGACCAGCGACGCCGCAGCCAAGAGCGGTAGGGCAAGTCCAATTGCCACGACAATCACAACTGCCCGGAGGCTTCGTCGACGCGGCAGCAAGAACATCGACCCCTCCAGTCAGCGGCACAGGCAGATATTTCCAATACGAATGCCAGAATGCACCGCGTGCCGATGTTTTGAATAGTCGGAAGACACGACAAAATAAACAACTCTCGCGCGCGTGTGTGGGTCGTTGCTACATTGTATGTTACGCTGAACGCCAACCATGGAGGCTCGCCATGAAAAGCATTCTCTGCGCATTGCTGTGGGTCCTGCTGATCCCGGGCGCTCACGCTGCCGCCTTGTCGGGTGATAGCACAGACGGTAAGCGCCTGCATGATGCGAACTGCACAGGATGTCACGATACCAGCGTCTACACGCGCAAGGACCGCATGGTTCAATCATTGGATGGACTGGAACAGCAAATGAGCAACTGCGGTCATGTGGCAAACAAGAAATTCTCGGCGGCAGAGACACAGAACATGATCAAGTACCTCAATGATGAATTTTATCACTTCCAGTAAGTTCGAACGATTGATGTCAATCGGTTCACATCGGTGCAGCCATCGCTTGAGTGTGGATTGAATTGCCTTGCCCCGTCGATCCGGATCGTATGCATGTTTCGATGAAGCATGGAAACGAGCTGATCCTGATTGCCGCTGATTGCGTCACAGGATCGCGTCGGAGACAGGGGCGAAGACAGGAGCAACCCCAGCAAGAGGCGTTTGCGTTCGCTCTCATGCGTTTTTCACGTCTCTCTGAAGACTGCTGGCTATTTCGACAACGATAACGCAATAGACCGAAGGAAAGCCGCTCGCATATGATCACGGCCATATGAGCAATGCTGAAGATACTCCCGCAATAGGGAACCGCTATGATCTGCGCGAACTGGCCGGTGCCTTCGGCGACCTCGGCACGCTTGTGCCGTTTGTGGCCGCCTATATCGCCATTCTCAAGATGGATGCGGCTGCCATTCTGCTCGGCGCCGGCGTAGCGCTGATCGTGGCCGGCGCCTTCTATCGCACACCTTTCCCGGTGCAGCCGATGAAGGCGATTGGCGCTGTCGCCATCGGTCAGGCGGCGACAGCCGGATTGACCGCCTCCGCCGTCGTCGGCGCGGGTCTTATAACGGGCCTCATCTGGCTCGCGCTCGGCGTTACGGGCCTAGCCCGGCGCGCCGCAGATCTCATCCCACGGCCGGCACTTCTCGGCGTGATCTTAGGGCTCGGCTTTACGTTCATGCTTGAAGGGCTGCGTATGATGTCCGCCAGCCCCTGGATCGCGGCCGGCCTGTTCGCCCTGACACTCGCCATGCTCGGCCGCTCCCGCGTCCCGGCCATGCTCGTGCTTTTGCTGCTCGGCACAGCATTGGCCCTCATCGAGCAGCCCGGACTCGCCGCAGAGCTTGCGGCGATCCGCCCATCGATGAAGCTGCCAAGCCTCGCATGGCCGGCCCTGACGTGGAACGATCTCTGGCTCGGCGCCATCCTGCTGGCGCTGCCGCAGTTGCCGCTCACGTTCGGTAATGCGCTGATCGCTATCACTGAGGAAAACAACCGACTGTTTCCAAAGCGGCCGGTGAGCGAGGATAAGGTTGCGGTGTCCACCGGGCTGATGAACCTGTGGTCGAGTGCCATCGGCGGCATACCACTCTGTCATGGCGCCGGCGGCATGGCCGGTCACATTCGCTTCGGCGCGGCGACGGGCGGCGCCTCGGTGATGCTCGGCATCCTGCTCACGGCGACGGCGCTGCTGCTCGGCGACTCGATCGGCCTCTTGCTGCGTGTGTTTCCTGAGAGCGTGCTCGGCGTCATCCTGTTCCTGGCCGGCGCCGAGCTTGCGATGGGCAGCAAAGAGCCGGGTCCCGACAAGGTCGATCGCTTCATCGTACTCGCAACCGCCGCGCTCGCCGTCTTCAACGTCGGTCTTGCCGTTGTCTTCGGCGTTCTCGGCTATCACGCTGCGAAACGCGGATGGCTCGATCTGTAGACCGGTTCGCCATCTGAGTGAGATCCGCGCTGCTCGTCGCATTGCCCGAGCGATGTACCATTATCGCAAAGCTTGTGGTCCGGCGCAGGTCCGGCTTTCGTGGTGTCACATTGATCCCTACGGATGGCTCCAAGCCTTCTTTTGAACGGGGATGTGCACCGTTGCGCGAACGCCGCCAAGATCGCATCCATCGAGCTCCAGCGTGCCGCCGTGCAATTCTGCGAGATCTTTAGCAATCGCGAGCCCAATACCCGTTCCCGAGACGGTTCTGTCCAATCTCATGCCGGCATCCAGCACATCACGTCTACGGTCAGCAGGAATGCCCGGCCCATCGTCGTCGATGGAAACGACGATTATATCGGCCGTACCGGCAACGGTGACGCGCACCCGGCTTCGCGCCCACTTCCGGGCGTTATCGAGCAGGTTGCCGAACAGGTCTTCCAAATCGCGCGCATCGATCGGCGTCTCAACGTTGTCCTCCTGCACGATAAGGATCCACTCAAGCGCGGCACCACGCGGCAACCGCTTCATCACGCCGATGAGGCGTTCGAGCAATGGCTTGAGTGCTGTGGTCGTCCCGACCGCCTTACGCGGTCCGACAGCCCGCACTGCCGCGAGAATACGGGCGACCTGCGCATTCATGGAGTCGATCTCGTGCTCAATGGCCTCCGCTGATGCGGCATTGCCGCCATCTCTGAGCGCGCGGGCTTCGGCACCCAGAATGGCCAGTGGCGTCTTCAGCCCGTGCCCCAGCTTGCCGGCATTCTTCCGGGCGCGCTCAAGCTCGCTCGCCTGTGTCGCCAGCAGCCCGTTGAGGTCTTCAACCAGTCCGGAAAGCTCCGTCAGATTGACACCCTCAAGGCGCTGTGTCCGTCCCTGCCGTAACCGCCCCAGCTGGGCCCGCAACGTGCCAAGCGGTGCCAGGCCCGCGCCAACCTGGAACCACGATGCTGCGGCTAACAGGATGGCGATGACAGCGAGCGAGAGGGCAACGACCCGTGCGAACTCGCTTCGTGCCTCATCTATGATCGTGCGATCGCCGGCAACTGCCAGGCGCAACGGGCGATTCTGAAGCACGACCGTGCGTTCGACTAGAACCAGCTTCTGTTGCGCTGGCCCCGCCGCATCGTTCACCACGAGTTCCCCTGGCGCCGATGACGCGGGCGCAAGCGCCAGGTTGCCGTCCCACAGCGATCGAGATCTCAGGGCGATGCGCCCCGCTTCCATGACTTGCCAATAAAAACCGGACAGTGGGCGCTGGAATTCAGGATCGGAAAGCTGATTCCGGATCGAAAGGGAGCCGGATGCATCGATCTGGACGACGGCTGCCAGCTGCAGGAGATGGTCATCGAGCTCCTTCACGTAGCGCTGGCGAACATGCGCATCGAAAATCGCAACCAGAAACACGCCGGCAATCGTAAGTGCCGCACTGACGCCAAGGACTGCGCCCAGTAGGAGACGAAGGCGCAGTGACCTCATGATGCCCCCTCGTCAAGGCCGCCTGCGTAGTACCCGTAGCCCCGCCGGGTCTTGACAGCATCGGCGCCGAGCTTCCGCCGCAGCCGTCCGACAAGCACCTCGATGGCATTGCTCTCACGCTCGAAATCCTGGCTGTACACGTGCTCGGTCAGCTCGATCTGTGAGACCGCCCGGCCCGCGTGATGCATGAGATAGTGGAGGAGGCGGTATTCCAAAGGCGAAAGATCTATCGGAACGCCGGCTCTGGTGACACGGCTATGGCGCGTATCGAGAAGGATGTCACCGACTTCCAGTACGGCACTTGTATGCTTGGTCTGCCGCCTCAGCAGGGCACGGACACGCGCGAGAAGTTCCTCCATGCGAAACGGCTTGGTCAGGTAGTCATCGGCACCGATATCAATGGCCTCGACCTTCTCCGACCAGCTATCGCGCGCCGTCAGTACCAGCACCGGCATGGTGCGCTGGTTCGCGCGCCAGCGTTTGAGAACCTGCACGCCATCGAGCTTCGGCAACCCAAGATCGAGCACGGCAAGATCGTAGTCCTCCGTATCGCCGAGGAACCAGGCCTGCTCACCGTCCCGCGCCTCATCGACAACATGGCCCGCGCCGCTCAGAGCCTTCGCCAGGTCCGCCGCAAGCTTCCGTTCGTCCTCGACCACCAGGATGCGCATGCTCGTCCGCTCACTCCTCGTCCACCAATGCCCCGGTCCGGGCATCGATCTTGAGTTCGCGGTATCGGCCATCGGGCCGCAGCACCTTGATCTCGTACATATAGGCGCCGTGCTTCTGCTCGATCTCGATCTCGATGATGTGCCCGCCGAGGCTTGCTTCGTTGCGTTTGAGGACCTCCTCCAGCGTCAGAATTTCCCCACGCTCGACAAGCTCCCGAACCCGTTCGGCGCTGATGTCTTCTGCCCGTGCGGAGCTGGCGGCCAAGAAGGCAAGGACGGCAATGGCGGAAACGGTGCGGATCATGGAGGTTCAGTGTGCAAAGGACATTTCAAGAACTATCGCCGGGCGCACGTGACAAACAGCTGACACCACCCTTCAGCCGGACCTCAGGTCGCAGTCCGTAATTGTGTCTTCGTGACGTTCATACACGAGAGGAGCACACCATGCTGAAGAACACCACGATTATCGCCGCTGCCCTCACCCTTCTGGCCGGCCCGGCCTTCGCCGCGGGTGACGGCCCTATCGGTTCAAATGGGCGCTACGAGATGGCTTCGGATGATGACGTCCGCTGCACCGCCCGTCCCGATTCCGAATGGATGCCGGTCGAGCAATTGAGCCAGAAGCTCAAGGATCAGGGATATATCGTCCGCGAGGTCGAACGGAGTCATGGCTGTTACGAGATCAAGGGCACCGACGCCAAGGGTGTCCGCGTCGAGATCTACGTCGACCCGGCCACGGCCGAGATCGTCAGCCGCGAAGGACGCAGCTGATGCCTGTGGTAGCAGAGCGAGAGATGGAAGCCGGTCGCACTGAGCGGCCGGCAACCGTCAAGGTTTGGGACCCCTTCGTCCGCATCTTTCACTGGTCACTCGTCGCTCTCTTCGCCGCTGCGTGGGTGAGCGAGGATTACCAGTCGCTTCACCAACCGGTAGGCTATGCGATCCTGGCACTTGTTCTCCTGCGCATCGTCTGGGGCGTGCTGGGATCGAAGCATGCCCGCTTCACGGACTTCGTGCGGTCGCCCACGGAAACGCTTACCTATGCCCGCGACCTCCTGGCGGGCAGGGCTCAGCACGTCCACGGTCACAATCCGCTGGCCGCCGTCATGATCCTGGCCCTGCTGGCCCTGCTCATTGCGACGGGAGCCAGCGGCTGGATGACGACGCTGGAAGCCTACCGCTCCGCGAAGTGGCTGGAGGAACTGCATGAGGGCATCGCTTCGGCCACGCTGGCGCTCGTCGGCCTGCATGTCCTGGCCGTCGTGATCATGAGTGCGGTGCACGGCGAGAACCTGGTCCGCGCGATGATGACGGGCCGCAAGCGGGTGTGATCACCGCTCTCGCAGTACACGCGCTGCCGATCGTCCCTGGGTCGAGAGCGGATCGCCCGGATGACACTGAGCGGGCAAACGTCGGAGTGCGCAGCATGCCTCCCAAGCGCTTGCCCGCGAACGGCGCGCCGTAATCGCGATTCGCCCGCCAGCTGAAGCAGAAACTGAGTTGAACAGGCGTCAAAAGCTACCTTGCCGGGTTCAAATTTCCCCAGGGTATAAATCGCTCAACGCACAAAGAAGAATGTAACACGCTGTAATTATTAAATTTTACAGAATATTCCCTAGGGGAATATCTGACGTCTGTGCCTTGTGCGCAACAATTTCCAGTCTTGTGGCGGCGATGCGGCTGCCCACCTTGTTCGCCTTCCGAGCTTATGTATTATTCAAACTATAGTGATTTCGGAGCGACTGGTCGTTAAGGCCCAGTTCGCGCTCAGATGCGGTGTCAATGTAATCGGCAGAAGTCCGTCTTCGACACCAAATAGCGCATCGCGGTGAGGCATCGCAGGCGCTCGGTTCTCTTCCGCCACGAAATTCCGGTTCGATTGTGCGTGCGTATGTTGACGAGGGCACGCAATGATTGCGTGGGACTTTCAGGCGCTTCCGGCTCGGCGCATGCTAGCAGGCTGGCGACGCAGGATAGCTGAACGCACCACGCGTGCGGGGCGCAGCAATACCTTCAGCGCTGGCTATAAGAATCCAGGTTCGAGTGCGCGCGGCACCATCGACCCGACGGTCAAGGCCAATCCTTTCGGTTGGCGCAGAGTCGCAAGCGACGTCATGGACGTTGCAGGAAACTGGGTAGGCAAAGACAACCAGTCTTCCAAGGTACCGTCGTCAAGGCGCGTATTCGAAGCGCTGCTGGCGGTCCTCTTGATCCTGTGCTGGAGCACATCCGCCCAAGCGGGAACATTCAACCTCAATTGTTCCGTAGCTTCGAATTCCGTCAACGATTTGGTTAACGCCGGAGGCATTTCCGACACGATCAATGTCACCAATGCTTCGGCCGGACAAACCATTACTTTTTCTTCAACGTTGATGAGCAACAGCAATACTGAAATTACAATAAATGCAACTGGAGCTACTCCGACCAGTCATATCTTTAGTGTCTCGAACCCCAGCCCGACCGATACCTATATCTTCACAGTCCCAACCGCTGGTTCGGCCAGTTTTACCTACGGCATTTCCAACTCTGCTACCGCGGGGCGTGAGGTGACATGGACTGCGACGTGTACAGGTAGCAGTACAGCGACGCGGACGTTGACGGTCGATGGGCTTGGCACCGGTAACGGCTCGGTTGCGGGCACCT